>JBGAUL010000003.1:0-256382 GCA_044228685.1 Chlorobiota bacterium
CGAGTCAGCCTTTTGCTTTCAGCTTCCTTCAGATTCCACCTCGCGATGGACACCCTTGCTGTTCAGCTAACAATTCCCCTTACCGGGCTTGCAGGAGACTTTCACTCCTTAGAGAGTGCGCCCTGCCGGGCGCACAATAAGAAAGCTCTCTGTTGATGCAATCAATCAGAGAGCTTTTCATTTTAAGAACGGTTAGATCAGATCGGTTTAGCTTTCTATTAGCGAACGAATACTCTTGAAATCGATTGTGTTGGATGTTGACGATTAAGAAGAGTAGCAACATAGGTGCCATTAGTGAGACTCTCTACGGAAACAGTTTGCTTCAGTTCGCTCAAGAGCACTGTCTGCCCTGTGATGTTTGACACTTGAAGATCCCACTGTTCTCCATCTCTGAACAAAGATTGATCGAAGTGCAGTTTGGCGTTACTGTATCTGATGAAGTCTGCATTCGACATTGATTGTTCTGATTCTACGGACACCGGATCTTTAATGTTGTAGTATATACGCACAACGAAGCTCTCGAGGTTCTTCTCATTATTCTTGAGCGTGTCTGCTTCTCGAGAATCAAAAAACACTTTCTTAATTGTGCCTCCGAATGTGTCCTCAACGATGATTGAGTCGATGCTTCTATCCAAAGGAAAAGCCCAAGTAAAGCTAACTACCGAGCCGCGCGATTCGTCAGTAGCGGGCGTGATAAGCAAACGCAGAGTATCGCAAAAGACTCTCTTACCAACCGGCATCTTACGAATGTTCCGATAACTGAGAACTGAGCTGCCATCATTGTCCTTGTATGCAAAGGCTGCTTGAAGTCCTGAGGGTGTTGGTGGAAAACCCGGAATATCCACTTCTCCCATTGCCGCATCTATTCCGTTGGTAGCTGCTGAATCAACACCGCATATAACTGTCGCGTACTTACCGAGCTCGTTTCGCATGGTGATGTTTGTTTCAACGTGAGCCACTTGAGCCGACATTGAAACAAGCATCAGACAAAACACAGCCACAACGATCATTTTTACCGAGATAACTGGGTACTTCATACAAATATCCTTTCGAATCATATAAAAAAAAGGGGCAACGGAAAACCGTTGCCCCATAAATACCTACTTAGACCGAAGATTAGCGAACAACATTAATTGCTTTTGTAGCAACGAAGTCGTTAGCAACAATCTTGACCAAGTACGAACCGCTTACGAGATCTGTAGCGTCGAGCTCAACTGCGCTATCACCCTTGGTGAATACGCCGTTAGCTAGTGTGCGGATCTCTTGTCCCATTGCATTGTACAACTTCACGCTAACCATTTGTGTTTCTGGCAAGCTGAAGCTAACAGTTGTCTTTGATGACGTTGGGTTCGGGGCAGCTGTAAATGCATAGTTGAGATTGTTTGATGTTTCGCTCAACAAGCGGATTGCTGTTGTGCGCTCATCATTGATAACAACACGGCTGTTTCCTTGTGACAATGTGCCAAGAACTTCACCGCTTTGAGCATCTACTACTGTGTATGTTGAACGATTGTTGTTCATGCTGAGGCTAACCGGATACTCAACACCTTGCAAACGGATAACTGGTGTTTCGCTGGTGCTTACATAAGTATTGGATGAGAAACGAGCATCGAACAAGTCTGCTGATGGAGGTGCTGGTGGCAAATCAAAACGATTTGTTGTGAATTGCACGCAACCTTCAGTAACATAGAGTGAGTTCTGATGTGAAGCAGCGTCTTGGATGCTAATGCGAGCACTTGCATTCAAGATAGCGTCACGATCGTTTGTGAGAGCAGCACCCTTTGTAACTGGAGCTGATACGTTGTAGTAACCTTCGCCAGCCATCTTAACCCAGTAACCAATACCAGGTGTCAATTCTGAAACTTCGCGATATCCACGGTCTGTTGTGTAACCAAAGACACCAGAAATTTGCTGCGGCGGTGGCAAGTTGCTAGCTGCTGCATCGTACTTGATTTGCTCTGTTCCAACTGGAACTGAAAGTGCACCAACTGTATTCCAACCATCATAAAGGTGAACTGGATATACATCCTTAGCAATGCGCTTTACTAACAAACCTGAAATGATTGTTGTGTCAGCTTTAGGGAACTTGAGGAAGTAACCATAACCAACGACAGCATTTGCTTCTGGTTGATAGTAGCTGATCGAGTACTTGATCGGTGAAGAAGGAACGTTTGGCCAAATAACCTTGTAGTCACTTGATGATGGACGTACCGGCAATGAAACCAAGTTCCAGCCCTTCTTGAAGTTCTGCTGAATGCGAGCGCGAGCCGGTGTGTATTCAATGTCAAAAGCAGTAATCTTTTGATCACGAATTGTATAGGACATCAGGGTACCTGAGCCTGGAACCGGCGTTGCTTGACGCATGTCGAGACCGAACAACTTACCATTCTCGATGTCGCGCAAGAAGAGTTGAGCGCCATCAGGGAATTGATTACGATCCCATGTCAAAACGACCGGGTAGTTCAACGCTGAACCAGCGCTGAAGCGACAGCGGTAAACGAGTGTTGTATCTTCAAACACGTCACGAATGTCGCGTGAATCAAACACTTGTGTGATGTCACCATAACCGTACAATTGTGCTTGGATATCACTGTTTGATGTATCCTTTGCATTCGGGATTTGGAAGAAGCGAGCGAAGAAGCTGCTTGAGTCGACTGATGGATATGCGAACTCACCGAAGAGCGAATCTGCATGATATGTAGCACGAAGACCTGTACCAAACATCAGGTTTGCTGATTGTGGTACTGGAGCTGAGTTACGTACGTTGATCCACATACCCTTTGCAAGGTAATCTTGTGGTGGAACGCCATTATATGTTTCGTTCGGAGTACGAACAACCAGGAATACAACCTTCAAACGGACTGGTGTGAATTGTGCTGTCAATGAACGGAATGTGATGTATCCTTCATAACGACCAGCATATTCATCTGGGTTGCTTGGATCTGGATTGTCAGCCAATTGACCTGGATCGCAGATAATGTCGAAGTTCAGCTTAGGATCGATAGCATTCGGGAATGGAGCGTTTTGAGCATCCGGGTAACCAAGACCGTTTGGAGGACCGAGGATACCGCGATCGATGTATGCGATCCTACCGAGACGTGTTGGAGCCGGAATTGGATTCTTAGCACCACGTGTTTTGAAGAGCAACCATGGTTGATCTGATTCAACGATAATGTTTGTAGCGCGAACACCGTCCGGTGTGAGTGTTACTTGAATTTCATTGATAGCTTGACCAAGACCTTGTTGAAGTACAGGATCAAATGGAATAACGCGAGTTAACGTGAACAATGTATCAGAGACTTTCTGAACTGATGTTTCGTTAGGGTTACCTGTTGGCTGCGGAAGAAAATCAAATGCAAACTGATCACGGATGTGCATGTAAATCATACCCTTGGTGATAGTATTTACAGCAGCTGGTTCGATACCGATACGAGTGTAATCTACACCAGCGATGATACGATCCAAAGGTTGTGGCTGTGGATAGTTAGCATCACCAGGGAACGGAGATTGTGTGTAAACGTTTTGGTTGTTGTAGTAGATCGAATCTGTTGTCACGATAAGCGGAGATACGTCGCTCACACCGAGACCTGGACGACCCAGAACTTGGAACTTTACGTATACAAATGGACGATACTCGTACTGATTACAGTCACTGCTCGAACCAGTTGTTGGCAACGGGCGACCAGATTGACCAGCAATACGAACTCTCTTACCGCGAAGACGGTTAGGGTTCGACGGTGAAATAAGACCGTTTTGAACTTGGTACGTTGAGTCGATTGCATCGTCCCACGTGATTTGCCAGCCATCGGTCAAGGCTGCACTATCGGTCTTTGACAAAACAACATTTGGGTGTTGTCCTTGAAGCCATGGACCGCGAGTCATAACACCAACCGGCTTCAATGCTGTACTGTCGTACTGAAGCTTAAAGTTGAAGCTATAAATTGGTTGAACGGTATATGGAGTTCTGCTCTGCCAGCAGTTCTTCATGAATACCGGGACGATGATTTCGGTTGGACCGTTATCACCAGCCGCAGTCACCCACAAGCGACCATCAGGATACCACGAAGGATTGTAACCACCTTCGCTACCTGTTAGACTCAAGCGCGGGGACTGTGGAATGAGCTGTTGTGCAGACACGCCAGTGGCGAATGCACACATAGCCACAAGTGCTGCCACAACGAGTCGGCGTACTGCACTGTGCACATAATACCCTTTGAACATAACCACTCCTACAGGAATAATGAGTAATAAAAAATTGATTTAGTTGAATATCATCGTATAGTGTGTATTGCCACGGTCATCCGTGAATGTCGCGACATATACACCGACACTGAACATTGATCGACCTATTGCCAGATGGTCCTCATAATCAACTCTATGTTGATAAACCAGAAGGCCTCGACAGTCGTACAATCGAAGAATGCCTGAAAAATTCTTCGGCACTTTAAGTTCCCAAACGTCACCATTACGATACACTTGCGGGCGATGCTCTACATCTTCGTCAACACTCGATGTCGCATTTGCTTTGCGAACAAGTGTCGTAGAATCTCCAAGCCAACGCGTCACACAAGCACAAGTATCTTTTCCAAGTAGCAGTGTCTGAATACTCGCTACAGCTGAGTCTGCTGAATTCGAGTGAATCTGAAATGTAAAACCACAGTCGTTTTGTAAGTACTGTCCTGTTTTACTCTTCACTGACACGCGCATCAAAGAATTGATGCTATCTATTTCCAAAGTATCTGTGCTACGGATTGACGCTAGTGAATCAATCGTGAAGCTTGACGGCGGACGCTGAACACCAATAACTACATTATGAAGTCTGGCATTATCAGCGATTGTGACCCGAACCGATGACGCTAAACGAGACTGCCCTTGTGTAAATACAAGAGTGTCGTTTGAGAAATTAAGTTTCAAAGACCGCGACGGCGCATCAGCAATTTTCAAATCCACTTTCGCTGCCGTCAAAGTTCTGTAGTAAACCTTTGCCTCTGCATTGATATCCGGAAGGCTACCGAAACCAATAACGCTGGAATCGGAGCACTCACCTTTGTACTGAAACAGTACTGCAAAAAGTGGTTTGTCACCAGCAATTGGCTTCATGACATTGAAACCATACACTCGTATTCTTCCACTATCTCTTGCGTTGTAGTCCTTCGTCTCTAAGTTTTCACTTAAAGTTCCCTGAAACAATACAGACTTGTATCGCATCCGATCACTTGGAAAACTTAAGCTGATGTCGTAGAGTAATACGCTATCTGCTACAAAGAGAGGACCTACATCGACTGTTACGATAAAGGTGCTATCAAGACTGCAAAGATCAACACTGTTTGTAATGTGTACTGACGCGTCAAGAGGACGCTTTGGCTGTGATCGCATTGATCCAGCGGCGAGGATTAGAATCCCCGCCGCGAGAATCAATGTGCGAATCTTAGCGATCGAATACAACTGAGTTTGTCGCATTGACACCACTACCGGTTAAGCGGAAGAAATAAACGCCTGAACCGACAGGAGCACCACTTACTGTACGACCATCCCACTGGAAGCTATACTGTCCTTGTGAGAATGAAGCATTTGCAAGCGAAGCTACTTCGTTTCCGAGGATATCATAAACGCGAAGGCTATAATCTCCGTTGGAAGGAATGCTAACACTTACTGTGCTCACTGGATTCGAAGCTGTTGGTTGAGTAGCTGTCAAAAGAGCAACGTTGTCGCTTGCACTAGCAATTGTGATTGTTTGTGAAGGACGAGCATCGCCATTGAATTCAACACCGTCAACCTTGATGTCATTTTGAGCTGCACGAACAGTAACATAAGCGATTGGCTCTGTGCCATCTGTCTTAACGCTACCAGCGATTGCAACACGGTTGCCATCGAACATAGAGATCATGTTCGGGAATGCGCTTTCAACACTAACTACTTCTGAGTTCACGTTGAACACTGCACTTACAGCTGCATCACGGAGACCATTAAGGTAAACCGGGATACGAACAACTCCATTGCTGGACTTGGTGCAGTTCGCAAAACGTACATCATCTGCATTAACGTCAGTGCTGATTGTCTTGCCAAACGGAACGATTGAGTCAAGTGTCCATGGCAATGTGATGATGCGAGCACCTAAGTAGTGCATGATCAAAGCTGCATCATATGCATTGACTTGGAAATAGATTGACTGGAAGTCAAGTGAGTTATCACTTGGCATATCATATGTCTGAAGACGGAGCAAACTGTCTTGTGTTTGAGGTGAACCCAATTGGAAGTGCTCGTTCAAGGTCCAGTTGTTACGTGGAAGCGGTGTACGGAACTTCACTTCGCGACGATACTTAGCAGTATCTGCGGTATTGTTCACATTACGTGTCGAATAATAGAAACGGCCGTTGTGGTCAACATCACCCTTGAAAGCCATACGCTTTACCAAGCTATCCAACGGCTTGTTGGCTGCTACGGAACGAAGAATAACGAGAGCGTCATTAGCTGTTACGTATTGGTTTTGTGGGCTACCATAGTGACGTGAACCTGGTGCTTGTGAAAAGTCAGCATCGCCATCACCCCAAACATTCAAACGAAGGCGTGGGATCGATTTAAAGAGCAATACTGTATCACTTCCACCTGAAGGCTGCCATGAATTTGACAATTGCGTTGATGTGAAGGATGTTGCTGGAGCCGTGAAGAAGGCGTTCAACCAGTCACCTTGTGGTGAGCTTCCCTTGATACCAACAGCAGCGTTACGGGTAATAACGGTTGTCAATGTTGTGTTTGGATTTCCGCCGATTTGACCATAAGCGAACTCGATGTCACCTTGGCTGTTGCCAGGAACTGCAGTTTGCTCATACAAGTAGCATTGGAAATTACCAACTGATGAAGGCAATGTCTTGTCGTTGATGTTCAAGTTGCGCCATTCAATACAGAAAGCGCGACGACCACCGACGTTAGCGATGCCAGTCAAAATTTGTGATGGCATATAACCCGGCTGAGCTGTTCCACCAATACGGAAGTAGTGATCACCCCAGTAAGGAGCAACAACGTTACGTGGGAACTGTGAACCGTCGAAAAGACGAGTTTGGATTTGTTGACCAACGATACCGAGTGGAACATTTCCATCTGGCGACATAATGATAAAACCATTTACGTTGATGAGGATCCAATTGTACACTGTACCATTGAATTCGAACGGAAATGGAAGTTGCGCAGCTGCAAAACCATCATCCGGATCAACATTCGGCGGAACAGTAAAACTGTTCGCCGTGTAGGCCGTTGTCGACCCACCGGAAGGCAGCGGCGTATACGGGCGGTTGCCCACCTTCTTTGGCGTTTCAAATTCCACGTAAATCTGCGCTTTCATCGAGGCGCCGACGAGGAATAGAGAAGCCAAAGCTGCAAGAAATAGACGTTTTCTCATAGCAGTTTGTCCTTGATATTTTTTAAAAGTTAATGTCATGTTTAAGTCTTCGTTCCGGGGCCTTTTAAGAGACCCCGGATTCGAAGTTGATTATTAGCGAACGATTACAACTTTTTGCATTGTGCTGAATGAGCCTACGGTCATACGAACTGTGTATGCACCTGAGTTCAATTCTGCACCGCTGAGACCACGTCCGTCCCATGGCAATGTCGTGTGACCTGCTGGGAAGATGTCATTTGCAATCGTAGCTACTTTGTTACCAAGGTTATCAAAGACTTCAATCTGCACGTTGCTTGCGGTCGGTACGTTGAAGCTGATGTTTGTCGATGAACCAAATGGGTTCGGTGAAACTGCATCAAGGCTCAATGCATCTGATTGAACATCAGGCTTAACGTCTGATGCTTCGTCCCAGAGAATGATGAATGATGATGCTGATGACTGATAAGCCTTCAAGATTACGGTATCGCCACTGACGATAACATCGTATGTGCTTGCGCTTTGTGTACGGTACTTACCGTTGTTCATGTTAACTGCGAACAAGGAACCACCAACACCGTCCATGAGATAGTATGAGCCACCGCATGGATTCTTAGCTTGATCCGTTACAGATGGAACTTCTGACATCAACCACTTGAAGGTTACTGGGAAGTATTCATCTTGTGAACCTACTACGCCACCAGCTTGGAAACGACCCTTGTAAACTTCAACACGCTTGTCGCCTGAAGCGCAATTCGGGAAGAAGTTGCGGAGCATACCATTCTTTGATGGAATTACCCAACGAGCATCGAACACGTCGATTGGTGGGATTGGAGGAAGTTCATATTCGCAATAGTTAGAGTCAAGCTTACCAACACCACCCTTGGTTGGGTTGTCACCTGTTGTTGCGTTTCCGCCTGTACCCCAGGTAAGTGTTTCATAAGCACCCTTGTTGTTACGGATTTCAAGGTTAGCCAAGAATGTTGAGTTCTCAGAGATGCGAACGAGATACTTGAGAGTATCCGGTGCGCCGCCATGAATGTCAGTTACTTCAACAACAACTGTATCTACAGTTTTGTATGGTGTAACGTTGTACTTGCCTGTAACTGCAACAGAGACGGTATCGAGTGAACGAGGACCGGTGATTGTTGCCGGTGTAATTGTCAAACCTTGTTGTGGACGAATAACACGGAGATTAACGGTTTCAGCACGGAGAAGATCCTTGTCCGAAATCTTGAGAGTATCATTAACATCGCCGCCATTTACGATACAGCGTGTTGCAGGAACTTCGAAGATGTGTGGATCGTGGTTAACAGCGTGGATAACGAGAGTAAGTGTCTTTACGTGACCCAAACCGCCGTTAGGACCGTCATCGTGTACATATACAGTTACGTTAACTGTTGTATCAGGTGTCTTTGTATCGGTAACGCGTGGTGTTCCGAAGAGCATACCACTGACCGGGTTGATCTTCAACCACTTCGGTGTCGAAGCGTTGCTGATATCCCACTTGCCAGCTTCTGGGAAGCAGCCGTCACGATTGATACCTGTAGCCTTGCGTGTATCATCACCATAGATCAATTCATAAGCAATCTTCTGACCGAAGTTAGGATCGCTTACGCGGATGTATGTAGAGTCACCAATCAAGGTTGAGTTATAGTCGATATCCTCGTATGCATCTGGTAATGATGAGTTCAGAATGGTCGGAGGAATATTAACGATGATGTTCTTATTGAGTGTTGAGATTCCACCGTGACCGTCGTTTACAACTACGGTAAAGAGTGTATCTGTGTTAAGTGCGTTGTGATAACGTTGTACTGGGCTCAAAATGCCGACAGCTGTCAATGAGTCGATAGCGATACGCAATTGACCCTTTGATGTAAAGTCTGATGCAAATGCATCGCTTTGTGCTGAGTTAGCATACTTGCGCAAATACTTGTTTGCAAGCCAGTTTGGACGTACTTGTGTAACCTGATCGTATGCTGTATCAGCACCGTGATCATTGCGGTTTTCTGACAACCAGTTGTATGATGTACGACCGTATGGGAATGTCCAACCAGCTTGTTCAGCAGCTGCGTCTTCCGCTTCGTCATCAGTGTTGAAGTCAGCTGCCATACGCAAGCTGTCTGTAAGGTTAGCATACAAAATGTTGTTACGCTCACATGTAAACGCGCTGTTGGTGAACAACGGCAAGCTGTCTGTTACGAAGATTCGGAAACGATAGCTTGTGTCAGCACCCCAACCATTGTTTACTGTGTCTTGTTGCAAGAAGCGAGCATTTGTAGCATCATAGCTTTGGTTGCCATAATATGAAGAGTACAAGTAGATGTACTTAGCAATTACGTCAGCTGCAATACCTGCTGCCTTCATTGAATCGATTGTAGCAACTGATGGTGGGAAGTTACGTGCTGTAACTGTTACCCATTCGCCTTCTGGAACTACATATGGATTTGACGGGGTACCACGGAGACGGATGTGACCGTGAGCTTGGTACCATGCTGTTGAGTCTGTTCCAACAACTGCTGGAATTGTATCAGCCTTCAACCAGTGTGACAAACCTGAGTTTGCGTCAACTGTCCAACCGTAAGCCATTTGTGAATACTTGGTACCATCCAAGATTGAACGTGGATCGTAGAACAAGTTTGTATCGCGAACTGTGATAGCAAAGATTGTATCACGTCCCGGTGGGCGAAGGTTGTCTGATGGATCACGTGGATATACGCGGTCTTCTGAAACGAACAACTTGTTCTTGAAGATCGGAAGTGCAGGTACACCGTTAGCAGCTACTGGATTTGCTGTGGTGATCTTGTTACCAGTCCATACTGGCGGAGGTGTTGTTGCACCAACCTTGAAGATCAACGCGCCTGCAAATGCATCATTGTTGCTACCAACTTCACGCCAGAGAGCTGAACGTGATACGATTGCGATTTGGTCACCAACCTTAGCCGGCAGCGTATTGTAGCGCTCACCTGCGAAGTATGTTACCATGTTACGACCGAAGTTGTCAATGTTTGAGTTTGGCAATGTTGGACGATTGATGAATCCAAAGCCGCTACCACCCAATTCGTTGTTTGTACCAACTGCTTCGTACTTGCGACCTGGCAATGTACCAGCATCTTCGTTTTCTGGGTTGCGCTTGATTGCAGCCAAGATTGAAGCGAGGTCTGTACCAAAGTTTGCCAAACCTTCTGCGTTACGACGTACTTGATATCCACCGGCGATTTGACCACCATTGGTTGAGTCAGGAACGAGATCTACGCGACCACGGAATGTTTCGCTTGTTGGGTCAACTTGTGCAAGGTTAACACGGATGTAATCACCTGTGCTTGTGTTGATAACGAAGAATACTGTTTCGTTGATTGAACGAACATCATTATTGCTAAATACATCTGCAGCTGAAGTATAGTCAGCCTTTGCTTCGAGGAAGAGTGGGTATCCGATTGGATGATCACCCTTGTACTCAGTTTGAAGACGTGCGATGTTTTGATCAGCTTCAGCAACAAATGGGTCACGTGTGAAACGCTTGATGTACTTGTTGAATGAAGGCTGTGAAGGATCAGCAAACTTGCTGAGCGTTGTTGGGATACCAACAGCGAAGTCTTCGATTGGAGACATACGACGCTTGCTGTAGTCAGCTGTCTTGATGTCTGTACCCTTGTCGAATGAATCGTAGATACGACCTTGTTGCAACAGCTTTTCTGGAATTGAAACTGCAGCAGGTGTCTTTTCATCAGCACCGTTCATCATTGGGATTGCGGTGTATGAGTAAGCAAAGATGCTCTCGAAAGGACCTTGGTCCTTACCTGTACCACCGCGAACAAATCGAAGTTGCTGTGTACCGTCACCAGCTACAAAGAATGTTTCTTGTGGCAGTGAGTCAGATACATTTCCATTACCATCGTAGCGATAAACGCGTGTTGTAACGTTAGCGTCGGTATGACCCCAGTAGTTACCGTTCAATGAGTCAACACCACCATAACCGATACCGGTTGTTCCAGCCAAGAGACCCTTGGTGTTTGGAGCATCTGGATAACGGATGAGGAAGCGAGCCTGATTATCGAACATTGAGTTGCCAGCGCTTGAGAAGCTAGCGAAAGGAACAGGACCAATTGCTTCACCATAAATGATGGAACCAGCGAGGTCACTTGATGCCTTGTTGATTTGGTTGCTGTTAACGGTCAACATTGGACCGCTGATAGCATTTTGATCAGCACCAACGCTTGAAGTAGCAACGTTGTTTGCGATCAAAGAACGCAAGAGAACGAGCTTCAAGTCATAGTTATCAGAGTAGATAGCAGCACCGCTATAAGCGCTTTGGTTTTGGATACGTACACGGTTGAAGAATACTGAGTCCAAACGACCAGCGCGGCTGCTTGTGATTTGATCAAGAATATAGATAGCACCACCAAGACCGGTACCGTTCTCTTGAAGAACTGCACCACCGATGCTAGCATCCGGACCGGATGTTGCACCTGAACCTGGGTGTGTAATTGTTACGCTACCTGCTTGTGTTGCGCCTGAACCCATACGAGCTGTGTTCTCAACGCTACGGTTATCAAGGAAGCGGGTCATCATGCGAACATGAGGAGGATACTGTGTTGTGCCTGGCTTAAATGTGAATGCTTCGTTTGTGGACTTGAATCCTGTAACGAAAGCTGGATTTGAACCATAGCTTACACTGTCAACATCTGTACAGAATACGCGTTGGAAGTTTCCACCTGATGCTGATCCGAATGAAGACTTCGGATTAACGATCGCGATAGCACCACCGTTACCTGCTTGCGCAAGGTTAGCATGGAATTCGCAACCTTGGATTGTTTGAACTTCTGCGTTCAAAGAATACAAAGCACCACCACCACGTACACTGCGTTGACTTACGCTGTCGAGGTTTTCACCGACGCGATTGTTGTCAAACACTGTACGTACGCAACGAAGGTATGCATACTCAGGTTGTGTAACTGTGCTGCGGAGGTGAATTGCAACCGCACCACCAGAATAACCAGCGGTGTTACCGTTGAATTCGATAAGGTGAGCTTGTGAGTAACCAAGGATTACATTGCTGATTACACCACCGGCACCGTACATGAGGAAGTTGCGCTTTGCGAAGATTGCTCCACCATCGTACTTAGCAACGTTGTTCAAGAACTTGATGTTATAACCAAGGTTACGAACAAGGATGTTGTCTCCGTTTGCACCACCAACGTGTGGTGAAGGACGGTTTGGATCGATGCTGAAGTTTTCGTCTGTATAAATAGCACCACCACGAGCAGCTGAGTTTGACGTCATGTTCATTGGAACTTGAACGTCTTGACCGCCACGCAACATCAAACGACCAGCATTTGATGACATGTAAATACCACCACCCTGATTCAGGGAAGCTGCATTATATGTTGTGAGGTATTTGGTTTCTGTTGAGTTTGAACGGTAACGACCTGTGGTTGTCATCGAGGTTGCGCCCGTTACATACAAAGCACCACCACGTGAACCGCCGGTTGTTACTGAGTTCGAAATTTCATTTTGGAAGTTGCGAGCCATGTTACCGTCGAAGATTACATAGTCGCGAGCTTGGAAGTCATTAACACCAAGACCAATGTCCATTGCCCAGCGGCCGCCGATATAAACAGCACCACCGTATGATTGGTTCTTGTATGCAAGATTGAAGTTTGTCTCAGTTGTTGCTGAGTTGCTTTCGTCGTCTGTAACAACAACACCTTGGCTTGTAACAACTTGTGCAATGTTTGTGAGCTGTGTCTTGTTGTTTGTGAATGTCAATTGACGAACACGACCTAAGTAAACAGCCAAACGACCGTCGTCAACAGCTTGACGATTTTGGTCATCGAGCTCTTTCAACGTTGGGTAATACAGGTTGTCATGTGCGCGAACATATGTTGGGTTAACCGGATCTGTATTTGAGCGAGGCGGTGAAAGCAATGTTGTTACATTGTTTGCGTTCTGCTCGAACAAATACTGATTTACGATAATTGAAGGTACTGCAGGGCTAGCACCGGCACCGAGGTCTGTTGGGAAGTACGAAGCAGGCAAAGCTGAATATTGAGCTGAAGCTGCTGTCGAACCTGTTGTAACAACAGGATATTGTGCACCACTTGCATCAACCGGAGCTTGTTGGAATTGCAAAGCACCGCCATGATAGCGAGCCATGTTTCTGCTAAAGGTACATCCTACCAACCATGTACGTGATGACATTACGCTCAATGCACCACCGGAACCATTCAAGAGTGAGTTAACAGCAAAGTTCAACGATGATGCTGATGTAGGATCACCTGCTGATGATGTGCTGTACAATGGCAAACGGCTAACTGTTGTGTCCTTGCGGAAGTTTTGGAAATCGCAATCTCTGAAGAATGCTGCACGAGCACCTGGGAGAACTACGATATGTCCCCACTCACGTGAGAAGCTGTTGATAGCACGACCTAAGAAAAGGATACGATCGCGGCCTGGACCACCAACGCTTGGATTTTGGAAATTCAAACGTGTCCATGCGCGTGTTCTGATTGCAGGATCGAGTGTCGGGTTTGACAAACGAGCTGTAATCCAAAGAATAGCGTATTCGTAAGGAACAACAAACTTGGTGTTGTAGAACGATTGACCGTTTACAACCGTAGGGGTTGTAGCAGCCAAATACAATTGTCCAGCCGGAGGTGTTGCGCCAGATGCAGGGTTAACTGCAGCAGGCCAGCGTACATAGCTCTTACCTTGAGCATCAGCAGCCAGGCTTGGAAGATTTTCAATGCGACGAGTTAAAGTATCCAAAATGACATTGAATGTAATGTCATTCTTGGATGAAGAAATCGTCGGCTCAATCTGAGTCGAACGATTTACAACAAAACTCGACAGGAAATACGCCGGGTCAGAGTAATCATACGCAAAACCACCATTTGGACGATTTACAAAAGCGTAATTCGTTCCAGAATAGAGCGCGTTAGCGCGTCCGTCTGCGATGATACGACCACCAACCGAGTCAACAAGCTGCCCGTTGGCAACAAACTCGACAGTGGTTCCCGGTTCAATAACGAGTGTTCCGGCAACTGTGTATCGGCCATTGATGCGATACAAGCTGTCTCGGACGAGCACCCGTACCTCACTCGCAGGTACAGTACCTGACAGAGTCTGTAGGGGCTGAGCTTCACTGACGACGCAATTGATAACAAATGCGAGGAGCAGCGCGCTTAAACGAAACCAACTATACATACTACCTCCGTATGGATAAAAACATTTAGATAAACAAAATTTGAATGTCAAGTGTTAAAAAGCACCCGGTCCAGACACAAAAAGCCCGGTTCGGGTACTTAGTATTAGTCAAGTACTGTGCCAAGTCGGGATAAACCGGCTCTAGCTTCTGATGCATACTCCGAATATTCGAACTCGAGAATCACATTCTTGAACAATCTGATTGCCGATTCTTTGTCCCCAGCCTTCTCAAATGATATGGCTGCGTAATACTGAAACTTGTCTTTGCTGTTGATCGCTTCACTCATCGTTGCCGCTTTTTCATAGGTCTTGGCAGCTTCGGCGAAGTTGTTTTTCTTCTCCAAACACGCTGCTAAACCTGCTGTTGCGTTGGCACGAATAAATGCTGATTCTGAACCTGCCGCGATGTCAAAAAACTTCTCTGCTTCGTCGTACTTCTGCTGAATCATTTTCAGATTTGCAGCCTCTAATGCAGCTGTCTTTCCTGCACCGGTTGAAGCGTATTGATCTACAATCGCAACCAAACCTATAACGTCAAATCCACGTACCTTTTTACTTGGATCTCCATTAAGTGCTTTTTCAATGTCGTTGGCGTCAACGTAAGCAGTGATGCGGCTTAGAGCCAATGCAGCTTCTTGTTCTTTCTCTTTCTTTGCACTGCGATAATATGTAATTCCAACTACCGCGAGCAGTATCACAACAGCCGCAATAATGATTGCGTTGCGGTTGCCTTGAAACATTTCTTTCCAATCGCGTTGAGGCTTCGGAGTTGCTTCCGTTGCTCCGCTTTGTTCTACTACTGTCTCGTTGTTTTCTGCCATGTGATAATACTCGTTTATGTCGCTAAATAATGTCGTATTTAAAGTGTCAATGTGTACGCCCGGAGGGACTCGAACCCCCAACCCTTGGAACCGGAATCCAATGCTCTATCCATTAAGCCACGGGCGCAGCAGTTGGCGTACGCTGCCTGTTTCTTACTGAGCCTAATCTGCAAGCCTACAAATATAGAGGACAAGAGTTTTCTGCCTGAATTAAAAATATTTCCACAAAATGAGAATGACAGAAGAGCGGACTCCGAGACCTAAAAAGAGTGTCAGGTTTCCTACACAGTGTGTAGAATATCACTCTTAATTGTTGGTTAAAATCCTAGAAGTTGATCGTTTCTAACGCCGCCTTGACGATGTCTTCAACGTTCAA
Organism: Chlorobiota bacterium; assembly: GCA_044228685.1. Taxonomy (GTDB): domain Bacteria; phylum Bacteroidota; class Ignavibacteria; order Kapaibacteriales; family NICIL-2; genus JBBATK01. Next base: position 15,776 of record JBGAUL010000003.1, read on the forward strand.
CAAAATTGCCTTTTCTAGGCTCTTTGCAAAGCCTACAGGGACGTCTTTTGAAGCTACTCGCGCTACCGGTGCATCAAGCGAACGGAAGCACTCTGAACTGATGCTAGCAGCGATTTCGCCACCTAGACCGCCTGTGAGATAGTGCTCATGCGCTACAAGCACGCGTGAGGTCTTACGGGCGGAATTGAAGACGGTCTCGCGATCCCATGGGCGAAGACAGCGCAAATCGATCAATTCGCACTCATGACCCATCTCAGCAAGCTTTTGACATGCATCTGAGGCTAAGTGTATTGCATTACCGTAGCTTACGATTGTCAACGCGGTACCGCTTCTGCGTACTTTAGCTCGGCCAAACGGGATGATAAAGTCGTCTCCCGGCATTGAAGTCGACGTTCCACGGTAGTTGTATAGGAACTTAGGCTCCAAGAACAAAGTCGTGCCCTGGGAACGAATAGAATTTCGCATCAATCCAACAGCATCGTCGGCATAAGCAGGACAAACCACGCGTAAACCGGGTAAATGCGAGAAAATCGCATCCAAATTTTGAGAATGGTATAGTCCGCCTTGGATGTAGCCGCCACTTGCCAGACGTATTACGATGTTTGGGCTAAACTGACCCTTCGTACGCCAGTAATCATGGGTGCATTCGATCAGTTGCTCCATCGCCGGCCAGAAATAGTCGGCAAACTCAGCCCCCTCTACCACGATTCGGATGTCGTCACGATAGCGACACATGCCGTTAGCCGTACCCACGATGAAATCTTCAGCAATTGGGGCGTTAAAAATGCGATCGTTGCCAAATTCGTCCAACATTCCCTTGGGAACATTGAAAATACCCTGCTTGTTTACAGATGCTACGTCCTGACCCCATAAGAAAGTAGCAGGATTTCGATGGAATTCCTGCTTCATGCTAGCATTTATGGCCTCACGAAGCGTCAGTTGAGGATGCGATGGATCGTTTTGAAAACTGTACTCCGATCTGTCCTCAGCCGATGCATAGGAGGGGGGTAGCTCAAAGTCCATGTACGATGCTGGATCCGGATCCGGAGCTACCTCAGCAATATCCGCGGCTGCGTACATTTCAGTCAAATTATCCTCCTCGATCTTCTTCAGCTCCTCATCGGTTGCCAGCCCGGCTTCGATGATCTTTGAACGGAAGAGGGGGAGGGGGTCCCTAGCTTTAACTGCAGCAATTTCTTCTTTAGAACGATACAACTCTTGGTTGTCAGAATTCGAGTGCGAACCAATACGGTCACAGTCTGCGTGTACCATCGCCGGACCAGCACCTGACAACACATAGTCGGCTGCCTTTTTCAAGGCTCGATACGAGTCAAAAACGTCCCGTCCGTCGCAATTAACAATCAAAAGATTGCGAAATCCAACGAAATTGTCAGAAACTCGCTCATTTGCACTTTGTTCACGAACCGGTACAGAGATGCCAAACTTGTTGTTCTGGATTACAAAAATGACAGGCAATTTCTCAGTACAAGACCCGTTTACTGCCTCGTAAAAATAGCCCTCAGAACATGCGGACTCCCCCCCTGAATATATACAGAGTTCGTCGCCTTTGAACTTCTTGATCGCTCGAGCTGTTCCGGCTGCATGCTGACTATGATTACCAGTACACGATGATCCATTTTGAATTCTGATCGCCGGTTTAGCGAAGTGGTTCGACATGTGCCTACCCCCCCCTGCAACGTCGGCGTCTTTACTGAGACCATTGTAAATAATCTCCAAAGGTGTCAGTCCGGCTGACAAACATGAGAGAAGATCTCTGTAGTAAGGAAAGAAGAAGTCCTTCGACTGACGAAAAATCTGCCCAATTGCCAACTGAATACCGTCATGGCCGGCACAAGGAGCATGGTAAGACCAACCTTTGGCCATTTTCAAATACGATGCTGCCTTTTCGTCTAGTCTTCGACCCAAATGGTTGATTTTATACCAACGAAGAATAGTCTCTTTGTCAAAGCCACTCATGTCAAACGCTGACACAACACTTTGCTTTGCTGTGTCAGCGTTCTTCTTTGACGTTGATTCTGATTTTGAGGCTTTCGTTGCTTTTTCTGCGCTTTTTGTTTCCGCCATTGATCTAAAATGGTTTGTGTAAGACAGCTATGAAGTTGTCAGTTTATTATTTCTTCTTCTTTGTATTCACAAAAGTCAGCCACTTGTGCTTGTCGACGCCGTTGACGACGACCTTTTGGAATTCAAGCATGATTTTCTTTGTGACTGCTCCGGTCTTCCCGTTGCCAATCTGAACTCTATCTACTGAACGTACTGGCGTAATTTCAACCGCAGTTCCCGTCATGAATACTTCATCTGCTGTGTACAGTAGCGCTCTCGGAATGCTCTGCTCCAATACAGGAATCTTCAGGTCACGCGCCATTGTCATGACACTTGAACGGGTAATTCCCGGAAGTATCGACGATCCAGCCGGCGGTGTGTAGAGCGTTCCGCCCTGCACGATAAATATATTTTCTCCGCTGCCCTCGCTTATGTTGCCATAAGCATCAAGCGTGATACCTTCTTCGTAGCCATGACGAACTGCTTCCATACGAACCAGTTGTGAGTTCATGTAGTTAGCAGATGCTTTGCTCACAGACGGCAGTGTATTAGGGGAAATGCGATTCCATGATGACACACAGACATCGACACCTTCGTCGATTGAGTCTTTGCCTAAATATCTACCCCACTCCCATGCAGCAATGATGAGCTCGACCGGACAACCCATAGGATTGACGCCCATCTCACCCAAACCGCGATATGCCAATGGACGTATGTAACAGCTTCCGAGCTTATTACGACGAAGCAATTCTAAAATTGCATTGCAGACTTGATCAACCGTGTAGGGCATGTCTGTGTGATAGACGCGCAACGATTTCTCTAAGCGCTCAACGTGTTCGCGTAAACGAAATACTGCAGGCCCCTTCTTTGTCTGATAAGCTCGAATTCCTTCGAACCAACCCGAGCCATAGTGTAAAACGTGCGATAAAACGTGAATTTTTGCATCATTCCAAGGAATGAGTTTTCCATTCATCCAAATAGTTTCGGTTCTCGGTATTGGCATAAGGCACCGTGAGTAGTGAGTAGGTGAAAGTCTATTGTGAGCTTTGCTCTTGTACCAACGCTTCCAGTTTCTGCTGTAAAAGTGTATTGATAATGTTTGGATCGGCCTTTCCTTGGGTCAGACGCAAGACTTGTCCGACAAGAAATCCAAAGACGTTCTTTTTGCCTTCCGCAAACTTCGCGACGGTGTCAGGATGCTCCGCCAAGACAGCGTCGATGGTCTGACGTATCAAGCCCTCGTCCGACGTCATTGCCAGAGAGCGCGACTTAACGATTTCTCTCGGCGACGTCTGACTGCGGATGACTTCTTCAAAAACGTCCTTAGCGACTTTGGAATTGATTGTTGACTCTGCTATCAAATCAACAAGCTCAGCCAAATGCGCCGGTGAACAGCCTAATTCGTGAATTGATTGCTTTGAATCCCCCATCAAACGCATCAATTCAGTCATAATCCAATTACTGACCAACTTGTAGGACTTTGCGCTCTTTGAACTCAAATGAGCACAGGTCGTCTCAAAAAACGATGCAATAGACGCCTCGGCTACAAACAACGAGGCATCATAGGCAGGTATCTGGTATTCTTCTATAAATCGAATTTTCTTAGCCAGCGGTAATTCAGGCAAGGTAGACTTGATTCTTTCAATCCAAGCTGAATCAACCGTCACAGAGACCAAATCAGGCTCCGGGAAATAACGGTAGTCATGCGCAGCTTCCTTGGATCTCATTGCTCGGGTTGATTGTGTAGCCGAATCCCACATACGTGTTTCATACTCGACTACCCCTCCCCCCCCTATCAACTCAATCTGCCGATTTATCTCAAATTCGATCGCTTTTTCCACATTTCTGAAAGAGTTGAGATTTTTAATCTCCGTGCGTGTACCCAATTTCTCAGCTCCTCGAGGGCGAACTGATATGTTGGCGTCACATCGCATGGACCCCTCCTCCAGATTACCATCGCAGATTCCCAAATACATGAGAATCTGGCGGAGATTCATGAGGTAACGGTAGGCTTCCTGAGGTGACCGCAAATCCGGTTCACTAACGATTTCTATAAGTGGCACTCCGCAGCGATTAAGGTCGACAAGAGTATCTATGTCGATATCGTGTATTGACTTACCCGCGTCCTCCTCCATGTGAATACGCGTAATGCGTACTCGCTTGGTGTCGCCGCTTTCCATTTCCACGTCCACATAACCACTGTAACAGATGGGATCCTCGAATTGGCTGATTTGGTAACCCTTCGGTAAGTCAGGATAGAAGTAGTTCTTCCGCGCAAAACCTGACATAGGGCGAATTGCCGAATGGGTGGCTAAACCCATGAGGATACTGTAGTCAACAACGCGGTGATTGAAAACAGGGAGCGCTCCGGGATGCCCCAAGCAAACCGGACAGGTATTGGAGTTGGGTTCAGCTCCGTACGCAGTCGGACATGAACAAAAAGCTTTAGTAGCAGTGTTGAGCTGGGCGTGTACCTCAAGACCGATCACCGCTTCAAAATCTGGCATCCTTGTAACTATTCTGAGTCTGTAAAAACGTAGTTCCCCACCGAAAACAAAACTACAAAAAAGAAGACCAACCCCGTGGAATGAGTGTGTCATCCGACAAAAGCACTTTGACTTTACCTAATCATCATCCAATCTTCTCATTGCTCTGTCGGCTTCGCGTTCTGCAACCGCAGCTCGCTTGTCGTAGCTCTTCTTGCCTTTTACAATTCCAAGCTCGACTTTGACATATGGACCCGAGAAATATAGGCTTAAAGGCACTATACTCAGTCCCTGCTCCTGGCTAGCCGAACGAAGTCTCTGTGCTTCCCTCTTGTTCAAAAGCAACTTCCGAGGTCGTAACGGTTGATGATTTTCACGATTTCCAAACTCATACGCCGAAATGTGCAGGTTAACCAGCACTATCTCATCGCTGTTTCTAGTCGGAAACGTCGCATAGGCATCTTTGAAATTCACCTTGCCGGCTCGAAGCGATTTCACTTCAGTCCCGCTCAATTGTATACCTGCCTCAATCTTTTGCATGACAAAGTAATCGTGCAAAGCCTTTCGGTTTGTTGCAATCGGTCGTATTACTCTATCGGCGTGTTCAGGCATTGTCATAGATGAATTAGACACGCAATTTACGGATTTGCTGAGCTCGTCTGGATGTTGCTTTCCCGCGTAGGTTCAGAATCGAGTTGCTTTGCTCTCTAAGGAGTATTTTTGCATTCCCAGTTTCTACTATCTCGTCCATCATGTTCGATCAACAAAAACACAAGCTAAAAGAGTATTCCGATCGCGTTGAACAATTGCGGAGGTTCCTTTGACATCGACACGAAACGTCGAGAGATAGAGGAGCGCGAACACACGAGTGAACAGCCGGGATTTTGGGACGATAATCAGGCGGCCCAAAAAGTGATGCAAGAGATAGCCGAGCGCAAAGAATGGGTGAGCATGTGGGAATCGCTTCAGAACGACATCGGTGAAGTCGATGCTCTCATCCAACTTGCTGAGGAAGCAAACGATCAAAGTATGGAAGCAGAGCTTGACACCGAGCTGCAACGCTTTGATGAAGCAATCACTGATGCTGAACTCAAGAAGCTCTTGAGCGGAGAGAATGATGACCGTGATGCCTTGCTGACAATAAACGCAGGCGCAGGCGGTACGGAAGCACAAGACTGGGCAGAAATGCTCACTCGCATGTACACGAGATGGGCTGAGCGTCATGGCTACAAGGTGTATTTAGCTGATGAGCAGGAAGGCGACACAGCCGGATTGAAATCTGCAACTCTCGAAATCAAAGGCAAGAATGCTTACGGTTATCTAAAAGCTGAGAGCGGCGTACACCGCTTGGTTCGCATTTCTCCCTTCGACTCAAATGCGCGTCGTCATACATCCTTCGCTTCTGTGTATGTTTACCCCGAGATCGATGACGATGTAAAGATCGAAATCAATCCGGCGGATATTGAAATGGATACCTTTCGTTCCGGCGGTAAGGGCGGACAGAATGTGAACAAGGTGGAAACAGCAGTTCGCCTACGTCACCTTCCTAGCGGGATTGTCGTATCGTGTCAGCAACAACGTTCACAACATCAGAATCGCGAAACAGCAATGAAAATGCTGAAGTCGCAGTTGTACAAGAAGCAACTCGAAGAACGCGAAGCAGCACAGGCACTGGTTGAAGGGGCGAAGAAGAAAATTGAATGGGGCAGTCAAATTCGCTCCTATGTATTTCAACCATACACAATGGTTAACGATCACAGAACTGAAACCAAAGTCAATGATGTTCACGCGGTAATGGATGGAGACCTCGATACTTTTATCAAGGCATACTTACTCTCCTCCGATTCAATCACAACCTAAACGCGCATGGAATCGTTCAGAAGATTACTACAAGGAAACAAGGATTGGGTAGCAAAAAAGTTATCGCTAGATCCGGATTTTTTCGAACGAACATCACGAGAACAGCAACCGGAATTCCTGTGGATTGGTTGTTCAGATAGTAGAGTACCGGCCGAGGAAATTACAGGCGCAGAGCCCGGACAAATCTTCGTGCACCGAAACATTGCGAACATGGTCATCCACACGGATTTCTCGATGCTGACTGTCTTACAGTTCGCAATCGACATCTTGAAGGTTCGGCACATCATCGTTTGCGGACATTACAATTGCGGCGGCATCCAAGCTGCCATGTCTCGTCGCAACTATGGTTTGCTTAATAACTGGTTACGTCATATCAATGATGTGTACTCCATGCATCGGTCTGAGATCGACACTTTAGACAGCTATCAGGAGCGCAGCAATCGCATCGTTGAATTAAACGTCTTGGAGCAAGTCAAGAATCTTGCAGAAACCTCCATCGTTCAACGCGCATGGCTCGAGGAGCATCGTCCACTCATCCACGGATGGGTCTATGAACTACACACCGGAGAACTTCGCGACATAGCATGCATTGAACCCAATGATGTGCACTCCGATATTTACCGCATCAAGTTTGACTAAACGAAAGAAGGCGAACGTGTATTCACATTCGCCTTCTAGATTGTAGATTCTTCGTTTGGCGTTATTCGCTAACCTCGACCACAGCATTAGCTGAGACTTCCGCACCATTGATGATGACAAAGGCGCCACTACCGGTGTAGCGTACTCCTGTGACCTTTCCACTGACGATTGGTGTGATCGTTAGATCGTTCGCGTTAGCATCCTTACCTGATACCACAAACTTGTAATCACCTTGAGCCACCGTCTTGCCCTGTGCATCTTTTCCGTCCCACTGGAATGCATTGTGACCGGAAGCACCAGGAGCTGCAGGCGATTCAAAGCTTCGAACGATTTTTCCGCTCGAATCTTGAATGTCAATGTGAACAGACTTCGCAGCAACCTTTAAGTCGTATCCGAATGACACCGGATCCTTACCGTTGTACGATATCGCATTTGTGTTTGCCTTGACCGTCTTAGAGATCATAGCAGGCAATGACATCTGCGCCAGACTCTGAGCCAACGCTGCGTTGCTTGAAGTCATAGTTTCAAGCGTCGAATTGATATTCTGCAACTGCTCCAATGATGAGAACTGAGCAAGCTGTGCTGCCATCTCCTTGTTATCCATTGGCTGCGTTGGATCCTGATACTTCATCTGCACCGTAAGGAGCCTCAGGAAGTCGTCCTTACCCAATGCCTTGGTTGGACTCTTTGTCGAAGGTTGCGTAGCAAACTGGTCAAAGAGTTTTTGTGTTTCGGCTGATATTGCGTCTGCCATATGAATTTCGATCAGTTGTGATCAATGTGCCAGGTGTTTTAGCACCGAGGCATGTTCGAATTAGGCGTATTGTTCAAAGTTTCTAGAGTTCTGACGACGTTGTCGAGGTTGATCTCGAAGCTGACGTGAGGGATTTCTCTCGCGTCGACTCGCGTCTTCATCTTTTCGTTGCTCGAATGATCGCAAGAACTGTGTGCGTGCTTCGCGGTCTTCGTGCTTCTGCTGACTCGAATGTTGGTGCGCAGAGGTGTTCGTGTTGTTTTGCTCACTCTCACGTACACTGACGCGAATTGTGTCTACCTGCACTCCATTGCGCGCCAATTCAGCATGAAGCTGACCAATCTGCGACTCAACAGCTTGTCGAGCAGCGTCGTTGGCTACCTCCATGTGCACTGTACGCACCTGTTCTTGCAAGTTCAAGTTTACAACTACCGTGCCAAGCGCTTCGGGACGAAGGATTAATCGTGCCTGTCCCTCCTGCGCTTCCTGCATACTCCGGATTACCATTCCAGCGTTATTCGGCAATTGCTCGATAGGAACGCGGAAAGTGCGAGGCATGTTTTCACTCAAATTTTCTGCTGTTCTCAGTGCTGCATTTCGAAAATCGCCTGCCGTAGTCGCTGCATTTCGCACTGCATGTTGAGCTTGAGCTATTGCAGTTGACTCAGCAAAACTCGTCTTTGATTGGCTCGATGCTTCACTCGAGACATTTAGGCTCGTTTGAGTCGAAGATGCGGAGCTTGAAGCCAATACCGTATTGCTCTTATCGAAAGCACCAAGTCCTATGATTGGCGTAACCGGATTCTCAGCATTGCGCTCATTCGTCGTGAGCTGTGAATCAACCACACTGCTCTCAGTATGGAGCTGCATCTTAGCGTCACTCAGCGCCTGAATCGCCCGCTCAGTTAGTGAGCGTTTGTCGGCCTGCTCGCCATTGCGCGAGGAGTGCTCTTGCGGCTGTTTGTAAGCAGCACTTAAGCGTGTTGCCTGCAAGCCTTGAATGCCATTTGTTGAGTTTGTCTTTGCGCTACCGGATGCGAGTGAAGTGGTCTCTGACAAATCGCTCTTCATCTTCACAGAGTCGCTCTGACGCGCACCGGCATTGAGTTTGTTTTGCTCGATTAAGGTCGAATTTGCGAGAATTACCTGTTGACTGCCATTTAGTGTCTTCTGACCGAGCTTAGCATTGCTAATTACTGCTGAGCTTTCGCTTGTCACGACGGGTGTAGAATCTGCAATTGCAGCAGACGAGTTTGCGTTCGTAACTGAATCACTCTTCGCTGTTGCATTGACAACAGGTGTTTGTGATGCATGCACACGGCTAAACAAAGTGTCTGCTTCAGAGCTTGTTTTTACTGACTGCTGCGCTACAACATCATTGGCCTTATCAGACACGCCATTTGATCCGCTTGTTCGATTAAAAAGTGATCCTTGTGTCGCTGCAGCTGCAGCCTCTTTGACACTCTGCTCACTACCGAGCATTGAATCATCCGATGTGCGTTTGAATTGCATGAGTTGATCTAACTCCAACGCTGCGTTGTCAACTTCAGTGTGTAGTTCGAAGAGCGAGATTTCATTCGCTTTGAGATTCGAAGTGTCTTGACTCTGTGCCTCGCTCATTGTCGAGTCTTTGACATCAACTATGTGCGGACTATCAAGTCCCTTCTCAACATAGTCAAGTGTCGGCGCGAATATGCTTGATTGCTCAATCGAACTCTGTAGACTCTCTGAGACAACAGAATTTGTCATCTGCTGGTCGCCAACTGCTACATGCAGCTCCACATTTTCAATCGTGCATCCTTCTTGCTGCAACGTTGAGATGAGTTCATTGAGCGACCTCAGACCGGCAGACTTTGAGCCTTGTGCACTCTGAGCCTGAACTTCATCTTGTACTTTGGTGCCTGAAGTCGGCATCTCGACACTTTTCGCAGTAGATGCTGCAGCAGACTTATCACTCTGTTTCGTTGTAGCTCCTGCATCTTCAATGAGGGTCTTGATCGCTTCGTTCACAAATTCCGTCATTGCCGTATTGTCCTCTACATCGGACTCCTCGACGGCTATTGACGTAGCACTAGCTTTATCATCAGCATCCAACTGCAGCTTCTTCGTTTCGGAAGAGCCGGCTAGTCGTGCCGGTGCCTTATCATAAGCAGTTGTTTCTTCGCTCGTAATATCGTCTGCGTCACCTTCAGCCATTTGATTTTGAACACTCAATCGAGCCAGTTCGCCGCTGATAAGTATTTGCGCTTGATTACCGTTCTGAGAGAAAACAAGTTCGTTTGCTGAGTCTATTTGTAGGACAATCAAACTCTTGTCATCGGAAGAACTCAACTCTGCTGTTTTGGACTCAGGCTGAGGCAATGAATTTTTGATCTGCTCAGCAAGCGATTCAACACTCACTGAATCAGAAAGTTGTAGTTGAATCTCAGCACTGCTTTGATCACCCGCTTGCACGCGCAGCTCTGCTCCACCGCACAAAGTCTTTAACTGTGCTGATGCAAGTTCGAGTGCATTGTTCTTCTGTGAAGAATTGTGTTGCTTACGTGACTTGTGCGCTTTTGAAGCTTTGGAATTGAAGCGCGAGTTCTTGGTGGACGGAGGAAGTGCACCCACTTCATGTCCATTTGCAAGTGTTGCTCCGAGAAGATTATCGAGAGCCTGAGTGCTATCGGATTGTTGCGCGAGTACGGCCAGCTCAGGTGCAAGTGTTGAGGTCTTTGCTAATTCGTTGACTGCTTCAGTACCTGCTTGTTGAGTTGGAGACAGCGCTGGCCCTTGATCTGCAGTCGCATTCACATTTTCAGCATTGGGTTGCGTTTGCTCCAATACCTGTGCAAATACCGCAGTATCGCTGGATTCTATGAGTGGAGAGCTGGATCCAACCGCTGCTTTTGCGCGGTCGATAAAGGTATGAACTACGTCGGCGAGTTGCATAGATGCTTCCTTGCATTGTTCGAGGCATTGGTCGTCCTGACATCAGCCTGCGGTTTCAAATTCTTCGTTGCCTAATAACCGTCAATTCTTCGAGAGCAGTTTTGATACCTCTACAGCCTTGTTTACAGGAAGCTGCTCGAGGACTTTTGCTGCGCTCTTTCGTTTCATAAGGTTCAATACACCGGCCACATACTCACTGTTACTTTTAGCAAGAATCTTTGCGGCTTCGGCGGGTTGAGCCTTTTCGTACATTTCGGCACTTACTCGTAGATTCTTGAGACGGGTAGTATCATTCCAAGCCTTCTCCTTCTTCTCTTGTTCTTTTTTGTTCTGCTCAAGTTGTTCGCTGAGGTGCTTTTGTTGGTCTCGAAGGCTCGTCACTTGACTACTGAGTCCACTCAATGAATCGTGCATACTCTTCGCAATTCTCACCAGCGAGTCGTTTTGATGGTGGAGTATTTCGCTTTCCGTGGGAACGTGGACGGAAGTGTCGACTTCGACGATGGGAGCGGGAAGACCCAGACTTTGCGGTTGAGTGTGCCACAAATAGAATGCACCACCTGTTACCAGAAGTCCGGTAATGGCAGTTGCTGCTACTAGCACAATAATTTGCTTTGAACTCATTTCCGCACGTCAGGTTGAACAACTCGTGCGACTCTGAGAATGACTTAGGTCGATTGCAACACTTGATCAGTGCGCATGGCTATGTCATCCATGAGAGCCTGCTCTTCGAGAAGGACGGAATGATCGTATTCAGCACGCTTTTTCTCACGGAGATTCTCAAGCACCTTCTCGTCCTGCATGGTACGGGAAAGTTCTTTACGTCTCAGAATCTCGATTTCTTGAAGATTAACGAGCTCCATGCGCAGTGACTTGATGCGCTCACGCACACTGTCGACGTGTGCTATCGTTGCCTGCCACTCAGCAGCTCTCACCGTTGCGCGATGAAGCTCCCGTGAGTCGAGGTAGCGTTGGAGATCGTTGATTGACTCTTGTTTTTCATGACGCATGCGTGCAATCTCGCCTAAAGCAAGCTTGGCTTCATTTGTCTTGAAATGACGGAATTTTTGCAATCCGTCGAGTCGAAAAGAAAATCGCTTGGACATGAATTAATGCTGAATTCGTTTGGAATTCCACTTCCTTCGCGAACTACCTTTGGTTTATCGGTAGAAAGCCCGGCTATCTGAAGCGGATAATTGAAGTTCAGCAAACCCTGTTCCAATTCTTGGTGGGTATTGATGTTGTGTATAAAGTACCTAGGTCGAGAGCTCACACTAATCACGAACAATCATCATCGTCGTGTAGGTCCCAATCCTACTTAGTGAATCAGAAGTACTCGTTGATAATCTCGAAGACCATCATTACACTGCAGTATGTATTCCCCAGCTTGCAAAGCGTTTGTGTTGATTACAAAGCTTCTGGATGCGATATCTACAATGCGCTGACTTCCTTGCAGTTGCAGACGTCCATTAGTACTGAACAGTGACCAGGAAACAAACGACGCTTGAAACGGAAGCTTGCAGTTGATAGTACTCGTAGTCGGTTGCGGAAAGACGACGATGTCTACAGACGAAAACTCTTCGTCTTGTACAGCGCTTAGAGTATCGGACTTCTTTCGTCCCACTGTGTAAACCGGCGTGCGTCGTGTCAATCCTTGAGAATTCTGTGCTTCAATCGAATAACAGAACCACTCTGCATCCGGCAACGGAGTGCTGGTTGTCCAACTTGCTGTCTGAGATTTCGTCAATGCAATGGCAACTCTCTGTTGCGATTTCGATGTCTTCTCGATGACAAAACTTGCCTTCGTGATTTGATCTGCTGCATCAAAGGGATCTGAAAAGACACGTGTGTCGATGTTAATCGTGGACTGTTGAAGTGCAGTTGAATCCAGAGCTGTGTGCAGCACGAAAGGACCGGCCGACCACGCATAGTATGCAAAGGGTCTCAAGAATTTATAGTCTGCCGCCCATGTCGTGTACATCATCCCACGAATTCCCTTTACAGCTTCTTGCGCGACTCGCCAGTCACGAATGCCCTTTGAGTTGCCGGCATCGTAATAAGGCGACGTGATTTGACTAAAGCCATGATCCGCAAAGAACTTCATGCTGTTTGCCTTCTTGCCGCCGTTCCAATTGACGATGGTTATTGAAGTATCAATGCGATTCCAAATTCCTCGCAAATCTCCATCGATGAGATAGTAGTTGTTTATCGCGTTGTGCAGCGAATCAACCATATCACTCCACATAAAAACATCCGAAGCCGGACGAATCACATGCAGCAGAGAATCGCACTTGTTGATATTCTCAGCGAGTAGCCGGGCAGGTGTGAGCTTTCGCTTTGTACATGCATCATCGTGATTCATCGAGCGAATCTCATCGTGACTCATGAAATAACGCTGAGGATTGTACAGCGCATCCACACCGCGAAGCTGATGATTGAGTATTGAATACAGAGTGTCTTCACTCACGCAAACCATCACAGATCCATTCCCATTTTCATCGCTTACGGCAGCAAAGGGATGGAAGTAACGCAACTCAACAGTATCACCATTGTGTATATGCGAAGAAGAACTGATACGAAAAGTTGGCGATTGATGATATGGTCCCAAGTTATCTGTGCCACTATCCCACCATGTATCATGTATAGGAAGGAAATCCACGCCCTCACTCAAAGTCTGTGTGGAGTGCAGCAGCGTTGCACTAAGTGGTGTGCCGGCTCGACGAAGAACATTTGTCAAGCCTGCAGGTCTCACTTCTAAATCATCCATCCACAACTCGCCGCTGCGTCCTCCCCAGATTCCAGCATACAGTACGAGTCGTGTGGCGTTCATGGTATTGAAGTACACTTCCGCTTTATGCCACGACGAATTTGCGGGCAAATCAATGGCAGAAAATGTGAGTGGTACGAGCGTTCCGCTTCCACGATCCGCCAAGGCCATGAGACGAAACTCGTCGGCAGAACAATCTTTGGTTTTGAACCAGACGCTCATGGAGTAGTACTGGTACGGCTGACACTGCACATCCAAAATGCAGCGTGCGTTGGCACCCTTGATTGCCGCATTGCAATGCGCACTCGCAGTCCCCGAATGATAGCTCACCTTGTCTTGGTGAATAGCCGTGTCTACATAGCTAAAGCCACGAATATTACCCGACGCATCTGCAGATTCAAAGCCACCATTCGAAAAGCTCACGCGAGCATCGGCAACGATTCGTCCCGTGTCTGATTCAATGACGTACTTCGTGCGTGTTTCTAATCCCTCAGCTAATTGAGGATCATTCAAAAGAGTATTTGAGCTCCAACCAATAGCACAAACTCCGGGAATGATCTCAATGCTTCGTGCGTTGCAGTACTTTTTGAGTGAATCAACGTTCTTGAAATACTGCGGGATGACGCGATCAAGAATTCCGAGTTTGAAATCGTGCTGCGAAATACCATTGAGTTTGAGCAACGCCATGCTGTCGGCGATGCTACGAAGAGTAGTGACATTGGCATTTACCTGCAAGTTGTGCTGACTGAATATCCAACGATTTTCAAAACCCTCTTCATCTGCGCTTCGAATCACGCTTCTCAGTGGCATAATGTCCAGCATATACGAACCCTTCTTGCTAGGCGCTGTCTCTTGGTTAGGAAAGAGTTGAGTGCTAAAAGCGGTTGCAAAGGAGTTAGATGCAGGAAGAAAGATGATGCCCTGTAAGCCAGGAGTCATGGATAGCATGTAAGTCCGAATGGAGCTTCTCTTGAGCTGCAGTCCTAATTTCTTCTGCACAGCATTTTCAAGCAAGGTCGCTGCATTGTCAATACCCGGTGTGAGCGTGTCAGGTAGCACCAAGAGCGTCGTTGCTGATAACATCATTCGTGTGCTATCACGATGATAATAGGCTGCCTTCGGCGGCGGCATGAGACGCTCAAGGGATTGCGCGATGGAGTGCTGTGGAAGACAGATCAAAAACAGCGCACAGAACACGACTGACAGATGCAGTTGCTTCATTTGGACTCCTTGTAAATCATGCAGGGTTAACAATTCAGAAACGACGCCACCGCTGAGCTCAGAATTTTCGCGAGTGAGCAAGCTCGTTTTATGACGCTTGGCGTTGAGCCGGCGCCACCAGTGCTTTCTCTTCATCACCGCAACGCAGCTGGAAAGATTCGATATGTTCAGCTTGACCATTATCTGCGTTGATACGAACAACAACGCCGCTGACGCGATAATCGCCTTTTGCCAACTCATACTTGTGAGCGGTTTGCAAGAGAAGTCGCTTGAGCGCAATATCCTTTGCCATTCCCACAACTGAATTGTACGGACCACTCATGCCCACATCACTGATATAGGCTGTCTTTCCAGGAAGGATTGACGCATCGTTTGTTTGAACGTGTGTATGAGTTCCAAGCACTGCGCTAACACGACCATCCAAGTGCCAACCCATTGCGATCTTCTCTGCCGTTGCATCGGCGTGAAAATCGACGATGATAATGGGCGACTGCTCACGAAGCTTTGGGATGAGTTGATCGGCTGCGCGAAAAGGACAATCAATCGACTGCATAAAAACCCGTCCTTGGAGCTGCACTATGCTCACCAGCAAACCATCCTCAATCGTAATTGTGCAATATCCTTTGCCAGGATTTTCGCGAGGATAGTTGTGTGGACGAATGACGCGTGGATTGGAAGAGAGTAAGGGACGAGACTTCCAGTTCTCCCAAATGTGATTGCCGGTTGTGATCACATGCGTTCCAGCCTCAAAAAGCACCGCTGCTTCTTGTTCGTTAATACCCTTACCGTCCCAAACATTCTCACCATTGACAACTACCACATCAATCGAATGATCGCGGATGAGTTGTGGCAATGCTGCTGCGGTGTGCATGAGTGCTGATTCGCCGACGACATCGCCGACGAAGAGGAGATTCAAAGTGGAGTTCACAGTGTGTTTACAGTGTTGCGGTTGATGCAAATTAGAAATGCCACAGCTATTAGATGTGAACTATCATTTAATGCTGATTTCAGCTGTGCGCTCTTCCATTTGGAAAACCGGGACTTTGTCGACGAGGGCTGCGTGACCCAACATGCGAAGTAGGTATGGTGGGATTGCCCGCATCATCAGACGCATTTTTACATTCAACGTCGAACTCGAAGCCAACAACTCAGGCTTTAGGAGATACTTAGCATAGCGAGTCTCGAATGGCGGAATACTGTGATTGCTGATAGCATCCGCATCAAAGAAGAATGGCACTTCGACACCTTTACGATAAGCTGTTCCATTGAAAAGAACCAAAGCAGTGTCGTAGGGAATCATTCCTTTTTTTACGAAGTCGCTTTTGTCATTCAGCAAATCGCCATTCGGATCGAGCATACCACTGCGATAAAGTGTGTCGCCCTTCTCATTCACCACTTCAACTTGCACCCACATTTGTCGCTCGAAGATCGTTCCAGATGGAACGTTGTGTCCGGTGATGCTGTTTGTCAATGAGTAGATCAACGGCAAACTCTGTCCGCGATTAATCTGCAGTGGCGGTAAAAACTCAGTGTGAATCGAATTATTCAAGAGGTATCCGACCTCAGAGATCATTTGATCACGTCCCGGGAAATCAGTCAGCGGTACATCGACCCCGGCCATTACGTGACTGTGCACACGTCGTTTTACATTGGATCCAATCGCCGCTGTGCCAGAATCCCACTTCATATGACACACCTGACACGGAATTCCACGAGCCGGATAAATACTTTTCTGCCACTCGGTATAGGTTGCTTCTACTTGAACGTTGCGAGTATTGATAACATCGTGACAGCCACTGCAATTCTCACTTTGCTCGATTTGCGGATGATATTGAGATCCATGGAAGCGGTTAGGAACGGCATCGGGAGATTTCATCGGACCATAGAGCACTCCATCCAATCGGAACTTGGAAATCACGTGTCCGGGCGATTGCGCTTCACTTCGATGGCAAGCATCGCATGTAACCCCACGTCTTCCGGCGGGCGAGAGATTTGCATTCAACACTCCTCCCGGTGCTTCGCCCATTTGCGTGGCGATAGGCGCATGACATTGAACGCAGAATTCTCCGAGCAAACCATTGGTCTGCTCCAAACCCAACTTGTTCATTGCGTGGAAGATCGGATCCTCAATTGCATAGGCGTGCATAGACATTTCCCAATCTTGGTATTGCTTGGGATGACATGTCTGACAGCTCTCAGGCGGACTGAAAGCTTTGGTAAATAGACTTAGTGAGTCTTTGCGCGTAGGTAGCTCCGGCTCCGGATCCATTGGTCGGTCGCAAGAGCTTAGCATCACTACACAGAAGCAAAGAATAAGAATCGATCGAATCATGGGTCGCCTAGGGTGCTCTGCATCAACTTACATTTTTTTACTCACACCATGAGCCACAGGAAGTCGAATCTTTCTATTGGACAATTGACACCAATTCAATCCTCATTCTGCGCCGGTGCGACGTCGAGAGCTGGGTTTTCGTCGAAAAATCCGGCCGGCAAGAGGCTAAACGAAACATTGTGTACGTTCATGATTGGGAACTCTTCCGCGCGTGGAATGTGTGACAAGCCCATGACGTACCACAGGACTACATCGTGTTGTTCCAAGGACTGATTGTCAGCACAAAACTCCGGCAATCCTGCTCCCCCACTTGATTGATTCGGATAATCTCCGGCAGCATAAAGCTCGGTCTCGTTGTACTGCGTAGCCCATAACTGGGAATTGAGAAAGGCTGCTCGCTTGCGCACGATGTTCGCCGTGTCAAGTACCGGCCAAGCAGTTGTAGATGGCACAAGTAGGTAGGATGAATTCTCTCCGATCCTATTCTTACGCATCGGATTCGATACTCTCCAACAGCGTGCACGCTTTGAATCGGTCATGCGTTGGGCTTCGCGTTCGTAACGTAGCGTGTGCTCGTCCATCACGAGCGCATTGCCGGAAGGGTTTTCTCGAGTGTATGCAGGTGGTGACCACGCATCGATCTCGCTGAGACTATTCTCTACGCCATCAACATCTGCGTCAATGCGAAAGCAGAAGAAGTGTTGGTGATTGGGAGCCATGACCCGTCGAGTGACGAGATGACCTAGCGTTTGATCGTGAGGCACCACAACGCTATCGACTACACCTTTGGGTAACATTATACCGCTAAGCTGTGCTTCGACTTTGATGGAGCCGTCTTGGCGGAAAATGTAATTCAATGCGTAGTCGTAATTCCCAACTGTTGTGATTGAGCTCACGACGAGCTCGCGGGCACGACGAGATTCGTTGCGACCTGAATACTGCTCGAAGTGTTTCCACAGCAAACCTCCGTCGCGTTCGTAGACAGCGATTACTCTTGGGCGCACAACCGGCAGTCCATCATTGTCCGCAAGCACTGCATCAAGAAATCGAGCATTAGCCGGTGCGTCGTTTAGACTATCCATGGGAAAGGTCAAATTTCCAACGCCGTATTCTCCAACATCAAAGGCATTGCGCCAGGTCCAGTTTGATGCTGTGTCGCCATAGGGCACGACCATTTCCGACAAAGCCAAACGATGCAGCACCGACCGGAGCTTTCCTTTGTCGGCAATCGATACCGTCCGCAACACCAATCCCTCTCGGGGATGCAACATCACCTGAAATCTCCAGCCCTGCCATTGAATGAAATTATTCTCGTCAATCTCAACATTCGTCGCACTCTGCTCAATGCGCATTCGGTGCAATCGCGCACGATCGGGATTTGGATGTGAATCCGGGAAGAATTCTTCGCTGGGTCCGGCTATGGGTACAACGCCGTTGTCTATAATCTTCACAACTTTTTGAGTGACGAGGTCCACAACTGCCGTCAGACCTTCAATCGGTCGTCCGTAAAAATTCGTCTGCTTCTCACGCACATAACTCACACCACGCATCAGACGCGATGATTCGTAGCCGGGAATCTTCAACGCACCAACAGCCCAAGCATCAACGACCACGTCATTCGTGTCTAGAATTCCTCGCTTGGCCAGAGCTCGTCGCCAGCTGCTGTCGCGCTTGACGAGGTCATCAACCATGTCGTATTCCTCATACAAGACCATTGGTTGATGACCGCTCTGCTCCTTCCACTCAACAACGCGTCGCAGAAGCACATCCACTCGCGCTTCAATACAACGGTTCTTCGGACGATCCAGAAGAACTGCTTGGAAGACGCGTGCGTTGGAATTCGTGCTCGACTTCGTTTCGACCAGGCTCACACTCACAAATCGAACCGACTTCGGGCATGCCGGATGTGCAAGTACAACATCGTGGACGGCTTGAACATCTGCTTCAGACATGGGTTTAAGATCTTCTGCGTGCAGACAAGCGTTGGACACGAAACTCAGCGCGAATATGAAGAGGACGATGACGGGAAGTCGCATAAAGATCAACAGTTAATTCAGCTACTACTTTTCGGTTCCTCAAACATAGCACCGACTTCGGTCTTTCTTGATGGCTATAGATTCAGGACTGCTCTGGATCCGACTTGGCACAAAAAAAACGGACCGCTGGTAAAAAACCCGCAGTCCGTGAGCACCTGAGAAATTACTGATGTGTGGCTCAGTCTTCCTCACCATGCAAATGCTTTTGATACTCTTGAACCAGCTTCTGCTGGACGGTAGGCGGCGTTGGCGCATACTCAGCAAATGTTGCACTATAGGTCGCGCGGGCTTGAGTCATTGCGCGCAGTGATGTCGAGTATTTATCCAGTTCCGACAGCGGCATACGTGCAGAGATTTTCTGGAAGTGTCCTTCTGCTTCCATGCCGTGAATGAGTGCGCGACGTGACGGTAAATCGCTCATGACTTCACCCATGAAATCATCGGGCACCGTAACGATCACATCATACATCGGTTCAAGCAACTTAGGATCAGCCTGCATAAAGCAATCTTTGAATGCCATCATGCCTGCAGTTTTGAAGGCTGCTTCATTGGAATCAACCGGGTGCATTTTTCCATCGAATACACTGACGCGGATATCGCGAGCCGGACAGCCGGTTAGCGGACCATTCGTCATCTTGTCCATGATTCCCTTCACAATTGCCGGCAAGAAGCGTGCATCAATCACACCACCAACGATGCAATTGAGGAACACGAGTTTTCCTCCCCAAGGCAGTGGATGTTCTTCTGTACCACGAACGGTAATTCCGGCTGGATTCGGCATGCCTTCGTGATAAGGCTCAATGAGCATATGCACTTCTGCGAATTGTCCTGCACCACCGGATTGTTTCTTGTGACGATACATGCCCTTCGCTGGTCTTTGGATTGTCTCGCGGAATGGAATCTTCGGTTCCACATACTCAACATCCACTTTAAATCGGTTATGGATACGCATCTTAGCTACTGACAAGTGCATTTCACCTTGAGCATGCAGGATAATCTGCTTGAGTTCGTGTGAGTGTTCAACAACCAAAGTTGGATCTTCTTCGTGCAATTGGTGAAGTGCAGTTCCGACCTTTTCTTCGTCGCCTTTGTTCTTCGGCAGAACCGCGGTTCTCAGTTTCGAATTCGGGAAAATGATTGGCGGCACAACAACGTTGGAGTTCTTTTCGTGAAGAGTGTTGTTGACGTGTGTGTTTTTCAGTTTAACAACCGCGCCGATATCACCGGCAACGAGTTGTGGGATTTCTTCTCTCTTTTTGCCGTCAACGACAAAGAGGTGACCCAAGTTTTCATTCACACCGGTTTGCGCGTTAACCAGTGCAGTGGATGGTTTGATGGTGCCCGAGAAGACCTTGAAGAAGGTCATGTCGCCGATGTTTGGTTCTGAGATTGCTTTGAACACAAACGCAACAGGCGGACCATTCGGATCGCACTTAATGGCATTTCCTTCGGTATCAACGACCGGTGTTGCGAGCTCGTTAGCGCTTGGAGCGACGTTATCAATGAAGCCCATGATACGTCCGCTACCCATGTTATTGCGCGCTGAAACGCAGAAGAGTGGGAAGAGTTGATGACGAATCATGGAGCGCTTCAAGCCGTCGCGCATTTCGTCTTCATCAAGCTCACCTTGCTGGAAGTACTTATCCATCAGCGTCTCATCATTCTCAGCAATAGCTTCGATGAGCTCGTTGTGCAGCTTGGCAGCTTTTTCTTTTTCCGAATCGGGGATGGGTAATTTTTCCGGTTTACCGCCATTAGCAGGAAATCGGTACATCGTCATTTTGAGCACATCGATAATTGCGTTGAAGCCTGCGCCTTCGTTTACCGGGTATTGAACAACGGTCACTGCGCGACCAAATCGTTCTTTGGCTTGCTCAACTGTTCGATCGAATTTGCTGTGCTCGTTATCGAGTTTATTGACAGCGATGAGGGTAGGTGTTTTGAATTCTTCGGTGTATCGCCAGATGATCTCGGTGCCTACTTCAACACCGTTGATGCCATTGAGAACTAAGATTCCGGTATCTGCTACACGAAGTGCGGTGATTACTTCGCCAATAAAATCATCGTATCCGGGAGTGTCAAGAAGGTTGATTTTGTAGTCTCGCCAGTCCAAGTTAAGCATCGTGGCAAAGACCGATGACTGGCGTTCATGTTCAAGATCCGTGTAGTCAGAAACTGTATTGTGGTCTTCTACACTACCACGCCGGTTGATGACTCCGGATTCAAAAAGCATGGACTCGGCCAATGTGGTTTTGCCCGAGCCCGTGTGCCCAAGCAAGGCGACATTCTTGATGTGACTTACGTCGTAGGTTTTCATACTATCCCCTCAATAATGAATGAGAATTGTGTCGTCAACAGGTGTAGGTCCTCAAGCGCGGCCCCGTGGTGATAATGGTGCGGATGGGCTAAACGAGGTTGTGTGAGAGAATCCCCTGAACGATTCAGTGCAACGTAGTGAACAGCATTCAAAAGCACAAGAGAAAAGTAAGACAAATATGTCCGAAATAGCATAAATCTATCCAGAATAATTTTTTCAGCCCTTTTTGAAGGCTTTTGCGCTCTGTAACGCCCTTG
Organism: Chlorobiota bacterium; assembly: GCA_044228685.1. GTDB lineage: Bacteria > Bacteroidota > Ignavibacteria > Kapaibacteriales > NICIL-2 > JBBATK01. Next base: position 37,443 of record JBGAUL010000003.1, read on the forward strand.
AGACTATTTTTGTTTTTTCGTCCTTCACGACCATATTCCTACACCGAATGAGCACATCCAGCACATCATCGAGTCGCCCCTTGATTCCGGAAAAATTTCAGGATTGGGCGGTCATTGGACTTCTCCTCATCCTCGTCATCAGCTTTCTCGGTAAGGCGATCTTTGGAGCCGGCTTTAACGCCAGCGACAACATTGCATCCGAGAGCTTCCAGCCTTTCTTGAAAGAGGCTGCGCAGAAGGGTGAATTCCCGCAGTGGCTCCCCTATATCTTCAGCGGATTGCCGAGCTATGCGGCTTTGCTCACAACCGGTAATCGTACCTGGGACTTCAGCGCCTATATCGTTTCGAAGATCTCCTATGCCTTTGCGGCCATACTCGGAAGTGACACTGCGCGTATCGGTTTCTGGTACATCCTCTATGCGATTGGGATGTACTTCTTGATGCGATCCAAAAAACACGAACGAATGGTGGCGCTCTTTACCGCCGTCGCAGCGGTCTTTAGTACGTGGGTCATGACCTGGGTAATGATTGGTCACAACACCAAGCCCATCGCCTTTGCCATGTTTCCCTATGTGTTGCTTGGCCTGGAAAATATCCGAGAAAAGTGGTCGTTGAAATATGCGGTGCTTCTCGTGCTTGCTGTGCACGTCATGGTTGAGTCCACTCACCTTCAAATGGTCTTTTACGGCATCTGCACCTTTGGCCTCTATCTGCTCTTCGAACTTGTTAGTCGTTTGATCACCAAACAACAACCCATGGGAGTTCTTCGCGCAGCGCTTGTACTTGCCGTCGCCGGTGCAATGAGCTTTGGAATGGGTGCCGATCGATTCCTTTCAACAATTGAATACACGCCTTATTCTACCCGCGGTTCGGCTCCTCTCAGTCAGTTGATGCAAGCCGACACCGCGCAGATGAAGGCAGCGAATAAGCAAGATGCAAATGGCGGCAACGATTATGATTACGCAACCAATTGGTCATTTTCTCCCGAGGAAGTTTCAACCTTCTTCGTTCCTAATTACTATGGTTTTGGAAAACTCAAGTACAAAGGACCGCTAACCGGCAACAAGGAAACAGTAGTCGCTGCTTATTACGGTCAGATGCCTTTCACCGATGCCGCCAACTACATGGGTATTGCTGTCCTGTTTCTTGGAGTACTTGGTGCGTGGAAGTTTAGACGCGATCTCTTTGTACAGTTTTTAATCACATTGAGCGTGTTTTCTTTGATTCTGTCATTTGGAAAGAACATGTCAGTTCTCTACGACCTGTTCTATTATCACGTACCTCTCTTCAACAAGTTCCGCGCCCCGAGCATGGCTCTGGCCATGATGCAATTCGCAATGCCGGCATTGGCTGCCTATGGAATTGCTGCTCTTGCGATGGCTCGTGAGAGTAAAGAAGCGAAGGCTAAGAAAGTTGGACTCTTCTTCGCCGGCGCAACAGCATTTTTCCTTGTGTTGGGATTCATTTACCCATCCGTTATCGAAACCTCATTTAGAACTGCGGTTGAGAATTGTCAGCAATTCGTGCAACAAGGATACAGCGCTGAAATCAGAGAAACTCTCGGCGAATGGATTTATGGCGAGATGAAGAGCGACTGGATGACAACAGGTTTACTCGCGTTGTTGAGCGGCGTCGCCGTCTTGATGTTCGTTCAAAAACGCATTGGCGAAAACGTTTTCTATCCATTGATTATCGTTCTAGTGCTGGTCGACTTGTGGCGTGTCGATGTGCGTCCGATGGACGTTCCTAAGAAGAAGATCGAGTCGGAAGTTTTTGTGAAAACTGACGTCATCTCATACTTGCAAGGCGACAGCTCAGTATTCCGTATTGCAGATCTCGACGTTCTACCTTCACCCAACGTAGCTGCCTATTTCAAACTCGAAAACATCCACGGCTATCACTCAGCCAAGATGCGTGTCTATCAGGACTTGATGGATTTGGCGGGCAATGCAAATGGATCGGTCATCAACAATCCGCTCTTGTGGAACTTGTTGAACGTGAAGTACATCTTGTCGTCACGCGAGATCTTTCCTAACCTACAGCCGGCATTTGTCTCGGCGCAACGCGCTTATGTCTATCGCAACCCTTCGTTCATGCCGCGTGCCTTCTTCGTCAATCATGCTGTTGTCGATTCAAAGGCCTCTATTCTGAATCACTTGAAGAATGGTGATTTCTTCCCGGGTGATACGGCGTATGTGGAAGAGAAATTGCCACAAGCAATTGACACCGCGGGACAAGCCGCAACGGCAACTTTGGTTGAACGACGTAACGAGTACCAGAAGTATCAAGTACACGCGACCGGTACAAATCTGCTTTACGTGAGTGAAGTGTATTATCCGGTTTCGTGGAAGGCCTTTGTTGATGGCAAGGAAACAGAGACATTCAAGACCAACTTTGCTTTCCGCTCTGTAATCGTTCCGGCAGGCGATCACACCGTCGAATTCAAATACGAATCACCAAAGTTTGAGCAAGGAAAAACTATTAGTCTTGCCTCAAACGTTTTATTACTCCTTGCTGCAGTCGCGGCAATCGTCCTCGAGATGAAAAAACGAGGCGAAACATCTCCAAAAACCGGCGAGGATAATGCAGCTGCCTAATGGATCTGCATCTTTATAGTCCTGACAATCTCGTAGCCCAAGCTCAAGCAACACCGCTTGAGCTTGGCTATCATGTACTGCATTTTTATGTGGATGAGCATGGTGGACTTGCTCGAACACCAACGCCGGTACTCGGCGAGTTTTACTATTCTCCTTCCGGTGGAACGCTTCGCGACCGAGATTTGAATATCGTTTTGTACAGCGCCCGCTTTGACAAGTTCAAAGGAATTGGAAGGGTTGACTAATGCGCGTACAGGACTATGTCGGGAAGATCTCTTGGACCGCTGCTGACAAAGTTCTGTTTGTACTGTACGGCTTCGTAGCACTGCTGCAATACCGCGCCATTCCTCCGGCTGAACTGGGTTTGACTTCGGAATTGGTTGGTTTGCAAACCTGGATCTTCATCCTCAGCGACGGCGCCGCACTGCAGAGTCTCATACAATTTGGATACGATCGCGAACGACGTCCGCAAGTGAACGCAGCGGCACTACTCTTCCAGTGTATCATCGTTCTGGGATTGTCTCTTATCACTGCCGCACTTTCAACTCCTCTGTCCTATCTCTTTCAAGAAAGTCGCTTTTCCCTCGTCGCGCTGTGGTTACCTGTCTACTGCCTGCTTACCATACCGCGTGCTTATTGTCTCAAGATCCTGCTTCGCGACACCCAAATGAAACAGGTCTTCTGGGTGAACTTCTTTTGGTTTGCTTCGATGATTGGTCTGACACTTTGGATGCTGGCTCACAACACTCTGCGCAGTTTCGACGACATGGTGTTTATCAATTGCACGGGTATGGCGACGAGTTCCGTGGCGGCAATTGTAATCAGTCGAAAACTGCTTCGCTTTTCGTGGAATCAGCTTCGCTCAAGCTCTGAGTTCTTGCGCTTTGGATCGGTACAGGTCTTCATTGGTGCGATTACCAATGCTATTCGTCAGCTCGACATTTTTATTCTGCAATTCTTCTTCCACGATCTTGGCGTGGTCGGTATTTACACTGCAGCAAAAACTCTTTACCGTGTTTTTGAAACCGGTATGGACGCGCTGTTTAGTCTGCTGTATCCTTCTGCCATTCGTCTGTTGCCTGATGGAAAGAAGCAGGAGTTCTCGGTCATTCTATCCAAAGCTGTTTCCTACCTCTTCCTCAGCTATGTCTTCATCATAGGCTTCATGGAGCTTGGCGGGACCTCGCTCATTGTTCGCGTGCTTGGCGGGAAGTACTTGTTGGTAACCGGACAGTTCAATCTCATGGCCTTAGCTGCACTCTTCGTGCCTTTCTACCCTTTGTCGGCTGCGCTCTTGGCAATGAATCGCAATGCATTGCTGCTACGATACGTCATCGTTGCATCGCTATGCGGCTTGCTTGTCTTCTGCTTGAGTGGACTCAGCGGACAAAGCTCAATCTTTGCTTTGGGAGTTATCATCTATAACGCAGTGCTCTCGATCCTTCTCATTCTTTATGTGCAACGTGAGTTAGCTGTACGGCCGCTCGACTACCTTCGAGCTCTACCTGATGCATTGCGATTTTTGAAATCGCGCTAAAAACACCAGACTCAACGAAAGTATAAAGCAACAAAATCAAAGGGTCATGATGTGTGTGCATCATGACCCTTTGCTAGACTGTTTGAGATTGCGCTTGGCGATTAAATATCTTACCAATACACGTTCAACCCAATGGCAGAGCCACCGAGCGAGATTGTGTTTTCACTTGCGGAATTGGTTGTTTGACCGGTTTTCAGAGTAACCGATCCACTCACATAGCCCAAGCCGATTTGAGTAAACATGGCAACGTTCTTCGATATATGTGCCTGCACGCCAAAAAATGCGTCGAGCATAAACATCGAGCCACTGACATTGTTGACTTCCGGCATCATACTGTAGCCAAGCTGACCGCCGACATAGGGACTCACATCCGAGCTGTTTTTTAAATAATCGCGAACACCAACCATAATAGAAATGAGGTTCCGCGACGGAGGTGCCGTTTGTGTGCTGGAGCTGGTTGAATAGGAAATCAATCCGATACCCAAACCAGCTTGAAGTTCGAGATTCGAACTAAGCCCGTATGAAAACATTGAACCACCACTAACTGTAAGATTGACTAAACCAATTGTACTTCCACTTCCTGTACCAGTGTTGGACATCACTGATGCAGCAATACCGGATGGCAGTCCGACGCTAGCTCCCAAAGCCATATCGCCCTGATGACCTTGAGCACGAAGTGCTGCACTGGAACAAACGAACAAGATGAGCGCGAGGCTCACGGAACGAAACAATACCATCATATGTACTCCGGATTGAGTTAAGAAAATGACATTGCTATACAATGTCTCAAACAATTCTGCTGTGAGTTTGTATTTAGTACTAACTATCTGATTGCAAGGAACGACGCTACTTATTGGCCTGTGGTGACCTGATCTAGTGCCCTACGTGGCTTATTCTGGAGCCGACGAAATTCTGTCGGACTCATCCCCGTTACTTTTTTGAACTGATTCGATAAATGATGCCCACTCGAATAGCCTAACTGAAATGCTATCTGACTCAAACTACACTCATCATACATCATCAATTCCTTCACGCGCTCTATGCGTTGATGGATGATGTACTTCTCAAGTGTCATGCCCTCTAACTGCGAAAACAATGTACTAATGGTTGTGTAGTCAACATCGAGCTTGGATGAGATGTACTTTGAATACACAATCGTCGACAGCAGCTCTTCGTCGCCGTGCTGCATCAAATCAATTATAACGAGCTTCACTTGCTCAATAAGACGTCGCTTCTTATCGTCAAGCAGCTCAAAACCATTTTCGCTCAACACACTTCGGATTTGCTCACGCGAAGCACTATCCAAGTCCTCTTCAAGCAGTGCCTCGCCTAATCGCACTTCCGTGGGATGAAAGCCGGCACGCTCCAACTCCTCACGCACAACACGAATGCAGCGATTGCAAACCATGTTTCGTATTGCAAGTTGTGAGGACATATGCGTTTGTCGAATTTAATCACAGTTTCAAATGCATCGCAACCAAAATAATCATTGCGTGTACGCAAATCTGAATTTTGTGCGATTGGTAGGGATTAGGACGGATCCGGCACAATTTCCACTTATTCTCTGCGTATTTTGCTCGGGCATAGAAAACGGTCTTGTACACAAAGACCGACTATAGCACGTCGTAGTCCCATGATCCAGAACACAACCATAACCGCGATTTTCAGAGCAATTCTCATTTTGAGTGTTGCTTTGTGCTCCTCGTCGTTCTACTTACCCGGTCCGACGCCAAACACACAGCGCGGCGAAGCTGACCGCTATGTGCCAAACGAGGCCTTTGGTTATGGTGAGCATTTGGAATACCGCATCGGTTACAAGTTCATCACTGCCGGACACGCGAGCTTTGACATCCTTCCAAATCCGGTTATGAAAGGTAGTCGTCAATGCTACGACATACGCTTCGAAGTTCGCTCGCTTGAAAGTCTTGAGTGGCTGTACCGCGTTCGTGATCGCTACCGCACCGTGCTCGACGTTTCTGGAATTTTCCCATGGGAGTTTAACCAGAGTATTCGTGAAGGAGGCTACAGCAGAGACTTCAACGCTTCACTGGACCAAATCAATCATCAAGCGCATACCAACGAAGGTGATTTTCAGATTTCGCCCTACATTCACGACATCGTCTCGGCCTTCTTTTATGTGCGCACTCAGAACTTGCGTCAATTCACGAACGGAAGTATCATAAACCTCAAGAACTTCTTCAACAAAGACTGTCATGATTTAGGAGTTCGTGTTCTCGGCAAACAAACCGTTGAGGTTGAAGCTGGAAAATTCCGTTGTATCGTTGTTGAGCCGGTGATCTCGGACGGAGGCTTGTTTAAGTCTGATGGACGGATCTTGATTTGGCTATCTGACGACGATCGCAAAGCCCCAATCAAAGTCAGTGCTAAAATTCCTATCGGTACTATCGATGCTGAGCTCACCTCATTCAGAGGCCTTCGTGGCGAGCTCAGTGCACGTCTTTCGGATTAATATGAAACTCTCGACTAGCTTTTTCATCATACTGCCTCTTGTGTTCTTTTTTGCTGCTCAACTTGAAGCGCAGGAGGATGCGGCTACCTTACACAAACGCTTGGCTGATCAATTGAGTTCAACCCAATCGGTGAAGCTTGTAGCGACTTCTTCAGCTATGAAGAATGAGCGTATCAGCATCCGCGCTAAGCGTTCTGACAAATTTGTGATTGAGTTGCATGATCGCATTATCATCTGCGACGGAAAGACAGTGTGGAATTATACTCCTTCACGCAAGTCAGTGGTCGTCTCGAAATACAATTCAAAGAACTCCTCTCTCTCAGTTGAGAAAATTCTCCTCGAATGCATCGGTCGCTACAAACCGGTTTCGTTGAGCAATGAAATCAGCACAAAGGGAGGAACAAACTATCTGCTCCGTCTCGAAGCATCCGGCGCTGAACTTTTCGGTGTGCACGCAATCGTCCTTTCAATCTCCAAGAAGTCACTTACGATTTCGAAGATTGAAATTGAGAGCGATCAGGGCAAACAAGACTGGGCGATTTCGTCACTCAAAACCAATGTGCCCATGAATGACTCCGAGTTTAGCTTCACGAGTCCCAAGGGTGTGGAAGTGATCGACCTCCGACAATAATGGATCAAAAGCTCGCCTGAGCACTGAAATTTTAGACTAGACATCTCATTTGCAAACGGTCAAATTGTTGAAATTTGGCCGTTTTTCGTTCTCAGAGCTCAGCTCATTAGCCAAGCACGTCTTTCCTTAGCTCGTCGCCATTGATATGGCATAGTATTCGCACTTCTTCCCCGATATCAGGAAGAATCGACTGCCCGTATGGAAAACGCACTTTTGTCCGTCTGCATGATTGTTAAAAACGAGGAAGCAATGCTCGAGGATTGCTTACGCTCTGTCCGCGATTGCGCCGGCGAGATTATCGTCGTCGACACCGGGTCGACCGATGCTACGGTCTCTATCGCCCAGCGATACGGCGCTCGAGTAATCTCCTTCCCCTGGACAAACGACTTCGCCGAGGCACGCAACGTTGCACTCAGTCAGGCACGCTATCCTTGGATACTCAGCATTGATGCCGACGAACGCATCATGAATCCTGAAGAACTCGCTTGGGTAGTACAAACGGCTCCCGCGAACATTCACGGGTTTCTGGTGAATCTCAGCTCACACGCTGTCCAGAACAACAACACATCTCGCTTTGTTTCTCAACTGCTTCGTGTCTTCCGCAACGATGCGCGTTTGCGCTTTAGTGGATGTATTCACGAGCAAATCATCAATGCTTTCAGCGAACATCACTTGAGCTTTGCTCCATCCAACATTGAAGTTGAGCACCTTGGCTATAACCTCTCGCCAAGCGAGATGCAGAAGAAGCAAATCCGCAACCTCGAATTGTTGAACAGTGCCATCAAGCGCAATGCGAACGATGCGTACATGCTGCAGCAACGTGCAAAAACATATCTGGCGCTGGCCAAGTTGGATGAAGCTGAGCTTGATACACAGGCGGCTTTGCAAACGGCTAGTCCTGACGGAACCATCAGACCTCAAGCATTGAACTACGGTGCTGTCATTGCCTTTCAACGTAAAGACACGCAACGCGCAATCGAACGCGCTGAAGAATCTCTGCGACTGGTTCCCCATCAAGCCTTCGCCTACTACATACTCGGTGAGGTCTACACCTCATTGAACGACTATCAGAAGGCTCTCCAAAACTATCTCGCCATGAACGACGCACTGGAACGCAACGATGTCGTGGCACGAGTGATTGGAGCGTATAATCTGCCTCATGAACAACGTGCTTTTTGTCTGGGACGGAGCTACATGGCTCTGCAGCAACAAGACAATGCGGAAGCGTGTTTTCGCGAGGGATTGGAGTACAACTCGAAAGACATCTCTTGTCGTATCGGACTCGCCAACTGCGCCATGAACAAAGCACAGTTCGATGAAGCTCGTCGCTTTCTCCAAGAAGCACTGCAGATCTCCCCTGATCGTTCCGACCTTCATGGTTTTCTTGCACGCGTTAACGAGGTTGAAGCACAGCACAAGCAGGCATCGAGTTCTTCCTTCGGATTCAATACTCCGAAAGCAGCTCAACCAACACCGTCGGCGCCTCCAACTAAGCCTTTTATTTCCTTGTGCATGATTGTCAAGAACGAAGAGCATCGTTTGGCTACATGTTTGGAATCGGTACAAGGCGTTGTTGATCAAATTGTAATTGTCGATACCGGTTCTACTGACGGAACGGTGGCACTGGCTAAGAATTTTGGTGCTGAGGTGTACTATCGTGCTTGGGACGGCGACTTCGCTGCCGCACGCAACGAAGCGCTGAAGCATTGCACTGGCGAGTGGATTTTGTACTTGGATGCAGATGAATCCTTGACGGTGCAAACCATTCCTCTTGTTCGCGAGACGCTTTCACAGTTGAACCCACAAGTAGGTGGTGTGATCTGTACTATCATCAGTCCGCACCGTCAAGAAGACACCTCAACCGAAGTGCACCGCGGCGGCTACCCTCGCATCTTCCGCAATTATGGATATCCTCGCGTCGAATTCCGCGGTCGCGTACACGAGCAAATCACTCCCTCATTGCTTGAGTGTGGCGCATACATCGTTGATTCTCCGATCTGTATTCTTCACACCGGTTACGACATCGATCGTGATCAGATGGAAGTCAAGGTCAAGCGTAATTACGAACTCCTCATCCGTCATGTGCAAGAAGAACCGCTCAATGCCTATGCTTGGTTCCAACTCGGACAAACCCTTGGCAGAATGAACATGGCTGCAAAGTCAGAAGAGGCTCTCAAATTCGCCATTCAACTCGGCACCTTGTCGCTGCCTGTAGCCGCAACAGCTGCGTCGACCCTTGCTCACATTTGCGGAACACAACAACGCTATGAAGAAGCCCTTCAATGGGCAGAGATGTCGTTGAGCAAAGTTCCCACACAACTCATGGCATTGAATTACAAAGCTTACTCACTCTTGTATTTAATGCGCTTGGATGAGGCAGAACAATGCTTCCATCAAGTCTTGGATTTGATTACGAACAAGGGTGCAGTACCTGAGGCGGGATATGATGTTGAGTTGTCGCCGAAGACGGTGCATGAAGGACTCAACCGCATTCGCGAGCTGCGCATGCAGCAAGCTCAGTCACACAATTCGGTGCCGAGCTTGCAGAGCATGTTCAATTAAGCTGTAGAATTAGGCGGGCAGAATTTCATCGAAACGAGTGTACTCACGCAGTGCTTCCGGAATGCGAATAGAACCGTCTTCGCGCTGGTGATGTTCCAGCATAGCGACCATGATGCGCGAGGTAGCCAATCCACTTCCATTCAGAGTATGCACGTGTTCCAACTTACCTTGCGAATTACGGAAACGAATGTTCGCGCGACGAGCTTGAAAACTTTCGAAGTTCGAGCATGATGATACTTCGAGGAATTTTTGCTCTGCCGGTGACCACACTTCCAAATCATAGGTCATCGCAGAGTTGAAACTGGTATCGCCGCTACAGAGACGGATAACTCGATATGGAAGCTCCAAGAGATCGAGCAAATCTTCGACGTCACGAACGAGTGTTTCGAGCTCGGCGTAGGATTCTTCAGGACGACAGAATTTCACGAGTTCAACTTTGTTGAATTGGTGCACGCGGAGGAATCCACGAGTGTCCTTGCCATAGCTGCCGGCTTCACGACGGAAGCAGGCTGAATAACCACAGAACTTCGTCGGCAAATCAGCATCATTGAGAACATCGTCGCGGTAGAAATTCGTCAGCGGCACTTCTGCTGTCGGAATCATATAGAGATCATCATCAGCACAACGATACATGTCATCTTCCAGCTTCGGGATTTGTCCGGTGCCAACCATCGACGCACGATTGACAGCAAAGGGAGGCATCATTTCACGATAGCCGTGTTTTGCGATGTGTGTATCGAGAAAGAGATTCAGCATAGCACGCTCAAGTGTTGCGCCTTTGCCGGTGTAGAAACCAAATCCGCTACCACTCACTTTGGCGCCACGTTCGAAGTCCAGAAGACCAAGCTTCTTGGCAATCTCAACGTGGTTAAGACGAAAGTCTTGAGGAATTTTTTGCGCAGTAGAATGGATCTCAACGTTGCTTGAAGCATCACGTCCGATAGGCACTTCGTGGAAGAGCATATTCGGGATGGTGAGCAAAATCGCGCTCATTTCTTCATCCAAGACGCGCAGCTTATCGTCGTTGAGTTTGATTTCATCACCCACACGACGCATTTCCTCAATTTTCTCCGTAGCATCTTCTTTAGCTTTTTTGAGACGCGCAATTTCTTCGCTGGTAGTGTTGCGAAGATTCTTCAGAACATCGGTTTGTTGTACCAGACCGCGTCGTTCAGCGTCAAGATCGAGTAGATGACGAACGTTTGCTTTTTCGTTTTTGTTGGCAGTGTTATTAATAACAGCATCCGGATTTTCCCGGATGAACTTGAGGTCGAGCATTGTCTGCTACGCTTTGGTGAAACAATCGTGCAGAACAAAGATAAGGATTCCGTCTCGCGCAGGCTGATTCCCGCCTCGAAGCCTCAGTGCAAATCACCGAGTCATGGCTTGACCTTCAAATACGCGATTTAATGGAGCAAATGGAGTTGCGAGAGAGCTATGCATGCTACACCGATAGCTGCGCAGGCACAACCAAGAATCAACTGACGATTCATGCTTTGTGGGGCATGATTTGGTCGTGAACTAACGTAGGCCGGAACTGGCCACACACTTTGCAGAAGAACCGGGATTCGGGCCGCAATGGCGCGAACTGAAGACAAAGAGGGCAAAAAGCGAAGGGTACTTTTCATATCGGAAATCCATTTCGTGATATCCCAGAGTATCGTCCACTTTTTCCAAGAATGAAACGCTATCGCACAACAAAGGTTATTTTGATTGGAAGCACTGGAAAACACTGTGAAAAATCTGACGAACTATGGAATTGTCGCCTTGGCCGGAGCTCTGGGCGGTTTTGCCTTTGCACCGAGTCCACTGGGCTTTGTAGCATTCCTTGCCTTTGTACCACTCATCATCGTCCTTGAACGTAATCTCTACGCCCACAATCACAATCGTCTGCTCTACACCTTCTTTTTCTGCTTTCACGGTGCGGCCAATTGGTGGGTCATGAGCTGGCAGAAAGAAACGGATCCCTACCTTATGGCGGCCGGCGCAGGACTATGGCTTGGTCATCCTTTCTTTCTCATGCCTGCATGGTGGATGTATTTGTACAGTCGTAAGCGTCAAGGCATTGCACCTTCGCTTGCGCTACTACTCGTCTCATGGACAGCCATCGAATGGCTTCACTCGCTAAGTGATGCTTCTTATCCTTGGCTTGCATTGGGATATACTCAAGTGTATCACACTGCCCTCATTCAAATCGCTGACATCGGCGGTGTTTGGATTGTAGGTTTCTTTGTCATGTTAGTTAATGTGTTGATTGCGCATTGGTATTGTACCAGACAAAAGACATCTGCGCACTCAGCATTGACATTAGCCGTGGTTGTTTTGGTCGCCACATATGGTACTTGGCGCATACACAATGCCGACAATCAAACACCTACACCGGTTGTGCGCGTGGGACTGGTTCAACCAAGTATCAATCCTTGGGTCAAATGGCGCGGCGGCATCACGGATATGATGGGACTTCACCAACATTTGCAAGATTCTCTCAACAGAATTCATCATTGCGATCTGAGCATATGGAGCGAGACGGCAATTCCTATAGGCTTGACCTTGCCGGAGAATGAACGGTTTTTGGGTCGTTTAAAAGATTGGGTAGATAGCTCAGGTACGTCACTATTAACCGGTTTTGCAGACTATGAGTTCTTTGATCCCGAAAAAGCACCGGCAAATGCACAGAGCACAAGTAAAGAGTCGAGCTCTCGTTTTCGGGTTTTCAATGCGGCGCTGCTCATGAATCCACATGATAGTTCCTTATCACGTCATCACAAATCACGTCTGACTCCCTTTGGCGAATACATGCCCTTCTCTGACGACTTCCCCGCCATTCGATCATGGCTGCAATGGAGCGTTGGGATTTCGGGATGGAACAAGGGCGAAGGTGCAACAGCGTTGTCGCTTCGCGCTTCGAATGAGCAGGCAACGAGTACGAGCGTAGGGCCAATCATCTGCATCGAATCAATTTATCCCAACTATTGCGCCGACTACGTTCGACGTGGCGCGCAGGTCTTGGCGGTCATCACAAACGACGCCTGGTACGACGGAACATTTGGTCCTGAACAGCACTACTGCATCAGTCGCATGCGAGCAGTTGAGACGCATCGCGACATCATGCGCTGTGGAAATACAGGCATCAGCGGATGCATTGATTGGATGGGTCGATCAGTCGAACAAGCCCCTGCACGACGATCCGTAGCATTATATGGCGAAGCTCATACCCACACTGAAAAAACGCTCTATGTGCAGTTCGGCGATTGGTTCCCGGAACTATGCACAATCCTCAGCATCGCGCTCATCGCTATGAGCGCCACGAAAAAGAAAACAACTTTGAATTGAGTTTTAGTGAAGTGCTTTGAGAATCAATACTGCAGAGCTTTGACGATGGCTTTCAAGTAGGTCTTGATCTCCTGCTCCTCGGGCAGTTTTGCCGTGGTCACGGTTGTTGGTACTAAACTGACTTCGTAGTAATTATCGATTGAACTCACCAAGACGACTGAGCGCGAACGAATAGCTGTGCTATCGGAACTATCCGCGGTGAACTCGTAGTAGCCAAAACTACGTCCTTCAAAATCTCGCTTATCAATTGAGCCCATCAGCCGAACTGAGTTCAGGGTCTTTCTCTGACGTCGCTCAAATGCTGCGCGTGCTAAACCAATCAAGCCTTCGCGATTCACGCTCTGACGAACGATATCGTTGCTGCGAATACTCTGAATGATCAGACTCAAGGTATAGTCAGGATTGACGGCAACTGCAACGACGTCGGAGGAGAGTTTTGATTCCGCATCGACAAGCGACCAACCCTTTGGTATAAAACTCAGCAGATCGCCTGGTTTTGAGCGAACGTAATCTTCACTCATCGGAATGACGACTTCGTTTGAATCTGCAGTTGGTTTTAGGATTTTCTGTTCAGTGCGAAAGAGCGAGCACGCATTGAACTGCAACACGATAGCGATGGCGAGCAATAGCCTCAGGCTGCGCATTGTGTGCGTGTAAGCGGCATGATTGCTCTGCTGTCTCATTTCTTCGCGTCTTTAGTTGGAGCATGAAAAGACTTCTCACCGGCATTGATAGCAACGTTCAGAACGTTCTGCGGAGGAATGAGCAGACATGAGTAGCTATCATTGAAAGCGCAGTATGGATTGTAAGCGGTGTTAAAGTCGAGGGTGACTTCATCGCCCACATCCTCGATGTCGATATATCGTCCTGCTTCATAACTACCGTGCCCGGTGGTTTTGTCTTTGAAGGGAATGACGATTGGACTATGCGGGTTGTCAACTTGACGGTATCCGCTCAGTTTATAAACCTTATCGTCAGTGCCAAGTGAGAATGAGAATTGTCCCACGCAAAGCATCTTGCGCATTTCACGCTGGGACGCGGGCATTTGAATCACCTCTTGCGATTCTGAGGCCTCAAAGCTGGCTATAACGACATATTGTTCATCGTAGGGATAATAGCTCAAGCCTGTAAACGACTTGCGCATTTCACGAGGAAGTGGAGATGTTGTGTCGTACTTGAAGTAGCGATCCTTCTCCGCACGTTGCTTCACAATCGAATTGGCATCGCCCGACACTTCCGGCAACTTCTCGTCTTCATCCTTATCGCCACAGGAGTTCAGCGTCAGTGCAAAGCACAGCGCAAGAACAGTAAATAGCGCTGCAGCAAAGCGATGTGATGTTGACAATTGAGTGGCCATAATATTCAGAGTCTCGACTTAAAAAGTATTCTTCCACATCATCGACTCGACCGGAATGTTTACACGGTCGTTGTACTTGGCTGAGGTCTTGTTCTTATACGAGGTTAGAATCTCACCTTCAACAGCGAAGTAAATCAATTGTCCGATGGGCATTCCTGCGTACACGCGGACGGGTTGCTTGACCGAAATCTCGAGGGTCCAGAAATTGCAGAAGCCTACATCGCCCTTACCGGCTGTCGCATGAATGTCGATACCAAGACGTCCCACAGAGGACTTTCCTTCAAGAAAAGGAACGTGCTTGTGCGTTTCGGTGTATTCCTCGGTCACTCCCAAATAGAGCATATCCGGCATCAGCACGAATCCGTCGTCCGGTATTTCAAACAAACGAATGGTGTTATGCTTCTTCGCATCGAGCACCTCCTCGTTGTACACGGCCAATGTTCTGCCGAGGTGAACATCGTAGCTATTGGATCCCAAACAGGAGGGTGTATAGGGCTCAATGACGATGGCTCCTTCTTCAATGTTCTTTAGGATTTCTTTGTCGGACAGTATCATTGTTTGTTGGCAAGGTGGTGGCTGAATTCGATTACAAAGATAGAACACAGGGCCGCATCGTCTGTGCCCGCTTTGCTGATTTAGCCCCTGATTTCCTCAGCAAACACGCTTAAAAGCAGAACCTGAGCCTAGAATTGACGCAAGGTTTCAAGAGGATCTTCCCCCGACCTCATTCTCAGCATTTGCACAGCACTTACCAGCATACAGATGCTCAGAACGAAGTACATGAAGCCAATACCGATGTCTCCGAGACTGGTCAGACCGTAGAGAACGAAGGTGTACAAGACGCTAACGAGACCCAGAATCATAGCCCATGGTCTCAGCGAGCTTTGACGGTACATCTGCACTACACTGAGCATCGCGATTGCGATCTGGATGAGATTATTAGCCCTAAATAGCCAAATCATGGAACTCAGACTGAATCGCGTTTGCAAGGGCAATGTCATGAACCACAGCAGCAATGGCATAAGGGTAAAAACTATACCTAGTGAGGCAAGGATGCGCGGTGCGGCGTACTGAATTCTTTCAGTCGGACTATATTCCGGCATCTGTGCATCAAATTTGAGATTGTCTGTACTTGTCGTGTCTTCACTGCGCTTTCTGTTTAATTCTCTTCTGATGTACTGCAACAAAACCACATGCTCAACAGCAGACGCTGCAGGTAATTCCAGAGAAGGAATTTCGAAGCGAGTCTGCATCATCTTCAGCGCATTGGCAAGGTTTGATTTCCATTCAGATAGTTCGAGACTAAAGTGAGAGTTTTCTTCAAGCGACTTCATGCTCTCATAACTCAGAACTTCGAGCGACAACTGATCGTCGAAATTTTGCGGTCCAAAACCAACATCGGCCACCTCGCTCAAGGGCAGTGATTTTAACAGCGTTTCCTTTTCGCGTTTCCTTTTAAACAACTCGACCGTCGACGCACCGATGCGTATACCGAGCATCGTCGAACTTCGTCGCGCATAGAATCGACCTCCGCTAAAAAGCACTAAAGCTCCTATCACAACACCAATACTCCTTGTGATGACTAATGACATATCTGATTCAAAACCGGAGCTACCGAAGTCGACTAAGCGAGAAATAACAAACAACGATAAGGCGAAAAGCATGAGTGCATACACGAGCGGAGCAGTTGTTCGGTGCCACACATATTCGACCGAATCTCGGTTTTCAATTCGTTGAAACTGTGTCGTCAGGGCAGAACTGTGTTTTGTAATCTCCGATCGGTGCGATCGCAGCATTTTCGACAGAGTGTCACGCAATTCATCAGCCCGTTCCCGCGTCCGAACATTGTTGAAAATCGGTAGAATTGAATAATCGCTGAGAATGATACAGATATCAAAAAAGGCAAAGGCTGAATCTTGCTGTTGGGCTACATCTTGCGTCTGCACGATAACTTCACGCACCTCATCAAATCCGATTTCTGCTTGACATCTGAACTTTATCCGACGAGAAATCAAACGAATGACGGCTGCTCGTCGATCTATCTCTACTTCTTCCGGCAATCGTGTGGCAAGCGCCATGGCAATAACCCAAGGCACGATGCTGAAGACGAGTCCAGCGGCCGTAAATATCAACGCATACTCATCCGCTCCGAAAGCGATGAAGGCGCTAATACCCATGCCGAGCATTGACAATCCGATGAAACTTCCCACCAATGGAAAAACAATTCCCCTGCGCTCCCGTCTGAGATGAAGTTCTTGATCTTGCTGATCGACGATTCTGTATGCCATGACGGTATCTCCGTTGATGCTGCAATTTAGTTTCTTAGGCTTCTTCCACACCTTGGTGAAATGCGCATCAGTCTTGAATCGCACAGCAAGTGCTCAACACGGATTTTGCTCAGTTCACGACTGTTCTGATATTGCAGCATGAATAATCTCACACGCTCAGTTTTTTGTATTTGCGTTCTGTGTCTCTTGAGCCTGACTCTCCAAGCTCAAAGCGCTGACGAATTGTTTAACCGCGCCATGACGAAGGTCAATTCCAACGATTTCAAAGGCGCTATCGCTGATTACACCGCAGCTATCAAACTCAATCCCCGCATGGCTCGCGCTTACGCCAATCGTGCGGTTGCGGAGCAAAATCTGGGCGACCGAACTGCAGCAATCAAAGACTATACGCAAGCAATCAATCTTGACAAAACTCTTGCATACGCCTTCAGTAATCGCGGAACAGCCTATGCCGAAGCCGGAGATTACAAGCTCGCACTGGCCGATTACAATCAAGCAATAGAGCTTGACTCAAATGATATCGACACCCGCGCAAACAGAGCTATGGCACGTTATTCTTTGCAGGATTACTACGGTGCTATTCAGGACTACACGGCGATTCTGGATCGAGATCTGCATCCTTCGGATATTCTCCTGCGTCGTGCAATGACAAGACTTGCACTGCGCGATACTGCCGGCACTTTGAATGATCTCAATGCATCCCTAGCCAAAGACTCAGACAATGTTGAAGCGCTGACACAACGTGCTCAATTGCGAGACCGCTCAGCTCAATACACTTTGGCACTACCTGACTACACGCGCGCTTTGATGTTGCAGCCGTCGGATACGACTCTCTTTGTCATTAGCGGACTCTGTCGATTGAAGAGCGGCGACACCAGCGGAGCCATTGCAGATTTCTCCCGTGCCATCGACTTAGATCCCTATCATTCTCAAGCGCTGAACAATCGTGGTGTGGCAATGGCTAATCGACGGAATTTTACAGCTGCCATTGGCGACTATACGCAGGCTCTTGTTCGTGACAGTAAAAATGCGGTCTTGTACTTCAACCGCGCTAATGCAAAGAAGCAGAACAATGATCCCAAAGGCGCTTGCCAAGACTGGAAGAAAGCCCTTGATCTCGGCGAGAAAGCTGCAGCCGAGGCGATTAAGAATTTTTGTCGCTAGGTACTTCGCTTGATTCGTTGTCAGCTTCCCGTCCGTCTTGAACTTCAAACACGAAGAACTTGAGGTATGAGGTTTCAGGCATTGGTAAGTAAATGGGATGACAGGGCGACTGCATCCCGCGATGAATCAAGCACAGACGGCGGTTGATGCGACGTCCCTCTTCTGCCACTACCTTCATCAGCATCTCTTCCGACACATGGTGCGAACAACTCGCGCTTACCAAGAATCCACCATGCGAAATGATCTTTAGTGCTTGTCGGTTGATCTCAGCATAGCCTCGCAAAGCAGATTTAACTTGTGCCTTGCTCTTGGTAAATGCCGGAGGATCCAATATCACCATGTCCCACTTCTGATTCGCTGCAGCTTGAGCTTTGAGAAAATCAAAAACGTCATGACACTCAAAGCGCGCCTGTGACAATCCATTCAAAGCCGCATTTCGCGCCGAACTTTGAACAGCCAGTTGCGAGCTGTCAATGCCAAGTGCATCGGCTGCTCCTCCGGCAGCTGCATTCAATGCGAAGCCACCTTGGTTACAAAAGCAATCGAGCACGCGAAGTCCTTTTGCCAGCGAAGCCACCGTTCGACGATTGACTCGCTGGTCTAAGAAGGTCCCGGTCTTTTGTCCTTCAGACAGAGATATGCTATAGTGCAGTCCATTCTCGACCATGTCGATCTCGTCAGGAATTTCCCCCCACAACACAACATTTTCGCGCTCCAATCCTTCCTTCGCACGGAGCTGAGAATCATTGCGTGCTATGATACCACGCGTGTTCGGCAAAACTTCGAGTAGTGCTTCGACAATTTCCGCGCGCAGGAGATCCATCCCGGCTGAAAGCAGTTGGATGGACAGATAGTCTGCATAGCGATCAACGATCAATCCCGGCAGCATGTCGGATTCGCCAAACACGAGACGATAGGCTTGCTCAGGCGCGAAGAGGCGTTCGCGTAATGCGAGTGAGTGTCGTAAACGGTCGACTAGCAGCTGACGATTCCACGTATGCGTTTTCAGCATTCGCACGACGATCTGACTTTGAGGATTATACAATCCCAAGCCAAGATCATATCCGTAATCGGTGTGAACTTGAACCATTGTGCCGGGCGTTGCTTCGGGCATTTGCACAAGCTCATCTCGAAACACCCATAAATGTCCGTCGCGAATACGTCGGTGTGCGCCTGACTTTAGTTGAAGTTGGATCATAACAATGTTGCTCCTGTTACCATACTTTCTGTTCGGAAGACAACACGTCGTTCCAAATGATGACTGAAATACGAAACAAAAAACTGCTGCACTTCTCGTTGCTGATGAGAATCAAACTCAAACTCTGCGAGTTCCGTTACCGGAAGTTCGCTGAGAGCAGACAGCATCTTGATCGTTGCTGAATCAAATCGAAACGCTTCAACGGCAAAGGGATCTCGTCCGGAGATGCACGAACCTTTGTGTAGAGCAAAATAGACCTCATCCTCGGTCTCAATAATGTGTCGCGAACGCTCACTCTGCAGATCAATCATGAATCCCATACTCGATGCGAGCCTCAGACAGAAGTGCGCAAAGACTGCAAAGACGCCACGTTCTGCAGCATTCATTGCCACGAGCGATTCTCGGATCACGTCATACAATGCCGTGTTTGCTTCGAGTGCGGGCTGTGTGAGATTCACCGCTTCGCAGAGTGCCAGTGCGCTCGAAAGATGATCGTAAGAATCCGTCAGCCGTCGCAGCTGAACTGTACTCTCTGCCCGACTCAAAGTGTGAAGATCTCGTCCGGCTTTGTAGTAGTAGGAGCAATCAATGACGCTCAAGGGAAGAACCGCGGAACCGAATTTACTTTTTGGACGACGTGCACCTTTCACCACAACAGAGACACGTCCTTGCTCGCGAGTGTAGAGACTGAGTATCGCGGAACTGTCGCTGTACTTTCGTGAATGCAGCACAACTGCTTCGCTGGTAATAATCATTGCGATGCCTTCCCCGTTGCCGTCCGCGCTCCAATCAACTGCTCAGCTATGCGATTGATCTCAGCCTCTTGCGCCTCGCGATTGTAAAAACGCGCAGCAGCATCGGCATGCAAGGTGTATTGGACCTTGTCGCGATACAATTGTTCAAGCAACTGTGCTATCACCGACGGCGCAGCATTCGCAGAAACGAGTTCTCCAAATGGAAATTTCTCAATCACTCGATGCATTGCCGGCAAATCCGTTACCAGTGCCGGTATACGCGCCATCGCGTATTCAAAAAGTTTGTTTGGCAAGGCAAGCGAGTAACTGAACGAAATAGGCTCAACAAAACACAGTCCTATATCGGCTGAGGCGGTCCATGCCAACAACTCGTGGTTTGGAATCGTGCCAAGGAAATGCACGCGATTGTCTAAGGATGCTTGTTGACTTAAGCTGCGATAATGCTCGAGTAGCGGACCATCCCCAATCACACAGAAATGATAATCAGGCAAGAGCGGCAAAGTGTAGAGCATCTGCTCGATGCCACGTCCTTCGAGAACAACCCCCTGATACACCACCACAGGATTGTTCATACCTATATCAAATCGTTCGCGCAAATTTTGATTGAAATGTGGATCAGTGTAAGGCGGCACATTCATCACCACATCAGGTTTCTCGTTGCGGTGTAGATGCTGACGGATGTATTCGGCGTCGAGTTCACCACTGACGATGATGGTGTCAGCGCGACGGGCATAAATGCGTTCGAGAGCAGCGACGAAGAACTGCGTGAGCGGACGTTCGTGCAATGGACCCAGAGCAGAGTAAATCTCGCGTGAATCATAAAGCACCGTTGCATGATGCTTTCGCGCCAGACGAGTAGCGGCAGTTAAGGTCCACAAATCTTCTGCCCAGTAACTCGATGCTTCAACATCCTGACAAAGACGATCAACAGCACGCGTGAAATCCAACCACTTTCGCCACAAACGACCACGACGTCGAACAGGTACCGTGACAACATGCAAGTGCTCAAAGCCTGCTGTATCCATCCAATCCGGACACAAGACGCACACAGATTTCCCGCCCTGACTCAGCGCCGTAGCGATATTCATCGTCCGAGCATCAGTGCGCAAATCCGCGAGTGCTAGAATGCATACGTCAAATCGTCGATTTGTAGCCCGAGATTTCACGCCGTTTCTTCCGAGCTAGTTGAAGATGAATTGTTAGGGGCTTGCGTTGAGTCGGCATCAAGCGAGACAAACGCGAAGCGTCCGCCATCGAACAATCCCAAGTCGCTAAGCTTGAGCTGCGGAATAACCAACAATGCCATAAACGACAAAGTCATGAAGGGCGAAGCGAGCTGTGATCCCAGCTCACGTGCACGTGCATCGAGTCCGGCGTATACACGCGCAACCTCAAAGCCATCCGCATCACTCATAAGTCCTGCAATTGGCAGTGCGAGATATTCACACTCACCATCAACACAAACAGCAACTCCTCCGCGAGCGCTAATCACAGCATTCATCGCTGCTGCGAGATCGTCATCATTAGTACCAACCGCAATGACATTATGTGAATCATGTGCCACGCTTGAGGCAATTGCGCCGCGTTTCAAGCCAAATGAGCGGATGAAGGCAATGGATGGTGGTGCAGAATTGTAGCGATTTTGTACGACGAGTTTGAGGATGTCGTATTCGGTCGAGCTAACGATACATCCCTCTTGTATCGGAGCGTCAACAATTTCTTCGCGTGTCACGAGCTGTCCATCAGCTGCAACAATCACGCGTATACGTTGAGTCTGTGCAGCGTCTACGCAAAGTGAATCTGGCGTAACTGTGTCGCAGTTAAATGCATTGACGATTTCATGCTGCTTATGCGCCAGGAGACTCTGGCCGTCGCGGGCAACGCATTGACCGTCGATCCAAGTTTCAAGCACGCGCATTGATTCAATGGATTCAACGATGATAAAATCGGCAGCATCGCCTTCGCGAAGTAGTCCGACTTTGAGATTATAATGTTGAACCGGGTGAACACATGCTGCGCGAAGCACGGACATGAGATCATATCCAAGATTCAGCGCGCGATGCACGACTTTGTCGATGTGACCCGTGAGCAATGAGTCCGGATGCTTGTCGTCGCTACACAACATCAACGATTCCGGATGCCTTGCAAAAAGAGGATGCAATGCCTCAAAGTTCTTCGCGGCTGAACCTTCACGAATGAGGATTTTCATCCCATATTCAATCTTCTCCAGAGCTTCTTCCAGGGTGTAGCACTCGTGGTCGGTGGAGATACCGGCTGCGCAGTATTGGCGAGCAGCCTCGCCTCGCAGACCCGGGGCATGACCATCAACCGGTCGTTTATGACGCTTCGCCGATGCGATCTTTGCCATCAATTCCGGATCAGCATTGAGCACACCGGGATAGTTCATCACCTCGCTCAAGTAGCCGATTCTCTCGTCGTGAAATAGCTCGTCAATTTCCAGCGCACTAATACTCGCTCCGGCTGTCTCAAAAACAGTGGCCGGTACGCAGGAGGGTGCACCAAAGCAAATTTTCAGCGGCGACTGTGCCGCGTTGTTGAGCATGAACCGAAGGCCGGCGACGCCGAGTACATTGGCAATCTCGTGCGGATCACTGACGGTGCCGACGGTGCCGTGAACGACGGCAAGTCGAGCGAATTCGGCAGGCGGCAGCATCGAGCTTTCAATGTGGACGTGCGCATCGACAAAGCCGGGCATGATGATGCGGGATTCAGAGTGAGCTTCCGCTCGCAGCTCCAGCACGCGACCATCCTCAACAACCAAACAGCCCTGGAAGTCGCGTTTGTTGAGTGGATCGAGGATTCTGCCACGAAATTCTTGTCTCACAAATAGCTCATCAATGATAATACACCACAAAAATACACCCCACCGTCCCAGTCCGAGGGAATTCGCGCTCTCGGCGCGTAAAAGTTCTTTAACAAAAGGTAAAGTTCATTGCTATAAGGCATTAGGACGTGATTCAAGCCTGCTCTTGGCCTACGCCTACCGACCGCAGATTCTTCCCGACCGGAGCAGAGAAGCATTCACTATTTTTGTCGACTTGTTTAACTACCCCTCAAGAGAGGCAGAGCATGGACTTTAGTGTCATCATCAACATGTTTGCCATGGAAGGAATGGTTGCTTTAGGTAAACTCAAGCATCCCGCTTCGGATAAAATTGAAAGCAATCTCGAGCAAGCTAAATTCATCATTGAACTGCTGGGCGTTTTGCAGCAGAAGACAAAAGGCAATTTGGACAGTAGCGAATCCAGTTTATTGGAGCAGACGCTGTCGACTCTTCGTCTCAATTTTGTTCAGGAAAGTCAATCGGCTAAGAGCGACGGGACGGAACAATGACAAACATTGGACTCTACGTCAACCCCAACAAAGGCGATGCACTGCGCGTCGTCGAAGAAGCAGCCCAAATCTTGCATGGTCTCGGCGCGGCTTGTTCAGCGCACAGCGACATCGTTGCGCGGATGAAGTCGTCGGTTGCATCACACATCAAAGCAGTTTCCGATAACGACCTCATCAAGTTTTCTGACGTGGTGATCTCTTTTGGTGGTGACGGGACAATGTTGAACTGCGCTCATCATTTAGTCGGCACCGATATTCCCATCATGGGTTTCAATCTTGGCAAGCTCGGCTTCCTCGCTGAGTTCTCAGCCACAGAACTGAAGCAGTCCTTGAATGATTTGATGACGGGAAATTATCGCGTCGTTGATCGCGCTACGATTCAGTCCACGCTTAAGCAATCTGACGGCAGCACTCGTCTCGTAAACGTGCTCAATGAATTCGTCATTGAAAAACACGGTTCTTCGCGCATGATCATTGTCTCTGCATTCGTCGATCAACACCACATTGGTGATTATCGCGCAGATGGTTTGTTACTAACCACGCCAACCGGCTCGACGGCGTACTCGCTGTCGTGCGGAGGACCGATCATCACTCCATCGGCGCAAGTATTCTGTCTCACACCAATCTCTCCACACACCCTAACCTTCCGTCCACTCATCATCAACGACACCAGCGAAGTGCAATTCCGCATTCTTGATGGTGGAAGTGAAGCTAGTGTGGTTGCAGATGGATTGCAGGTTGCGCAACTCAAAGCAGGCGACGAATTGACCTTGCACAAATCAGAGCATGTGGTGAAGCTGATCAAGAAAATTGACAGCACTTACTTTGATCTGCTTCGCGCCAAGCTTCTCTGGAGTGCAGGTGCAGTGAGCACAGGCTCAGGTCTCTAGATCTCGACTCGTTGAATTGTCAATTCAATGCAATTGAATGCATCCTTTCGTTAGCTATCTTCAAACCATTGTTTCGCCAATTGAGACGCCACCGGCAGGCTCAGGCGAAGCTCTTCCTGAACACGCTCAACGCTTACCGGGCGCTGTCGCACAGCGTCACTTGGCACCTCGCTTTGCGCACGGAGAAGTTCGTTCTTTTACGAGTCCGGCAACGGCTCGTCGCTCAGCAGTGTTGGCTATACTGTGCATGAGCAATGACGAATTATCGCTCGTGCTCACTTTACGTTCGCAACACTTACCATCGCACAAAGGACAGTTCAGCTTTCCGGGCGGTCGCATGGAGGAAGGTGAATCAGTGGTGCAGGCGGCATTGCGTGAGACCGAAGAAGAGCTTGGTCTTGATATCTCGCAATTGCAGGTTTTAGGTCATCTGACGAATCTCTACACCCCGCCATCAAACTCAAGTATTTACCCGGTTGTTGCTTGGTGTGATCAATTGCCTCCAACCGCGCACTCGCCGCACGAGGTTGAAGAAGTTCATGTTGTGGCTCTTCGTGACTTGCGTTTCGATCGTCTGGTTGAGGAAGAATGGGAACTAAGAGGCGAGCGAATGACTGTCCCCTTCTGGCGACTCGAGCACTCCACTCCTCTCTGGGGCGCTACCGCAATAATCATCTCTGAGCTCATGAGCATCTACGAAGATTGGCTTTCAACTAGATCTTGAAGAGTTTAGGCCTATGGAGTTTTAGCCCTAATCGGCTTGTAATCACGCTTTTCCCTCGCTTCGAAGCCTACTAAAGCACAGCATTCCCGGTGCCGAGCGCAATACTCGTATTTTTGTGCTCATACTACTACTCCCATGAACGACAATACTCGAACACATTATCCAGAAAAGCAAGAACAGGTTGTTGAATTTCATGTTGGTGCCGGTGCAGAAGTGCAGCGTATTGACGTGTATCTCTGCAGTGTTATACGAAACGCAACCCGCACTAAGGTCCAGACTGCTATCGATGGCGGCAACGTCTTGGTGAATGGAAAGGTCATTAAATCCAGCTACAAAATTCAGCCCGGCGACCACATCGTTTGCACCGTGCTACGACGACCACCGATTGAATTAGTCCCGGAGAACATCCCCCTCAACATCGTCTACGAAGACGATGATCTGATGGTCATCAACAAACCTGCAGGTATGGTTGTGCATCCTGCGCATGGCAATCGCTACGGCACTTTGGTTAATGCTTTGTTGTACCATATGGGACAGCGTGAGTCGATCGTCGTTGAGGAAGAGAATGAATCAGAGGAAGCAGAGCTCGACGATGCATCAGTGCTCGACAACTACGCACTTCGTCCGGGTATCGTTCATCGTATCGACAAAGACACCTCAGGAATATTAGTCGTCGGAAAAAATCCTCATGCAACAGAGCAGCTCTCCGCACAATTCGCACGACGCACTGCGAAGCGCGTGTATCATGCCTTGGTCTGGGGTTTGGTAAAAGAAGACAGCATAACTATCGACGCTCCACTGGCTCGATCACCGCGTGATAGAAAAATCTTCTGCGTAAATCCTACCGAAGGAAAGTCAGCGATCACAGATCTGACGGTATTGGAGCGCTATGATTTCTTGTCGATGGTTGAACTTCGTCTTCGCACCGGTCGCACACACCAGATCCGCGTGCACTGTTCACACTTGCATCATCCTCTGCTCGGCGATACAGCCTACGGCGGAAATGTCTTGCACTACGGTGGCATTCGAGCTCAACATCGCACCGCAGCGCATCGTTGTTTGGAGCTCATGCAGCGTCAAGCACTGCATGCTACCAGTTTGGGTTTTCAGCATCCAACAACAGGCGTGTGGATGGAATTCACATCTGAACTGCCCGAGGATTTCTCTGCTGTACTCTCGCTTGTGCGCGAACTACACGCAAAGTCCATCCAGTAATCACTATTGATTCTGCGCCTTCTGCACTCGCGCTTGTAGCGATTTGAGTTTGTCGCTGATTGACTTCATCGCGACTTGATGCTTGTTGTAATCATCTTGATGCGCCTCGAGAAAGGCCATAGTGCGAATAATCTTCAATACAGAGCGCTCATCCACAAGCTCATCCTTGTTTTGCCACATGTGTGTGCACGCAGAGTCTGCTGACGCGACTCGCCTTTCATGCGTTTTCTTGTGCTCTTCAATCAGATCATGTAACCGCTTACGCGTTCCCTCATTTTTTATTGATGCAGCACACGACGTGGCTTGATCGTAAAATGTCGTTGCAATATTCTTGCTTTGCTGAAACTCTGTGTGAGCATTATTCACATCGTCGAGATGTTGTTCGATGTCGGTTTCAAGTTGCGACAGTTGAGGAATTGAGTCACAGAGTTTGGAGTAAAGTTGCTCGAGACCATTATTCCCGGAGCGCTCTTTGTATGAAGAGACTGACTCAGTTGCGTTCTTCATTGTGGACTCAATCTTCTTCTCAAGACTATCACTTGAGTTTCTTTTCTGCTGACTACAGGCACTGAGCAGTACTACCAACACATAAGCAAACAAGGCAGGCGTCTTCATGGCTATCCTTGAGTGGTGAACAAAGAGATATTCAATACTCAAGGGATACGACCGCTGAGGGAGGGTGTTGCGAACTGTTTCTTCAAGACAATTCTGACGATGACGCGCTTATTATACAGGCTTCTTGCTCTTAGACAGGATTGATAAAGTAGGTCTTCATCATTCCTTTACCTTTCACATCGATTTCGCCGCGAGCTTCAACCTTGAGGGTGGCGCCTTCGATAACGATCTGAGAAGGGACAGTATTTGTTGCGACAGCTGCACCGCTTTGCTCGATGAGTGCTGCGAGAAAATCTTCAGAGACTTGGATCTTGGCCGGTTCACCATATTTCTCCATGCGAGCTGCAATGTTGACGGTGTCGCCCCAAACGTCATAGGAGAATTTTCGCTCGCCGATGACGCCCGCTACAACGGGCCCGCAGTGCATACCAATTCGGAAGCGAATATCACGTCCAAGCGAAGCACTGACGCTGCGTCCAACCTCCATCATAGCCAAAGCACTCTTCACTGCATTAAGCGCGTGAAGCGGATCGGCCAGAGGAAGTCCCACGACTGCCATGTAAGAATCACCAATTGTCTTAATCTTTTCAAAGCCGGTTATCGTCGCAATTTGATCGATGCCAATGAAGAACTTGTTGAGCAGTTCGATGAGCTCCAGAGCTTTGAGTTGTGATGTGAGCTGGGTAAAGCCGACGATGTCGACGAAGATCACCGAGACCGCATCGAAGCTGTCCGCGATGATAGTGTCGCCGCTCTTGAGTCGCTGCGCTATCGCATCCGGCAGAATGTTTAGAAGTAAACGCTCTGAGCGTTCACGTTCATTCGACAACTCTTCGGTGCGCTTCTCAACTAAGTGTTCAAGATTCTCGTTGAGTTCCTTGAGTTCACGATTCTGAATGGCGAGCTGTTTGTCTTGATAGAAGCTACGTACAGCCTCGCTGATTGTGAGCTGCAAATCGACTTCATCCCAAGGCTTTGGGATATAGCGATAAAGACGAGCAAAATTGACGGCGTTACCGATTGCGCTGGGAGAAGCTTGTCCGGTGAGCAGTACTGTCAGTGTATTCGGAAAGCGTGCGTGCACGGCAATGAGAAACTCATCGCCCTTCATGCCTGGCATGATGTGATCGCTGATCACGACCGGAACTTCGATCGCTTCTTCTTGAAGTTCAGTGAGAAAGTCGAGAGCTTCTTCGGCAGAGGTCATGGCTTCGACCATAAAGGTCTCGCCCAGACGACGTCTGACCTGGGACTTGATACTATCCAGCACAAATCCTTCATCATCAACACAAAGTACAACAGCCTTAGTCATGTTTATTAAGTCCTGAACGTATTGATTCTATGAGCTCCTCTTCCTTCCACGGCTTCTGAAGACACTTGTACAGATTCGCTTCTGTTTGCGCGCGCTCGATGGCTTCTTTGTCAGCCTGACCCGTCAACATCATCGTCACGATCTGCGGATACTTCTTGTGCACTGCAATGAGAAATTCATCGCCGCGCATGTCGGGCATAAGCCAGTCCGAGACGATGGTCAAGACGTCTACTCCGTGCTCCGCCAAGTCGTCAATCACTTCCCAAGCTTCATTGACACTTTGAGCGCACTCGTAGCTATACTCGTCGCCAAACCATTTCTTGACCTGTGCTCTGAGCACTTGGAGCACCATGAGCTCGTCATCAACGAATACAATTGCATTTTTCATAAGCACAATCTCCTTTGCGTATCGAAGTTCTTTCCATTCGTTCTCAACTCAATGAAGTCTATCGGACGACTCCGCTGCTTAGTTCTCGCTGAGCGGCAAGCGCACAAAGAATGTCGTGCCGACGCCAACCGTCGAATCAAAGCTAATGCTTCCACCATGCTTCTCAACAATCTTACGACAGATGTCGAGACCGAGTCCGCTACCCTCACCCGCCGGCTTTGTAGTAAAGAAGGGAGAAAAGATACGATCACGAATCTCTTCGGGAATTCCGCCGCCGGTATCGCCGACGCGGACCTCAATCTGACGTTGACCTTTGTCGGTGCGTAATCCAACGCCAACTGTCATCGTTCCTTTGCCACCCATAGCCTGAATTGCATTGTGCACGAGATTGGTCCAGACTTGGGTCAACTCATCACCATAAGCCATGATATCCGGAACTGTCGGATCAAAATCTCGACTTACTTCAATGCCGTGCTTCAGTGTGTTGTGATACAAGGTCATCACAACTTCAATAGTATTTGCCACACTAACCAATTGCTTTTCATTGCGATGATCGTAGTGTGCATAGGTCTTGAGAGCAAACACAACTTTCGATGCCCGTTCAACTGCTACTTCAATCGTCGCGCTTTGACGTGACTGCAGCGCCATGTTGTATGCTGCATCAATCAGACCGCGCGCATCGGGTCGTTTCCACAAATTCAAATAGGCATCATCACTTGTCGTCAGCCCCATCTCTATCATCATTTCAGCGATATGATCGGCTTGTTCAATTCCTGCTTCGCTTAGCGATTGCGCCATCGCTCGACGTGCATTGCGTGCTTCACGTCCGGTTGGTGCGCTGGCTGAAGCGACGCTGCGTTTGACGAGATCTAGAAGGAGTTGTAGTTCTGCATCATTAAGACTGCGCATGACGGATGGCAGAGTCTGCATGACCTCATCAGTAGCATGACGAATATTTCCAATCGCAGCCTTGATTGCTCCAAGCGGCGTGTTGACCTCGTGCGCGATACCTGCAACGAGTTGACCTAGAGCGGCCATCTTTTCTGATTGAACCAACTCGGATTGTGTCTGTTGCAACTCGGTCAATGCCTTCTCCAAATCATGAGCTTTCTTCGTGACTTGCTCGGCTTGCACTTGAATCTCATCTTTTGCTTTGCTGAGATCGCGAGTACGTTCTGACACTTCTCGCTCGAGAATTTGGTTGCGCATTTGCATACGACGGGTTCTCCAGCGGAATGTGCCGAAGCCTCCACCAATCAGCAGCACAACCATGATCGCGCGTGCCCAAATCGTCGCCCACCACGGTGCATGAACAACCACTTCAATTGACGCACCTTCCTCATTCCACACATCGTCGTTGTTGGAAGCAATGACGTGGAAGCGATAGGTGCCCGGAGGAAGACTGGTGTATTTGGCTTCGTGTACGGGACCGCACTCAATCCAATCCGGATCAAATCCTTCCAAGCGATACTTGTAGCGATTCTTGTCGGCATGCAGAAAGTTGAAGGCAACAAACTCAAAGGTCACACTCGTCTCGTCGTGCGCGATGTCGATGCGTTTTGCATCGGCGACGTAGCTATCGGTTACAATCGGACCATTGAATCCACGCACGCCACTGATGATGACTTTAGGTTTGACTTGATTGAGCGAGAGATTATCAGGATGAAAACTCACCGGTCCACTCAAAGTTCCCGCCCACACAAATCCATCTCGCGTGCAGCTAATCGCACGATCGAACATGCTGTTGTTTGGCAATCCATCATTCGTGTTGAAGTGATGCACAACCATGTCAACGGGATTGAAGCTCCACAAGCCGCTTCCCTCGCTCAACATCCACATGACGCCTGCTTGGGTACGAACGATGCCGCTGAGATCATAGGGCAAACCGAGCTTTGATGAGAGTCGACTAACACGAAGAGAAGACTTGCTGATTGAACAAAAGGCACCGCGAGAATCAACCGCAAACATTTGGTCGCCCGGACCTTCTGCAAAGCCACACACAAAGCCACTAACAAGGGCATTGGTATCGCTAATGTTGACGCTTACTGATCTCCATTGACCGTTAGCCGGATCAAAGACGTGAACGCCTGTGCCGCCAAACCATAATACGCCGGAAGCGTCTTGATAGCTAGCGCGGTAATCAGGATCTTCAACTACCTTATTTCCGGGATTCACCGTAACTCTACTAAAGCTGCCGCTTTCACTATCCATTTGATGCAAACCGCGTCGAGTGGAAATCCACAGCACGCCCTTTTTATCCCGAATGATCGACTCGATAGTATTGCTCTTCAAGGAATGTGGGTCGTCGGGATTGGCGCGGAAGTTCGTGAACTTCTTTGTCTGGGGATTCAAGCGACAGAGTCCGCCAAAGGTTCCAAACAAGATCGAGCCATCACGATCCTCATAGATCGCATTGACAGATACGCCGCGATCCGGAGTGGATGTTATGGTACTCTCATCTCCATCGCGATGTTCATAATGTTCGAAGCTGCCGGACTTTGGATCGTACTTGGAAACTCCGGTCGACAAGTAATATCCAAACCACATGTTGCCGTGCGAGTCCTGAATCATACGCGAAACGCGCTGTGAAAGAAGACGCTGCGATTGCGGCAATACTGAGTTTGTGCGTAGTGCAGAGAAGCGTGAAACCGAATGGAAGCCGTAGTTCAAACCGTCGTTACGCGAGACGATCCAAGTTCCGCCACTGGCATCGAAGAATATGCGACGAATCAGTCCGCCGGATAAACTCAGGGCATCATCTGCATTCGGCTCATAGCTTGTAAAACGTGCGCTCTGCGGATCGTACGAGAATGCACCTTTAATACCATTGACCCATAACTCGCCGGTTGGCGATTCTGTTATAACGGAGTTCATTTCAAAAGAAGGTCCCGGACTTTGCGGAACATCGACTCTGCGACACAGTGCTTGCGATCCCGAACCGAGAGAAGCCAAAGACAGCTCACACAGACTCAACGCGCCATCTGGTCCGCCGCTCGTACAAAGAGCCCACCAACTACCATTTGCCGCATGGTGCAAAGCAAGAACATCGTTATGCGGCAGCGATTGCGGTTGAGAGGGATCCGATTGCCAATGGACAAAGTGACCGCTGGCGGGATTATCCAATACATACAACCCACGACCAATCGTCGCGACCATCAAATGTCCGTCATCGAGTGTGCGCAATGAAGTCACGGGAACTTTACCCGGTTCTGCGGGATTGGCTGCATTGTCGCCAACAGCAACAATGCTCTTTGATGATGCATCCACGCGAAACAAACCTGCATCTGTTCCAAGATAGACGCCTGAGTTCTTTACTTCACAGAATGTCAGAACAGTATTGAAGGCATCTTTCTTCGCGCCGTTGAATTGCGTAAATGTTTGACTAGAAGGATCAAAACAGTAGACGAGTGCACCACTACCCAACACACCGAGCCATAGCTTGGAATCGGAGCCTTCGTAAATGCGATAGATTTTGCTTTCGTTTGCATCAGCACCGCTTGAGGGCGGAATAAAACTGCTGAAGCTCTCGGTTCGGCGATTGTATCGACACAAGCCACCATCGAGCATGGCGAACCATAGAGTACCGTCTTTTGCTTCCAGATAGTCAAGACAATTCGATCCACGCAGCTGCGTGGTGTCACCGTTCTGGATGTACCTCTTCATGCTCACACCGTCCCATCGGTTGAGTCCGGCTTGGGTTCCAACCCACACAAAACCATAGCGATCTTGAAAGCCAAACCAGCAGTATCGCGAGGTTAATCCTTGCTCTGCCGAGATATGCGAAAAGCGCAGCGGTTGCGCCTCGAGCTGCGAGACACTTCCGAGAAGCAAACACATAAGAATACAAACACAACGAATAGCGCGCATAATCGTTCCCCAGAGTCTATAATACGATGGCACTCTCACTCATATCAATCGATCAATTTAGCAAATAGGCTTCACTCAGGTGTTTTTCATCGCGCAGAATCGGGGGAGGAGTGCTGAAGACGCTCTGTGTGACCATTGTCGAGTTTGCGTCGGACAACTACCGACGCTGCAATTCCAATAGCGCTCGAGCGGCATCTTCAGCAGCTTGAGGTTTAGCAAATGACTGCATGGCCGCTGCCATTGCTGCGCGTTTTTCTGTGTTGCTCAGCAATTCTAAGATTTCATCGATGCGTGACGCCAACTCCGCGTCGCGAATCATTATAGCCGCGCCTGCATTCTGCAACGCTTTTGCATTGTGCTCTTGTTCGTTGTTGGCTGCGTATGGATAAGGGATCAATACCGCCGGAATGCCAACGACACCTAACTCTGCAACGGTGCCGCCGCCTGCACGACAGAGCACGAGGTCAGCAGCCGCATATGCCTCCGCCATCTCATTAATGAAGGGCAGCACCTTAATGTTGGATGGAATAGATGCAGGAGCAGTGTAGGAGGAACCGGTTTGCCAAATGACCTGCACGTCTTTGTTTTTCAGAACTTCAATTCGCGATGCAATTGCTTCGTTGATGGATCGAGCACCGAGTGAACCGCCGAAAACGAGTAAGGTGGTCGTGGTGGGATCCAAGCCAAAATGACGACGTCCCTCTTCACGACTTGGCTGATGCGAAAAGGCTTGTCGAATGGGATTGCCAAGCACTCTGACTTTCTTTCGTGCCTCAGAACTGAAATACGATGCACATTCTGCAAAAGCCGCAATGATCAAATCTGCTTTGTTTGCAATTCGACGATTCGCCTTGCCGGGAATAGCGTTCGATTCGATCAAAGCAAGTGGCAAACCTGCAGACGATGCTGCCAATGCCAAGGGAACCGAAACATAGGTGCCTGCGCACAAAGCAAGCTGTGGCTTGAATTCACGAATGAGTCTGCGAACTTTGAGTGTGGATGCAATGATTGTCAAGGGCATCTTCCACGACTGCAAAGAGCGCACTCCTTTGTAGCCGCGTACACTGAGTCCTTCGAAACGGAAACCCAGTTGCGGGACGACCTTTGCCTCAATGCGCTCCGGGTTTCCGACAAACAGCACCTCTAGCTTTCGCATTTTCTGTAACTGCTCAACAACTGCGACTGCCGGAAAAAGATCACCGCCGGTGCCTCCGGCTGCCACGATTACCCGTAGCACTTCATTTGAGTTTGATGCGTCCCCTTGTTTCGATGTAGGCTCATTCAGCATGAACAAACATAGCAATTGAAGGTAGTTTTTCTGTCTAGCGCTCAACAACATGGGAGATTTCGTCGATCCTTGATTCTCCTCGACTTTGTGATCGGTGCGTGGCACTTTTACAATTCCGCATTGTTCGAAAACTATTGTGCTTTTCTTCTAACCCTTAGCTGAGATTTTGCGAGGAGCATATTGTGGAAATGTCCTAAGTTTGGGCTTAGCTAAAAACACGTCCGGATAGACCTATGCAGCAGGTCGCCGGCTATTCCTTTATCGTTCACGGATGAAATGATGAGAACACGCATTCTCTGTCTCTTGCTGTTGTGCACAGCAATGAGCATACCTTGTACTGCGCAATCCTCAATGGTTTACAATCGCTTGCGGATGATTATATCCGGCAAGGCTGATGAAGTACGCAGAGAGCTCCCCGACCTCATGAAGGAATTTCCTGAGGATGCCGGTGTGATGTTTCTCAATGGCGTATTGACCGATGATGCCTCTAAAGCCATTGCGATCTACGAGCAGATCACACGCGAACAGCCGCAGAGTGAGTGGGCTGACGATGCTCAATTGCGTATCGTTCAGTACTATGCGTTGAAGAAGGACACGAGTCGCGCACAACGCGAGCTCGCCAATTTCAAGCGTAATTATCCTCTATCCGAATTTCTCATCCACGCTGTTGAACTTGTAAAAACCACAGTTGGATTGAACAGCGAGTCGGCTGCGAAAACAATCGCGAGCACCGCAAAGCCCGCAAACACAGGTGCATCAAAGGCTGCAAAGGAATCGTTGCTGGTGGAATCGAAACCGAATGAGACGAATGCAAAGCCTGCGACGGAGACCAAGGCGCCGGAGAAAACAGCGGATGCTGCTTCGGCGAAGAAGTATTGGGGACTCCAAGTCGGACTCTTCGCCTCAAAGAAAGCGGCAGATGGTGAAGCGCAGAAGTACAAGGATCAACGCATGAAAGTTGACGTTCTGCCGAAAGATGGAAAGTTCTCCGTTGTGGTGGGTAACTATAGTACTCGCGAGGCAGCTGACAAGAGTCGCGAAATCATTCAATCACAATGTCAGTGCACGCCTTACGTCGTTGAGAAGTAAGCGTCTTTTTATCAGTGGATTGTGTCTGTGACCTTTTCCCGATCAATGCTCGCAAAACGCATCGCTCTCGTCGTGTGTCTACTCGTCGGCACATCGCTTAGTCTGTGGGCACAAGTTCGTCTGATCGCGCACGACACGACACGCGCATTCGTAGGTAATCAGCTTGGCATCGCGATGCGACTTGAATCTATGATGAACACTGGCGGTCCGGACACCATGTCGTGCGATCTCTACCTCAGTAATCCGACCGTCTTCTATCCTCAAGCAATCCTTATTGATAGTGTCTCAGACAGAACACGCGGCGTTCAAGCGACGCTGCGTCGGGAGAATGATTCAGTCTACCACATTCGCATTGTTCTGCCGAGTCACGATTCATCTCTCAGCTTTAGTCTACTTGGCGAAGCTCTTGCAGGAAATGATTCGCTTTGTGTGCTGTCAATGCGGAACACCGCGTTCGCTTCCACCACTATTGCAGAGACGCAAGCACGCGTGCTCACAACTTCCTACGGTGTTCCGTTGCCCTACATTCGTTTTGCTACTTTGAATGAAGCGTATCCGGATCCATGTGAAGGATGTGCGGTTATTCGATGGAGATTTCGCGTGGACAAAGCGACTGATCTGACTTTTAACTTCTACGATCTGCAGGGACGTTTACTGAGAACTCTCCATCGTAGCGCTGAGGCCGGTCCTGGCACTATCGAACTCAGTACCGATTTCACCTTCGATGCAGGCATGTATCAACTTCAAATGATTTCGAACTCGGGTCAAGCTTGGCAGAAGTTTATCATTGTGAATTAAGAGTCGTCAGCACGACTGTTCCTCGATCTATCAAGAAAGCTTAGCGAGTCGTGTGACTACGCATCCAGCCCATAATTGTCTGCTCCAAATCCTCTCCTCCCAATTGACTCAATGTAAAGTGTCCGGCACCCGGAATGATCTTTAGCTGTTTCTCCGTCGATCCCAATCGAGCAAAATTTCGATGCGCGTAGCGAATGTGAATGCGTTCGTCTTGATCGCCGTGAACGAGCAATACGGGCTGTTTGATTGAGGGAGCGGTACATTCCGGACATACGTCTGCAATTTTAAAATTGACGAGTTGTTCGGCGCGACGTAGGACGGGTCCAGCAAGCGAAGGAAAGTTCATGTGATAAAACATCGCCATATAATCGTAAATGGTTTCACGAAGATTAGCGAATGCACACATGGCAATTGCGCAGCGGAGTCGCGGCTCGACGGCCATGGTTTGCAGCGCGACTGCGCCTCCCATTGAAGCTCCGTGTATCGCGAAGACGGCTCCGGGACAGAGATGCTGCTCAGCATAATCAATGCATTGCATAACATCGTACTTCTCGTAGTAACCAAGGGTACAGAATTCTCCGCCGCTTCTTCCATGAGCCCGTGCATCAAAGCTCAGCACGTTAAATCCATTACGATGATAAGCTGCAATACGCGGCAGCATGGTCTCTTTGGCTCCATTGATTCCGTGCATCACAATGATCGTCGCCGTTGCACCCTCAGCCGGCAAAAACCACGCATCCAACTCTACACCGTCACGAAGAGTTATGCGTAGCTCGTGCAGTTGAATTCCAAAGAGTGCGCAGTAGTCGTCTGCTTCATACTTCTTCTGAATATCTTGGACGGTCATGCGCTTCGGGACGACAATCGCCAGCGCTAGTGTATTGCGCACGTGGCGAAGTCCGAGTAGGATCAGAACAACCAGAACGAGTATGACTAGGTAGAGAATCATTGATTTCAAGAACCGTACAGTTCTGACAAACGCGATACAGCTAGACAAACAAGAGAATGTCTGACAGTAAATCTGCAGGCACTCTTAAAGCTCAAAATAAAAAAAGCCCGAGGTGCGAAACCTAGGGCTCTTTTGTTGTATCACTGACGAGTTGTTACTTCTGGTCGTCGCACAAGTGAGCATCTTCCAAAGGTGTTTGGATCTTGATGCTAACCGTACGATTGTAGAAGCGTCCTTCTGGCAGAGAATTGTCATAGATCGGATTATCCTCACCAACACCATCTGATGTCAAGACTGCAACACCCTTTGTGTTTGAGCGGATACCGTCATTAGCTGTTTTAGCGCGGTTGATCGAGAGCTTCTTGTTGGCTTCGTACATACCAACAACGTCTGTGTGACCAACGATTTCAACCTTTGAGCTGCTGAAGCAACGATTGTACACGTAGTCCTTAAGAATACGTTCGTTACGTGGACCTGCAGCTGCAGAGTTGAACGGGAAGAGAATGAGATTGTATTTCTCGAGTGTCGAGTCACGACCGCCGGCATTGCCTGCTGTCTTGTCTACTGCACCGCACTGTGTCTTTACGAACTTCACCGGAACGCTTACCCAAGGTGATTCGCATTCAGAACCTGACTTTGAGGTAACAACCAAGCGAGCCTTGAATGGAACGAGGTTATAGATGTTCAGATTGGTATTCGAAACACTTGTCTTTGATGTTGTATCAGGATACTCGCCTGCTTTGTTCTGCCAATCCCACTTTGTTGAAGCTTGTGTTGTTCCAACGTCTGTGATGGTAGCCCAATCTTTGTCATCGCGCTTGATTTCGATGCGGCGTTTATCAACCAATTCGTCTTCGATACCATTCTTCATTACCCAAACCATTTCTTCCGGCTGAGGAAATACCTTAGGATCCTTATCGATGATTGGCTTGATGACTTCCCAATCTTCGCAAAGAATTTCAGTACGACGGTTTTCGATAATACCCATTGAGTCTTTTGGATTCGATGGCAAATCAGGGAGCTTTTGATCGCGGAACTCAAGGGTCATGCGGTTTTCCGGAATTCCCCAGATGTCGCGCAGATAGTTGTAAACAACAGTTGCACGATTCTTTGCCAAGTCAGGCTTCTTTTCAACTGCAGAATAACCGAGTGAGTTGTTATCGATACAGCCAACAACTTTGATTTTAGCTTCCGGATTCTTACGAAGACGATAGCCGAAGATATTCAAAACGTGGTAGTACTTCTCGAGTGTTCCACCCGGGATACGCTCATCGGAGAAGCCAGCGGTTTCAGCCGGTGACTTGAAGAGGATGTAGCGCTTAGCAAGTGCTGATTCACCCATGTCGAAGAATACGTAGTTCAGCAGCGGATGCAACTGGATGGAAGCAACCTGACGCATAACAAGACCGCGGAAACCTTGGGCTTCTTTATCATTCGGATTT
This sequence comes from Chlorobiota bacterium, assembly GCA_044228685.1. Lineage (GTDB taxonomy): Bacteria > Bacteroidota > Ignavibacteria > Kapaibacteriales > NICIL-2 > JBBATK01. The sequence continues at coordinate 75,266 of JBGAUL010000003.1, forward strand.
TCTTTGGCCCAGGCTGAAGCTTCAACTTGAGGTGTCAACTGAGGACGCTGACCAAGCTTGATGATGATGGGATAAACGTCTGCTTTTTCTGCTTCAGATTTATCGCTTGTGCTACCTGGCTTTTGGATGATTTGGCTGACGTTCTTGGAACCATACTTTGGACTCGAAGCGGTGATCTCAAGATCGATCTGCTTGATGGAGTCTTTTGGATTACCGAAGTCATTGTTACCAAACACTGCAGCGTATTCTTTCTTTGTGAAGGAAACGCTGTCCTTCATGAAACGGTTTGTCAAACGATTGGTGATGCTAACGGTAGCCGGAATGTTTGCGCCGGTACATTCATCAACAACCTGAACAGTAACCTGAGCTGCCTTAAAGAATGTTGGTACGAAGGCCATGAAGATGTCATAGGAACCTTGGTATCCAGGAAGGTCATTACGTTCTGACGACCAGTACATCACGTCACCGGATGCAGGCATTGAAAGGAATGACTCGTTATCGCCTGTGTTGATTGGAGCACCAACGTTAACCGGCTTTGACCACAATTCTTTGCCGTCAGGACCTACACCAAGCTTCTTGACATAATAGAAGTCCAAACCACCAACGTTAGGCTTGTGTCCGTCGGAAGCGAAGAAAAGTGTTGTATTGTCAGGAGCAATAAATGGTGACCAGTCTTTACCCTTTGTATTGATAGCAGTCATGTTTTCAGCTGCTTTCCAAGTCGAGGTGTTATCGTCGTAATCTGTGTACCAAATGTCAAAGTTCTCATCGCCGTTTGGTCCCGGACGATTTGAAGCAAAGTAGATACGGGTTTTGTCTGAAGTTATTGACGGCTGTGAGTCCCACTTGATCGAGTTTACCTTGCTACCAAGGTTACGTGGCTTGCCCCAAACATCGCCTTCGACGTCGGTGATGTACAAGTCGCAGTCACCATAACCATCTGGACGCTGACAACCTGTAAACACAAGTGTCTGACGGTCAGCAGCGATAGAAGCTACACCTTCGTTACGAATAGAGTTAACGCTCAATTCAGGTCCGAAGGAATGCAAAGTATCGATATTAAATGGCGGAAAAAATGTTGTGTCAAGATTCTCAAGTTTCTTGGTAACCCAAAAGTCATGTGAAGGTTTACCACCCTTGTTAATCATTGAACCTGGGCGATCTGATACGAAATAAAGTGTTCTACCATCCGCACTTACTGTCGGAGCATAATCCAAACCCGATGTGTTAACCATGGGTCCGAGATTGATGATGCGGATCTTTTTACGATTCTCTTCCGTGAGAAAGAATCCCGGCTCTTCGTCAGCCTTGATAATGGTGTAGCTGAACAGATACATCTGTCGTGAAACGGCCACCTGAGATTGGGATGTCACGTTCTTCTCTGCGGCAAATGAGCTAAAAGTGGAAATGCAGAACAGGAAGATCAGAGAGGTGTACAAGAAGAATCGTCGCATAAGCCAAGCACCTGCGTTAATAAAAAATTCTGTTTTTTTAGTGTCCCAATATGTCCCCTAACACAATTCCCTGTTTGGTCAGCTGGGGTGTACTGCGGGTTGTGAAATTACACTCTGGAGAGATTACCTACAACGGAATTTTTTGATGAGTGAGTTCTAAGCGAGCGTATATGACAATCTTCATCGAGAATTCACCAAAACAGCACTTATTCGTCGTTTTTTGGGGCATCCAGCTCAGACGGCACAGTTCATTGTGCACACAGGATGAAGAAGGAATCAGCAAAATTTTAGTTGATTTTGTCTCACATCTAGAGCCAATAGGCTTGGCACTCCGACAATAGGAATTTTCAGCGCTTTCGAGCGTTTTCAGTGTTAGAATCCGACAAGTGTCAAATCCAAATGACACTTAGACGCTTTGTCATTTAGCTCAGGCATCTCGCTTTGCGCACAGAAATTCTCTTCCATCGCACGCACTTTACCAGATACGATTCTCTTGTTCGGCGAGCCATTCTCGATGCTCCATCTTAGCCAATCGTAAGGACGATACCGGAACACTATCGCCACTCGAGCTCGCTTTGCTGCTTAAAGGGTAAATTGCGGGATGTAGTATTGGACTTACCAGAATGACCGATCCAAAGACCATTTCGCACGCTCACAAAGACGCTTCGTATTCCTCAACAATGGAATTACTGCAAAGCAAGGCACACGAGCTTCGAGAATTGCTGCGTCCGGAAGTCAAGCGATTTCTCGACAATTGGGCTGAAACCTGTGCTCAGTATCGCGGTGAGAATTACGTCTATGAAGTTCGCTCCAAGAAGATCTCCGTGCAGAACTTCATTGAGTCTTTGTCAAAGACACGCATCCCGAAGATTGCAGTTCCGCAATACACCGACTGGGGAGAAATCGTTCGTTGGACAATGCAGGAGAATTTTCCGGGCGAGTTCCCTTACACAGCAGGTGTCTATCCCTTCAAGCGCACAAACGAAGATCCGACTCGCATGTTCGCCGGCGAAGGTGCACCCGAGCGAACCAACAAGCGCTTTCACTATCTAAGTCACGGCATGCCCGCTGCTCGTTTATCGACGGCCTTTGATTCGGTGACTTTGTATGGGGAAGATCCGGATGAACGACCGGACATCTACGGTAAGGTTGGTAATTCAGGTGTGAGCATTGCAACAGTTGACGATGCAAAGAAGCTGTATTCCGGCTTTGATCTGAGTGCTCCAACAACCTCAGTATCCATGACTATTAACGGTCCCGCACCAATGATCCTGGCTTTCTACATGAACGCCGCCATCGATCAAGAGTGCGAGAAATACATTCGCGAAAACAACCTCGTAGAAAGCACACAAAAACGCGTTGCTGAGATTTATGCTTCGCGTGGTATGCAAGTACCGGTTTACGGCGACTCTGCACAGGAAGAACTTCCGGATGGTAATACCGGACTTGGTCTACTCTTGCTTGGCGTCAGTGGAGACGATGTGCTGCCGCCAGACGTCTATGCTCAATGCAAACAAAAAGCACTGCAGAATGTTCGTGGTACTGTTCAAGCCGACATCCTCAAGGAAGATCAAGCGCAGAACACCTGCATCTTCTCGACTGAGTTCGCATTGCGAATGATGGGCGACGTGCAGCAGTATTTTATCGAAAAGAAAGTTCGCAACTTCTACTCGGTATCCATTAGTGGTTACCACATTGCTGAAGCCGGTGCTAATCCTATCACGCAGCTGGCACTCACCTTGTCGAATGGCTTTACGTACGTCGAGTACTATCTCTCGCGAGGAATGCACATTGATGATTTTGCGCCGAATCTTTCGTTCTTCTTCTCCAACGGCATAGACCCCGAGTACGCCGTCATTGGTCGCGTGGCTCGTCGCATCTGGGCCAAAGCCATGAAGCTCAAATACGGCGGCAACGAACGCTCACAGATGCTGAAGTATCATATTCAAACATCCGGTCGGTCACTGCACGCTCAAGAAATCGATTTCAACGATATACGCACAACGCTTCAAGCGCTGTATGCGATCTATGACAATTGCAATTCACTGCACACCAATGCTTATGATGAGGCAATCACCACTCCAACCGAGGAATCGGTTCGTCGTGCGGTTGCTATCCAACTCATCATCAATCGCGAGCTGGGTCTGGCGAAGAATGAAAACCCAATGCAAGGTTCCTTCATCATTGAAGAACTCACTGACTTGGTCGAAGAAGCAGTCTATGCAGAATTCAATCGCATTACCGATCGCGGTGGTGTACTCGGCGCAATGGAAATGATGTATCAACGCAATAAGATCCAAGAAGAATCGCTGTACTACGAAAGCATGAAGCACAGCGGCGAGTATCCGATCATAGGCGTGAATACATTCCTTTCCAAAGATGGTTCGAAGACGATTATTCCGGCAGAAGTCATTCGCTCCACCCCTGAGGAAAAAATGCGACAAATCCGTAACCTCAGAGCCTTTCAACAGCGCAACGTTGACAAATCAGCATCAGCGCTGAAGGCACTCAAGCAGACCGCCATTAGTAACGGCAACATCTTTGAGGCGCTTATGGAAGCAGCTAAGTTCTGCTCATTGGGACAATTGTCTGGAGCACTGTATCAGGTCGGCGGACAGTATCGACGGAGCATGTAAGACCTACTGCGATTGAATGTTCAACAAGGTTTGCGTAGCGCTACTCCTGCGGAAGTTTGATCGCGTAAGCTGGGCTAAATGGGAATGCGCTGGACATGACTTGGATATTTGCAGTGCAATAGCCTGAGCTAGCCTAGCGCGTCAGTGTTGTATGATTATTCGCAGGACGAAAAAGCGGCGAGAGAGTGGAGTCAATTAATCTATGGCTGCAGGGTCGACAAACTCAAAGTTTGTAGCCTAACAGATGAGTTCCCTCATGCGCACAAATGTCGCATCATGAATTTGCTTCCAGTGAACGAGCGCCTATTACCCCACGAATTAGCACCACGTTAATCACGATCACACCTCCAATGAAGGACAGAGTGCCCGGCGTTTCGTGAATGACGAGCATGACCCACAACGGACTCAACACGGGCTCTAGCATGGTCAGTAGCACTCCTTCCAACGCAGTAGCGCGACGCAGTGCGATCGAATACAGGATGTATGGAATACCGATTTGCACTACACCAAGGATTGCGATGTAGCTTAATCCCTCGGCATCGGGGGCAGGGTTTGTGATGATGAATGGCAAGCCGAGCAAGACCGTGAGCAGATTTCCGAGCAACATTGATTCGATAGAAGAACCTTCTTTTTGACGACGGAGGAACAGCACCATCCAGCCCATGCTCACACCGCTTAGGAGCGCCAGAACTATTCCAAAGATCCCATCTGCATTGAGCTTGTCGAAGAAAAACAGCGCGATGCCTGCCATGACTACTATGGTCGTAATAATATCCGCTCGTCTTACTTTCTCATGCAGGAACCAAGCACCAAACAGCGCGATGTAAACAGGTGCTGTGTATTGCAGAACGATTGCGTTAGCATTGGTTGTAAAGGCGTTGGCGCTGACGTATAAGCTCACTGTTGCTGCGTAGCAGAGGGCTCCGCCAATTTGGTAGCGCGACCAGTGGAAGTGTGGCTGACGTTTTTCGACGAATACCATGTACAAGTAGATCACCATCGCGGCTATTCCCGCACGACTTCCGGCAATGGCAAGAGGATGCCAGTGAACGGATTTGATGAGCACACCTCCAAGTGACCACAGAACGGCTGTGATCAACAGGAGTAACATTGCTGTACGGTGTTGGACTAGTCTCATGATAAAAAAACCCGATAAGCCGTAGCCTATCGGGTCGAGTTTCTGTTGATTGACAGCTTACTTCTTGTCGTCTTTGACGTACACTTTCTTACCCTTGTCATTCATATAGTACTTGCCGCCCTTTGGTCCAACCATGATGTCTTTGCCATCCTTGGTCTTACCAACAACCTTATCTGCAGCCTTAGCAACCGCAGCAGGTGTTGCCTTAGCAACAGCCGGTGGTACTACACGTTCCGGTGCCTTGCCTTCTTTGCCTGGTGCAGGTGCCGGAGCAACTTTAGCTGCCTTTGCATCCTTTACAGCAGGAGCTGGTGCAGCTTTCGCCGGTGCCTTAGCATCTTTTGCAGCAGCTGGAGCTGGCTTAGCAGCTTCTTTACCGGTCTTTGGTGCAGCATTGACAACTTTAACGTTTGCAGTTGGTGCTGCTGAAGCTGGCTTTACAGCGTCTTTAGCAGTCTGATTTCCTGCTGCAACCAACACGGATGAAGCGCAAACCATGCAAACGAGTGCTTTCAACATATTCTTCAAAACGGTCCTTGTATAATAATGAGACATCGTGAGTTCAATGCGAAACTATGGAGCAATTCAATTCTGATAAAACCTGCGCCCAGATTCCCCAAAATTCCATTTTCGTCGATCTTCTTCATCTGAAGTTTTGCCGTTCCTGCTCAACACCCTATTTTTGCGATCCGGTTGGCCACGTAGCCAACCAAATGCGGAAGTGGCGAAATTGGCAGACGCACCATCTTGAGGGGGTGGCGCCGCAAGGCATACGGGTTCAAGTCCCGTCTTCCGCACTCTTTTATTCAGTACAACGTGGCTCCAAGCTCTACTCGCTCCACTTGGAGGCGAGTCACCGTTAGTAGACAGCCTCATCCTTTCTCTCTCAATTCAAACACATTTTCAAGCAGTCGACTCGTGTAGCTGACTTTGTCGCGCCCTAAAACAAAAAACGTCACTTGAAGCTAGTTGTATTTCAAGTGACGCTAGTGATAAAGAGTTGAATCTAATTTCTAATAAGTTCAAGTTCGACAGTAGCACTAGATTACGCGATAAGCCTGCGTGTGCAACCTTCGCTTTGTTACTGTCCTTGACCTAACGAGTATCCCGCTTTACCATTGAAGGTGTACAAATTCTCAGTTTTAATAACATCAACACCGGCCACTCCTGCGCGAGTGAGGAGTTCGACGACTGTGGTATTTGATGATGCTTGCTCCTCAATCATATAGCGACATCTCCAATGATCGGTACACATGGTCTCAGGGAATCCATCCGGCCACACTTTGATTCCTCTGTTGGTAATCATATTCAGCGTAGCATGATCTGTGTTGAGCATGTTCATAGTTGCAGCCAGCACATTCGGATCCGTGCCACGAGAATGCACAAAGAGATCCACACCAACGAGCTTCTTCACTGCGGGCTCCGCACGTTTGTAGTTCTGCGCAAGTGGAATTGTTCCGTGTCCGTGGAGTGCAGGACGCAAAGTTGATGGCTTCTTGCCTAGTCGTGAAATCAGCTCCTGCGCGAACTCTTTGGTACCGACCGACTTTTTCGTGTATTCAGCACTACGAATGTCCGCGGTGTGCACTCCATCCTCAATCGTCGTCAGCCAAGCATTCTCAATAAGCTCAGCCACATCGTGCTGTCCGCAATGATGTAACATCAACACTGCCCCATTCAGCAATCCACTTGGATTGGCAACATCCTTGCCGGCAATATCCGGTGCAGATCCGTGGATGGCCTCGAACATGGAGCATTCACGACCGAGATTAGCAGATCCGGCAAGTCCGACTGAACCGGCAAGCTGCGCCACAACATCGGAGAGAATATCTCCATACAGGTTGGGCAATACCACCACATCAAAATTCTCCGGAGTGTCAGCCAATCGAGCCGCTCCAATATCAACGATCAAATGCTGCGTTTTGATTTCCGGATACTCAGGCGCAATCTCGTTGAACACAGCGTGGAACAAACCATCGGTTTGCTTCATGATGTTGTCTTTGGTGCAACAGGTTAGAGATGTACGACCGTAATGACGAGCGTATTCAAAGGCCGTGCGGACGATGTTTTCGCAGCCCGGACGACTGATAAGCTTCAAGCACTGCACAACTTCGTCTGTTTGCTGGTGCTCGATACCGGCGTACAAGTCTTCTTCGTTTTCACGCACAATGACAACGTCCATCTTCGGATGACGTGTGTTCACGAACGGATACAGACTTCTGCACGGACGGATATTAGCAAACAAACCAAGGAACTTTCTGGTACTCACGTTCAAACTCTTGTAGCCTCCACCTTGCGGTGTTGTGATAGGCGCTTTGAGAAATATCTTGTTTCGGCGAATGACATCCCAGGATTCACGAGCAATACCCGCAGTATTTCCAGCCAGATACAGCTTCTCGCCTACTTCGATCTCATCATATTCCAACTTCGCTCCCGCTGCCTTCAAGATTTCCAGCGTAGCATCCATAATCTCCGGTCCGATACCATCTCCACGGGCGATTGTAATTCTTGTCATACTCTCTCTTTTCGTTTCTGGTAGTGTTTAAATCCTTACAAAACTCCGGACTCAAGTTCATATAGCAACATTTATATTTGATATGCCATTCATAATGATTCCTTATGAACTACACACTCCATCAATTGCGCGTATTTCTCAGTGTTAGTCAGAATCGCAGTATCACAAAAGCTGCCGAGGAATTGAATTTGACGCAACCGGCGATATCAATTCAGCTACGACAGTTTCAGGAGCAGTTCGATGTGCCGTTGACGGAGTTGATTTCGCGACGAGTGCACTTGACGGAGTTTGGGAAAGAGATTGCACGCTCAGCAGAGAGGGTATTGGCTGAGGTAGCGGCGATAGACCAAAAGACGCTTGCGTATAAAGGTCAGTTAGGAGGCACTCTTCGTTTATCAATTGTCTCGACAGCGCAATACATGTTGCCGGCATTCTTACACGATTTCTACCGCGACAACAATGGAGTGCGTTTGTCGGTTGACGTTACGAACAAATCAGGAGTGATTTCTAAGCTCGAACTCAACGCGGTCGACTTCGCGTTGGTATCGGTTATGCCTAAGGGCATGCAGCTTGAGACTTTGGATTTGATGACAAACAAACTCTATCTAGTTGGCAGTGACAAACTAGTACCACGCAACAAGCGATTTGAGCAATCGATGCTCAAGGATCTTCCGTTCATTTATCGCGAAGGAGGATCCGGTACCAGACACATCATGGAAGCGTTTGTGCAGCGACATCGTATGCCCGTCTCGAAAAAACTCGAACTCAGCTCGAATGAAGCAGTAAAACAAGCAGTGATTGCCGGCCTGGGTTGTTCAATCATGCCAATCATCAGTATGAAGAACGAACTCCAATCCAAGCAACTGCGCATTCTTCCCTTAAAAGCGTTCCCGGTACTGTCGATGTGGCGATTAATCTGGCTTAAAGGCAAGAAATTCTCACCTGTTGCAGAAGCTTTTCTGCGATATATTGAAGATGAAAAAGAGAGCATCGTTCGACGGGAATTCGGCTGGACAAAGAAGTACGAATAGTTGATGCTACAAGCATGTGCTACACACTCGGAGTTACCGTGCACACGCTATCAATGGTCGCCCCAACACTTGTTATTAACGCGCGATGCTAAATACCCTCACATCAATTCGCAGAAATATCCAGCAAAAAAGCTGGATCCTGTTTATTCTGTTTGTTCTCGCGATTGCAATCAATTCAGCGCCAAGAGCAAATGCTCAAACGGACGTCGGAGTTGGCTGCGGCTGGACAGCTTCGAAGCAAACATTTGACGATCTGAACTGGGCGACAGACATCAATGGGTCCAGCGATATCAGTTATAGTGCCTACGCTCGTACCCGTTTAAACAGTTCGTTGCGTATCTGGCTGGAAGTGTCACAGCGTCAGGTCGGTTCCACTGTCGACAGTATGGATTTTTACTATAACTACGGTTACGACACGCTGCATCACTTTGATAGAAGCATGCGCTATTACGTTGTTGATGCGTATCTCGACTATTTGCTTTGGACGAAATCGTCTTTCAGCATTAGTGCCATGGGAGGACTCGGGATCGGGATTTTGCGCGATGGTAAAATGACAGTCACGAAAACATACGACCTCTACCGTTCTGAAACACAACTGCCCGTCAATTCTGACAATTACCATTCAACCGAGTTGCACCTCGTAGCCGGACTCGAACTCGAGTACCAAGTACTCCCGCGATTGAGTATAGCCAGCACCATGAGCGTCACAGAGGGATTGACAAACATTCTCAACGGAGCGGGGCCAGGCTCACACACGGTTAACCTTAGCGCGCAGGCATCGCTTCTTGTTTTAATTAGATTGTGAGCGGACATTCGACTGTCGTGACTTGAAGAGAATAGACCTTCATGTCAGGAAGGTCACACAAGAATCTTCAGTAAGCACAATTGAACTCAACATGTGGGGATTGAACATATGCATTGTATGACGAGAGGCATTGTTGTTCTTGGTATCTCACTTCTTTTTTATTGCAATAACCTTCAAGCTCAGCTTAGTATTGGTCCGATTGGCGGTTTTGTCAATATGGCGGAGAGTGTAAAGGATCGAAAAGTAGATGCGATCGAACGAAGTCTTATGGGAAGTATCATCGGCGTTGAAGGGCGCTATGCAATCACATCGAAAGCGAGAGTCATCATGGATATTTCTCGAGCTTCGCGTGGAGGTTCGTTGGATACAAGCTCGAGCGTGTTTGGCTTCGACGGACCCTATCACGTCGAAACAAAATTGAATTACCTCTTCATGAATCTTGGCATCGACTACACGCTCTACCAAATTTCTGCGCTGCGTGTATCCGCCAATGCCTGGGTCGGTTACGGGATGTTTCTCGACGGCTCACAATTGCAGGAAGTCTATAGAGAACAAGGTCCAACAAGCACAACGCACACATTCACCAAAACAGAACTAGCGCCGGGTGTTGCGCAGATTGGTCTTGGTGCCAGTCTGGAATACGCTTTCTCGCGCAATTGGAGTGCTCACTGGAGCACACGTGCGTGCGAGACAGTGACGAATTGTATTGGCAGCGGACTTCGTGATCCCTACACTATACTGGTCGCTATCGAATTGTATGTTGGTGTTGATTATCACTTTTAGCACAGTGTGCGAGTATCAGCTCAAAATTCTTCTCAGACCTGACGCAACAAGGCGAAAAGGCGATCCGCCGCTAAAGGCTCCTGCAATGGCGTAGAGGGTGCTCACATTAATCGAGCCTCCGCGACGAAGAGCGTAAATCGGCTCCCAATAATCAGGCACAAACTTCGCTTTGAATTTATCTAAGCCTTCAAAATCATAGAGCGGCTTTGCAACCGCCCTGACGCCGCGAAGTAAATGCGAGAGCACACTTTTGTTCAATAGTTGTTTTGGCACATACACTGAGAGTGGCGCTAGACCAAGAGTGAAGTAGTCTACCGATTCCTCAGCCAGGTGTTTTGAAAGTTCGTGAAGGATAAGTTCTACCGTACCATTCGGACACTCAGCACTACGAATGTTCTGCTCAACCAACCATCCGTTACGTGTTGGAATTGGAGATATCACGCTGAATCCTACTACACGAGTACCAAGTGTTGCAACGTAGACTCGCCGATCACCTAATCTCTCAAGCGTGCGCGACTCAATGAGAAAGTGCATTGGTGGCAATGCACGCGTCTCCAGCCAAGAGCGCAGACAGTCTTTCAGGCGACTATCGGCGCTGGCTCGATCATTGTCCCACAACTCTACCACCACCCCCTTATTCCTCGCTCGCGAACACTGCGCTCGCAACGAGGCTTTTGCGTTGACCTTGCTTGAAAAATTCAGGGCACTCCAAACAGGTTCAGCACCGAGTATTAGCCTGCCGGAATCCTGCTCTAGTCCTGCTTGCGCCGCAAGTCTTGTTCCTGCGCAGAAATAACAAGTTTGCAACTTGAGTGTTCGGTTCAAGCTCTCAAACTCATCGAGCACAGATTGTAAATCTTCCTTGGCACAAACAGGTGCGCCGGCCACGACCCGGTATGAAGCGTATTCAACGAAGCCAACAACTGCATCATAGTTCTGAGAAAACCAGAGCTGTATTCCAGGATTGAGGATTTGATAGGCGGCGGAATTCCATCCATAGTTCATGATCAGCGAGCGTGCTCGTTGTAGCAAAGGTGAATCATGAAATGGATCAATGGACATGCCGGCTCATTTCTGAGAATATTATCAAAAGACAACGCACTTACGATGCGCTGACAAGCAGGCTTTGACAGCAATCGCATAGCTCAAACTGTCACTTTTCTGAGTGCGTGCTTTGCTTGAGTATGAGACCTAACTGCCGTTCGATGACTAATTTGCACGACAAGCTGCAGATGGCCGTTTATAGAAATCGCTAATGCACCAGATAACCGTTAAGATTTTTGAGGAAGGAGTCCGGAATGACCAGTGAAGATCCCCGTGAGCAATCCTATCCGGAGCGTAGACCGGCAGCTGAGCGCATGTATTTGACGACTGAAGATTACGACAACATTTGGCTGCGTGTCAAGGACAAAGGCATTCGCTGGGTTTTGACCTGGGTGACCTTTATCGTGTCGCTTATTACCATCCTCATAGCCACCGTCACCTTCTTAGCCTTCAACAACTACGTTCAAGAAAAAGCTCTGAATCTTACGCGTATCTATGTTTCGAGTCCGGAGTTCAAAAAAGAGGCAAGTGATTCTCTCAGTTCCTTCCTCATTGTCAATAAAGACAAAATCAACGATCTGAAACTTCAACTCAAACTCATCAAGGACAGTATTCGCCTGGTCTCAGGCATAACTACAGCTCCCTACGAAGTACACACCGACGGCGTCAGCTTTGTCGATTCAACCGGCGCACAATTCCGCATAGAATACGGCAGCAGCGAGACCGACAAGCAAATACTCTTCAAACACAACTTTGTGGAAACACCATTGGTGTACTTCACTGCAACGACGCAGTTCACGCAAACAATGCACGATCCGAGTGTCAAGCAAACAACAAAGACCTCGAATATTTATCCTATCGTGCTCGACTCCGCTTCACGTGGCGGATTCATGGTTAAGCTTGATACCCGCTACGCCCCATGGGGCTTTAGTGGATCACAGAAATTCAATTGGATAGCAATCGGTCGATAGGATCCGAGCTATAACTTTCGAAGAATTTCAACCTGCGTTTCACCGTAGCTCTTCGACTTTAGAACTTCAAAGTTGCTGCCAGCCATCACGTGCTCGGCAAAACCATGCTCGGCAACAACGATGGAATCCTGCTCCAAACTTCCTCCTGCACTTAGATGATGGAGAATAGGATTTAGAGCATGCATGGCATAAGGTGGATCAATAAAAACCAATTGATAGCACGTGCTAATTTTCGCGGCAAAGTCTGAGGCATCTGCTTTGTGCGTTGCATATCGTTCGTCGCTGACTGAGAGCGATTTCAAATTCTCCGCACAGGCACGTAATGCCGCTCCAGCATTATCGACGAAGTCCACGAACACCGCTCCACGACTCAAAGCTTCTATTCCCATTGCTCCTGTACCGGCGAAGAGATCCAAAACTCGCGCCTCTTCCCAGTCGATGAGATGATGTACGCTATTGAAGATACTCTCACGAACCGCATCCAGTGTGGGTCGAGTGCCGGATGGCACTTTGGCGCTTAGCTGACGTCCCTTGTATTGTCCGGAGATTATACGCAACGCTTAACCCATTCTTCAAAGCATGAAAATTATCTCGACACCAGCACGCAGACGGCTTTCACTCTAGGACTTCAACCATCCCAACGCTCGATCAATCAAAGCCTGCGCCTCTGCCTTTGATGGCGCTTCGGCAATACAGCGCACAATTGGTTCAGTGTTCGATGCACGTAGTTGCACCCATTGTCGAGGCCAATCAACGCGAATACCATCGCTGTAATTCACGCGCACTTGTTCCAACTCTTGCGCTGTTAAATCGGTATGCCATTCAGTCGGACGCTCTCTCACTTCCTGTTTGAACTTTAGCATGCTGTAAGCTTGCGAATGCAAGAGTGACGACCACTCATCTGCTGAAGTATGCGCACGCAACCACACTACCAGAGCGATGCCAACGAGAGAGTCTCGTCCGAAATGACAAGCCGGAACGATAACGCCTCCGCTTCCCTCTCCACCAACAATCGCCTTTGCTGCTTGCATGGCGCGAACAACATTGATTTCGCCAACAGCAGAAAGCTCGCATCGACCGCCATGTGCTTCAGCCGCATCAACAGCCATACGCGAAGTTGACAGATTGACAACAGCGACAGCATCGCCCGAAGATTGAAATGCACTACGATTGCGCATCACTGCTTCAATTGCCAGCACGACGGTTTTCTCTTCACCAATTGCTTCGCCGCGTTCATCAATAATCACAAGACGATCCGCATCCGGATCGACTGCGATACCAAGATCTGCTTTATGAGCTCGTACCGCTGCGCAGAGTTCCGTGAGATTCTCTGTCAAGGGTTCAGGCGTGTGCGGAAATACTCCGCTTCCGTCACAGTACAGTTCAACAACTTCAGCTCCAAGTGTGCGCATGAGCGCTGGCACGGCTGATGAACCGGAACAATTCACGGCATCTACAACAACCTTCAAAGGCTTCGAACGAATTCGTCCCAGCGTTGCTTCGTCAAACAAGGGCAAAGCAAGTATGCGATTGATGTGTTGTAGTATAGCGTCATCGACACACACAACTAAACCCGCTTGCTGCTCACTGCTGTAGTGCATCGAGTTGTTATCGAGGATGTCCCAGAGTTTGGCGTTTTGATCTGCATCAAGAAAAGTCCCATCGCCTGCAAGGAACTTCAGACCATTCCATGGTGCCGGGTTGTGGGATGCGGTAATGACGATACCGCCGGCAGCATCACTGTGTTCAGTGAGGAGTTGAACGGTTGGTGTTGGGACGATGCCAAGCTGACGAATTTCACGTCCGCATGATTGCAGAGCGGCAATGACGAGCGATTCAATCCATTGTCCGGACGGACGACCGTCACGTCCAACAACAATTGCACCCGCCGGTAGCATGGTCGCAAAGGCGGCGGCATAATCAACAACAACTCGTGGACTCAGTGCATCGCCCAGCGTTGCACGCAAACCTGAAATAGATCGTACGAGAGGCATGAAGGATTCGTTGGTCTCAGGAATTATTCAATGTGATTCTTCTGCTTGAGCAATTCGCGATTGCGCAAACGTTGTTCGCGACGGAACAGAGCGTGCTCGAACTGACGCTTTTCATCGTCGGTTTCCGGCTCAAGCTGAGGTACCGGAAGCGGCTTACCATATTGATCAATTGCAACAAAAGTCAACAAAGCTGTTGACGCATGAGCAGTCGTGCCGTTCAATGGATCCTCGCGATACACCTTCACTCCCACTTCCATCGAGGTGTTGAATGCTCGGTTGATGGTGGCATAAAGACGTACAACGTGACTCAGTTTAATCGGCTCGAAAAAATTGATTTCGTCCACCGATGCCGTCACGCAAACCCGTCCACTATGCTTCATCGCTGCCAAAGCAGCAGCAATATCAATCCAGTGCATGAGACGTCCCCCAAGAAGATTTCCCAAATAGTTGGTATCGTTAGGCAGAACCATCTCGGTCATTACTATCAAACTGTCACTTGGTTTTTTCGCATTCATAATGAGGTAGGAACAATGATTACAAAACTACGGAGATCAGGAGTATAGCTGCTGTAATTCCACGAGCTGCTGAGTATGACGGGATTCATGCTGTGCAATGAACCATAACCATCCAAAAAGAGTTAACTCTCCACGCAAAGCATGAGTAAAGCGCAATGAGCGCATTTTATCATCGTCAATCGATTTGACATAGTTCAGCAACTGCGTTCGCGAGGCAATTAACTCAGCAACAACATCAAGATCATCAGATAGCTCTTCAGGTCTGGTTCGCTCCGGTGCCTCAATGCGAACTGAGCGATCATTGAATGAAATTGTCTGGATATCGCGCTCTTGCTTCAACGCCGCATCATCATACGGCTCGCATGGAGCACATACTCGGTCGGCTGCACGGAAAATCTTGGCTGAAGACGACTCGGCTAACATTAAGTGATGAAGGATGTGGCGAGCTGACCATCGTCCTTCCGGAGCTAACGAGGGATCGGCAATTGCTTGATATGTCTCTAAGAGCTTTGCGCGAGTGCGAACTAGTTCATCCAGATAAAGGTCACGAAGCATAGGTGCTGTATAATTGATGATCGATCTGAGTGTGCAAACAACAACTACAAATTGTGCAATAGTCACGACTGACGCATAAGGATATGGGAGATTGTCGAGGGATCGGTTTGAGATAGCACGCAAACGCGCGTTACAACTTTCATAACACCTATATTGAGTACGGAGGACTGAGCCCGGATTTGACAATCGGCGGGAGGGGAAATGCCATTTACTGAACTCAAAGAGCTCATCACCATTATCACGAACAAGAATATTCCTGACGCAGCGGCGCTGGGAATGAGTCGGCTTGATAAAAAGGACGCTCGTTACAAACTTTTTGACGGAATTCGCACAGAACGCTTTGCCTCACACGAGGACGCTGCACGCGAGATTTACCAGGGATCACCCAAAGACAACAACTTCAAACTTCTGAAGTCGCGCCTTAAGCGTCAGCTTATGAACGCGCTCATTGAATATGATCCCAGTCGAGACAAAGGTCTCTCACCGCAACAACGCGCCGTCTACGACGCCGTCCGCGGCGTATATGAGGTACGTCTACTCATGAACAACGGCGCACTGCACGTTTCGCGCGATCTCGCGGAGCGTCTGTTTGCCGTCGCAGTACGTCACGACGTCACCGAGCCTGCCATGCAGCTCGCCCGCATGCTCCGCTCTCTCTTCGTTTACATTGGCGATCGTCGCAAAGCCGAAGAGTACGCAGAATTGCACCGACGGTATTATCTGCGCTTCGGAGCTGAAGATCGTTCAGAAGAATTGGTCGACACCATCGCCCTGATGTTCAGCGGCACCACAGATGACTTGCACGATCGTCGCACTGAGCTGGAGACTATTCGCAAAGAAATGGCGCAGCTCTATCGTGAGCATCCGACCTTTCTCGTTACGACCAACTTCTTCCGTGTGCAGTGTCTGACAGCTCACATTCGAAAACAACACTTGCAAGCAGCGCACTACGGATTGGATGCCATCTCCTACCTCGAGGCGCATCCTGAATTTGTAAGTCGCAACCGCATAGCTGAGTTCGCGACCATGGTCATGAATGAGTACTGCACCATCGGAGATTTTAATGAAGCAGAAAAGCTAGCCGAACGTTGTTTTGAGAATTACGTCCCGCTCAGCAATCAATGGTACAACTTCCTCTCGCTGTACTACATCCTCACGATGCACAGCGGCGATTACAAGAAGGCCATGTCAATGGTCAAGAAGGCAGCTGTCTCAGCACTCAGCGTACAACCCAAATCCAACCAAGAGCGCTGGAAGATGTACGCCGGCTATTTGCTGTACTTGCATGAAGCGGGTTTTGTGAAATTCAGCAAGTCAGAGGTGGAGCTGCTTAGCAAGACCTTCGTGCGACAAAAGTTCTCCTTTGTGTTCAACTACGATTTGGAAGTGTACGCAAAAGACAAAACCGGAATGCGCATCGCGGTACTGATTCTGGAGTTGCTCTACACGATTGAGGAAGGAAAACTCGACGACATTTTGGCGCTACAGGAAAAGCTGCGCCTGATTTATTACCGCGTGCTCAAGCCGGATGTGTATCCACGAGCCAATGCCTTCTTCCATTTGATTCAAATTCTGATGCAGGAAGAATTTGATACTACTAAAGCGGAAAAGCGGAGTTCTGACGATTTGTCCGTACTACGTCCGCCATCGAGTAGCAGCTCTTCAAAAAATGTCAAAACGCATAGCACGATGGAAGGCTTAGAGGTATTGCGCTACGAGACATTGTGGATGATGATGTTGGAGAGAATTAAAGAGTTGCGGACTGGCGGCAAACTCAAGTAGGACTGGCAGCTTAAGGTCGCTCGGGACTTTCGAGCGCAAATCCCGTCCAGGTCGTAGTTTTGCCCTGTTGTCGGTCACCGCATTCAATCTTCACCGCTATGCAACACAAGAACATCACCATCGTCGGAGCCGGTCTTGTCGGTTCACTGTTAGCAATCTATCTAGCAAAAAAAGGTCATCGCGTCGACGTTTACGAGCGTCGTCCGGATATGCGCATTGCCAGCATTTCAGCTGGTCGCTCAATCAATCTCGCTATGAGTGATCGAGGCTGGCGCGGTTTGGAACGTGCCGGAATCATCGACACTATTCGTCCCATCGCCATCCCTATGCGCGGACGTATGATGCACGATCACAAGGGCAATCTGACCTTTCAACCCTACGGTGAAGCTCACGAAGCTATCAACTCCGTATCTCGTCGCACCTTGAACACGACCTTGATGGATTGCGCCGAAGCATACGACAATGTGCACTTTCACTTCAGTCATCGCGCAACCGGCATCGATCTTGATCAACCCTGGGTTGAGTTTGAAAATGCAAATGGACAAATAGTTCGTGTTGAGTCCGATGTTGTCATAGGGTCAGACGGCGCTTTCTCTGCCATTCGCGACCGCATGCAGCACTTGGATCGATTCAACTTTTCTCAAGACTATCTCGAACACGGATACAAAGAGCTTTGTATTCTTCCTGGTCCCAACGGTGAATTTCTGCTCGAGAAGAATGCTCTTCACATCTGGGCGCGCAGAAGCTTCATGCTCATTGCGTTGCCGAATACAGATGCCACCTTCACTTGCACGCTGTTCTATCCTTTCAAGGGTGAGGAATCCTTTGAGCATCTTCAAACAGAAGAACAAGTCATGGAATTTTTCAATCGTGAATTCCCCGACGCAGTGCCGCTCATGCCAACGCTACTCGACGATTTCTTTGGGAATCCAACCGGTTCGCTAGCCACCATGCGTGCATTCCCTTGGGTTTGGGAAGACAAAGTAGCGCTGATCGGCGATGCGGCGCACGCAGTTGTTCCCTTCTACGGTCAAGGCATGAATTGCGGATTCGAAGATTGCGTCACGCTCAGCGAGTGTTTGGATGCTTCTCCGGATGATTGGCACAAAGCCTTCGACACCTATCAGCGTCTGCGCAAACCAAACAGTGACGCCATCGCACAAATGGCAATTGAGAACTTCGTTGAGATGCGTGATCGCGTTGTCGATCCTCGCTTCTTGCTGCGGAAGAAGATCGAGTCGATGATACACGAACACTATCCCGAGCACTTTACCTCGCAGTACACACTCGTGAGTTTCCGTGCTGACACGCCCTATGCGGATGCACTGAAGCGCGGTCGAGCCAACGATGCATTGTTCGAGCGCATCATGGCATTGCCGGACATTGAAAACAACTGGAACACCGATGCCACACGTCAGCTTATTGCCGGCATGCTTGGAGTGAACTAGACTAATCCAACAACTTCTTTTTGTGGCAACACAAGCCTATGCTAACACTTTTGCACGACTCTTCGGTTAGTCGATTGATACAAATTGCCTTGAACGAAGATATAGGCATGGGCGACATTACCACGGAAGCGACGATATCGGAATCAGCTCGCGCAAAGGCGACATTTCTGTGTAAGGCAAATGGTGTTGTGTGCGGCTTACCAATCGCCGAGTCCGTGTTCAGAACGATTCACCCGGAAATCTCCTGGCAACCAAGCGTCGAAGAAGGTGCCGTAGTTGAACGCGGTACCGTCATTGCACAGGTTGAAGGAAGTGCTCATGCGTTGCTCAGCGGTGAACGTACCGCACTTAACTTCATGCAACGCATGTCAGGCGTTGCTACCATGGCACATCGCTTTGCTTCTGCAGTTGCGCATACTTCGTGTAAGATTCTCGACACACGTAAGACGATCCCGGCGTGGCGTCGTCTTGACAAATACGCGGCCCAATGTGGCGGTGCTGTCAATCACCGCATGGGATTGTATGACATGGTGATGATCAAAGACAATCACATCGCAGCAGCGCGGGGAATCGAAAGAGCCCTCGCTGCCGTTCGTCCACTCTTTGAAGAAGGTCGCGTTCGTATCGAAATCGAATGCGATACACTACGCGATGTTGCGGAAGCTCTTCGCTGTGGTGGTTTTCACAGGATCATGTTCGACAATTTCTCGCTCGAAGACTCACGACGCGGGGTTGATGCAGTTAATGGTCAGTACGAAACCGAAGCCTCCGGCGGCATCACACTCGACACCGTCGCTGCCGTCGCAGAAACCGGCGTCGACTTCATCTCAACCGGCGCTATCACCCACTCTGCCGTCGCTCTGGATATTTCCATGGAAATCATGATTGGCGGGTAGACTCACGTATTGCATCAAGAATTGAGTTTCTCTCGATTCTCCGTCAGTGTGAGATATTCAGATCTGGACATCCAACCGAACTCATTTAGATCGCAGCGCGAAGCTGTTCAAGCAAGTACTCCTGCATTTGCTGGAATTGCAGTGGGTTGATGTATTCGTCGCGCAGTGCGCGTTCATTGGTAAGGAGTGCACCGTAGACGTAGCTGCGGAGCAAGTGTGGTTGGCTAAGGAGTTCTTCGCAATGACGACGGATGGTTGGCAAATCACCGCGACTAATCGGTCCGCTGAGTGCATGTCGTCCACTATGCACAAAACTCATCAGCGAACTCTCCACCGCACTGAGAACAATTGGCTTAAGAAACAGTGCTGATTGAATATGTGCAGCGTGCGCCATATCATCTGCCGCCGCAAGCACTGCTTCAACATAATTCGAGGCAAACACTGCCGTCATGTGATAGAGCGCCTTATGCTCACGCGTAAACTCATCAAGAATGATCTGCGTTCCGCCTAGCAAGCGCACCAGACTTCGAGCGTGTGCTTCGTCATCTGCATCGCATTCAATGCCCCAACAAATCGCGTGCAGCAATCGCTCATGAGCATGTGTGAATGTTTGAAATGGATGAGCTGCAGCTGTTCGCGCGCCTTCTGCTCTGCAGGCCTGAAGTTCATCGAGACCACGAGCGCCTGAGCAGTGCACGACGAGTATGTCGTTGAGGATTTCCGCAAAGCACTGAGCCAAGCTGTTGCTAACCGTTGCAATGGATGCATCCGGCGTAGCAATCACGACGGCATCGGGAAGAACTGCGTGGTGTTCAAAGAGTTCTTCAACGGAAGCAAAAATTGGGGTGGATTCGAAAGCGAGTTGCAGTTGCTGACGGCGTTCGTCGGAGCGGACGACAAGCCAAGCAAGACGCTGCTGACGGTGTAGACTGAAGGCAATACTGAGTCCGACTTTGCCAACGCCAATCACACCCACACTCTGCTGCAACAGTTCTACCGGCTGCGTAAACTCAGGGAAGGATTGAAGCAGTTCGTGTGAAGACATAGAGAGCGCGAGGGGTCGGATCGTGAATACAATTCGCAAGACCCTTAGCTTTTGCTGCTAAAGGTCCTGCGATGAAAAATCAATTCATTAAACTCTTCGAAACTAGGCAGGATCGAGTTCCCAACCATCTTTTGTATCTCGTAACACCCATCCGGTGGCAGAGATTTCTTGTCGTAAAGCATCCGCTCGCGCGAAGTCACGATCTTTCTTTGCCTGCCAGCGTTGTGCCGCCAAATTTTGAACGTGTTCAGGTGCTTGAGGACGCTCCACGACAGGTGCCGGACCAATAGTCCAGACATCAAAGATTGCATTCAGCTCCGCGAAGAGATCAAGGAATGCTTGCCGTGAGCTCGGATTGAGTCCACCAAGATCAGTCGAATTCAAGGCACTAAACAAAGCCGCCAATGCACGTGGTGTATGTAGGTTGTCAGCCAAAGCACTGAAGACGCCTTCGCGCACCACATGTGCTGACACTTCTCGCTCACCTTTAGACTCCCACACTTGGTAGATCGCTTCTTGAACACGCTGACGAGCCTTTGCAGCGGCACTTAAACCATCGAATGTAAAGTTGTAAACCGATGCGTAGTGCGAAGACAGCATCGCAAAGCGAATGTCGCGAGCGTCGATACCGCGATTGATCAAATCACGAAGTGTAAAGAAGTTGCCAAGTGATTTAGACATCTTCTTACCTTCGACTTCCAAGAATTCATTGTGGCACCAGAACTTTACGGGATCGATACCGTAGCCGGCCTTGCTCTGCGCGATCTCATCTTCGTGATGAGGAAAACGCAGGTCAACTCCACCGGTGTGAATATCGAAAGGCAATCCAAGGAGCTCGTTGCCCATGGCGGAGCACTCGATGTGCCATCCCGGACGACCCGGAAGCGAAGGGTTTTCAGCGTTAAGATTGAATTCCCAATAGGGCTCACCTTCTTTACGTGCTTTCCAAAGCACGAAGTCGCTGACGCTATCACGCTCGTATTCATCAGCATCGATGCGAGCACCTTCGCGGAAGTTGTCGAAGTCGACTTTGAAGAGACGACCGTAGCTATCCTGACGACGCCATGCATGCAAATCAAAGTACACACTGCCGTCAGCTACGTACGCGCAACCGCGTTCGAGAATGCGGCGGATCAAATCTTGCATTTGATCAATGTACTCAGTTGCCCGCGGCATCGATGAAAAGTGTTCGCTGCGAATTCCCAATTGCTCGATATCGGCGACGAATTCTCGCTCGAAAAACAGCGTGAAGTTTCTCAGGTTCTCATTGGGATTGTCGCTCTGCTTACCCATCGCAGCTTCCCATCGCTGACTGCCAATGGCGGAGTCGCGGATGGTTTTGTCGTCGATATCAGTGATGTTCATCACCCACTTCACCGAATATCCGCCCACGACGCGCATGACGCGTTGCAGAAGATCGGCGAATAGAAAGGCACGCATGTTGCCGATGTGAGCATGGTTATACACGGTCGGACCGCACGAATAGATGCTAACATTACCGGGATGAACCGGATGGAACTCTTCAACGCTCTTGCTAAGTGTGTTATAAAGATGAATAGTCATACAAGCTTTAAAGTCTGTGTGTTACAAAGAATGAACCGGGTACGAACAAGAAGGAGAGGGACATAAGAGTCCAGGTTGCTTTAGATTAGCAACAACAGAGACAACAACAACAGGTGTTGTGTTGAGGTGCGATATGGGTAGAGTTGACCGTCACAATTGCAAGATAGACAATTTTCGGACCAAATCAAGTCGGTAGTCCCACGGATTTAGTGAGACGACTATGTCGTCGTCTCGTCCTCTTCGCGCACCAATCGCAGATCTATTTGTCGTTTATCCAGCTGCACCTTCGTGATTTGAACGCGAATTCTCTTACCAAAACCCAACACTTCTTTGGTTCTGCGACCCACCAGACGGTACTTAGGTTCATCGTGGTAGTAGTAGTCGCCCGTCATTTCGCGGATGTGCAACAAGCCTTCCGCATAAATCTCATCGACCAGCACAAACACGCCGTAGCCGGTCACACCGGTAATCGTTCCCATCATTTCGTCGCCAATATGCTGTCGCGCCATGAGCACCTGCGCCAGCTTCGACGATGCACGCTCGGCATCAACTGCAAAGCGTTCCTGAATAGAACAGTGTTCGGCGATCTCCTCCAAATGCTCGTGCAGTTGGGCGATGCGCTTATCGCTTGGTTTCTGCATCGCGTATTCTTTGAGCAACCTGTGCACCACTACATCCGGGTAGCGGCGTATGGGAGACGTGAAGTGAGTGTAATTCTTAAAGCCCAATCCATAATGACCAACATTGAAGCCCGAGTACTTGGCTTTGGCCATTGAACGCAGTAGTATCTGGTTGATGACGTTGGATTCCGGTCGCTCGCTCAAACTCTGGAGCAACACATTGATATCTCGACTTGAATAATTCTTCGTCGGCACATCCACACCAAGAGTACGCACAAATGCCATAGCAGCATTGAGCTTCTCCTCATCCGGATCATCGTGGATACGGTACATGAAAGGCAGCGTGTTCTTGAGCTTCATGGCCTTGGATAGCTTTACGATGTGTTCTGTGACGGTTTGATTTGCTGCGAGCATGCACTCCTCCACCAAACCGGTTGCATCCGTGCGACGCTTGAGTGTTGCTCGGACCGGATTCTTAGTCTCGTCGAGTACAAAGCGAATTTCACTCGTTTCAAAATCAATTCCGCCTTGTTGAAAGCGACGTTGACGAAGCGTGAGTGCGAGCTTCTGCAGGTCCATGATGAGGTCCGAAAACTCATCTTCCTTGCCATCGATAATCTTCTGCACCTCGTCGTAGGTAAATCGTCGCTTTGAGTGTATCAGTGTTTCCTCAACGCGATGACTCTTCAAGATTCCACGCGAGCTGAATTCCATGAAAACGGAGAAGGTGCGACGATCCTGGTGCGGGACGAGTGAGCACACGTTGTTTGAGAGCACTTCGGGAAGCATTGGAACCACGCGGTCAACCAAGTAATAACTGTTGGCGCGATCCAGAGCTTCGCGATCAAGAACAGAATGTTCTTCGACGTATGAACTCACATCGGCGATATGCACACCGAGTTCTACGTTGCCGTTGTCGAGATGACGCAGTGATAGCGCGTCGTCGAAATCCTTTGCGTCATCCGGATCGATAGTGATCACGCGTTCAGCACGTAAGTCAGTGCGACCTTCTGCACTGATCTCTTGCTTGGATGAGCGCAGTGCTTCTGCTTCAACACTTGGCGAGAATGCGGTTGGCAGACGGAACTCTTTAACGATGGCATCGAATTCAACACGTATTACTCCGGCACGTCCGAGCACCTCGATTATCTCGGCTTCAGGATTCATGTGCGGGTTATCCCAGCGAAGGAATCGTGCAACGACTTTATCACCGGATTTTGCGCCGGCAGTGTTGCGTTTTGAGACGAGGAAATCGAGGAAGTAGTTCTCTTCATCCGGACGGAAGAAGATGTAGTCGCCATCAATCTCAAGCGTTCCCGCGATTGGGGTCATGTTACGGCGAACAACATTGACGACTTCACCTCGAGGTTTCTTGTTCGGTCGCAATGCCAACAACTTCACTTCAACCATGTCGCCGTGAAGTCCCGTTAGCATATCATGTCGTTTGATATGAATGCGTGGAAACTCAGGATCGTTTGTCTCGACATAACCGCTGGTTTCGTAGTCGAGAACAAGCGTACCACTGAATGAGGACTTGTCGGCTTTGGAAGCCAGCACATAACGACGTCGTGTTGTTTTTCGAATGCGATCTTCTTCAATCAATGTATCGATCGCAGCTCGCAGAACTTCGTATTGTGGTGAGTGTGAAGCGATTCCGACCGCTGC
This sequence comes from Chlorobiota bacterium, assembly GCA_044228685.1. GTDB lineage: Bacteria > Bacteroidota > Ignavibacteria > Kapaibacteriales > NICIL-2 > JBBATK01. The sequence continues at coordinate 99,726 of JBGAUL010000003.1, forward strand.
ACTAATCTCGTTGATCTTGAGGGGAATAGTTGAGCGACGAATCAGCTCATACACGCTCGTGCGCAGATCGTCGGGAGTCGACGAAGCGCTCGTGCTCTTCTTTGTTTTCTTTTTCATGTGTAGAGGAATTGCTGGCTGCCGAGCATGGGCTTAGGCGAAGACAACAACATTGTTGGTTTTGGCCGATGCAAGCTCCATGGCTCGTCCGGCATTGGTCAGTAGGGACTCTGCGTTATCATCGGCTATAGCCTTTGCAACTCCGATGCTAACTGTGACCGTATAGCGTTTCTTATTTATTTCTTTGACACTGATTGCAATTTCTTTGCGAAGTCGCTCAGCCCAGATTTGGGATTCGTTGTCCTTTGCTCCGGCCATTATTACCGCGATGATATTATCATCGACTCGTCCAAGCGCATCATAACTACGAACAACCTTGCGTACGAGCGATAAGACGTGCATGAAAATCTCTTCTTTGTCAGCTTGACCAAGTTGATGTTCGATGGCATTGTATCGATCGATAGACACAAGGACGGCGACGAGGGGTACTTTGTTGTCTCGCGCGCGCACAAGCTCTTCGTCCAATCGACTGATAAAGGCCGCTGAATTGAGCAATCCGGTGCTTTCATCAAGCAAAGCCGACTTCTTCAGCATCTTCTGGAAGTGAATTTGTTCGAGTATAATCCCCGTTTGTTCACCGATTGTTTCCAGAATAGCGATATCGCGCTGGGTGAGTTGTGAAGCGTGTCCTTCAACAAACAATGCACCGTAGCAATTAGCTGTAGACTTGAGCGGCACGGCGATGAAGAAGCCATTATCCAATGGAACTTCTCCCGCATGATAACGACAAACACCTTTTTCAACCGGCGAGACGCAGATCGTAGAACCGCGGAAAATTGTTTTCGAAACCAACGATCCGTCGATGTTTATCGATTGTCCGGTCAGTCGTTCAACTTCCGGCTTGGTCGAATTCAAATGATGCAATGTCCAGCGCTCATTCTGACGATCGAAGAGCACAACGCCGATGGTTTGTGATTCGACAATCGACGCCGACGATTCTGCAAGTGCCGATGCAATCATCTGCATCGTCACACCGGGTTTATTAACCAGTGAACGGAAATGAGCCAGTGCTTCGAGTGTACGCGAAGACTGCAGCAAGTCGTACTTACCGGTGTAGCTCTGCGTTAGACCGCTAATGAGCTTCGTAAAATGTCCAAGCGAACCAATGGTGATTTCATCATAAGCATCGTCCTGGGTTGAGTCAGCACACAGAACGCCAATCACCGTATGATTCAGAAACACCGGAACACCAACGAATGAAGTCGTGCCGGCAGGATGCGAATAATATGGGATCAAATCAGACTGCGCTGAAGGCTTGATTTCCGTCAAGATCTCCGGTCGTCCGCTGCGTGCAATCTGCGACACCATATCCAAACCAAGCGGATACTTGCGTTGCTGACGGAATGCATCCGGTGCGTCGGTAATATGCGTCTCAAGTACTAACTCATCTTGTTCAAGATTGACCCAGAAGAATGCAGCTGTACGAGCGTTCATCATGGAGCGGATCACCATCAAGACGCGGGACAAGAGGTAGTCAAATTCTTTACGCGGCTCTTCATCACTTGGATGCTCAGCATCGTCGATGAGGTTTGCCATTGCCAATAGGAGCTGTCGCTGTTTGGCAACTGCTTGTGGGTCTGCCGGAGCTGCCGGTGCAACAACCGCTTCCACAGCCGGCACTGACGCTATCTCATGCGCTGTCGCATCCTTGCCAATTGGCAAAGGCACTGCTTCAGCAAACATGGGCATCTCTGCAAGCTCTGCGTTGGCACTTGCGTGTTCGTCTTCTGCAGATTCACTGTCTTGTGTTAACGCTTCGACAATCGGTGCTATCGGAGCTGATTGAGTTTTAGATTCCGCAACAGTTTTCGCGGAGCCAGTCTCTGTTTTCTTTGTCTCGTTCTTTGTCTCGTTCTTTGTCTCGCTCTTTGGCGCAACAGCACTTTCTTCTCTCTGCGCTTTTGTTTCCTTTGGTGTAACTACACTGATCGGTTGTTCAACCAGGTCTGATGAGTCAGACTCAGAAGCCGGTCGCTTTGCACTACTCGGAGTAGCCTTTGGCTCTTCGCCTTCTGCTGACGAGCCTTTGCCTGATGGTGTTCTTCTGCTAAAGGAATCTTGACGTGGTGTTTCGCTTGTTGGAGTGGCCTCTTTCTTCTCGGAGCTTAGTGCTGCATCATCAGCGCTTGTGTTGACACGCGCTTTAATGCGCATGCCGGAGATTTCATCGTTGAAGTCTGTTGGGATATCATCATCAACCAGGCTACGGGAGGTGCTGCTTAGTTCGTTCTTGTAGGCGCTGGCGCGACGAGTAACAACAGGCGGTTCAGCGGCACCGTCGGTGTCGTCGAAGCGCATACGCTTTGGTGCTGCGCTGCTACGACTTTCTTGAGCGGGTGATGCTTCAACTGATTCTTCGCGTTCAACGCGACCGGTGGGCACATCGTCGCCGCCGAAATTCGATTCAAAGTCATCAAACACATAGCGTGTTCCACCTGCTTCTTTGCGAACCTTGACGCTGAGTTCAACCGGTTGACTCGGTGCAGGACGTTTCAGTTCAACGCGCTCTTTAAGACGAGCGCTGAGATTCATGAACAACACGACGCCGGCTAAGAGCGCAATGCACGCACCGATGAGGCGAACGGGAAGTTCATCGAGGAAGACAAGGAAGAATAGACCGATGACGATCACGACGATATAGATCGTGTCGGACCGCACGAGGTATTTGCTTAAATCAAATTTTGAGATCATTGTTCGATCTGTTGTGAACAGGTCCCCGCATAAGGTGCGGCACAACTGCTGCTGTTGTGTAGACTGCCCAGGGCGTACAAAGATACAATTTGCCGCGTCATAGCGATGGAGACTTTCGCCGACCCGGATCGGGAATTATTTCAAGAGCACGACATTCATCGTGGTAACCTTGATCTGATGTAAACCTTGAGTTTCTTTGCTTTGTGGATTCGTCATTGTCGCATCGAGCTCCTGCTTTGCCGTCGTGTTCTTCCGCAAAGTGTAACCTCCCTTAGCGTCAACGAGAGCTGAGCCCTCGCCGCTGATGGCACCGGTTTTAACTGTAACCGGGACGTTCTTGCGAACAAGGACTATTTGACCGGTCATCGAGGCTTTAATCTCCGCAACGGTTCTCGACTGCAGTGATGAAAGCTTCACGACGTTGTACTTCATCGTCGTATTAGCAATAAAGAGCGGTGGTACTTCTTGCGAAGACGTTTTTGACCAACTCATATCTGCTCCAAGCGCACTATCGGGCAATGATTGATTCTCTTGTGCCATGAGCTGGGCATAATAGACGGTTTTAATCTGATCAGATACTTGTGTGCGTGCTTCTTCCGGAATTTTCTTTTCAGAGTTATTCATGATGCGATTGACTATGGCTGCCACGCCGCTCACATCCTGTACGCGACCACGTGAGTCCATTTGTATAGTCACTTCTTCACCAAGCAGTGCCGTCACTCCGACATACTTAGGATTACGTTTATCCGCAGAATCATTTGAGTTGAAATGAATGTCTTGATTATCCGGCCCCATTCCGCGCGTCTTCTGATCCGACACCAGCGAGTCATAGCGAATCGTCAGCGTAATAATTCCATCACGAACTGATTTAATGGCTTTGGTATAATAAGCGCGGGTGTGATTTGTGACCGACACTGTGTCTTCTTGCGTCAAAGTCTCAACTTGATCTAAGCGATAATGGAATTGTTCACCAGCTGTATAGTGCAATTCCAGGCTCGTCATTTTCTGTTCAGCTGCCGGCAAGGGCTTCATTGCAGTGGTATCTACCAGTTGTTCTGCTTCAGCTTGAGGTTGATTTGTTTTCTGAGAACAAGAGAGGATGACGCAGAGAGGAATAAGACAAAGAAGGCTACGAATGCTCATGATGGGTCGTGATTGATAAACAAAACCGCGCACCTTCAGGGTGCACGGCTTGTACAAAACTACAATGTTTCGGTCGTAAAGGCAGAGCCTGTTTAATAGGCCAGCTGTCCAAGCAGCTTCCAACTATAAACCGAACGCACGGTTTCACTAAAGACTTCATTGCGAATTTTAGCTCGCATGGTGGTCACGAAATCAGAAACCGCAGACGTTATGTAGCCACTCTTATGCAACTGCATACTATGACGTCCTTTGCCCTTTCCATCGAGAATATCAACCATATTCTCAATCTTATACAATCGCTGTTTGCCGGGCAAGACATAGAGGTTGTTCGACTGTGTTTCGAGCGTGTACACATTGCGTGTGTAGGAAGCGATGTGTGTAGCTGCTGAGTCGTCGCGACAATCAATTCCGTCAACCTTGATAAAGTATGGCTTTCTCCATGTAGAATCTTTATGCACCCGGGCATTCGGCAGTGTACCTTTTTGAACATCGGAGAATTGCGCCAGCGAGGTTGTGGAGATACCATTTAGCCATATGAAAGTGCGCATGGAATCAAGAACGCCTTTGCCGTATTGGTCGATGTAATCGCGCAGCCAATCCAACATTTCACCTTGGGTACTTACAACTTCCCAGTAGGGAGAAATCTTCATGGTGAACTCACGGTTGACAGGGACGGTCGCTGCAATAAGATCAGGGAAAGTCATTTCCATGTTCGACTGATCGTCGTACCTAATCACTGCATCACCGCTCTGGAAGCGATAGCGCACAGAATCGACGTTTACTAGTAACTCCAGCACCCCATCGGTCGGATCCTTGGGAGCCTTCATTTGCATGAAGTAGATCACATCGCGTGAGTAGTCGAGGGTAGAGCTATCGCTGTAAATACGATGCACCATGGTGCTGTCGTGATAGGCGTAGGCAAAGACTCTTCCCGGAGGGAATACTTGCGCTAGCTTATTCATGACGGGTAGTGGAGTACTCTCGGCGGCTTGCAATCCCACACCTGCGCCCTTCTTTTGCGCTTCGAGTTCGAAGCTGAAGGTGATCAGGAGAAGGGACAGCAAGAAAATTCCCTGTGCAATGCGTTGTAAAGCTTGGCTCATCGTGTGTGTCTTTCGGTAGTACTACCAATAATCATTCCCTTAGGAACTTGTTTCATGAGCTGAATGTGAATGGACGCGATAAAGCGACCACGCAGCCAGCGTCATACCATCCCACAAGTGACCGGAGGCAATTGACTCGTCAATCTCCCGTGCGCTCATGCGAAAAATCTCAAACTCTTCAGTGGCTTCCGGTTGAGCTGTACCCGCGCTGAGACCGGTTGCAAGGAACACATGACAGAGTTCATTGCTTAGCCCGTTCATCGGGTTGAAGAACCCTAGCTTCTTCCACTCTGAAGCGCGATAGCCACTTTCTTCTTCCAGCTCGAGTTGAGCTTGCTGAAGAGCATCTACGCCTTCAGGCAAACCACCACCGGGAAACTCCAGACTTTCTCGTTGGTTGAGATAGCGGAACTGATTCGTGAGAACGAAACAACCGTCAACATCTTGTGCAACGATAAAAACAGAGCCGAAGGTACTGGCGTAAAAATAGTCGGTCTCTGCTCCATTTGGCAGACGATAACGATCCCTCTTGTATTGCCAATAGGGATTTGTATCAATGATTTCACTCGAAATTCCATCGAGTCGGTGTACCATGGTTCTGCCTCAAATGCTGAACGGGATGAATATTCATCCCGTCCTTGGAAATTCTCTCTTTACAACAGCGTTTTCACGCCGTTGTTATGCTGCATACCTCAGTTAAGCAACGTTTGCTGCCAATTCACGCCCGGTGAAGAAGAATGCGATTTCATTCAATGCATTCTCAACTGAATCTGATCCGTGAATCGCGTTTTCACCCTTCGATGAAGCAAAGCGCTTACGAATTGTACCTTCTGCTGCTTCTGCCGGATCGGTTGAACCGATCAATGCGCGAAAATCAGCAACTGCATTGTCTTTTTCCAAAGCAATAGGTACGACCGCGCCACTGCACATAAAGTTCACAAGCTCGCCATAAAAAGGACGCTCACGGTGAACTGCGTAAAATTCTTGGGCTTGAGCAGTTGACAAGCGTGTAAGCTGCATGCCCAACACGCGAAAACCTGCTGCTTGGATCTGCGCAATGATGTCGCCTGCGTGGTTCTTGCGTACTGCATCCGGTTTGATAATAGCTAATGTGCGTTCCATTTTCTTCTACAATTACTGGTGATACAATTGATGGTTTAGATCTTCTCTGTACTCAACTTCCTAGACTTACTTCTTTGAACTCTTCTTTGCAACTGCCTTCTTTGCTGCCGGCTTTGCACTTGATTTCGCGCTACCGTTGCTTGTCTTGGCTTTGATACCAAGCGCTTTTTGAACGGTGATGCCAATGTGCGCCGGAGAATCCACTACGTGAATTCCTGCTTCGCGCATAGCTGCAACCTTTGCGTCAGCTGTTCCCTTGCCGCCGCTGATGATAGCACCGGCATGACCCATACGACGTCCCGGAGGCGCTGTACGACCTGCAATAAAACCAATCACCGGCTTGCGAACGTGAGCCTTTACATATTCAGCTGCTTCTTCTTCTGCTGTGCCACCGATTTCACCAATCATTACGATTGCTTCGGTGTTCTTGTCTTCGTTGAAGAGCTTGATCGCATCAACAAAGCGCGTTCCAATGATTGGATCGCCGCCGATACCGATGCAGGTTGATTGCCCCATGTTGATAGCGCTCAACTGACCAACAGCTTCGTAAGTCAATGTTCCTGAACGTGACACAATACCAACTGTTCCCGGACGTGCGATGAAGCCCGGCATGATACCGATCTTGCACTCGCCCGGTGTGAGCAAGCCCGGACAATTCGGACCAATCAATCGCGAGTCAGAACGCTTCAACGCGTCCCACACCACGATCATATCTTTTACAGGAATACCTTCTGTGATGCACACGATCAACGGAATCTTTGCATCAATTGCTTCGAGAATTGCATCTGCTGCCATCGAAGCCGGAACGAAGATGCAGGTAGCATTGGCACCGGTCTCGCGAACCGCATCTGCCACTGTGTTGAACACAGGTACTGCCTTTTCAAAAATGTCTTCGCCTTTGCCCGAGTAACTCGTGCCACCTTTGCCTGGTGTCACACCGCCAACAACTTTAGTTCCATAGGCGATCATTTGAGAAGAGTGAAATGTTCCTTCACTGCCCGTGATGCCTTGCACAATAACTTTCGTGCTCTTATTACATAATACACTCATGATTGGGTCCGTATTGGGTAGAATGCTACAGGTGATCACAAAGTTACGAAAGACTTTGCGATGAAAAGACCTAGCTGTTCGGCGGAGGAAATGAAGTGAAGCGCTATTCGAACTTATGACTGATTCTCGGAGACGGTCGTCTCGACCGCTTCCAAACGCAAGGGTTTTGCGATGAGTAGAACTACAATCGTCGCATAACCCGCAAGAGAAGCAAAATTCAGCCAATATTGCTTCGTATAGAGCAAGATGAAGGTAGGGCTGATTTGCTCCAGATTGAGTCCCTCGATGCTGCTATGATTGGGAAAAAGACCGTAAAAATGCACCATTAAGAGGGTCGCGTAGAGTCCCGGAGGTACCGCAACCAAACAAAGCACTAAGCACATCATCAAATAACCGTCAATTTTGAAGCGGTTTCGCTGTCTAATGCAGTACAGAGAAAAGCTCAAAATCAACAACATGTAGGAAATCGTCGCAAAAACGCTCAAATTCGCCGCCAAACGCATGATATTAAGCTGAACATCGGCACCAACGTTGCGCAGCGTCGATGAACCTGCCACAAACAGGTCGTAGGCCACTGTTTGGTGGGCCAAACTCATTCCAAACCAGACCGAACCGCTGAGAGCAGCGATGATCGCTAGAATTGAATCAAATGGACGTTGTCTCATGGCTGGGATTAGTATTTGTCTGAAGCGATAAGATTCAAAAATAGTCTAAGCGCGGCTTCTGAGGAATTTCAATAAAAAAGACCGTTTTTCTTGAGAATTATACAGATAATGAGCTTTCGCACTTTTCTCAGTCTTCGATCTTAAGACTAAAATTTAGCGCTAATACCTTCCTTCGATCTCTCTCTCACCTACCTCTGGTTGCCTCCACATTTTTTTAATCTGCTCAGATGAAATTCCGACAATATTAGATTTTAGCACTCGTCATAGGAGACTGCTAAGTTATATTGCGAATCTAAAACTGAGTAGACATCAGATTTATCCTCTTAACAACCTTATTTCAGGAGTTTATATGAATCTTACCCCTCTTCACGATCGCGTAATCGTGCGTCCGGCTGCCCCGGAAGAAGTGACCAAGGGTGGCATCATCATCCCAGACACGGCAAAAGAAAAGCCAATGCAGGGAGAGATCATTGCTGTAGGCAATGGCAAGTTGAGTGACGATGGCAAGCTTACGAAGCTGACGGTACAAGTTGGCGACAAAGTGTTGTACGGAAAGTATTCAGGCACAGAGATCAGCATCGAAGGCGATGATCTGTTGATCATGCGTGAAAGCGACATCTTCGCAGTAGTGAACAAGTAAGACACCACAACGAATACTAAACAATATTTACAGGAGAATTAAGAATGGCAGCTAAAATCATAACATTCGATGTTGATGCCCGTGCCGCGCTCAAGCGTGGTGTCGACCAACTCGCCAACGCCGTAAAAGTTACGCTTGGTCCGAAGGGTCGCAATGTGATCATCGACAAGAAGTTTGGCGCACCGACCGTTACCAAAGACGGCGTGACAGTCGCTAAGGAAATTGAATTGGAAGATCCAATTGAGAACCTCGGTGCATCCATGGTTCGCGAAGTAGCGTCAAAGACCAGCGATATGGCCGGTGACGGAACAACAACCGCTACAGTTCTTGCACAAGCAATCGTAACAGAAGGCTTGAAGGTTGTTACTTCAGGTGCAAACCCAATGGACGTAAAGCGCGGTATCGATTTGGCCGTCAGCGCAATCACCGCTGAACTCAAGGCTATCTCACGTCCGGTTTCCGGCAAAAAGGAAATCGCGCAAGTCGGAACCATCTCTGCTAACAACGACAGCACCATTGGTAATCTTATTGCTGATGCTATGGAGAAGGTTGGCAAAGACGGTGTTATCACCGTTGAAGAGAACAAGGGTACAGACACAACAATGGAAGTTGTTGAAGGTATGCAGTTTGATCGTGGCTATTTGTCACCATACTTCGTTACCGACCCTGACACCATGGAAGCATCATTGGAGAACCCACTGTTGTTGATCCATGACAAGAAGATTTCAGCAATCAAGGACATTCTCCCAATCCTCGAGAAGGCTGCACAAAGCGGTCGTCCATTGTTGATCATCGCAGAAGATCTCGAAGGCGAAGCACTCGCTACACTCGTTGTCAACAAGCTCCGCGGTACACTCCGCATCGCAGCTGTTAAGGCTCCGGGCTTCGGCGATCGTCGCAAGGCTATGCTCGAAGATATCGCAGTTCTCACCGGTGGTACAGTTATCAGCGAAGAAAAGGGCTATCGTCTGGATGCAGCAGGTCTTGACATGCTTGGTTCAGCAAAGAAAGTCACAATCGACAAGGACAACACAACCATCGTTGAAGGTGCCGGCTCAAGTGATGACATCAAAATGCGCATCAACGAAATCAAGTCACAAATCGAAAAGACAACCAGCGACTACGATCGTGAAAAACTTCAAGAGCGTCTTGCTAAGCTCAGCGGCGGTGTTGCAGTTCTGAAAATCGGAGCTTCAACAGAAGTCGAAATGAAGGAAAAGAAAGCTCGCGTTGAAGATGCTCTGCACGCAACCCGCGCTGCAGTTGAAGAAGGTATCGTACCGGGTGGTGGCGTAGCATATCTGCGCTGCGTAAAGGTACTCGACAACGTGAAGGGCGAGAACCACGACCAAAACACCGGTGTGGCTATCATCCGTCGCGCTATCGAAGAGCCAATCCGCATGATCGTCACCAATGCCGGTCTCGAAGCTTCAGTGATCGCTAACAAGATCAAAGAAGGCACAGGCGCATTCGGTTTCAATGCATACACAGAAGTGTACGAAGATCTCTTGGTATCAGGCGTTATCGACCCAACCAAGGTATCACGCGTTGCTCTCGAAAACGCTGCTTCAGTTTCATCACTGTTGCTCACAACCGAAGCTACCATCGTTGAAAAGCCGGAAGCTGAAAAGTCAGCTCCAGCTCCTCACATGCACGGTGGTATGGACTACTAAGATTCTCCGGAATCAATTTTTTGAAAGCCCCTCACTGCTCTCAGCGAGGGGCTTTTTGTTTGTGTATCGTGTGCTCAACCCATCCAGCACCAAGCGCCAGAGCACAACGCGATTCCACACCTACTTGAATCAAGCACCCATTCTTCCCCTCTACTTTAACAAGCGTAGAAGAGCCCGTGCACTAAATTGCGGACTTGTTTGATTGACCTGCTTCACGATCGTCACTCTCGCGCATGATGTCTGACAGTACCATCGGTATAGTTGCCTGCTTCACGACGGTGATTCTCTGGACCATTGGCACCTTCGCCTTTGCCAAAGCTTCACGTATGTCCGCGCCAGCAGCAGTGAATCGGGTTCGTCTGCTTTATGCGCTCATCCTTCTGAGCATCATCACGTGCATTTCGCAGGCAATTTCTCCGGTGTCTCTATTCACGATTCCAAGCAACTCACAATTCACCTACTTTGGTTTGAGTGGATTGATTGGCTTTAGCATTGGAGATTACTTCTCTTTTCAAGCCTTTCGAATACTTGGTGGACGTCGAACGACGATCTTCACCTGCATCGCACCTGCGGCTGCGTTGCTCTTTGGAATTGTGCTCCTCAATGAACAGCTAGTGTTCATGGGAATCGTCGGCATGGTGATCTCAATTGGCGGCGTGCTGATGCTGAGCTTATCACGCAAAGAGCAAGAGGAAGTACACAACGACGGACACGGTCACTTCTTCCAAGGCGTCAGCTTTGCCATTATTGGCGCTGCTTGTCAAGGCGTTGGTTTGGTTTTGTCGAAGAAAGGTTTTGCAGCTGAGGGTGCGACCATCGGTGCATTTCATGCAACCTGGATTAGACTTGGTATTGGAACGTTCTCGGCTTATCTCATGGGATTGACGCGAGTGCCGTTGTGGAGAGAATTAGTGGAGATGACGAAATCGCGTCAAACGTTTTTTCCGGTAATGCTCGGCACCATCGTCGGACCCGTTCTCGGCGTGAGCGCCTCACTCGTCGCAGTATCACACATCGAAGCTTCTGTTGCACAGACAATTCTTGCATTGACGCCTGTGTTTGTGTCAGTGGCATCCGTGCTTTTCTATAAAGAGCGACTCTCCTTTCTCTCGCTTGTCTCCGTCGTTGTATCGCTCATCGGCGTCGTCATTCTCGTCTGGCGCGACGCTTTCTAACACGCGACTCAGTACACTCGCTGTCCATTGGGTATCAACGAACTTGGTTGCAGCAAGACAACATCGCCCTGACTATCATCAACTCCAAGCGTCAACACTTCAGAGCGAAACGATGCTATTTGCTTTGGTGGGAAGTTCACCACGGCAATGACTTGGCGTCCGGGCAACTCTTCAACTTGATAGTGCTTGGTAATCTGCGCACTACTCTGCTTCACACCAATCTCTTCTCCAAAGTCAATCCACAGTTTATACGCCGGCTTCCGCGCTTCGGGAAAAATCTCAGCTCGCACAATCGTGCCGATCCTCATTTCAACTGCAAGGAATTGATCGTATTGTATCATATCATCATGCTGTAAATAGTCTGATGCAATCTATCGAGTTTATAAACACAAAGCCGTACCAGGTTATGATACGGCTTTGTACATAGTCGACGAACATGTTCGTCGCTTCCTCGAATTGTTTAGAACGCTATAGCCAGAATAAAGAGAATGCTGAACACAGCGTGTAAGATGATAGTATTCACATTTGATGCAACCAATGTGCGCTGGCGAAGGTGTTGTCGCATGTGTGTGAAGATGCGGAAACCAAAAACCAATCCAACAGCAGCTGGAACAAAGAGTAGCATCTTGTCGAGTGTGAGAGCCAAGTAGACGGTTGTTGCTACAGCACCGAGCACGGTCGCGATGTATATACCCGGCGTTGCTTCTTTTCCGAATGTCACAACCAAGTGATTCTTCCCTGTCTTTGCATCACTATCTGCATCGGGAACTTGATTGATGAGTAGGATATTTGAGGTTAGCAAGCCGACCGGAATTCCAATGAGGTAGCTTAGCAGGTTGTTGTCGCCACAGACTACGTAGTACATGCCTGCCGTGATCAGCGGACCAAAGGTCAATCCAATAAACAACTCACCTAAGCCATGACGTGCCACGAGTCTGAGTGGTGGTGCGGTGTAGAAGAGACCTGACAAAGCACCCATGAGACCGAACATGTAGATACCGTTACCGACATGACTCGAAACAAACACACCGATAAGTGCTGCCGTAATGAGCATCACTGAAGCAAGCATGAAGGTGCCGCGTAGTGTGATGAGACCGAGCTCAATTGCGCGACTCCCACCGCTGTATTTCAGAAAGTATTGTGTGTTCTCCTCATCTGTACCACTCTTCACATCGTAATAGTCGTTGAAGACATTAGCAGCAAGGTGAAGCAGGACGACTCCAAAGATCGCGAGCGTAATATCCAATCCGCTGTGATGAGTTCCCGGCACGGACATGCCGTACATCATACCAACAACAGCAGGCAGAATTGACGCGCTTAAAAAGGGAGCACGGGTAATTACGAGCCAGGAAATAAGGCGAGTTGAGAAGTTGATCTTAACATCGACCGGTGTATCGATTGGTTCCGTGACGCCACAGAAACCAATTTGCTTTCCATCACGGAAAGTCGGTGTGATACGGACGCGTGCAGGAAACTGTTCTCCTCCCTTGCGGACGAAATTTGTCTCGGTTGCAAACTCTCCGTCTTTCACTGCAGTTGCCAGCCATCCCTCGACGCTCTGCAGAACAATGAGTCCGGGAGAAAACAACGAAACGCGCTTTTTGCCAATGACTTCCTGAGCAGAGTAACCGAAAATCTCTTCGGCACCGGCATTGTAGGTCTGGATAATGCCTTCCATGTCACAGGTGATAGTGCTTTTGACGGCCATGAGAAACTCCTTTAAGTGAAACAGGATCCCGTTGGCTCAGTCAGGCACTTAGCACTGTGCCATCGGGACTAGGTTTTTCGTTTTGTAGAGAGAAAGCCTTCCGACAATCGCTTTTTCGTTTTTGCGGAAAGGAGCTTTCTCAAGGTCGGACTCATGAGTCCGCTTCCAATAACTGACTGTCGAAACTTATACGCATCTCGAAGCGAGTATGCCTTTCCATCCAACACCCACTGCAGAAAGATCCCGTCGCTGATGCCTAGCTCCAATCGCGCAAACGATTGAACATCGACATCATTAAAAGCTTTCAAGCTGATGAGCTGCTTAGTTACTCGCACACCCAGATCCGATAGCTTCTTCTTCATCTCACGAATTCGATCGATGAATTGCGCATCTTCAGATCGCAATGCATGAGCCCAGAACTCAAGCAGAATAGCCGCGTGCTCAGCGTGATGCTCGTAGAAATCAATCGTCGTGTCAATCAAGGCATCTGCCTTGGAAACCGGATCAATTGACGAACGAGCCGCCTCTTCCATCGCCGCTTCGTAGGCGTCCATCCACGAACGATACACAGCCAAGAACAACTCTTCCTTTGCGCTGAAATACTCGTACAATGTTCCCTTACCCACGTCCGCAGCGTCTGCTATATCCTGCATTTTCGTGGCATGAAAGCCTCGTTGCGAAAACACACGAATCGCAGCCTGTATTAAAACCGCACGCTTCGTGAGTTTGAGCTCCGACATTTCCGGATTTTTCATCATGAGAGTAACTCCCTGACGGACCACCCGCTTGACAACCCGTTATTGCGTGAACGCATAGCGGTTGACCGACGGGTCGGTCGGTTCAAAAATAGTGAGAAAAGTTGTGTACGAGATTGTAAAGGCGCTGAGAAGTTTTTGCACATCGGCATGACTCAGCGGACTTCCGGGCTTTGGATTCGCGCTCTCAATGCGCGGAGTGCTTGAACGAGTTCTTGTTCCTCATTGAATGAACTCGTGCGAATACGCAGCAATCTTCTGCGTGAATTGAGGCGAATCTTAACGACTTTAAAGGCGCCGCGAACCTTGAAGATTTTCTCGCGGCCAATACCAATTCGAAGAATGTCGCTGATGGGTATGTGACGCTCACGAAAACGGTTGCGCAGCACGATCTCATTTTCGCCAATGGTGATACTGCGCTGCATAAACCAGGCAATACCAAGTGTGATGGTTGAGCCAAGCACGAAAGCGAAGAGCAAAATGAGCAGAGGATCGAGCAATGCGAGTTCGAGACGGCCACTTGTCCATGTTTCGCGCAAACCACGAACCATCGCATAGGCAATCAATGCCACAGCATAGAAGGAAATTGCCTTCCAGTAAAAATCCAAGCGATATCGAAACTCTGTGTTCATGTTCTAGGACAATGCAAAGGCTTGATGATGTCCGGTGCTAATCTACTGCACAAGGACGTATCATCATGCTTTATCGTACTTCTGCTCCGCTCGGTGTTGGTTCAAGCGGTGAAACGATCGACAAACCATCGGCAGTGTTGGCAGCTAAGAGCATTCCCTGCGACTCCAAACCCATGAGCTTGGCAGGCTTGAGATTAACCACGACCACAACGGTCTTACCAACCATAGCTTCAGGTTCGTAGTACTTGCCTATGCCGGCGAGTATCTGACGTTGATCAGCTCCCGTGTCGACAATCAGGCGTAAGAGTTTATCCGACTTCGGCACGCGCTCCGCGGAGAGCACCGTCGCTGTCCGCAACTGCACTTTCTTGAAATCATCAATCGTTATCAATCCCGCTCCATCCAGCACTGCTTCGTCAGCAGCGGCAACTTTCTTCTTTTTCGGAGCAGCTTCGCTTTTCGTTTCCGTCGGCGCTGATCCGTCTCCTAGCTTTGATACCAGCGAAGCAATCATCTCATCCTCTACCTTGCTGAACAAAATTTCCGGTTTTGTCAAAGTCGTTCCGGCGCTCAGCAGAGGCTCAGGAATCGTTGACCAATAATTGTTTCCTGCAATGCCATTGTGCGCGTCACCGCATTCGATGTCGGTGATGCCGAGAAGAGTCTGCAGATGTCGAGACACTGAAGGAAGAATTGGCGCAAATGCAATGGACAAAGAACGCAATGATTGAGCGCAGATATAAAGCGTCTTTGCGCACTCGTCGCGATCACTCTTCACCGTCTTCCAGGGCTCTGCATCATTGAAGTACTTATTCGCAGCCCGAGCCAAGTTCATGGTCTCGGTCAGTGCATCACGGAAATGGAAGCTGCGGTACAAACGAGAAATCTCCTCCGTACCCGCACACAACGCAGCTATGAACGCGCTATCACGTTCAAGGAAGTAGCGCAAATGCTTTGCAGCGTACTTGTCGTGCAATTGCTGAGCGTTGAGCTGAGGATCTCGACGGAAATCTTCGAGCAACAGGGACCACGCTTCATTCAATCGTGCGTATCGTTCAGGCAATACAGGCACTTTTCCTTCAAAATGAGCGTGAAGGAACTGCATGCTGCGATTGATAAAATTGCCCAGAATAGCCGCCAGCTCATTGTTCGAGCGCGTCTGATAATCTTGCCACGCAAAGTCACTATCGCGTGTTTCCGGAAAGTTCATCGCTAGTGTGTATCGGAGCGCATCACGTTGATTGGGATGAGGCAATTCTGCCATTGCATCGCGCAGATCAACACTCCAGTTTCTCGATTTCGAGAACTTCTGTCCTTGAAGATTGAGAAACTCATTGGCCGGAACATTTGCAGGGAGAATTGTATCTCCGTGCGCCATCATCATCGCCGGGAAGAGCAAGGCATGAAAGACGATATTGTCTTTGCCAATAAACGCGACGTACTCAGTGTCCGCTTCACGTGGTTCAACCTCTTTACTTAACCACCATTCCTTCCACGCATCCGGTGTACCGCGCTCGTTGGCCCAGCGTTGTGTGGCGGAGATATAGCCGAGAACAGCTTCAAACCAGACATAAATGACCTTGCCATCGGAGCCTTGCAAAGGCACAGGAACGCCCCAGTTTAGATCACGCGTGATTGCTCGATCGCTCAAACCCTGCTTCAACCACGAACGCGATTGTTGCAATACGTTGTCTTTCCACTCTGCTTCGTGCGAAGCGATGTACTCTTCAAGTTGCTGTTGAAATCGACCAAGCGGATAATACCAGTGGGTTGATTTACGAACGACCGGAGTATTGCCGCTTACCAAGCTCTTTGGATTCTTGAGCTCAAGTTGATTGTAATAGGCACCGCAATTGTCGCATTGGTCACCGCGCGCGCGATCAGAACCGCAATTGGGACAAATACCTTCTACATAGCGGTCGGGCAGAAACATGTTGCTCTGCTCGTCATAAAATTGATCTTCTTCTTTCTCGACCAACAGACCTTTTGCATGAAAATCGAGAAACCATTGTTGGGCGAGCTTGTGGTGCAGAGGATCGGAGGTGCGGCCGTAGGTATCAAAACTGAAACCTGCGGCTAGGAATGCATCGAGATTAGCCTGATGATAATGATCGATGATGCTCTGGGGTGTGACCCCTTGCTTTTCCGCTGCAATGGTGATAGCAACTCCGTGTTCGTCGGATCCACAGACATAAAGGACTTTTTCACCGGCCAAGCGTAGAAATCGGGCGTAGAGGTCCGCCGGCAGATATGCACCGGCAATGTGCCCAAGGTGCAAATAGCCATTCGTGTACGGTAAGGCTGATGTGATGAGATATTGTTTCATGCCGAAAAATGTCCTTTTTAAAAGAAGAGCCGACTCAGATCGTTTTTCATGGTGTTAATGATCGGCAACTTCGGATTGCAAAGATACGCGAGAGCAGCGTCCTAAACTGAGTTGGGACGGGACTGCTTGTCTCACAAATAGGACAAATTCTCTGCCTTTTTCGAAGCGTTACCTATCCACAGCCTATCCCCCGCCATGGGATGTGGATTTCGTATTTTGTCCGAGAGTGATATACACCACAGCCACCATGGTCGCCCCCTTTCGAATCATATTCGCGCTGCTCTTGGTGTGCACCGGTCTTCGTGCGCAACTCCTCGTCGTGCGTTCTATCGATGTAAGCCAGTACCCTCAACTTTCCGCCAAACTCTACGCTTTTGATACGTCAATGAGGTTTACGCCGTTGAATCTGACCAAAGACCGTCTCGTCCACGACAATGAAACCCGGCAAAAACTCGGTCAACTGAGCTGCGGCTCACAACCTCAGCGTCTTGCAATCTCCGGTACTCTGGTATTCGATGGCAGCACCGAGCGCTATTTGCGTTTGTACCAAGATGGCGTCAGTTCGTGGTTGCGCTACCAAGATACAACGAGCGAAAATTCGATTATTGAGGCAGGCTCGCGACCCTACATCATCCGCGATTTTGTTCAAGAACCTGACTCATTGAAGTTGGCATCGACTCTGATGTTTCCGACCGAAGGGACGAATCTACAACGAGCCCTTACTGATAGTCTTTGCGGGGCATTTGCAGTTGTCTCACGTGGAGTTTTTCATCGAACGATTGTCATTGTAGTCGACGGACACTCAACCATTAACCGTCAGCAGATCGACTCACTTGCTCAAGCACTCAAGGTTACAATACACGCAGTCTGCATAGGCATAAGTGCAGATGATGATCTACGCTTCGTCGTTGCGCATAGCGGAGGCGTTGTTCTCGAGAATCAATCACCCAGCAACATCTCGCAAGCGATGGCTGTGCTATCGCAGATATCTTCGGGTGCACCGGGATGTACAATTCAATGGACAACCGACTCCACACTCTGTACAAAAAATCGAAGTGCACGCTTCGATGCTTTGTCAATAGGAACGATAGCGACCTATCGTTATACCATTCCTGATTCACTACATCGTCACTTGGTTGCTTCAATAAGCTACGCCGATATCGGCGCGATTCCTGATGGAGCGCATGGCGACACTACCGTCAACCTCACAGCTGTGGGCGGCGTTGTAACTATCAACGATATCATCAGCGACAATCCGCAATTCGAAATTCTCGGTTCCTTCCGCGGTGTCACTGTTGCACGTGGCTTTACTTTTCCGATCACAGTTCGATTCAATTCAACCGACGACTACCGACGTTTTGCTCGCATCTCTGTCATCACCGATGGATGCGATTCGCTCGAAATCATCGTTCTTGCAAACGAACGTGAGAACCCGGCTCTCAGTCCACGTCTCGAGAACTTCCGCGGCGGTGAGCGCATCTTTGCCGGAAGTGTGGCCGAAGTGCAGTGGAGTGGAGTGCCCCCGGTCGATCCTGTGCGTCTCGAGTACACAATCGATGGCGGCAATAGCTGGAATAGTATTTCGCAAAACGCAACCGGACTTCGAACATTTTGGCGCTGTCCTGACTCGGTCTCAACGCTCTGCTTCATGCGCATTGCAAGTCTTGGTCCATTAAGCGTCTTTCACTACTCTGACTCTGCATTTCAAATCCGTCGTCCAAAACTCAACGTCCATCCCGTTCAATGCGGCACAGTTCGTTTAGGTGAACAGCGAGAAGTAGTGACTCAGAGCGTAGTGTGTAACACGACAAACACTTTGTTCTACATCGATTCCGCTCGATGCTACACACCGGACTTCACAGTAGTCTCCGGATATCCCAACACTGTTGCTTTGAGTTCATGCGCAGATCTTGAACTGCGCTTTCAGCCAACACGAATTGGAATACTGTACGACACCATAAGCGTGTACACCAGTGTCGGACTCATCCGCATTCCTGTTTCCGGTTTCGCTCGTGCGTCGCTCGCATCGCCTCCTGATTACATCAGCATGGGTCGCGTGGCAATCGGAATTACAACCGATACCATTATTCACACTGCGCTGTGTAGAAGTGCAGATCAAATTGTACGCGTCTCCAATGCGGTGAGAAGCTTGCCCGATACTGCTCACTTCTTGCTGCCTGAACAAAAGCTGAGTGCAGTTCTGACGCCGGAAGATCCTTGTCTTCAGTTGCGCTGCCAGTACTTCTGTTCACAAGTCGGACGATTCTGTTCACGCATTCTCATCGACACAGACAGCGATCGTTATGAGACCCTGATGTACGGCGAAGGCATCTGTGCTCCACCCCAGCCACACTACGGAATTGAGATTCCCGACAGTCTGAAAGTTGCAATCGGAGGTATGGTTGATGTACCAATTCAATACTATCCTGCACCGGTTCCTTACCGTCAAATGAAACGTCCTTGGACGATTCGCTTGCGTTACAACAGAACAATCTTATTCCCCATGGGCACAACACCTAAGGGTGTGGATCAACCCGATAGTGAGTATGCAGTGATGACGATTAGCGGTCGTGGATTTGAAATCGGCGACACACTCATTACGCTGCACTTCATGGGCACCTTGGGAACATCGGACGTTGCGCTCATGCGCTTGGAAGCTTTTCTGTGGCGTGACGAGTGTCAATATGATCCGCCACTGGCATCGGGTCGCATCTTCTTTACCAATGTCTGTCGCGCCGGTGGACTCCGAGAATTCGTACTCAACGACTCGCTTGTCTTCCGCTCAGTACAACCCAATCCGTCACGTGAATATGCAGCCGTGGAATTTTCACTGCGCGAGAACGGATGGACTAGCCTCAGCATTGTAGATGTGTTTGGTCGCACCGTACGCGAAGTATTTGCAGAAGAATTGAATCACGGCAGTTACACTGCGAGTGTTGATGTGCGTGATCTAACACCGGGAGACTATTACGCCATACTCAGCACTCCAACAGGCAGGATTTCAACTTTGATTGGAGTCGTGCGTTGAGGCTAATCGCTACCGTGTTTACATTCTTCATCGTATGCAGCGCACTCAGCGCCCAAGACGCCGACACAAATGTGCGTCTACGATTTGGAGCTTTTGCCGGTGGCAACGCAAACTTTCACGCAGCAAGTTTTGGTTCGATTGCAGGATTCCCCTCGTGCTGTCCGCAGTACACCTCAGGTGCCGGACTCACCCCTGCAGCCGCGGTGTTTGTCGAGATACCGCTGTCTAACGTCCTCTCTCACATGGTGCGCGTAACCTTGTCAGACATGAGCGGTCGGATGAGCTCAGTTGAAACCGTACCCGTGATAGTCTCGCACCGTCTCACAGACGCCAAAATCCAGCACACACTTGAAGCAAACATCAAAGGTATCGGCATAGAACCGTTGGTTCACTTTCGATTGTCAGATGCTATTGGCGTGTTTACCGGACTTCGCTGCGAGTTCTCTCTTAAAGGAACAATTGATCAGCGCGAAGAGTTAGTTGCACCGGACGTTGGCACTTTCGAGAATGGCTCACGCATTCGCAACACGCAATCCGGCAACATCTTCGCATTGCAGCCAATTGTGGTTTCGGCTATTGGCGGACTGCGCGTTGAGCTCCCAATGAACAAAGACGCATCAGTGCTGTTCATCCCCGAGCTGAGCTTTGGATTTGGTCTCAACACTGTTACAGGCAGCGAAGAATGGCGCGTGCATTCACTTCGTCTTGGCGCGTCGCTCGCCTTTCAATCACCAAAGCAACGTGGCACACGATCACGCGACGTAGAAAATCTCATTGTAAAAAGCGACGTCGCGGCAACACCATTTGATGGCATTCGCGAGATACCGGGTCAGAGCATTCGGTTCGAAGAGTCGGAACACATCGACATTCAACCACTTCTTCCCTACATCTTTTTCGATGCGAACTCTGAAGCATTGCCCTATCGATATGCAAGTACGGTTGATGGCGACATTGATTATTTCGATGCAGAGTCAGCAACACAGTCGACTGCGCTGGCAACCTATTATCGCATTCTCACCATTGTTGGCTCGCGTTTACGCAAGAATCCGAGTGAGAGTATAACTCTCTGCGGCGTCGTTGATTCAACAGAAGAACGTGCTTCGGATATTGCTCGTCGTCGCGCTGAAAACATCGGCCGTTACCTGCAAAAAGTCTGGCGCATCGATCGCAGCAGGATCCATACCACAACTCGTCCAATTGCTTCTGCAGCTACTGACGAAGCCCGCACAAAATCCGCAGAACTTCATCGTGTTGAGATATCAGCATCACTGAAGATACTAGCGCCAATGCAGCATCGTGACACAACCTTAGCACTTCAACCTCGATTCCTTCGCATTCGTCCACAAGCATCCGGCACTGATGTGTCAGAACATTGGGAGATCAATCTGTGGCAGAAAAATCGTTTGCTGAAGAGTTATAGTGGAAGCGGTGCGCCGCCGGTGAAACTGACGACGGATCTTCAAGAAGAGACTCGTGATTTAGGTTCAGACTCTATCGTAGCTCTCTGCATTATCAACGGTCGAAGCGGTGCTGCAAGTTCTTCAACCTCTTCAGTCGCCGTTGAGCGACGCTCTCTAGATCGCAAACACGTGGAGCACTTACCCGACACCCTTGAGGTGGCATCCTCTTTTCTCGTAGGCATCGGAGTTGATGATGACGGAATTCGCAAAGCGCAACTCAGTGCTCTTCGCAGCTTGCTACCTGAAGTTTTGACGGCTCAGATACAAGACTACTCCGGCACATCCGGACGAGAGGCTTCGTCGCTGGTAAATAGTCTTTCCTTACGAGCAGATCGCACCACCATTGTTAATCCCGACGCTTCTCTCTACTCCGCAACCTTCCCAGAGAACCGCTTCTACAATCGCTGCGTTCGCGTGCTGATGCGGAGTCCGCGTTAGTTCTCCGCATGAAGCTTCAGATCAGCTTTTCTTCTTTGCTCCAGCCTCCGCTTCTTTTCTCTGCAATGCCTTCAGCGCTTCTCGAACGCTAAGAGGTTTTAGAGGAACCTTATTAACGAAGTCACGGACCCAGGCTTCATCCGTGTATGAGTATTGTCGCAAAGCCCATCCAATTGCTTTCTGCAGGAAAAACTCCTTGGACTCAACGTGTGGCATTATCGCACTGCGGAGCAAATCAAGATCTGTTGCACTCTTATAACCCAATTGAAAAATGATTGCCGTGCGATTAAGCCACATGTTGTCGCAATGAATCCACCGCTGAACAATGCTCTTCACTTCTTTTGGTCGTTGCTTGAAATACGCCCCCACTTGATGTGCAGCAATTGCGTCGACAGTATCCCACCAGGATTTTTTGCAGATTAGATTTTCATACAACTCGATATCACCCTCATGTGCTTTTTTCGAAAAGCGATCACAGATATCCATTGCTGCGTATTGCACTTCTCGTTGAGGCTGAGACCAGAGTTCTAGGATAATCTGGTTTTTTAGCTCGAGCTCCGGTAGACCGTGTTCTTTGAAGAAAGAGCGTACGATCTGACGTCGGACCGGTGATTTGATGCCGAAATATTCGAATTGATCGCGCATATAGGCTTTCATGCCTTTTGCGAGTTCAACGTCAGCGTGGGCTGACAATTCGCGTACTAATTGTCGGGTATATGTGTGCATGATCAGGTATTTGCTTGGTTTTCACAAAATTCTGCACTAGCGCTCAATAATGCTGTACCATCGCATCGATTTCATTGGGCTAATTTGCGTCTGAGTTTCACCAATACGACTATGACCATGAAAATTCTAATTGCTCTTGCTTGCAGCATCTTGCTTTCCGCCGGGCTCCAGGCAGCTACTCGCACCGATACTTTGCATGTTTCCGGTAATTGCGGTTCTTGCAAGAAGAAGATCGAATCACCATTCAAGGACATGAAGGGTGTTGAGAGTGCTAAGTGGGACAAACACACTAAGCTCTTTGTCGTCAATTACGATCCAGAAGTCGTTACGATTGCAAAGATCAAGGAAGCTATCGTCGCTCAAGGCTACGATACCGAAGGTTTAGTTGCTAGCGAAGCTGTCTATAACAAACTTCCAAAGTGCTGTCAGTATCGAAGCGGAAGTCACGAGGAATAGACAATAGCAAGACAAAACATTGTACCTGTAAATTGAAGAGGCAGACTGTTAGCGACAGCCTGCCTCTTTCTTTTTGACAATTTTCTTCCGGCACTACAAGCTTACATAGCATTCAGTCGTTGGTACACAGCAAAGTGTGCACCTGCCGGATCACGAATGATGCAGAAGCGACCATGATCGCCTGCATTGCCTGGACCAATCAATACGATGCCACCGTTTGCACCGACTTTAGCTGCGGTAGCATCGCAATCACTGACAAATACATAAGGCATCCAGTTAGGCGGCACATCAGGAATGTGCATCATGCCTCCAATGCTCTGATTGTTGCATTGCCATTCAACATAGTCCGCACTACCTCCGGTACCCCAACCAAGAAGCTGCGTGTAGAATGATTTACATTCCTCCACTTTATTGGTCGCCAATTCATACCAGCCAAATGCATGTTCCTCATCGTTAATATCAGCTCCGGCATGTGTTACTTTTTGCCACAAAAAGACAACAGCCCCAGAAGGATCGGAGATGATCGACATACGGCCTATGTCCATGACATCGAATGCAGGCGCCATAACAGTACCTCCAAGACCAGCGACCCGAGCCGTGACCTCGTCGACGTTCTGCACGTTGACATAACAATTCCAATGCGAAGGCACACCCATCTCACGCTGCGCTTTGTCCAAGGTCATACCTGCGCCGACACATTTGTCACCCTTGTAAAACATTGTGTAGAATTCACCCGGAGCGTACTCCATGTCTTGCGATGTCCAGCCGAACACGGCATTATAAAATGTCTTTGCACCTGCTTGGTCGGTCGTTGCTAACTCAGTCCAGCAAAACTGTCCATGAGCATACTGTTCTACTACTGGCATAAATCTCCCTTGTTTGTAAATACATCAATCATCTCCTAAGCTCAATATAATCCAGAATGCTTCTGCACGCAGAGTCTTCGTTCTGCTTTACCAAGTGTTAAATATTCAATGATGTGTAAACGTTAAGCGAGTCGCGAAACTCTATAGCCTGCTGACGCATTCTGCCTCTCGCGTCAATTCCTAACACTGTTCTTTTTAACCACAATTTTTATGGGGAGCGGAGCTATGTCCTATTGCTACACTTGGGCTAATTATCGTCTATTACTAATGTTTGCTTCTCTTGCACTATGTGCGATAGCAGTACAAATCAATGGCTATGCGCAAGTTGAGTTTGGTCAGCTCAAGACTGTGAGCCCAGGTATTCACGTCCTCTATCTCGACACAACAAGCATCAAGAAACTTGTGACGAAGGCAACTATTGTCGAATTCGAAGATTGTACTGTACTCATTGAAGCGCCGGTGGTGTGGGAAGGTGGAGGCGGACGAAAAATGCGCGAGCTCAACAAAGAATGCACTGATCTCATCGAAAAGATTAACTCACAATTTCCCTCGAAGCCACTGCGCTACTTTCTTTCCAGCCACTGGCATCCGCATAGTCTTGCGGCTTTGCAGGCATTTGCTGAGCATAACATTACAGTAGTCACAACACCTGATAACCTGCGTGTATTTTCTGAGCGCGTGGACTCATCTATAGTCACGCGCCTTCGTGAGCACATCTGTGTGGTCGAAGGCGACAGCCTGCTCATTGCCGATAAATCGCAACCAATCATCGCCTATAAAATTCTCAAGTCTGAGTACCCTGCTGTACCCACTGATGAATATCTCACCTTCATGTTGCCCAAGCAGAATCTCTACTTCTGCTCTTGTCTCTACCAACGCATGAAGAATGCTCGCGTTCGATCCAAAGAGCTGATCGCTGAGCGTCTTGAAGACCTTCATCGCTTCATGCTGCACAAAGGCATACAACCTAAGTTCATGCTCAATTTCGATGTGTTCAACGACGACTCGCTGGCGCACATTGTACCGGACACCATGAACTACATTCTGGCTCATGGTCAGAGCAGTTCAGAAATCATTCAGAACTTCTGTTCTCTCACGCCTTTTTACATCGCACTCAACTCTGATAGTCTGCGCGAAGAAATCCTTCGCAACCAAGTGCCGTTCAGTTACATCATTACTGCCGTTTATCGATGCATCGACAAGCACGAACTCGAACTGGCACTTGCCCTCGCTCAACTTTATGGCATGCTCAATCCATCAGATCCAAATGCCTGGGATACGCTCGGTGAATGCTATTACCTGCTCGGTAAAACCAACGCTGCTAAATACTATGAATCGCAATCCAAACGCATCGACAAGAACTTCACCCAAGCCGGCGAAGTCTCGTGGAAGAAGAGTCTGGAGAAATACAAGTTGCAGTGGGAGAAGCTGAAGAAATAGAGCTGCAAAGAGACTTAATGCGCGACGATCAAGCTGCAGCTAAACCATTGCAATCCACAACGGAAGCGGCAGTTGTAGAGTCCGGATGTGAGAGCTTCAGTACGTATTCTGAAGCTCTTCTCGTCTGAGCGAGGCTGCACGATTTTCGAGGCATCAATAACAACACCTTCAACCGACTGCAAGCGAATCGAGTTGAAGTCAATGGACGAAGGCGCAATTACATCGCAAACGTTGCTCGATGGCAGAGGTACAACTTGTACGACTCCGGGATGAGTATCATCCACGATATTCACATCTCCTGTAACTATAAAACCATTACGGCTGGAGCGATCTGAGCTGTAGTCGTTGTCACACTTTGCACTCACTTCCCATGTAAGATTGACACCACGCGGCACTTGAACATTCGCAAAAGTGTCACCGACTACAACAGTTGTGTCCCAAGGTGGCGTAGCGGCGCTGAAAATATGCAGAGCATAGGATGTTGCGACTGTATCATGAGACCAAGTAAAATGCACGAGATCTGAATCGAGCTTGACTCCGTCAGGTTGGTAGATGGCGACTTTAGCGGCGTTTATAAAACGTATTCTCCCTTCACGAAAAACGCTGTCAGAACCGTCATGCTTGATGGTCCATCGTACATTGAATCCGTAACCTTCAGTCACAAACCACCGTGCCTCGTTTCCACTTGAGAAATAAGTGCTAAGAAAAGGGAACGATCCAGAGTAAAAAACCAGCGTCGCGCTTTTGAATGCAGTTGTGTCGAAAATGCACTCTAAACCACTCGTGCAATAAAAAGTAGTGTCGGCCGGCAAATACGGCGTCGAATCAACTTGAGAATTAGCAAGCAGGAATGAGGAGTGCAGAGTGCAAATGCACAGAATTAGCAAGAGAGGTTTCATTGCAGCTCACGATAAGGACCTTTGGACTAGTCGTCAGTGTCGTGAGCAAAGTACGGAACAAAATTTTGAATATAATTCTGGAACTGTCGTAGGGTGTGATTGTCTCTTCGCTCTACCCATAAATTCAGACTTCGCTCCAGCGACGAGATCAAGTCCGTATGAAACAGCTCAGCACCCAACTTATTGCGCTCCACTTGCTGCATGTTGTATTCTTGCTCGAAGAAATTTGTGTGTGCAAGCACGGGCACGGCGTGAGCCAGAGCCTGATAAATAGTGCCATTGCCGCCATGACAAATCACCGCACGGGTCAAAGGAAGTAATGGCTCGTGGTCGACAAAGGCTCGTGAAATAATATGCGGAGCTCGGAACGCTGCGGCACTTCTACCGGTGGCAAGTACCGTGTATTTAGCGAAGCGCTTGTCTTCAAGCCATTTGAAATGTTCGAATTTTCCGGTGCTGCCGAGGCTTACAATTACAAGCGGCTTATCGAGAGCGATTATTGTCTGCTTTAATTCTAGCTCCTCGCGCGTTGCTCGGTGAAAGAGCGGTCCAACAACGGCATAATTGGCCGGAAGATTTTTCTGCGGAAACAACTCCGGTAAATCACACACCAAGGTTTTATCGCCTTCCAATTCATCAAGAATTGAACTGCGACTGCTCAGTGCGTAGCGCTTGCGCAATTCGGCGAAAGAAGCGTGGTGCAGACGAAGCACTGCTGCCTCGCCGACTTTACTCACGACTCTACGAATCGGCGAAGGAAGTATCTGTAGCACGCGGTGTGCAGGATGAACGCGCGGCACGCTTCGTCCTGGTTGGTAGTACTTGGTCATATAACCATTCACCACTTTCACGCATGGCACGCCACAGAATTCAGCCGCCATGTTCAGCGTCATGGATGCGTCGCCGAGCACGCAATCGGGCTGGAGTCTTTTGATGATTTCGATCTGCTGCGCCATGACGCGATCGAGCTCTGTCACCGACATCCAACTGAAATCAAATCGAGTTGAGTATTCCAGAATGATCTCAGCATCGGTATCATCAAACGCAAAGGTTGGGAAGCCTGCTTCTTGGATCCACTTGTGGTAGCGTTTTGTGTGCGCGAAGACGAAGTCGACCTCGTCGCGAAAACGATTTGCGAGTTGAAGACAGCGGAGGTAGTGCGAGAGGAAATCGAAGGAGAAGACGAGGACGAGTGGACGCTCACGAGCCTCATGCCTTGGTCTGCAGAAGAGCTCGCGAGCGAATGAATTCATAAATCGCCGTAGTTAGAAGCAACATATCCATGCCGTAAAACACATCATCAACCGGTATGGTCAACATTCTCACACCGATATTCTCAGCATCATTATACCACACCACCGGTTGATCGAGCATGCTTCCGGTGAGCAATCCATTGACGATAAAGAAGGGCAACAGTATCACCACGAAAGCACGGAAGAAACGGGTCAACCAGTCGACCTTCAGCAGCACCAATGTTCCCAACAAGACTATTCCTAAAGCACAAGTGACTGCTGTGTACCAGTGTGTACGAAACACTATCAACAGCACTGCCATAATCAGCAACATGATATGTGGCAGACGAGCTGTTAGCTTGTTAAAGCTATCAGTAGGAAGCAGTACATTGAGACAATGATAGGTGAAGAGCGAGGCGTAAGGAATGCAGATAAAGAAGGCAATTTCTTCGATTGGAAGCAGGCCAAGAGAAGGACCAAAAACGTAGCGCGAATTGAAGCCCCAGACACCCATTTGGGTGAAAAGCTGATCCCAAATGATGAACACGATTGCCGTTAGAATGCAAGCCGGCCAGAACGCAAACCACTGCTTATCGAAGCGCAGTCGTGGATGAAAACTCGCCACGAGCGGAACGGCTATCGAAGCCGCATCAATGACTGCGTAAGTGAAGTGCATTCCCAGTGAATTCCTTCTAGCTCTTCTTGGTTGGAATTGACGTGATTTGATCGTTCAATGAAAACAGTCCGGCATCTCTGAAGTACTTCGGTGGCACCCACAACATACCAAAGCACTCGCCATCTTCACGTTCGAGATGTTTGTGGTGCATCTTGTGCGCACGACGAATCGCGCGGAAGTAACGAGAGTTCGCATTACGCAACCAACGAAAACGTTGGTGGATGAAGACGTCGTGAATCAAGAAATAGGCAAAGCCATACAGCGTAATACCAAGCCCGGCCCAAAACCACGGCGCATCCAGTCCTTTGGCAACTCCAGTGTACAACAGAAGAATGCCCGGTGTGGCGAAGATGATAAAGAAGCTGTCGTTGCGTTCAAAGAAACCTTGCTCGCCTTTTTGATGATGGTCTTGGTGGAGCATCCACAGCGGACCATGCATCAGAAAACGATGTGCGAGCCACGCGACGGCTTCCATTGCAGCAAAAGAGCAGAACAAAACGAGTGCGTTGATCATCATGATTGTGAATCCTTAAACAACTGTTCAAGACGTTTGGTGCGATATGCAAAAATAGACTCTACTTGACGGCGTACGAAGAGGCTGTGTACGATGCGACCAAGAAAGCCCAGCGGCAAGCGATAGCGTAGATCATCGGCCATCTCCACTCCACCTTCCACTTCCTTGAACGAGTGAGTATGATGCCACTCTGCGTAGGGTCCTTTGAGTTGGATGTCCGTAAAACTATAAGGCGCATTCACCTTGATAATCTTCGTCACCCAAAGCATAGGGATACCCAAAACCGGTCGCACTGTGTAGCGGATCAGCATTCCTTCGCGCGTTGTGCCTTCTTCAAATCCCGACAGAATGCGAAAGCGCATGTATTCAGGCGTGATCTTGCCAAGATTAGCCGGCGAAGAAAAGAAGTCCCATGCTTGCTGCAAACTGATGGGCAAGACTTGTCGTGTGTGTAACTCGTGATATGTCATGCTACCGTTAATTTCAATAAGGTCATCGTCATGGTTGTCTGAGCGAGCGTATCGACGCCTTCTCAGTCTCAGTACACTCTTCGCTTGCCAGCATGTGTTTCAGAACCCGGCGATACAGGTCTTCGTCTTCCGACAAAGCATTTGTCCGTTTGAGATAACTCAACAACAAGCCTTTATCTTCTTCCAAATTGTCATGATATCCTAAAAACTCCGGAACTCTGCACTGAACTGTAAAGCGTAGAAATCTCAGTTCGATGTTGCTGCGATCCATACTCAATGCTCGCTCCAACCTCTCACGTCCTTGACGGAAGTACTTCAGCTTCGACCACGGCATAGACGCATGTTTGCTCAGCATCATGTCTGCCATTGCTTTGTATGCCAAAGTCATTGCACGATTTTCATCAGCATTCTCCATCAACGCATGGAAGCGATCAGCCACGTCTTCAGAGAGGAGTGCATCAGCACACATGCTTCGCAATTCAATC
Organism: Chlorobiota bacterium; assembly: GCA_044228685.1. Lineage (GTDB taxonomy): Bacteria > Bacteroidota > Ignavibacteria > Kapaibacteriales > NICIL-2 > JBBATK01. The sequence goes on from JBGAUL010000003.1 coordinate 129,216, forward strand.
AGCGAGGGAGTTTCAGCCAGGGCTGCGACTCTCATGCTAAGGAACAAGAACACTATCAGTGAAGCGGTGAAATAAGATTGCATTTGTCGCGGATGTATGATTGCAACAGAATAACAACTTTTTTCCAATCCGCCACACGAATCCTCTCGTGCATTACATCCTCTGCACGAGATTTTTGAATTTTTCGAAAGAGCTCGATGTAGTATCGGTAGGCCAGAAACACACCAAAGCGTGCTGACGCCGGCAAACGAACTATACCCTCAAATGCCGCCGTGAAGTCATCGTTGATATCAGCCTCAATCTTTGCCTTTGACTCTTCATCAAAGGTTTTGATATCAAGCGAGGGAAAGTACACGCGATCAAGCAACTCCACATCCTCGCGCAGATCACGAAGGAAGTTGATTTTTTGAAAGGCAGAACCAAGACGCATAGCCGGCTCTTTCAGACTGCGGTACAGGTCTTCACGTTCTTCGCAAAACACTTTCAAACACATAAGGCCCACGACTTCGGCTGAACCGAGGATGTACTGCTTATATTCCGACGAGGTGTACTCTATCGGACGCAGATCCATCTCCATGCTTTGCAGGAACGTGTCGATGAGCTCGCGAGGAATCTTGTATTGATTTACTGTCTTTTGAAAGCTGTTGAGAATGGGATTCAGACTAATTCCCTGCTCGATTGCCTTGGTCGTGTCAGCGATGAAATCTCGCAGCAACTCTTCTTTGTTGTAATCGTGAAAGGTATCCACGATCTCATCTGCGAAACGAACGAAACCATAGATGTTGTAAATGGGTTCGCGAAAGCGCTCATCGAGAAAACGAATACCAAGCGAGAACGACGTGCTATATCGCAGCGTGGTTATACGACTTGTATGAAAGGAAATTTCGTCGAACAGTTCTTTAGTAGCCATTCTAGTTCCACTCCTTGTGAATTTCACGAGCAACAATGCCACCGGATATCAGCGATGGCGGCACTCCGGGTCCGGGTACACTGAGCTGTCCCGTGTAATAGAGATTCTTCAAGCGCTTACTCTTTATCGATGGTTTGAGAATGCCGGTTTGACGAAGCGTGTTTGCCAAACCGTAGGCATTGCCTTTGAATGAACTATAATCTTTGACAAAATCGTTGTGCGCATAACTACGCTCAACAACGATGTGATCGTGTAAATCTTCACCGCATCGTTCGGCAATTCGTCCTAGTGCAATCTCCAAGTACTTCGCCCGCGCAGCCGGCGTGTCGGCTATTCCCGGTGCCGTGGGGATCAACACAAAGAGATTTTCACTGCCTGCCGGTGCAACCGTCGGATCGGTCTTCGATGGCACACATACGTACATCAAGGGATCTGTTGGGAAGCGAGGACGTTTGTAAATCTCGTCTGCATGCTTATCAAAATCTCGATCGAAGAAGAGATTGTGGTGTAGCAAGCCGTCGAGACGCTTGTTTATCCCGAGGTAGTAGATAAACGCTGAAGGAGCTATCGTTCGCGACTCCCAGTAGTTATCGCTGTAGCTTCGTTTGTCCTGCGGTATAAGCTTGGTTTCCACATGATGATAATCCGCCGAAGCCACAACAATATCTGCTTTGAATTCGGCGTTCTGGGTTCGTACAGTCGTGATTTGATCATCTGTGACTTCACACGACAAAACATCGTGCTGAAATTTGAATTCAACGCCTTGCTGTTCAGCCACATGCTGCATGCCTCGAATGATGCGATGCATGCCGCCCATTGGATACCAAGTTCCTAAAGCCATGTCGGCGTAGTTCATCATGCTATACAATGCCGGAATGTTCTGCGGACGTGCCCCAAGGAAAAGTACGGGAAACTCGAGAAGTTGGATGAGACGGGGATCTTTGAATGATTTTCGCACGTAGCTCCGCATTGAGCGAAGCATGTGAAGACGAAAGACACCGCCCATGATGCGCGGTTCGAGGTATTCTCGCAAAGAGCGACCAGGCAGTCGCACGAGATCTTGCATTCCCACTTTATACTTGTACTCAGCTTCCGCCAAAAACTGCTTGAGTTTGGCGGCGCTGCCAGTTTCGATTGATTCAAAAAGAGCGAAGAGCTCGTCGAGCTCCGAAGGAATGTCGAGAAGCTCTTCGTTCTCGAGAAATACTCTGTAGGACGGCGACAATCGAACGAGATCGTAATGCTGCGCGACACTACTACCAAATTGATTGAAGTAGCTTTCGAACACATCCGGCATCCAATACCAGCTTGGTCCCATGTCAAAAAGGAATCCATCCTTCTGCCAAGTCCGCGCTCTGCCACCTGCCTGAGCGTGACGCTCAAGCACCGTGACCTTCATACCAAGCTGCGCGCAGTGAGTGGCGGCAGAGAGACCGGAAAATCCGGACCCAATCACAACAACTCGCTTTGGTTGATTTTTCATCGTTCTTCGCTCAGGCTCTTCCTCAGTTTCTCAACAACACTTCGACCTACTTGCTATCCGACCTCACCAAACTCTCGCTACAAAGTACGCACTGTCCAAAGCCGCACAACCTTTGAATTGCTGCTATTCGGAGTTCCATTTCCGAATCTCATAATTCGTTTTTTTGTGAGCACTTAACTGTTATCGCAGCATTGAAGAACATGGCGGGCTTTTAGTGTAGAGTTGTCAGAATAATTTCGACTTCGGAGGGCAGCAAAGTAGTCGGTAGCAATGCGCAGGCTAGATCTATGGCCCCAACGCCGCATCCAGTTGTCTCCGCTTGTTTTTAAATCATGGAGAAGGCCTGAGCCTGCCATATTTTTGTTTCTTTTCACCTTATTCATTGCAACTCTATGTCACTACGACTTGGCGACACCGCGCCTGACTTCAGCGCCGAAACCACTTTCGGCACCATCAATTTTCACGAGTGGATTGGAGATAGCTGGGTAGTGTTTTTCTCCCATCCTGCCGACTACACTCCGGTTTGCACGACTGAGCTCGGCGCTACCGCAAAGCTCAAAGAAGAATTCGCAAAGCGTAACGTGAAGGCTATTGCCATTAGCGTTGACGGAATCGATCAACATCGTTCATGGATTCACGACATCAACGAGACACAAAACACCGAAGTGAACTTTCCGATCATCGCCGATGAGAGTCGCAAAGTCAGTGAGTTGTATGATATGATACATCCGAATGCCAGCATGACCGCGACCGTGCGCTCAGTGTTTATCATTGGACCGGACAAGAAGATCAAGCTTATGCTCACGTATCCGGCGTCTACCGGACGGAACTTCATCGAGATTCTGCGTGTCATCGACTCGCTGCAACTCACCGCTCAATATCAAGTAGCAACTCCTGCTAACTGGAAAAACGGCGAAGATTGTATCATCGTTCCGGCAGTGTCGAATGAAGAAGCGAAGGATAAATTCCCTAAAGGCTGGACGGAGATTAAACCCTATCTGCGCGTAACGCCGCAACCGAATTTGAACTAAGACGCTTGCACTGGCTGCATGGCTTGATGTCTACATCTGGCTGGAGCTAAGCACTTGTAGTTAGGACAATCCTGAAACAAGAGGCACTTCGGTGCCTTTTGTTATATCAATTCGACCTTGTCGCCTACTTCTAAGGTCGACCCAATTGTGTTGTGACACAGGTATATGCCAAAAAGCACGCGATTGTTGACGTTTCGACTTCGTGATAGCGTGGCCAAAGGTTCGTGCGATGTCTGCGCAGTGTCTTGATCGATAGTCGTCATCACGCAACGGCCAGTCGTCTTCGTCATTCTAAACTCAGTCCCACCAATGACACATCCTCGCATGACATCCTCAGCGTATGCTTCGAGTCCACTCACAACGATGTTAGCCCGAAAACGGGAACACGGAATCGTCTTGCCAACTTCTCTGCTCAACAACGCGACAGATGAAGTGTTGATGAGGTGAATCGGCTGTCCGTCCCCGAAGTGCATGGGACGTGGACTATCAGTATATCGCGCATCAAGTTGACGCGGAGTTTGCGCAGACATCCGCACCAAGCGACACTCTCGCGAAAAGGAATTAGTGAGAAAATCTGCAACGTCATCTCCTTCATCAATTCCCTCAACTGCATCATCCCACACTTGCACTCTTCGTACCGCAGAAGCAGAGTTTGCGCCACACTCAATAGTGCTACCATCTTTGGCGCTCAGAACCAATTTGTTCTCACGGATCATAGTTCGCATTGTTGCCATCTCCGGCAATTCGCGCTGAGTAATGAACATACCCTTTGAATCGACCATCATCCAACGACGATCATATTCAAACCCACTGGCATCGAGCTGCACTGATGTACAGCTGATGCCGTGCATCGACTTCACGGGATAGATCCATAGTTCGCTAATAGTACAAGACATAGTGAAATGATCGTGGTGCTCGTGTTGTTAAGAGCTGAAAAATATTAGCGCTGAAACGGATCAGCGAAACGTCGATCGCGAAGAAAGACCTGATCGGTCAGCGTTTTGAGAAAGACAAGTATATCGTTTTTATCCTGCTCTGACAAAGCACGGAGATTGTTGAGTGAGGGATCGCGATTTGTCGAGTCTGCATGACCCGAGCTGTAGAAATCCAAAACTTGTCGCAGTGTTCGAAATCGTCCGTCGTGCATGTAGGGATAAGTCCGCTCAATATTTCTCAACGACGGCACCATAAAGCGTCCAACATCCTCGCTGCGCAGTGTGATGCGTGCCCTGCCACTGTCGCGCAAGGCAGTATCCATCGGCAATCCAACTGAGCGATACGAATGATCACTAAACAACGGCTCTGCATGACAACTACTGCAGTGTTTTTGAAACAACTGATAGCCTCGCATCTCATCATCGCGAAACGCAATGCTTCCGCGACGCAGAGAATCGTATCGGGATTCACTACTAATCATTAGAACCAAGAATTGCGATAATGCTTTGAGCAATCGAGGTGCACTGACGCTGCTATCACCAAATGCTTTTCGAAATAGTTGCGGATAGACAGTGTCAGCTTGTAGCTTCTGCACCACGTGCGCAAGCGTCTCATTCATTTCAATCGGACTCGTCAGAGGCGCTACTGGTTGCAGATCGAGATGGGTTATACCTCCATCATGCATAAAGTTCGAACTCCAAGCCAAGTTCTGCAGCGCCGGAACATTGCGAATGCCAAATGCTCCAACGACGCCATGACTGAGTGCGTGATCGACGTGGGCAAAGGCTGCAAAGCGCTGATGACAAGAGGCACAGCTCGTGAGATAATCTGCCGAAAGCATCGGATCGTAGAATAAGCGTCGTCCTAACTCAAAGCCCGCAGCAGTCGGTGTATTCTCTTTGAGATTATAAACCGGCTGCGGAAATGCACTCGGAATACGAAAGACAACATCGGTATCGCTGATATGAAAATATGCGCGTCGAGCCGCATCGCTTTCATCAAATGCGCTTAGCAAACACAGCGAACACAGAATGGTAAAGAGAATTGAAACTCTCATGGCGCTGCATGCACATCGATGAGATGAATCATGCTGCTGTAGTTGTCGGCAACGAGTTCAGCATTTCTGGCATCGGTCACTGACCACAGCTTGGCGAGATCTATTGTGTGCACACCGCTCAAGATTTTCGCCACATCAACAGCCAATGTAATATCAAGAGTCGTTTGTGAGTGTAGCTGGAATGTCTTACCGAGATCGATACGCACATGTCTGATGCATTGTGCCGGCGCTGAACTACCGCCAACGTGGAATTCAAAGAGACCACCCTTCTCGGGCGATGCAGGACTCTTTCCCTCGAGCTTGTGAAAGATATAGCCTGTGTTCCAGGCCCAGAACATTCCGTTTATAGGATCCAGAGCACCTTCTTGTAAACCGGAAGTGTTGTGAATGGAATCGACGCCAATGATGAGATCGAGATAGCGAAGTGCTTTGGTGTGACGAGGCTGAAGTGTTATAACGAGAGAGCTTGTGTCTTCATCGTCAACTAAATAACTCTGACCACAGATCTCCGACTCTGCTTGCTCAGCACGCAGTGTAGGTTGTGAGAGATAGTAGCGAAAGCGCGATATGCGCAGTGATTGTCCGAGAGCATTGCGGTACTCGACACTGTCACGTCGAAGCGCCGCAGATCCAAACTCATGCTGCAGGTGTATTCGCACACGCTGGGCGTGAGCTTCAAAGCAGAAGAGTATTGCAAAACACAGGAAGAGTTTGACGCCACGGGGAATCGATACGACGAGCTCAATCAAGCTGTTTCGCGCATTGCTCCTGTGTTGTCCAATCATGGTATCAGAAGTTCTTGATCAACCATCGGTAGCTGACTTTGCCGGAGGCGTGAATTGTCAGCAAGTACAAGCCGTTTGGATATTGAGCAAGATCGGAAATTCGAAGCACGCTACCAGAAGCATAGTTGAGTTCATCTGATGTATAGACAAGCCTACCCAAAGCATCACGCAATCGAATGCGCGCACCAGTGAACTCAGTGTTGAAGTGTAGAACCAAACTTTCTGAGAAAGGTTGTGGAGCACAGCTAAACTCTTCATCGACAATGCTTAAAACATCACTTGTCAATTGATAATCAAAAGCAGCAGAATTGCTCGTGCATCCATATTGATCTGTTACGCGAACACTGTACTTGCCGTTCAAACTCGGCGTGTAGTTCTGTTTTGTTGCACCAACTATTAGCACGCCGTTCATATACCACTGATTGCCTTCGGAGGTACTGGATTTCAACTCATCGCCACTGCGAGTTATGTCCGGTACTGCAGGAAGAGGATGCGCAGTAAAATTCAAAGCAGCAGATCGTACTTCTGTTGGTGATGCGCAGAGTGCTGTTGACTGGAGAAGTACGTAGAGTGAATCACCTTGTTTGAGACTTGTAATGATGAGCGATTTATCGCTGCCGACGTTCTTGCCGTTCAGTAACCAGGTGTAGCGCGGCACTGTACCCCCATTGGTTGCTTTAGCCGTCAGACTAAGCGTTGCGCCCTCACAGAACTCAAGATTTGCAGGAGAGTCGATTGTGATTTCGGGTTTGAGAATGGGATTGACCGTGAACACGAGACGCGCACTCGTCACGGTGTTGGTACTGACACCACTTTCGTTGCTCGTCAACACACACCAAACACTGTCTTTGTTTTTCAATGAGCTATCGACATACACCGCCGAATTCGTTCCAACCGCAGTGCCGTTTTTATACCACTGATATTTAGGTGCATCGCCGCCATGGGAAATACTGGAATTGATACTAACCACGACGCCGCTACAGATCGTCGTTCCGGATGCACTTGTTAGAGCGATGGTCGGCGTGTTCGTTGATGGTGTATACTTAGTGGCTGTTCCGGGAATAGTGTTGTGTCCACCGCCAGGGCCTGTATTACCCGGCTGCACAACGCCGTAATAGGTTGGTCCCGGTGTATAAGGATAGACCGGTTTGCGACTCTCATCAATCGTCACGAAGTAAGCATATGTTCCAGCGGGATACTCCGGTGTCACACAGAAGCGTCCGTTGTGATCATCAAGATCACCCGATCCTGAAACGTAGCTGAAGTCTTCGATAAAGCAGCCGAGCGGGTATTGAGTACTCACTGCCGGACCATTCGCTCGGGTCGTTGCAGTGCTTTTGACAAAGCTGGATCTCATACGACGAATGCCACCGCTACCGTCGCTGTTTGCAAAACCATAGGCACCGTAAATCGGATAACCATCAAAAGACCATCCAATGATTGGCGAGTGATGCGTGCTGTCTTTATCGTCGTACAAACAAGTTGGATTCACGTGGTGATGATACTCACCATTTGGAGCCGGATGACCAAGACAATTATCAAAGGAAATTCCTTCCCAATACAAGGCATCGCGATTCCAGACGCCTTGATTGTTGTAGCTCATTCCGTCTTTGGCGTTGAAAATACTTACGCCATTTGACCATACACCGGTATGACCAAGTCCTGTAGCCGTTGGTGTTCCGTTGTTCTTCTGCGGATTGCGCGTGATCTTGAAAACAAAATTCTCTTGCACCGGAATGTTGGGATTGCTCTGCCACGGACCAATGTCATAACCCGGAATACAAGTACAGCTGACGTAAACGTCGGTGTTTGTATAACTCAAGGATTGAATGTTCGAGGCATAGCCCTTGTATCCGGTAGCGCCCGTCGTGTTGAACACCCAGTTGCTAATAACGGGAGACTGCGCCGATGTACTGAGCGAAGACAAAAAGCTCACTACAAAAACGAGTGCACAGAATGAATAACTACGTTGAAGAAATTTCATTGATGTTTCCCTAAAAGCCTTGAGTAGAATGCACTGAAAAGAGGACTAACTGATTGCTTGTTCACAGCTACATATTGAGACGACAAGTTTTTACAATTCCTTCGCTCCCCTTTATCGCCTAGCGATGCTGACGAGTTTACTTGTAGACTCGCATCATTACTTTTTCGTAGTAGCCATGAGATTCCACTCGGGTGATGTCTTCGATTCGCACCATGAGCTTGCGACGATCCCAGGTAGCAAGAGTACCGAACTCGTGTAGAATCAGAGTGTCGTGATCGAGATCTTGAATTTCTCCGATGAAGACTTGGTCTTTGTCGAGATGATCCAGATAAACAGAAACATGACCAAAGCGCGAGTGTATAGATGTCAGCGCAGCTTGCATGGACGAGATATCCAAATCCCGCAATGCACCGAGTCGTGAGCTTTGATCAATGAGCTGCTCACGATTGCGAACATCATTGCCATTCCATCGCAATTGACTGATATCGTCTCTTCGAACAAGCAGAATACCCTCATTACGCGAGGAACCATCGAACTTCTCGAGCAACAACAGATCGTCTGTTTTAGCTACGCAGTAGGCATAGCTGGAAGAATTAAAGCGATCAAGAATGACTTCAACGTAGGTCTGCTTTTCAATCAGATCAGTGAGCGTTTGCTCGTACAACGACATACTATCCCTTCACGACAATCAAATAGAACAATGGTTGCATGCAATATGCCGTGTTTGCTCTCAACTCTGAACAAGCAACTTCGTTGTTGAAATAACTTTCGATGAATTGACTGACTAGTCGCGACGTGACCGAGGACGTGGACGTTCATGTCCAGGATGTGGACCTTCACCCGGAGGCGGCATCTCATCGCGTGGACGGAACTCGGGTCCATCGTGTGGAGGCGGTAGTGGTGCTCCTGCTCCCTCATGTGGAGGCGGCGGACCACCTCCGACCATCGATCCAACTTCCGCGATGATGTGATCGAACTTCTCCATCTGTTTTGGATGGAGGATTTTACGCAGATCTTGGAAGTGTCGAAGAGTGATACTATCGATTTTCATTTGCAGCATTGCGCTATGCTTCAATTGTTCCATGCGCTGGCTATCGTCGGCACTTTGTACTTGCTGGTACATACGACGACGCAAATCGTTCAATGTGTCGCGCAGTGGTCGCACTGCCATTTGATGTTGATCACGCATGCTGCCAAATTGATCTTGTTGCGCTGCGTCTAATTCAAGTTCGTGAACGATGAAGTCGAAGGCTGGTCCACCGCGGTGTTGAGGTGGTACTCCTGCGGGACCACGACCCGGTCCCTCACCCGGTCCGCACTCCGGTCCACACATTTGATCCATCGACCCCGCTCCACCGTGCATCTCTCGGTGCGCTCTCATGTTTTGAAACCAGAGCAAAGCCAGACTGCAGACATTGACGCATATAAGAACGCCAATGACAATCCACAGCATGCGGTGTGGAGACGGTGCTTGAGCTCCTGTACCATAAGAGGGTACATTGGGTGGATTTGATTGCTCAGTGCTCATGACTAACCTCGGTGGAAATGGAAGACTCGGGCAGTATCAATTGATAATCGCTAACAAGATCACTCACACTCACACTCGCAGTCGCAACGCTTGAGCGATTGGTCATGCTCTGGGCTACGGTTGCGGTCTGGCGTGTGTCTGATAACTGCCAACTCATCACAAGATTACAAAGACTCAATATCAGCAATGAAGCTACGGCAATCCTTGGTATCAGAAGCTGCAGAAGCGCTGCTCTTGGTGATTGCGTGGACCGAGACGATACGCGACGTTGCAAACGATACATGGTGCGCTCAGCGAAGTCAGCGGGCGGCTGAACTTGCGAAATGCTCTCGGCAACGTTCAGCGTTGCCTCAATCCTTTGTTGTATGTGATCTGCGCTTTTCATGGTGTATTTCTTTAGACGTTTTTCTCTGAATAATCCTTCGTGACCTCAATCGCAATTGGCCACTGTCGTAGTGCTGCTCTCATCCATCACTTCCTCGATAATATGATTCCAGCGAGCGCCGCAAGCTGCTCTTGGCGCGAGACAGTAGGGATTCTACGGCTTTTGGACTGAGTTTCATGGTTTCAGCGCATTCTTTGACGCTGAGATCGTCGATTCTTACCAGTGTATAGGCGACACGTTGAGATTCCGGAAGAGCATCGATAGCCGCAAACAGCACTTGCGAGCGTTCCCGATCTTCGAGCTGAGTGCCCGGGTGGACGGGATCGGCTGGATCCACAATCAGCTCACCACTTTCACCGAAGAGAGATGTCAGGATTGCAAAGCGCTTTTTCCGTCGTCCGGCGCGCAAGTGATCCAGTGCTTTGTGCACCGCAATACGGTGCAGCCAGGTACTCAAACGAGACTCGACGTTGAAACCTGCGATGGATTCAAAGACTTCGATGAAACACTCTTGGGCGAGATCTTCTGCGACCTCAGGGTTGCGAACAAAGGAGAGAACGACGTTGTAGACTCGTCGCTCGTGATCGCTGATCAATTGACGGAACGCTCGCTCGTTGCCCTGTTTCAGCAGGACAATGAGTTGGTGCTCTTGTCGTTGATCTTCACTCATGATTGTTGGGGCTAAGCATCAATTTATTCTCTTCCACTATTCGAGCCATGGGAAAAGAACAAGAGAATTGTGGATTGGCTACAGAGGGAGATGATTGCAATCAAAAAAAACGGACGGAGATATGGTCTCCGTCCGTTGCACTACCACTTTTGATTTCTCTTTTAGACAAACAGCATATGCGTACCCAATCCTGATCCCTGTTTGTAGAAATCTCCTACTGTCAAGACGCCATCGACGTTTTCATACAAATCTTCCTTCTTGTAATGGAACATGTCCATTGCCAGTTTACAAGCCCAAAGCTTGACGCCTGAGGCATTGAGGATATCGAGGAATTCATGAACGTCCGGCATATCAATCTTTTCCATTTCGTGCTTCATCATGGTTGAAGCAAGTGCTTCCATTCCGGGAAGACCACCGAGCATAGTCGGCATGTGCATAGCAGGATTGCCCACTGTCGCTACGTGTAGATGTTCCAGTTTCTTACTGTGTATTGCTTCCAAGCCAAAAAATGTAAAGAATATTTCTGCTTCAATTCCTTCCATGCGAGCGCCGTTGGCAAGCACAAACGCGGCATAAACATTCTCCAGCGTTGCCTTGGACAGGATGATCATCATCTTGCGGATCTCACCGTGAAACGAAACTTCTCCGCGAGATTCTTCGAGTACCCCTTGTTCATTCAGTGTCATTGCTTTCTCCTCTCAGTGGTGTAATAGTTTCAGTTCTTTGATAGACTCAAATGCAGCTCGCCGGTTTTGGTATGCCGGCAATCTTGGAGGCTGTCTTTAATGGAGCTTGCGGGAACAGAACATAGAATTCCTTGATATCTGTCACTCCGCTCTTCCCAATCTTGCGGATGCTGAGTGGCACGTTGTTTTGGAATTCGTGTTGAAGATAGTGCAACACGTCCCAGTGTTTTGGTGAGAGCGTGATTTTTGCCTCTTGTGCGATAGCTTCGGCGATATCGGGTGACCACTGCGAGAAATTCGTCAGATAGCCTTCTTCGTTTACACTTACTGTATGACCGGCAATCGTGGTTTCCATAGTATTACTCCAATGGTGTTAAACAAATTCTTTTCCTTGTTCTGACATCGTTGCCGACACGAATGGAATGTGTCGTCCTTTAAGCAGCATGTTCCAATACACCCAGCGAAAGGCCATTTTTCCCATGTGGTTCATGCGTGTTTCAGAGAGTAGTCTTAATGGACCCACTCCCGGAAATGGAAAGGTTCCTTCTACCGGTTCATGTGTATAGTTAAAATCGATCAGCAAAGCCTTACCGTCTCCCGTTTCAATAAAGCAGTTGGCGTGTCCATCAAATTCTGCCTTCAATTCCTCGCCTCGTACAAAACGGAGTATGTTTTCGGACAGAATCTCTGCTTCAAAGTGAGCCACCGATCCAGCTTTTGATGCCGGAACGTTTGATGCATCACCGATGACAAACACATTTTTCCAGTTTTCGCTTTGCAGAGTTGCGCGATTAGTAGGAACGAAATTCAAATCGTCTCCCATGTCCGATCGCTCTATCAACGCATCGCCTTTGTTGGTAGGAATGGTGACCAGCAAGTCATAGGCGACCTCTCGTCCGCCGTAATCAATGATGCACTTGCGCTCCGTGTCAACCGACTCGATCGCGAAGTCTGCTTCAAGCTTGATATTCTTATCAACCAACAAATGCTCAAGTGTAGCTGTGGCTTTGGGTTTTGTAAAGGCTCCACTGAGCGGTGTTACATATACCAGCTCAACTGCATCGCGCATACCTTTGTGCTTAAAGAATGAATCGGCAAGGAAAGCAAACTCCAGTGGCGCTACCGGACACTTGATTGGCATCTCACTGATGTGCACCACCAGACGTCCTCCGGTCCAGTTAGACAATGCATCTCGCAATGCAATAGCGCCTTCGATAGTATAGAAATCGTGAATACTCTTATGCCACTCTTCACCCAGCATACCTGGCGTTTCTTCAGGGGCAATCTTACAGCCGGTAGCAATGATTAGTAAGTCGTACTTGACCTTCTCACCACCAACTAATACAACTACATTTTCTTCGGGCAGAATTCTCTCTATCTGATGTTGAATGTAGTCGACGCCTTTGGGGATGAAGCTCTGAATGGGCTTGACTATGTCATCCGGACGATAAATGTCAAAGGGCACAAAAAGGAATCCCGGCTGATAGTAGTGCTTCTCTCTTTCATCGATGATTGTAATACACCAATCGGGAGCTTTGAGATCGTGGACAAGATGATTTGCCATCATTGTGCCTGCTGTACCAGCACCGAGAATAACGAGCTTTTTCATACATACTCCTCTAATAGGATAAGCGTACCTTAAACTCTTTAATCAAAAATACTATTCTTCTTCCTGTCCACAAAAGCTTTTGCGGTGTTTTTTGTGACTATACCTAGTTGAATTGTAAATGTCGAAGACCAACAATTATGATGGCTTTGATAATCTCGGACGACCTCATCATACACAATGTTAAAATCAGCGTTAAAAGGCACTTCTACGATGCTTTGTGTACCTGACTTGGGAGATTTTGTACCAGCCTAAGCTTCGACGTCTAGCTATCTTTGTTCCACACTGTTTACCGCTGTTTGCGGTTAAAATCATGCTTAAACAATTGATCTTGCCTTTCGCGCTCTTGGTGTTTGCTTCGAGTGCTGTGCAGAGTCAGACTGCTTCGAATTTTTCAGCGACAGACTGCTCTGGGTCCATGCACCAGTTATACAATGAAATGGATGCCGGCAAGATCATTGTGCTCTGTTGGGTGATGCCCTGCAGCGAATGTGTCGGACCGGCCATGAGTTGTCACAACGTGGTCAAGAAATTCCAACAGAGCGATCCGGACCGTGTGAAGTTTTACTTGATCGACGATTACGGTAACTCTCCATGCTCAGCACTATCCGTTTGGGCTGAGACCTACTCAATGCCGGTATCAAGCTTTACAACTCGCTTTTCGGATTCGAAGATTGTCATGACGGATTTCGGCGCGGAAGGAATGCCAAAGATTGTACTCGTTGGTGGCTCAAAGCACTCAATACTTTATTCATCGGAATTCAGCGTAGACGCGACAAAGCTGGAGCAAGCGATAGTTGATCAACTCAGTACCTTGAACGACGTGCAGGACAATTACAGCACTTCACTCAGTGTTCAACCACAACCGGCAGATCAGGTAACGCGAATCGCTCTGGAGGAATCATCAATTCAGCCTGAGCAGTGTCAGCTCGTTGATGCATTTGGTCGTGTGATTGCTGCGAGCGCGTACATCCAACTCAACGCTGACAACAGTCTTGATCTCGACTGTCGCACTTTAGCATCAGGCAATTACACCCTTGTGCTTCCAACATCAAAGGGTGTACGTCACGCGTCAATTATTGTCCACCATTAAGCGCTTTCAGTGCACTCTTCTCACAACAATGGACCGAGCCTCTTTATTCAGCTGCGCTGTTCGTGGTATGCATTGAGTGATTCAGTCCGGACGCTATCTCTCGTCGTCGTTGCAAGCTGCTTGCTCGCCTTCTCATCCTCCACACTCAATGCGCAGTGTTGTGCAGGTGGAAGTGGAAGTCCGATTGCTGGCGGCGCGTCTCAGGGCGTACTCATGGCCGGTCAGATGGAGATTGCTTCAACCCTCCAACTCGTTAACACACACACTTTTCTGCGCGGGAACTCATCAGTACGGGATTTTCTGGACGACTTTCATTCAGCTTACAGTTATTCGCGTGTCGGTTATGGTTTAGCGCATGATTTGACCTTGTCGGTGGAAGGTGGTTACTGGTTTAATAAGACACAGATTGGAATCAATCACAAAGACACTAACGCGTCATCTGGTATTGGCGACTTGATCATTTTCCCACGCTACACCGTTTATCGATCCGGAGTAGATGGGCTTAGCAATGAACTCACTATTGGCTTAGGAATGAAGCTACCTTTGGGCAGTTATAATGATTCGCTGAGCCATGTTGAGCCGGTGAGTGGCACGACCTACTGGGTTCGAAAACCACTGGCAGTTCAAACAACGACAGGTTCGACCGATGTGATGTTTTACGCCTTTTACTTTCATGGCAACACCGGCAAGAACATCAATTTCTTTGCTAACGCACTCTACATTCACAAAGGATGGAACTCGCTTGGCGAGCGGTTGGGTGATTTTGCAAGTATTGGATTGTTTGCAAGCACAAATATTTATGACATGATTTCGGGCGTACTGCAAGTTCGTGGAGAGTGGGTTGATCAGATGCAATTGACCAAAGAGACGGCTAATTACTCAGTTCTGAGTTACGATCCTTTCTCAACCGGGTATAAGAAAGTCTTTGTTAGTCCGCAGATAAGCTATTGTTATGCTTCTGCATTGACGATGTATGTCATGGCGGACATACCGCTGTATCAGTATGTAACCGGAACGCAGATAGCATCGCAGTTCCAAATGTCCATGGGACTTAGTTATCGTTTTATACTTCGTAACGATTTGGACGCTGATTGAGTCTTAGCTAGTAACAGATCTCAGATAGATGAAATTCTTTCGCATCATAGCACACATGTTCATCGGCCTCAACCTGCTGCTTTGCAGTACGGGTATACTGGTCTGTGTGCATAGTTGTGGAGGAACGATTGAATCAGTACAGCTCTTCAAAACATCGGCGCAGTGCGACGGAGATCAGAGTTGCGAAGGCGAAGGATGCTGCACGAACAAAGTAGTTGTGGCACAACTGGATCTTGATGGAGCGATGACGCCAAGTCTGGATTTTCAGAATCCGGCTCTTCCGCTTCTTGCAATTCTACCTTCAGCTGTACTTGTCCTAGACTATGACTCGCATGATCTCGAATCTGCGGTTCGTCGATGTGGTCCGCTGATAGTACGACCTCACTCAACCATGGTCATGCGCTGTTAGAGCACACTGGTCTGCGCCATCGGCGTGGACGCAATCCCCGTGTTCTAACATGTATCATATTCCTCCTTCATTTCATGATAAAAAGAATAGTACAGCCCTTTGTGCTGCTCGCGCTTGTGTTTTTGTGCGGTGTCAGCATTGAGGCTCAGACTTTAAGTGGACGTGTGTTGTCGCGTGATTCTAAATCAACGCCACCAACGCCTCTACCCGGCGCCTCCGTTCGATGGCTGGGTACGTCCGTAGGAACGGTGTCGCAGAAAGATGGTCGTTTCAGTATCGCTCGCAGTTCCAGCTCAACATTGGTTGTGAGTTTCGTTGGATACAAATCCGACACGACCCAAGTGCAAGCCAATCAATCATCGGTTGAGATAGTTCTGACACCGACATTGTCGTTGAATGAAATCCACGTCGAAGCAGCGACCCAAACAGTTTCAAGTGCCAGTATCAAAACCGAAACAATCTCCAAGCATCAACTCGAGAGATCAGCCTGCTGCTCGCTTGCTGAGTCATTTGAGAAGAGTCCATCGGTAGAAGTCGCGTTTAGTGATGCGGCTACGGGAGCGAAGCAAATTCAGTTGCTTGGGTTGCGCGGACTCTACACATCCACCACTACTGACGTCGTGCCAATGCTTCGTGGCTTGGCTACTCCTTTTGGTCTTGATTACGTGCCAGGCTCATTCATCGAAGGCATCAGCATCTCCAAAGGTGCCGGCTCAGTGCTCAATGGATACGAGGGCATCACAGGACAAATCAATATCGAGTACAAGAAACCAACCGAAGACGTACCATTTTTTGCAAATGCATACATTAACAGCAGTCAACGTGCTGAGCTCAATCTTACTTCATCACAAGAGCTCTCCGACACATGGCACTCCATGATCATGGCACACGGCGGTTGGATGCAGCATGAAACAGATGCTAACAACGATGGCTTCTCGGACATGCCCAAGTACAAGAACCTGAATGTGATTGGTCGAGTTCAGCACGTGAGTGAAGGTGGAACTGAGTTTCAGTTCTTGGCAAAAGCGATACTCGATGACATTGAAAGCGGAACGCTTGAGCATAGTATGCAAGACCAGACCGACCATGCGTTCCAGGTTAGTACAAAGTCCAATCGCTTTGAGTTCATCTCGAAGTATGGACTCAATCCTTTGGTAGAGTCGCCTGAAATCAAAGCAGGTTTGCAAGTTGCCGGTAGCTATCACGACACGCATACCTTGATTGGAACAAGAGAATACACCGGTAAAGAAACCATGTTGTATTCAAAGCTGATTTTCTCAATGACGATATCACCATCATTCAATCTTGCTTATGGTCTGAGTTGCTTGGTGGATCGATATGACGAGACCTTTGATCCCGTCACGCCTCGCGACACCGTCTTTTCATTCATCCGCAACGAGTTTGTACCTGGCGTTTTTGCCGAAGCGACGATCAATGCGACAGAGCAAATCAGTATCGTAGCTGGTCTGCGCGCCGATGCTCACAATATCTTCGGAAGTTTTGTGACGCCACGTGTGCACGTCAAATACAATCCATTCGACGAGTGGTCCATGCGCGCGTCAGCGGGATCGGGTATGCGCGTGGCTAATGCACTTAGCGACAATATATCGTCTCTAGTAAATCAGCGCGATGTGATAATCCAGCCCGGTCTCTTACCAGAACGAGCTTGGAATTACGGTGCATCAATCAACGGTACTCTGCACTTCTTCAATTGCGATTGGGTTCTAGATGGCGAGTTGTATCGCACCGACTTCAAGCAGCAAGTGGTCGTAGATATGGATCAATCCGCGCAGCGTGTTGTGATATCCAACCTCAATGGTCAGTCCGCTTCAACCTCTGCCATGGTCCAAATTCAAACCTCTCCAATCGAGCGATTGGATGTTAGCGGTGCTTATCGTTATATCGATAGTCGCACTACAACCGGTGGCGTCTATCAAGATCGTCCTTTGATTTCTCCTCATCGCGCGCTCTTCACTGCCGGTTATCAAGACGCGTCCAAAGCTTGGCAGTTTGATCTTACGGTGGTTTGGAACAGCGGAGGTAGAATTCCATCAACAGCAACTAATCCTGATACACTTCGCATGGCAGATCGTTACAGCGATTTCACTCGTGCGAACTTCCAGATTACACGTCGCTTCCACGGAGTCGATATCTATGCCGGCGTCGAGAATATCACCAACTTCCTTCAACAGCAAGCTGTGATTTCTCCATTGGATCCTCACTCGCAGTATTTCGATGCATCACTTGTGTGGGGACCTCTCGACACGCGATTTGCATACCTTGGTATTCGTTGGAGAATTGACGCCGGAGCTCATTGAGAGAAGTCTTGCAGCATCGCGTTAATCGGGTAGGAGGCGGGGTTACCCCCGCCGTCCTCCCACACCACCGTACGTGCCGTTCGGCATACGGCGGTTCAAATGAGTTTGATTACGTGATTCGTGATAGCATTGATATTAGGCCGAGTTTGCTGAAGTAGCTCAGAGGTTGGGCAAAGTGCATGTGCGCAGCTCCTCCGTTGTACCATGATCCACGTGCGTTTCCCGCGCTCAGGCTCGCGATCTCATCTGGTATCCCACATTTGATCAGCTCACTGCGGCGGCGTTGCCGTGTCTTCCATAGCTCCCATTGCAGACTGCGCAGTCGGTGGCGTATCCATGAATCTAGATTTTCGATGGTTAGTTTCACACGACTCAGCGAGAAGTAGTATATCCATCCTCGAAGGATTGGATTGAGTTTGTCAACTGTATAGCTAATTGACTGACCTCGTGCTCTCTTGAACACACCTCGTACCTTGTCCTTAAACCGTTTTACAGACTCCTTCGACACCTTCAGACGAGGAGGCTTCTCCGTCGTCATTGTGTATCCAAGGAATGATCGTTTACTGATATGACCAACTGCACTCTTGTCTTTATTCACCTTCAGTCGCAGTTTGGTGCCTAAGAACTCCGTGATCGATTCCATTACTCGCATGCCTGCGCGTTCAGTTGCCACATAGATGTTGCAATCGTCGGCGTAGCGTACAAAGCAATGACCTCGTCGCTCCAGTTCCTTGTCTAACTCGTCGAGTACTATGTTCGACAGCAGCGGTGATAACGGGCTCCCTTGCGGCGTGCCCTCTTCACTTGCTATAACCACACCTTCAACGAGTGCGCCTGCCTGCAAGTAGCGGCGGATGAGACGCAGAATGCGTTTGTCTTCAATGACCCTGGCTACTCGCGACATAAGAATGTCGTGATTCACATTGTCAAAGAACTTCTCCAAGTCGATATCCACAACGTACCGTTTGCCATCGGTTGCGTATGCAAGCGCTTTCTCGAGTGCTTGGTGTGCGCTTCGTCCTGGTCGGAAGCCGTAGCTTGAGTCGGAGAACAGTGGTTCAAAGATTGGACTGAGTACCTGTAACATCGCTTGTTGTATCAAGCGATCTAGTACCGTCGGGATGCCAAGCTTACGCATCCCTCCATTAGGCTTCGGTATTTCCACGATCCGCACTGCTTGTGGTTTGTACCGATCCTCCAACAACTCTGCTTTAACACGCTCCCATTGTTGCACCAAATACGCTGTGAGTTCACCTACGGTCATCGTATCGATTCCCGCTGCGCCCCCGTTCGATTGTACTCGTTGCAATGCTGCTCGCATGTTATCGCGTGCGACGACCAACTCCATCAACGTATCCGTTATCGGTTTCTGTGTCCCTATTACTGCCGCCGACATAGACGCACTGAGCACATCCTCTCGCGGATTCCGTCCGCTACCCAACCTGCTCAGCCCGAGATTCTCACCCGTGTCTGCCTGCATCTTTTCAATGTCCTTTCGAAGTCATAGATTTCAAAACCATCCCACTTGTTCGAGCCTTCGTCATGCGTCGCTGCTTGACTACTATGCTCTCTGCTGACTTCTGCCAATCGATCATGATGCCTTTCAACATCACTTGCTTCTGCAGCTGATTGGTAGATCTCCCCGGGTATTGCGCGCTCTCTTTCCGGCTTATACTCGTTGCATATACGTCAAGATCTTCCGTGTAAGTATTGGACTTTGGACATTATTGCCCCCTCATCCGATCTCACCGCCTAATATGCACTTCCTGTTCGTCGAGTCAGCCTTTTGCTTTCAGCTTCCTTCAGATTCCACCTCGCGATGGACACCCTTGCTGTTCAGCTAACAATTCCCCTTACCGGGCTTGCAGGAGACTTTCACTCCTTAGAGAGTGCGCCCTGCCGGGCGCACAATGAAAAAGTCCCGTCTCAATCGAGCGGGACTTTTTTATTCGTCAATCTTATTGAATTCTTCCTGCCAATCAACACCCGGAGCCAAGCCTGTGCTCTCGAGATGTGTTGAGAGTGTTGGACGCGGCACCCAGAGCGAGAATCGACGTCCACCAAGTATTGTTCCTAAACAAGTCAACCAGCTCTTTACTACAACGCGCATCATCCAAGCACTTTGTAAGGCCAGACCTAGCGCACTGAAAGGATTGATGAGCTTGCGTCTGGTTAACACCAGCCATAGCCCTGTATCGTAGTTCTTTCGCTCAAAACTCCGCATCACGGATTCGGCTTCCGCTAATGATTCTTTGCGCGCCATGAAGGTCAGGCAGGTTGTTCCAACCGTCGACCATCTTCTATCTCCGAAGGCCACTTCTTCTTCTTTGCTTCGATGTATATCCATGGAGTAATAATCTGGATGATCGTAGCTCGTGACAAAGTCGGCTGTGGGATGTGCGCGCATAAACTCATGACAGAGTTGCACTGCATTGGGTAGGTAGAAATAATCATCTTCTGCCAAGTACACATACTCAGCATGTGTTTGCGACAGCGCGGCGTCAAGCTGCAATGCGAAGGTTGCCGCATTACCGACCTTGTTGCAGTTCATGACGGTCAGCTCGGAGTCGTTGAAGAGCGATCGGAACAGCGCTTCGTATTCAGGCGGACATCCATCGAGTATTGCCAAAACATGCACGCGAAGTGATCCCAGCGCTCGCTTAAAGGAGCGCAATGCCAGTTCCGTAAGCGCCAACTTGTTGTCTGCATGAATCGCAGGCACCTTGGAAACACCCGGGTAGACGCGATATGCTATGAAAAGGTCAAGACTCATTCTAGATTCCCAATGCGAAACGAAAATACGGCAGATTCAATCGCGTCTATGAGTCGAGTGTGCGATTCTCGTTAGAAGCATAGCTTCCGAACGCTCTGGTCTGCTGTTAAGCAACCACAATTCTCGACGGCATCTTCGTATTATTGCTCCATGAAATTTATGACCCGATTGTCGGCAACTCGCCTCCTCATTGCTTCGCTTCTCATGACCGTACTATCGTCCATGACGAGCTATGCAAGTTCTCCTTCAGTCTTGGCACCTGCTGAAAATTCCGGAAGTAGCGACTGGATGTCTGCATCCACGCCATTACCGACAATGTTGAGCTTTAGCACCGGTTTCGACTTCAGCTTTCATCAGGCTGCGTTTGTGCTAAAAGATGCGGGAGTAGTTTGCTGCAGCACTTCAACAGGCGAGGGCTCAGGCGTACATGGAGGCTTGGGATTGAATATTCCGATTTCTTCGTGGATGTATTTGTACACGAGGCTTGGCTTAGAAGGACACGGATCACTATTCTCAACAGACAAAGCTCAAGACAGTATACCAACTCCAGTGGTAAATCAGAAAGTAGGTGTTACTCTTCAGCGCTTTTCTGATGTGTCTATGGCTTCGATGAATCTTGATCTCATGCTCCAACCGGTGTTGAGCCGACGTCCCTTCATCTATCTCTGCGCCGGTGCATCCATGTCTGTGCCGCTGCAAAACTCCTTCTTCTCCTACGAGCAAATCATTGAACCCTTGAGCGTGAATTATACCAACGGTACCCAGTCACGCGATTTCGAACAAGGGTCCGTCTCAGGTCTACGCAAACTCCAACTCGGAATTCGCGGTGGAATTGGCACCATCATTCGCCTGCGCACATTGAATGTGTTGGTTGAAGCTCTGGCCCACCACAACCTCATGGCACTCACCAGCGACGCGGCCGTGAACTGGCGTTACAACGCTGTCTATATCAATCTCGGATTAGTTAAAAGCTGGTAGGGTCTTCGTCAATAATCTCGCGATCACACTGCCTCGAGCTTTGATCACCTATGCATTGAGCATTTAGGGATGGCTTAGCCTGTGTCCTGCCGGCTACTTCAATCGACAATCTTGACACAAAAAAAAAGACCGTAGAACTCTTCAGTCTACAGTCTTCAATCTTCTTTTGAATGTACAAACCAACACGCGTAGCGTCGTAAAGACGACAGCTTAGCGGATTTCCTTGTGAACGG
Source organism: Chlorobiota bacterium (assembly GCA_044228685.1). Classification (GTDB taxonomy): domain Bacteria; phylum Bacteroidota; class Ignavibacteria; order Kapaibacteriales; family NICIL-2; genus JBBATK01. The sequence continues at coordinate 151,176 of JBGAUL010000003.1, forward strand.
TATGACGACGAAGGAATGGATTGTACTTCTTGAGTTCAATACGCTCAGTCGTATTCTGACGATTTTTCATCGTTGAATAACGTGAAGCTGGTTTGCCTTCTTTTGCTGCTTCTGTGCACTCTAGGGTGATAATGACCCGTGCGCCTTTCTTTGCCATGATTCTTCTCGACTGGAGTGTGACAATGTTGCCGGCCACTTGACCGGGTCACAAAGATACGCCTAAAGCGCAATTGTGCAAAACTCTATCTCAACTTGCTGAAAAAAGGTCAAAATTGACGCAAAACACGCACATCGTTCTCATACAACAGGCGAATATCATCGATTCCGGTGCGCAGCATGGTCACACGCTCGATACCAAAACCAAATGCATAACCGCGGTACACTTCCGGATCAAGTCCACAGGTACGCAGCACATTTGGATGAACCATTCCGCATCCCACGACTTCTAGCCAGCCTGAGTATTTGCACACGCGACAACCTTTGCCTTTACACAAGAAGCAGGTGATATCCATCTCAGCGCTTGGTTCGGTAAAGGGAAAGTAGGATGCGCGGAAACGGAACTTGATGTCCTGACCGTACATCTCCTTCGCAAATGTCACCATCGTTCCTTTGAGCTCGGCAAAGGTCACGTCGGTATTGATATAAATCCCATCCAGCTGATGGAACTCAGCCAATGCTCGAGCACTGATGGCTTCGTTGCGATAAACACGTCCTGGCATGATAGCGCGAATCGGCGGTTTCATGCTTTGCATGAGACGAATCTGCACCGGTGTGGTGTGAGTTCTCAGCAAAGTCTTCTCGCGATCCTTGACGAAGAAGGTATCCTGCATGTCGCGAGCCGGATGATCCGGAGCGAAGTTCAGCGCTTCGAAGTTGTGGTAATCGTCTTCGATGTCCGGACCCTTTGCCACGCTGAATCCCATACGAACAAAGATGTCGGTCATGCGATCCATGGTTTGGCGAATTGGGTGCAGACTGCCGACCGGTCTTGCGCGACCCGGCAGACTAAGATCCAAGTCCGTTCCCGTCTCAGCTTGCGCCTCAAACTGCTCCTTCAACGCTTGATACTGCGACTCTGCCAAACTGCGCAGAGCATTCAACTCCTTACCTACCGTCGGTTTGAGTTCTTTGGGAACGTCGCGAAGCTGATCGGTGAGGGCACGAAGAGTTCCCTTTTGGACCAAATGTTTCAGGCGAAATGATTCCAAGTCATCAGCACTTTTTACGGTGCTAAGCATGGATTCGATGTCGCTACGTAGTTCTTTTATCCTATCAAGCATGATGTGGGGCCAGATTCAGTGTTTATGCAAAATGCAAAAAAGCTCGCGACCGGCAGGAGTGTAGTGGTCGCAAGCTCTGAGTTTTAGTGACGCGCTGAGGCTTCTGCGAATTGCCGTCAAGGAGCTAGGCTCACTACAATTCACATCGCAAACATTACACAACCTGCTTGCGCTCGCCGATTTGTTGACGCCACATAGCGTAGTAGAGTCCTTTTTCTTCCAACAGCGAATCGTGTGTTCCCTGCTCGACGATATTGCCACGTTCCAAAACGTAGATACGATCGGCGTGCATGATGGTGCTGAGACGGTGCGCGATCATGACGGTCGTTTGTTCTTTTCGATGGGAAATCGCACGGACGGTATCGGTGATTTCTTCTTCGGTGATTGAATCAAGCGCGCTGGTTGCTTCATCGAAAATGAGAAGTTCGGGTTGACGCAGGAGCGCGCGTGCGATAGACAGACGTTGACGTTCTCCTCCGCTGACCTTCACGCCGCCTTCACCAATGACTGTGTCGAGTCCGTGTTCGGCACGGGCAAGCAGACTATCGCATGCAGCCTTTCGCAGAACATCGATACAGTCGCTGTCGGTTGCAGTTGGATTCACGAAGAGCAAATTGTCGCGAATCGAACCGCTGAACAGTTGCGTGTCTTGTGTTACAAATCCAATGCGATTGCGCAGTTCGTCAAAATCAATGTTTGAAGAATCAACATCGTTGTATAACAAGCTCCCTTCATCGGGATGATAGAGTCCGACGAGCAGTTTCACCAATGTTGTTTTACCTGAACCACTCGGTCCGACAAAAGCCACCGTCTGTCGTCGATCAATTTTCACACTAATATTATCCAATGCACGATGTGCCGAGCTCTGGTGTTTGAACGCAACATTTTCCATACGAATTGAGCTCAGAGTTCCAATGCGCTCAGGATGTGCCGGCTTGACTTCAGTTGGAGTCTCGAATATCTTCTGAAGATTATTAAGAGATACTTCCGACTCGCGATAGATGTTGATGATGTTGCCTAATTCTTGCAGAGGACCAAAGATGAAGAAGCTATAGACAAAGAGCGAGAAGAGTTGTCCGATGGAGATTTGCTTATCGAAGACCAGATAAAACATCAAGAACAAAATGCAAGTGCGCAGAAAATTCACTGTAGTTCCTTGAATAAAACTCAGTGAGCGGATGTAGCGCACCTTCTTCAATTCTAGTCCGAGGATTTTTTTGGTAACACCATTGAGACGATTGATTTCTTGATTAGCTAAGCCCAAAGACTTGACCAATTCAATGTTGCGTAGCGACTCGGTCGTTGAACCGCTGAGTGCAGTAGTCTCATTGACAATGACTCTCTGCATCTTCTTAATTCTCTTGCTGAGTTTGGAACTAACGATGCCAATCAACGGAGCTGCACTGAAGTAAATCAATACCACTGCCCAGTGCACGCTAAATGCATAGATGGTAACAAAGACCAATCCGATAAGGGTTGTGAAGAGCACATTAATTCCGGCATTCACAATACGCTCAACATCTGCACGCGCTTTTTGAAGGATGCTTAGGGTTTCTCCGCTTCGCTGATCTTCAAAGACGTTGTAGGGTAATTCCAAGGAGTGCTTGAGTCCGTCGGCATACATTGAGGCACCAACTTTTTGCACAATCGTATTCACGAAATAGTCCTGAAAGTTCTTTGCCACTCTCGACACAAAAGCAGCACCAACAGACAAGCCGAGATAGTATAAGATCTCCGATACAAACTCATTGAGGGTCAACTTGTCGTGCTGCATCACCACGTTGTCGATGGTGAGACGAAACACATAGGGATCTAGGAGAGAAAAAACTTGGTTAATAGCCGCAAGGACCAAAGTCAAGGCTACCAGCGATTTGTAATTCGCCAGGTAGGAATACAGTAGTTTCATAGAGGTACTTCGTTGTTGCGACAAAAATAGGGTATTGATGTTGTAACAGCGAGATAGAATGCACTTATGTGTTTGTCGGAACAGATAATTAAGCGTTATTTCATCAAATCACTAACAGAAGCTCGATGACACTTGTGTTTTGTCAGAATGAATTGACCCAAGTGTGAAATGCGCTATGTTGCGCACTGCGCATGAAATCAGATGCTTTATCACAAATACGACGCTTGATCTCCAGACCAACGTGGTCAGCGACAATCGTCGTACTTCTCGTCATCCTCTCTCGTCTGCTCACTCGCGAGCACTCGCCACTATCGTGGGATGCCTCGAGTTTCTTCCTCGCAGCAAACGACTACAACATCGCTGAAGATCGTCCACATTTGCCAGGTTACTTCTTACACGTCCAGTCGATTCGCTTCTTCCGTCTCTTCCTACATCCCACGCTCTCCAATATCGCACCGTCGATTTTTTGGTCTATTATAGGCTCGCTTCTTCTGCTCCACCTACTCCGCAAGAAGCTCGACCTCGAACGAGCTCTGCTCGGCACTCTTTTGATGTGCGCTAACCCAATGCTGTGGTTCTATGGATCGGTTTCGGAGAGTTATGCTTTTGATTACGCCTTCTCGCTCATTGTCATCAGTTGCATTTCCAATGCTCGTCTTCTTTTCTTCGCCGTGCCGGCATTGGCTCTTGGTGCAGGTTTTCGGCAAAGTAGTGCCGTGCTCCTCAGTCCTTTGGTATTGTATGCTTTGTTCAATGCATGGAAGGTAGGCCAACTTCGCTGGCGCAGTCTGATCAGCAGCGTCGTACTTGCACTTGCACTCTTGAGCGCATGGCTAATCCCCTTTCTCCAGACCTGTGGCGGTCTGCAAGCTTACTTGAGACTCTATTCCAGCAACACTCCCAGAGCCTTCGTTGGAGTTTTGCCGAATGCAGTTACTCTACTACAATACTCTTTGTGGGCATGTCTGTGCTTTGTGGGTATCGCTGTCTTTCATCGCAGAAGATCAGATCAAGCTGAAGAACCGCAAGCTGTTCGCGCTCTTTCACCGATGACGCTTGCGTTGTGGATGGTACCGGCACTGGCAACATTTATCATCACGACCTACACCAAGGGATATCTGCTGTTGGTGTTAGGTGCGGCCGTTCTTATGCTGCTGTCAACTCTCGCTTCAATGAAACCGAGGTGGATTGTGATGTGGATTGCGATTGAGGTGGGAGTGTTTTTGTTTAGTCCTTACTACGATCCTCCCATGGGACTTTGGACGAGCGGCGTGCGAACGGAGTCTGCCTTGACGAGAGCAGTTCAACGTACATTCAGTGTTTTCGCAATGAGCTGGCAACATATCCGCGCACAAAATCAATGTCTGGACGCGTCATTGGATTTCACTTCGAGACTTGACAGTTCATACAAGTACATCTTCGTGGATCCCAGCTACTATGTCTCTGCCAGAGCCTTGCAGAGTTCAGACAGTACGTATTCCTTTTGCATGCTTGATCCCGAGAATTCGGATTATTTGTTGGAGCACCGAGCTTTGTCGCAAGTCCGTCGTGCCGGTCTTGAGAGCATTACCGACTCCGCAGTGATTTTCACCACTTTTGATGTTGTGCGGAATCAGCCGCTATTGTCAATGCCTGTCATGGTAAAAGCTCAGTCGTGCTGCTGTCGCTTTCCACATGATCCGGCGTCACGCGAGAGCCTCATTCGGTGGTACAAACAGCGTTTTGGAAGCGGAAGCACTACCGGACACTAGTGAAACCAATTCCCCTGGGCTCAGCCTCCAATGAATGCTCCCAGTAGTTAAATTGCGAGTCACAGTCATTTTTCCCACCCACATTGAACATCGTGGATCAGAACACAGAATTTGGATTTAATACTTCAGAAGAGCAAAACGCCATTCGCGCGGCTATACGCGAGTTTGCTGAGAATGAGATTCGTCCGGTGGTTATGCACCATGATGAGACTCAAGAATTCCCTCACGAGATCTTTCGCAAGCTAGGCGACTTAGGTTTTCTCGGCGTTGTGATTCCTCCCGAGTACAATGGTTCGGGTTTGGGATACATGGAGTATGCCATTACGGTTGAAGAAGTAGCACGTGTTTGTCCGAGCGTCGCACTCGGTGTAGCGGCACACAACGGACTCTGCACCAGCCACATCTTTCGCTTCGGCAGCGAAGCGCTGCGTCAGAAATACGTCACTCGCTTGGCAGCCGGTGAAACATTAGGTGCATGGGGATTGACCGAGCCAAATGCCGGCTCCGATGCCGGTGGAACACAAACCACAGCTCGGCGCGAGGGCGACTACTACATCCTCAACGGATCCAAGAACTTCATTACCCATGGCAACGTGGGCGATATCGCAGTGGTCATGGCAATGACTGACATCAGCAAGGGCAAGAAAGGAATCAGCGCCTTTGCGATTGATAAATCAATGGAAGGATTCTTCCCTTCAAAGAAAGAAAACAAGTTGGGCATGCGTTGTAGCGACACAGCGTCATTGACCTTCGACAACGTCCGCGTTCCGGCTGATCACTTGATTGGTGCTGAAGGCGAAGGATTCGTACAAGCATTACAGATACTAGACGGCGGACGCATTTCTATTGCAGCACTCAGCGTTGGACTTGCCCAAGGCGCATGCGAGGCGGCACTGCAATACAGTCGTCAGCGCGTTCAATTCGGCAAGCCAATCGGCGACCAGCAAGGAATCATGATGAAGCTGGCTCGCATGAGCATGAACATTGATGCAGCTCGCGCACTTACCTACCGTGCAGCGTGGCTGCGCGATATGGGACGTCCTTTCGGCAAAGAAGCATCGCAAGCAAAACTCTTTGCCAGCGAAGTCGCTGTAAACGTAGCTGAGGAAGCCGTTCAAATACACGGCGGCTATGGCTACATCAAGGAATTCCCGGTTGAGAAGTATTGGCGCGACTCCAAGCTCCTGACAATCGGAGAAGGAACCAGCGAGGTTCAGAAGCTCGTTATTGCTCGCGCTGAACTCGCGGCAATTAAGTCTTAAAAAGACCGCTATCCCTCACATCTCTGCTTCATCCACTGTTCAGAATTCAGCTTGAACAGAGGCGCTCTCGTGCACCCTATAAAAACATTTGGTGAATTCAGAATATTTCTTTGATTATTTCTTATCTCAATGTAGTTTGGCATTGCCGCAAAGGGGAACTCACTCACACTTCGGATTAGCAGAAGTCTAAATTACGTTCGTTGTACTACCAGATGGGAGTAAGGTTATGTCGCGCAGTCTAAACAAAGTGATGCTCATCGGAAATGTCGGCAAGGACCCAGACGTTAATTATACAGCGAGTGGTATCCCGGTAGCACAATTCCGTTTAGCCACAACGGAGTCACGCAAGGACAAAGAAGGTCAGTATCAAGAGCACACTGAATGGCACACCATTATTGCCTGGAGAGGTCTGGCAGAAATCATCCAGAGACTGGTACATCGAGGTTCACGCGTGTACATTGAGGGTCGCCTTCAGACCAGAATATTCGAAGATCAAACCGGAACGAAAAAGTATTTCACGGAAGTTGTCGCGGATAACATGTTGTTGCTTGACGGACGCAAGACAGAAGATGCAGCTCCATCGGGCGCAGACTTCAGTCATTCAGCTCCGGCAGAGAGCGCAGCCGCAGAAGACGATATCCCCTTTTAATACGCTAGTACAGCATTAGAACTCGCTAAGCTCTGAAATTTATCAGAGCTTTTTTTTTATTGAGTCGTAGTTTGCCCCTCTGCATCACCAAGCAAAAGCCAATGGCATCTCAGGAACACATTCGGTCAACAGAAATTAGGGTCGGTATTGTTGCAATTCTCGGCGTCATTATTCTCGTCATTGGGATTACTCTCGGACGTGGATGTAGCGTATCCACCAGTCTCAAAACCGTATCAATCCACTTCGCCAGCGCGAGCGGCATCGACAACACGGCACCTGTCTTGGTCAATGGTCTGCGTCGTGGGATGGTCAGCTCTGTTAAACCTGACACTTCAGGCGTACTCATTCAAGTCACAATGGAAGACGTCTCGGATCTTCGCGCCGATGCAACAGCTCGTCTGACAATTCTTGAACTTACCGGCGGAAAGAAAATTGAAATCTCAACCGGCAAAGCCGCAGAACATTGGAATGGCAGTGTGTTGCCTGGCAGCTCAGCTCCGGACTTTGGTGATTTGATGGTCTTTATCGGCGATATCTCCGGCGATGCGCGCAACTTGCTACGTCGTCTTGACACAATCTCAACCTCTATCAACACACTCCTTGCAGACGGCACTTTTGTCACAGATGTGAAGCAAACCATGTCGCATGCACGCGTGACTGTTGAACAGCTTCAAACCATCCTGCAAAACAATCGCGAGAATCTGCAGACCTCAATGGCAAACCTTCGCACGATTAGCGATGATATCAAGCGTATCGTCAAAGACAATGACGTGCCCGTTACAGACCTTATTCGCAAACTCAACAACGCCGCTACGAGCACACAGAGCATTCTGGTCAAAGCTGATTCAACCATCGAGCGCGTCGATCACCTCGTGCGTGATGTACATGAAGTCGTCAATGAAGTTCGTAAGGGCGATGGTGCGGTAGGCAAGTTGATCTACGACAAGAATCTCGCCATCAGATTGGACTCAACCTTATCCAATCTTCAAATATTCATCGACCAAGTGGCGCACCACGGTGTTAACGTTAACGTGCGCTTGGGAACGCGTCCGTAGAGATAAATCGCGTTAATCAAATCTCTAGTAAACAACCCTTCACTACTGTGGAACGCAAGGCTGCACGCACGCACCATGTTCGCATGTGATTTCGTGAGTTTGATACAATCGTAGAGCTTCCTAGTCTTCCGTCGAGAACTTATTCGCGTCGAGCTCGATAGGAATTGGGTACTTGCCTGTGAAGCAGGCTGTGCAATAGCCGACTCCCGGTTCTTGGGGGACGGAGTCCATGAGACCTTCAACTGAGAGATAGTGAAGTGAATCGACGCCAAGCTCACGTCCGATCGACTCTTCGTCGGCGTGATGGTTGGCAATCAACTCGTCCTTACTTGGAAAGTCCATACCGTACTTGCACGGATGCGTAATTGGCGGCGATGTGATGCGCATATGAATTTCCGCCGGCTGGGCTTCGCGCATGAGTTTGACGAGGGCTTTGGAGGTGGTTCCGCGGACGATGGAGTCGTCGACCATGACGATCTTTCTGCCTTCAACAACGCCCTTCACGACATTAAACTTCGTCTTGACCTTAAACTCGCGCGTGTCTTGTCCGGGCGCGATGAATGTGCGACCCACATAGTGACTACGTATCAAGCCAATCTCATAATGCGTAGGGAAACCATTTTCTTTTTCATTCACGCGAGCATAGCCGAGGGTTGCGGTATTGCCGCTGTCGGGAACTGCTACGACTGCAACGTTCTTGTGTTCGTCGTTGCTAACCGGACTTTCCAGAGCGAGGTTTTTACCAAGCTTGCGGCGCACTTTGTCAACGTTGTGTCCGAAGATTTTTGAATCCGGTCGCGAGAAGTAGATATACTCAAAAATGCAATGACGCGACTCCTGCGTTTGCTCGTCTATAGTGTATGATCGTATTGTTCCGTTTGCTACCGTGTCGTTATCGATAACGACCAATTCATTGTGGTGCACATCGCGCACATATTCAGCGCTGATGATATCCAAAGCACATGACTCACTGGCAACCACATAGGAGTAAGTACCATTTGGCTGCTGAAGACGACCAATGCACAGCGGACGAATACCATAAGGATCACGTGCCGCGTACAGAGCATTGTCGGTCAACAGTACAACTGAATACGCACCACGTGCTGTTTGCAGAGCTTCGCGGATTTGTTCGAGTTGTTCGTTTTGACGACTACGAGCAATCAAGTGCAGAAACAACTCGCTATCGGTTGTGGTTTGGAAGATCGCGCCTTCTTCCTGCAAAGCAGAACGCAGAACGCGGGTATTTGTCAGATTTCCGTTGTGCGCCAATGCAAGGTTGCCACGACGATAGTTAATCGTAAATGGCTGGATATTGGCAATCGAGTTACGGCCGGTTGTGGAGTAGCGATTGTGACCAATGGCAGATTCGCCTTTGAGTTTCTTTGTGAGGATTTCGCTGTCGGAAAACACATCAAGGACAAGACCTTCGCCCTTGTGAACAGCAAAGCGCTGTTTATCCTTCATCTCATCTCGAAAACTGCTCACAATTCCGGCTGCTTCTTGTCCGCGATGCTGTAAGGCATGCAGAGCATAGTAGGCCATAACCGAGGCCTGTGGGTGATTGAAAATGCCGAAAACACCACAATTACACTGCGGTTTGTCGAGAGCTTCGAGTAAAGGAGATATCATGAAATTGTACGTAGCAACGGGTAGAGGAATTGCAATTTACGAGAGAAGCAGCGCCTGAGGAACTAACGATTATGCACAATGGGGATTGTAATGTGAGGAAGCGATGAATTGGGCAGAATTCAGGCTTTTTAGCTACCTGAAAAGCTAACTCTGACACTATCTGCTTCGGTCGGGCAGAGCGAGGCACCGCAACGAGTTATATTTGTAGTTCCTACAACGACTAACAATATCCTGTCATGAGAAGAGAAATTCGTAGCTGGTGGAGTCCACGCCTTGATAAAAACATGGAAATCGTAGCATATGGCACCTATGGTTTTGCCCTTCTGCTCTTTCCAAGTGCCGCAGCCGACTATTTGGAGTATGAGCGTTTTTATCTCATTGCTTCACTCAAACCCTTTATTGAAGCCGGCAAGATCAAAGTCTATTCGATCAACAGCATCAACAGCGAGAGCTGGCTCAATAGTCGCATGAAGTCTCGTGACAAAGCGATTCGTCATCAACAATACAACGGATACATCAGCGAAGAAGTCGTGCCTTTTATCTACAACGACTGCAACGGCGTTGTTCCAATCATTACCAGCGGTGTGTCGCTTGGCGCTTATCATGCAGCGAACAGCATGTTCCGTCGTCCGGACCTCTTCACCGGCACCATCGCAATGAGTGGTACCTACAACTTGAAAATGTACACCGGTAAGTACTGGGACGAGAATTGTTTTTACAATTCACCCGTTCATTACTTGCCAGGCTTGAATGACAACAATCATTTGCCATTGCTCCAAGCGAAGAAGCATATTTACTTCATGACCGGACAAGGCAATTACGAACATCCGCAAAGCTCCATTGAGATGGGTCAACTGCTCGGTTCGAAGGGCATTCCCAACTACGTTGATATTTGGAGCAAGGATTACATGCACGACTGGCCAACCTGGCGCGACATGCTCCCAAATGCGCTGAATAAGTGGTTTGCAAATGGCATCTAAGTCCAGCTCCTGGTCTTCGTGCCGCAACTCGCTATTCAAACGCTCATGAGAATTGCTATTCCCTCACATCCTTTTTTTGCGCCGTTGATTCAGCAGATCGACGAGGTTGCTGCGCGCGCCGGACATACTGTTCGTCGAGGTAGCGAGGACGAATGCGCGCGATGGATTCGAACCAATCAAGTTGACATGGCCTTGCTAAGTCCCTTGGGCTACGGTCAAGGTGTCATCAACAGCGATTATCGAATCATCCCCAGCATGTTCTGTCTTTTGCGCGGATGGACGAATACTTGTCGCATCGTCTTCGCTCCAAACCGCGGCGACGTGCATTCCGTCGTCTCCTCAACCCCAACCGACTTCATCGTACAAGCAGCGCACATTGTCTTGGATGAGCAATACAGTATCGAGGTTCAGATCGAAAGCGCAACCGGCACCACTTCATCTCTGCTGGAATCTCACGACGCGGTCATTAGTTGGGTCGATGATGCTGACATGCCAGCCGGACTCGACGTCTCAGAAGAATGGGATCTCGCCTTTGGCTACTCACTCCCCCTTGCTGTTTGGACTATCCGTTCAGAGTTCGCATTGGATGCCGGCGCTGATCAGGAAGCCTTTCGCGATAGTTTGATCGCACTAACCAAAGAAATTGCCGGTGGCGATATTCCGGCTTTGGCATTGATTCACGAAGATCTGCCAATTGCAGATACTGAGTCACGTCAAGGCGAGATTGATTTCGAATGGAACGACAGCAGTGAAGCGACTCTCGATCAAACGCTGCAGATGCTCTACTATCGTCAACTCTTACCTGAAATCCCGGCCGTCAAACTTCTCGGTCGCGACTAATCTCGCACAACTTGCCGAATTGCCTGGTCGATATCCTCGATCAAATCTTCAACTGATTCCAAGCCAATACTCAAGCGCAGTAGATTTCCCGGTGTTAAGGAATCCGGTGGTTCGACGGAACGACGATGCTCGACTAAACTCTCGACACTTCCAAGACTGGTAGCGTGATGGAAGATCTTCATCGACGATGCAACTTTCTGCGCTTGCTCAGTCGTGCAGCGTAGTAGTATCGACAACATGCCGCCATACATACTCATCTGTCTTGATGCGATTTCGTGATAAGCATCCGACTTCAATCCGGGATAAAGGCACTTCTCTATCAAAGGATGCGTCGAACAATACTCGGCAATAGCCATGGCACTGCGCGAGGCTGCACGAATGCGCTGCGGCAATGTCTGCAAACCCCGCGTTGCAAGCCAACATTCAAATGGCGACGGAACCGCTCCACCAATGCGCTGTACTCGATGTATAGCCTCTGTTACAAGCGAATCTTCTTTAACCACAACCACGCCTAACAACACATCGCTGTGACCTCCGATGTACTTCGTTGCTGAGTGAACGATGATATCACAACCTAATTGAAAGGGCTGTTGAAGAATTGGCGTTGCCCAAGTGTTATCACAAACAACGAGCAGTCCGGCTTCGTGAGCAATGGTGCTGATGCTCGAAAGATCGGTGACTTTCAAAAGTGGATTCGACGGACTTTCACACCACAACAAACGCGTGTTGGATCGAATTGCAGTCTTGACCTCTTCGGACTTGGTCATGTCGACCATCGACCACTCTATGCCGACCGACGACAGAATGTCGCTTAACTGCAAACGCAATCCGTAGTATGCATCATCAGGAATCAAGACATGATCCCCGCTCTTCAAGCTCTGCAAAACAGCCATACTTGCCGCTAAACCGGAGGCAAAGGCAAATGCTCTCGTGCCTCCTTCGAGCTGGGTCATGGCAGTTTCCAAGGCACGACGATTTGGGTTATCGTACCGAGAGTACAGATACTCACCAATATTCCCCTCCGCATCCCTCTCAAAAGTCGTGCTTAGGTAAATAGGCATGCTCACCGCCCCGGCATTTGCATCGCGAAAGTCGGCAGCGTGCACTGCCGCAGTATCAATTCTAGCAGAATCCAACCCTGATTTTTCTTGCATAAGACATGAGTTAAAAATTGCTATAAGTTCTTACTAAATAACGATATAAGCGTCATTGCGATCCGTTGAGACTCAGAAAAATTCTAAATACGACAAAAATAGTCGTAAATAAAATTTTTCGGCTTTCGTTCTCTTGTCGGATACACTGAGTCCGCAGCTAACACAAAGTACAACGACCGGTGGGCTTTTAGCTAAAAATCGATCAAATATGATGACTCTTTCGACCCAGTTACGAAACAGTATTGAGGCAATTTTACATCGACTCGAGATAGAGGGTCAACTGCAATTGCTATCGATTCCTTCGGAATTTACCGGACGAAACGACGGTGAAATAGTTGATATCGTCGAGAAGATCTTAAGTGATCATGGCGTTATCGTCCATCGAAGTTCGCTCGACAAACTCGAAGTCTTAAGGGGACGTGACAACTTCAATTGCGTTATCAAGCGCAACGGAGAGTTGTGGGAACTCGTGGGCAAATCGCAAGCGAATGGTATGATGGTTGTACAAGACTTCATCAGCTTGCGTCAGGAGCAAGTTCCAATTGAGGAACTACGCACTAAATCCAATACAGAAGTGATTGTGTTGTCGGTGCGGGGAGTTCTACATTCCTTTCTAAGCAACACGCATGAGCATCATGCCAGTAGCGAACACGACAACGCGCATGAACATCACCTCAAAGCATCCGAGCTACTTGCACGTTTGTGGGGATTGATCAAGCATGAGAAACGCGACATCGCCGTAGTGGTCATTTACTCGATCATCATCGGTGCATTGTCTTTGGTTGTTCCATTGGCATCTCAATCTCTCGTGAATGCAGTCTCACTCGGCGTCTATAGCACGCAGCTTATTGTGCTCTGTGCCGGAGTTGGATTTGGACTTGTAGTACTGGGCATTTTTCAAGTCATGGAATTGACGGTCGTGGACACGCTGCGACGTCGCATTTTCATTCGCACTGCCTTTGATGTAGCTTTTACTCTGCCTCGTCTAACAACGCGTGCTTTGGATGGAGAGTATGCACCGGAGTTGGTAAACCGTTTCTTTGATGTGACGACCATCACGAAGTCGCTTTCGAAATTCCTTCTCGATGGCGTCAGCGCTGCACTTGTTGCGCTCATGGGATTGATTCTCTTGGGCATCTATCATCCCTTCTTCCTGCTGTTTGATGTTTTTCTGATTGCCTTCATTGTGGTGTTGGTTCTGCTCTTAGGTCGAGGCGGACTGCGCACCTCCATCGCCGAGTCAAAGAAGAAATACGAAGTCGCACATTGGCTCGAGGAAATCGCACGCTGTCTGCCGGCATTCAAGCTTCACGCTGATCCACGATTCTCTTACGAACACCTTGATTCAATAGCCGCACAGTATGTCAATGCGCATCGCAAGCACTTTGCGGTGATTGCGCGACAAGTTGCCGGTTCATCCTTCTTCCGCTCTGTAGCAACTGTTGGAGTGTTGGGCATTGGCGGCATCTTGGTCATTGAGCGACAGCTTAGTCTGGGTCAACTAGTCGCTGCAGAGCTCGTCATCATCGCCTTGCTCAGCAGTCTCGAGAAGCTCATCACACAGTTCGAAGACTTTTACGATCTACTCACCGGTATCGACAAACTAGCTGCAATCACGGATCGCGAGCGCGAGCGTAGCAATTCATTGCTGCCAATTGAACGAACAGATTCAATCGACCTTCAACTTCATTCGTGCTCCTTCAGTTATCCAAATGGCGATAAAGTACTGCGCAATGTGAGTATGCACGTTGCACCGGGATCACGCTTGAGCATCATTGGCGAGAATGGTTCGGGTAAAACTACCTTGGCTGAATTGCTGGCGGGATTACACGAAGCTGATGCGGGTACAATTGAGGTCAATGGACTCGATATCCGACACAACACATTACTCTCGCTGCGTCGCGCGATTGCAATATTCAGTCGTGACAATCACGTCTTCAGCGGAACAGTCGAGCAGAACATCTGCATGGGCAGAGACATCTCGCTGAAACAACTTATGTGGGCTGTGGATGTAGCCGGTTTGCGTGATGACTTACGCGGACTGGATCACGGCTTACACTCACGCGTTGTTTCTGAAGGATCTAATCTCTCGCACAGTTTAATGCGACGCATCATGCTTGCGCGCTGTATTGTGGGGCAACCTGGACTACTCATCCTCGACGAAGGCTTCGACGGTATCGAACCGTCAATAAAGCAGCACATCGTTGATCGATTGTATTCAGATAAGCGATGGAGTATAATCGACATCTCGCACGATGAGGACTTGCTCAAGCGTGCAGATACGATCTATGCGTTGAGCGAAGGACAGATTGTTGAAGAAGATCAGTTGCGAGTTCTGGCGTCTCGTCCGCAATCAATGCTGCATCGACTCTTTCCAAAGCTTGTTCAAGACTTAGTTGAGAAAAAGGCATAACATGGCACAACATCAAACATCACATAGCGCATCAAAAGAACAAGCTTCGGATGCCAAGCACGAAACGCTGGTTCAATCCGGAAGCCTTTACTCCTTTAGTCTTGTTCGAACACCGAAGCTTGCACGATCACTCGCGACGGTTGCCATTGTCTTTGTGCTCATCGTGGTAGCATCACTGATCTGGGTGCCTTGGCAACAGACGGTAGCTGGTTCGGGCAGCGTAACATCCTTTGATCCATCGGCCCGTGCGCAAACGATCGAGTCGCCGATTAGCGGACGCATCGTTGCTTGGCGCATTCAGGAAGGCGCGATGGTTCGTCGCGGCGACACCCTGGCAATTCTCCAAGACATCAACGTCAATTTTATGGCGCCGGATTTTGTCGAGCGACTCGAGAGTTCTCGCGACAACATCCTGCTTGCACAAGACGCTTCAATTGCAGCCGCACTCGAGCGCACCAAACAAGCCGTGCAGTCACTCGAAGCAAGTCGTGCATTCGATGCCACACGCGCAGAACTTGGCGTTGCCCGCATTCGCTTTAATCGCACCAAGAACTTAGTTGATTCGGGCTTGGTATCGCAGCGAGATGTCGAATCTGCATATATCTCGTACACTAAATCGCTTAACGACAGCATTCGCACTGAGGCTGCATTACGATCAGCGCGACAGAACTTGGATGCTGTGAAGGCTGAGCAGGAGCGCGTTGAGAGACAAGCGAAAGCGACAATCGCAGACGCAGAGCTTAGACTAGGCAATGCTCAGAGTCGTCGAGACGCTAGCGCAATCATCTCGCCCATTAACGGTCAGGTGACGCGCATTGCCAAAGCAGGTCTTGGTCAAACAGTTAAAGAAGGCGATCGTCTCGCCGTCGTTGTACCTTTTACTTCCGACATCGCGGCCGAGATCTTTCTCTCGGGAATGGACGCTGCACTGGTTGATATCGGACGCGACGTCACGCTACAATTTGCAGGCTATCCGGCATTTCAATTTTCCGGATTCCCGCAGGTGAGTTCGGGAATATTCCGCGGACGAGTTGCTGCCATTGATGCAGTTGATGACGGAAAGGGTAAATACCGAGTATTGGTTGTGCCTGATACAACGCACGGCAATTGGGCTGACAGAAGTTATCTGCGACAAGGATCAGCCGTTAGCGGATGGGTGTTGCTCAACTCCGTTCCCCTTGGCTACGAACTCTGGCGTCAGCTCAACGGCTTCCCTCCGCAATTCCCGATTCGTCAGCATGAGTATCAGAAGGACCCCAAAGACAATTCTTCTTCAAAGGAAAAATGACACGCTTACTACTTCGATTCACTGTAGCACTTTTCTGTGTTGGAGTTGCTTTTGCTGAAGACACATTGCGCTTCGATCAATTTATCGAAGCAGTACGTCGTGCGCATCCTCAGATGAAATCAATCGAGTTTGAGCGTGATGCTGCAGAGGCAGATATGCTGCAGGCTAACGCGCCGTTCGATTTTTTGTTCAAAGCAAAGGCAGACTGGAAGCGCTTTGGTGACAAAGACAAGATCCAGTTTTTGGATGCCGGCGTTGAAGCTCCGCTAGCTACAGCTTTGGCTCCGCGATTGAGCGCATCGCTGCGTCAGTCGGATGGAAGCGGACTGAATCCGGAATCCAGCACAGGTGGTGAACCCGAGCTCAATCTGGGGATCACTCTTCCTCTGCTTCAAGGACTGCGTACCGACTCACGTCGCACCGCCCGTGAGAAAGCCATGCTCCGTCCTGAACTCGCATCAACCATCATCGACCAAGAGCGCAACTCCTTTCTACGAAGTGCTGCTCTACGCTACTGGGATTGGGTTGAGAACACAGAGAACTTGAACATCATGCGAGAGCTCATCACTCTTGCTGAAGAACGAGCACGTCAAATCATTCAGCGAGCAAGAGTCGGCGAAGTATCGGGAGCGGACACATTGGAGGCAATGCAGGAACTGGAGCGACGTCGCGGAGACTACTTGCGCATCGAACGAAGCGCAGAACAAAGTTCCATTGCTGCGCGCAGCTTGCTGTGGCGAGATGCTGATTTGAGCCTGCGCAAAGGAATTAGTCCGATGAGAATTCCCGAAGCAGAATCACTCACTGATACACAGCGCGCACAAGACCGACAAGAGGCACTTGGCAAGCGTCCGGAGGCACGACGAGTGCAATTACAAATCACACAGAACAATCTTGACCTTCGTCTATCGCGCGAGCAACAGCTCCCGCTCGTTGAGGCGCAGGGGCAGTTTCTGTATCGCAGCGAATCCAATTCCGGCAACGGTTTTAAACTTGGTTTAAGCCTATCGCATCCATTGTTGACGCGCGCTGCCAGCGCTCAAGAACAGCTTGCAGAGATTAACCTGCAACGTGCTTCGTTTCAACAGCAGATGATGCAACGTCAGATTCACGCCGATATTGATGATGCACTTTCGGCGATGCAACGAGCGGACCAACGGGTTGAGACTGCACAGCGAGAAGTCTATTACTCCGACCTTCTTCACAAAGCAGAACGTCAGAAATGGCAGAGTGGCGAATCCACCCTCATGCTCGTCAATCTGCGCGAGCGTGCATTAGGTGAGTCGCGCATGCGTCTGTGTACTGCTCGTGCGGATCAGCTTCGAGCACGCGCCTTGTATCGTTGGGCGACTGCGCAATGGTAGTTATTGGACGTGGACTGGAAACACATCCAAATAGACACTAATGCAAAGAGGGAAAAACATATGTTTTTCCCTCTTCTGTTTTTGGCTTATGTGACTTAGAGTTTAACTATCGCATCACGTAGAAAAATGTAATACGCGGAACAACGTCGGACTTACGTTCAACGGCTACGGTGCGACGATCCTTGTAGCTATTAATCTCAATGTTCGGCATGATGCTAACAGTCGGGATTGGCTTGTATGTAAGTCCAACCACGATGAGACTCTCCTGGTAATTGCGAGCAAGATCGGCGCCATAAGCATTTGCCGAGTTGAAGTTCGCATCGTTATTGAACATGTCGTAGCGAGCGAAGAAGGACAACTTCTCACTGACGAAGTTCATTGGCACGGCAACAAAAGCTGACATGAATGCATCTTGATAATCGACAGCTTCGAATTTCGGAACGGTATCCGTTGTTGCGATACTGCGCTTTCCGGCATTCATTTCTGTGATTGTGCCATACTCAACACCAACGGTGAAGTCAGTTGTTTGGTAGGCTGCGAAACCGCGCCAGAGGAAGCGTCCAAGACGATTTCCGTTCTTGTCCAATTCACCATTACGATAATCAACGAAACCTTCAACGGTAAGCTTGCGATCGAGAAGACGTGCATAGAGTGAGCCATAGAATTCTTTCTCGCGTGATGCAAAGGCAGCAGCCGTGAAATCAGGCGCTTTTGTTCCGGTACCGTTACCGATCATCGCTTGATAACCGAAGTTATCTGCAGCGTCGAACGAACCGGTGACCAATACACCGAAATCAGATGATGATGAGATTCCACGTGAGTCCAGGATTTCCTTTTCAACTGAGCGATAACCCCACGTACGTTCCGGGAAGCTAAAGATTGGTGTTGGAACCAAACCGATGTTTACGGTCATTGGAACTGACAGATTGAAAGGATTCTTCCATTCGAGATAAGCTTGCTTGAGAAAAGGAGCGTAGGAGTTGGTTGCGAGGATGCTTTTATCGTTTGCTTCGAGCAGGACGTGACCGGTCAGATCCGGTGACATTTTGTAGTCATAACCAAAGTAGAGACGACGCAATTGGAATGCGTGGAAGTCTTTTTGAACCCCTGCGTACTGTCCCTTGCCCCAACCCGGAGCTTCACCGCCCATTTTGTAGAAATAATCACCGAAAAGAAGCGCCCAGGCGTTTCCGGATGGCTTGAATTCGTTGCGCTCTTGAGCAGAGGCCGAAAATGCCAGGACACAAGCGCTGACAACGAGTACAGCAAGAGATTTCATAAAACCCCAAATATGTATGTGAAAAAGATCTGTCCATCACATTCCTATCAGCAACTCAAGCACTACACATTGGGAGTTACACCTGCGTCACTGCATGATTATCATCCTGTGAAGACATGTAAAATTATCCTTACACTGTTAGCGTTGTGTTACCCAAATGTTACCCGATGGTAATATTCGATTTGTAAGTCCGCAGCTATCGTTTTCTTGATTTGAGTCGGGTAGAAAAAGGTCGACAATCCAATAATTGTATCATATGTGCCCGTTTTGTCAGAAATCGACGGTATTTAGCGTAGAAAAGGTTGTAACCAACCTCAACTCTTGTTGTTACTGTCTCTATACCAGAGTGCTAAGCCTACCCTAATCTCTGCCTGGGATTAAGCACAATGATCGAATCTGCATGGATTGCAGATTGTTCCGTTACGAGTGTGGTCAAATTCAACATTGAAATCACTTTATTTCTCACTTTCACCAGGAGTTCCTCGATGAAAATATTTCGTACTCTGACGGTTATGACATTGGCGTTGCTGATGTTGGCTATGAATCTCAAGGCCGACAACAACACACCCAATGCACCAGGCGATTTTAGCGCCACCGGCACTCAAATAGCCGGAACGACCTTGTTCAATGTCACTTTGATGTGGCAAGGTTCCACTACAGATAACCAAGACAAAAAAGCCCTTGGATATCATGTCTACAAAGCAAACAAGGCAACTGAGGATCTTTCGCAGTTCGAAATGATTGCAACTGTAACGACACCACTTCAGGGCAATACCTATCGTTACATCGTTGAGCGTCTTGCTCCAGGGACCTACACCTTCTTCATTCGCGCGTTCAACAACAATGGCGAAAGTGATAGAACGACCATCCGCACCGTAACTCTTGTAGTTAATAACGGCGGTGGCGGAGACAGCTTCCACTTCACCACAAACCCGGTCACAACGGTTGCGTTGGGCGGCAACTATCGTTACGAAGCGCGTGCTGTTCACTCAAATTCAGAGAAGAACTCACACATTCGTTATAAGCTTATCTCAGGTCCGGATGGCATGACCATCGACAGCATTACCGGCAACATCAGCTGGACAGCTCCGAGTACAGCTAAGACAGTCACAGTTAAGATCCTTGCTTATCTCGACAATGACGATTCACAGAAGACAGATCAATCATGGACAATTCGAGTTGGTGGCGATAATAACGGTGGTGGCGGAACAACAGATCGTGGTTGCGCACAACTCCATGGTAGCGTGCATGACACCAGTGGCAACATCATGAACGGCACAGTAACAGCCTACATGATCAACTCCAATGGTCAACTCCAAAACGGCATGTTCACAGCGAAGCTGGTGAATGGTCAGTTTACAATTTCAGTTCCTGCAGGCACCTATGTATTGCGCACACAAGGCGAAGCGTATCAGAATGAGTGGTTTGAGCATCAGCGCGAACCAGCTAACGCACAACAATTCACTATTGCGTGTGGTGATACTGTAGAAGTCAATTTCAACGTTACTCCTCTGCCACAAGAGCACAAGTTTGTTGTAAGTGGACGCTTGACAGACGCGAGCACAGGACAAGGTATTGCGGGCGTTGTGTATTTCTACCGCATGGTGAATGGCATGCCTGCAGGCGACCCAATCGTTGCACGTACAAATGGTGATGGTGCATATGAGATTCAACTCTCAGATCGCTACTCATACATCGCACAAGGTCTTGCAAACAGTCATGACTTCTTGCCGATCTATTTCGACAACGTTGCGACGCCAACCCAAGCAACCGTGCTGACATTGACAGGCAATTTGACAAACATCAACTTCGCACTGCCACACAAGCAATCATACAACAACAGCCTTAGTGGTCAGATGGTTGATTCAGCAGGCACCGGTGTCCCGGGTCGTGTAACAGCCTACCTCATCGTCAGCCGTGGCAACGAAAGTGCTCTTGAGCGCATTCGCACAGTCGAGACAGACGCAAGTGGCAACTACACAATCAGCAACCTCATTCCTGGCAGCTATGTAATCCTCGGAATTCCAAATGCTCGTCCATTTGTTCCTGGCTACTTCAAAGAAAACGACTACTCAGTATTCCGTTGGGCTAACGCAAGTCAAGTAACCGTTACTGAAACATCTTCAACCGGTTCACTGATCATCAAACTTCATGTTGGTGAAGGACGTCGCGGAATCATCCGTATCCACGGTCATGTTGAACACCACGGTGGCATTGCCAAGTCAAACGGTTCAATTCAAGCAGTCGCTCCAGTATCAGGTGCACTCGTGGTTGTCGTCGACAACAACGGTAAAGCAGTTGATTTCGCATTCAGCGCTCCTGATGGATCATATGATATCAGCAACGTTGCTTTGGGTTCCAACACCGTTATTTCTGACAAGCCGGGATTTGTAGCAAGCACCCAAACACTGACCTTTACATCGGCAAACTATAATGTCACAAACGACATTTCAATGGATGCTTTGGTGTCAAGCGTTGCTGAAGAGCTTACAAGTGATGCAGTGCTTTCACCGAACCCAACAGGCGACGTTTTGAATCTTCGTTTCACAGCTCCGGCAGTTTTGGCTAACATCAGCGTGGTCAATTCTCTGGGTGCCGTCATGACAAGCTTCGAACAACAACTTGTGGCAGGTGAGAACATCCTGAGCCTCAACGCAAGCGCTTACCCGGTAGGCGGCTACGTTCTCAGAATCAATTCAGCCCAAGCTTCTAGCAGCATCAAGTTCGTCGTTTCTCGCTAAAAAGCCTAAAAAGCGACGGTTTCGAGTGCAATTCAGTCAAAAAAAGCCCGTCGGCTCCGGTCGATGGGCTTTTCTTTAACATTCAATCTCGGGGTCATTAGCCTGAGCTCAGCCCAATTCAGCATTTTCACTCATTGCGGACGTGGAAAAAACACCTAAATTTGTAGTCCGTACATACTTAACACCCCGAAAGGCGCCGTATGGCAGAAGAAGTTGAAAAGAAAGAGAAGAAGCGTACACGCAAAGCGAAGTACATTACCATTTACTCGCCCTTCCTCATGCGCGAAACAAAGCATGAGTTGATTGGTGAGCCGATGGAGCAAGAAACCGGTCGTATGCAATGGGCTCGTTGCACAGTGAGTCACCACTCACAGCTCATCAATCTCGATGCTGTTCAAGCACAACAAGAAAAGAATAAGACTTTCGACATTCGCATTTCACGCGAAGACTCAAAGCAGTATTCACCAAAGAAGGTGTTTGATGTAGGCGATGTGATTTATCACAAGATGTGGGACGATGTCGGCATCGTTCGCGCAAAAGAAGTAATGACAAACGGCGGCAACGCTATCGTTGTCTTGTTTGAGAAGAGCAAAGAAAAACGTCTAGTAGAAAATTTATAATAACCACTTCATTGAGGAACAGTCTGTGATCGGAGTAACGATACAAGGAAACGAATCCATCGACCGCGCTTTGCGCCGTTTCAAGAAAAAATATGAGCGCAGCGGTGTGCTTCGCGAGTTCAAAGCCCGCGCATTTTTTGTTAAGCCGTCAGTTGACCGTCGTATGGCACACATGAAAGCCATCCGTCGTCAACAACGCTTGCAGATGGAACAAGAGTAAAACGCAGGCGGCTTCGACCGGACATTTCCTCCGGGTACGGCACAGTCTTTGCAATCGTAAAGCAGGTATCAGCAAATGATGCCTGCTTTTCGTGTTTTTAACTGAAACGGTGCAAAGCCAAAACGCCATGACCCAGAGCAGCCAAAACCAGGCACGTATCGGTGTCTCTATGATTGTCAAAGACGCCGAAAACAGCGTCGAAAACGCCATTGCGTCTGCAAAGCTGCTTTCGCGACACATCGTTGTAGTCGATACCGGCTCCACCGACGCAACCCCCGTCCGCGCTGCCCGAAGCGGCGCAGAGCTCTACTTCCGTCAATGGACAAACGACTTCTCAGAAGCCCGAAACACCGCCATCAAACACATGCGCAGCGATTGGGTTTTGGTCCTCGATGCAGATGAGCGTGTGGACGAAGAGTCTATTGAAGACATGGACGAACTGCTCTCGGATCCATCAATCGGCGGACTCCGCATTCGCATCATCAATGCCTTAGGCGAGGGAAATTCAACCTTCAGTGAGCACTACTATACCAGACTCTTTCGCAATCATCCTCAGATTCGTTTTCGCGGCGAGATTCACGAGCAGATTGCTGACTCTATCAAAGAAGCGGGATTGCGTATCGCTGATTGCAACCTGCGCATCATACACGATGGCTATCGTCAAGTAAACAGTTCAAAGAACGAACGTAACACAATCATGCTCAAGAGTCAGTTGGAGAAGAATCCTTCTGACGTCTGGACGCAGTATCACTTGGGTCTAACTCGCTTTAGCGCCGGATCACTGGACGAAGCCTATTCGATTCTGATGCCGCTGCGTAATTCAATGGAGCTCAGTCAAGATCAAAAAGAAATGGCGTGCATTCGTTGTGCGCAGGCTTGCTTGGCAAAAGATGATTATATGCAAGTCGAAGAGCTGTTGGCCTTTCAGAGTCAGGATGTTGCGCGCGAAGGACTACGACTCTACATCCTCGGTGCTGCACAGTGCACCAAACACAACTTTGCCGAAGCCTTACGCTACTTCGTCAATGCACGCTCATCGGGCTCGCAACTCGTTGATCAGGAATTCCTCAGCAATACCATTTCGCAACTCAGCTCTATCGTAGAAAATCGTCGCTAAGATCCCACAACACACAATAATTGCATCGCATTCCCGTACATTGCAATCTGTTAGAACAATACTGTTGTTTCTATGAAACTATTTGCATCGATACTTGTGTTTGTTGGACTAAGCTCACTAATGGCAATGAATGTACGGATAGCTTCGACGGTTCACGAATTCAAAATGAAGACCATTGACGGACAGGAACAGTCGCTGTCAGATTACAACGGCAAAGTTCTGCTCATTGTAAACGTCGCTTCAGAATGCGGCTACACGCCTCAGTACGAAGGACTTCAGAAACTCTACGAGAAGTACCACGACCGTGGTTTGGTTGTCATGGGCTTTCCTGCGAATAACTTCGGCGCGCAAGAGCCAGGCACGGATGCACAGATCAAGACCTTCTGCTCAACCAAATACCACGTCACTTTTCCAATGTTCTCGAAGATCTCAGTGCTCGGTGCTGACATTCATCCGCTCTATGCCTATCTGACCTCGCAACACAACGACAGCGCACCTGCCGGCGATGTTCATTGGAATTTTGAAAAGTTCTTGGTTGGCAAAGACGGCAAAGTCATCCAACGCTTCAAGCACAGAGTACCACCGGATGATCCGGAACTGATTAAGGCAATTGAGAATGCTTTGAAATAAGGACAGCTGCGGTTTCTCTACTACAAAATGGTTGTAGTCGCGTGACCCTACAACTCGAAACAATAAACTCCGCTCAACATCGATGCACACGCACGAGAGTTTGAGCGGAGTTTTTATTTGCGGTAGCAGCGATGTTGACTTCGCGTGCGAATATGCGCGCGCGTACACACGTGAGAATTCACGCGGTACGCTAACTCAGATTGCTTTGGTTATCGAGGAGAATCCCAGATTAGGAATTGCCGCCGGTTTGCATATCGGCAAAGGCTTGTTCGCGAGTATCGAAGAATTCGAACAGCCATTCCATTTGGGAGATGCGCAGGAGGTTGCGAACGGTTTCGCGAACTCCAACGAGGATGACGGGGGCATCGTGATCCTTGAGTTGACGATGCGCAAGCAGGAGGCAGCTAAGACCCGTGCTATCTGCGTAGTCAACTTTTGACAGATCAATGATGAGTGCATCGATATCCGGCTGGCAGACGATAAGCAGTTCTGCTTTTACATCGGGTGCAACGGTTGAGTCAAGGCGATTTTCCTTGAGGCTAAATACGACTACGTTGTCGTCCTGTTCAATCGAAAATTTCATGGTCCACCCTTTATGGTCAGCTAATACATCGACTAGGACAAATATAGAATATTCCCCCTAAACCGAAGCCTTCGCTTCGTCCTGTGTGGGAAGATGGAGCTCATCGTTCCATTCGGGGAGCTCCAGGAAGAAGGTTGCGCCCTTGCCGGACTCGCTTTCGAGCCAAATTTGACCCTGCATGTGCTCAACGAGTTTTTTGGTGATGGACAGTCCTAAGCCCGTACTGCTTTCACCCGCGGTCGGTCGCGCCGACAATCGTGCGAATTTTTGGAAGAGCTGCTTTTTATCCGCTTCCGTAAATCCAACCCCTTGATCTTTCACCATCGTACGAATTGCCGACCCAACTCGCTCGATGCGGATCACAACTTCCTTACCTTTCGGTGAGTACTTCGCTGAATTTGAGATGAGGTTGTCCAGAGATTCCTTGAGACGAATTCTATCCGCGTTGACAAAGTAATTGTCCTGCGCGTCGGCAATGAGCGTGAGGTGCTTTGCTTCAAAGGTCGGACGATAGTGCTCAATCAATTCAGCCATCAGCATACTGATATTCACCTTCTCGAAATCGAAGCTCAGCTTACCGGTCTCAAGCGCGTTGTTATCCAACAGACTGGCAATGAGATTGGTGATATCATTTGCCGCATGAATAATGCGATTAGCCGTTGCCTGCATAACCTCGTCGTCGCGAGTCTTCGGATAACGTCGCACACCCTCAGCAGCCAGCTTAATGCCTGCGATGAAGTTCTTAATGTCATGCGACACAACGCCGAGAAGATCGTTCTTATCCTGGTTGAGCTCGAGCAACATGGAGTTTGCTTTTTCAAGCTCAAGATTGATCTCGTTTGTGACGATTTGTTGCTGCTCGATATCTGCATAGGCAGACGCAAGAGCATCTGACTTCTCTTGCAACGCTTTGATGGCATCGGCGAGTTCGACGTTACGCAGACGATAGATCTCACGGTCACGGGCAGCACGTTCGATATTGAAACGTATTTCCATGACCGACAGCAACTTCTCTTTGTCGCCCGCCAAGATCTCAGCACGAATGCTCGCTGCTTTCTTATAGTGCAACAGCGCTTGCTCGAACTCTTTGAGTGCTTCGAGTGAGTGAGAAGCGCTTTCATAGAACACTGCTTCATCGCTGTGGGCACCGATACTGTTTGCCAGATCAATGCCATTGAGATAATACTTCAGTGCCCGCTTGTGTTCGCTCTTTGTACGATAGATGTCGCCGATGTGTTGGATAGCTTCCATCTCATCATGACGATCATTGATGTCGCGCGCAAGACGCAGTGATGTGGCGAAGTACGAGAGTGCGGTGGCGGTATTTCTTTGTCGAGCATGCAGACGACCGATACTGATAATCGTCGCTACCACGCTTTGCTGATCATTGAGGGTCCGCGCTTTTGTCAGAGCCTCAGCATGATAATAGTGCGCTTTCTCGAAGTCCTGCAACTGCGCATACATATCAGCAATGTTACACAGACTCTTGATGATGTCGAGGTAGTTGTTCGAGTCACGAAACCACGACAAGGCTTGCATGACGTATTTGAGGGCGGTCTCGACATGACCCAAGCGGGCATACAAACCACCAATGTTGTTAGCCGTAATCGCGATACCGTTTCGATCACCAATTTCTTCCTGCAACTCCAAGGCTTTAAGCAAGTGCTCGAGCGCTAAGTCGTACTGACTTACAATCTGATACGTCGTTGCAATGTTGGACAGCACGCCAGCCATACCGCGCTTGTCGCCGCGCTCTTCGTAAATGAGCTGAGCTTTGCTGAGATATTCGAGTGCTTTGTCGTGACGAGCCAGACGGAAGAGAATGCCGGCAACCATCATACAGAGTGAAGCCATTTGGGCTTCGTCTGAAACTGTTTCGTAGTGACTAAGGGCGCTCTCCATTTCAGAGAGTGCTTCTTCGTATTGTGCGAGGATGAGGTGAGCACGACCCGAGTTAGCCAACGCCTCCGCGATGCCATCGCCGTAGGTAACGCGATTGGCATACTCTATGGCACGTTGAGACAGCAGGAGAGCTATCTGTGGGTCGACAGAGCGTTTACGTCGCGCCTCTGCATTGAGAATATCGACTCGTTCAAAGTCGTTCTTAGCGTCGGTGAGAAGTTGGCCTATGTCGTCCTCAGATATGCGACCTTCTGTGATTACTTCCAGAGGCATACGGGTGACAAACTGAATTGAGATACTCTGTTTCGGATGCTGCTCAGAAACAGAGGATGGCTGCACTGCGAAGATAGGGTCTACTTATCGATCCTCAAAGTGAAGATTCGTCAAGTCAATGATATGCTTTGACTACCAAATCAACGCCTCCACAGCATCGCGGGCGCGAACAAAGGCTTCGTTCATGGATGAACCGAGCGCGGTGAGATGTCCCATCTTCCGTCCAACTCGTGACTCTTTCTTGCCATACAAGTGCAGACTCGCATGTGTATGACGGAAGAGTTCGACCACGCTGTCAGGAATTCCGCTGCCATTTCGCTCTCCCAAGATGTTGATCATCGCCGCTCCACCGCAATGCAGATCAGCCGAACCAAGGGGAAGGTTACAAACTGCACGGACGCAGTTTTCGAATTGAGAAGTGGTGCAAGCTTCGATGCTGTAGTGACCACTGTTGTGCGGACGCGGAGCAATTTCATTGAAGATGATTTGATCATCGGCACCCAAAAACATCTCCACTCCAAACACACCAACGCCTTCGATTGCTTCAACACATCCTACTGCTACTTCCTGTGCTTTGCGTTGCAGCTCGGCCTCGATAGGTGCGGGCGCTAGAACACTCACACAAATGTGATTTTGTTGTATAGTCTGCGTGCATGGATAGACCGCGATTTCACCACGTCGATTTCGCGCGACCATCACGGCAAGTTCTTTGGTGAATCGCACGAAGGATTCTGCCATTAAGGTGCGAGGAGAATCGCCGGTGGTAAATCGTTGCCAAGCTGCGCGACACTCTGCTTCGTTGCGCGCAGTGACGTTGCCGTAACCGTCGTAACCAAACTTGCGGGTCTTGATGACAATTGGAAATGAGTTCTTCTGCGCAAAGGCAACCAGGTCGTCTGCGGAATCTGCTGCGCAATACTCAGCAGTGGCGACGCCGGCTGATTGCATGGTTTGCTTTTGAATGTACTTGTCTTGGACCAAGCGCAGCGTCTTTGACGAAGGAAAAACCTGACGTCGCTCCTCGATCTGCTCCAGAATTGCCGGATCGATGAACTCATTCTCAAGCGTCACCACATCGCTGGCACGGATGAATTTGTCAAGTGCCTCAGCATCCGACCATCCTTCAGGAAAATCCAGCTTCGTCATGCGGCCCGCCGGTGAATCAACGCCGTGCTCTATAATCGCAACCTTCAATCCCAATCGATAGGCAGCCGACGCCGTCATTTTCGCCAGTTGTCCGCCACCAAGTATCCCAAGCGTAAAAACTTGATCCGGTGCGTAAATCGATGGAAGCATAGGTCAAACAGGTATTGATTGAAGAATAGAA
This sequence comes from Chlorobiota bacterium, assembly GCA_044228685.1. Lineage (GTDB taxonomy): Bacteria > Bacteroidota > Ignavibacteria > Kapaibacteriales > NICIL-2 > JBBATK01. The sequence goes on from JBGAUL010000003.1 coordinate 179,439, forward strand.
GCGCAAAAATACCAAACCTCTGCTCATCGCTCACGGCCACAGCTGAAGTGCGCGCAACGGAGAACGAATTTCGATTGAGATGACCGTCTCATTTCGATCGCCAAGTTTGAAGCAGCTCATCACCACACTGCTAACAGATTCTTCAAAAAGCCGAAGTTTGTGAATTCGTTGAAGGGTATAGTTGGACATGAAGAAAAGCGTCAAAGCTCCGATTTCGGAAATTCAGAGCAGCTTATTGAAATGGTATCGTCGCGAGGCGAGAGAGTTCATGTGGCGTGCAGAGGGTACAAAGCGACCGGATCCATACGTGGTACTGTTGTCAGAGTACATGTTGCAGCAGACCCAGACCTCTCGCGTTCAGCAACTACTGCCTCCCTTTCTTGAGCGCTTCCCCAGTCTACAACACCTTGGCTCTGCCACAAACGCCGAAGTACTTGTTGCCTGGAAAGGACTTGGTTATAATTCACGTGCCCTTCGTCTTCGTGATTGCGCCCGCGAAATCGTCACGCGTTTTTCCGCTCGCATCCCCAGTTCAGCAGAGGATCTCCGTTCCCTTCCCGGCATCGGTGCTTACACTTCCGCAGCCGTCGCTGTGTTTGCCTTTGGACAAGACTTGCCAATTCTGGATGTGAACATTCGTCGCGTGTACAGTCGTGTCTGCAGACGCATGCAAGACACTGCTCAAACTTTGAGCGCAGCCGAACTCGACGAAATTGCTGCAATGATCTATCCCAAGGGACGAGCCTCGGAGTGGCATCAAGCGGTGATGGATTTAGGTGCAAGAATTTGTATGGCACGTCGACCAAAGTGCGAGCAGTGTGTGTTAATATCGTTGTGTCAGTCGGCAGGAAAAATGGCAGAAAGCAAGCCACGCACACGACCCGAGCCCTCGCACCGCGGACAGCCCAACCGCATCTGGCGAGGCAAAATTGTTGAGCAGCTTCGCTCAGCACCACAACACCGCGCAAAGAATGAGGCGATCTTGAAGAACTTGTTTGGTAAATGGATTGACGAGGATCAAATCTGGCTAGATTCAATAGCCAAGGGATTGTGTCGCGATGGCATGATTGAATACACATCGAGCAGCATGCAGCTCAAGCAAGAATAGCAATGAAGTTGTATGCTTAACATCAATGAGAAATTCAGCCACGCTAAACACTGAATCGTGAGCGAGTACTATGACTTGGATTCATTGCCGGGTTTGTTGTATGCATCACTGAAGGCTTGGCGCAGCCCTTCTTGAACGGCTGGCGGAACGAAGTCATTGAGCGGCTGACCATAGCGAGCGAGCTCTCGAACAATGGACGAGTTGAGAAAAGTGTAGCGTTCGTGCGGCATGAGAAAGATGGTGGACACGCCGGGATTCAGCTTACGATTCATTAGTGCTATCTGAAATTCATACTCAAAGTCAGACACTGCTCTCACGCCGCGAATGTTTACCTTACAACCATTGTCGCGAGCGAAGTCGATGATCAAGCCTTTGTGAATTGCAACGCTAACATTCGGAAGATGACTGAGCGATGCTTCAGCCATGGCAACGCGCTGCGCTTCGCTGAAGAGTGGGGTCTTTTTGGAATTGATAGCGACCACAACGATTACGCGATCGAACATTGTTGCGGCACGTTCGATAACGTCGACGTGACCATTGGTAATGGGATCAAAAGAACCGGGATACATGGCAACAGTGCTCATGGCGCGCATTTGTGTTGTGAAACCGTACGGCAAAAATGCAACAATTCGCTTCGTAGCAGGGTTGTAAATTGAAGCTTCATCAAGCTCATCTGTGCATGGCTCGCATTGCAGTTATAGGTCCGGCAATACCCTATCGAGGCGGTCCCGCGCTCGTCGTGGCGAACGTCTACGAAGTCCTTTCGAAGAAACACGAGGTCGAAGTCTTTTCCTTTACCCGACTCTATCCGCAATTGCTGTTTCCAGGTACACGTCAAGAGGACATCTCCGGCGTACCGGCAAAGCCGCATCCGGTGCGCCGAATGATCGACTCGATTCAGCCGCTGACTTGGATCAAAACAGCCCGTGCCATCATTGACTTCAAGCCGGATTTAGTGTTGGTGGATTGGTACCAGCCCTTCTTTGGTCCTTGCTACGCCGTCATTCTCCGCATGCTTCGTCGCAAGAAAATCCGCATCGTTTTTCTGGCCGAAAATGTCGTCTCGCACGAAGGTCGCGCTGTCGATAAAATCCTCACAAAATCTGCTCTCTCTCAATCCGACGGCTTCATCGTCTTTTCCGAATCAGTCGAGAAGAGCATTCACGAATGGTATCCTGCGCTCCCGGTGAGTCGTGCAACGCTGCCTTTGTTTTTCAGCGCTGAGTCAGCACCGCGACAATGGACGCACGAAGAGGCTCGCTCGAGTTTGAATTTGAGCAATGAAAAAGTGTTGCTCTTCTTTGGTTACATCCGCAAGTACAAGGGACTCCGCAATCTCATTGCTGCATTTGCCGAGGTTGCAGCCAAGAATCCCGACGCCTTCTTGTTGATTGTGGGTGAATGCTATGAAAGCGAAGAAGAATATCGATCATTGATTGCGGCGAGTCCGGCGTGTGATCGAATTCGTTGGATCAATGAATATGTTGCTAATGAAGAAGTTGGACGCTACTACACAGCATGCGATGTCGTTGTGCTTCCGTATATATCAGCAACGCAATCAGGAATCGTCAAGATTGCTTTTGGTTATGAGAAGCCTGTGTTGGCGACGAGAGTTGGTGGTCTGGCTGAGGAGATCGGCAAGTGGGGAGCCGGACAGATCGTCGAGGCTGATAACATCGATGCTTTGAGTCAAGGCATCAACCGCATGCTTGCCGAAAGCGATCTCTCGCATTACGCGTCAGGTGCTCGAAAAGCCAAAGAAGCCGATAATTTTGAAAATATCGTGCCTTTGATAGAAAGATATCTCTAGTCGCTTCTGTTTTTCCGAAAAGGGCTAAATTTAGGTCAGCATTCCATCACTGGGGAAAATCATGCATATAGATTGGAATGACATTGTCCTGCATTTCGCATACCTGCTTTTTTTCATAGCCTATGCCTTGAAGGACGTGTTTTGGATGCGGGTGATTCTCATCCTGGGAGCATCTGTGGACATCTATTACCGTTACGCACTGGTTCCGGATATAAGCTACACTGATATCTATTGGTGCGTTGGCGACATTGTCGTGAACGTCTATCAATTCATCATGCTCTATCGTGAGCGCAAAGGTCTGCTCTTCAACGACGAAGAGCGCGCTATGTACAAGATGGTCTTCTCACGCGTTCCCGAACTACAGTACAAACGACTTCTCAAAATCGCAGAATGGCAAGACGTTCCGGAGAATACTGTTTTGGTTCGACAAGGAACAGAGCTTGATACGTTAATGATTATCTCTGACGGACTCTGTAAAGTTGAGGTTGAGGACAAGCTGTTGTCATACATACGAAATGGAAATTTCATCGGTGAAATGAGCTTCCTCACCGGCAATCCTACCACTGCCAACGTCATCACGCTTATGCCCACGCGAATGCTCGTCTGGAATCGCACGAAGCTGCGTGAAGTATTGGGTAAAGACGAAGATTTACACAATGCGATGCACTCCGTATTCAACGGCGACCTCATTGCTAAGCTGTCCAAGCACACCAATCAAACGACCTCAAATGCAGTAACGCATTCGTCTGAAACTGAGAAAACAGCCGAGACAGCAGCAGAATAGACGATTTCTTCGACGCTTTTTGGCTTCAATCAAGCTAATACAAAAGCGACTCTAAGCGACGATAAATCATCGATTTAGATCGCAAGCTCCGCAAAATCACCTCCCATCATCGGTCAACTGGCACAAAACTTGAGCATCTTTTTCCGTGTGGTGAAAAATTATTTCGCCCAAGGATCAATATTCAGGCAGGATGCTCATGGAAACTCATGATTATCTCTTTGGCGGCAACATGCCGCTGTACTCATCGGCTCTCGATACCTATGCATTGCGTCAGCGCACCATAGCGCAGAACATTGCCAATGCAACAACGCCGGGCTATCGACCTCAAAAAGTGCGTTTTGAAGAAGAATTTCAGGACCAGCAATCAACCGTCAGCGGTTTGCATTCTGGCGGAAACTACATCTCGATCGGACCTCAAGCAGGCAAAGGGGTGCAACCGCAGCGAGAGGACGCACCCATACCTAAAGCAGAAATCTACTTTGCCGGTCAATCAAGCGTTAACGTCGATCATGAAATGAGCGAGCTGGCTCAAAACCAGATTCGCTATCGTCTTGCATCGCGCATCACACAGAAGTATTTCCAAGGATTGCAGAGTGCCATAAAGGGAACCACCACCTAGTACCCTGATAGAGTAGATACGTAGCAAACACCAAGTGCATCACTAATAGCGGACTTGATTTATGGAAAACATCTTTTCTTCTTTTGCTTACAGCGGACAAGGACTCAGCGTCCAGCGTCAGCGTCTTGGCGCCGTTGCAAAGAACATTGCCAATGCTAACACCACGCGCGATGATAAAGGCAAAGTCTATCAACGCGAACAGGTCATCGTGCAGAGTCTCGACAAACGCACCTTCGGCAGTATCCTCGAAAGTGAATTGCCTTTGTCCAAAGCCACAGATGGTCACGTTGGCGGTGGACTAGACGCATACAAAGCTCCGGACAGCAAGACACTCAGGACAGTAGTTGGTAAAGATGAGACTACACCTCGCATGATTTACGATCCAACTCACCCTGATGCCGATGCAGGAGGTTACGTGAAGATGCCTAACGTGAACATTGTAACGGAAATGGTAGACATGATCTCAGCTCAGCGCGCATTCGAAGCAAACACGGGCGTGATTAACGCGGCAAAGAACATGGCAAAAGATTCAATGGACATTTGATGCTTGATTGAACGAGGAAGGAAAAAGCATGGAAGTACAGACAACAGGATTAGGAGCAGGCATACAGTGGGACGAGATTCAACGCGCCGTCCGCCAACGCTCAGCTCAACGTCAATCAGTTCTTGCAGAACGCTATGGATCAGCTCAACAAGCACTAGCCATTCCTGAAGCACCGAACGACGAATCAAAACAGCAACGAACAGTCTTTACACGCAACGGTCAGTTAAAACAAAATTTCGTTCCCAAAGGAACACTCTTTGATCGCACAGCCTAATTCAGGATGATCATCAACAAAGGACAACGACAATGACAATCCAAGACATACTCACAACGGCCAAGCCGCTCATGCCTTTGAATGAAATCAACGGCAACGAGAATGCACCAAAGTTCAATGTGCCCGGCGCCAACGACGAGCACAGTTTTACCAAGACTTTGGAGTCATTTGTACAAGACGTCAATCAAATGCAAAAAACCAGCGCTCATCAGAATGAGCGATTCGTCAAGGGAGAAGCAGTTGATATCCACGACGTCATGATCGCTTCTGAAAAAGCCAAGACAAGCTTTCAGCTTCTCATGGAGTTGCGTAACAAGACACTGGATATTTATCGCGAAGCAATCAAGATTCAGGTATAGTAATTGACAGATAACAGCAGCGCAGTAATCGTCGAACAGTAGCGAATCAGTTCTTCTCAACACGAACACAGACAGGTGACGAATGGCACAGAATAAAGTCATAGATCAGGCAAAAGACTTCGTTGGAAAACTCACCAACCTACAGAAGGGTCTTATCGCCGGCGCGATTGTAGCAGCAATTACCGGTATAAGCCTGCTCATGTTTCACAGCTCGAAACCCACAATGGGCGTGTTGTTTAGCGAACTCGAGCAGAAGGATGCTGCGACAATCGTTGACAAGTTGAAAGAACAGAACATCCCCTTCGAAATCGCCAATGGCGGTTCTACTGTACTTGTGCCCCAGGAAAAAGTGTATGAAACACGTTTAGCAATGGCCAAGGATGGCTTTATTCCGGGTAACACGATTGGTTATGAAATCTTCGATAAAACCAATCTTGGTATGAGCGACTTCGTGCAGAAGCTCAACTATAAGCGCGCAATTGAAGGTGAGTTGCAAAAGACAATTGGCTCATTTGATGAATGCCAAAAAGTCCGAGTGATGATCGTGATTCCTGAGAAGACGCTCTTTGAAAAAGATCAAAAGAAACCGACAGCTGCAGTTCACATTCACTTGAAGAACGGAAGAAGTCTTAGCAAGCTGAACATCGACGGTATTCAAAACCTTGTCGCAAGTAGCGTTGAGGGAATGGGTCCGGCGGATGTAACAGTCGTCGATCAAAAAGGACAAATCCTCAGCGACGCAAAACGCGAGAACGGCGCGCTGGCAGGTTTGAGTGCTACCCAGATGGAGCAGCAACAGAAAGTTGATGAGTACATGATCCGCAAGGTTCAATCGTTGCTTGACGGCGTGCTCGGCACTAACAAAGCAATCGTACGCGTTAACACTGAACTCGACTTTACACAGCTTGAGCGTACACGTGAGAATTACGATCCGGATGGACAAGTAGTGCTCAGCGAAGAGAGGATCAACGAGAGTCACAAAGCAAAAGACACTATCGACTATCCCCCGGTCAACAACGAAAGCAACGTCGGTAAAATCCGCTCGAACTACCTCAACTCCAAAGTCATGGAGCACATCGTCAATGCTGTTGGTACCGTAAAGCGCGTATCAGTAAGTGTGATGGTTGACGGAACCAACAAGGTTCTCGAGACGAACGGAGAGAAGAAACTCCAGTACACACCTCGCACAGACGAAGAGATTCAGAAGATCACACAAATCGTTCGCAATGCAGTGGGCTTTGATCCGCAGCGCAATGACCAGATAAGCGTCGTCAATATGCCGTTCGACCAAACAGCGCTCGAAGAAGATCTGAAAACTCCATCGACCTTTTTGGAAATGACGCCAAAGGATATCGTTGAGAAAGGTTTGATGATCGCCGCTGTACTGCTTGCAACCTTCATGATCCGCAAACTCTTTGCATCCAAGCATCTGCAACGTCAGATCGAAGAGATCCTCTCACCGCCGATGCAAAAGCTGGCTGAACAATCGCCTTATGCTATGCAATTAGCGGCAGCAAATGCAGGACAAGGTTACACGATTTCTCCGACGGGACAACTCGTCGCAAACCAACAGCGCAAGAACATGCCACTTCTTGAAGAAAACAACAACCTCAGTCGTGAGGAATTAGTGCAGCGAGCACGCGCTCGACTTGATTCAAAGACTGCGAGCAGCATGTCGGAGGATCAGATTGTTCTCGAAGAAATGAAGACGCGAATTCAAGACTTCTTTGAGAGCAACGAAGAGCAGGCGTTGAAGATCGTAAAGTTGATGATGACAAAACCCGGGAGATAAAGTCTTATGAGCATGATACAGGCAAAAAAGGAAATCACATTTGAGTCACTCAATGGCAAGCAAAAAATTGCTTTGCTTCTAGTGTCACTCAACGTCGACACATCTGCACGGGTGTTTCGCAATCTGAGTCCGGAAGACGTCGAGCACATTTCGCTCGAAATCTCCAACCTCAGCAACGTATCGCAGAAAGTCACGAACAAAGTGATTGAGGAATTCTACGGTCTGATGATTGGACAAGAATCCTTCACCGAAGGTGGCTTCGAATACGCGCAGAACATTCTCGAAAAGTCTTTTGGTATCGAAAAGGCTCGCGAGATGATGGAGAAGATCAAGATGTTGACCACCGTTCGTGGTTTCGACATTCTGAAAAAGGCTGACGCTCAGCAGCTGGCAAGCTTTCTGACGAAGGAGCATCCACAGACAATTGCGCTCTTGCTCTCACACTTACCAACAGATCAAAGCGCTGATGTCATTGGTGAATTCCCCGATGAACTTCAAGCAGACGTGTTGATGCGTATTGCAAGCATCGGAAAGGTTTCTCCGTCGATCGTTCAGCAAATTGAAAAGGTCGTTGACGAAATCGCCGAGCAGACTCTGTCACAGAACCTCGCAATGGCCGGTGGCGCACAACTCGTAGCCAGCATCCTCAACAAGAGCGCGGTTCAAACGGCGAAGGGTTTGATGGAACAGATTGAATCGAAGAATACACCTCTGGCAGGCGAGATCAAACGTCTTATGTTCCTCTTCGACGACATCATCCAAGTTGATGATCGCGGTATCCAACGCATCCTTCGTGATGTCGATAAGCGCGACTTGGCGCTGGCTCTCAAGGCATCTGATGATCGTATCAGAACGAAGATCTTCAAGAACATGTCTGAGCGTGCGGCTGAGGTTATCAAGGAAGATCTCGAGTTCATGGGACCGGTCAAGCTCAAAGACGTCGAAGCAGCACAACTGCGCATCGTCGATGTCATCAAGAAACTCGAAGAGAAAGAAGAAATCAGTATCAGCGGTCGCGGGAAAGAAGACCTCTTCGTCTAAACTCCGACCTAGCTCATACACAAAAGCAAAACGCTGCATTGATAATCTCAATGCAGCGTTTTTGTTCTACAGTCAAATGTGATCTACGTTGGCTAGCTTTCAGCCAAGCACAATCATTCCCTACTTCGCTTTGGTCTTTTTAGCTGCAGCCTTAGCCGCTTTCTTTTCGGGCTTCGCTTCACCGACTCCTTGTGCCACACCATCGAAGCCGCTTTCTTTCATGATCTCGTGCAGCTTATCGACTCCGACAGACAGCATCTTTGCTGCGCTTGCTTCATCGTTGGATGCGAGGGCGAAGGTTTGTGCAACGAGTTCGCGCAAGACGTCTTGCAGGGCGGCTCCTTGTTTCGAAATATTAAGGCTATATGCACCGGGCGAAAGCTCGAGGGTATTCATACCACGTGAGCCGGACTTCTGAAAAGTATGGGTCGGAGGCTGAGCATCCATGCGCAAGAATGATAGTTGCTCTTTGGTTATAAGCGAGCCTTGTTGCAGCAGCACTACGCGTTCGATGGCATTACGCAATTCACGGATATTTCCCTTCCATACATAATGTTCGAGAATGTCAACAGCACCGGGTTCAAAGCCTTCGATATTCTTAGCAAACTTCTGATTGAATTCTTTGATGAAGGATGTTGCAAGTAACAACACATCGCCTTGACGTTCGCGAAGCGGTGGCAGGTAGATGGAGGCGACGTTGAGACGATAGTACAAATCCTCGCGGAACTTCCCTTCTTCAACCAAGCGCTCAAGATCACGATTCGTCGCAGCGATAACGCGGACGTCTACCGATATCTCCTTGGCACCACCAAGACGATAGAATTTTCGTTCTTGCAAGACGCGCAAGAGTTTGACTTGCATATCAGCGCTAAGCTCACCCACTTCATCGAGCAGAATTGTGCCGCGATTAGCCTGTTCGAAACGACCTTGTTTAATCTTCTCGGTGGCACCGGTGAAAGCACCGCGTTCATAACCGAAGAGTTCATTCTCAGCCAAGTCTTTTGGGATAGCTCCGCAGTTGACGGTAATGAACGGACCTTTATGACGTTGGGAATTCATGTGAATGTAGCGAGCCATCAACTCCTTACCCGTTCCGGATTCACCGAGGATAAGTGCGGTTGTGTCGCTGGCACCGGCAACGATGCGGGCAACGGACAATGCGTTGAGCATGGATTCGCTGCGACCTATAATCTCGCTTGGCTTTTCACTTTGCAATTCTTCGCGAAGCAGTTTGACTTGACGACGCAGGTCGTAATTGTGCAGTGCTCTATCGACGGCTACTTCGAGCTGATCCAGGTCGATGGGTTTTACGATGAATTCCTCAGCACTGGCTTTCATGGCACGAACGGCAATTTTGATGTCGTTAAATGCCGTCATGACGATGACCGGGATCGTAATGCCCTCAGCGCGTAGGCGCTCAAGGATATCGAGACCGTTAGCATGACCTAAATAAATATCAAGCAAGATCAGGTCCGGTGAGACCGAATCTAAATCTTCTATTGCTTTGTTAGGATCGGTGAAGTGGACGACGCGTTCGTAGCGTGACTCCAGAATCTCATAAATCGTTGCCCCTACCAGAGGATCATCTTCAATGATTGCTATCGAATAATTCAGCTTGGCCATGCAACTCGTGCGGATGTAGTGAACAAAGAGCTAACCTATTCGTCGGACGATGCGCGGGAGCCGTCTCGTCAGAACCACAAGCACAAAGATAACGAGTAGGCTTCGATGCCCGTGAAGAACCCACGAAGAACAGGCATGATGCACACGTCAGGCCAAGACGACGATGTATAGTGAATCTCGATAGCCCTTCAGGTGTTCTTGTTTAGGCGAGCTTAGTACATCAACTCGTGACACAGAGGCAGGTCTTCAGTCTATCTCGCGAGATGGTGAGCGCATTGTCAATGGTAGTAATAGGGCGACAGCTGAGAGGCAGACATTAATCTCGAATGTGTCGGTCGAGCTAGATTAATCCGCAACAATTTCACGTTTAGCAGCTACATAAAATGCTAGCTCAAGAACAATGATCATCCGACCAGCTGGTCGGTAATTAACATTATTTGACACCGCGTAAAAAAGCGTGTTACAACACAGAACTGATTTACTAACTTGCAAATAGGGTTCCACACTATTATATAACAACATGGCTAACAGTACAAGCCCTGAGCTCGAGTTGGTCGCTTTGGTTAACCAAAGAAACGCACTCACAGCCCAGATCAATAATCTGCTTCAAAGGATTGTCGGCATGACAGAAGCAGAACCGGCTGTTGCTTCGAAGCGTAGAGGTCGTCCTGCTGCTGGAAATAAGTCCAGCGCAACGACATCAGCTGCTCCTAAGAAACGCGGTCGTCCTGTCGGTTGGAGAAAGTCATCGGCTTCAACGCCGGCGGCTGCATCCACACCTGCGGCTGCTCCTAAGAAACGGGGTCGTCCCGTCGGTTGGAGAAAAGCAACAGGTAGTGTAACGACCACAGCTGCATCGGCTCCGAGTGCAGCACCGAAAAAGCGTGGTCGTCCGGTTGGCTGGAGAAAAGCTGCCGGCGGAGTAGTTGCATCAACTGCAACGCAAAACACTTCCGCTGCTCCCAAGAAACGCGGTCGTCCTGTCGGTTGGAGAAAAGCTACTGCCGGTTCGCCGTCAGTATCCAAAGGCAGACGCGGTCGTCCAAAAGGCAGTAAAAACAAAGCGTAGTCTTTGTACCACAGTCACAGTTTAATTAGTCAAAAAGCTCTCAATTTCCGTTGAGAGCTTTTTTATTTATCTGGCAAAAAAACTGGAGCTTTTCGGGTAGGCAGAATTATCCGGCACCAGACTCTGATGCGGCTAAAGAGACAAATGAAACGGTGAAAATTGAGAGGCCGGCGACTGCTAATTAAATCCCAGTGCTTAGCTCTTGTGGTAGTGTTCACTTACTGCGTCTTCGGACGGGATAGCATCATTCTTCTCATGAAGGTGCGGGGGCACAGTTCCCAGGATATAATCCCACAGAGGATTGCTCACCCCGTAGGCGCTTTGTTCGTCGTTGTAATGATGACGAAGATGATACTCTTTCAGAAACTTCGCCCATCCGGACTTCATCGGGAAGTGGTGAGTGGCGTAGTGAATGGAATCGTAGGCAATGTAGCCGATCATGAATCCGCTGAAGAGTGGCAATCCGTACTGACCGAAGCTCAGACGAAACAAGGTAAAGAACGCAAGAGCCAAGGGCAAGCTTACCAGTAGCGGCATTACTAATCTTGTGTGGTCACGGGGATAGTCATGATGAATGCCGTGCACCCAAAAATGCACGCGCTTCCCTGCTGCGGTTTTTGGTTCGTAATGGAAGGCCCAGCGGTGCAGCGAATACTCGAACATCGTCCAGACCAGCACACCTGCGAGGGCAATGACAGCACTAAGCATCCATCCAAGATCGAGACACGCACGTACGAGGAGGTACAGAGCCGGTGGTGCAAAGACAATTACCGGCGTAATGGGATGAATGTGCGTGAAGTATTCCAACACAGGGTTGGCAAACAGACGGACCGATTCATCGCGGTTCGAGACAAACTTTGCCATGATAGGGTTTTCCTACGAAGAGGATAGTGTTCAAAATTATTCTAGAAAAAGCTTGTGCGCTACAATTGTCTTCTAATGTTCTTCTTTTTTTCTCAGCCTAGAAGGCTCTAAGTTCGCAGACAGAAACACTCGCACTTAAAAAATGATACTAAGCACTACGGATTCGATTGAGGGACGGACAATAACAAACTACTGTGGACTTGTTCACGCCGAGATTATTGTCGGCGCCCATGTTTTCCGCGACATGATGGCAGCTTTCCGCGATGTTGTCGGGGGTCGAGCTCGATCCTACGAAGGCGAAATCCGCAAAGCCAGAGAAGAAGCACTTCACGAATTGCGAGTACAGGCTCAAGCCCAACGAGCGGATGCGGTTGTCGGAATCGCTTTTGACTACGAAATGCTCGGTCGCAACAGCTCAATGATCCTCGTCTGCATCAACGGCACTGCCGTCAATCTGAACGCAGAGTCCTAATACTCCGTCATCAATCAAAGTACTCCGACTTCAGCCACACTGTATTGGTTTGAAGTTCAGTAATTCACGTCGCTGCCGAATTGTCGATTGAAGGTGTCGATCAAACTCCTTGACGCGACAAGAATTCTTTCATGATTTGAACGCTCGCACTTGCTCCGATTCGTGCCGCCCCGGCATCAATCATGAGCAACGCTTGTTCAAGCGTGCGAATGCCGCCGGATGCCTTAACAAGCACCTCTTCGCCCACATGGGTCCGCAGCAACTTAACATCTTCCACGGTCGCACCACCACTGGAAAATCCGGTTGATGTTTTGATAAAATCTGCTTGTGAGGCTGTTACTATATCGCAAGCTCGTTTCTTTTCATCTTCAGTTAAAAGACAGGTCTCGATGATCACCTTGACCCGAGAACCCAGTGAATACGCCACTTCCACGACTTCCTCGATATCATAGAGCACATCATCGAAGGCACCGTTTTTAAACGCGCCGATGTTCATGACCATGTCAATCTCCGTCGCACCGCGCGCAATAGCCTCACGAGTTTCATGAGCCTTCACTGCCGAGTAGCTAGAGCCGAGCGGAAATCCAACCACGGTACAAACCGCGACGGAACTTCCTTCAAGTGCTTCGAAGGCTGTATGAACATGGGTTGGTAAAACGCAAACAGAGGCAAAAGAGTAGCTACGAGCTTCCTCGCATAGAGCTTTTACTTGTTGAGAATCACTATCTGCTTTCAAAAGGGTGTGGTCGAACGTTCCCGCTAATTGTCGTGCGTCCATAAGAATCGAGTGAATGAGTAGTCAGAGGTCAAATCAATGCATCACGCATTGACAATATAATCTTTGTTCACCGTGGGCAAGGAGATAATATCCATGATTTCGCCTTTGGCGCTCACGCGAATAGCGGAGAGAGCGTTGCCTTTGTAGGCTCCGGTGTCGACATTCCAGGCATTTTCGTCGGGACGAAACTCCGGTTTGCCCTTGAGTGGCGTGTGTCCAATCACCTGGAGTTTTCCGAGGTTTTTGAGGGGAGTACGATTCCAAAGTACACCGCGTGAGTTCGACTCACGGTAGGGATCTTTGGTCTCGGTAACACCGGCATGGGTAATGAGTACCCGCGAGGTTTCATACAAAAGCGGCAAGGATTTCATCCAGGCCACATCTTCACCCAGATTTCGTCCGCTTTCTTTGTACTGGGCCAAGGTACCTGAACCGCCTTGACTCAGCCAACCGGGATTGGATCGAGTCTCGTGAAACAGCGCCGCTTCAAACTCATGGTTGCCTTTAAGAACGACAACACGGTCGGCAAAGCGCGATTGCAGGGTACGAGCAACGGCCACGCACTCCGGCGTGTAATTCCCGCGATCGATAATATCTCCCAGCTGCACTAGTACTTCTTCTTGAGGACGCCAATGCAGCTGCATTAGCTCCCGAAATGTGTGAAAACAGCCGTGTACATCGCCAATAATCAATAACTGCGAATCCGTCATATATTATTCCGTCGTTCAACCGGTCTACACCTGCGGAAATGAAAAAGTGCAGGGAAATGCTAATACTGCGCGCCCTCGAGAGCCGCAAAAATGGGTAATACTATGTCCTATCGTCCTACCAACCAGGGGCTCAGAGTTGGTCACCATCCGGACCACGAAACTATTAGGACGACAAATACCGGGATTTCATTCGCTGCGTGTTCGTAAAAAACGAATTTGAGCTAAAGACAATCCGAGCAGCAAAATAAACACAACATAGGCAAAAGCAGAAGCATAACCAATGGCATCTGTCTTTTCAAATGCATTTCGGTACACCTCATAGACTAATGTCGTTGTTGTGCCTTCCAGTGGAAGTGGACCGCCTTTGGTCATGACGTAGATCTCAACAAAGATCTGAAATGACTTAATGGTATTAATGACAATCACGAAGACCAACGTTGGTCGAAGTAGAGGCAGTGTAATGCGCCGAAACTGAGTCCAGGCCGAGGCTGCAGACAATTCTGCCGCTTCATATAAATCAGCCGGAATGGCTTGGAGTCCGGCTAAAAACAGCACCGTATAATATCCCACCGACATCCACACGTCCATCGCCATAATGGACACCAGAGCAGTTGATGGTTCCAAAAGCCAACCGCGTTGAGGATAGCTCAGATGAAAAAATGCAAAAAGAGCATTTAGTTGTCCATCGCGAGCATAAAGATTGGTAAAAATCAGCGAGATCACCACCAACGAGGTCACTGTCGGAACGAAATAACTAGCTCTAAAGAAATCTTTGGCTCTCACCCACTTTGTATTCAGCATTACGGCCAGAATAATGGCCAGCGTGGTGGTCAGTGGCACCGTCCCCAGAGCAAAAATTGTGGTATTTGCCAGCGCCTTATAAAACAAAGGATCACGAAAAACGGCGATGTAATTGTCGAAACCGACCCAGGTGGTGGTGGCATTTAGGGTGGTAAAATGACTAAAGCTGATAACCAAGGCATAGCCAAGCGGATAGAGCCAGAAGATGCTCAGCGCGAGAATCCACGGAGAAAGCAGCGTATAGGCCTGCAAATTTTCTCGCCAGGTGCTTGGTTTAGTCATTGTTTTTCGCAGTGTTGGCTGATTCTTCGTCACTTGAACTCATCGCACGACTACGCATTTCTTGCAACATCTCGTAGAGCAATTCTAGGGGCAATCCCACAATGTTATAGTAGCAACCCTCAATATGGTGCACAAAAACGGCACCGTAATCATCCTGAATTCCATAGGAACCGGCTTTATCCATGGGCGAACCACCGGCTACATAGGCCTCAATCTCACTGTTTTTGAGCTCACGAAAGTGCACGGATGTGCTTTTTGAGCGGATCAATTCGTTGCCGGGCCAGCATAGACACAGACCGGTGATCACTTGATGCTGACGATTGCTCAGCATTGAGAGCATGCGACAAGCATCATCCGCATCGCGGGGTTTGTTGAGTATTTGTCCATCCAGAACCACAATAGTATCCGCGCCAAGCACCGCCGAATCGGGATGCAAACGGGCAATTTCACGAGCTTTTACGGCTGCGAGATGTTCGGCGTAGTGTTGGGGAGCACGTTCGCCGGCATGCCACTCCTCATCGAGATGTGCAGGAGCGATGCTGAATTCCAGTCCGATTTGCGATAACAGAGCCTGACGTCGCGGCGACTGCGAGGCCAAAACCAGCGGAAACGGGAGATGAATCAAAGAATTCTGTTTCATGCGTTCTGATGCAGCTCGTAGAGAAACAATTGCGATGGACTTGCATCGCTGTGCAAGCCAATGGTGCAGATCTGGAGCAGGTAATCGGCGTCTGGGACGTTGTAGGGAACGAAGATCATTTCTGTGATTGTGCTGTCCAGACGCGGGTTTTCGGGATAGTTCCAGAATTCGTGGTGGACTTGCAGAGCGCCGGCATCGTCCTCGCGATCGACGGAGGGAAAGTCGACGCAGAAGTGCTTTATGCCATGGGAGCGCAGAATATTTCCGACACCTTTTTCACAATAAATAGGGTTGGTTCCGGACCATTGGCACGATTCTTTAGAGGATAAGTTCGGCAGGGTGCGAATCAACAGAGCCTCACCCTGAAAATCTTGAAGTGCTGTATCGACGGATTCGCAGGAAACGAGGAAGTCGCCATTACGTTCAGACGGCTGAACACTTACAAGTCGAGCATGAAACATGTTCTGCTTTAAGGTGGCGGCAATCGTGACCGGTTCTTTTGAAATATGTCCGACGCACTCTGTATGAGTACCATTACCATGCGGAGCTAATTGGATGACTTCACAGTTAACCGGTCCACCTTCGGCAACACTCCCAACAAAATTTTCTGTTCGAAAAGGTTCAAAAACCGGCTTCGGCAAAAAATAGGCATTGGGATTGCTATCATCCCTGCGGATAGGTAGTGAAATGTTTATCGGATGAGAAAAGTCGACCGTTGGCAATGAATGGAGGAATGAGATCTGTGCTTTCATCGGGTGTTCTAAACAGTGCAGAACAAAAATACAACCGACTGTCTCCGACAGAAGGCAGTATTCAAGAGGAAAACACAGCAAAGTATGGGGTTGAAAAAAAAAGTTTAGTTCAGTGATTAAACTTTCCGAACAGCCCTCCGATAACTCTTCTGCAGACTACTTTGACAGTTCGGTTCGATGGTTTCAGCCATCTACAGATTCAGGATGAATCGGTGACCTAAGCTTCGGCTTGGGAAACAGTAGAAAGGCTGACGTTTCAAGGATGAACAACAGTATCACATTAGGTTACATGGAGGTAACATGCCATCAGCAATAACGAATGGTGCCAGAATACGCACCAACACACCAGCTGAGAACGCGTACAACGCGTTGGATGCTTCTAACCGCAGTATAGCCAATCACCAACTCCGACTCTCGACGGGTAAGCGAATCAATTCCGCTGCCGACGACGTTGCAGGCTACATCACAAGCCGCGCATTGGGAGCTCGTAGTGGATCGTTGACAGCTGCACTCAACGCCGTCGGAGGCGCCGCCAATGTTGCAAACATTGCGCAGGATGGTCTCGACAACATCAACACCCTCGTCACGCAGATTAAAGAAGCTGCATCGCAAGCTGCATCAGGTGCTATCGGCACGGATGAAAAGGTTGCTCTTGCGAAAGCTGCTTATCGTCTTGCGGAACAAATCCAAGCAGTGCTCGACTCAACCGTCTTCGGCGGTCAGCAACTTCTTGACGGCACATTCTCTTCGGAGTTTGTGATCGGTTCCCGCGCGGACAACTCGCTGCTGACTTTGGCGATTGACTTGACGACGGGTAACACGGACTTCAATGTTCCGAGTAACAACTTTAACCTGACGCTGAATTCAACCAGCTTCGCCGGTATCACCGGATTGGCGCTGCAGTCTCTGAACTCCGTCACGTCATCTAACCTCGGCGTCTTTGCGACAACGCAAATTCAAACCACGCTGCAAAGCTTGGCCGACGCACTCAACAACGTCAACAAAGTTGCATCATACATTGGTGGTGTATCCAACCGCTTGGCGTCACAAGAAGACAATCTCAAGTCGCAGTTGACCAACTACAACGCCGCTATCTCTCGTATCGAAGATGCAGACGTCGCACAGGAACAATTGCAACTCGTCAAGGCTCAGTTCTTGCAACAAGCGTCATTGACATCGCTCTCGCAAGCGAACCAAATGCCGCAAGGTTACTTGCAACTGATCCGGGGATAATCTCCGGATCTGAACTGAAGGTGATTCAATCGCCTCAGCTCTAAGCATTGATTGATGATCGTCTCGATCACATTTGAAATACAAATGAGCGCGACGTCTACAACGACGTCTCTCTCAAAGCAGTAGCAGGATCGCTTCTCTGCTGTCTCTTCGACCTCCAAACTCATGTGATGGCTGATGAGCACAACTGAAGATGACAGCGAGGCTAAGCGCTCCAGTCCTGATACTGTCCTTGAAAACGAAGCCGGATAATCCTCTCAAGAAAATGTCTTTGACATCTTGGGGACAGCGACGGATGGTTTGTGGTGAGCCATCCGTCGCAATCTGGTTTTATCTGCGTCATCACAAGCCTCGATCAGCCATCAAGTCTTCAGCCTCCTTCGATCCTCAGTACATCTCAGTTCCCTACTTCTCGATTCGCTTCACACAATCAACTCAGTATTGCTTTGAAACAGTTCAAGGCTTCAATGCTCTTACATTAGTATGCGACAATCTTTAGCTGTTTCAAACCCAACAAGTCGCGAATTCAATCTTCCTGAGCCTTTGCACAACTCCTTATCTCATGGGAGCTTAAGTTTTATTCATCTCTGACGACAATTCCAGTAGCTGCACCACAGCACGAAGGTTAGCTCTTCATGAGCGCACTCCTGTTCTTCTGCCTGTCGATCCATCGTGATTATCACCCACGTCGACAAGATTATCAGAAGAACACTCACCTTCATCACAACGAACAGAACATCCCGCCAATGAGCGGGATGTTCTGTTTTTAGCCACATTTAGTCGCTTGCTCATTATGTTCGTCCATGATCAACGACGCACACTCATCGCAAAACTCTCTTCCCGAGGAAGCAGCCAACAACACCGAAAGCAGTTCAGCGACATCAGATCCAAACGCAATAGTATTCTATCCCATCGGTGTTGTGCACTCACCTTATCAAGAGCGTTACTTAGCACCGCTGCAAGCAGAGAACGACGAGAGCGCTGTGTTCGAAATCGAACTCAATGCTCAATGCAACTATGAAACGGCGTTGCGTCATCTCGATGGTTTCTCGCACATCTGGGTCGTGTGGTTGTTTCACGAAGCGCAATCATGGCGACCAATCATTCAAACTCCACGCGATGGTTCGAAGCATGGCGTCTTTGCAACGCGCTCTCCGCATCGTCCTAATCCAGTTGCGATTAGCGCACTGCGCTTGCTCTCTGTTGAAGGACGAATTCTCCGCGTGATCGGTGCCGACATGGTTGATGGCACTCCGGTGATTGATATCAAACCATACATCTCACGCTACGACTCTATTCCGGATGCGGTTGGTGGTTGGGCGGACAATCCGGAACTGCACAGACAATACACCATCAAATGGTCGGACCGTGCGCGACGTCGTTTTGAAGTGGTCGATGGCGCTCTTTCGTACACACTACTTCAACACATTGAACGACGCTTATTGCTCAATCCCCTGCCCACTTCATCGAATCGGGTTGAGCATCGTCAGGACAACTACTACACTCTTGCCAGTCGTGCATGGCGCGTCGACTTTCACATCGAAGCTGATGTGATCACAATCGATACACTACGTTCAGCTTACTCTTCATCGGATCGTGAGCGACTCACATCCGACCTCATCGAGTCAGAAGCGCAGGCACATATTCGTCTTTTGGATTTTGATCAATCGAATAACGACGACGAAGCTTAGCGCACTGCGTAATTTGCAGTACTGTAGCATTGCTACTCATGTTTTTATTGATTCAATCTCAGCGAAATGAAGCAACACAGCACCGAACTCGTCGAACGTGAACACCAGGTTATCTATCAAACTTACAAGCGCTTGCCGGTTGTCATCGACAAGGCTGAGGGATGTAGAATTTGGAGCGCCGATGGCGACTGCTATCTCGACATGCTGGCTGGCATTGCGGTGAGTGCATTGGGTCATTCGCATCCGCGTATTCTCGAAGCCATTCATACTCAAGCAAACAAGTACCTGCACGTTTCAAATTTCTTTTACCAAGAACCGCAGATACGTTTGGCGGAAGCTCTGACAGCACGCACCGGCTATTCAAAGGTCGTGTTTACAAACTCGGGTGCTGAGTCGTGGGACGCTGCAATGAAGCTGGCTCGCGCCTATGGCAGCTCACAATCAAAGGTTGGCGACTTCATCGGATTCCACGGTGGTTTTCATGGTCGTACCTACGGCGCACTCTCCGTCATGGACAAGCCGCTCTACAAAAAAGGCATGGATCCATTCCTTCCGGGAACTCGCGTACTTCCATTCAACGATGTTCAAGCTTTGCGCGAAGCGGTGAATGCGAGCACCTGCGCGATTGGCATTGAGTTTATTCAAGGTGAAGGTGGAATCACTGAGGCGAGCGTTGAGTTTGTGAAAGAACTCGAGAGCTTGCGCGAGAAGTATGGATTTGTTTTGATTGCCGACGAGGTTCAGGTTGGAGTTGGACGTAGCGGAGATTTCTTTGGATTTGAGAAGTATGGAATTAAGCCTGACATCGTCACGATGGCCAAAGGTCTCGGTGGCGGCTTACCGCTGGGAGCAGTACTTGCATCCGAGAAAATGAGCCATGTGTGGCAGCATGGTCAACATGGCAGCACCTACGGCGGCAACGCGCTCTCATGCGCAACAGGCTTGGTTGTTATGGAAGAATGCGATCGTGGCTTGATGGACAACGTCCGTGCGATGAGTGCTATTCTCATCGAAGGCCTGAAGAAAATTCAGCAAGAGTTTGCTCCGTTAACTCAGGAAGTGCGCGGTCGAGGTCTGATGCTGGGACTTGTGCTCAACGAAGACTCCACCGCACTACGTGATCTTCTAATTGAGGAACGCGTGATTTGCAGCGCTACTGCGACAAACGTCATTAGAATTGTGCCGCCGCTGATTATTGGTCGCGAAGAGATTGAGGAGTTCTTCGAAAAGCTACGTCGTAGTCTTGTTAGACGTCAAGCTGCACTGCAGGCTTAACCTACTTTAGCTCATCATCCCAAAAACGCATCGATCACTTTATCGAGCGCAATGCCGCGTGATGCTTTGACGAGTACGACGTCACCGCCTTGTACATGCTGCTTTAGCTTCTCGACCGCGTCTGCGTGTGACGAGCAACACACAATTTCTTTTGGCGAGCCGGCTCTGGTGACGGCAGCATTCATCTCATTACCAAGCACGAGAATCAGATCTGCGCATTGTTGTGCAAAGCCTAAGGTACGATCATGTTCAATGGCAGTCGCTGCGCCGAGTTCGCGCATATCACCGAGTAGGGCAATATGACGAGAGGCAGTGGGATAGTCGCGCAATGTTAGCAGCGCCATTCTCATTGATGCAGGATTGGCATTGTAGCAATCGTTTAGAACGACGCAGTTGGGTCCGGCTTGCACAACCATCCGTGCATAACCGTGAGCCTCGCGCGACTGATAGCTGCACATAGCTTCAGCGCATTCATCCAAAGTCATTCCAACACCGAGTCCAACTGCGATTGCTGCGAGCGCATTCAAGGCAGCAGCATATCCAACGCATTGCATGGAACAGACAGCATGTTGGTTGAGATACGCGAGTTCGAGTGTTGGGTGCAGTTGATCATCAAAGGAGAACGATGCACTGAGTGCGTAGGAGTCGGAGTCATCCGAAACCGTTCCGAAGCTAAGTGCTGCGTGAAGATGACTCGTCCATTCCGCCAGACGCTCATCATCCATATTCAAAAGCACTTGTGCCGATGCTTTGCTGCAGTAGCGAAAGAGCGATGTTTCTTCCTTCTCTACTCCATCCAGATCGATCAACTTCTCAAGGTGTTCTTCGGCGATGTTGGTAATGAGACCGTGAGTTGGTTCAACCATTGCCGAGAGTATTTCTATTTCGCCGGGCTCATTGGTGCCAATCTCAACTACGGCAGCTTGATGAGTTTTATTGAGCTGCAAGAGCGTGTGAGCAGCGCCGATGCGGTTGTTGAAGTTCTCGGCGGTTGCAAGGGTATGGAATTTTGCAGCAAGACAATGTGCTGCCATATCCTTGGTTGTTGTTTTGCCGTTAGCGCCTGCAATAGCGACAACGGGGATATTGAAGCGACGACGATGCCAGCGCGCGAGATCGGCTAGCGCGATGAGAGTATCGTCGACGACGATGCGAGAGAATTTGGGAAACTCAGCTCCTGGTCCGCTATTCCATTCCGCCAACCAATCCCGCTGCATCACAACACACGCCGCACCTTTTATAATTGCTTCATGGATGTTGTTGTGGGCGTCGAAGTTTTGTCCGCGCAGCGCAACGAAGATGTTTCCCGGACGCATTGTCCGCGAATCCGTACTCACGCCATTCGCGGCGAAGTAATCCGGCACAATGGCATTGTCGCCGAAAATTGCCTGCACGTCGCGTGCACTGAAGGCAGCGGTATTATTCATAAAAGCAGTGAAGCGATACTCGTTGTGTAGCTAGCTGAGCAGATGAACTCTCATTCCAGGCCGAAAAATACAAAAGCCGTTGAGCATGAGAGCCAACGGCTTTTGAAAGAGATTGAGGATGAATCTTAGCGATTCAAAATCAAAGGACGTGTGAAGCTACCGGATTCGCTCGTCATGCGCAGAATGTAGGCACCTGAAGGGAGTCCTGACAATGCTGCTGACGAGAAGTCGAGATTAATTGAATGATCACCGGCATCTTGTTGTTCGTTCGCAATTGTTGTAAGGTGACGTCCTTGCTCATCATACAAACTCAGATTGACCTGTCCTGCAGCGCGCAAAGCATAGCGCAACACGACCACACCTTGCACAGGATGTGGAGCAATGGTATTCACGATGATCGGCTGATCTTCATTGACAGCATTTGGAGCTGAGCTGATTTTGAACCAGCGCAATTCCGAGAACGGACTGTAGTTGTTGTCGCTATGGAAAGCAGCAACGTGCCAGTAGTACGTGCTATCGTTATGAATTTCATTCGTGGTGTCGCGAAGAACGTATGTGGTATCGGTCAACTCATAATCTTGAATTGCCAAATCCATCAACGCGGTGTCGCGTGTGATTTCGAACCAATACTTCGTCACGCCTGGCTTTGAAGGATGCCAGCTAAAGGTAAAGGTCTTATTCGGCAAGCTCGCGCCCATCGCCGGATAGATAAGCTGTGCAATGCTTGGGGTCACGCTCACGAGGAAGGAATAAGCCGGAGCGAATTCACCCCAACCGAGCGAACTCTTAGCGCGAACTCTCCAGTAGTAGGTGCTATCAAGTTCAAGATTCTTCAATGCATAGGTCGTGTCTTTCGAAGCAACCGCTGAATCATTGATGACCATCTTCTTGAAGCTTGGATCTTTTGAAACTTGTACGTGATAGAGTGTAGCACCTGTGACCTTGTTCCAGCGAGCTTTGGTGGTGTCAACTTCGAGTGTCGCATTGTCTTCAGGGAAGACCAAGAACACAGCCGGTGTAGTTGCTTGACCGAAGTCGACCTTTACGTTTTGTCCGCTGAGGGAAACTTGCTTCACTTCAGAAACACCTGAACCAACAGCGGTCACTGTAACAGCTCCGGTGACAGATCCCATTGGAATAGCGTATCCGCCTGAGGCTGAGCTAATAGCAAAGTAGTTTCCTTGTGAAGGAGTAATCTTCACACCTGAAATTCCTTCACCTGGATCGTATTGTTTGTTGTTGTTTTTGTCTTTGTAGACAACGCCCAAAATGTAGTGTTCAAATCCAACACCGAAGTCTTCGGTGACGACCCATGGTCCGACCGAACCTGAACCAGCATACACACCGATACCGATTTCAGTATAAATCATATCGGACTGTGCGAAGTTCATTGTGTTGTGACGGTGGCCTAGACCTTCGTTGCCTGTTCCCCAGTCAACCAAGAATCCAGCTTCTGCTTCCCACATGCTATGTGCGTAGGCAAAAATGTTTTCACCCCATCCGCTGCTGGTATATCCAGCCTTGCTCATACGTTGTCCTGGATCACTACCATCAGAACCGGTGTGACTTTGGAATTGGTGATCGCGCATATCCGCGCTGTGTACGCGCGCAGCATTGATCACCTTAGGATGAAATGCAAGGGGTGGACGTGCAGGATAGGTCTTGAAGTCCGCACGTACTTGTGTCTTATTTACTTTCCAAAAATTGTATGCATTAACAACGTCAGCGTCTTTGGTATTATACAACGAATCGCCTTCTGCTGAAGGATTCATGCGAGCGCGATTGATGTACTCAAGAAGCAATTGTTCTTGATCGGTTGGATCACCGTGACTGTACGCACTTTGCTGCGGTGATTGAATAGTTGCTTTCTTTTGTTCGCCGGATATGCTTGGCGGCGGCAAATCACGCAACGCGATTTTTACTCTGACCGGTTTGCTATGAACTGCTGGCGGTGGCGCTTGAACCGTCGTGGCTTGCTGTGCAATTGCAGCCGAACTGAGCAAGAGGCAGCAAAACAGAAAACGTATCATTAGGGACATAGATCTCCTCGTAAGGATAAAGTGAATTGTTCTGTCAAATAAAATTCGTGTGTGATTGAGCGCAAGTGCTGGTCAAGCGACTCCGACCGATGCATGAATAGACCAACGAAAAATGAACATTGTGTCTATTAGACTCGAAAAATACGACAAAATCGCAGCGTTGTGCAAGGAGAAGGCGCTATTTTGTGCGAGTGTATCTCCCGAAATCATGAGCACTTCGCGCGTATTTATCCTGTTTTTCTTCCTGACTTGTCTGAGTCTGCTCAGCACGTCTTGTGCGTCGGTGGTGTATAGACACATTCCGGAGCGAAATGTATCAGCCAAGCAACGAGATTCGGTAAATCGTCAATTCCTGCGCGCAGAGGTCGTTTTGACGACCCGCGCCATGGAAATGAAGCGACGTCCGCGACAAGTCGTGATGCGCAACGACAGTATCCTCGTGGCCAGCAGCGTCCTGTATGACACCCTCCGTCTCAGTCTCGACTCCATCGTCAGCATCCGCTGTATTGAAGATTTGCCGGTCGGAACGGTGGTCGCAGCCACTGCCGGAGGCGCACTCGGCGGTTTTCTCCTAGCCTCTGCAATAGACAAGAGCGCGCAGTTCCCTATTGGAGGGGCGGTAATAGGCGGAGTTTTGACGGGATTTGCCGCGATTGAGTCGTCTAAAGAGACGCTCTACATAATCGATCCCGCCAAAAGCAATGTTCCCACGAGATAGGCGTCATCGCAGACTGTATTTATACATCAAACGGCGCCAGCACGCATGAATTTCGGCACGAGATTCTCTGCTAGGAGGTCTTGCAGAGCAGGCGGTCGGGTTCATCATACAAACACGACAACACGTATCTTTGTAATCTTAAGTAGCTTCATGCTCGTGTATTTGACCGACTTGAAGATCCAGCGACATTCAACATGTTTCATCCACTGATTAGGTATCATGAGTCTTAACGAAACGATGGCACTTCCCCAGCGTGTAGCTGCCGGTGAAATGCACTATAAAGAGAACGCGTATTGCGTCAAGGATTTATCACTTGCAGCATGGGGTCGCCGCGAAATACATCTCGCCGAAGCAGAAATGCCGGGTCTGATGACACTTCGCGAGCGTTACGGCAAGACCAAGCCGCTCAGCGGTGCCCGCATTGCGGGATGTTTGCATATGACCATTCAGACTGCAGTGTTGATTGAGACGCTGGCTGCGTTGGGTGCAGAAGTAACATGGAGTTCATGCAACATCTTCTCAACGCAAGACCACGCTGCTGCTGCCATTGCAGCTGTCGGCATTCCGGTATTTGCTTGGAAGGGTATGAACGAAGAAGAATTCAACTGGTGTATCGAGCAAACCCTGCACACTTTCAGTGGCGGTCAGGCTCTCAACATGATTCTCGATGACGGTGGCGACTTAACCAACATGGTTCTCGATCAATTCCCAGAGCTGGTTGCAGCAATCAAGGGAATCAGCGAAGAGACCACAACCGGTGTACACCGCTTGTATGATCGCGTAAAGGCTGGAACACTTCCATTACCGGCGATCAACGTGAACGACTCAGTGACAAAATCAAAGTTCGACAACAAGTACGGTTGTAAGGAATCATGCGTTGACGCTATTCGTCGCGCTACCGACACCATGCTTGCCGGCAAGGTTGCAGTTGTTGCAGGTTACGGCGACGTAGGCAAAGGTTCAGCAGCATCGTTGCGTGGAGCCGGTGCACGCGTGATTGTATCGGAGATCGATCCAATCTGTGCATTGCAAGCTGCAATGGATGGATACGAGGTAAAGAAGATCCGTGATGCTGTGCCGCGCGCAGACATTGTTGTTACGGCAACAGGCAACTGCGATATTATCACAGGCGAGATTTTCAAGCTCATGCGTGACAAGACAATCCTCGGCAACATTGGTCACTTCGATAATGAGATCGACATGGCATGGTTGAACGCCAACTACGGCAACACCAAGCTTGAGATCAAGCCACAGGTTGACATGTACACTATCGACGGTAAAGAAATCATCATCTTGGCTGAAGGTCGTTTGATGAACCTCGGTTGTGCAATGGGTCACCCATCATTCGTAATGTCCAACTCCTTCACCAACCAAACACTCGCTCAAATCGAACTCTGGACAAACGCCGCAGCATACGAGAACAAAGTCTACATGCTTCCAAAGCATCTCGACGAAGAAGTTGCACGTCTGCACCTCGAGAAGATCGGTGTTGAGCTCGACGTCCTCAGCGACAAGCAAGCGAAGTACATTGGCGTAGAAGTCCAAGGACCATACAAGCCGGAATACTATCGTTACTAAGAAAGTCAGCAAGAACATTATTCCCGCGAATAGCAAATCAAAACCCCGAGCGATCACGTTCGGGGTTTTTTGTTTTCATTCAAAGCGATGGAGCGTCTCAGCGATTAAGCATCACCCGTGAAGTTATCTGCGAATGGACGCATCGCCTTCACCAAGGTCTTTGCTTCTTCTGCAAAACTTTGCTTCTTATGATGGATCTGCTGACGACGTATGTAGCGTCGCACTTGATCAATCTCCCTCTCTCCCACCGAACAGGCAAAGAAACCACGCTGCCATTCAAAGTGCTGTTCCGTTAAGCGATTCAAATTGATCCAGCGTGATGACTCTCCCTTCAACAATCTCACATGATCGGAAATTGCGACGGTAGGTCGCACAGTCATCAACACGTGCACATGCTCAACCCACCCATTAACGTGATCCACATAAATCCCCTGGCGTCGTCCATTATCCAGCAGATGCTCAAACAATTCCTTCCGAAACGACAAATCCAAAACCGGTTCCCGATACTTGGTCGCCCAAACCGCATGAGCCCAAATCTTTACAACTGACATTGTGTAATCCCAATAGTGATAGGAATGGTAAAGAGCGGCGGTAAACGAGCGGAGCTGGCATGGAGCGTGGCGAAGCGGTATGAAATTTAGGAATTGGAATACAGAAGGTAGACAAAGAGTTGTTCACAAAGATGTTTTTGGGGTGGAGGTTGGAGGTTTGTGATGGTGGGGGTTTAACTGGGGCGATTAGCGAATGATTAGCTGACCGCATATTAAGTAGGTTTAAAAACGTAGCCTGGTTGAGGTAGGTTTAAAAACGTAGACTGGTTGTGCTAGGTTTTAAAAACGTAGCCTGGTTGAGCTAGGCTTAAAAACCCTAGCCCGTTTAGATGGTTCTGCAGTTGATGGACGACTGCAGGAAAATGTCGTCCAGTTTCTACCAAACGCCAATTGAATTCCCAGCTGGACTTTTTTTTGGGGGGGGGGGGGGTCGAATTGTTGAAGGCGTGGAATTCAGCAGACCATTCGAAACCGCACAACCATATTATTGAGCTAGGTTTAAAACCTAGCCTGTTTAGATGCTTCTGCAGCTGATGGCCGACTGCAGGAAAATGGCGCCCAGTTTCTACCAAACGCCAATTGAATTCTCAGTTGGATTAATGGAAAAGAAAAAGGGGGCGGGCGAATTGTCGATGGCGTGGGATTCAGCAGACCATTCGAAACCGCACAACCATATTGTGAGCTAAGTTTAAAAACCTAGCCTGTTTAGATGCTTCTGCAGTTGAGCTGACTGCAGGAAATTGGCCTCGAGGTTCTTCCAAGCGACAATCGAATTCTTGGTTTGATTATTCGAGGGGGGCAATTGTTGAAGGCGTGAATTCAGCAGACCATTCGAAACCGCACAACCATCCTTATTTCGGGTCTTCGACCCGAAGGACCGATAAAGAATGGAATAAATTGGTTGAGGGGGGTCAGTAATCAGAATACCGAAATTTCAACCATTCGCTTTCTATAGCTAGGTTCAAAACCTAGCCTGTAAGATGGTTCTGCAGTTGAGAGCCGCTTGTAGGAAATTGGCGTCGAGGTTCTTCCAAACGACAATCGAATTCTCGGTTGGAACTATAGCGATGGGGGGGGCAAACAGTTGAAGGCGTGGAATTCCGCAGGCCACCTGAAACCGCACAACCATCCTTAGCCTCGGGTCTTCGACCCGAGGGCCGGGAAAGAATGGAATAAATTGGTTGAGGGGGTCATTATTCAAGACACTATAATTTCAACCATTCGCATTCTATTGCTAGGTTTAAAAACCTAGCCTGTTTAGATGGTTCTGCAGTTGAGAGCCGCTTCCAGGAAATTGGCGTCGAGGTACTTCCAAACGACAATCGAATTCTCGGTTGGAACTATAGTGATGAGGGGGGGGGCAATTGTTGAAGGCGTGGAATTCAGCAGACGATTCGAAACCGCACAACCATCCTTAGCCTCGGGTCTTCGACCCGAGGACCGGGAAAGAATGGAGATATTTATCAATTTTGTTCAATTTTAAACTTAGCTTAGCTAGGTTTAAAAACCTAGCCTGATAGATGGATCCTGCAAATTCAAGCGGCCTACGGGGATTTGCGAGGATGAATGGCTGGATGCCGTGCATGAGTTTAGCTAGGTATAAAAACCTAGCCTGATAGATGGATCCTGCAAATTCAAGCGGCCTACGGGGATGAGCGACTTTGGCACGTGGACAATAAGCCGGATGCCAGGTGTGTGCTGAGGGGGGGGGCTGGAGCAAGCTTAATAGTATATATAGAGGCCCGAAACTGGAATGCCCTACTGCGAACAATGGACACATGAGGCCGCACAACCATCCTACAGCCTCGGATCTTGACCCGACGACCAGATCCCGACGGCCAGGTAAAGAATAGAAATTCACCTCCAAACAATCTTCCCTAAAAAACACAATCTTATATGAAATGACCACCCCCACACCCTAGCTTTGCGCGCAGAGGATCATACTTCAACATTTAACACCAAAGCACGTGAACATTCAACTGACTCCCAAGTTGTGGACGGCGTTTCGTCAGGGTTATACGCGACAGACCTTTTTCAAGGATTTATCGGCAGGGGTGATTGTGGCCATTGTGGCTTTGCCTCTGGCGATTGCCTTTGCAATTGCGTCGGGGGTTAAGCCGGAGCAGGGATTGTCGACAGCGATCATTGCAGGTTTTGTGATTTCGATGTTGGGTGGTAGTCGGGCGCAGATTAGCGGTCCGACGGGCGCGTTCATCGTTGTGATTTACGGCATCGTTCAACAGTACGGCTACGGCGGTCTTGCAATCGCCACCATGTTAGCCGGTGTTCTTTTAATCGCTGCAGGTTTTGCGCGCATGGGTGCGCTCTTGAAGTTTATTCCCTATCCATTGACAGTTGGTTTTACCAGTGGTATTGCTCTGATCATTTTCTCAGCCCAAGTCAAGGATCTGCTCGGTCTGCCGTTGCAAACTGTGCCTGCAGGATTTATTGAGAAGTGGGTTGCAATGGCGGCGGTATTTGATGGCAGCAATCTTGCGGCTCTTGGTGTCGGTGCAGCTGCATTGGCAATCATCATCGGTTTTCCGAAAATCACTAAGCGTATTCCCTCGTCGCTCGTGGCATTGTTGAGCTTGACGGTGATCGTGCAATTTTTTGGAATCCAAGTCGAGACAATTGGTTCGCGTTTTGGTTCAGTGCCGAGTATGATTGCAGCGCCATCGTTTCCAAGTTTTCAATTAGATCAACTTCGACAACTCTTTTCGCCGGCTATTACAATTGCTTTGTTGGGAGCCATTGAATCATTGTTATCTGCTGTGGTTGCTGATGGGATGATGGGCACTCGACATCGTCCTAACATGGAGCTCATTGCTCAAGGTGTTGGCAATGTGTTGTCGCCGATTTTTGGTGGCATACCTGCAACGGGAGCGATTGCACGTACAGCAACGAATATTCGCAATGGGGCAAAGACGCCGGTGGCGGGTATGATACATGCGGTGGTGTTGCTGTTGATTATGATGTTCTGTGGACGTTGGGCAGTGTTGATTCCAATGCCTGTGCTTGCAGCAATTCTTGTTGTTGTTGCTTACAACATGAGCGAGTGGCGAACATTTATCAAGCTGCTGAAAAGTCCGAAGAGTGATGTGTTGGTGTTGATCGTCACTTTTGGTCTCACGGTTATCATCGATCTCACCGTCGCCATCCAAGTAGGCGTCGTTCTCTCAGCGGTCTTCTTCCTCAAGAGTATGTCTGATGCAACGCAAGTGCAGTTGATATCAAGCACTATTCGTCAGCAAGAGAACGAGGAGCAGAGCGAGCTTTCGGAGTATGATGATTTAGATATTCCTCGCGACACACAGGTTTACCAAGTGCAAGGCGCGCTGTTCTTTGGTGCGGTGGAACAGTTCAAAGAGACGATGAATAGTATTCACGAGAAGCCACGCGTTTTTATTCTGCACATGCGCAATGTTCTGTCGATAGATGCATCGGGATTGCATGCAGTGGAAGATGTTGTGCGCTCGGCGCATGCTAATTCAATTCGCTTCGTCGTCGCAGGACCGCACGCACAGCCATTCGTGGCAATGGACAAGTCTGGTCTCATCGAAGTCATCGGCGAACAAAACGTCTTTGCAACGCTTCAAGAAGCATTGGATAATACGAAGAGCTAAGGAAATCAACGAGTGAGAGAATCAATTCAAACGCTTCGTGTGTTGCATATCGCATTCGTACTCGCGCGCCGACAAACGAATGACCCTCAAACAATTTCGCTCAGCTTAAATCTCTGAAAGCGGTCACCTCCCTATTCACATTGCTGCAGCATCAACTCAACAATCTGAGAACAAATTCTCTCTTAGTTGGGTGTTGAGCAGCAATCGCAGGCTTCGCTAATCATCGTCATCGAACAACGCAAGAGGGATCGCCACTCGACGACCCCTCTTGCTCAATTCCAACTATGTACCGTTACAACTTCGATTAATGGACGACCACCAAAGGACAGCTAATGCAACGTGATGCAGTGCGAACAACGATGCGATAGGTGCCTGATGGAAGTTCAGCTGTGTTGAGACGAATCTGTTGTTGATCATGTCCACCGACTTCCGCGCTTGCGAGATTGTAGCTAGCACCAAGTTGATCAACGAGCATTACAACGGCTGCGTGCGCGGATTGATTGGAGATATCAATTGTTGCCATATCACTTGCCGGATTTGGTGCAGCTTGAATGTTGAGTTGCGAATCGCCGGCATAGCTTGGCTCAACGCTGAGCACTTCGCTTGCTTGAGCAACGACGTTGATTTGGTAGTCGGGCGAATTTGCAGCGTTTGATTTAACGCTGAGCACGGTATTAAGAACCAAGGTTGGATCCTTTGGTTTGAAGGACACCATCATGGTTTTGGTTGCGCCTGGACTAATGGTACACGGCAAATCAATTCCGCTAATGCTGAATACATCGGTGTCTTCAGTGCCGCCGAGCCAATCGAATGAACTCACGATCAAGTCACCGCGACCGGTATTACGCAATACAAAATTCTGCGTACCTGTCTTGTTGATCTCAACCGTTTTGAAATCGATCATTTGTGGATCAAGGTTATCGAAGGTGCGCAGAATTGGTCGTGCACTTGGTGCTGCGCCTTCGAGCCAGGTAAGGGTCTTTGCCAACAACTCATCCTGCTTCGCACCAAACACTGACAGTGCCGGAAGAATTGCGCAGCGAGCATTGATCATTTCAGCATCAACAGCGAAGACTTTTGCATCACTACTTGATTGAATCATCGCGCGGGCATTTTGCGGAACAGAGAAATCGAGCACGCGAATTTTTGAACCAACCGGCGTGCAGCTAAGGCTCATGCCGGCGGCGATTGGATCACCGCTTGCACCTTCAGCATTAAAGGCAACGAACTTTCCGGATTTATCAACGCCGAGAGTGCTTTCATTTGCAGCAGCGATACCTGCTTCTGCTGCGAAGCTTGTATTTGAGATCATGCTGAGAGCGCCGGCATTGCCCGTAACCAGAATGCCTGCTCCGCCATCATTCAGTGCTTGAACGCCGTTAGCGGTTGGTCCGCTGAAATCAATATTATCTGCTGCATTAATAATCACCGACTTCAATCCACGGAGCTTCATCAATTCTGTCCAGCTTGAACTCATTGGTTGAATCGTCCAATATCCTGTACGACCCGAGCCCGTGACGTTTGTATGCAAGCTAGTCTTTGCATCGCCTATCATGAGTTCAAGCGATGCGCAGTCTTTGTGCAGCACGGTGTAAGTGCTTGTAGCATAGACTTGTGAGGGATCACTCTTCGGCGAGATATTGACAATTAAATCACCAACTCCTGGCGTCGTGCCTGGCACAAGAGAAGCATCGAGTGTCTTCTTGGAATTCGCATCAACGCTAAACTCAAGAGGTTGTGTGAGAGCAACGGTCCAATCTTGAGGAGTTCTATCCGACTTCTTCAAGGTCACGACATAAGTCTGTGCTGCTTCAGTTTGATTAGCAACGCTAAAGTGATTTGTTGCACCTGATGCTTCAGTAGCGACCACAAGATTTGGCTGGGAGAAAA
The DNA here is from genome assembly GCA_044228685.1 of Chlorobiota bacterium. GTDB lineage: Bacteria > Bacteroidota > Ignavibacteria > Kapaibacteriales > NICIL-2 > JBBATK01. The sequence goes on from JBGAUL010000003.1 coordinate 211,789, forward strand.
TTCTACTCGGAGCCGGAGCTACTTCGCGTTCGCAGCAATTGAGAATCTCACATTTGTTGACGTCGTTGTCATAGCGTTCAACAATACCCACAACCTCTATGTTATCAGAGTTCCACGATGCTGGCAGAACATAGGTCAAAGTGGTTGTTGCATTCGTGCCATTTGTAATCGTCGAAGGAACCGATTTTGCTTGTCCCCACGCGCCACCCATTGCTGCGCGGAACACATGGTTATGGACAAAGCCTTTAACCGGACTTCCCTTTCCGTACCACGGATGCTTTTCGCTACCGGCTAGAGAATTGTATGCATTTGCTTGATCCCAACCTGTGCCTTTACCAACGATACCGCTTTCGACGATGTAGGCATTGAGGCGAACTTCGCCTTGCACATCAGTGACAAAATCGGCGTTGACGGTAACGGTCAATGTTCGTGTGGCCGCATCGAATTTGCACTTCGTAATCGTCACATCGCACACTGCCGGCTTAGCCAACTCAGCCAAGGTCTTTTCTTCCCACGCTGCGCGATCAATACCAACCTTACCTGAACCTGCATCCGGATAGTAAATGCGATTAATCATACCTGCCGGAAAGAACGGAGCCATCGGATGCCAACCACCTTTGTTGTATTCATCGGTTGTCATCGAGTCGTTATCATGAATTGCAACCGCAATCATCTGATCACCGACCTTCTTATGAATTTCCTCCAACCGCACAGGACCATCAATACACCACGGACACCAGGCCCCCGTGAACTCCTCAATGAGCACACGTTTGACGGGCGTATCAGCAAAAACAGGTTGAGCACAAAATGCAATGAGACTCAAGAGCAGAGTCACGACGCTGTAGCTTCTCTTCATAGATCACCGTTTGAAGAATGGAACAAGGAGTGTATTTCAATTCAAGAACCGTTTCCCAATAGGTCCTGTTCGTACGTGAGTTCCCGGCGTGCAGTTGTTTCCAGAGGGGCATCGTAGGTAGCCGGTGCAACTTAGGAAAAAATGGGATTTGGTCAAGCCGTTGCAATCACCAACATTTCATCAACATCGCTACCCGCACAGATCGAGGGCGAGGCTTGAAATCGCAGACCCTATTGGAAAAAGCAGAAGGCCTGAGGTTGCAGAAGCATATTTAGCCTCGGGTTTTTAACCCGAGGTTCAAAGGAAGGTTGGTTGGATCTGAATTCAATTCAATTCATTCCTCAATCCTAAAATCCTCGGGTCAAAGACCCGAGGCTAAATATGGTTGTGCGGTTTCAGGCCTTCTGCGGGTTTGCTGAGGGCTTGCGGTTTCGAGCCTCGCTCTGGATTTGTTTTTTTTGGGGTTTGCCTTTCGATTGGATTTCGGCAATCATTCCAATCACCGCATCCCATCAACATCAGAGCTCTCGCCAATCCTGAGCGAGGCCGGAAATCGCAGCCCCCTCTTAGAAAAAGCAGAAGGCCTGAGGTTGCAGAAGCATATTTAGCCTCGGGTTTTTAACCCGAGGTTCGAAAGAAGATTTGGATGGATTTGATTTCAATTCAATTCCTGAATCCTAAAATCCTAGGGTCAAGACCCTAGGCTGAATATGGTTGTGCGGCCTCAGGCCTTGTGCGGGTTCTAAGGGGACTATGGATTTCAGGCCTTGCTCTGGATTTGATTTTCTTGGACCGTTTGATGTTGATTGGATTGGATCAATCCATTCCAACAACCACCATCTTATTAACAACACAAACCTTTCATATCCTGAGCAAGGCTTGAAATCGCAGCCCCTCCTAGAAAAAGCAGAAGGCCTGAGGCCGCACAACCATGTTTAGCCTCGGGTTTTAACCCGAGGTTCCCGAGGTTCAAAAGAGGATTCAATCCCATCCATTCCATTCTCTCCCCCACCCCTTAACAAACAACCCACCTCCCAAAACCATCGAATGCTCTAATTTGACGGTGGATGCGGAGCAATTTTATGTTGAACAATTGAGTTCAGGATCTTGTGAATAAATCTCTTGTTATCGTTTTCATTTTTTTCGTGTTGGGTTGTGTGGCAATGCGGGCTGGCGGGGTGTTTGACAATCTGGATCGATCGTCGGACATGGAGTATGTCGTGCGCTTGACCAATGGCGAATTGTTGATTGGAAGCATTGCGGATGTGCTCGATAGCACGGCGCAGGGTCGCGCGATAAAGCTGAAGACGGCAATTGGAACAGCGACGATCTATGAGTCGCAGGTGCTTGAGATTCGTCCGGTGGATTCATACTATCGCGAGGCGCATCGTGTGTTTGTGATGCCGACGGCTGAACCTATTTCGGGTAATCATTATATCGGCAACGTTGAGTTGTTCTCGCTCTTTGCAGGCATTGGGATTTATGATGTGGGATCGATCATGTTGGCGCGAACGGTGATACCCTCGATTGGGTCGCGCGATCAAATCAGCATCGTCAATTTGAAGGCTACCATTTTTGAAGAGCAGTACACGACGATGCCGGGAAAATTCAATCTTGCCTTGGGAACGAATTTTGCGTGGTTGAATACAGCCAATCGTATCACGGATGTTTACATGGCCGCTACCTTTACACGCGTGCGTTCACGCTTGACGGGTATTGTGTTTGCCAATGTATCCGGTTATCACAGCGATATCTTCACCGTTAATGCAGGCACCTATGGGAGTTTGCTGATGCACTATCCAAGCGGCGCAATTGGTGTGGGGATTGGCTTGGATACTCGGATTCCCGGACGCCAAGACCTGCATTTCATCGGCGAACTTTGGAATGGCAATCTTGAAGCAGCCAGCAATTCAATTCTAGTGTTGGGTTTGCGTCTGGCAAACAGCAGCGTGTCGTTTGATTTCGGGATGGCTGTTGTTACTACACCGGGCTTCTTTCCAGTGACCTCGTTTAGCTGGACGCCGCTCTAGACTCACAAGCAAAGCTCTATGATCTCACGCGCATCAATCCAGATGCGAGAGAATTGTTTTCTTATCAGTCAATCCCACATTCGACCACACAAGCTGTTGATTTTTGTAGTAGTGCAGCACGGGGATATTGACAACTTTCAGGTCTTTGCAAAGCTCTTGTGCTTCTTCGACATTGATACGTAGCAAGTGAAAGGTCGGTCCACGTTCTTGCGCGATCTCCTCAACGATAGGCGACAACTTCTTACACGGTGCACACCAATCAGCATAAAAATCGACGAGCAGCATTGGATAGGCATGTGTGAGCGAGTCCAATTGACGTCGTGTGATACCCGACGGCGCTGATCGCGCCACACCTGAAGGCGTTGCAGCCGTTGTTTCCGGTAGGTTTGCCGCACGCCAAGCCATCATACCACCATCAAGTTCAATGACTGATTTGAATCCTCTTGTTCGCAAGTATTTAGCTGCAGAGGAGCTACGTCCACCACTCAAGCAATACACAAAGACCGATTTAGACTTATCCAATCGCGAGCTTTGCACTTCGAAGGTGTCCCCGTTCCAATCCACATTTTGAGCACCTTCGATATGCCCCTGAGAGTACTCTCCCGGAGTTCGAACATCTAAAATTTGCGCATCAGAAGCTGCTTTCAGCTTTGCGGCAAAGTCCGGAGCGTTCAAATGACTCGCGCCGGCCTGACCATTGCCGCAATTGAGTCCAACAAAGGAAAGTGCGAAGAGCACCAGAAAAGCACAGTGTTTCATACAGGTGGTGATGATACGTGAATGTCCGTGGAGACGAAAACTACGACCGCGCGGCCGCAATACAGGTCAAATTTTCTCCACGACGCACATTCTCACCGAAAAATTTTTCCAGCTTCGCCAGCAATCGTATTTTCGTGTTCCTATTTTTCAGCCACGGCCCAAAAACAGGACACAACCCAGGTCAGGTAGCTCAGTTGGTAGAGCAGAGGACTGAAAATCCTCGTGTCGGGGGTTCAATTCCCTCCCTGACCACGTTTAACATCTTTCGACCCTAACCGATCCTAACCAAAAATTACCGCAAGTAGCTTATTTATGAGAGACTTGCAACGACAAATTGGGTCAAGGTACGTTCAAGTAGTTTAGGGTCAGTGTACGGAATGTGTACGAAAAAGTGTACGGAAAGCGTAAGTTGCCGTACACTTTTTCCGTTTTGAGGAGTTCGCTCATGACTGCACACTTCTATCTTGATGACCCAAACGCAGAAATCTGCTCGATAGTACTGACAATCCGCTCGCGCCACGGCAACCGGCAATCACTAAGAATCGGTACCGGCATCAGCGTCAATCCCCTCCTGTGGGACTCAGCGCGAGAGCGACTCAAGCGCAACACGCACAGCACACCCATCAATAATCAACTCGACCGCATTGGTGCCGCTGTCGCCGAGTTCCATGACACAGCCGTACGGTTGCTCAAAGTTGAGCCCTTTCCGTACATAAAGGAACAGTTACTGGAGAGTGGTTTACTGAACCGTCGTCGTACTAGCGCTAAAGACAAGAAGTCAACAAAGACCGTACTCGACTGTTTTGAGCAATTCATAGAGACCAAGTCCATCAGCGCAGCTGCTAACACCATCAACGTTTACAAGACGTCGTACAAGCACCTCAAGAACATCATACCCGCACGAGCAAAGTTCGCAGACATTATCACACTGGAGTTTCGCGACAAGTACAACAAGTATCTGATTGCAAACTTTACGAACAACACGATTGGCAAGCATATTGTCATACTCAAACGATTCCTCCATTGGGCAAAGGACGAAGGCTTCCACGAGGACTCAACATTCGAGCGTCTATTCCGAAACAACTTCAATCGCGAAGCACCGACCATTGCGTTGACTCAAGAAGAAGTCGACCAGATGGAGGCGTTGGATTTGTCAAAGCATCCTGGCTTACAAAATTCTCGAGCGCTGTTCTTCGTCGGCATCTACACCTGTCTGCGTATCTCTGACGTCGTGCGCCTGGATCCGGCAGTACATTGCAAAGACGGTTGGATCAGAATCACCATTCAGAAAACGCGACTTCTGCATGAGATACCCATCGTTGCGCCATTGCAGAAGATTCTCGACACGGAGAAGTGGTATCCGGTGTCAGCGCAGAAACTCAACGACAATCTGAAAATCATAGGCAAGATGGCTGGCATCGACGCACCGACGGAAGTCGTACGCTATCGTGGGGCACAGGCGGAGATTACGGTATGTCCGAAGTATGAGTTGATTACCTCGCACACGGCGCGTCGCACTGGCATCACACTATTGCTTCAGCACGGAGTGGAGAGCACGTTGGTAATGCGGGTGAGCGGACATACGGACTCGCGGTCGTTTCAGAAATATATCAAGCATTCGAAGAAGCATTTGGGTGACGTTATGGCTAAGGCGTGGTGAGGGAGTTGCAGGTGAGCGACTTTATGATTGAATTTCTTGTTTTGTTTGGAAACACCACTATTAACAACTCGACAAGGATGTACAGTGATTGAGAATTTTGAAAAGATGTCATAATTTATCCACCGTCCAGAGCTGATCAAACGATTCGCTGTTACCAAAATATCTAGTTCCCTGTATCTATACGACTCGACACATTGATGACTTCGTCTTTTCGCTTGTTGTTGTGGTTCTCGCTTACATTCGTAGCGACGATAGATAGCAGTCTTGTCGCGAAACCGATGTTTGATACACTCGAAGTAAGAACAAGGCTCGAACTGATATTCCAACGCGACCAGATGACGCGCACCAACTCCGATTCAGTTGCTTTTCGACAAGTCATTGACAGCCAAAATGTGCGACAAGTATTGGCAATAATTGATAGCTTGGGCTGGTTAGGTCAGAGTGCCGTTGGAGCAAGAGCAAACCAAACGTTATGGCTTGTCATTCAACATGCTGACATAGAAACTCAGGTACGCTATCTGCCTCTCTTGAAGAAGTCTGTCGATAAGGGCGAATCAAGAATGATTGACTATGCATATCTGCTGGATCGAGTTCTAATGCGAACAGGTAAAAAGCAGATGTATGGTACACAAGTAATAAGTGGTGCTTCAGGTTCGTATGAATTTTATCAGATTGAAGACGAAGCAAATGTGAACGCCAGACGTGTGGCTATTGGGATGGAACCAATTGAGGAATATGCAAAGAAATTTGGTATTGTTTACAAGGCGAAGAAAGGTCGTGATGACAAATAAAAGAGATCATTGGGAGCAAGTTTATGTCACGAAGCAACCTCAAGAAGTAAGCTGGACTCAGGAAGTACCAACTACGTCATTGAACTTCATTCGTGACTTTCAACTTTCGACGTCGGCTCGAATAATAGATGTTGGAGGCGGAGATAGCTTATTGGTGGACAATTTATTGAGCTTTGGGTTTCAAAATCTGACTGTCCTGGATATCTCCTCACACGCGATAGAGCGAGCCAAGAAGAGACTGGGTGAAGATGCTAAAAAAGTAGAATGGATAGTGAGCGATATCAGAGATTTCAAACCAACTATGGTGTACGATTGTTGGCATGATAGAGCAACATTTCATTTTCTCACAACTACCGATGAGATAGACCAGTACCTATCCATAGCACGTAGCGCCATTAAGTCATTCATGGTTGTCAGTACGTTTTCAGAGAGTGGCCCTTCGAAATGCAGCATGCTCGACGTACATCGATATAGTGAGGAAGAGTTAGTAGGAGCACTTCAAGACGGATTTGTGAAACTAAGGTGCATTCACGAAGATCACGTAACGCCATTCCGAACGGTTCAGAATTTTCTCTATTGCAGTTTCAAGCGGAACCCACACACATGACCAGGTTTACGATCTGAACAACCGGTTTCATGAACCCATGATACACGCTACTTCAACTGCTAACGAAAGTCCGTCAACTCTAGGTCGATGTCTAAATTGGCGGGAATATAGTATCTTGCTGCATGCGAAAACTGTCTGCAACCATTTGTATTTACGTCCTTATCCTGGCATGTAAGCCATGCATGGATGAACAATGCCTCGTAGAAGCCAGTGATCGGCAGATGACAGTTGCTTCCTTTAATACAGCCTCCACACAAAGTAACGCGGAAGATTGCTGCTCGCCATTCTGCGTTTGTTCTTGCTGCGGGCACGTTTACAATGTGGCTCCGCGTAATAGTCACCGTGACGAGCTAGCTATTTCCAGCCTCTCAACCATTAGAGATCAGGTGGAAAAACTCGTTGAAGGCTCTTCGCTCCAAGTCTGGCAACCGCCCCGCACAATTTAACTCACCCGTTCTCGCTGGACTTTTATTCTGCAGTAGTTAATCGCCGTCTACAGTTAACGGACTTGCGATGCCTTTTTATATCCAGATACATGAAAATCTATGTTAAACAAAATCATTGCGTTCAGCATTGAGCGTAAGGGTATTGTGGCACTTATGACCCTGGCACTCGTGCTCTGGGGACTTTGGTCTGCCACGAAACTCTCAGTCGATGCTGTACCAGACATCACAAACAACCAAGTGCAGATAATGACGCTGTGTCCGACTCTTGCATGTCAAGAAGTTGAACAGCTGGTTACTTACCCTATAGAACAAAGTATTGCCAATCTTCCAGGACTCCAAGAATCGAGAAGTATCTCTCGGTTTGGTTTGTCAGTGATAACCGTCGTGTTTACCGATCAGACAGATATCTATTTCGCACGACAACAAATTAGTGAACGGCTCAAAGATGCTGAGGAGCATATACCGCGAAGCGCAGGTAAACCTGAATTGGCTCCTGCCAGTACCGGATTGGGTGAGGTATATCAATATATCATTCACCCAAAGCCCGGGAGTGAAAACAAATACTCTGCAATGGATTTACGAACCATGCAGGACTGGATTGTTGCACGCCAATTGTATGGCACACCTGGAATTGCCGAAGTCAACGGATTCGGAGGTCAATTAAAGCAATACGAAGTCGCAATCAATCCTGCCCGTTTGGCAGCATTGGATGTCAGTGTACCTGAAATATTCCAGGCTCTTGAAAAGAATAATGAAAATACCGGTGGTGCCTACATCGACAGAAAACCAAACGCATACTACATACGCGGAGTTGGGCTTGTTAGTTCACTCGAGGGTGTCGGCGAGATAGCAGTCAAATCAAGTCCAAACGGAATTCCTGTACTTATTAAAGATATTGCTGAGGTTCGATTTGGATCTGCTGTACGCTATGGTGCAATGACGTATAACGGAGAGAAGGATGCCGTTGGAGGGGTCGTTATGATGCTCAAAGGTGTCAACAGCGCAGAACTTGTGTCAAGAGTGAAAGACAGAATGAAAACCATTGCGTCCTCGCTTCCGGAAGACGTCACAATCGAACCGTTTTTGGATCGTACCGAACTCGTTGGTCGGGCAATGAACACCGTAACCACCAACCTTTTAGAGGGTGCTGCCATTGTCGTGTTTGTGCTCATTACATTTTTAGGAAATGCCCGAGCAGGTCTCATTGTAGCATCTGCCATCCCGCTCTCGATGCTATTCGCACTAGGTATGATGAATTTGTTTGGAGTGTCCGCCAACCTTATGAGCCTAGGGGCGCTGGACTTTGGATTAATTGTTGATGGAGCCGTCATCATTGTCGAGGCAGTGTTCCATCAGCTGCACACCAGATTCTCGCTCACGGGTCAGTTGGTTTTGACGGTTGAAGAAATGAACACGACAGTGTATGAAAGTTCCAGATCACTGATGAACTCTGCTGTTTTCGGTCAAGTAATCATTCTCATCGTGTATCTACCAATACTTAGTCTGGTTGGTATTGAAGGAAAAATGTTTAGGCCAATGGCTGAAACAGTAGCTTTTGCTGTATTGGGAGCGCTAATCCTATCACTCACATACATACCGATGGCGACGTCAGTGCTCTTAAATAGAAAACTCAAGTTGACAGAGTCATTACCAATTCGATTGTTCAAGAAAGTTGAATCAATCTACGTTTCGCTTCTTGCTTTTGCAATTGCTCAACGGCGAACGGTCGTCATCAGCACGATCATCGCCTTTGCTTTATCCTGCGTTCTTTTTACCCGTCTCGGATCTGAGTTCATACCGACGCTAGCAGAGGGTGATTTTGCGTTTCATTGCATCCTACCGCAGGGAACATCTCTGTCACAGAGTATTGAAACAAGCATGCAAGCATCACGACTAGCCAAGCAGTTTGACGAAGTCAAAATGGTGGTAGGAAAGACTGGAAGTGCAGAGGTTCCGACAGACCCTATGCCACCCGAAGCAACCGACGTCATGATCATTTTGAAACCAAAGTCAGAGTGGAAGCGCGATCGTAGCTACGATGAGCTGGCCGATGAAATGGTAGCAAGGCTACAGACCATTCCGGGCGTGTTTTTCGAAAAGAACCAGCCGATTCAGATGCGATTCAACGAACTTATGACTGGTGTACGACAAGATGTAGCAGTCAAGATCTTCGGGGAGAATTTGGATACCCTACTGCGATACGCAGGACTTGTTGCTTCCGAAATTCGAGTCATACCAGGCACTACCGAACCAATGGTGGAACGTGTAGAAGGTCTTCCACAAATGGTCATTCGATACAATCGTCAGCAAATTGCCAATTATGGTCTCAATGTCTCGGATGTGAATAAAATCGTTAGTACCGCCTTTGCCGGAGGAAAAGCTGGTGTTATCTATGAGAATGAGCGGCGTTTCGACCTTGTGGTTCGTCTTGATAGTGCATATCGAAACTCGATCGAGGATATCGGAAATCTGTACATACCGGTGCAAGGTGGTCGACAGATACCGCTTTCCCAAGTGGCCGCGATACAAACAGAGATCGGACCGGCTCAAATCAGTCGAGAGGACGGCAAGCGTTTGATCGTCATCGGGTTCAACGTTAAGGATCGCGATGTTGCTTCAGTAGTTCAGGATATCCAGCATCAGCTTTCAACGCGCGTCCACCTTCCCGAGAGTTACTTCTATCGCTACGGTGGTACATTCGAAAATCTAGAAGCAGCTACGAAAAGATTGCTGATCGCCGTACCTGTTGCGCTACTGCTCATCCTTTTGTTGCTTTATTTTACTTTCTCTTCTCTTCGACTTGCCACAATAATTTACACAGCAATACCAATGAGTGCCATTGGCGGCGTGCTCGCTTTGTACGTGCGGGATATGCCGTTCAGTATCTCTGCAGGAGTTGGTTTCATTGCCCTGTTTGGCGTTTCAGTTCTTAATGGCATCGTGCTTGTAAGCACTTTTCAACAACTCATCAACGATAGCCTAGAATTATCGGAGCGGGTACTGCAAGGAGCGCGCAAGAGATTGCGACCGGTACTCATGACCGCTACGGTCGCCTCATTTGGCTTTCTACCAATGGCTGTTTCTCAAAGCGCAGGTGCTGAAGTTCAAAAGCCTCTTGCTACTGTCGTTATTGGTGGCTTATTCTCAGCGACCGTCCTTACGCTATTCGTATTGCCTCTCTTGTATATAATATTCAGTAAGGACAGGCGTAGAAAAGCTACCGTCATAACGCCACTGCTATTATGTGTGATTGTTCTACTATCAAGTCAAAGCGCATTTGCTCAGCAGCGCACATTGAGCATTGATGAAGCGGTTGAGACCTGCTTAAAAAACAGTCCAAAGATGAGAGCTCAACAGCTTGGAATTAAGGCAGCCGAAACGGAGCGGGCAACTGCATTAGTACTTCCAAAAACAGAACTGACGTATCAATCGGGGCAATACAATAGCATTGCTCGAGACAACGCGTTCTTCATTCAACAGAGTATTCCGTTTCCTACGTACTACATTTCTGAAGCCAAGCGCCTACGCGCAAGTGTACGTACCAAAGAGTTCATGCTTTCGCTGACCATTCAAGAGCTTCAGATGAACGTGCGACTCATTTGCAACCGGATACAATATCTGACGCTCTTACGGTCCGAGTTGCACTCGCAGGATTCATTGTATGATAGATTCGTTGCGGTCAGTACCAAACACTTGCATGAAGGAGCTACAAGCTCTTTAGAGAGGAGCACTGCTGACTTTGAAAGAAGTGAACATCTTATGAAAATTCAGCAATGTGAGTCTGAGTTGAAATCAGAATACGAAGTTCTAAGAAACATGTTGGAGACGAAAGATGAAATCGTCCTGGCTGTTGATACTACGATGACGTCTACTAAACTCACTTCTAACGATTCAGTCAATATTACAACCATACCAGCCGTAGGTCTGATTCGTAGTCAAGCGAATCTAGCCGGCAGTCAGTCAGAAGTGGAGACTGCACAGGATCTTCCGGAATTCAAAGTGGGATATATGAGTCAAACTTTGATTGGCTCACAAGTAATTGCAGGCTCAGAAAAAGTATTCGATTCCTCGACGCGGTTTACGGGATTCAACTTAGGGGTTGCGTTGCCTCTGACATTTTTCAATTCATCGGCGAGAGCAGAAGCAACAAAAGTGACCCAGGCTTCACTTGAAGCTGAAGCACAAGCTAAAGAGCAATCTCTGCGTTCCGAACTCACCAGTGCGTATGGGCGTTATTCCCAACTGAAGACTCGTTACGACTACTACAGAAATGAAGGAATAGCACTTGCTGAAGCGATAAGCCGTGTAGCTGAAAAACAGTTTTCCGAGGGAGAAATTGAATATGTCGAATATGCTCATTCGATCCAACGTGTAAGTAGCATCAAACAGAGTTTTCTGCAAGTTCTATTCGATCTTGGAGAGACGTACTATCAAATATTGTATCTGAAAAACAAATGAGAAAGCAAATCATGAATAGAAATTACTTGTCGTTTATCTCGGTATCACTCCTTTTGCTATTGCATTCCTGCTCAAAGACCGCGCCTGTTGACGAGGCAAAACAAAGCACACACAACGAGACTAGCGAAGGGAATTCAACGACGCTGACTGCAGAGCAGATCAAGTCTATAGGCATAACTCTGGGACACTTAGAAAAAAAGCAACTCACAGCAGCACTGAAGGCGAATGGGATCCTGAAAGTTCCTAACCAAAACCGCGCTACCATTAGCTCTCCTATCGGCGGGATTGTTAAGTCGATACTGGTACAAGCCGGGCAATCTGTCAAAGCGGGACAAGTGATTGGAACATTGTACAACGCTGAATACGTTTCAATGCAAGAAGCATACTTAACTGTAAAGGCAAAAGTTGAGCTAGCCTTATCTGAATTCACACGACAGAAAAACTTGAGCCAAGCTTCTGCAACTGCAATGAAGAACTTCCAGCAGGCTGAAACAGAACTCAAAACTCTGACAATCAGACAAGCCAGTTTGAAACACCAACTTGAGCAGCTTGGAACGAATACTACGACCCTCAGCACTGAAACCATTCATGAAGTGATGGAGGTGCGTTCTGCTTTGTCAGGGAGCGTTAGCAACGTACTCGTTAACATTGGCTCGCACGTCGATCCTGCGAACCCAATTGCTGAAATCGTCGACAACAGTCAACTGCATCTTGACCTTTACGTTTATGAGAAAGACATTTCGAAAGTCAGCATAGGACAGATCATACACTTTAGCCAAACAAACAATCAAGGTCAAGAATACGATGCTCGCATATTCGGTATCTCAAATACATTTGAACCTCAAACCAAAGCCATCACTGTCCATGCACGAGTTGAAGGAAAGAAGGATAACCTTATCGATGGAACCAGCGTTAGTGCCGTTATCAGTCTGCAAAGCGCACTGCTAGATGCGGTTCCTACTGCTGCCTTGGTAAATAGTCAGGGACAAGACTACATCTTCGTGTCGGTCAAGTCGCATGAGCAGGGTCCGGATATAGAAAATGACCACATGCACAATCGAGAAAATGTGAAGCGGGAACCTTCAAATGGCGGCAACCATGTTTCCCATGATTCTGAGATTGAGTTTCGTCGCATTCCCGTAAGACGTGGTACAAGTGATGTAGGCTATACGGAGATAACTCCTCTAGAGTCGCTTGCACCGGATGCCCAGATTGTGACGAACGGCGCTTTCTTCATTTTGGCTAAACTTACAAATTCAGGTGAGTCGCATGAGCACTAAGAATCTTAGACTGCCTTTGAAGGACAAGACTTTTCGTTTCCTTCTTTTGATAGTTGTCGCTGTCATTTCGTTAGAGATTGTGTCCTTAATCGGGTTGCAACTTCCTAGTCCGTATGCTCAGATCACTTTCTTGATCATAATTGTGAGTGTCGGGCACACTGTCATTCGAAAAGGCCTGAAGGCACTTTTCAGATTAAAACTCGGCAGTATCAATCTGCTCATGTTGCTGGCCGTCATTGGTGCATTTTACTTGGGTGACTATCCTGAAGCATCAGTTGTCATTGCACTGTTCGTACTTGGCGAACGCTTAGAAGACATTGGTATTGACAATTCTAAATCAGCGCTGAACTCACTTGTTAAAGCGCAGCCAAAAACCGCTTTGCTAAAGTCAAAGAATGAGTTTGTGGAGATAGGAAGCATTGCCATAGGTTCCACAATCCAGGTCAGACCTGGAGACTCGATTCCTCTCGATGGAATCATAACCGTCGGTGAAACAACGATCGACGAATCAACTATTACGGGTGAACCACTTCCGAGGGATAAGCGCGTTGGTGATGCCGTCTATGCGGGAACGATTAACGGCAATCATTTGATTGACGTACAAACGACGAGCAGAGCCGATGACACGACTCTTTCACGCATCATACGACTGACTTTTGAGGCTTCCTCTAACAAAAGTAAGATTCAATTGTTTATACAGAAGTTCTCAAATGTCTACACGCCATCTATCTTGGTGCTAGCGCTCTTGTTGTGGCTCGTCCCTACCGTATTTCTGCACTTGAGTTCAGAAACTTGGCTGCTTCAAGCGTTAACTCTGTTGGTAGTGGCATGCCCTTGTGCACTTGTGATTTCTACTCCTGTCGCAGTATTTGCTGCAATTGGCAACGCAACTGCCAAGGGTGCACTCGTAAAAGGCGGCAGGTATCTGGAGGAGTTATCTAAAGTAAAAGCAGTTGCGGTTGATAAGACAAGAACTCTTACCTACGGTAAACCTGAGTTGACCGACGTTATTCCGATCGGCGAAATAACCAGAGACGAGCTGCTTTCGTGTGCGTCAGGGACAGAACTTTTTTCTACACACCCATTAGCCCAAGCCATCGTATCAGCTGCAACGCTCAATCATGTGACGCCTCATACGGTTTCAAATTATGAAGAACGACCTGGTAAAGGAGCAATAGCTACTTGCCTTGTTTGTGAGAGTAAAGAAATTATGATTGGCAAGATGGCATTCATAAGAGAAAATTCGAGCGTTCCTGTTGACGTGGAACGAATTGTCGAACAACTGAGCTCCGAAGGAAAGACCTGCGTGCTTGTTTGTTTCAACGGTACGATTTCCGGAGTTTTGGGTCTCAGCGATGTCGTTAAGAAGGACAGCAAGTTATTCCTTCAAGAACTTGAAGAACTTGGTGTCCAAGCCGTTATGTTGACCGGCGATTCTGAGAACTCAGCATCGCACATTGCACATGAGCTTGGAATCAAACGTTTCTATAGCAACCTGCTTCCGGATCAGAAGGCAATGTCGATCGAGACTCTCATGCGTGAATTCGGAAACGTTGCCATGGTTGGCGATGGAATAAACGACGCCCCAAGTTTAGCTCGAAGCAGTGTCGGAATCTCAATGGCAGCAGCTGGAAGTCAGGCTGCTATTGAAGCTTCCGATGTTGCACTCATGAATGACAACCTCTTAATGATTCCCTACCTCATAAAACTTGGACGCGCAGTTGTGCAGAGAATTCGGTTCAACACACTTCTGGCTGTTTCTATCAAGCTGCTCTTCGTTTGTCTTGCCCTGGCTGGTCATGGTTCTTTGATACTGGCAATCACCGCAGATGTCGGGGTTACTTTGTTTGTGATTGCATATAGTTTACGGCTAAATGGATTTGAGTAGCATAAGATGTCTTGACCGAGTCAGCCATGCTCTATTTGGGATTCTGATGCACGCATGGAGCCATTTTATCATTTGAACTGAATTTCCGATAATGATGAGGTAACCAGTCAGTACCACTATGTGTCAACACTGTTGTGATAAACAAGAAGCCCACCCAACTACAAGTGAAGAAGCCGTCAAACTCCAAAAGTTTGTCCAGATCGCTAAGTGACTCACTGTTTGATGATATCTATAACCTCCACTACGCCAAATCCGTCCGCTCCATCCGCAACGCGTATACCAAATCGCTAAAGATGCGAGGTAACCTGACGGAAATCGCCGCCCAAAACGAATTTCAAGCAACGCTCCGTCACAAACTCGACACCAAATTCCGCAACGACAAGTTCCTCGAACGCGTTCGAAACTGTATGCGTGATGTTAGTTCACGATATGAACACAACCCAATAGCAACCTTCGTCACCGATCGAAACGAACCATATCACCTTTCCACTCTGCGCAATGAATTCGTTCGCGGCGGAACAAGTACCACCATCAAGTCGAAGTCATATAAGCTGAGTGATGAAGACCTACTCAAGAAGCTCGCAGAATACAATGCCCTCGAAGACAACGTCGATCTGACTTTCGCCAAAAAGAGTTCCGTACCTACAACTAATGACTCAACGACCTCAATTCAAACAGTCACCGCACAGAAGAAGCCAAACCGCATGACCGTCTCGAACAAAGCCCTCACTGATCTTGTGCGAATCTTTGAATCTCTGTCAGAAGCACGCTTCATAGAAAAGGTCAATCAGGAGCTGATCACGTCCATTTTTCAAAAGCGTCTGGATGATCATTCTGCACAGGAGTGGACGCCGAATCAGTATGCTGCTTTGAAGTCAAATGCCTTTCCAACCAACAGAGATGATAGGTCTCCTCAAACAAGCAGTGAGTACATGGTCAACTTCGTTAACTGCCTGCTTAACTTTATGTCACCCGACGCAAAGAAGAAATTAAACCGCTCTTAAACCCTACTTGAACCCGATTGGGCTTGGGGTACAAGCTACCCCAAGCCCGATTTACCTCGTTGAACCCTCCGACTCTTTTATAAAAATCCAACCTCTTATAAGTTCGGCTTAGTGATTCGCTGAGCGACGCGCACTGAACATATGAATGCTCATACGCCGCTCAGATTGAGCAAGTCGCTCATGTAGCTCGAACAATTTCATCTTTCACTTTTACGAGGTTGTCTATGTACACTAACACACCAGTTGCGCCGAAAGAAACGGCACAAGTTCTCGAGGAGCTCCGCGACGAACTTGTTCGCATCATCGATGCTAAGCTCTACGGTGCCCAGCGCTCACGCACCGAAACGGAACGCTACGATCAAAGACCAGAGAACGATCTAATGAGCCAACGGGACGTCTGTCGGCTCTTGCGACTTTCAAAACCTACCATCATCGCCTATGAACGGCGAGGCCTGCTGCATGTTTTAAGAATCGGACGTCGTGTGTACTACCGCCGCTCCGAAATCATGCGAACCCTCGAAGGCGGTCCATCGTTCCAAAAGGCATTACGATGATAAGCTCTCCAGCTGACTTGATCAGCGACGTAACTGATGCCCTGTCGTTCATCCCCCGCCGACCGCATTACGACGAATGGCTTGTGGTGATTTCCGCGGTAGCCAATACGCTGCCTGAGGACATTGCGTTGCATGTTCTCCTGCAACACTTTAGCGAAGAGAAAGCTGGCGAGACCCGCGAAAAGATTAGAGCGCGCTTGCGAAGCATCTCCATCGGCTCACTCTTCAAGCTTGCATCAGATTACGGTTACACGCGAAAACGTCGAGTGCAGAGTGACACTTCGGTGAGGACTACTCCAGATTCAGCGCATATCGATTTTCACGGCGCAGTCGAGTCCCGCGCTTGGCACTTTGATGACGAAGAGTTAGAAGAGCGTGCCGCGATTATGGAATTCGATGGCGGTTTGTCCCGCGCTGATGCTGACAACACAGTGCTTCTCAGTAATCCTTCTGCGATACGCCGTCGCAGTTACCACATCGCCATCAATGCTCAGGTGCACGACAAATCTTTTAGTCCGAAGAGTTTGACGGAAGGTTTTGAAAACTGTGTGTTGACTCGTGATCAAATTGTTGAGTCAGTGTGTCGAGCGGGCAACGCATTCTCGTGTGCGACATTCTCATGCGACAACGACGGTTGCATTCACAGAGCTGAGCGCAATTGGCGCGGCTCCGAATTGGTCGCTATTGATGTGGATGGTGGGTTGAGCATCGATCAAGCACGTCAACTCAATCCATTTGATGAAGCAATCTTCGGTTACACGACTGCGTCGCACACTTCGGCGCATCATCGCTTCCGTCTTGTCTTTGCTCTGCCCTTCTTCGAGACTGATCCCATGCGCTACCGCTATATCGTGAAGACATTCATCCACATCTTCAAGGCCGATAGACAATGCTCCGATCTTGCACGTGCCTTCCTCGGAAACTCAAGGGCTGTCGTTATAGAAACAAATGGTGGTTACGATGCTTGAACAACACTCCAATGGTAAGTCTCAATTTCTAAGCTCTATCCAGGGTCTGGAACTCTTGCTACAAAGCGCAACACTGAACAATGACATTGTTCATAATGTAAAACGAGCCGATTTCAACGTGATGTCTTTGATGCAATTAGTTGAGCTCGCTGACAACACTCCCGACAGGCGGCAACTTTTCGGCAACTTCCTGCTGGAAGATTCTCTGACACTTCTAATAGGTGAGCGCGGTTCATCAAAAACATACCTTGCCTTGCAACTCGCGCTTGCTGTTGCTTCTGGCGCGGAGTCATTTCTTGGAGAGAGTGTCGGACTACACGGACCAGTGTGGTACATCAATTTCGAACTAAGCGACGTTCGTTTGGCAAAACGTATGAAACATTTGACAGTACGCGGATTACCCTTCGGCAACAACGAACTGCCTAAGTTTTCCGCGACTTCTATTCGTCAGCGACTCGATGACGTAATGCTCAAGGAAATCTCAATGTTGATCGATCGTATCGAACCCGTGCTCATAGTGATTGATAATTTCCGCGCGGCATTCTCAGGATTGCGCGCAGATGACAACTCAGCCGTTGCAAGTGCAATGCTAAGACTCTGTGATTTGAAAGACACATATCATTCTTCGATACTCATGCTTCATCATACCAGAAAAGGAACTGCAGATTTGAGGAGTACCAGCGACCTTCAAAGTGGTGCGGGCGCACTCTCCGACTTTGCTGATGCAGACTTCTTCATTCGTAAATCCAAGAAGAACCGTCATCAACGCATACTGCAACGTGGCAAGAGTCGCGATGTCGACGAATCAGACACTGCAAAACTCATAGAGTACTTCCCTGAGTCAGGTAGTTTATGGTTTAAGTGCATCGAAGATGGCGTCGACGAGCGCGAGCACATTGGCGAAGATGTTCAACGGCAATATTCGAGATCTAACTCAATATCATGGAAAGTAATATTTAGCTCTGACAGGGAGCTAACGCGAAGCCAGTTACTCAAACGGTTGGAGATCACCTACCAGATTAAAGGAGGCTCTGGAGATCGCGCACTCGAAGTTGGAAGAAGCTCTGGCAAAATCGTTCGTTCCGCTCGTGGCCAATACAAGCTCTATTCAACTGTAAACGAGGAGGATACAGAATCGTTGGAGCTAGGCCAAGAAACGCCAAATGCGATATATGATTGACCCTACTTCATTCCACCCACCAACCATTTCCCTTCCGAAGTGGTTGGTGGGTGAAAGCTGAAAGCACTAGTTTTTGAATGTAGAGAGCACAATCGAGTCATGAAAGCGTCATGATATGCACCCCTTGAACTCAAATGACGCGCTCTGAGCGCTCATTTACGGGTTGTACTGTACGTTTGGCAGCAGTTATACCTGAAAATGCCTTGCATACAGTAGTCAAAAGCAATCTTTTCAGCAGGAAAAAGGCACATTATTCCTCGGGTTGGTTAAAACATCCGTCAAAAGTTGCTCGTTGGAGCTTGCCTGCTCTTTTTCAGCATCGACCACTAGCGATTCAGAACTATTGACAGTGATTACGAGAGAAACGTGCTCTTCTGAAACAGAAACGATCGAAAATGAGCCAAAAAGTTCGCCGATTGATCGGTTTTCGATCAAAAATGATTCGAAAAAACAAAATTCCGATGTGCCCCGCAGTGCAAACGATCAGTGCCGCACTGTTTCTTGTTCAATTCGGCGAATACATCAAGGACATGTTATCAGTTGTGGCAAGAGTCGACCAGGTTTCGAATCAAAGCGCAGACGCTTTGTGCGTCGTTCCGACAAGATCGCACAAGTGCACGGCACAAACCGGCAAGGAGTTGAAACGGGATCGAACATTCTTAGCGAATTCAAGAGAGAACAGCACAATTCTTTAGCAGAACAGAACGAAAACTCAATCATTTAACACAGGAGGATGTATGACAGGCATAGAATTAACAAATGCAATGCGCAGAGTTGGCATCACATGTCGTCAGTTAGCGCACTTATGCGGATGGCAATGCGAGTCACGCGTGGTAGAAGCGCGTTCGCGTGGCACAAGCGACATTCCCGAGATCATTGACATGGCGTTGGAGAAGTTCATTGGTCACAAGCGATATGAGAAACTTGTCGACACGCTGGCAGATGTCCACTGGATGGATATTGAAAAAGCTAAGACAAGAGTGATCGTCGGTCCGGGGATTCAAATTAACCAGACCTATCGTCGGCAGTTACAGGTGGTGGCGGCGAAGTATGGGGTGCGGGTGGAGGTGTATGGGGTGGAGGATGGGACTGGGAGTGAGGAGGAACTGCTAGAGTGAATCCAGGCAGGCTAAGAGGATGTCCGAGCGAGACATGGTGTGAATATCTAGAAAGAGCCAATAAAGTTTAGCACAACATTATTAAGTGACAACTTAAATCTACACAAAGTTATGGCTGCACACTCTCAGCCTGCATCTTTGTCGAACATCGATAAGCCAATATCAGATCCGTCTTCATGGTCGTCGGGTCTATACCCTTCTGGGGGACCGTCTTTAAACCAGAATCTACGCAACTCTTCCCAGTTGCGACTCAAACCATGAGCCACGCTAGTTCTAAGGTAATTGTCCGCGCCAATTGTCAGCGGAAAAGATTCGTGCCTGTAACCTGCAGCACCCAGAGAATGCAGCCGTTTGTTCGCCTCCGCAATGACATCTCTGTATATTCTACAATAACTACCTCCGCCTGTGACAAACGTTCGAATTCCCTTTTCTTTCCAGTAACCTGTGTTGTTTGGGTCGGCATCCTTGAGAGATTTAACTCCGACTACGAACTCACGCATTAGCTGTTCTGTCAATGTTGAAGGATGCACCTCCGAGAATCCACCATTCAGTACACTTTGAGGCACCGAAGCTCCCACGCCACCGTTCCTCGTCAGCCAGTCTAACAACTGTGCGTGAGAGAGATTGTTTTTGATTTTAATCAGTTGATGTACTCCTTGAAAAATCACCTTACTGAAATACACATTGTAACCAGCATCTTCTCTTAAACTGTTTTGGGAGATACTTAACAACGCTATGTCAACTGTAGACGCACCAACGTCTACAAGAGCATGCATTCCTTGACTTCGTCTCGGAGAATGAGTATAATCCGCGAGCTGTGCAACAATTTCGGGGACTGCTTGAAAGTAATCTCGGTGGTAGTAGTATCTATCATCTAACTTCGCATTTAGAGCCTCGTCTAATACTAATCGCTTTGTGATAGGTTTGTCCAGAGTCGCAACAATGAAACCAATTCGTAGCGCCAGTCTAAATCTGTTGAGCAGCTCATTGTGCTCAACTCTGCTATGCTCACACGGTACACCAATATTCACTGCCCATACTCCTTCATCTTGTCTCGCACCCAAACGTATTTCTGTTCCGTACTTTCTTGAAGTGTCAGGATTTACTCTTAGGAACCAATTCAGTGCAGCTGACAGTGTACATGCTATGAAAGAAGCAGCATCCAGTATGCAATTTTTACGGTTCTCGATTAAGGCAAGCTTTATGTCATGAACAGCTTCCTTCGCTTCATTGCTTTTGCCGACTATAAGCTCATTCTGATTTTTGAATAGTACGGTTGGTAGAAAGAAGTCCTTATCCTCGCCAAAAAGTATCTCACAAGGAGCCACGCTGTCGGCTTCAGAATCTCTTATAACGACTTTCGTCGTTGACGTACCGAGATCAAATCCAATTGTTAGAAATGGCATCGATCACTCCACCACATGGGTTACACACAAACACACAAGTTCAGCTTCGATCTTGCGATTGTCTCTGCTCGAACGGATCCGCTCTAGCTCAATTTCATAGTTGCTGCGCAATTTTTCGATTCTTCCAATTGTTGCTCTAAGTAGTTTACTTTCTTTGCGTTCATCGTTTTGCCTTCGAATCTCAAGGATCCTCAAGTTTCGCTCAAAACGTTCTTTTGCCGTTGCCTCCTGAGAAGCAAACCGATCGTCCATTCGCGCCGTTTGAACTTCAGCGAATTCGGATTCCATATTCTGAGCAACTTCAAGTAGCTCAAACGCTCTCAGTTCTGCTTTTTTACAGTCAATTGCACTCGTTACTCCTTCCCACTCTTGACCATGCTCCAACAAGTCCCGCACAAGAAGTTCTGCTTGATCGTTAGTAAGCGAACGGTCACCGTCCAAAGACTTACCTCCATAGTGAAGATTCTGAATTGTCACTTGTGATGAAATAACTAGACTTCTCACTATTAGCACATAGTAACCCGTCGGGATATTGCAGGCGTCCGCCAAAGCGTTTTTATTAATTGAAGCGCTGATCACCTTGAAGCCTGTATTTCGTTTTCCGTTTTCTTGAGCAAGAAATCTAATGAATGGATGATGTTGATTTATACACTCTACATTTGCTGGTGCTTCGCTGACCAACTTGTTTTCGAATAGGCAATGTGTGTCTCCATACTGCAGCAACAGGGTACTTTCATGTTGACCATGCAATTTTAGAAATTCTTGATACGCGACATGAGCTTTCGGTCCAAGCCTTATGTTAGCAATGATTGGTTCGTCGCGCTTTCTCTCGCAGTGAGAGTCTGGAAAGCACTCCCTCAGAATTTCGTAACAGTAAAGAAGCAGATCGGAATTGCTCACCCGCCTATGCATATGGTGTGCGGCTTCTATTTTTTGAAGAATGGAGCTACCCGCGGCAACTAGTTGAACAGCCTCGTTTTCAAGAGTCTCTTCTTGGGCTTTCTTATTTTCAATTGCTTGTTCAGTACGATCAATAAGCAATGCCTGTTCTTCAGGAGACAAATCCTCACTCAGTAGTTTGGCAGTCATTTGTCGTATCTGCGATCCAATGAATTCTTCTAAGCCGCCAAGCGCATCTGTAAAAACCCGCAGTCGGAGCAGCAGCCGTCGATAAATGCGATCATCAATCGTATCCCGCGCGATGAAATTCCATATCCAAATGAGTTTTGATTTTTGACCAATGCGATCCAACCTGCCCACGCGCTGCTCAATGCGCATCGGGTTCCAAGGTAAGTCATAGTTAATGAGTACCCGACAAAATTGTAAATCAATTCCTTCACTACCCATTTCCGATGTCAGCAATACTCTGATGTCTTTATTGGATTGAAATTTCTCAAGAATTGTTGTTTTAGCATTGCGCTTTTGTCCAAGTTTATGCTGAGCATCTTTGTTTACTTGAACTCCCCCGTGTAGCACGATTGTTTCAATGCCGTCATTTTGTAGCCTAACATGAAGGTAGTCAAGAGTATCTCGGAAGTACGAAAACAGGACTATTTGATCTTGCGGGTGAGCTAGCAGAAATGGTTTTAGTTCCGAGATAAGCTTGCTGTACTTGGAATCGGAAAGAATGAACTCGTTCTTGCGCTTCAGGTACTCTCTAATCCTATCCTGTGCCAACAAATGCGATTCCATCTCACCAGCAATCCGCCTGATACGAACGTCATTGCAACTATCGTCGAGGGTTTCGGACACAAGCTGCAAGGCGCTGTTGTCCATATCAACATCTTCGCTTGCAACGGTATTTTGACTCCAGCGAAGAAGAGTTGCAGGAATGCTGCTTGCCAGTTGGCGCTGCGGGGTTGATAATAAGAACCCCTCTGGTATATTCTTTACAAGGCTGTAGCTGCGAACTTCGGCTGTGACTAAGTCGAAGAGATCACGCTCACCGGTGGTTAGGTAAACGTCTTGGTCAACAGGTTTTCTTTCGCGCTGAAATTCTAATTCAACTTCCCTTCGTCTTGTTCGATTCACCACCATCGAATTTAGATTACAGTAGTCAAGACGCTCACCGATTTGGGCACGGTTTTCCATGGACAATCCAACAGTCGAGCTCAATTTTTGTGCGAGATACTTGCGAAGATTTTCGATCTGCTTACTGTCGATTCCAAGCAATCTCACGCGTTCGTGCTCATAGGTGTCCAATACCGTCTCGATCTCGGAAACGGTCAACTGTTCTTGAGAAAGCACTCTTTCTCTCAATCTGATCAAAGGTCGATTCAGGTTTAGAATCTCATCGTACATGGCCTGCCATCTGTAGGTAGCAGAATCTAACAGATGGAGCATTTCAAACATGTCACCAGAGTGGAGCATTATTGGAGTCGCTGATAAAAACGCTGTATAGTCCGCAACATCTCTCAGCGCCTTGGTTATTTTATACGTATCTGTTTCCCTATTCCGTGCTTTATGAACTTCGTCAACAATGAAAAGGTCGATTAACTTGTCTGCTTCTGTTTCTTCTTGTAGAAATTCTATCAATTCTTCGTTTGAACGAGCGGTCTCAAAGCTGGCGATTAATGCGAATGAGCGTTGTGATCGATGCTGTCTCGATAGCCTCAGTTGATCGAGCAATTGGGAGGCAGAAACCTCAACTGTCGCAACTCCAAAACGATTAGCAAGCTCTTCAGCCCATTTGTCTCTTAAGAAAGCAGGACACAAGACTACAAGTCTTGAAGCATAAAATCTCGCACGCAGCTCGGTCCAAATCAAGCCTGCCTCAATGGTCTTTCCAAGGCCAACTTCATCTGCGATGAGTATGCCTTTGTTTGGAGATTCGAGTAGTCTCAGTACCGGCTTAAACTGGTATGGGTAGAAGTCAGTTTTCGAGACTTCCATGCTGTAGATGAAATTCGAAAGGTTACCACGGAGGCGCGCACTTACTATTGCCCGACGTAAGTGTCTTAGGGGACCGAATTTGCCTTGACCTAACAGCAAGTATGGATCATCTGTAGCTGTTTCGACGTATTCAATCTGTTCCTTAAAGAACCAATCACTCGTACCGTCGTCGAACTGAATTCGAATGCGTTCTTTATTGCCGACAACTCTGGGTTCTGCTTCAGGATCTATTTCTCCGATCCGATGTGGGGCGTTTTTTAGTCTTACTTTTTTCATTTGGATGGCAATAATTGATGAACGGCTGTAGAAGAAAAGAACAATGTATTCTCTATCGTGGAAAGCGAAACGTGTCTTACTGTACTACGCCGTAAAACGCCGACGAAACCGTTTAGCCCAAGTTTCAGTTTATTCGGGTGCGAAGCTTACAGATGCAGTGTTTTTCAATTCTCCTTAATAATGTATCACGGCTTGAAGACACCGACACCAGCCCTCTGAACATAGTTGTCGTCCTCAACTGTGTAGTAATTGTTTCCTTCAATGTCGCAGTACTCAATTACTATTCTATTAGGAGAACCGGTCGGGATTTTGTCACTCAACACAAATGCAATAAGTACTGAACTACTATTTCGCCATCCCCAGCTGATTTGCAGTAAAGTGTCTAAAGAAGCGGTAGTTATATCTGTAAAAAACACGAGCTGGTGTTCGAAACCATCTATAATAACCGAACCTCGGATGTTTGTTGCAATGTTTTTTTCAATTGAGAAGAACAGCTGGCTCGCCCCGTTCAGCGCACTTTTATCGTCGCCTTTTGATTGCATGAGGAAAATGATACTAGACCATTTCGGCTTATCTCCACTTCTCAAAATCACAGGCCGAAGGTTCGTCAATTGAGATTGAATTCGGATTCGTCTTGTTTCCCAAGTGTACCAAATCAGGACAACCAAAGTAGTTGTGACGGCAAGGAGATTCCAAAACGCTAAATCCGAGAAGAGTGAGGTCCAGGTACTAGTGCACATATGCCTTGCTATTGAATATGATAAATATCGTCAAATAATTTACACCGTTCTTGAGTTAAACAAAGAAGTGATTTGCAAGTACTATGCATCAATCAAAATCTATGGAGCCTTGCTTGTCTTGTCCCTAAGCTTCACGCCAGCAACCTCTCCAACTTCATCTTCCACTTCTCCCAATCTGGCATTTCTTTGGTCTGCAGGTCGATGAATTTCTGAGTATGGTCTCGGTGCACTAAGTGACACAGCTCATGGGTGATGACGTACTCGATGCAACCCTTTGGCGCTCTTATCAATTCCGGGTTCAGGATGATCTTGCCTTTGGGAGTGCAACTGCCCCAGCGAGAAGGCATCGCTCTGACTATCAACGATGTTGGTGTGACTTTGTGCCGCCGAAAACGCTCGATGAGCGGCGTCGCAATTGACTGAAACTTAGTTCTTGCGTTTCTCAGATACCAATCAGTCAGCAATTTCTTAACTCTTGCTTTATCAGGCGTCGCAACTTCAATAAACTTTCCACGCAGCTTCACTGATTCGACCTGATTCTTTTCAATTTTTAATCTGTATTGTCTGCCAAGGTACAGATGAGTCTCGCCGCTGACGTACTTTCTTGAAGGTGTTTTTGGTTGAAATGAAAGAAAGAAGCTCTGCTGCCGGACTATCCATTCTGCTTTCTTTCTGACCTTCTCTTTGACCTTTTCCATTGACGTGTCGTGAGGCGCCGTCACCAGGATGTGTAGCGACGGGGTTACAGTGATGCCTAACGATTTTCTGTCAGAATAACTCAGACGAAAATCAATTTGCGTAGAGCCGAATTGAATGCTCTCTCTCACGACTTGTATCGGATTTTTGCAACATCTATACACTTGCTTGCAAGCTCGTCCATTTCACCAAATGACAAATCGACTTTGTACTTGTCCCGTATCTCATCGATGAGATAGTCTCCGATATCAATGAGAAGCTTGCCTGTGATGTTTGACTTGTCCGGCCAGTCTACTATCGACCGACCGCCATCCAAGACCGCAGTCCGAATCAACTCATCAATGCGCAGTGCGGCGTGTGTTGAGACTTCAGTTCTGACAGCATCATCTGCAATTTTTTCATTTAATGCCTCAACACTTAAACCAAAAAACGCCTTTGCAACATCTCTATCTTTCAGTGCATCTGGAATATCAGTGTCTGTGTGAGCTAAGACGCTACCCATTATGTCCTGAGTCTTGTTCAGGTACTCAACTTCATTAATCCGCTTTGCTTCATAATCAGCAATAGCGTCCTTCAACATTTGCGAGAACTTTTTGTAGAAGGCTGGGTCTTCACCCATTTTCTCTGAAATGTGCTTCGCTGTCCTGCTTGCAATCTTATCAGCTTTGGCAGCGGTCCCTATCGTAGCTTCGACTTCCTCGCGGAATTTGTCTTTATCGAATATGTTGACCAAGTTCGTTATAACTTCAACTTTCTCCGACGTAATGTGTGTGTCAATCAGCTTCTGTATCTGCCCTTCGTATTGTTTGAAGTTGATCGTGTCAGAATAACGCTCTACCACCGCAGAGCGAAGTCTCAGGAACATTGCTAGATCATCTGTGTATCGCTTGACAGTGTTGTCATCGGTGTCCTTGTGGAATTGAATCGAAGACAGTGCGAGTTTCAAGCTCTTGGCAAAGACTGAAAGTTTATCGTAAAACACAACCCTGACTGCTTCATCGCGCAATATCAATTGGTATGCTTCAGCATCGCGCCTGTTTGCAACCGTCTTGAAGATGTCCCACAGTTCTGAGTGTTTCTGTGGTAGCTTCTTCACTTCCTCTGTGATGTTGGTCAGCGTTCCTTCCAGATCATCATCATCGAACTCCGAAAGTGAAGAATATAATTCCAGTGCGTCATCCAGACTCTCTATCACGCCATAGTAGTCGATGATGTAACCGAATTCTTTGTCCGGGTAAATACGATTTACACGTGCAATGGCTTGCAGAAGTTTGTGACCCTGCAATTTTCGCGTGAGGTACAAAACAGTATTCTTAGGTGCATCAAAACCGGTCAGGAGTTTGTCGACGACAATAATGATTTCCGGTGTATCCGAATTCTTGAAGCGATTGATGATAGTCTTCTCGTATGCTTTGGCACTTCCGTGCTCATCCATCATGCGTTTCCAGAAACGATTTTCTCTATCCGTGGATTTCTCAAACGCACTCTCCTCACCTTCACGTTCATCCAACGATGAGATCAATACTTCGCTGCTTACAATACCGATTTCGTCTAGAAACTCTTTGTACCTGATCGCGTTAGCCTTCCTGTCGCAAACAAGTTGTGCTTTGAACGGAGTGCCTTGCCAATTGTCCCGGAAGTGCAGACTTATGTCCCATGAGATCGCATAGATTTTTTGTTCCGCACCGTTTAACTGATCCGCCTGACTGAACTTCCTTTTCAGATCGGCTTTTTGATAGTCCGTCAGCGGCTCCGACACCATTGCGAAGAAAGTATCAATCGGATTTTCGTTGACTGTCTGCTTTGCGACTCGTCCTTCATACAGAAGCGGGACAACGGCTTTGTCTTTCACTGCTTGGTCAACAGTATAAGCGTCAATGACGCCGCCAAATTTTACGGCTGTGCTTTTATCCTTTTTGAAGAGCGGGGTGCCAGTCAGGGCAATGTAGCAAGCGTTAGGCATTGCTTTTTGCATGTCGATATTGAAGATGCCGTGCTGAGTCCGGTGACCTTCATCCACCAAAACAAAAATGTCGCGACTGACCAGGGGTTTTCTCATTTTCTTCATCGCTGCAACGAACTTGTTGATGACAGTCGTGACCACTGCATCACTCTTGCTCTCCAACAGCTCAACAAGGCGCTGACCAGTCGTTGCATTCTCAGCATACTTTCCGCACTTACGGAATGTCTCGGTGATTTGCCTGTCCAAATCGGTTCGGTCTGTTACCAAGACTATTTTGGGATTTGGAATTGATTTATCCATGGCGATTGCTTGCGCGAGCAGCACCATCGTGAGCGACTTGCCACTGCCTTGCGTATGCCATATCACACCACCTTGCCGTCTTGCTGATTTCAGAGCCGTTCCATCTCCAAAAGAGCGTGTGGAAGTTATACGCTGCATTGTTTTCTTGATGACAAAGTACTGCTGGTATCGCGCAATCTTTTTTTCGCCCTCATCAAAGAGAATGAAATTGAAAACGATGTCCATGAGTCGTGCAGGTCTGCACAGACCATAGATGTATTCGTCTTGAACTGTCGGAAGTATGTTTTCTTTCTCTAACTCATCAAAGTATTTTCGGACATACTTGAACCGTTCGCTAAATAGTTTATCCTTTTGTTCATTTGACAATGCTTGGTTCTTGAGAATCGATAAATTCCCCCCATTGTCGACCGTCAAATGTTCACTGTCGACACCTTTATCCTCACTGGCAATTGTCAACTTTCCGTTATCAACTGATTTCTCTATCCATTTAGCCCAGAACTTTTCAGGAGTACCGTTCGTTGCGTACGACGCTTCTTGTGTGGCTACGCTCATGATGAGCTGAGCATAAACGTATAGAGAACGTATACCATCTTCCTGTTGATTGCGCAAATGCTGACTGATTGCCTGAGCCAGCGGTGCCTTCATGTCCGGTCGCTTGCATTCAATGATGCAAAACGGTATGCCATTCACGAACAGCACGAGATCAGGTCGGTAATGTTCTTTGCTGCTGCTTCGCATAACACTGTACTCTTCCGTAACGTGAAAGACATTGTTCTCAATGTTCTTCCAATCGATGTATTGCAGTGTAAAACTCTTCTTGTCACCGTCAACGCTCTGCTCCAACGCTTTTCCCAACGTCAGGAGATTGTACGCCATATTACACGCTGCAATGTAGCCATCGTTCATTGGCATTTCTTTCAGCGCCAGTATTCCTGCTTCAATGTTTGCATCGCTGAACAATGAGGTCTTGTGTGAGCTGACCCTGACACTATTGATCTCCTTCAACTGCCTGCGCAGGACGTCTTCGAGAATCACATTTGAAGTTTTACCGGCTCGCAAACGCAATGCTTCATCGGGGCTGAGGTAGGAATAGCCCAACTTTTGCAATAGTTGTAAGGCAGGAATTTGAGAAATGTGGTCTTCTTTGAAGCTGGGGGTGTTCATTTGCCTATTCAGTAAACTGCTTAATTGCTTTTAACCATAGACAAATCTCATCATATCCACCTCTTTCTTTTATCCTCTCTACAGTCATTCGCTCAACTGCTTTTGTATTAAGAACAGTCTTCTTTTTGTTAGCTAAGTCCTTTTGTTTATCTAGATCCATTGCCGCCCAATCTCCACCGGTTGCACATACAATTTTTTCTGCGACAACCAGAGGAACATCTTGCGTATCCTCAATCGGATTCAACGCAAGACCAGTAAACCCAGATTCAGCATAAGCTTCTAGAATAGCCTCATGATGTAAATAGTTTTCTATTTCCGTCTTTTCTGTGTTAAAAGCAACTTTATTTGTATTAGACTGCGCATTTATTCTTGCCACAGCGGTTTTATATTCGGGCACATCACTGTCGTAAATATGAACCTCGCACTTCCCTAAGCCCTCAAGGTGCTTTTGTTCCAAGTAATGTTTCAACGCAGAACCTCCCGTGATAACATAAGCTACTTCTTTTGATGTCATTAGATTTACGACTTCAGGATCTGTTGCATTTATAATACTACTATATCGCTTTATAGCGCTGACATCATTATTTCCCTCAACATAGACTAATACTCGTACTCTGTCCGCCGGATTAGGTAATATCCCAAGAGTCTTTATGATCTTCTCAATCACCAACTCATTTTCTGTACCATCTGTGATGTTGTGCCCGTACTCAATGGCAACGCTGTTGTCTTCACTTAACGATATGTGTCTCAAAGACTTGATAGGTATCTCTCTTACCAAATTTGCGCTATGAGTGCTAAACAACACTTGAACGTTGGCTTGTTCACTTAGTCGAATGAGTGCATCTATCAGCATCAATTGATAATTGGGATGTTGCGACGTCTCAGGCTCTTCAATGGCATAGATTATCGCGGGTGCATTGTCTTCGACTTTACGTTTTTCTGCCTGTGCCTGAAAGAAACTCAGTAGTACCAACCGACGAATACCACTTCCTCGCTTATTAAGTGGTATATCATTTTCATTCAATAGAGTCAGATCAAATATTTTACCGTAGGACGGAGACTTTGAAAAATCAGATTTCAAACGCTCGGAAATCGCTTCATCATACTCTTTAAGTTTTTCAATTGTTCTATCGGCCACCTCAGTAGAAGCTGCCTTCACTTTGATCTCCACTTGTTCAAGCAAGGCCTGAATTTCTGGTAATGCTAATGCCTCACTAATAGCTATCTTCATGGGATCTTGAATGTCTGAATCTTTGTCATCGAGTGTCTTATCTACTTTGAAAAGAGAGAATATTGGAAGTAACTTTTTTAACGAGCTCCATATCGCTTTTAAATTGTCCTCACTATCTACATTGCCATCAACTTTGAGTTCGATTTGCGATCGGTCACCTCCAACGAATTCACGAATCTTTTGCCTTATGGGAGGATTCTTTGTTTTGCTTACTCCTGTCAAATCCACACCTAATTCATCCGCATAGCTCTTGAGTCTAGTATTTTTCATACTCAAAAGATTCTTCATTCTCTCGTCAACAGGATAATTTGCAACCAGGTATACGGCAGACGTTTTCTTTGTAGCAAACGTGAAAACTTTTTTTACTTGTAATTGATCGTCGGCATCTAAGATTCCTTCATCCCTTGGAGAAGTTGGAATGCTTGTGTCTAAGACTATTTCCGTGGGAACATTTTCGAAATAACAAGTCAATTCTATGGAATTACCATCGGCATTGTTTGATAGGTCACTTTGATCGGCTTTATCGTTGAAAAAACAATCCAGCGCTTCAAGAATTGTCGATTTACCGACGTCGTTCTTGCCGATAATCGCGGTTAAGTCATCTATCATAAAGTCCGTCTCCGCCTGATAGCAGCGAAAGTTCTTGAGTTTAAGTTTTATTAGTCTCACGATATCAATCTCCTTTTTCCTGTTAACAAAACCTGCATCAACCATTTCTTCTTCTCTCTCAATTTTTCTGTCTTGGTTTTTAGCAGTTGAATTTCTTTGTCGGCTGATTGTAAAACGTGAGCAATGGCAGCCTGCTCTTTCAGCGCGGTTGGAATATTTAGCGACAATGACTGTAGTGTGGTCTTCGCAACACTGTAAACGGAGGTCCCTGTCGCTAATCTCCGCAGTTCATTTCTAACAGGTTCACTTGCGAACAAGTACCCACGAAATATTTCTGCTATCCATGCAGGATTGGCTCTAAGGACAATAGTATGCAGTCCGCCTACAGCAGTTTTGCTCTGAAGATTGACGACCTCCACTGCTTCACCAACTCCGTCATAGTCCTCGGAGGCGTCGGCCATGATAACGTCGCCTTCTTTCAAAAAGTCCCGTTCATTTATTACTTGATCCTGATCAATAATTTGAGGTATACTTTGTTGCGCTGAAAAATTCAAGAAATCGCTTTCATAGAGGGCATGTATATCTCCGTAATGAATACAGTATGTTAAGTTCTGACAGTTCATTTTTGATAAGCCTCCTCTTGAAATAGCATATGACTTTACGAACTTAAACACATCTCCCAATAATACCGTTTTCCACTCACCATAGTCAGTTTTCAATCGGTCATTTTGTTTCAACCTCTTCTTCCCAGTCAATAAATTCTGCATCAACCACTTTTTCTGCAATTCTTTTTGCGTTATGAGTTGTGTGTTTTTACTAATGGCGATGTCCATGGTTTTGAGGATGTGGGCAATCATCTTTTGTTCATTACGCGGAGGGATGGCAAGTATCAGTCTTGAGATATTTGATTTAGAAATTCCGAATACGGAAAAGCCAGTTGCGATTCTCCTCAATTGTCGCACAACCTGAGGATGTTTCAGGATATACGTTCTGTATCCTTCTTCTGTCATCTCGTTCCTATCTCTAGCAGCAAATGTGTGAAGCCCGCTAACGATTCTCTTTCCATTTACATTCGTCAGCTCAACACATTCCGCAACTCCTTCATAATCTTCTGAGACATCGGCAATGATTAAATCTCCGTCTCGCAGCAACGGGAACTCCTCATCTCCCAGTGCTTCGTGGTTAATTAAATCATCTTTCACAAATGGAATTCTAAGTTCGATTTCAAGGTCTAAAATCTCGTCTTCAAATGTTGCATGAATGTCTCCGTAGTGAATGCATTGGATTCCCTCGGCTGTTCTTTCATCAGTTAATTGATCACGTGAAAAAGAAAACGATTTGAGAATGTCAAACACCGTTCCGAATTCAGGTGTACTCCAATCACTTGGAACCCTGTAATTGTAAAATGGTTTTGTGGTGGTTACAGCATTCATATATCAATAGTCGCCGAAGCATTGAATGAGTTGTGTTCGTTCCGCATCACATACCCCAACTGATTGGTGACAAGCTGCGTGTCACCGATAACAAACGCTGGAGTATTGCAATGATGATGTCCGTAAATCCAGTAAGCTGCATTGCTACTTTCAATAAGGTCGTAAAGCTCGGTAGCAAAGGCGCAATTGATGTTGTTGTTGTGGTATTTCTCTGGGTAGTTTATCAGTGTTGGCACATGGTGCGTCACAACGATGCGTTGTTTGTCAGTCGGCAGTGCCAAGGTACGCTTCAGAAAACCCAGGTCGTTTTCATGCAGAGCATTGAAGTCGGCGACGTTAAATTTTTCGCTCTTGTTTTTTATCTGCGTAAAATCGTTGACGCTTTGTTGCACAGTCCATTCGTGATGCGGTGGTATATGACTCCACAAAGTGCAGAAGTCGAATACAAGATTCTTGTACTGTACCGTCTTGTCATTGAGTAGAAAAACATTTGGTCTGATGTTGATGTACATTGGATTTGACCTATCTGACAAATCACTGCCATAGTACTCGTGATTGCCTGGTAACCAGAATGTCGACACAAAATTTGCAGAGCAGAAATCAAAAAAGTATCCGAATTCATGTATAAGCGTAAACGGAACAATATCCCCGGCGAGCACAAGTATTTCACCTTCCGGTTTCAATGGGAATTGATCCATGAACAACTTGTTGTGCTGGAATTCTAAGTGAAGGTCTGAGCAGTACTGAACTTTCATTTTCTCAGTTTCTTTTTGGATTCCAATTTCTTCATCGCTGTGTCAAGCTCGTGATCTGACTTCTCCAACTGTTTTTTGTTTTTCATATCCTTGTCAAAATCGCTCTGATACAATGCGTCCTGAATGACTCTAAATTTCTCATATTCCGTCTCTGCAAGTTGCTGGGCTATCTCATGGCTTACCTTCCCCGCGTCTTCCAACACCTTGTAGTCGTTGAAACGAAGAAAGCCGTCGAGCTTTTCAACCCACTCGTGCATACTCATTGCTATCTGACGTTTGGCCTGATTCTCTGCATAGTCAAGGTACATGCCGACAATGCGATTCAGTTCATCAATCTCATTGAGCTCCAAATAGTTCTTCGCTGTACCAACATCACTCTTTACAATCTTACCGTCCGGTGATTTTTTCCAAGTCCGCAAACCCATGTTCGGCTTATCAGCATCGGCTCTCTGTGCAACTATTTCGGCAGCGGTCTTACCGGTGATAGCACAGTGGAGTTTGTTCTGAACAGTCTTGTAAAACAAGAGTGTAATGTCAGCTTTGGGGTCGTAGTCAATACTACAATGAGCGTATATGTCTGTAATCTTTTGGTAGAACCTCCGTTCGCTAGCCCGAATTTCCCGAATGCGTTCAAGGAGCTCTTCAAAATAGTCTCGTCCAAAGTTCTGCCCCTGCTTCATGCGCTCATCATCCATGACGAAACCTTTGATGATGAACTCTTTCAACGTCTTGGTCGCCCATATGCGAAACCGAGTTGCTTCGCGAGAATTTACTCTGTAGCCAACAGCAATAATCGCATCCAGATTGTAGAACTCAACCTCTCGTGAAACCTCGCGGCTACCCTCAGTTTGAACTATTCGAAATTTTCGAACAGTTGCGCCTTGCTCCAATTCGCCGGAACGAAAGATTTCCTTTAAGTGATAGTTTACGGTATGGACTTCCACATTGAAAAGTTCACTCAGTTTTTTCTGTGAAAGCCAAAACGTCTCATTCTCAAAGAACACTTCAACTGTTTCTTTGCCTTCAGGAGTCGTGTACAGCAGTATCTCGAATTTTTCCATTCTCAGCTCATCAATTCATTCATATACTTCTTCATCTCTTCCTGCACCACTGCAAGCTCTTTTTCGAGTTGCTCAATCTCACTCTGTACCTTGACGATGTCCACTTCTGGTTCCTCCTCAAAGGTGTCAACGTAGCGCGGAATGTTCAGGTTGAACTCGTTCTCCTGGATTGTATCAAATGTTGCGACGAAGCTGAACTTGTCCTCAACTACACCGGGTTTCAGTTTGCCTGCATTGAAATTGCGGTAGGTGTCGACGATGTGTTGAATGTCTGACTCACGCAGCTTGTTCTGATTCTTCGCTGATTCATAATGTTGACTACCATCAATGAACAGAACATTCGTGTTGCTGCCCTTGCCTCTGTTGAAAATCATTATCGCCGCCGGAATGCCGGTACCGAAAAACAAGTTGGCTGGTAATCCAATGACTGCTTCCAGTAAATTCTCTTCAATGGTCTTCTGACGGATTTTTCCTTCGCTACTACCACGGAACAAGACACCATGCGGTACAACCACGCCGACTTTTCCTTTGCTTTCAAAGGTCGTTTCAATCATGTGCGTGATGAACGCCCAATCACCTTTACTCTTCGGTGGTACGCCGCGCCAGAAACGATTGTACTTATCTGTTTCGGGATCAAAGCTGTCCGCTGCTTTGCTTTCTTCTTTGTCATCGCTCTTTCCCCACTTGTCGAGTGAAAAGGGAGGATTTGCAACGACAGTATCAAACTTCATCAGTGCGTCGCCTTGTTTCAGCTTCGGATTCCTGATAGTGTCGCCCCAGCGGATTGTTGCGTTATCAAAACCATGCAAAAACATGTTCATCACCGCTAAAGCCCAGGTACTTCCGTTGGCTTCTTGTCCGTATAAAGAGAAGTTGTCCGAGCCAACTTCCAACCCGGCTTTGATGAGTAGTGATCCGGAGCCACATGTAGGATCACAGATACGTGAGCCGGGAGCAGACTTCGTAAGACGAGCAAGCAGTGTCGAAACTTCACTTGGTGTAAAGAATTCACCTGCCTTTTTTCCGGCGTCACTGGCAAAATTGCCAATCAGATATTCGTACGCACCGCCGATAATGTCAACGCCACCGATATGCGACGGACGCAAATCTAGTTCATCCTTGTGAAAGTCCAGTAGCAGGTTACGAAGGCGGGTGTTTTTGTCTTTCGGTTCTCCGAGTTTGTTGCTGTTGAAATCAATGTTCTGGAATATCCCTGCACCGTCTTCGCTGTACAGCTTCTCTCTGTTGGCTTCTTCCAGGTCAGTCAGTGCGATATTTATTAGCTCACCAATGTTGGCTTCATTGCGATGTTCAAACAAATATTTGAAGTGACTGTGATCAGGCACAACAAAACGTTCGTGCTTCATCGCGCGATCTGCGCGCTCTTTATCGCCGTTATATTTTTTCAAATGTACATCGTACTTGTCATCATGTACATCGCTGAGGTACTTAATAAAAAGCATCGTGAGCACGTAGTCTTTATAGACGCTTGGGTCGATGCTGCCACGAAAAGTGTCGCAGGCTTTCCATACTGCGTCGTTGATGTCTTTTTGCGTTATTGTCTTTGCCATACTATATGTTCAAGAGGGAAGTAATTTGTGTTTCAATTAATAAGCTCCGAAGTTCTGCAATCTTCTCACGCAGGTACTTTTCCTGGCGTTTGTGCTTATTGAGTAGCAAGATGTTGTTCTGCACGCTTAGAGTTGGAATTGGAATCTCAAGTTGTGAAATGACAGGCATCGAAATAGACGGTAAAGATGATCCCACCGCTTCAGCTTTCAGAATTCTTTGAGTAGCTGTGCGGTTAAGAAACCATGTTAAGTACTCTGGCAGAACCTGACTACCATTTTCGGTGTGTATGCGAATGACGAAAAACGACGTTGAAGCGACAGCTGGTTGAATGCTTTTACTAATCAAAGCTGCAAAGTTCTTTGTTCCTTTTGCGGCGAATAAGACATCGCCGGATTTCAGCAGATGCTTTTCAATCCTCAAATCACTTTTCAAGTCAGGGTGCAGGTCGGAGCTGAGTCTGCCGGATTCATCAAAATGTTTTGACTGTAGGTACACTATATCTCCTTGTAATACAGTTTGCGCGTAGACGCCTGTCATTATCGTAGCAATATCTCTGGTTTGTCTGATCATAAGCGAATAGTGTAGCCTTGCGAAGATGCGGCACAAAAATAATAATAGTTTGTGCAATAGCAAATTTATTTTCTTGTACGCGCACTACAAAATCTCATTTGAATACATAATCTAAGTAAAATGCAGCATGCGTCGTGGAACTGACTGCGTCTGTTTCGCTAAAAAACTTCCAATCTGCTTCAAAATCGACGATTGATACGAAGTTTCCGTAAGAAAGCACAAGCAACGTATACAACGTAGCATCCTTACGTTCCTTGTACTGGATTTTTTAGCCCATTATCAAGTACTAAACTTAGTATGTTTAGCGTGCAAAATCGCGCGCATCTCATTAAAAAGCAATGGGTTAGAATCGGAATTCGTTCTTTCGTCTTTGAAAGCGTACATTGATGCTGTGCCTCCGGACAACTCAGACTTCATTGACAGGCTCCCGTGCTTTTACGAATCCTCTAAACTGCGCGTACTCTTCACAGGAGAGCGGCTGCGTTACAGGATAAGTCAAGTTCACCAGCCGCAACGGTGTGTCGAACAAATGAGAAGAGAAATCAAAAGAGTTTTCCTAAAAAGTGAGTTTTTCCCACTCAGGAATACTCTAGAAAATAGGAAAATCGTAACAATGAGGCGTACCGTGAGGAATGACACTTCCCAACTCGCAACCTATCCACAGCGACAAAAGGTTCTAACAATGACGGATCGCCAGTGACTAGCAGAGTTGTCCCGATGGATATTCCATTCGAGAAACTTCGACTCGAATGTGTCGGTCATTCCAACGAAGTGAGTCAGAGTGTTACTAATGTGCGTATCATTTTTGAGCTGCGCTTTCAAATTGATTTCAGACTGTGTGCTTAGCTATCACTTTTCGCGAGGTTGCAGGCTGGACATGCAACCTGACCATTTGTAACTGTCGTTTGCCCGCCACGACTGTGAGCAATTTTGTGATCGCAATGCCAGTTGTCCCATTCTACTTTCTCACCGTTGCATTTGAGCTTAAGCTGGCAATAGCCTTGATCACGTCGATAGATAGCTAGCTTTTGGGGGTGAGAGAACTCTCGTTGAGAATCTTTGAGAGCTAGTTCCGGGTAACATGTTAATAGATCGCGAAGTAGGAATTCCATCCGTGCGCGAATCGAATCTGACGAGTCGGTACTATGGGAAATCTTCTCTTTGTAGGAAATCCAGTCGGAGTTCATTGCATCAATGGGCTTCTCTTCCTCAGCTCTTCGACGGCTTTCGAAAGAAATGAACCAGTCTTTCAGGAGCACCCGTATCGGTTCATACACATAGTTTCGGTCCAGCTCCGAAACCACACAGTAAAGTGCGATCACGTTGTATCGTTCTAACTCGGGCATTTTCTCATCAAAAATGTCAGCCATACGATCCAACGTCCTACGCACTGCTTTAGCAGTTTTAGAGTTCAGATCAAAGTCCTTGTGTTCTGTGTACATCCTGTTGAGATCTGCATTTTTCACGTTAGTTGGTTCTCCAGCTATTTCGAGCGCGACTAACTGGGCTGCAATGAGATCGTAGACATACCGACTATTGGAAAATGCGACTGAGTTGAAGAAACGATGACCAGCGCACTGCCGCACAAACTCTCTCATCAAACCGGGGTAGGCATTCCGCTTTTCTTGCGCTTTAAGAGATGTACCATTTTGAAGTCTCAGAAACATCTCACGCACGTCGTCCTCATCTGCCTCTTCAACAACTACGATCGAAAGCTGATATTGATCAAATGTTAAACGAAGATCAACGCTAAGATCAGTATAGTGGCATTTCGCTACCCTCTCGCCCTCTACATCATCAGCGTCTTTAGGCAACGCAAATTCATCTGACATAAATCCCCAGATTGCACGAAGACGTTGCTGTCCGTCGACAACTTCAAAGTGCTGCCCGCGCTCGCCCTTTTGCCGCCAATAGAGTTTCGGTATGTCGTATCCACGGAGGATTGTATCTATTAGAAGCTGTTTTTGCGAGAGCGACCACACGGACGGCCTCTGAAAGTCTGGATTTGTATCGATGCGCTCCCTAAGACTATATGAACTTGAGAGAGGCCACATTTTTAAGCTTGTCTTCATTGTTAATCCATTGATATTCTTGCTTTCAAGTCCAACTTACATAGCAATCTGAATAAAACGACACAGCTACACATTTAGGAATTCTTTCTTTTTACCGACGACCAAAGTGTTTCACCAAGTGGAAAATTCGCTTCGTTTTCGTGAGGTGCTGTATTCTGGAAACGTCTTTTTGACCGACACCCTTACATTCACTTCAAAGAATTCGTTTTCAAATCGAAACCTGACTCTTTGTTCTGGCTTATTCGTGTCAAAGGCAAAGGCGAGACCAGTTACCATTTTCGAGCCAAACAAATCCTCAAAGCTCGCTATGCAAACATCCACCTACTCCCCCTTCGCCCACCGCTTCCACTTCGCAATCTTCTTCAACTCCTTGTTAACCGCCGCGAGATCAAACGCCTTCGCGTCAAACTCTCCACCCAACCACTCAAGGAGATCAGCCCGTTCTGGATCTTTCTTGTTGCGACGAGTTTTGAGCATGTTCGCATATTCACCGAGACCACCGCAATCTTCCTGCGGGCAGTTCATCTTACCCTCAACGCAATGCGGATATCTCAAAGCAGGATCTGCGTCGATCATTTTCTCGACGACGATGTCGTGTATCCAACCGTCGCCAAAATCATATTCGTAGCGTATTTCAAAGGGTAGCTCATTTTCTTTCAATCCGAGTTTTAGACCCTGCTCATCAACTAGGATATCATCGCCAAATTCATCCAACTCAAATTCCATATCGGTTATGCGCGTCCTGCCTACAACAAACTGATGCAAGTGCGAGTTCGTCCAGCCCACGCTGATTTGTGCGACGTTGAGCAGATCCACGAAGGTATTCATAGTTTGACATCTACTCGATGCCACAAGTCCGGTTTTGATCCGCGGAGGGAGATATGTGAATCATTCTGGCTACTGAGCATTCATCGAATCAACAGCGGCATAGATAAATGGTGGCTCGACAGATGCGTAATTTCGCTCGATGTAACCACTCTCTCCTGAAGCAAAATGCACGCAACCATTACCCACGAATATCTATGCGATCTCTTCAAGGATAATGAGTCTATTCGCCGCTACAACGTCGGCAAACATCTCGAGTTCGACCATCTTGCGCACGCGCTGGTGGACATCAACGAAATATGTCTTAAACTGACCACCGTGGAATTCCCTCGATTGATGAAAGAGAACATAACAGAGAATGAAGTCAAGGGCATACTATCTGATGTCCGCATGGAATTGGAGCACTTCCTTTATCATATTGTTGACGCCAGATACTTTGAGGCACGAGACATAATCGAGCGAACTTTAGAACAAAACTCAAGTGCAATGAAGGCAGATTTGGAGTGACGCACCTCGGGTATTCACTCATTGCATTTAGGTGAACAGTACGATCTATATACTCGAAAGATCGGTTACTACATACGCCCTCTCTTCAACTCGCTTCTTACCCCTGCATCATCTTCAATGCCGCCTTCGCCAAACCACTATCCGGAAATTCCTCGAGTAAATCATGGTATAACTGGATAGCCCTTTCGCGTTCACCAATTTGACTGTGCGCAAAGGCTACATTGTTGAGCCCCATTTCTC
The DNA here is from genome assembly GCA_044228685.1 of Chlorobiota bacterium. Classification (GTDB taxonomy): domain Bacteria; phylum Bacteroidota; class Ignavibacteria; order Kapaibacteriales; family NICIL-2; genus JBBATK01. Next base: position 251,700 of record JBGAUL010000003.1, read on the forward strand.
TATAACTCCAAGCCGAACCGCTGCCAAAAAAGTATCTGTATTTGTCTACCCAAGGGAATCGTTTGAACAGTTCAAGGCTGGCTTCAAACATTTTTATTGCATCCTCGTATTTACCTTGCTTCGACGCCAAGACTCCTTTCCTGTGGTATCGTGCAAAAGTGAAGCGAAAGAGAAGAAACAGAGCAATGAAGCTGCAATCAGCGATGAGGACATTTGCTACAACACCTTTTTGTCCCATGAATTGATTAAATCCGAAGTAGTGACAAGCAATACTAAGGGTCGCAATAAATAGTAGATGAATTGGTAACGCAGACACAGCATACGTTCTGCTTGTTAGGGAACTTGAACCCATAGGTTTGCAACACTCTGAAGGTGAGCTAAGAATGAATAGACTTTAGTTCGAACAACGACATTTCAAATTTCTCACGGTTAGACGATTCGGTGCGACACCTGCACTTGCGCTATGTAACCTTCTCTATTTATTAACTACTGACTTTCAACCACCCTCACCCACCCCTCCGAACTACAAACAACAAAAACACTCGCAAGAGATTGATCAAACGGAAAACTGACGCGTCCGACACTTGCCGCATCACCGTTCAAAGTCAATCGTTGCGCCAGCCGTCCAATCGTGTCGTAGATATCAACTGTGCTCTGCGGATGCTTGGCATAGTCACCGCTGAGCGTAATAGCCCCACTCTTGATCAGGACTTGAACATCTGCGCCGGTGCCTACATCTGGAACAGACACCACGTTGCAAGTGCTCTTCACATGAATCAGCAACGTGTCGCCTGCGAACGCTGCAGATTCTATTTCCGGAATAATCGTGTTCTCCAGAATCTGATGCCACGACCGAGCGGTATCAGTTGATTCGTAGAATTGTGAATGCCCCGCGAAATAGTCAAACCCGATAGCAAGTATAATTCCATCATGCCGGCAGTTAAAGGACTGAGCACGTCCTGCTATCGAGGGCATGGGTCTTGATTTTGCCGTCTTGAGACTATCACTACTTACAAATACAGAATCGCTTCTCAAACCAATTATGAGTGTGCCGAGTCTGCAGAGGTAATAAGCCCAGTTGTCCTGTCTTTCCATTGATGCTTTTTGCCAAGAAGCTCCCTTGTTAGTGCTGACCCACATCGGCTCAGGTATGTCGGTCCATCCGCTGAAAACAAAGAGTGAATCGCTGACAATCATGGCGTTGATTGTCCACGGCATTTGGGGGCTACCAACTAACGCAGCACAGGTGTTGATGCTACCTCGTGTGCGAGTCCGCATCTCATTGTCAGCTATTGCACCGAAGGCTGCGTATGCATCAGAATCGTTGGCTGCGAGACAACTCAAACTATTTTCATAGACAACATGCTTATCGGTATCATACCACACATCGCCTTGTAAAACGCACGCCTCGCTCCAAGTCCTTCCAAAATCTGTAGAGCGCATGATATGACTTCCCGATCCAGCAATAGATGTGCTGATCCCAAAAACAAATCTTCCGTCGGCAACTATACGTGCAATGCAGCTATCCTGAATTATGCGCAATGGTATGTCTTGAGCCCGCAATGAAGCTTGAAGAGTGATCAATAGTAGCGGCAATAGTATTCGATGCATATAGTATACGGCATTTCGCGCAGGATTAAGTTTCGACTGGTGCTTAACCACTACATGGTAGACGGGAAACGCGTGGTTGAGTAATCGATTCGTACCATTATCAGTTCAAACTAGTCACTCTGCGACACCAGCCGCGTCCACCCTTCTGAACTACAAACAAGAACGACACTCGGCAGCGGCTGAATAAACGGAAAACTCACGCGTCCAACACTTGCAGCATCACAATTCACCGACAGTCGCTGAATGTGCCTCCCTATTGTGTCGTAAATATCAACTGTACTCTGCAGATGCTTGCCGTAGTCTCCTGACAGAACGATAAAGCCATGCTTTATTGCAACACGAACGTCGGAATCTCTGGCAACTTCTGGCACGGAAACAACTGTGCAGCTACTTCTAAGATGAATCAGAAGTGTGTCGCCGGCAAACGTAGTTGACTCAATCTCTGGAATGTTGATGTCCTCTAAGACTGCGTGCCACGTTTGTGCTGTGTCAAGTGACGCATAAAATCGTGAGTGTTTCGTTTGAAAGTCTGAGATAACCAAAAGAAGTAACCCGTCTGACCTAGTCACAAGAGCTCTGAGCTGACCTGTTCCTGACGGCAATTGCCTTCGCGCAACCGTCCTGAAAGTATCGGTACTAACATATATGCCATGGCCGTTACTGGCATACATTATCGCACCGGATCTGCACAGAAGATCACACCACAAGCTTTCTTGACCATCGCTAGCATATTGCCATGACTTTCCATGATCGGTAGTATAGGTAATCATATCCGGTGCGTCAGTCGAACCGGAGTAAACTGCTAATGAGTCGTGTACCACTAGATTTTCAATGAACCAGGGTAATTGAGGACTGCCATACTTAGGAACCTGATCGCAGCCAATTATAGAACCGCGAGTGTCTGAAGCCGGAAATTTAATTTGGTCAGGTATTGCACCAAATCCGCAATAAACCACCGAGTCATCAGCGGCTATACAGTTTAACTGTTCATACTGCATAACAGTGTCTCTTACACCAATGTACGAGTTACCAAATGGCGAACACAATGGTGCCCAAGTACGAGCATTATCTAAAGATTGAACGATGGCGTATTGTTGTGGACGGCTGTCTTTCACTAATCCGAAGACGTACTTGCCTCCGGTGATCAAGTGAGTGACGCAACTGTCCTGCACGATTCGAAAGGGAATTTCCTGAGCCCGCAATGAAGCTTGCAGCGTGATCAATAGAAGCAGTAAGAGCAATCGATTCATAAAGTCTGCGGCTTTTTGTGCTGGATTAAGTTGCGACTGGTTCAATTCTCTCAGTGGTCCTTTGGAGGACCAGTGGGTAAGTATTTTCTTCTTACCAAAGTCTGTTCAATCTAATCACTTCGCACAACTAGCCGCGTCCACCCTTCCGAGCTACAGACGATGAGCGTTTTAGCTGATGGAATCACCAATGGGAAGCTGACTTTTCCTGCACTTTCAACAGTGCTGTTGATCGACTCGTGTTGCAACAGCCGTCCAATAGTGTCATAAACATCAACTGTACTATGTGCGTGCTTGGCATAATCACCACTCAAAGTAATGCACCCTCTTGCTACTGTAACCACAACATCGTGCGCGGGTGATATTTGAGATTCGACAGGCGAAATCACACCTGAATGATCATCATAAAGACATTGTACTGCCAATGGAATTGATAGCACCCACTGGATCGCTGAATCGATGTTGTAGTATGAGCTGAAGCGAAGCCACATCTGCCGCTTAAACAATGTTGTTGTGTCGGGAAGTTCAGGATTTAGCTCACGCAGATAAATTGAACCATACTTTGACTCAAGTGATTGAAACCCGGCAATGGTACTTTGATACTGAGAGTCCAAATCACTCGGCCGATATTCTATAATGGTGTCAGGTGGGAAGATTGCCCTATGCTTCACATTGTACTGAAAGACAATCAGAAAGAACTTGTAGGCAAATCGTTGGGTATAGGATGATGACCATTGACAACTATCTATTTTTATTGAGTCAGGATTCACAAACGTGGAATCATGCCTGTTCCGTAAAAGACGTAGGCAGCTATCAGGTGGTACTTGTGCGTGCAACGAAATGCTCATGCACAGTTGTACGATGAAAGGAAGTATAACGGTAAAAGGTTTCATGAAGCACTTTCTTGTTGTAAGAACAAATGAGTGTATACGTTGTCGAGAGTGTCTGACGCGAATCCACGTGACACTTCCACTCTTCAAACATATGATCCGAGCGCGACCGCAGACCTTATCAAAACCATAACAAGTTTGAAAGAGAAGAGATGCTATCATTGTACTGACGTCAGCTGACGTACTCCGCTCAAAGAGGCACTCAGGAGAATGCAGACTCGCTCACATTTAATTCAATTAACCAATATTGAATTACTTTGATTTTACTAAATTTAACCGGGTTTCAATTCGCAGTCTGACCACTTTTTATTTCGTTCATACGGAAAACCGTACGGAGTTAATTGCAAATAAACCGCCAGACCGCATGAGTACTTGCACGTTGATTCCGCCCCTAACTCCCTCCCTGACCACCACACAAAGAACAAAAGCCCTTAAAATGATGATTTTCAGGGCTTTTTGATTTTTAGACTGACACATTCACTTCCGGTTTTAGCGAAACATCAACTTCCGGCTTTTGCAACACATCCACTTCCTGTCATTGGGAAACAAACGTCTTTCTTTAGTAGGGTCTTCACCAATTTGTGTGGGTGAACTCACAGCAGTGCTTCATGGATAAAGATCAAGGTTTGCATAGTGGAAGTAGATTATATACTTGAAGCGTAGACGATTTCTAAACCCGCGAGCCCGCGATTTCAGGCGCTGGATTTTGCTGTTCATACTTTCGGACTTTGCGTTCGACCGTTGAAGGAGCACAGCGTTGATAACTCCCCAGAGATTGCTCCCGATAGTTTGCGCTGCTTGAATCACGGGAGGTAAATCAGAGTTACACGCCCAGTCATACCATCGCCGCCATTGTCGCGATGCCCAACTTCGACTCTTGAACTTCCAAAGACACATAGCATGTTCTTTGATTGCATACGCAAGTGCTGTCTTTA
>JBGAUL010000049.1:0-5897 GCA_044228685.1 Chlorobiota bacterium
CTTTCATGTGTAGTTGTCTCGCCGAGCCGCGGAAGACGCGGAGTTAGGGCTTGTTGAAGAATGTTGGTGACGGTGGTAGAGCTTAGTCAGTCACTTTCACTTATGCTTAGTAGCTCGATAGACTAGTCGTTGAAGGAGCCCATGCAATCTCCCTCTCCGCGCCCTCCGCGCCTCGGCGAGAACCTGTCTCTCGTGTGTAGTTGTCTCGCCGAGCCGCGGAGGACGCGGAGGTGTAGGTTTACAATTCTTTGACATGAATTCAACCTTTGTTTGACGAAGCCGGATTAGCTCTTGGGCAGTTTGCGTGAGTAATTCTCTCACGCAACATCTGACTCAAAGGAGTACAATCATGAACTCAGAAATACTCAACTCCAAGCCTCAATCCAGCATTCACAACTGTCACGACGACACGAGCATTCCAATACTGGATTACAAGAGCATAGACCATGAAACCTGGACCAAGCTACGCGCTCTACAAAAGCTCGAGCAAGGTCACAACATCATGATCCTTTTCTACATCATCCTTTGGATAGTGGCCGGTGCAATCATTCTTACGACAAATCATCTCATCGTTCAGCTAGGCGCATCCTTCTTTATCGGTTGTTCAATCTCCGGATTGCCAATCATGATGCACGAAGCATCGCATCAACTTTTATCAAAGCGAAAATCACTCAATCGCTTCTTGGGATTTATCTGTGGCGCACCGGCGCTACTCTCACTCAGCTCCTATATCTCCATGCACAACCTACACCACAGCAAAACGCACACAGAGCACGATCCCGATAACATAGAGAATTCAGCCAAAGGCATCATTCCCCTGTGGCTGATTTACTACATCGTTCTCGTGATCGGTGTGCCTGCTTATATACCCACAGTTGCTGTTGTTGGATATCGAAATGCAAACCGAGCTCGACGACGCAGAATACTCGTTGAGTATGTCGCAATCGCAGCGATTATGCTCACTATACTTGCAACAACGCCATTTGAGTATTTCCTCAAACTTTGGTTGATACCGCTCGCCTTCGCCACCTGCATCACCAACGTGCGCGGATTAGCCGAGAATGGTCTTACAACTGGAGGCTCAGTGTTTACCCACACACGCACGGTACTCAGCAATCGATTTGTCCGCTTTATGATGTGTAATCTGAATTACCACATCGAACACCATCTCTTCCCCGGAATTCCATGGTATAATCTTCCCAAAGCACATGAACTCATGCGAGAACATTATCGGATCGCCGGCTCGTCAGTCTATCCATCATACACCAGATTTCTTATTGATTTTTTCAAAGCAAATCGAATTGGAACACAGCCAAATGTGAGGCTAATTACTCGACAGTATTTGGAGGAAGTTTGTGGATGAAATCAAGAGAGTTCGAGTCGACGCTTAGCCGACTCTAGCAAAGAAAACACATAGCCTGCGCGAGTATCTCAACGCTATGCATCACAACGCAAGCATGTGTTTTTCTGCGTCTCGCTTAACAGTCTTAGCGATATGAGCAATGTCCGTATGCGCACTCGGTTGAACTTTGCTCAATTGATCTATCTCTGACGCATCGCATATGAAAAGATCTTTGCGATCAGAGAGGTCTGCCTCAAGAAGCGATTGTAGGTTGACCGTGGCTCGCACAAGCAGATAACGACTGCTTTGGTTAAGCTCTTGAGCGAAGTCGGTGTCCACCGAAAAGAACTCGAGTGCACCTAAGTCTGACTGACGTGAGAAGCGGATATATACATCGATACATTGGTCATTGCTAAAACTAGGACGATTCGCTTGGTAGAATTTCTTGTACTCATAACGATAGTTAAAACTCAAGGTTGAAATGTCTGACAATACCGCACTTGCTGTGGGTAGTGACCCTGCGCCACGACCATGAAAGAACTGTCGGTCGCTGAAGGCAGCCTCGAGAAGTATTCCATTAAACTCGAGATCTGCTGAAGCGAGGATTGAGCTCTTCTTGACGAATCGAGGTGTGACGTACGCAATGACTTCGTCCTCTCGCCTGCTCAAGTGCGCTACCAGCTTGAGCGTGCAGTCAAAATGCTTTGCCACATCTAGATCAATTGACTGAACATTTTCAATTCCAAAATGAAAGATATTCTCAGGCTTTACGCTCAGCCCAAATGCATGGGCTAACAAGATGGATGTCTTGTAACATGCATCCGTTGCCGACACGTCAAGAAAGGGATTGCTTTCGGCAAACCCAAGCGACTGCGCCTTTTGTAGACATTCTTGATAGCTCATCGATTCTGACTGCATTCTGCTGAGAATGTAGTTCGTCGTGCCATTGACAATCCCATTGATCGAACGCAAGAGGTCGTTGTCATAATACTCTTCCAACGAGCGAATAATGGGAATACTCCCTCCTACCGCTGCTTCGTAGAGTAGCGATGCTCCGTGCTTTAATTGCAAGTCACGCAGCTCTTCGAAGTGTTCGGCGATCATTTTCTTATTCGCACTAACGACGGACTTTCCTTTTCGCAAGGCTTCAACAACGATTGCATATGCTTGCTCTGCATCGTCAATGAGCTCGACGATAATGTCGATATCCGGATCATTGAGTATGTCAGCCTTGTCGAAAGTGAAATACTCTCGGTCAATCGACCGTTCCTTCGTTCGATCTTTCACGCAAATGCGTTTGATGCGCGCTTGTAGTCCGGCGGATTGCTGCAGTACTTCCCACAATCCCTGACCCACGCAGCCAAATCCAAATAATCCAATTGTTCGTGTTTGATTCATAACTGTCCTTTGTCTTTTGTTTTGACGTGTTTGATTATTCATGAGTTACTAGTGTGTCTGATAGCTGCGAACGAGAAACAGATGGAAATAGATCTGCACAGAACTCTTGTAGTATTGCTTTGAGCTGCTCTGCTTCAACCAGAAAACCATCATGACCGTAGTCTGACTCTATCTCGCGGTACCACGCATCCTCTAGCATCGATGCAATGACCTGTTGTTCGTGTGGAGGAAACAGGATATCTGTGCTGATACCGACGACGAGAGTTCTCGCCCTGACAAGAGATAGTGCCTCACTCATTCCTCCTCGTCCACGAGCGCAATCGTGTGTGTCCATGATCCGTGTCAAGTGCCAATAAGACTGGGCGAGAAAACGATTGGCCAGTTTTTGTCCTTGATGTCTCAAGTATGATTCCGCTCGAGTACACTGCGTCAATTGAACACTATCACTTTGACTTTGCTCAAAGACATCATAGTTTCGATACGAGATCATGGCTATACTTCTTGCCGCAATGATGCCATTTCGTCCTGCACCAGGCTCATCCGACCACAAGCTTGAATCCGCCTCCAACGCTAGTCTTTGTGCGGCATTGAAGGCTTTTGCCCAGGCTGATTGTCGTGCGCCGGCAGCAATGACGGCGATCGACCTGATTACCTGCGGTTCCGCAATTGCCCACTCCAGCACTTGCTGTGCGCCCATCGATGCTCCGATGCAGAGCGCGATACGGTCGATGCCGATATGCTTACGAACTCGGATGAGCGAATTCACGATGTCTCGAATTGTCAGCGCTGGAAAATCAGCCGCGTAACTCTCACCGGTCTTTGGATTGATGCTCCGTGGTCCGGTGCTGCCGTAACATGATCCTAGTATGTTAACACAGACGATGAAGTGGCGCTTGGGATCAATTAGTTTGTCGTCATCAACTAATTCCGACCACCAGTCGCGCGGATCGGAGTTGGCACTAAAAGCATGACAAATCCAAATCACGTTGTCGCATGTTGCGTTGAGTGTACCAAGTGTACAGTATTGAAGATCGAAGCGCGTCAGTATCTCACCTGATTCGAGAAGCAAGGGATCAGCGCAGTGAAGTGCGTGCATCATACCACAACCTCCAGTCTTTGTTCTTCGTTGAGCAATTCCGTTTCTAACTCCTGCTTTCTCTTGCGAATAATTGACTCGCCGATTGGGGTCGGTGTGCCATCGTCATCAATTCGCACGAAGGTCATGGAGGTCACGCAAACCATCTGCTCATCGGCACTGTACACGCTGTAGCGACGAGCTTCAATCTTCAGTGTGAGCGAGCTCTGACCGAGCTTGCTGACTTCACCATAGATCCGTAGGTGATTTCCGGACTTCAATGGTTTCTTAAAGAGCAACTCGCCGACGCGCAGAGTGACCATGTTTGGCGTGCAGCAATACTCCGTCGCAAATGCCGCAGCAGCCTCATCTATCCACGACATCAAGGTTCCGCCAAAGAGATTTCCGTGAATTCCAATGTCTTTAGCCATTACAATCTTTTTACTCAACAACACCATGTGTGCTAATCCTCTTCGTGTTTAATCAAACTGCTTGTGTTACAAATAGCTCTTCTCGTTCTCCTGCGTATGGCGCGTTCACGCCATGTAGTGCAGCCGTTTTGAAAGCCTGATTCAGATCATTGATCAAGTCTGCGCCGTCTTCGAGTCCCACTGACAAGCGCACAACCGCATCACTAATACCAACCTCAGCGCGATGCTCAGGACTCATTGATGCGTGACTCATGCTTGCTGGATGTTCGACTAAACTCTCGACTCCACCGAGTGATTCTGCGAGAGCAAAAAGTTTGGTTGAGGTCAAGAAGGTCTCGAGTTGCGTCTGCGTACCTCGAAAAGCAAACGACACCATGCCTCCGAATCCACGTTGTTGTCGTCGTGCGAGATCATGCTGTGGATGCGACTTCAAGCCCGGATAGTAGACATGTTCAACAAGTGGATGCTGAGCCAGGAATTGTGCGACCGCGTATGCGTTTCGTTCGTGCTCGCGCATGCGTAAAGCCAGCGTCTTTATTCCTCGCAGCACCAACCAACAGTCGAAGGGTTGAGCGCACAAACCGTAGGTATTGACAATGCTCGCGATTCGCTCTCCAAGCTGAGTATTGTTTGTCACGACTGCACCTCCGACCACATCAGAATGACCATTGAGATACTTAGTGGTTGAGTGCACGATGATATCTGCACCGAGTCTGAATGGTTGTTGATTGTAGGGTGAGAGAAAAGTGTTGTCGACAATGCTCAACAGCGAATGCTCCTTGGCGATATCGCTCAGAGCTTGGATATCGATGATGTTGAGGAGTGGATTTGACGGAGTTTCAATCCACAGCGCTTTGGTTCGAGCACTAATAGAATCACGAACGAGTTGGAGATCGCGAAAATTCAAGAAGCGGACTCTGATCCCAACTTGATTCTCAAGCGTGCACAGCAATCGAGCGGTGCCGCCGTAGCAATCATCGGTGCAGAGAATCTCATCTCCGCTTTGGAATAATCCCAAGACAGCGGTAATCGCTGCCATGCCGGTCGTGACAGCAGATGCGCGCACGCCGCCCTCTAAGGCAGCGAGTGACTCTTCCAGCGCCGCTCGCGTTGGATTGCCGCTGCGTGTGTAGTCGTAACCACGTGTTTTTCCGATTCCCTCAAACACAAAAGTTGAGCTCTGGTAAATCGGCGTCATGATTGCACCATACGCTTTATCGGGTTGAACACCGGCGTGAATGCTTGCCGTTTGAAAAGATTGGGCCATGATGATAGAGATAAGGTGAAACAAGAATCAAATGGGTATAAACGAAAAAACGCCATCCCCGAAATCGAGAATGGCGTTTGGAATTTCTTCCTTTTTGGTTTGCTTATGAAGCGTCACCGCCACTCTCACACGAGAACAACATGCTCATCATCATAGACATCATAGCCACACAGCTTGGGGCTGCAGAGCGCTTCAGATCTATTGTTGAGACTATTCTCATGAAAGAGTGTTTGTAATTTTTTGATTGATTTCCTCAGTGCTACCATGCCTGAAGACGCTTGCAATATATAAATCTCATCACCCCCTTTGCAAATCTTCCTCGTTTTTAGTTAAACCTTCCACCCCCTCTCCGCGCCCTCCGCGCCTCGGCGAGACAACGGCCCT
>JBGAUL010000031.1:0-40200 GCA_044228685.1 Chlorobiota bacterium
CCCGTTACAACACAGTAGTAGTTCTGTGTCATATCTGTCGTTGACATGTTACGAACCGTCAATTGGTTGGTGGTTGCACCGCTGATACGACCATTATCGCTCAACATTGTGCCACCTTGGTACCATTGGAATTGTGGGCTATAGCCTGGGATTTGTGCTGTTGCATTTACTTCAACGGTCAAGTAACCTGTTGAACCAACTGCTGCGCCCATTACCTCAGGATCGTGTCCGATCAGAGTGTTTGATGCTACATACACAACTGCATCGTTTGATGTCACTGTTGTTGTACCGCATGTACCGGTCATAACAACGCGATAACGGCCACTCACGCCATAACCAGCATTGGAGAGAACATAAATTGGGCTTGTTGCACCGGAGATGTTCTGACCATCTTTTTGCCATTGGTAGCCGAGGATTGTTCCGCTTGCTACCACTGCCATTGATGTTTCGTTACCAAGACAGATTACGCGTGATGCCGGTTGTGTGTTGATCACGATCGGAGCATTTACAACAACGCTGATGATGTTTGATACGAGTGGATCTGCACCGCCGGTTGCTGTTACGCGAAGTACATAGTCACCACCGTTGAGTGATGGTTGTGCGCCTGTGATGGTGAGTGTGTTTGTGCTTGCACCGCTTACACCGTTCACTCCATCGAGCAACGGTGAACCGTTACGCTGCCATGTGTATGACAATTGTGCGCCGAAGCTAACAACTGCGTTTGCAGCGATGGTCAGTGTTTGGTTTGCACAGCCGGTCAAGAGCGTCGGAGGCGCCGGGTTGAAGCTGATAACAGGAATCAACTGATGAGCACCCATGAACACTTCTGTACGATTACGTGAGTTGCCGAAGATGTCATCAGGAACCGTACCGCGGATACCGAGGTTGAATGTTCCGTTTGAGGTTGAGCCGATACCGTAGAGGTTAACGTCAACTGTTGTCAATGACAAGTCGTTGTTTGCAGCGTTCGCAAAAGCGACCGGTACATTGCTAGAATTCAAGTCTTGACCTGAAGCTGATCGGTATGCAGCTATTGTTGCATAACCGCCACCGTTCCAAATCGCAAGTGTACCACCTGATGTGAACAGGTTGTTGTAATTGGAAGTCATTCCACTGAAGCCGGTAAATGCTGCTCCGGTACCTGCGTTGTAGAAGATATTGTTAGTTGTGTTCAATGAAGAACCACTAGTTGCAGTAAATGCTGAACCTGCGGTAGCGTTGTAAACTGTGTTGTGAAGAACACTAGCGCTTGTGCTACCAGATGCGTTCATACCTACACCACTTGTGCCGGCAACACGAACGAAATTGTTAGCAAATACGGCCTGACCAGTTGCTGAACGTGAACCTGATGTAACAGCGCTAATACCATTATTGATGGTCATGCTCACTCGGTTCTTGCGGAAGTTGAAAGCGCCATTGTGGTTAACGAAAATTACACCAGCAATTGCCGAGGTCGTTGTTGACGACCAAGTGTTGGAGTTTACAATCGCTCCATCAGTTCCTTCGAGACGCATTGCATACGCACCGAAGTTTGAGAACGTGTTGCTGCTAATGTTGAAACCAGCTGGATAGGTTGAACCTGAGTAAACATGGTAGAACGGAATAGACGAGTTGTTAAACACGCAATTCGTTACTGCCAAGTTTGGATGGTAACCGCTATTTACCGACAAGAAGAAGACGTCGCCAAGTGAAGTCGTCGTCGTGCTCACGCCGTTAAATACCATGTTGTCGAAGGTCACGTTATCGCAGCCTGAAGCTCCGCCGGTTGCACCGACGAGTTCAATAGCATTACCCAAACCGGAGGTGGTGTTGAGAGCCGTAATCGTAAAGTTCTTGAAGGAGATGTAATCAGCGTTGTTCAAACGAAGGTTTGGCGTACCGCCAATTGACGTTGTTCCTGTCGGAGCAGCTGCTGACACATTTGAATTCTGAAGAATTACCGAGTTCTTGTTAGCATTCTCGGATTGGATAACGATCGGTTTGGATGCAGTATTTCCAGGAATATTGGCAATGCTGACAGCCTCGGTGTAGGTACCGGGTCGAATATTAAAGGTCACCGCGCCAATAGTTCCTCCGGCATTCAATTGGTCACAAGCTTGCTTAATCGATGTAAAATCAGGACTCGAGCCACCGACTGTATATGTACCACTAAGACCGGCACCTAACAGTGCAGTCGCTGAGTTGTTCAAACTGTTACCATCACTTGCACCATTGACAGTAGCTACCGTGGCACTTACTGTTGCATTTCCGACCGGCGGAAAATTGTAGCTAGAAGCGAGCGTAACCGTCGCGTTTGATCCACTAGCAAGGTTACCTGTGTAGCTTGCTGTTCCTGAGATCGCGCTACCTACCGAAGGTGTGATTGTGTAGTTAAACGTTGCAGATGTTATGGCATTAACACCATTGTTCTTAAATGACAATGTGATGTCGTTAAGACCCGATGCAAATGGAGGCGCGGTTGATGTCGAGATGCCATTCATTGCTGCATCGTTCGTATATCCAACGTTCAATGTGTAGTCTTGGAATCCACCATAGTTACCGTAACCGTCTTGCGAACCTGGGAAACATGGGTTTTGTGGTGGAATGTAGGCTGTGCTATACCAGTAGTAGTATGGGTAGTAATAGTAGTTAAACATTACGCGCATACGCTTTGGACCTGGGGTCACATTAGACGGGATTACAAACGAACCTGTACCTGGTTGGAAGGTACGGAAGTACTCATACGCTGATGGAGTGTACATACACTCGCCAGCGTCGGTCATTACACCATTATTGTTCCAATCGACAAAAATGAGCAAATAACCTTGGTAGTATGTGGAACCGGAGTAAAGACCAGCTACACATGACCAGCTTGCTGTTTGACCTGGAACAGCATTAAAGGTAAAACCACTTGTCGTGCCCGATGTAACACAAGCCGGACATGTGGTTGTTGAATTGGAAGACGTACCATTGATGGTCATCTGCACAACCGCCATACAGCCGTATGCCCAGGTTGGACAACAACTGGCGTTGGCCAACTGCGCCTTAAGCGCCGTCGTACCGGCAAGAAAAACAAAAGCCAGAGCAACTACAGCTACCATTCGCTGTACGCTCCGACGAAGTACCGATGTACTCATAAATAACTCCAGAAAGTGAGTAATTGGAAATAACAGTATACTATTTGTATCAATTCTCGCGTTCAACCGTGCTTTTCTCAGAAGTACTTACGAGCTATTTGTCCCGTATTAGCTCGTTTTTCTGATGTGCAGAGACTGCAGTCGCTTCCGACCTTGCATTCGCTAGTCGATGAACAAAATTCATTCTTCGTCGACTACGTGATGTTGAGCGTAATCCGGCCTAGGTATCGTGCAGACCTAAGTCAGAGTCTCCATGATCTGAACAGAGCTTGACTAACATTTGTTGCTCCGCGCGTAAATATAATATTGAAAACGCCTTATAGAGACTAGATTTCAACATTTTGAAGTCCTGGTTCACAAGCTAGTGTGTACGATGGACTGTACTGATTCATGGATTAAATAACATAGACAAGTTCTGTCTCATGCTCAAAGAAAATTTATCCAAATGTGAAAAGAAGTTGACTTATTCCTAAATAACACATGTACGTCTTAATGTACATTCGATGAGCAATATTTCATTTTTCCAGTACGGAGCTGACGAATAGTAGGGTTCTGGCAAAGACGCCTTGGTCAAATCTGTCTCGCCGTACTCCTGAAGACGTCGATGCATGGATCATAGTTGAACCATCGATGACTATACCGATGTGCGTCGGAAATCCGCTGTGATCTGTATCAAAAAACAGAAGGTCCCCAGCCTGAACTTCCCCCGGTATTCGACGATTTAGGCCCTTCCATTCCGCGATTTCACGTGCACTTCTGGGCAATTGGATTCCTAGACGAGAAAAAACCTGTACGACTAGACCGGAACAATCCGTGCATCCCGTACTCGATCCGCCATAACAATAAGGAGTACCCAGAAAGGTGTATGCTTCGCGAAGAATGCGGCTTCGAAACTCGTCGGTCGGAGGACGAAGGTCTGGGTCATCATTGGAGCTACGCGGGCTTGTTGAACGCACTGGAACAGACTTTGAGCTAAATCGCACTGAGCTCGCACAGGAGTTTAAGATGACGGTGCTGACGAGAAGTAGCACTACAAGCCCTCGACTCAGGACTCGTGTACTCACTGCCCTACAGGACTTATCTGGAAGCTGAAGGCGCACTCTGCAAGTGTTTGATCGTTCCTTCAATCTGATAAAGAGTGGTCGCAATTGAACTCTGCTCGCGCACAAGCGCATCGTATCGCTTGTTCTCTTCGACAATCTCTGAGAGGTATCGAACTCTCTCAGGTGGAATAATATAAATCTTCTCGCTGAGTTCTGTACCGACTGCAAGTGAAGACTCCCATGTTTGATTGCAACGCTGGTTGATCGTGTTGACTATTAACGCATACAAAGCGTTTGTTCCGGGATCATTGAATTGCGATGCAATGGTTCCTACGACCGGCATAGTATCGGGCGATTCATGCCACAGCTCTCGCGAACGTTGGTACTGCTTACGAACATCGCGCAATGCATCCATTGCTCCACGCTTGTCGAATTTGTTGAGCGCAACAATGTCGGCATAGTCGATCATGTCAATCTTCTCCAACTGCGATGCTGCACCATACTCAGGCGTCATGACATACATCGAAACATCCGCTACGTCCGTGATTTGAGAATCGCTTTGCCCGATGCCGGCTGTCTCGACAATGATCAGATCAAAGGCCGCTGCACGCAAGACCTCCAGGGCGGCACGAACGTTTTTATTTAGCGCAACATTGGCTTCCCTCGTCGCAAAGGAACGCATATAGACTCGCGGATGAGTCACTGCATTCATGCGGATACGATCGCCAAGCAACGCGCCACCGGTCTTGCGCTTGGATGGATCGACGGAGATAATACCAACAGTCTTATCTGGAAAATCTTCAATGAAGCGACGAACGAGTTCGTCGGTAAGCGATGACTTCCCCGCTCCTCCTGTGCCAGTGATACCAAGCACACAGGATCGTTTTGATGGATCGATTTCTAGGCCTAATTCAGAACTCTCGCGACCATGCTCGATTTGTGAAATGGCTTGGGCGATTGCCAATGCACTACGCTCCTTGACTCCTTTTTGTAATTCTTCGAGTGCTCGAAGCGGCGTCAGAAAATCGCTCTTGGACAAGAGGTCGTTAATCATGCCCTGCAAGCCCATCTCACGTCCGTCGTCCGGCGAATACACCCGGCTAATACCATAAGCATGTAGCTCCTCGATCTCCTGCGGGAGTATCGTTCCTCCCCCACCTGCGAAGATCTTGATATGACCGGCTCCGGCAGCTTGCAGGCAATCGTACATGTATTTGAAATACTCCACATGACCGCCCTGGTAGCTCGTCATGGCAATCGCTTGCACGTCTTCCTGAATGGCACACTGCACAACTTCATTCACGGATCGGTTGTGTCCCAAGTGAATGACTTCCGCCCCACTCGACTGAATGATGCGACGCATGATATTGATAGCCGCATCGTGTCCGTCAAAAAGCGATGCCGCTGTCACAATGCGAATGGTATTCTTTGCCTGGTAACGTTCAACTTGAATCATGGAGTGAGCTCTTTTGTAATCCTGTTAACTACGGGAATCGGAAATATCCGAGACCGCAAGACCTCAAATTACGGAGAATTGTTTGCAGTAACTGGTTGTGATTAGTGACCCTTTCTCTCGAACAGGCGCTGATAGACTCACAAACACAGGCTATACAGTGCCTGTGTAAATCCAGTTTGAAATTCATAGCAACATGGCTTCGCCACGAGTCAGGCAGCAAACTTCTGCGAAAAGTGTATATCTCTATGAATGCTCGGCTTGCACCGTACTGTACGTGGTCACCAACACGTGACGAGTCATCGTGCTGAACAACCTTGTACTCCGTTCGATTTCGGTTCTAGTTGACTAGTGCATTCGCGGGCCTACATTATGCACATCACCTCATCTGAGGCTACTATATCTAACGCTTGATATTCGATCTCGAAGTATTTACAGTTGCCGCTGCATAGCAAACATCGCTATTGCCGACGTGGGATATCGTGTAGGTACCAGCCTTCATTGTGAGACCCTCAGGAGCCTTCATCTCAGTGCACATTTGCTTTGTGAATTGAAAGTCGACTTCAAGCATAAAGTGACCGCTTGCATAAGACTTTTTATCTGCAGCGTCGAAACTCGATTGTGTGAAAACAATCTTCACCTTGTTCGAGTCTGCCGCCGACCAAGTAGCATCCATTCCATGACGAATGTTCGAGCGCGTCGTGTTGATTGTTACTGAGTGCGCAATAACTGCGAACAATACCATAGCGACCAACGCAAAGCAAAATGTTTTCATATCTGTAATTCAAAAATGAGTGAAACTGAATGTGTTCAAAGCATGCGTTGCTCGAAGTACTCTTGTCTGCCGGCTTTCCTGTTAAACAATTTTCAGAGAGAGTTGAGGAACTGCTAGATACCACAATGGTAGTCTATCCGGATAATGGTTCGGCGCGACTTCGTCACCAACGAGCTTCAAATCAAGTTAGCACATCTACAGACCTGAGCAAGGAAGTTCTTTCGATGAGTTTGCTACTTACTGACTTGCTATCGTCGGTAGCGACACTGCACCGTCGCTTGTCCTACGAAATCGGGTACTTGTGAATGCTTTGCAATAGTATATACGACACTTAACGCTGATAAGAGTACTGGAGCTCTTCAAGAATTCGCGATTTCGCGTTGGCAGTAGGTGTGCTACTTTGCAGCATCAATTTCAACACTTCCTCTGATCTTATGAAGACGATAAAATTCACAGAGGCAATCATGATCGACGAACAGGCGCAAAGGGTTTTTGATTTTACCCAAGACTATTCGAAGCGCCTTCAATGGGATACCTTTCTCAAGCGTGCGGATTTGGTGGATGGTGCCGTTGCGGCTGACAAAGGGGTGAAGGCTTATTGCGTGGCTAAGAACGGACTTGGAATGGAAACCGAATACGTCAGCTTCAATCGTCCGCGGGTCACCGCTATCAAAATGACAAGCGGTCCATACATGTTCAGCTCTTTTCTTGGCTCCTGGAATTTCAAGCAAGTCTCTGATACCCAAACCGAAGTCGCGTTCCTCTACTCCTTTTCACTTCGCTTTCCATTTAATCTCGTCGCGCGCTTCATTAAGAACAACCTTCAGAATAATGTCAGGCAGCGACTCGTGGATCTTAAAGTGAATGTTGAGGATGAAAAGAGGAAGGGATAGAATTTGCATGGTTACTTAATGGAATTTTCTGTTGATAGACAAACGCTTCGTGAAGACATTTTGCATTTCGTTATTCCCTGTCGACCATAAGCCAATTACTATTCTCCCGTGAAGAAGGAATCGTAACGCACACTACTGAAACCAACTTCAAGCAATCCCACTACCACCAACGAAGGCTGACGAGTATTTGAAGTCAAAGGCCTTACAATCACTCTCACACCGCAAAAGTTGTCTTATGCGAGTGACGCAACAAGTGCTGAAGCGTTTACCATTGCCGGCGTAACGAAACTCAGCGTGCTTCAAGATGTTCTCGATGATTTGAATAGAGCCATCGAGAAGGGATTGCCATTTGCAGAGTTCAAGAATGACTTTACTGATCGAATGGAGAAGAGGGGATGGATTGCGAAAGCAGACAAAGCGAAGTTCACTCCTTTCAGGCTTGAGACGATCTACAGGGCAAATACACAATCGGCGTACAATGCAGGTCGAATCATCGAGCAGAAGAGAGTCGTTGCACTTCGGCCTTGGTGGCAATACAATTCAGTTATCGACAAGCAGACGACGTCCGGATGCCAGCAACTAAACGGTAAAGTTTTTCGCCATGACGATCCAATTTGGGCAAACAATTATCCTCCGCGACACTTCCGCTGTCGTGGCTCAGTTAGCTCTTTGAGTGAACGTGAAATGAAGCGCGATGGCTTAGAGCCATCGAGTGGAGCGGACTTTCAGGGAATCGAGCCAGTTCAAGGATTCGGTGGGCAGCCAGACGCTGGATACAAACCTGACCTCTCAAAGTTCGATGCCAGTTTGGTGAAGGAATACAAGAAGGGAATGAAATGAGCGCAATAGATGTCAAGCTCGATAAGGCGTTTCGCGCCACTGTAAAAGAGGTCTTTAATGACGCGTTACTATACCAAACGGTGGGTGAGATCCTGCGAACCAGCATTCAGAAGAACTTCGATAAGGAAGGCCGATACGGGGATTTGATAGATGGCGTTTGGCAAGGGGGAAGTAACACGTGGAAGTCGCTATCCGATTCGCGCATTAAGCAACGCACAAAGAAGGGGCACTGGCCAGGTAAGATCTTGCAGGATACCG
Organism: Chlorobiota bacterium; assembly: GCA_044228685.1. Lineage (GTDB taxonomy): Bacteria > Bacteroidota > Ignavibacteria > Kapaibacteriales > NICIL-2 > JBBATK01. Next base: position 8,379 of record JBGAUL010000031.1, read on the forward strand.
GTGGTCTCAAGACAGCCGTTACCGTAGAGACAGGTAAGAAGAGTGTGACTGTTGGCATTGCTAAGAACTATGCCGACTACTTGCAGTTTGGAACTGAGAAGATGGAAGCGAGACCAATCGTTGTGATCCAGGACGAAGACCTCATCGAGATCGAGGCTGCCGTTGAGGAGCTGATGAGATTGAAGTTTGGACCATGATGTGTAGGTGTATGTGGTGCAAACAGAGGAAAGAAGAGCGTTTCTTAAAGGCGGTGAGGGTAATGGCCAGTATCAAAGCACTGAAAACCAGGTAAAAACACTCATTTGTTGTTGTATAATTGTTAAAAGTGGAAAATGAAAGTGCAAATAAGTATATTGACCTTTGTTCAGGTACAAACAATCTTAGGCTTGGTATGTTTTACGCTAGGTATTCATTCGTCTGTGATTACGCAAGTTCTGATCGTAATGGAAAGCTGAATGCAAACGGTATTTTCAACGTCATTCATGTACCAAAAGTTCCAATAGATGCCCCGCAGTTTTATTACGTGTGCGTACTAGACGGGCTGGATAGTGATGTTGGCACTCATGCACTACAAATTGAATTTCAAAGCCCAGACGGAAAGCAAGAGCCTACTCCTTTAATCTCATGTAATGTCCCTAAGAATAAAGTTGGATCTGGTTGCAGTATTCAATTGATGACAAAAATCAATAGTAGGACCTTTGAATCGTACGGCAGGCATGAGATTGTACTATTCGTTGATGGGGTATTTGGTTCGCGAACATTTATAGATGTAGTTCAGAGTGTAAAAACTCAGCCAAAATGAGTAGAGAAATAGCTGAAAAATTAGTTGAGGACATGCGCGTCTCTGCCATTGGCTGGGGTTTCGATGATATCGAATCCGCTTTGACTGGGTTTGGTTTTGTTCCTGAACATAAAGGCCGGAGTACGACCTTTATTCATCCTGACAATAAAAATCTCAGGCTTTCTGTGCAGAAAGGAACTACAGTTAGAAATTGGCTTCCAAGAGACGTTGTAGCATTGGTAGATAAGTATTTGCAATTTGAAGCCGATAAGCAAATGACGGCGCAAACACACACACACGACAATCTAGAAAAGAAAGGAGTATAGACAAATGAAGAAACTTGAGAAGAACTTAGATTATTACAATCGTCTTGCGTATGATACTCATTTCTCTGAGGTAAGAGATGAGAATGGGGATAGGTACTTTACTGCAGAGTTTCAGCTGTTACCCGGCTGTAAAGCTGATGGACAGACCCATGTTGAGGCATATAGTAATTTGAGGGAAGTTTTCGAATGCTATATACTCGCTTGTTTGAAAATGGGTGCTGACATAGCTGAACCGGTTACAGAGAAGCCGACAAGCCTGCAATATGAGCTCCCTGTCGAGCAAAAAAACTTCGTGATCTATATTGTCGAAAACAAAGTTGTACCAGATGATCAAAAGATCATACAAGCTAACCTTGAGATGATTGATCAAATACTTAATCCAAGTGGTTCAAGTAACATGAATAGCGAAGAAGGTATTTTGACAGGAGAACTAGTTGGTTGTTAATGTTCGATAGTAGATCTAAAACTGAATTTATAGCTCACAATCTCAAACCCTCTTCGTGAGGGTTTTTTGTTGTCTTTAGTCTGGTTTCCGCTCCCACCATTGAAAGCAGGGGTATTTACCCTTGCCTCCCGCCCCTTTCATCAAACCTTGCCCCACTAGCGTTCGAAATTCAGGCCTTCCTGAGTCGCTGGTCGACCGTGTTTGCGCAAGATCGCATACACCCAGCCTTCACTGCGGCCAACTGCGAGGGCGATCCGCTTGACCGAAAGCCCGTCTCGCTGCATGGCGATGATCATCCTACGAACCACAGCATCGAGGGAGCGAGCGCTGGCGTTCGGAACGTAGATCGAGGTGCCTGGCATTTCACGCATCAGCTTGACCACGGTGTCGAATCCGCACAGGTCACGAACGAGCTTCATGTCGGACGCGTTCGAGAGTTTGTCGATGTCGTCCTCGGTAGGCTGTCGATGGTACTTTTTTACATTTGGCTCAGACTTGGCTTCGTGATTTAAACTTGATTTCCGTGCGATACGCATGTTCAGGCTAAACAATATGCACTCTCTACCTCACTAGATCCGCAATAGAAAGATCTACCACATCTCTAAAAGGTCTTCTCAGCACCGACACCAGAAGCAAGACCGAAAGATGTAGTTGTAATGAGGATCAGAAACAATGCGTTACCGAATAAGTCCGGCCGCCGCCGCAGAAATGTTTGACCACAGTCGTCGAAAGTCTACTTTGACTTAGCATTGGCATCTATACGCCCGCATATTCCTTTTCGATACTGAAGTGCTTGACAGTTTCGATCAAGGTCTCACGTCAACAGCACCTCAAATTCCATCGGCGTGAAGCACATCGTTCGGAATAAATCTCATCGCTTCCTTTACAAAGATCTGCCTGTTACATCTGTATTACGCTGAATGAAGGGCCGGCATGAGTATGAACTGCTTGATCACTGTAGGTGGTGTTTGCGCTTTTACGAAGGACAAGACTACTGCTTGCATGCATCTAATGCGTCGCACAGAACATTCAAATAGCGTAACCTGTCAGTGACTAGTGAAGCCTGCTGCACTGCGTATCAGCAGTATGCTTCGAGGCACTTTATTATTTAGTGTCAAGCATGAATACAAAGCAACCAGACCAAACGAAACTATAATCAAACCTGAAAGTCTGTTGATCCAGATCAGTTTGTCGGGTGACATCTTGGATTGAAAGTAGCTCACTGCAGAGCTTAGTATCAACCACCACAAAGCAGAACCAAGAAATATCCCAAACACCAGCGTTGTTGAGGACGAGTAGTCTGCCTGGGTCGTACCCAAGCCTAGTCCTGCAAATATTGCTAGGAATGAAAGGATGGTCGTAGGATTGGTGATGGTCAAGAAGAAGGTTGAGATGAAATTATTCAACAGTCCCTTACTGTCAACATTGGCAGCTTGTGATGCAGGTTTGGCAACAAACGACTTTATGCCCAGAAAGAGCAAGAACAATCCACCAATCAGTTTGATCCACAGTTCTTGTGTCAAGAGAAACGATGAAATTGCCGTCAGACCAAAGCCTGCGATCATACCGTAAACTGTATCCGCCATTGCGGCTCCCATCCCGGTAACAAAACCCGAGGCGCGTCCCTCCGTCAACGTCCGTTTTGTGGTCAGGACACCTATCGGTCCAACCGGAGCTGCTATCGAAAAGCCAATAAGCAAGCCTCGTAGTAAGTAGTCAATCGTCATCTGTTGTCGTGTTGCACTTTGGATATTCTATAACTCTTCGCTCAGCATGGATGATGATCACTACCTTGGGATGGTATAGACCCAGGCTATCGAGTTGAGCGCCTTCGTTTGCTTCAATGTACGATTTCTTGTGTGAAAACAATGCTTTGTCGAGGAGGCATCTAACAGAGTCGGCGCGAAGGTCCTATCGAAGCAAGCCCGCAGATTATCAGCCTCGCGATATATAGTCGCTGCATAAGCAATCAAACCTTTATGTCCTATTCCTAAAACAACAAAGCCTCACAAATCATAGACTTGTGAGGCTTGAAGTTTCTCCCCAGCGCCTGGGGTATGTAGTACATCCGCACGGAGTCGAAGTGTTGAGCCGCTGATTAAGAGTTACGTCAAATAGGTTCTATTGTAAGAATTTCTACGCATTTGGGAGGCTTTATACCCAAAATGCACCTTTAACTTTTGTATTTTATTTGTGGCAGAATTACTTGAGTAGCTTGGAACTGACGTGCGCGTAAATCCAAGTCTAGGTAATAATATACCGACTGACCACAAGTACAAGAAGCCACGCCTGTATGATCAGGTCGTGAGTTTGTTCGCTTCTTATCGAGAAGTTATATACCCGCTTTAGCACTATGTATGATATTTGGAGCCTAAGCACGTTGATCGACGGCAAGAGCTACTGGCACTATATGCTAGAAAACAGTTGTGTTGGTATCGGATGGCCTAAGCTTGGAAACTTAAAGGAAAGCCAATGCCAATCAAAAGAGTGTTTCGAAGCAAGATTTGTCAAATCTGGTTACTTCGCGGATGATCAAACAATGATAACAATGAAGGCGCGAGAGACATCCAATTTTCTTGGGGCAGTAGGTATGGGAAATATCATTCTGGCTCAAGAGGGTGAGATGATTCAAGCTATCGGTCTTATAAACGACTGGTACACGTTCGACAACTCGCGTCCACTCGCGCACCAATGCAGTGTTGTGTGGAAGGTTATTGCACCAAATCTTGTGAACCCCGAAGCCATTGGGTGGACTGTGAAGAAGCTTCGCAATAAGGAGCTGAAGGCGCAGGTCATGCATCTTCTTGGAGAAGAGCGTTGGAACTTGACTAATAAGCCCTTGCAAAAAGAATGAGGTTATACGCCTTTTTTAGCTTTTATGCACACAAACACATATACTAGTCTGAATAAGAAGATCTGAATTTCATCCAGAAACCACATATTGATACAACATTCAAGTGTCAATAGCTTTCCGGTGTACGATTCATAGATTGCAGCCGAATGAAGAGCAGCTACCGAACAATTTGCAGACTACCTAGTGTGAACCGCGCACTAGTCCTGCGCTCGATGCTCGAAAGCCAGAGTATTGATAGTTTTATCCCGGATGAACATACTGCCAGATGGATTTCAGACTCCACGCTTATTAGTATTCGACTGCAAGTTCTTGGTACTCAATTCGATCAGGCGGTGGAGTACATCAAGTCGACGGAGTTTAAAGCGGACCTTGTACCACTGGGTCCTGAGGGATTCTCATCCTCGGTCTTTCGCATTGAATACTGGCTAGAACAGGCCAGGAAGCGGCGGAGTATCCAACTCTCAATTGTAGCTTTTCTGTTACTGATTATTGTCATTCCAGTTACGCTGTTGTACTTCATGTTTAAGCCAAACGCTTATACTATCCTCTTGCGCCATGATTGGTACACATCGCGTATCGTCTACAATGGACAATCCTACAGTCCCAACACGCTCAATAGTAACTTTACGGTGCTCCTCATTCCGCTTGGCGCGGAAGGCGAGCAGGTTTCGTTCAATAAAGATGGCACTGCCACATTGCCTGGTATAAATTGCCATGCTGTAAATGCTCGATGGCAGCTGGAGGGTGACTCATTAACGATCTACTCCGCAGATACTTTAGACTATGTTTATAACGGACACTACGCTCTAAACTACAGCGAATCGGTAGTGCATTTCAGGTCGCAGATGACCTATTTTCGCCTTCATAGCTCAGCGTTTTAAGGTCACTCATATTGTGTTCCATGAAAACGCCCGGTATGCGACGTACTTGCATTCAATAAGTAGATGTGAATTCTAACTGATACTCTTCACTGGCGAAGATATGTCAGAAGGATTGGCGCGTCCGGTTTACGCAGCAATAATCTAAGAATCATAGCGCACGAATTGCACCCATTCAGTTGAAACTATGTTTCTGTTGAGTTCCAAACACTTATACACGCGCCTGTATGACTCCTCGGAAGGTAGGCAAATCAACGAATGAGCTCCCCCCACAAACAACAAAGCCTCACAAATCATAGACTTGTGAGGCTTGAAGTTTCTCCCCAGCGCCTGGGGTATGTGGTACATCCGCACGGACTCGAACCGTGGACCCGCTGATTAAGAGTCAGCTGCTCTAACCAGCTGAGCTACGGATGCGTGGCAAAAATACGACAGTTCTTGAATTTGGAATTGTAATTTTCTCAACACGACTTTGCGAGGCAATTTGCAGGCGCTTGTACGAGACTTTTAGGGATTGATTGTGCGCGTATTCATTGTGGCGGGAGAGTCGAGCGGGGATCTTCATGCCTCGCGCCTGATGAGTGCGCTTAAAAAGATTGTGCCGCATTGTGAGTTTGTCGGTATCGGCGGACCCGCCATGGTGAAGCAAGGTCTTCAAAGTCTGGAGTCTTTGGAAAACATGAGCGTGGTCGGATTTGTGGAAGTTGCTCGACGCTACTCCTTCTTTCGCAACACCCTCCAACGCGCTGCCGCGCATATGCGCTCGTGGAAGGCAGATCTGTTTGTCGCCGTTGATTATCCGGGTTTTAATACGCGCTTGGCTGAGGAAGCAAAGAAAGCCGGGATACCGGTTGTGTGGTATATCGCGCCGCAGTTTTGGGCGTGGGGACAGTCTCGAGCACGAAACTTCTCCCGTGTCGTTGACAAACTCCTCGTGGTCTTCCCCTTCGAAGTTGAGTTTTTTCAACAGTTTGGGATTGAGACAGAGTTCGTCGGACACCCCCTCCTCGATGATCCCGAATTCCAACAATCTATTCCACCTCTCGAAGGAAGAATTCATCAACTCGCACTGCTACCCGGCAGTCGCCGACAAGAACTCAAGCGTCACTTGCCGCTGTTCTCTGATGTAGTTCACGAAATGAAGAATCGATTTCCATTGCTGAAATGTAGCGTGGCTCAAGGATCGCAGTTTGATGCAAATGCCTACGCAGACTTTGGTCGCGCCGGACGTGAATTCGACCTGAATACCAACGCCCGACAGTTAATGAAGCAATCAGCAATTGGTTTGATCAAGACTGGCACCTCAACCCTCGAAGCTGCCTTATGCGGACTTCCCTTTTGCATGGTCTACAAAACTTCGAATGTGTCCTATTGGATCGGTCGGAGCTTGGTAAAGCTTCCGCACATTTCCTTGGTCAACATCCTTGCCGGACGTGAGCTGGTGCGTGAGTTTATTCAGTCTGATGCAACACCCATATCCATCGCCGATGAATTGTCGCGCCTTCTCAGCGATAGCGGCGCCTCAGCCGCTCTGCATCGTGATCTCTTGGAACTTCGCAAGAGTCTTGGCGAAGCTGGAGCCGCCAACCGCGCAGCCGCACGCATCGCCGGTCTGTCACAGCATTCCTCTCAATTGTGATGATCAGGCACTTGAAAATTCTCCTCAGCTCAATGCTCATCAGATTGTTAGCTGCAAGCTGGCGACTACGATTAGAGCATGCTTCAGAACTACCCGATCGATGCGTTGTTGCCTTTTGGCACGAAGACATGCTGGCTGTTTGGAAGTACTTCGCGACGCAATCCTGCGCGGGAGTGACGAGCCTGAGCAAAGATGGAGACTACCTAGCCGCGATTCTCCAGACTTGGACCTATACGGTCATTCGAGGATCATCTTCCAAGGGCGGTCATGAAACCTTAGAACAGATGGTTCAGGCTGCCGCTACAACCAAAGTGCTTGTGACGCCTGATGGTCCGCGCGGACCACGTCGCGTCTTTAAAGCCGGCGCAGCAGTGTGCGCACAACGAGCTCGCGTTCCCTTGGTTGTCATCGAAGTGCAAATATCACGCGCTCATCGTCTTGAGAAATCTTGGGATAAGTTTTCCATTCCCCTTCCTTTCAGTCGCGTCACACTACGAGTCAAGCGCGTCATCAACATTGACGCGAATGCCGATCGCGATGCCATTGATGCAATACTGCGTGAGTTGTCAGACGCTGAGTTGTGACATTCTTTGAGATTAGTACCAACCGTACTCGAGGCTGTGATCAGCCTCATGAATTCTCATCCGAGCGATTGTTGATAGAATAGGATGCAGAGCGAAAGCGGAACTTTTCAGGACGTAGCTGAATCAATCGACGAAGTTGAAGGCGCAGCGTATAATCTAGAGCAGCCGATCTATGCGCCAGGCTTTGTGCAAACGAAGGCCAGGTATAGCTAGAGTGCGATTGTGCTACGGGCGTGGACGTGTCCTCTATAACCTGTACGAGGAATTCCAAAACAGATTCATCATAACAGTAGGCAGGCGCTTTTCCATTCGGGAAAATGGGTTGCTCGCGCATTTGTTGAATACGCTCTGGATGCGCCTCTAAGTCTCGGATACGATCGACAACTTCGTTGAAGTCTGCATAGCGATGACAATTGATAAAAGCCTCAGCATTAAACTCTTTCTCGATATCATTCGCTCCCCAGTAAATGGGAATGCTTCCGGCAATGAGAGGCTGGAATATCTTCTCAGTCACGTATCCCGGATACGATCCATTTTCAAAGGCAATGCTGAAGCGGTACTGAGAAAGAAAATGCATTTTATCGCTGACGCGATAGCCAAGGTTGTTGCGGACTCGTCCTCCGGCATCGACTTTCTTGTAGCTATTCAGTAGTTCGAAGAAGCGAACTCTTTCGCGTGGACCCGGATTCGAGTAGAGAAAATTGCAGAAACCTTCAGGCAGTGGCGTAGATGCTCGACGATCCGATTCGTAGAGTCGGACATCATCGAAGAGAGCGTAGAGTGGTAGTCGATAATTCTTCGCAGACTTTGAACGAAAGCTTATTGCATAATCGCAATTCCCGAAGTCGGGCTCGAGATTCTCCCCCAAGAAAGATAGTCTGCGGCAGTAGTACTTGCGATGCTCAGCACCAAAGGCAGAGTAGATGACCAACTCTGGTTGAACAGAGTCGAAGATCAACTCAAAGGACTGACGAAGCAGGCGAACAAAGTAATTGCGTTGCGGATCGAAACCCGGCCAGAAATCGCATATGTGCAGTCGCAGTGTTCGCATTCGATTTTCATTCAGCACGCGAAACTAGGCTCTTTTTGCAATGCATGCGCAGCAGATTTCTGTTTGTGGGTCTTTTGGCGCATTTCTGTGATAATTGTCCGTCACGAGCTCAATCCCTAATTCCGTAAAATCCCTCATTGTTCCATTGCATCGTGGTCAGTAGCTTCGTATCATGAAACGCGTCTCAGACAAAGAATTCTATGAATTCAAATGGACTGGAAGCGTGGCTCAGCACTCGTATATCGCACACAAATACCATTGAATCGTGAAGCCAGGCATCATCGGAGTCGTCATTTGCTTTTTGTTTTTGTTTCTTTGCCTTGAGAGCTGCAACAATGCGGTAAACTCAGGCTACCGATATGCTTATCCTGTTTCCATCAAGGCAGATTCCGTCAGTATCGAAGCACCGGTCAGCGTTCATTTGCAACTGAAGGCAATGATGGACGGCGGCTGCTGGGTACTGGATCGAGTTCAAACCTCATGGTCAAATGACACCACCGCCGAGATGCATTTTCTCTGTCGTCATGATTTATCCGCCCCTTGCCAACTCACAGATTCACTGATTCAGTTCAACTGGCCGCTCATCGTTCCAAAGCCGGGTTCCTACACTCTGCATCTACACTACGGTGATCAAAGTCTGGCCAAATACACTTCCGTACAGGTTCGTATCCCCTAATTCAAGCATTAAACAACATTGTCCGAAGCTACTTCTTTACACTTTGTGTAATTTTGTAGACACTTCTGTTTTCGGACCTTTTGTCGAAACTTTCAGCACACTGTAGCAGCTTTAAACAACATCACATGTTGTCGCTGCTGAGTGCATCACACCCGATAATGTTGTTTAACTATCCTTGTAAGGAATTGTATGGCATTTGATATTGAACTGATACGTGAGCTTTATGCGAAGCTACCGGCCAAAGTTGCCGCAGCTCGTACTCTATTGCAACGTCCACTGACTCTCGCTGAGAAAATTCTCTACGCGCATATGAGCGTCATGCCGGCGCAGCCTCAGGAACGCGGCGCAGCCTACGTTGATTTTCATCCGGATCGCGTTGCAATGCAGGACGCAACCGCACAGATGGCTTTGCTTCAGTTCATGAGTGCCGGAATCCCACGTGTTGCAGTGCCTTCAACCGTTCATTGCGATCACTTGATCCGCGCTGAACATGGTGCTGTATCTGACTTGAAAACCTCACTCGTTGAAAACGAAGAAGTATTCTCCTTCCTTGCCTCCGTTTCAAACAAATACGGAATCGGCTTTTGGAAACCGGGTGCTGGTATCATCCACCAAGTTGTGCTCGAAAACTACGCCTTCCCTGGCGGTATGATGATCGGAACCGATTCACACACTCCAAACGCCGGTGGCTTGGGTATGGTCGCAATCGGAGTCGGCGGCGCCGACGCAGTTGACGTCATGGCCGGCTTGCCATGGGAACTCAAGATGCCGAAGCTTATCGGTGTGAAACTCACCGGCAAGATGAACGGTTGGACATCCGCAAAAGACGTGATCCTGAAGCTGGCCGGTATACTCACCGTTAAAGGTGGAACCGGCGCCATCGTTGAATACTTCGGTGATGGATGCTCTTCCTTCAGCGCTACGGGTAAAGGAACGATTTGTAACATGGGTGCTGAGATTGGTGCAACGACATCGCTCTTCCCTCTCGACGACTCCATGCTCCGCTACTTGAGAAGCACCGAGCGCGCCGATGTTGCGGAACTCGCTTCTGCAGTCGCTGAACACTTGCGTGCCGACAACGAGGTTGCATCAGCTCCGGAGAAATACTATGACCAAGTGATTGAAATTGATCTCAACACCTTGGAACCATACGTGAATGGTCCATTCACGCCCGACAAAGCACTTCCGATCTCTGAATTTGTCAAAGCAGTAACCGAAAACAATTATCCAAAAGAACTCCGCGTTGGATTGATTGGTTCATGCACTAACTCCAGTTACGAAGACATGAGTCGCGTTGCTGAAATCGCCGAGTACGCTGCATCGCACGGTTTGAAAGTTAAGAGTGAGTTTACCATCACACCGGGCTCTGAGCAGGTTCGCGCGACAATCGAACGCGATGGAATTCTTGCGAAGCTTGAGCAAGTTGGCGGTACGGTGTTGGCAAATGCTTGCGGACCCTGTATCGGACAATGGAAACGTCATGATGTTCAAAAGGGAGATCGCAACTCGATCATCACCTCATTCAATCGCAACTTTACATCAAGAAACGACGGCAATCCGGATACACATGCTTTTGTGGCATCACCGGAAACAGTAATTGGTTTTGCATTGGCTGGCGACTTGAGCGTCGACTTTACCAAGACTCCGATCAATGGTGTATCACTGAAAGCACCTCACGGCACAGAACTTCCCGATAAAGGCTTCGTACCGGATCCAAATGGTTTTCTTGCTCCGGCAGCAGATGGCTCGGGTCTTAGTGTGGTAATCAAAGACGATTCTAATCGTTTGCAAAAGCTCGAAGCCTTCAAAGCGCCAAAGGCTGAAGAGTATAACGATATGCCTTTGTTGATCAAGGTTAAGGGCAAGTGTACGACTGACCATATTTCGATGGCAGGACCGTGGTTGCGCTTCCGTGGTCACTTGGACAACATCTCTAACAACATGCTCATCGGCGCCATCAACTACGTCAACGATACCGCCAACAGCATCAAGAACACCTTCACCGGTGAATATGCTGAAGTCCCGGCAGTAGCCCGCGATTACAAAGCGCGCGGCAAAGCTTGGGTTGTAGTTGGCGAAGAAAACTATGGTGAAGGTTCATCGCGTGAGCACGCAGCAATGGAGCCACGCTTCCTCGGTGGCAAGGCGATCATTGTGAAGTCCTTCGCTCGTATCCACGAGACCAATCTCAAGAAGCAAGGAATGTTGCCATTGACTTTTGTCAACACAGATGATTACAATCTCATCCGTGAAGATGATTGCGTCAGCATCGATATCTCAACGCTGAAGAGTGGACAGAACATCAACGCAACCTTTAAGCATGCCGACGGCAGTGAGAACACGATCTCGCTGCGTCACACCATGAATGACCAACAAATCGGTTGGTTCATGGTCGGTAGCGCGTTGAACTTGATTGCTGCATCGCACAACAAGTAATACTCAAAGCATAGTGCTTACAAAAAAAGCGGTAGATCATCTGATCTACCGCTTTTTTATTGTCGATAGCTAAACGATGTTGATCGTTCTGCTACCACCTTTCTACCTGATATTACTTCTCGTCAACGACGGTGAATTCAGCGTCTTCGACGTTCTTGCCATCAGCAGCGTTTGATGGACCTGCTTGTGAAGAACCTTCAGCTTGTGGACCAGCTTGTTGTTCCGGTCCAGGAGCAGCACTTGCTTGTTGGTACATCGATGTACTTGCTTCATTCCATGCTTGGTTCAATGCATCCATTGCAGCCTTCACATCCGAAGGATTGTTCTTGATTGCATCCTGCAAACGATCCTTCGCCTGGGTGATCTTTGAACTTTGGTCAGAAGAGAGCTTGTCAGCGAATTCCGTCAATTGCTTTTCAGTTTGGAATACCAACTGATCAGCTTGATTGCGGAGCTCAACTTCTTCGCGCAGCTTCTTATCCTCAGCAGCGTGATCCTGAGCATCGCGCTTCATCTTTTCGACTTCTTCCTTTGACAAACCTGAAGATGATGTGATGCGGATGTTTTGTTCCTTTCCGCTTGCGCGATCCTTCGCACTCACGTTGAGAATACCGTTAGCATCGATATCAAATGTTACTTCGATTTGCGGGACGCCGCGTGGTGAAGGTGGAATTCCGTCGAGGTGGAAGCGACCGAGTGATCGGTTATCGCGAGCCATCTGACGTTCGCCCTGAAGAATGTGAACTTCAACGCTTGGCTGATTATCACTTGCAGTGGAGAAGGTTTCACTCTTCTTCGTTGGGATTGTCGTGTTTGCCGGAATCATTGGTGTGAGAACGCCACCAAGTGTTTCAATACCAAGTGACAATGGTGTCACATCGAGAAGCAACACGTCGGTCACTTCACCGGTCAACACACCGCCTTGGATTGCTGCACCGATAGCCACAACTTCGTCAGGGTTAACGCCCTTGCTTGGCTCTTTACCAAAGAAGTTCTTGACTAATTCTTGAATCTTTGGAATACGTGTTGAACCGCCTACGAGGATGACTTCATCGATGTTTGCCGGACTGAGCTTAGCGTCGCGAAGTGCTTGTTCGCATGGACGCAAAGTGCGCTCGAACAGATCGGAACAGAGTTGCTCAAACTTTGCACGAGTGATCGTGAGGTTCAAGTGCTTTGGTCCTTCTGCTGTTGCCGTAATAAACGGCAAGTTCACATCTGTTTGAAGCATTTGTGAAAGCTCAATCTTTGTCTTCTCAGCAGCTTCGCGCAAACGTTGCAAAGCCATCGGGTCAGTACGAAGATCAATGCCTTCTGTCTTCTTGAATTCATCGGCCAAGTAATCGATCAAACGAAGGTCGAAGTTGTCACCACCTAAGTGTGTATCACCATTGGTGGACTTCACTTCAAACACTCCATCGCCAAGCTCAAGGACTGAGATATCGAATGTACCACCGCCAAGGTCGTACACTGCGACAGTCATATTGCGAGTTTTCTTATCAAGACCATAAGCAAGAGCCGCTGCAGTTGGTTCGTTGACGATACGACGAACATTCAAACCTGCGATTTCGCCGGCATCTTTGGTTGCTTGACGTTGTGCATCATTGAAGTATGCAGGAACGGTGATCACGGCATCGGTGATCTTTTGTCCCAGATAATCTTCTGCAGTTTGCTTCATCTTCTGAAGAATCATTGCAGAGATTTCCGGCGGTGAATAGAGACGTCCGTCGATATCAACGCGCGCTGAATTTCCGTCACCGGCCTTGATGGAATACGGAACGAGCTTTGTTTCCTCGTTCACTTCATCCATACGACGACCCATGAAACGCTTGATACTGTAGATCGTGTTCTTTGGGTTTGTGATTGCCTGGCGCTTTGCAGCTTGACCAACCAGACGCTCGCTGCTCTTTGTAAAGCCAACCACCGACGGAGTTGTGCGCATGCCTTCGACATTCGCAATCACCACCGGCGTTGAGCCTTCCATAACCGACACGCAGGAATTGGTCGTTCCCAAGTCGATTCCAATTACTTTACTCATTTGAGTTTCCTTTATGATGTTGATACAATTATTGATTTCTATTCTGTGATTTTCCTGAACCTGTATTGATGCAAGCTTTGCATCCATCAATACTCATTCAGATTCACACCAACTCTACTATGTATTCGCTTTGAGATTCAGCTTCGAACTGAGGGCTGTGAGTTTGCCTCACAGCCCGCTGTTCAAATGTTGTTCAATCGTATTACTGTACTGTGATTTCCTTTACTTGTGGCTTTGGTTCTTCAACCTTTGGAAGTGACAAGACCAACACACCGTTTTCGAAACGAGCATTGATTGCTTCCACGTGCACTGTCTTTGGAAGGTTGAAGGAGCGGCTGAACGAACCGTAACGACGTTCGACACGGTGGAAGTTCTTGCCTTCAGTCTTTTCTTCTTGCTTCTTCTCACCGCTGATGGTCAGTACGCGATTGTCGTTCATTGCGACTTTCACGTCTTCCTTTGCCAAACCCGGCAATTCAACGCTGATGGTATATGACGCTGCGTCTTCAACAATGTCGACGCGTGGTGTCAGACTCGGATTCTGGAAAAAAGTAGCACGGTCAAGTTGAGTGCCACCGGCATCCAAGTCATTCATGATGTGGTTCATTCTACGAACCATGTGTTCGAATCCGCCGAAGGGATGAACTTTTACGAGTTTCATAACTACTCCAAATTGTATGGTGAAACAGATGGTGTATCGTTGTTTAGGTCAGTGCCATGGTGTTATGTATGCGCTGACAAAACATAGTATAGCAACATCGTGCCACATCACTTTTCAGAGTATTTGTGCCCGAAAATCGGTCATTTTGGCCTGTTTTCCCCGTCTGCACTGACTATTTGTCATACTTTCGACAAATCTGTCATTAGTGTTCTTTTGCGTGCCATTGCATGAGCAAACGTCCGCAGTGTTCATGCATATCTCCCCAACTCTCGATATCCAATTCCAACTGCGTGTAGGTGCAGGTCGAGAAATGCAGCATGCCGCCTTTGCACAGATAATCAAAGAAATACTGAATTCCGGGGTTATGAGCCACTATCAAGGCTGAATGCGATGCATTGTCGAGGGATTCGACGAGAGTGCGTAAGCTGCCTTCAGAAGCCAGGTAGAGTTCTTCGGAGAAATTGACAACACCATTGATTTTTACGGAATTGAATATCTCGTGTAAGGTTTCACGAGTTCTCTGCGAAGGACTGCAGAGGACGGCGTCGAAGCTCTCACCTTTTTCCTTGAGCATTACAGCTAGGCGATGAGTTTGATCGATGCCTTTTTTATGCAGACGACGATCGTAGTCTTTTTGATGTCCGTGACGATCTTCGGCTTTTGCATGACGGAGGAGGCTGAGAATTTTCATGTTATTGAATGGGCATGCCTATACTGAATGCGACTTGTGTGGGACCAAGCTTTACACCATTGGGATTGCGCAAATAGTAGAAGCTGCGGCCGACCGAAATTCGTGCAGGACCAAGAGGTGTGTCTAATGCTAAAGCTGTTCCAATGCCCTGACGTAAATCAACGAAACGAATTGCCTGCATGGAGGACCAAACACCGCCAACGTCATAGCGTATGGACCAGTAAGTGTCTATTCCAACTCGAATCGGCAACTTCAAGCGATATTCAAGCTGAGCCAAGGCAATCTGACGTCCTCGTTGCTCATCTTCGCGCATACCGTAAAACATCTCGGCTCCACCCATTCGATAAAACTCAGGTGAGGGCATCGTTGCGTCAGCAAAAGCAAAGTGAAAGGCGGGTTGAATTGCATGAAGTCCAGTGCTGTAGGTATTCTTGACAATCACCTCGGCCTTGGAAAATGAGTTGGCACCCGGAGCTTGTATAAACGAGCGCTCCAAACGCAGTGAAAGTACTCTACCTGTAGTCGGAAAATCAGCGCGATCTTGCTTATCAAACAATGTGCTCATGCTAATCGTGAGCAGCGGTTCAAAGGCCCGCGGTGATACAAAATCACCGAGTTGGAATATCCTCTGCTGCTCATAACGCAGCTCGATTCCAATACGACCTGAGGTTTCTATTTGACGTCCAAACAAAACGCGCGTACCAAGGTGTTGCTCTGATAGATCCCCAACTTGATTCGTCTCGAATCGTGCCAAGGACTGAGAGCTATAGGCGTATATATATTGATTTCGAGAATTCCAATAACCCAACACGGAGAAGGTCCAGTAGGAGTCCAGAATTTTAGGAACCTCAATTCGTCCTTCAGCTACGATGTTTCTGTTTCCGCCTCCAACTCGCAGGCCAAGACGAATGCCGCTGGAGAGAATGTTCTCTTGGACCATGTCGATATTGAGTTGTGTGTTGCGCTCGTTGTCGACACGACCTCCTAAACGCACAACCTGAGAACCTCTTTCAACAACGCGCACTCGAACTGTCACACCGGAGTCAGGCTGAGCATTGTGACGAATGTCGACGCCAACTTCACTAAACAAATCAGTGTTGACGATCGACTGAATACCCTTGATTACATCATTGACTCTCGGCGCGTCGCCGATCTTCACGTTGAGTTCCCTGCCAACAAAGATCGTGCTCAGGTCACTGGTACCAATCAACTCCACATGACGCACAGTTCCGGGATCAATTCGGATATCAAGTCTACCGCTTGTGCTGTCAAACTGCAGAACTCGTAGTGACGCAAAGGTCAATCCCGATAACCTGCATCGCCGAAGTATCTGTTCCTTCATGCGACGATAGTCAAAAGTCTGTCCAACAAGTGATGAGAAACTTGAATTCAAAAAGACATCTTCGGGAACAACGTGTAGGCTTCGAATAACATTCCGCGCAGAAGCATCTTCTGAAGTCGCAGAGCTAGTAATCTTCAGCTCGCCGCGAAAGGCTTCACTCTTCTGAGAGAGGAGTGTGCGAATAGTTGGAATGATCTCACGAGCCGAACGACGACCCTCAATCGCCAACGAATCGAGATTCATAAAATCATTATTTGGGTGACTCCCAATCCTCGGTTCAATGAGAACATCAGCACCATTTCTGGCTTCGAGATTGAACTGTCGCTCCATAACCGACACAACTTGATCTGCAACATTCCACGGTTTATCTAAGGCATTGGTTGGAAGCAGTGGCGACGTCGTGTTGACAGCAATGATAATATCAGGCTTGAACTGATGCGCAATTTCAACGGGAATATTGGCAAGTAGGCCGCCATCAACTAACACCATCGAGTCTATATGAACCGGCGTGTATCGTAACGGTAAAGTCGCACTGGCGCGAACTGCCTCGAGCAGGTTGCCATCAGCAATCGCAACTGCTTTTGCATGTACCAAGTCAGTAGCAACGGCACGAAAAGGAATTTTCAGACTATTGAAATCCGGTTCAGGATGAAAAGGAGCATTCCAAAACAGACGTTGAAATGGAGCCGTGAAGCGCATGACGCTGGTGATAGACTGAGGAACGACGAAGCTGAAATTGTTGAAGCGTAGCGTCAACAGCGATCGATCTTGCTCGAACTTCTGATCAAGGAACAATCCATTGCGATTTCTATCATCTCCAACCACATACTGCTCATTCCAATCGACTGAGCGCATGATGGTATCAAGTTCGACTGCGCTATAACCGGAGCACCAGAGTCCGCCGATGATCGCGCCGATACTCGTACCCACAACCAAATCCGGGACGATACCTGCGTCTTCGAGTTCTTGAAGAACGCCGACTTGTGCGGCACCACGAGCTCCGCCTCCGCTCAATACAAGCACGACGCTTGCTCTGCCGGCAGCATGCGCTTTGCGATTAATATCGAAGCCATCATCCTTGGCACATAGCTCGGACGAGTTCGCCGAAGCGATCAAGCTGAGAACTAGGGTCAATATTGAAAGTGTCTTTCGAATCAATTCGTCGTTCGCGCTAGTTCTGGATAGACTTTCTGCATCCCAAGGTAGAGTGGCGCCATAGCATATTCAAATGCCGGACGATCCTGAGCACAGAGTACTGCTTGTTCGTAGGTTCCTTCGTGCGTGTAGAGATCCGGCGCGTCATCGTCTTTAATTGCGTCGATAATACTGCGTGCCGCAGCTTGCGCACTAATCATTGGCTTGAGAGGAGCTTTGTCTTGACCTCGCTCTTGTGCGATAGTCCTCGACAAACGAATTGCCTTGGCAAACAGATCACCAATCGGCGCATGCTCTGTGGCAGTAGCCCATTCTGTTTCAACGCCTGAAGGACACACAACTTGAGCTTGTACACCGGTGCCGTAAAGTTCAGCTCGAAGTGACGCCGTCATGCCTACCACTGCGTGCTTCGCTGAAACATAGGATGAGTTGTATGGATAGCCAATCTTCGCAGCCATACTGGCAACATTGATGATCCTTCCGCGCCTTTGTTGCTTCATCACGCGAAGAGCAGGAATACTTGTGTACCAGAGGGAAAAGACGTTGAGCGCAAAGATGCTCTGGAGTTCTTGCTCGGTTGTGTCTTCTACTGAGGAACAGCTACCACGTCCAGCATTATTGATGAGCACATCGATACCACCAAAACGTGTAATGCATAGCTCGACGAAATCTGTAGCTTGTTTTTGTATGCTGACATCGCAACAGAGTTCCAGCACTTCGGCGCCCAAACTTCGCGCTTGATTTGCGACCTCGCTCAGACGCTCTTGCCGTCGAGCGCAGAGTGCTAATCGAAGTCCGAGTGGAGCTAACTCAAGAGCCAAAGCCGCGCCTATGCCAGAAGAAGCTCCGGTAATTGCTATAATTGAATGATTGTTGAGAAGCATAATCGATGAAGTGTCTAGGTTGGTGCAGACCTGCCAAACTACCGAAGATTATGACATTGAGGACTGCTTAGAAGCGGAGAATCACGAAGTCATCGCTTTGCGGTAGGTCAAGAGGTTGTGACTCAAGTTGTATCGAGCTTACGCGAGCAATAGGATGACCACCCTTAATACGTTCCAGGAACAAGCGGAGATTCTCATCGCTCGCCGAAACTGAAATTCCCACGCTTCCATCGCTATTGTTCCAGACGGATCCACTGAGTCCAAATTCTATCGCTGTTCGTCTGACGAAAGCGCGAAATCCTACTCCCTGCACCAAACCATGCACCTGCACTTGCGTCGTGGTCATTCAGCCTACTTTGCCATGATAACGACTTCCGTCCGTCTATTCAGACGACGTCCAAAATCCGTTGAGTTATCCGCTATCGGTCGAGTATCGCCAAATCCTGCTGTCTGAACACGCTGCGGAGCAATGCCCTTGTGCTTAACCAGGTAATTCCGCACACTCTCAGCTCGTAGTAATGAGAGTTTCTTGTTTGAGAAAGCATTACCCTTGCTATCGGTATGACCTTCGATGCGAATAACAACCTTTGTGTTGTTATGCATGAACTCGTTCAATGTTTCCAATGCAGACACAGAGTCTGGTAGCACCGAACTTCCGGTCGGAAAGAGCAAGTCTTCTATAATCAACTTCCTTCCAATCTGCGCAACCGGTATAGTTTTACGCAGCAACTCCACTCTTCTATCATTCAGAATGGCCACATTGATCGAGTCCGGAATAGCCGGTGTATCGGAGCGATAGGTAATTGCAAAGAGATTGGTGAGCTGGGTTGAGTATAGATCAAGCACTTTGGCAAAGTTGCCGTAGAGATCAAAGACAGCACCACGTGTTCCGTCAGCTAGTGTATGGTATTCTTTGAGTGAAGTTGGCACAATGCAAAATGTTCTGATCGAACGTTCTTTGAGGAAGTCGATCATTGTTGAGGTGGTAAAGCTGACTTTAGCTTCTTTGCTACGCTCACCGGCTTGGTGATAAGGTGCATCGGAGATAAGGAGAAATACTTTGTTTGCCGAGGGACGGAAATCAAGCTTAGAGGCTTGGTTGAGTCCTTCCAGTGCATTCTCCGGTTCCTCGCCTCCACCAACACATCGCAATCCAACAAACCACGACAGGAACTCATAGACGTCTGAAGTCGGCTGATGGAAATTCTCTATTACGTCCGAAAACAGCACCAGACCCAGTCGAAAATCAATACCACGATTAACAAGCTTGGCAGCAAACTTCTGAACGTTTTCACGGATAGCTTTGATGTGCGAGTCCATACCGCCGGTAACGTCGAGCACGAATACGAAGTCAACCGGCACGCGATCTTTTACACTGATTTTCTGTACAGAAAGTACGCGCTTCTCTACTCCGTTTTCAACAACCGTCAGTCCTTTCGCATCGATAGTATCGAGCGGCATGTTGTCGTCACCCATCGCCTCAACAATCAAACTCACTTCCGGAAAACGCTTGATATCAACGTTCTGAATCGTCAGTTGATAGTGCTGCTGCGACCTAATTCTCGCATCTTCTGCAGTTCTGCGAATTCTGTCTTGAGTTGTATCGGCTGGAACGACTCGAGCGTGCATCTCCACAACACTTAACACGAGGGAGAGCACACAAATCAACGAAATAATGGATGGGCGGAATTGTATCGCCATAAGTATCTAAAGAACACAAATACAATCAATGTGTAACGGTGGGCAACGATAATTGCGTGCTGCGCGCGATGCCTTCTTCTTCTAAGGAAAAAACCCCCGCAAGACATGGTCCTGAAGGGGTTTTAACACGTCAAAACAATCACTATCGAATATTCAATCTCAGGACCGGTGAAACCAAGAAGAAATTCTTCAATTCCCAAGGACGCTCATCTCCGGCTTTACGCATTGGAGTTGAGTACTTTCCTTCGAGGTACAACCATTGTCCGATAAGCGGAACGTAGGCACGGACCATGAGGTTTGAATTTGCGTATTGAGCTGAAACTCCGAATGGATAGGTGGACTGGCTGCGATACTCAGCGCGGAGGAACAACCACTCACCAAATGACGTTGGGTGATAGGTCGTCAAACCGGTGTTTGCAATACCATCGCCACGGCTAACTGCAGTATCAGTCTTACCAAGTGTCTTATATCCCCACTCTTGCACTTCGACATAGTTAAGACCTACATCAAAGCGGAAGAAGTTCTCAGGTACCTTCGGGTCGAGCCACCAGTTATAAACCAATGAAACTTGACCGCAAGTGCGCAAGACAGGTATTACAACGCGTGGATCAAATCCAGCACGTGACAAGTTCGCCTTCTTTGACAAATCTGTCACAGGTGAAGTTGCCCATGTATTCTTTTCCGCGCTTACTGAATCCGGAGCTGCACCAAATGGTGGTTCATAATTGATACTCAATCCAAGTTGTGGATTGAATGGAGCATTTACATCAAGAGAAATAATGCCGGCACCATTTGAAGCGTTGAGTTTGCGTTGTGGTACGAAGCTCAAAAGACCACGATCCAAACCTGTTGTACGCATGCGATATGCGCCACCAAGACGGATGTTGATCAAGTACGGAATTGGCTTACGGGTTTGAGCATCTTCGTTTTCATACAATGGACGTTGCAAGACGATGCGTGATTCACCGGCGGTCCAGAATGGATATCCAACTGCATCATTGCCAACCATGTTTCTAAGCCAAAAACCGGACTCACCAATTTTCAAGCTTTGTTCAAAGGCTGAGAGTGAGATTGAGTGCGAAACATGCGAAGGCATCATGAAGTCTGTGATTTGCTCACGTTCCTTCTCGCTTATTGGCATTTCAGCCGGAATCTCACGATAGCAATATGGACGCTTTGGATCAGCAATCATCGCAGCGAGCTTCTTCATGAAAGCATCTACTTCTGATGCTGCAAACGATTCATCACCGCATTCTACAAGAAGTATGGTGTATGAATCCTCCGGATCACTCTTCGGAGCAGCAGTGATGATGATATTCTGCATATCCAAACGATCCTTCGTACGACCATTCAACAGAAAGGTTTGGTGAATCTGCAATTGAAGATTTGGTTCACAGACTCTCCAGCGCGGAAAGTACTTAACGATGTTCGGATCAATCTGAATAAGTGCCTGCTGAATCGTGTCACGCTCAGTTGCCTGTGCACGGACGATTGATGTGCTTCCCAGCAAAGCTGCACCTAAGATGACGAGTAGAAATATTTTTTTCATGTAGCGCATTGAATAGTCTCAATTAGGATTCCAAAAGCAACTCGATGCTATATCTATGACTAGAAATTATAGATGATTCGCGCCGACGGGACGAATGTCGTACGATTTTCCCAGATGTATGGATCGCGCAACACAGGCGTCGTAAACGTGCCTTCGAAGCGTATACCAAAATTTGGATTAATCGGGACTAGCATCCAGGCGTTGCCAAGGACAGCTTCATCAAAGTATTGCAAACCAAAACCATAAGGTGTTGTGACGTACATCGACATGTATTCGATGCGCACAGATACACCGCCAATGGATTTAGTCTCAGTTTTCGACCAAGTATTGACCTGCATTGTTGTGTCGCCGGTCTTCTTGTTATTCGTGAGTGAATCAACATGAACCGTTCCAACTTCATTGGTCCAAGTTTCACGTGAGTAAATGGCACCACCAATGCGGAAGCGGAAGAAGTTTCCACTGTCAATGCTAACTGCAAATGTGTAATGCAATTGAGCATTGACCCGAATGAGGTAATCATTCTTCAACTGATTGTTGATAGTACGGCGAGCCAGAATTGTATCCGGTGCAATCTTGCGAAGCGTATCTGTTACGATAGATGTGCCATAAGCCTTTGCGAGAGTCTGATGATCTGATTGAACAGCATCACCGAAGACATAGGAACCAGCCAAATTAAAGACGCCGGTACGGGAGTTTGTGACATCGATTGGGAAGTCAAAATCTCCGTTCATTCCAAAGCCGGCGTGGGTCATCTTCGGTGTCATACCGAGTTGCTTACCAAGACTTGACCAACCACTTGTAGGAAGAATAAATCCTAGCTTCTGCCAACCCCAGATTGCATTCAATTCCATACGATCACTGAAGAACGATGGCATGTTGACGGGGTCGAGACCGTAACGGAGCTCAACACCATAGCGAGGGAGGAAGCGATTATACACCGAATCTGAAGGCATTGCAACACCCTCTTGAGGAGCGTAGCTACGATAGCTGATGAGATCAGGGCTCACGATAAGTTCGTTTGGCTTCTGATAATTCATTGCTTGACCTTCAGAAATGCGCTTATACATTTCTACATCTGCTTCATCAACCAATTTTGATAAACCCTTGATGCCGCGGATAAAGTTCTCGTCACCGAGACCCTGTGCTTCAGTCGTAACGTTTACGCCTTCTGAACTGCTTTGCTGAACTACAAAGTTTTCGAGATACGAATACAAGTTCTTTGACGGGGAGCCAGCCGGAGCTGATTGAGAACGAAGTTGAATGTAAGTGTAGATATCGCGCGGAGTGCCCAAAACAACTGTGAGCTTCTTATTCTCACTATTGGATGTTACCATCGCTACGATCTTGAACGATTGTCCAGGATAGTAGCGTGTGGTTATTACATACGCCCTACGGAATGTATTACATTCCCACTGCTTACGAGCGATTGCGAACTTTGCGTACTCAATACACTCGCCACGAAGAATCTTTTTGACTTCTTCATCTTCCATAAGTCCCGGAAGATCGGCTGCACAGCCTAACTCCTGAACCTTATCGTCGATTTGCGTCTGCTTTGCAGGAACGCACTTTTGTGCTGCTTCCGTGATAACAGGCTGAGGATTCAACAGCTCAGTCACCGCCTTCATGGTTTCGTCGTCAAGCTTGAAGATTGAGATGTTACCATAACGGTAATTCTTGATTTTTCCCAAGACCGACTTAAGCTGCGCCTCAGACTGAGCAAACAATCCAGTGCTTGCGGTTGCAAGAAGCACGAGGAGCGCGATTGACAGTGTTCTTCTCATTCTCATTCTTCGAAATTCATTTTGTGCAATTAGTACTACCAGCCGACAGTTTACTAGTAACTAACAGGAACGCTGTAGATAGCCTTACCGTCTGATGACACTTCACCATTAGACTTATTCTTAGCCTTGGCAGTAATCAAGATTGTAACCTGACCTTCTACCTTGCCTCGTTTGAGAGGTGGACCATCCAGACGCAATTCGACTTCATATCCACCACCGGAAGGCTTCATAGCACCTGCTGTAACCTTGTAACCCGGAATATCCTGCTTTTGAATGAAGCACTTAACATCGAAGATATCACCCGGTGCCGCCTTCTGGCCACCAACGTCTACAATCGGAGGATTAATCTTAATACTCGTAACTGTAACTGTTGGATCACGTGGATCGGTGATCGGGTTGATCTTGATATCTGTTGTAATAACCTTTGGAGGACGCTGCTTCGGTGAACCAACAAGCGGTGCACGTAGCAATGATACTTGTTCCTTGGTTTGCGGGTCTTCCCACATTATATCCACGTTCAGTTGCTTAGAAGCGCTTGGGATTTCTTGTCTGAGTTGTAGACCTCTAACCGGTTGATCTCCTGCTTTTACAACAGCCTTGATCACGAACTGACCGGATGGAATCTTCTTGTCCATCGCTGGTACAGGCAGCAATTCAAGTTCCTGACCATAATAGCAGTTCTCAACAGTCGATTTAATGTCTTCTTCGTTCTCAAGCTTTGAACTGAATACCTTGAGCTGAGTGACTTTATCTTCTTTCTTACCCGACTGGTTAGCATAGGACAAGGTGATCTCATAATCTCCGGCATTTACTTGCTGAGGACATACGAGCTTAAACTTGCGAAGCTGTGCACCTGCGTTTGCCGCTGCAATTTGTGCTTCGCCGGCATCAACAATCTGCCATGGGAGCGGCGGTGTTGAGGAAACTGTTGGGAGTTTGCCTTGAACATATGGTCCGGCTGTGAATGGGATTTCCGTACGGCTCAAACGATCAAATGTGTAGGTGTTAGCATCAACATAAATCGTTGGATCCAGATCCTTTGGCTTTGGAGGCTGAACAACGTGAATGTTGAACTCAATCGCAGCGCGGTTTTGTTCAATGTTGCTGGAGCCACCTGGCGTAAGAAGAATTGCGATGTAGTTGTAGAGTCCGATACGACGGATCTTATCAAGAGCCTTTTGGTCGTTACCTGCAGACTCATTCTTGATCTTTTCAATAGCAGCATCAATGCCCTTCTTGAAATCATCATAGGTGAGTTTTGCGGTGGCTAGGTCGTCTGCCGACGGCACTTGTACACCTTCAAGAGCCTCCATCAAGGTCTTCTTAACCTTGATAAGGTCCTTAACCTTGAGCTGCACTGTACCGATGTTTACTTTTTCGTCAGGTGAAATTTCCTTATTGACGTCGTTAGAACGAACACCAAGGATACGGTTTGTCTTTGATGCAAAGCGAAGCTTGTACCATCCAGCCTTATTCGGTGGTTGGAAACGAACGAGGAATACGCGCTTCTTGTACTTGTTACCTACGTTCTTTGCTTCTACATCGGAGAGATTCTGGTCATATTTGAAGGCGGAATCGCGCGCGTTAGGTGGCGCGAATTGTGTCACGTCACCGACGTTCTTGGTGAACTCGTATTCGGGGTGACGATACTCCTTGGTTTTCTCAACCTGCAACTCAACCCTTCTGAGAGCCAAGAGTTGCCAGCGGCCATTGTCCACATTTTCGCCGACTTCTTGTCCTGGGTTGAAGCTTGTGAAATCAATCTTACCCTTTACTAGCGAGTCATAGGTAATGAACGACGGAGCAGTTTCGTTGTTAGCATTTGGATGGTAAAACACCTGGTAATCCAAATCCTGCACATTTGCCAAACGGATAAGGTTGCGAAGTTTTTCCTCCGCCTCCTTAGGCTCCAAGCCCTCCATCTTGTCCGCATCCGAAACGTCAGTAACGCCAACCAACACCTGATACAAGCGGTCTTGCTTGATCTTGGTTGCTTGTGCGTCTTTAGCCTGACTTGGATCCTGCAGAGTGATTTCGTCCTGGGGACGTGTGTTGATCCCCTCAGAACCGGCGCCAGATTGTAGCTGTGAGAGGATACTCTCGACAATCTTCATCGACTCTTTTTGCTTCTGGATCAGGTGTTCTTCAGCTTCATCTCGCTCTACGATGATGATGAGAAGCTCAAGAATAACTGCCAGATACAGCACGAAGTAAACTTTTCCGGCTCCACCCTTTGACATATGAGATCCTTTCTAAACTACGTAATGACTTTTATGAATCACTTTTTGCGAGAAATAGTCTCCCCTTCGACAGATTTGTCGACGACCGTTCATTTTTCTCGACGATTGAGTACTCCAAGATTCTATAATCTGTCCCGCCTCAGTACTTGATCCGAGTCAACATGCATTGCTCGAATTCGGAGTGATTGGATGACGCGATGGGCTCAATATAAAGGCGCTGAGATGTATCATCACAGCGCCTTTTAATTATTTTTTATTTATTTGGGGTTGCCTTGACTGTCGTTGTAGCTGCCTTTTCGGTGGTAGCTGTTTTGGTGCTCACATCAGCCTTTGTTGCTTCTGCGGTTCCTTCTGACTTGCTAGCTGAGCATGAAGCGCTCTTTGCTGATGAACAGCATGACTTGTGAGCAGCTGCTTTGTTCACGCAGCAAGCTGAAGAACTCTTGCCTTTGCACTTTCCGTCAGCATCGCAGGCACGTGTTGGTGCGCTGAAAGCGACGAAAAGAGCAACGAGTGTCAGGACGGCAAACATCTTTTTCATAAAAATTCCCTCTAAAATATGGTGTTGAAGAATGTTATTCATTTTTCTCATCTGCACAATATATCGCCTTAATGAATTTTGTACAAGGACTTTTTCGGTGCAGTTGGAGGCTAGTTCCGAGACAGGTTTTCAAAGAAGCTTTTTGAATTTTTGTTCATTTAAAAAGCCGTTCACACCTGTCTTGACGGGTCATCCCAACACTTCGTTTACAATGGCGAAAAAAAAATTCGGCACCTACCAATAGCTGCCGAATTTTTGATTTTTTAGGGCTTTTCACACTAAAAGCTCTTTTTAACTTCCTGAAGATTTTTGATCGTGAATATTATGAACAACCGCTCGTTGTTCCGCAATCTTCACAAACTGTACATGAACCGTTTCTCTTGACTCTCATCGAGTTACAATAGCCACATTGCTCACCAGTATAGCCTTTTGCGCGCGCTTCCTTGATTTTTGTGTTCGCACCACCTGCTGGACGAAGCTCGATCTTCTTTTCGCGAAGCACTGCCGATTCTTCAAATTCAAGCGGAAGTGAACGTTCGGAACTTGACGTAGTTCCTGCCGGACGGCCTGCTGTTGAGCGAGGAGTAGCAGTTGTTCCGCCATGAGCATGCGGTTTTGCCGGAGCCACTTCGTCAACTGCCTTCACGTGCACAAAGTCTGTGCGATTGAGGTAGTCATAACCGATAGAACGGAATACGTAGTCGAGAATGGAGGTCGCGTTCTTGATAACGTCGTGACCCTGTACCGGACCCGACGGATCGAATCTTGTAAAGGTGAAGGAGTCAACCAACTCTTCCAGCGGCATTCCATACTGCAAGGCTTTGGATGCAAGTACTGCAAAGCAGTTCAACAAGCCCTTGAAGGATGCACCTTCTTTGTACATGTCGATAAAGATTTCACCCAAGCTGCCGTCTTCGAATTCACCGGTTCTTACGAACACTTTGTGTCCGCCTACATAAGCTTCACGGATGATACCCGTTCTGCGCTTCGGCAAACGATGACGTTCTGCACGATGGTACACGCGCTCTACAATGCGTTCTTGGATTTCCTTCGGACCCTTCGTTTCATCGAGTGAGTCTTCATCGCCCAGCATGATGATTTCATCGAGATCCTCATCGCTTGAGCTGTTGAGCGGCTGCGACAACTTCGATCCATCACGATAAAGTGCGATTGCCTTCAAACCAAGCTTCCATGATTCCAAGTGCACTGAGTTAACATCATCAATACGTGCCTCGTTCGGCATGTTGATGGTCTTGGAAATTGCACCGGAGATGAATGGTTGTGCTGCTGCCATCATACGAACGTGTGCCATGTACTGAATGTAGCGCTGACCCTTACGTCCGCAGCGATTTGCGCAATCAAAGATCGGCAAGTGTGCTTCGCGAATGTGCGGTGCACCTTCGATCATCATGGTACCGCAGACATAGTCGTTGGCCAGCTCGATATCATCCTTGGAATAGCCAAGCGCTGACAACATATCGAAGCTGAAATCTGACATCTGCTCTTCTGTGAAGTGCAATTGTGTCTTGCAGAAATCTTCTCCAAGTGTCCACTTGTTGAAGGCAAAGCGAATGTCAAACACGCTATCGAGCATACGCTCCACTGCGTCGATCTTCTCATCGCTAAAGCCTTTTTCCTTGAGAGATGCTCTTGTAATCGTCGGACAACCAACCAAGGTGCCGTGTCCTTTGCAATACTTCTCGATATCGTCGATTTGCTTTTCATTGTAGCCAAGACGCACGAGTGCACGGCGAACCGATTGGTTGACAATCTTGAAGTAACCACCACCGGCGAGCTTCTTAAACTTCACAATCGCAAAGTCCGGCTCGATACCGGTTGTATCGCAATCCATAACCAAACCAATGGTTCCGGTTGGTGCAATAACCGTCACTTGAGCATTGCGGAAACCGAACTCTTCACCAAGTGTCAGAGCCTTGTCCCAGCTCTTGCGACACGCTTCGAGCAAGTCCATATCCGGACAGAATTGTTCTTGAATTCCAACCGGTAAAATGGTCAGTGCTTCATACTGATCCGGTGCTGCGTCATAGGCTGCATGACGATGGTTGCGAATTACTCTGAGCATCGCTTCGCGATTGTGTGCATACTTCGGGAAAGCTCCCAAATCACGCGCCATCTCAGCAGATGCAGCATAGGATTCACCGGTCATCAATGCCGTGATCGCTCCAGCATATGCCAAGGCTTGCGGAGAATCGTAAGGAATTCCGGCAGTCATGAGAACCATACCAAGGTTGGCATATCCCAAACCAAGGGTTCTAAAGTCGTAGCTAAGCTGAGCAATTTTCTTTGATGGGAATTGTGCCATGAGAACTGAAATCTCAAGCACGAATGTCCACAAACGAACTGCATGACGGAAATCTTCAATTTGGAATACACCGCTTTCTTCATCAACGAAGTGAGCAAGGTTCAACGATGCAAGGTTACACGCGGTATCGTCCAAGAACATATACTCGCTGCAAGGATTTGAACCGTTGATACGACCATCTGCCGGACATGTGTGCCACTCATTGATGGTGGAGTCGAATTGCAAACCTGGGTCAGCACTCTTCCACGCGCTGAGATTGATCTTCTCCCACAAGTCGCGAGCACGTACCGTACGGCATACTGTGCCATGCGTGCGCCATGTAAGATTCCACGGCTCATCGTTTTCTACAGCACGCATAAACTCATTGGTTACACGTACAGAGTTGTTTGAGTTTTGTCCTGCAACCGTCACATAGGCTTCACCTTCATAATGTGTATTAAACACATCTACATTCAGCTTGGTGAATCCTTGTGATACTAACGACAAAGTGCGTTGGATGTAGTTCATCGGAACACCGCGATGCAGCGCGTGCTTGATCAAAGTGTTGAGCTTTTCATTCACCTTGCGATCAGCACCATTGGCAATCGCTTCGTCCATGATTGCTTGCAAGAATGTTGCGTTGATCTTTGATCCTGCAACAAGTGCTGCAACCTTTTCTTCTTCCTTTGCCTTCCATTCGATAAACTCTTCGATATCCGGATGGTCAACGTTGATGATAACCATCTTGGCTGCACGACGTGTCGTTCCGCCGGACTTGATTGCTCCCGCAGCACGGTCGAAAATTTTGAGGAAGCTCATCAAACCTGATGATACACCACCGCCGGAAAGTTTCTCACCCTTTCCGCGTAATTGCGAAAAGTTTGAACCGGTTCCTGAACCGTATTTAAAGATTCGAGCTTCGCGTGTTGCTAAGTCAAAAATCCCGCCCTCATTGACGAGATCATCCTCAACACCTTGAATGAAGCAAGCGTGTGGCTGGGGACGTGTGTATGCATCGGTTGAACGAGTAACCTTTTGGGTCTTAGGATCGACGTAGTAGTGACCCTGGGCATTTCCCTGAATGCCATAAGCATAATTCAAACCGGTGTTAAACCACTGCGGTGAATTAGGCGCAACCATCTGCTTGAGCAGCATGTAGGAAATTTCGTCGTAGAATACTTGCGCATCCTGAGCAGATGCGAAATATCCGTGGGTCTCGCCCCACTGACGCCAGCAGCCGGCTAGACGGTGTACGACTTGCTTGAGCGAAGTCTCACGTCCATAAACCTGCTTGCCATATTCGTCCTCTATCGCAACGCCGTTCTCGTCCTTCTGTGGTACTCCCGCTCGACGAAAGTACTTCTGTGCTAAAATATCCGTTGCTACCTGTGACCAGGCAGTCGGAACTTCAATGTCGTCCATTTGGAATACGACGGATCCATCCGTATTCCGCAGAACCGATGAGCGTCGAGTGTATTCGAACTGATCGTATGGACTTTTGTCGGCTGTAGTAAAGCGACGAGTAACCTTCATGGAATTGCCTCCTCCACGATTTCTGCGTGAATGTTTAGTGTTGCGAAACGAGTTGTTATGAAGGAAGTACCGCGGACGTCCCCGGGAGGAAAACTGTCATAGCTGTACACCGGCAGTTACAGGGACACTGATACAAGTAACATTGACATGCTACTTGTACAAAACTCGTTACGATGATACGGACGAGAGCGTCTTTCCCCTGCTTCCTGACGAACCTTCCTTCTCTTTGCTGCGACCGTCAATTTTTCGAAAATCAGTTTCGACTATTTGCGCTGTGCAGAGATAGCACATTTCACGAAATGGTCGATTCAAATAACCGAGACTAACCGATAGTGTCGCCAAACACCTCGTGTGGATGGTGTCTGATGACGAAGAGTGACCCAAATTCGATGTCAGACATACCCTGACAAAGTGAATTTTTTCAACGTGGAAAAAAAATGTGTTTGGTCATGTGCGCGAAATTTTGGTACTCAAAAAACTCCCGTGCAATGACGGTAGAATGAGGCCCAAAGCCGCATGAATGCTGAGTTTGTTGGGAATCCGTTATGCTGCAAATAGCGGATTCGGATAGATATCGAACTCTCTCAAGACGTCTTACACATCAAACTTAGTGTGTGGCACTTTCACCGCCATTGAGAAAGATCTTTGACCCCAAAATGAGCTCCCATAAGGATCGTATTGAGGAGTTTTATTTGCTTTATTAACAGGCCTTTTGTGCCTCAGAGTATAGCGTCAAACTCGTTCTTGGAACGAGTTTGCTGCTCAATTGGGTAGTCTAGATTGTTAAAGAGAGCGAAGTCGCGGGCTGCCCTTTCGCCCATATGCCGACCCAAAATACGACTGTCGGTGCGACGTAAATCAACGATCATCAAGGCGTCAAGACAGTTTCCAAACTGCTTGTCACGGTGCAGAGCTAGACATCGGGCACCGAGGTTGAGGTACTGACGAAGGAGGACCGGGACGCCTCGTCCCTCGTATTCAAGGTCAGCGATGAGCGGACCAAGCTGCGAGATAGGCACTGAGGTTGAGCCGTCAATCAATCCATTCCAATTCGCAAAGAGAGCACTGTCCGGCGATTGTCGTCCCTTCACTACTCTTGCCAATGAATGATCAAAATGATGCACCATCAACGAATTCACCAGGAGTCGTTGCGAGTTGGTTCCATATGAATTGCTAATACTCACTGCGCCAATCAAACGAACACATTCGGGATGTCGCGCGACCATTGCGCCAATGCCCTTCCACAAGAGCATGAGTGGAGCATAGTGACGCTGATACTCGGGACGTACAAAGGATCGGCCCAATTCGAGTCCAGGAGCCGTGCGTCGAATGAACTCGTCTGACATGTCAAAGAGGGTGTTTAAGTACAAGCCTCGTTTGCCGTATCGTCTGACAATCTCGGATGTGCGACCTACTCTGTAGGCTCCCACTACCTCGTGCTTCTCTCTGTTCCAAAGCACCTGGTGCTCGTACAGGCTGTCAAAGGCGTCGATATCAAGAGCTCTACCACTGCCCTCTCCCGCCAATCGAAAACTTAGCTCACGAAGACGTCCAATCTCGCGCAAAGTCTCAGGTATATGCTGCGCCTCTGCTCGGTACACACTGAACTCATTCCATTCAACGAGAACATCCTCAGCTCGCAGCTGGGCCAACTCTGCAGCCATTGCTTCAGGCTCACTAGGCGCCGCGATGATGTCACCGCCACTTAAGCGCATGTCGGCTTCAACCAGAGGT
>JBGAUL010000032.1:0-39115 GCA_044228685.1 Chlorobiota bacterium
GCTCTACCGCAGTACTCGACCTCGTCGATCGGCGAATCCGGCTACACAATATACCGTTACAAGAAATCCGCGGTCTCCCTTGCACTCTTGGGTTGCTACGACATCAACGAGTGGTTCATGATCAACCTCCAAGGTGGATATCTCTTTGCTCAGTCGACAGTCTTAGCACGATCCCAACAAAGCGGTCAGTTTTTCTCGAACGGAAGCGACTCTCAGGACTCGAAGTTCATTGTGGGTCTTAGCGCACAAGCGTATCCTTTGCCATGGCTCGGCGTCGGTCTAGGTTGGAACAACTTCAACGGCGTTTTCATGCGAGTAGGCTATAGCTGGAGTCATCTTTAAGCCAGTTGTCTTCGGGTGATCTAGGCAGCACCTGAAACTGACTCAGCTTTATCGTCATCTGCTTTACATTCAATGACTTAACAGACCTTGGAGAAGCTGCGGTACGCGTCAGGTTCAATCCGAAATCTAAAACTGCGCTCGATTGACATGACCATGCGGTTTAATTGATGCTACAAGCGTTGCAATATGAATATGCAATGCAATTACAACGACTTAGATAAGCGATGCATTGTCATTTCCAGCGCACGATGGGTACTCAATTTGTGACTCTGCTCAGTCTGATAAAATTCAAGTAGACAAAGCGAATTGATTTGTTCTGCCTGTCCATAAACGACCGGATTCAACTTGCAGCAGCCAAGGATGGCTGCATTTCGTTTCTAGAACTATTGTCTGATGCCATGAATTCTCGCTTGACTTGAAGGTCATTTCTCCATTCCCCACCTCCTCAACAAGACATTAAAATCGAACGACACAGTAGTGTTTAAGACTGTGCGACTTGACGGCAGAAGTTCCGTTGTAATAAAGCTAAAAGCTACCGAGCATTCCTCCCCTGAACTTTTCCACAATCAACCCACAATCCTGTGGAAATGCACATTTCCGGCAAGACTAGGCGGGTTCTGTGTTGCCTCTTGTTTACATCCGCAAATTGCCTTTAGATGTCATTGTCCTGCATCTCAGCTTCCGTAATTTTGTCTTCCACTTTACTCTTCTCAACAGGGACAATTACAACTTAATTTTCATCATCACGGGGTATCAGCATGAGATTCTCTCTTCTCAGTTTATTATTCATCGTCGTGTTGAGTGCGACATTATTACAGGCTCAGACGAACCCAACGCCCTTCGATCTAAGTCAGTCCAACTACTCATTCACGCAGTGGGATGCGACCAATCCGGCGGGAACTTATCCTCCGAACATGCGCATTCACATGTATTCAACAAGCTCAGGAATCACTACAATTGAGCCCTTAGTATTGAACTACGAAATGAATTCCGACTGGGATTTGGCTTACAATCTGACAAGTGGTGCGCGTATTCTCGGAAGTGGTGTTGATGGAATTTCCTTCAACAACACTTCATCATCCAGCTATTCACCTCCTCGCTTTTTTGGTGCAGCGGTTCTGGCGATCTCCACTAGCAATCGCGTTAATGTAAGAGTGAACTGGACCGGCGGTACGGTTGCAACTCAGCCACGCCAATACGCCATTGTATTGCAATACCGCGTAGGTACAACTGATCCATGGCAAACAGCAATTCTCAACGGAACCGATACCGTCCAATACAAGGTCAACACAGTGTCAGGTCACTCAGCGGTTCAACCAACCTTTACACTGCCTGCAGCCTGTGAGAACCAACCAGTAGTTCAACTTCGTTGGCGCTACTATCAGTTCAGCACCGCAGCCAGCGGAAACCGTCCTCAATTGCGCGTTGATGATATCTCGGTTCTCAGCGATGCAAGTACCGGTGTTCCTGTTAAGCTTGCTGTCGTTGGTGTGAGTCCGGCTACGCCATCAGTTCTCACCCCTTTCTCCGTGACAGTTCAAACAGTCAACGCAAGCGACCAAATTCGTAGCGTAGTAAACAACACAAACGTTAGTCTGAGCTTGTATAGTGGAACCGGTACATTGGCTGGAACCTTGACCGGCACCATTGCAGCGGGTACAAATACCGTGACTTTTAGTGGTTTGACCTATAGTCAACCTGACCTGGCGGTCCAAGTGCAAGTCGCAAGAACGAGCGGCGACGTCCTGAGCTCCGCAATAGGCGCACCATTTACTGTATTGCCTAGGGCAACAACTATTGGTTTGAGTTCAGTTCAGACTTATGGTTTTGTGGGCGTGCCGTTGAGCACGATTACGGCGACTGCGAAGAGACCTGATAATTCAACCGACCTCAACTATCCTGGACCCCTTACGCTGGCAAAGGTGAGCGGACCGGGAACAGTCGCAGGAACCTTAACACAAAATCCGGTTGCAGGTGTAGTCAACTTCTCTGACATCACTTTTAGCGCCGCAGGTACTTATGTCTTATCTGTAAGTGGTCCAAACATTGCCACCGTTCAGACCTCCTCAATAGTCATCGTAGCACAGCCAAATGTTGTCGAGCTTTTGATGCCACAATACATGGCTGCACGATCAATTACATTACCATCTTGGGCCCTTGTTCGTCTGGATGGATTGCAACCAAATACTGCATACCGCTTCTTTACATCCGCAGCTGACATCAACAACTTGGTTGGTTTTGCAGCAGGAACGAACCTACATTACAACGTCAATGCTTCAACCTTCTCCTATGTACCGTCGAGCTTCTCAGATTTCAATACTCCAGGCCGTTATTCGGAGTTCGCAACGGGTAGCGCAGAGACATCAAAGGTCTTGTGGATCAATATGGTTCCCTCGAGCAACAGCAGATTCACTGCCGGAAATAACATGTACTGGTACATCACACTTCGTGATACAAATCGTGCAATTGAAACGCGTTTCGTAACCACCGGTACTACCAAAGCAATCAACATTTCAACCGCTGCGGGTGATGCTACAGGTATCAGCGATACTGCATCGACCTGCGATCCAAAGACTGTTATCTGTTTGTATGACAACGTTAACGGTACCGGTGGTCCGCTTGCAACTGCACTTGTTCAGGACGACGGAACGGTCGTCAGCGGCGCTCCAGCATTCTACGCTGCTATCGAAAGCCAGCGCACAGCTTGGGCTACTCTTATTCCAAACACATTAGCAAGCGGTGTTCGTCGTGTCGAACAACGTTCGTTGCAGACAGGCGCAATTATCAAAGTCTGGGTAGATGACGATGGTGTCTGGAGTCCGGTGAGCACAGTTAACGCTCGCGGCGGCAACAATGCTATAATATTCCCAACGCCACAAGTTCAATTCCCAACTTCGCTGACCGGTAAGAGCTTCTGTACTACTCAGGCTGCAGTTATCACTTGGACAAGTCGCGGTGTTGCTAAGGTTGATCTCCAGATTTCAAGCGATGGCGTCAACTTCACAACCTTCGCAGCAGGCATTACTGCTTCGGCCGGCACCTACACATGGAACATCCCAACCAATTTCGCAGGCGGCAACAATCTGCGCCTTCGTATCGTGGATTCGGATCGTCCTGATGTTTTAGATCAAACAGGTTTCGTTAATGTCAATGCACCTGCTGTTATCACAGTCGATCCAATCAGTCAAGATGCATGCGTCGGTGGCACCGTCACGCTCATCACCCAAGCCAACGGAACGAGCTTGAAGTATCAGTGGGAAAAAGATGGCTACTTACTTGTAGGCCAAACATCACCTGTTCTGACTATCACCAATGTTTCAAACGGAACAAGCGGTTTGTATCGCTGTTTGGTAAGCAGCGGTCCGGGATGTAGCGGTACGAGTTCTAAATACGCGGTAATCTCCACTTTGCCGGACTTGTCAGTCGTTACACAACCACGCAGCATCGCCGTCGCAATTGGTGGACTCGCTACCCTATCTGTGGAAGCAAGCGTTCAATCTGGTGTTCAATACCAGTGGTTCCGTGGAACTACCGCCCTCAGCGACAACGCGCATATCAGCGGATCACGCTCAGCATCGCTTACTATCCGCAATGTCAATTCATCTGATTTCAGCAATGATTACAACTGTAAGGTTACGTCGATCTGCGGTTCAGTCTTCTCAAAGACTGCCGGCATCTCATCAGCTAGCATCACAGTGTTGACACAACCGGAAAATGCGGTTGTGTGCGCAGGTTCTGACCAGAGCTTCTCAACAGGAGCCAGCACATCAACTCCGTCTACGATCAATTATCAGTGGATGAGAAATGGCGTTGCGTTGACTGACGACGTACATATCAACGGGGCAAAGACTCAGATTTTGACGATCAAGACCGCAACAATCCTAGATACAGGACGCTATTCTTGCAAAATCACAACCTCACTAGGTGCGGTGGCGTTTACAAATACTGTGACGCTCGACATCTCAACAGCTCCTTCCATTAGATCACAAACTGTCACACTCCGTAAGTGTGCCGGTGACACTACAGAGTTTAACGTCGGAGTATTAGATACCAATGGAATTCACTATCAGTGGCAATACCTTGGACAGAATATTGCAGGCGCAACAGGCAAGTACCTTCGTGTTACTGCATCCGAATCAACTGCGGGTTCCTACAACTGCATCGTGACCAATGCCTGCGGTGCTGATACTGCTAAGCTTCCAAAGCTCGAGCTCATTCAAGCTACAACCATCATCACCCAACCGCGTAAGGAAACAAAGTTGTTGGAGGGTGGTACGATCATTCTGAACATCGAAGCAAAGGCATCGTCAGTGCACTATCAATGGTTCCACAACGGTAAGGCAATCGAAGGCGATACCTTGGCGAACTTGTCAGTGCTGAAAGCTCAAGTTGCTGCGGCGGGTGATTACACCTGTTTGGTAACCGGCGATTGTGGCGCGGTCATGTCGGATACGGCACGCGTGCTGATCACAAGTGACATCGAAGAGCTCACCAATCTTGGTTTGCGTTTGATGCCGGCAAGTCCAAACCCGACATCGTCGACAGTTCAATGTGGTTTCGAACTTCGTTCAGCATCAGCAGTTCAACTTCAGCTTTGCGACTTCTTGGGACGTCCGGTTGCAACCATTGCAGACGCACAATTTGAAGCAGGCAAACACAGCATGAGCCTCAATGTGCTGGATATCCCGACAGGTACCTATTTCATCGTTATGCGTTGTCAAAACGCTTTATTGATGCAACGCGTCGCTGTCGTTCACTAAGTATTGGTGTTGCGCGTCGTCAGCTTTACTGACCAGCCCAACAACATCTAGCTTGCGAGTATGGATGGCAGGACGTTCTAAGAACGATCCTGCCATTTCTTTCTCAGAGACGACACTTGGACAGAGTTTGAGTTCGATTCTTACATACCTATTGTAGATAAATATGAAGTCTCTTGTTGTCTTCCTAGCTCTTGTTTTCTCACAAGCAGTGTATAGCCAGTCGGTGCTGGTAAGCGAGTATTTTTATTTGGGGACACCTGACGCGGGACAATGGACCGAACTTCTCGTAGTTCAAGACAACCTTGACATGCGCGGTATGTTTTTGACAGACAACAGCTCGAGTCAGAGCGCACGCCAAGGTGGTGTACGTTTTAAGAACATCGACTATTGGAAGAACGTACGCGCTGGTACGATTATTGGGATTTGGCACCGTACATACAAATCAAACCTTCCGTCAGATTCTGACGCAGTTCTCAGTGATGGAAGAATTATGCTTGCAGCGACTGACACCAATTACTTTGAACAAATCCGCTTCAGTACCTCCTTCCCATGGAATCAACTAGCTCTCTATATCGCAACAGGTGGAGACTTTCTCGAAGTACTTTCCAAGGATACAGTGCATGTCCATGCAATAGGACACATCGACGGGTCAAGCCCTGGATCTTTTTGGTTTGTTATGCCCGCCCCCAAAACCGAGGTTTTCTCATCCTGCCCCGTGAACAACTCTAATCGTGTTTACCCGGGTTCTTCTCTTGCTGATTATAACGGGCCGAATCTTGAAATTCGGTCGCAGATCTGCGGTACCTATGTTACCCGTACCCTACCGAACAAAGATTGCAATACCGGCGCATCCAATGTTGCGTTCTGGCATAGCTTGAGACAGCCGTCGTGGGTCACACCTGCGCTGCAAATGACTATCAGTGCGACTCAAGTCAATTTGAATTGGAACAGCATGGTTGATCCAAATCCAACAGACGGCATCCAAGGATACATGATCGTCAGAGATAGCGGCACAACGCCTTTCAATCCGGTTGATGGTAGAGTCTACACCAATGGCGAACGCGTTGGAAGCGCTGTCGTTTTAGCCCATCAAGCATCGGGTAGTTTGAATTACACAGACGTCATCGACTTACCGTGCGGCGTGATTTACACCTATCGAGTATTTGCCTATCGCTATGGTTTGGATGATGAGTATGGCGTCAATACGGCAGCCAATACTGCACGTGGACGTCAATACAACAGAGACAACGTGGCTTTCCGCGAGGCGTTTAAGCCGGTTGCGAGCGGACCGAAGCTGCAGTACACTGCCGGACAAAACGTCTTCTGCGAAGGCTCCTCTTTGAATATCTCGGTCCCGCAGCAAAGTGGCTTTACAGCACAGTGGATGCAAAACGGAACGGATATCAATGGTGAAACGGGATGGTCGCTGGTTGCAAAAACAAGCGGACAATACCGTCTCAAAATGAAGAACGCACAAGGATGTCTTGTGTTGAGCGACTCTGTTGATGTCGTTGTGAACGCACTACCTGTGGTTGAGATCAGTCCTCGCAATCTCTCGCTTTGCAAAGATTCCACAGCTCTTATCCAAGCAAGTCCATCACCTGATTACACCTATCAATGGTTGCTCAACGGTAGCGTCATTCCTGGCGCGACGAATGCGCAGTACATGGCCAATCAGAGCGGTGACTATAGCGTTAAAGTTAGCAACGCGCTGACCGGCTGTTCGTCAACCAGTGCTATCGCAACAATCAAACCTATAAACGTCAGTTTGAGCAGTTCAACGCAGACAATCAACTTCACTGATCTCGCAGACTGCGTCTCCTTTGCTGATGATCCGAGCTCGTTGCAAATCACGAATACCAGCACAACAGACAGTTTGCATTTAACGGCATTGGAACCGGGACACTTTAGCATCGTGTCGCCGCGATTTCCTCTTGCGCTCGGCCCTGGACAAAAGATTAACGTAGTTGTGCGATTTACACCAACAAACTCATCAACGACATCTGAGACGATGAGCTTTGTTGCGAGTCCTTGTGGTGCCACGGTCAACGTTACACTCAGCGGACGTAAACCTGGCGTCGGAACAGGACTCAGCACAAACGTCAGCTCGCGCGACTTCGGCGTTATTGCTTGGTGTCAGGCACAGAGCAGTCAAGACTCTGTGCAACTCATCGTGACTAAAGCAACTGACATCACAGCCATCAGTGTTGAAGCGCCTTTCAGCGTTTCAGCTGCAGATGCGGCAGGTTTTCACATGAATGCCGGTGACAAGCGCACGATCAAGGTCACGTTCAATAGTCTGGGTAATCCTGCTTTAGTAGCTGCGAAGGACTTGGTAGTGAGATTTAAAACCGGACAATGCGATGACTCTATCAAAGTAAATCTTCGCGGTGCCTTTACTCTTCCCCAGCTCTTGGTTGATGTTTCTGTCTTGAACTTACCGAGCTTGGATTCGTGTAGCCTGATCATCAAAGACACCGTCGTTCATATCACAAACAACAGCGCAATCGATGTTGATCTGTCACAAATCAACGACGCTAATCTGAGCATCGTGGAGATTAGTGGAACTTCGACGCTCAAAATCAAAGCCGGTGAAACCGTTGCAGTGACCTTGCGATTTGCTCCGAACGGATTCCAAAAGGTCTCGAACAAACGCATCACCTTGAGTGCTACTCCATGTATCGATCTTTCGGGATTTGTTTACAATGGTGAACGTAGTGGTGTGACCGTCAGTAGCGACGTTGATTCGCTCTATTACGGGACCGTGAGTATTTGCAATGGCGTTATACCATCGGCAAAGACTTTTCGATTGAAGCTTCAATCGTTCAATAATGCTTCTGCAACAGTGACGGATATTCGTTTCAGTGCGCCGTGGTTTAGCACCGATTTGAAGCCCGGTCAAGTCCTGTCGAGCGACGCAATCGTCAACGTGTCCTTAGTCGGTGGC
This sequence comes from Chlorobiota bacterium, assembly GCA_044228685.1. Lineage (GTDB taxonomy): Bacteria > Bacteroidota > Ignavibacteria > Kapaibacteriales > NICIL-2 > JBBATK01. The sequence goes on from JBGAUL010000032.1 coordinate 8,050, forward strand.
GCAGGACAAAACAGCGGCAAGTTCAACGAGAGCATGTTTGTGACTCTTTCACCATGTGGTGTGCAGCAGGAAATCCATTTGGCAGGAGAATTTGCCGGCGATGACATTCGTCTCACGAATTCAACGTCGCGCGATACACTCCTCGATTTCGGAACCACCGACATTGGTTCGCCAATCGTTCGAACTCTCTATTTCACCAATTACTCTTCCTTCGCGATTACGCTTGGTCAGTTGCCGAGTACAAGTCCTGGATATAGCCTCTCAATTCAACCTGCTGCAGGATCAACAGTTTTACCTGGACAGCAGATCACATTGACTTTTACCTTTAGTCCGTCGACTGCGGGAATTTTCAACCGCATTGTGGCTGTGCCAATCGTAGGCCCATGTGTCGACTCACTCAATTGCTCGCTCCACGGCGTCGCACGCTCACAGGGCTTACCGCCGGTGGCCTTCCACTTCTTGATTGGCAACTACACTGCTGCGATTGGCGATACTATTCGTATCCCTATCCAAATTGTTGGAACGGATTTGAAGGATGCTGACTTGCAAAATGTTGGGATCGACTTCGTCTACAACCGCGCATTACTTCGAGTTCTGAACGTCACTAACGCTCCTATGATGGCGGGTTATTCAACTTCGCTTATTCAAACTGCAAACGGCATTCGCATTTCTGCCATTGGCTCTACCACACTCGTCTCATCCGGCGATGCATTCAACGTACAGGGTGTCGTATTGCTCGGCGATGCGCTTCAAACGCCGCTGTCAATCGACACAACCAGCATCGATGTTCACAGTTCAGCGCTCAATTGGGAAACGCCACAGAACGGTTCGCTGAGCCTGACGGGCCATTGTAACATCACTCAACGTCTGCTCAATGTTGCCGGCAAGGTTGGTATCACAGCGCTGCGCTATTCAAACAATACGCTGCAGTGTGATTATGAAACTGTTGGCGAGCAATGGACGACAATCGAACTCTTCAATCAACTCGGAGAACGCGTCGCCGTACTCGTCGATTCGGCGCAAAAGCCTGGCTCACATACACAGGAATCGCGTATTGAGAATTGTGCTCAAGGAGCATACTTCATCCGCTTCAGCGCTGGCAACGCATCGCACACTCAAGGTCTAATGCTCTTGCGCTAATTCATCATCAATTTCGTGAGGCGCTTACGATAGGGCTTCGTTAAGCATATCCAAGTACATCCCTGCTTTGCGCACCGTCACATGGTGCGAATAGCATCGAGATTCATTCCTTAGTGAAATACTTATACATAGCTGCCGGAGCTCATCCTGCGACTCTGGTGAGAACGAGAATTTGCTTGGTCTTAGGTCTTTTGACGGAGCGGTATTACTGACTTGAGGGACAGGCCTTAACTCGGATTTTGACCCAGCACCGTCAGTTTAAATCCCATGCCGTGCACGTTCACGATCTGAACGTTAGCATCGCTCTTCAAATACTTGCGGAGTCGGGTCACGAACACATCCATGCTGCGACCATTGAAGTAATTATCATCGCCCCAAATTTTCTTCAGTGCATCACTACGACGCACAACCATACCGGTTGAAGCGCAAAGCGTCTTGAGTAGTTCTGATTCTTTGTGGGTCAGATTGCGACTTTCATTTGCGTAGCTCAGCACGCGTTGCTCAGCATCAAAGATGTAATCACCGACGTGATAGCGTGCTTGTTCTTTGGCTGCCGGCTGCACGTTCTGGGTGCGTTTTAGAACAGCCTTGACGCGCATCATGAGTTCTTCGATGCTGAATGGCTTGGTCACATAATCATCGGCACCGATGTTGAAACCTTCCAGACGATCTTCCTTCATGCTTTTAGCGGTGAGGAAGATGATGGGTACATCGCTATTCTTCTCGCGGATGTGCTTCGCCAGACTAAAGCCATCCTTTTTGGGGAGCATTACGTCCAGAATACACAAGTCGAATTTCTTCGAATCAAAGGTTTTCTCACCGGCTTCTCCGTCGGTACAATGAGTTATATCAAATCCTTTGATTTCCAAATACTCTGACAAGACCGAGCCGAGATTGGAGTCATCTTCCACCAATAAAATGCTTGAAGCCATAGCGTGTATTGCGGATAAAATGGTGAAGAATAGCGGCCGTTAACAAACGGCACAATTGACAATAGAGCTAAGACACGAGAATTCGTGATTTCGTTTCTACTGATGTAGAATTTTTTTTAAGAGACGATACCGTAGGGCAAAAAGACATCGAAGCGACTACCTTTGCCGACTTCACTGTCGACACTGACGCTTCCGCCGTGGGCTTCGACAATTGCCTTGACATACGAGAGGCCAAGACCGAAGCCTTTTACGTTGTGCACATTACCGGTTGGAACCCGGTAAAGTTTTTCGAAGACGCGCTTTTGATTTTCGCGAGAGATACCAATACCATTGTCTTGAACACTGATCATGACGCCACCGGTCACATTCTTTGTGCTAATGTTGATGTGTGGTCGCTCACTCGTGTACTTATTCGCATTATCCAATAGGTTCAACACCACATTGCGGACGTGAACTTCGTCACCGGAAATAACCGGTATTTCAGCTGCATAGTCGGTCGTGATAACACCATCGCGAGCTTCGACCTGCAGCATGATTGAGTCGGTTGTGCAATTCAGAATTTCATGAATATCAATGTCGGAACGGGAAAGGATCAACTCACCACGATCCAGTTTAGCTGCCTGAAGAACGCGTTCAACTTGAGATCCAAGACGAATATTCTCTTCGCGAATAACTCCAATAAAACGACTTACGCGTTCTGAGCTTGAAGAAACTTGTGGATCCCTCAGTGCATCGGCGGCCAACGCTATAGTGGCAATTGGGGTCTTGAACTCGTGCGTCATGTTGTTGATGAAGTCACTCTTCATCTCTGACACTTTCTTGTGTCGATTCAGATTGCGCATCGTCCAACCATAGGAGCCGATAATCATCACCATAAACAAAGCTGAGAAGGACAGAATGCCCGCGTTCTGCTTGACGATATAGGACTGCTTCGATGGGAAATTGACGTAGAGCTTGTGGTTCTTTGGTACGATGTCGCCGGGGAACAGAACAGATGTATAAGGCGATGTCTCGAGTTCATTCGGACTCGAATTCTTCGCATACACAAAGTTGTGATTTTCACCATTCATGACGCCAAAGGAGTAATCCAGGGGAAGTCCTTTGGTTGCAAACTCAGCTGAGATCATCGAATCGATAATGACTTGATTGACGCGCTCTTCCAGGGCAAGAGTGAATTCGCGCAAATCACTAACAGTTTGCTGGATGAACTGCAGTTTGTTGTGAACACGCTCGGTGCACAGATCCGCTTCCTGTTCAGCTTTGGCAGTATTGGCATTTGCCTTCACTGCTGCGCTGCGACACAAACCACAATCGCTGCTTGAACAGTTTGTCGCTTCGTGTATTTGTGGCACGGATCGCTGCTGATGTGTGCGTTGCATAGATCCTGGGTCGCCGGCAGTTACGATATAGGATCGCATTGGCTGGGATGCATCAGATGCTGCACCTGGATTAACCATGAAGCCAACAGATGTTTGGATGTCTTGGTGTCCGGAGCCAACCTGCTGGGTAATAATGAACTGCTGTGATTGTACTTCTTCGAGTGCGTTGTTCAGGGTTGTTTCTACCTGACAGAAGCGCAGCTTGGTGTTGCCACTTAGTTGCTTTATCGCTGAATCCATGCAGCGTTCACGATCCACTTGACGGGTGCCATTGCATTGTGCCTGTGAAGCAGAAGCTTGTACGTTGACCTGATCGGTGCGACTTAGGCGCAGCTCAAGAACTTCATTGCCCGAGCGGTTGTCGTAGCGCATCGACTGCGTGTTACTACGACGAAGCAGCTTATCTGCGCTTGGAGCTACTGTCGAGCGTTCAGAAGGACCATTTGAAGAAGAACGTCCGTCAACGCGCTGTCCTTGTCTAACAAGCAAGGCCTGAGGAGCAACATTCCTAAACATGTCACCAATCGAATTACCGGAAAGATCAGAGGCCGGCTCTCGCTCAAGTGATGAAGTGCTTGGGTGTGTGCGATGATCCATGCGGCGAGCCATGGCGGAATCGGTCTTCTTTGGCTCTGCGACTTGTCTGTCCTGACGACGACGACGATTCGAGCGATCAGAGTCGTGCGCGATTTGTTCTTGGTGCTTGGCGGATATACTCACTGCATCAGCAACGTGCTCTACATCTTCAAGTTTACGTGAAACGTTAACCAGTGCCTCATTCACTTGTTGGCGGAACAGTTGGTCGCTCAGATCAATACTATTATTGACCAGGCGAATCTGAGCCCAGCTCAGCCCCAGCAATGCAATTGTGATTGCGGCGGTAATGAGCGATGTGGAGGAACGTTTGAGACGATTCATGATAGCCCGTAGTACAGTGATATCTGTGTCAAAAATAGCGGGTTAGCAGTCCCGCATGACCTTGATTAACATACCTTAACAGCACTTTGGTGCAAGTGTTAGAAAGGTGCAAATTCTGTTCATTTACGACGAAATTGAGCTTCACAGATTTTAGCAATTCGTGCTTAAGTATGCCTTTAGTTCTCCCCCATGATCTCGTTTTTCTTTCTCCAAACAACATTCTGTGCTATATTTGCTTCTGGATTTAGATGATGAGATGGGCGTTAGCCCATTTTTTGTTGCATCAATCATAGACAGTTTGGTACAAACGATTCCGGAACATACTCTGCAGACAATCAACCGCGTGATTGAGTCGAAAGACTGTCACTTGGTTGAGGCAAAGCTTCGCGGTAACGAGCAGCGAAGGATTCTGGACCTCTTTATTGACAATCGTGACGGTGTATCGCTGGAGCTTTGTTCTGAAGTTAGCCGCGCTCTCCGTGACGAATCCGCAAACGACAAATTTCTGAGTGATGTATATACGCTCGAAGTATCATCACCCGGTGTTGATCGCCCATTGACATTCAATTGGCAATACGATAAGCATATTGGTCGCTTGCTCCGCGTTGTAATGGTCGACGGCAGCATAGTGCTTGCTACCCTCAAAGCAGTGGATTCTGACTCAATTCAGATTCTTCCTCAAGCCAAAACGCGCAAACAAGAAAGCAGTGAGGTACTCAGTGTGCCATTTGAACGTATCAAACACTCTCTGGTAGAACTTCAATTCAAGTAAGGCGAAGGATTGCGAAGGCATTTCCCTCCTCTTCTAGGTTGTTGCTCGAACGTGGAGTCCGAAAGACACTCAACAAGAAAAACAGAAACCAAACAATATTCGTGAATTCATAAGCGCAGGTAGCATCATGGCAAAACGTAAAACTGCTCCCAAATTCGACAAGAAGGCAATCATCGAAGCTTTTGCTGAGATGGCGCGTCAAAAAGGAATTGACCGCGACCTTCTGCAAGGTCTGTTGGAGGAAACACTGGGAATGATGGTCAAGAAAAAGTATGGCAACGACGCCAACTTTGACATCATCGTAAACATGGAAAAGGGTGACATCGAAATCTACCTTACGCGCGAAATCGTGCGCTTTGTACTCAATGAGTCCAAAGAGGTTTCTCTGACTGAAGTAGCTGAGAAGTCTAAGGACAATTATGAGATCGGCGACGAGTTCATCGAGGAAATTTCGCTCGAGAACATCGGTATGGAGTTCGGTCGCCGTATTATCACCTTGGCTCAACAAGCCTTGGCTCAGCGTATTCGTGACGTTGAAAAAGACAACATCTTCAACGAATACGAACAAAAAGTTGGCGAAATCCTTATCGGCGAAGTCTATCAAATCCGCCGCAACGACTTGCTCGTAATGCATGACAAGCACGAAATGCGCATGCCACGCGAAGAGCAAATTCCTAACGAGCGATACAAGAAGAATAGCGCTATTAAATCGATCATCAAAGAAGTTCGACGTAGCGGTGCATCGGGTCTGCCAGACATCATTCTCTCACGCGCCGACGATCAATTCCTTGCTCGTCTGTTTGAGATTGAAATCCCGGAAATCTTCGACGGTATCATCGAAATCAAGGCAATTGCCCGCGATCCAGGTGAACGTTCAAAGGTTGCAGTTGTAAGCTATGACGAACGCGTCGATCCGGTTGGTGCTTGCGTTGGTATGAAGGGTATTCGTATCCACTCAATCGTGCGTGAACTCAGCAATGAGAACATCGACGTGATCGAATGGAGCAATGATCCTATCAGCTTTATCAAGCGTGCACTCTCCCCTGCAAAGGTTAAGGAGTTGACAATCGACAACGAAGCACGCACAGCAACAGTTGTGGTGCCGGATGATCAAGTATCACTGGCGATTGGCCGTAACGGACAAAACGTTCGTCTGGCTTCACGCATTACAGGCTACACTTTGACCTTGATCAAAGAAGGTGGCGAGGATATCGAGCTTATCGAATTCCGCGAAGAAATTGGTCGCGAACTCTATGATGCAATCATTGAATCCCACATCGATACCGCCCGCGAATTCTTGTCAGCTGATCTTAAGATTCTGGTTCAGATCCCAGGCATGACACCGGAGAAACTGGTTGATGTGCGGGCGCTGATCCTTGAAGAGTTTGACGAAACCGAAGTTCCAAACATTCGCGAACGCATTGCAGCTGCAGTGTTGGCAACTGATCCGGATAACATTCCAACGGTCTCTATCGAAGATGAGATTGGTGAATTGTTCTCGGATATGGTCACTGACGCAGTCGGCGATGACGAAGAGGATGTGCCGAACGTTACAGCCCCTGAGCAGAATGAAGAAGCTCCGGGAGACAACAACGAGTAAGAAATACAAAATCCGCTTGCTTCGGCAACGGTAGTTAGGGATTGTGAATTCAATTTTCACGACCTGCAATTTTTCATTAACAGCTTGGAATAATGGCCGAAAAAAGAGAAAACAAACTTTTCAAAGTCGCAGCGCACCTGAACCTTGGTAAGGATGAGATCGTCGACTTTTTGAAAACAAAGGGTTTCTCTATCGAAAACAAACCGACGTCGCAACTCAGCGACGAGATGCTCGACGCAGTAACGGAAAAGTTCAGCAAAGAAGCCAAGCTTGTTGAAAAGCAGCGCGAGAAGATAGAGAAACACAAAACAGTAGCGCGCAAGAGCGACGCAGCCGTATCCCTTCGCAGCCGCGAACAGGAACGCATTAACGAGCAAGAAGCTCGCGAAGCACAAGAACGTCAAGAGCGTGAGCGCGTTGAGAAAATGCGTCTCGAACGCGAAGCTGCAGAGCGTGCAGCACGAGAAGCCCTCGAAGCCGAACGCGTCGCACGCGAGAAAGCAAAGCAAGCAGAGCTTGCCGCGCTGGAACCCGAGCCTGTGGTGGAGCTTGTTCCTGAAGTCGTGGAAGAACCGGTCGTTGCAGAAGCTGCTCCGACAGTTGTAGCTGAACCTGAAGTAGTTGAGGGCGAGGTTGCCACCGATGAGGATGCAGCAGGTGCCGATGGCGATGCTGCAGGCGACGACGAGGCAAAGAAGAAGCGCAAGCGTAAGAAGAACGTTGTGATTACTTCTGAGCCAGGCTCACGACCACAACTTCGCGGTCTCACTGTACTTGGTAAGATCGAGGTCGTTAAGGAACGTCCTCGCAATGAGAACCGTGGAAGAGGACCCGACCGCGATCAGAAGTCAAGAAATCCGGATCGTCCGATCACGACTCCCCTTTCGGAGATTCGTATTGGCGCTTTTGCGGGTTCACAAGGACCGCGTCCTGGCTTCCGTAAACCTGATGCAAAGAAATCCAGTATCGTCAGCAAGAAGGAGCAAGCAGAACGCGACAAGAAGAAGAAACGTGGCCTGAAGGATCCGGTGAGCGAGATCAATGTGGATCGCGCAATCCGCGAGACCTTGTCAGGCAACGAAGAGGCTTTGCTCGCGCGTCAACGCAGTCGTATTAAGCAGAAGAAAAAAGATATTCGTGAGGAACGCGAGCAGAAGCGTCAGGAGGAGCTCGAACGCGAAAGTGGCATACTCCGTGTGACAGAGTTTTTGTCCACGGCAGAACTCGCCAACTTCATGGGAGTAAGTCCTGCAGAAATCATCACCAAGTGTTTCTCACTTGGTTTGATGGTGAGCATCAATCAGCGTTTGGACAAAGAAACCATTCAACTTATTGCTGATGACTACGGCTACACCGTTGAGTTCATCAGTGAAAAAGAGATTGACGTCGAGCAAGACGCAGATGACGATCCAGAGTCACTCAAGCCACGTCCTGCTATTGTCACCATCATGGGTCACGTTGACCACGGTAAGACCTCCCTTCTTGACTACATCCGCAGCGCAAACGTTGTTGCCGGTGAAGCAGGCGGTATTACTCAGCACATTGGTGCATATCGCGTAGAACTTCCTAACGGTAAATCAATTGCTTTCCTTGATACACCGGGTCACGAAGCCTTCACGGCTATGCGTGCTCGCGGTGCGCAGGTAACGGACATCGTGATTTTGGTGGTAGCCGCGGACGATAACGTGATGCCTCAAACACTCGAAGCTATTAGTCACGCCCAAGCAGCAAACGTTCCGATGATTGTTGCGATCAACAAGATTGACAAAGAGAATGCTAATGCAGACAACATCCGTCAGCAATTGGCAAACAACAATGTGCTCGTTGAAGAATGGGGCGGCAAGTATCAATCAGCAGAGATTTCAGCAAAGAAGGGCTTGAACATCGAAAAGCTTCTCGAGAAGGTATTGCTTGAAGCAGATCTTCTTGAACTCAAGGCTAATCCTGATCGTCCTGCTCGCGGAACAGTTATCGAAGCGCACGTTGATAAAGGCAAGGGTAACGTAGCAACCATCATGGTTCAGAAAGGAACCTTGAATGTGGGCGATGTGTTCCTTACCGGACAGTTCTTCGGTCGTGTTCGTGCAATGTTTGATGAGCGCGGAAATCGCGTGGAGTCAGCAGGACCATCGACACCGGTTCAAGTAACAGGATTTGAAGGATTGCCGGAAGCCGGCGATGTGATGATCTGCTCAGACAATGAAGCAGCTCTTCGCGAAGCAGCTATCCAGCGTCAGATCCTACGTCGTGAGCAGCAGTTACGTCAGGTTCGTCACGTTACACTCGACGACATCTCGGCACAAATGCAGCATGGCGGCTTGAAGGAACTTCGACTTATCATCAAGACCGACGTGAGCGGTTCTCTCGAAGCGTTGACAGATTCCTTGCTCAAGCTTTCTCGCGACGAGGTGAAGGTACACGTGATTTATCGCGCGGTTGGTACCATCAGCGAGAGCGACATCATGTTGGCGGCAGCGTCAAATGCTATCGTGATCGGTTTCCAAGTTCCGATCCCAACAGGTGTACGCAAGGTTGTTGAGCGTGAGCAAGTTGATGTTCGCCTCTACTCTATCATCTACGACGCGATCAATGAGGTCAAACTTGCGCTCGAGGGTATGCTTTCTCCGGATATCAAGGAAGAAGTTACCTCACGCGTGGAAGTTCGTCAGGTCTTCAAGATCTCCCACATTGGTCAGGTTGCAGGTTGTTATGTGCTCAACGGAACCATCGTAAGAAACGACAAGATTCGTCTCATGCGCAATGGCTTCGAAATCTTCAAGGGCACTGTTCAATCTCTCAAACACGTCAAGGAAGATGTCAAAGAAATGCGCGCCGGTTTCGAGTGCGGTATTACCATCAATGGTTTTAACGACTTCGAACGTGGCGACATTATTGAAGCGTACAAGATCCTTGAAATCAAGCGCAAGCTGAGCTAGGAACAACGCGATGTCTTTGAGAGCACAGAAAGTAGCCAACGAGATCCGCAAAGCACTGTCATTGCCGATGGACGATTTCGCCCGTCAAAATGGCGGTGGCTTGCTGACGATCACGAACGTGATCATGTCACCGGACCTCTCTATTGCGAAAGTCTACCTCAGCGTGTTTGCTTCAAAGCTCTCGCACGAGGAAATCGTTTCGCGAGCATTGGCTGAGTCCTTTCGATTCAAGCGAGCAATCACAACACAATTGCGATTGCGCATTGTTCCCGAGTTGCGTTTCTACATCGACAGTTCGCTGGATGAAGTAGAGCGTATTGATTCAATACTTAAATCAAATCCTCCGTTTCATGCCGAGGATGAAACGACAGGAAATGAAGATACTGAGCCGCACATCGATTGATCAACTAGCCGAATGGCTGGAAGCAATTCAAACAGATGGTGCAGCTGTGCTCATTGACAAAGCGACGACATGGACTTCATTTGACGTGGTGGCGCGGACTCGTTCGCTCACACGCACAAAGAAGATCGGTCATGCCGGAACACTCGATCCTTTAGCCACCGGACTTCTCATTCTTTGTCTCGGCAAAGCAACAAAGAAGATTCAGGACTTTCAGGATTTGGGCAAGGAGTATGTGACGACGCTGAAGCTAGGCGCCGTAACAAGCACCTACGATTCCGAAGGCGAAGAGACAGATATACAGGACGTGCAGTCGATCACGAATGAGCAGATCAACTCTGCAATTGATTCATTCGTTGGTCAGATTGAACAAACTGCTCCCATGTATAGCGCTCGCAAAGTCGGAGGAAAACGTTTGTATCAATTGGCTCGCAAGGGACAAGTGGTTGAACGTGCAGCTCACGTGGTCACGATTGACAGTATTGACCAACGAGAGATTGCCCTGCCCTTTGTGACGATGCGTGTGCGTTGTTCGAAGGGCACGTATATCCGGTCGCTTGCACATGACATCGGACAACAACTCGGATGTGGAGCCTATATGTCTTCACTTCGACGTACAGGCATTGGTGAGTACAGAGTTGAGGACGCTTTAACAATTGCAGAACTCAATGAACTCTTAAGACCACGCGAACAAGAGCGTGAATCTTCAGAGACATTGAACGAGGATAAAAACTAGAGTGATCGATGACGACGATTCGCGACATACAACTGATTGAACGGGATCAAAACACAGTGATTACGGTCGGCACCTTTGATGGTGTGCATCGTGGTCATCGTGAAATCATCCGTCGCATGAAAGCTGCTGCCGCCGCAACCAATGCGCGTACGGTCGTTGTGACCTTTGATCCGCATCCGCAGATCGTGTTGAACAAAGCAGGACGTGAACCATTGCGCCTGTTGAGTTCAATACCCGAGCGTTTACGCTTGCTTGCCGATACGCATGTGGACACAACCTTGATACTTCCCTTCACCTTCGAGTTCGCTCGCACGGGTGCAGAGAGCTTTATCAGAGACGTGTTGTTCAGTCACATTGGCATGAGTCACTTTTTTGTTGGATATGATCACACCTTTGGCAAAGACCGCGAAGGTGATGAAGCCTTACTCCGACAATTAGGTCAAGAACTTGGCTTTGCTGTAGACCGCGTTGAACCTTTGATGCACGGCGACATCAAAGTCAGTAGCACGCAGATTCGCATGGCAATCAAGGAACATCGAATCGAAGATGCGAATGCCATGCTGGGATACGACTACTTTGTCGACGGCGTGGTGATTGAAGGAGATGGTCGTGGACGACGCCTTGGCTACCCCACTGCCAACGTAGAAAGCATGGAACACCACAAGCTCTTACCGGCAAACGGTGTGTACTTGGTGTCTGCAATCATCGACAATGCAAAGAAGTACGGCATGGCAAATGTTGGCACACGTCCAACCTTTACCGATGATCTCGTGCCACGCTTGGAAGCGCATTTTTTTGACTACAACGGGAATCTCTACAATCGCAGGATTGCCGTGAATTTTCACGCCTTTATCAGGAGTGAAATGAAGTTTGACAGCATCGATATTTTCTGGTCGCAATTACGAGAAGATCGCGAACGCTGTGAAGAGCTTATTGCTCAAGGTGTACGAGTCCACTCGGACGATCAAGCCTAGTCGCTTCGTTGTTTGATGGTACTGTGTAGCTCTGAGCATGTCGGATATCAAGATTTGAATCCAAACATCAATACATACATTTTTCAATTTTATTCATTCATCTTTTACTGTTATGGTATCAAAAGAGCGCAAGGCTGAACTCATTGCTCAGTACGGCGGTTCAGCATCCAATACGGGTTCACCCGAAGCACAAGTTGCTATTCTCACAGAGCACATCAATCTGCTCCAGGTTCACTTGGACACACACAAGAAGGACCACAGCAGCCGTCGTGGCTTGATTCAGTTGGTGAACAAACGTCGTACCCTGCTGAATTTCCTTCAGAGTCGTGATATCAAGCGATATCGTGCAATTCTGGCGTCGCTCCACCTGCGTAAATAATACCGGGTGCTGCATACCATAGTGCGGCACGAAGCGTGACAGATCACGAAAGCGTGCATATCATTTACTAATACGAGAAAAACAACTTATGGCAGTTCACAGAGTATCAACACTCATCAATGGCAAGGAATACTCGATTGAAACGGGTCGCCTCGCTAAGCTGGCTGACGGAGCAGTCATGGTTCGCTACGGCGACACCATGATCCTGGTTACCGTTTGCGCAGCTCAGGAGCCGAAACCGGACATCGATTTCATGCCACTCACGGTTGAATACCGTGAAAAGTCGGCTTCAGCCGGAAAGATCCCCGGTGGATTCTTCCGTCGTGAAGGTCGACCATCAGAAAAGGAAATTCTTTCAGCACGTCTCATTGATCGTCCGATTCGACCAATGTTTCCTGAAGGCTGGCGCTGTGACACACAGATCATTGCAACAGTATTCAGTGCTGACGATGAGAACGAACCAAACTCACTGGGAATGACCGGTGCTAGCACAGCACTCATGATTTCCAACGTTCCTTTTAATGGTCCGGTATCGGAAGTACACGTTGGTCGCGTCGACGGCGAGCTCATCATCAATCCAAGCTACAAGCAACTTGAAGTTTCGGATCTTGAAATCACCGTTGCAGCAACTGACGATTCAATCGTGATGGTTGAAGGTATTTCGAAGGAGATCAGCGAAGAGGACTTCCTCGAGGCTATGGATTTTGCTCACCGCAACATCCGTAAGCTCAACGCTCTGCAGCGTGAATTGGCAGCGTTGGTTAATCCAACAAAGCGTGAATTCGCAGCTCCAAAGCGTCCGGAAGAAATCGAAGCATTTGTTCGCGAGAATATCACATCAAAGATTCGCGAACAACTTGCTCAGCCATCATCCAAAGAAAACAGAATTCTCTTCCGTCGTGAACTCAAGACAAACGCTCTTGCTTCAACAACAGAGCGCTTTGCTACTCAAGAAGCCTATGCAGGAATCGATCTCAAGAAATTGTGCGACGGCATCATCACTGATGTTGAGTACGAAGAAATGAGAGCCATGATCCTGAAAGAAGGACGTCGCTTGGATGGTCGTAACACAACCACCGTGCGCCCAATCGCGTGCGAAGTTGGTTTGTTACCACGCACACACGGTTCAGCCTTGTTTACACGCGGTGAGACTCAGTCGTTGACAACCGTCACACTGGGTACAGCACGCGATGAGCAAATCGTTGACGGACTGCTCCCAACCTACGATCGTCATTACATGCTTCACTACAACTTCCCGCCATTCAGCACCGGTGAAACCGGTCGTACGGGCGGTACAAGTCGTCGTGAAATCGGTCACGGAAACCTTGCCGAACGCGCGCTTCAACCAATGATGCCGGCTAAGGAAGATTTCCCATACACCATCCGTATCGTTTCCGATATCCTCGAGAGCAACGGTTCGTCATCAATGGCAACCGTTTGCGCCGGTTCACTTGCTTGCTTTGATGCGGGTTTGCCGCTCAAGAAGCAGGTTGCCGGTATCGCGATGGGATTGATCAAAGAAGGCGACGATGTTGCTATTCTGAGTGATATCCTTGGCGACGAAGATTACTTGGGCGATATGGACTTCAAGGTTGCAGGTACAAAGGATGGAATCACTGCTTGCCAAATGGATATCAAAATCCAAGGCTTGTCAGTTGATATCATGCAGACCGCTTTGAACCAGGCTCGTGAAGGTCGTATGCACATCTTGGGCGTCATGAACGAGACCATGTCAGGTCCTCGTGAAGACCTCTCTCCTTTCGCTCCACGTCTCACCACAATCAAAGTTCCGGTGGAACTTATTGGTGCGATTATCGGACCGGGCGGAGAAACCATTCGTGCGATCACCAAAGAAACCAACACGGAAATCAATATCGAAGACGACGGAACAGTGGTCATTGCAGCAGTCAAGGGCGAACATGCTCAAGCTGCTGTGGATTGGATCATGGGTCTCGTTCGTATGCCTGAAGTTGGCGAAGTCTATCACGCCAAGATCAAGGAAGTCCGTGAAGGCCTAGGCGCTATCATCGAGTTCTTGCCAAAGAAGCAAGGTCTGCTGCACATTTCTCAAATCGCGTACGAGCGCGTTGAGAATGTCAGCGATGTGCTCAAAGCCGGCGACTACGTAGATGTGAAACTGATCGAAATCCAATCTGATGGCAAGTTCCGCCTCAGTCGTAAAGCCCTGCTTCCACGACCGGAAGGAATGCCCGAAGAAGAAGAACGTCCACGTCGCGAACGCCCAGCCGGCGATCGTGGTGACCGTGGCCGTGGTGGCGATCGTCGCGACGACCGTCGTGGTCCGCCGCGTCACCGCAACTAATCGCTGACGCGATTAGACTCGATACATCAAACTGAAAACCCTGTTCACAAGACGGGGTTTTCTGTTTCTGCTTCGAAAAAATTCATAGACGCTTCTCAGTGCAAGCAACCATTTTAGCACAGAAGGTGTCAAATGGATTTATAAAATGAAGGTCAATTCTCATCAACAGTTTCGCTAGTCGGACTCATCAGTAGATACGCAGAGATACTGATGCATGGGAACAAAGGCCTTCTGTAGATTGTATGCTAGACAGCTAGGTCGGTCATGTTTTACAACTTTGCATGATTGCATGGGCGGCTCAAAAGCTCATTCAATGAGACCTACTTCTAGTCGTCTACTTTTTCAAGTCAATTCCAGAATTTAACCGATTAACTAACGAGGAGAATATGCATCGCTCTTTACACTTTTGTCTTGCCCTCATGTTGGCTCCCTTTACGCTACTGGTGGCACAGGATAGTATTCCCGATACTGATATCTTTCTCATCGACATGATGTGGCAGGATGGCACCTATCGCTTCGGCGCAGTGCAGAATATTACCAACAGACCGGGTTACGACAACCAGCCCTGCTTTTCGGCTGATGGAAGGAACATACTCTATTCGTCGATTCGTGAGGGAAAGCAATCAGATATCTATCGCTACGATATTCAGTCACACACTACCACTCGTATTAGCAACACACCAGAAAGCGAGTTTGCTCCGATTTACATGCCGGACAGCCTCCACTACTCTGTAGTGCGAGTCGACAAGAAAGGCGAACAACGTGTATGGATGAGTCTGATTGACCAAGGCAAATTCACAGTCTTAACCGATCGCTTGGATTCGATTGGCTATCACCAATGGTGGAACCGTGATGATCTCGTGATTGATTTCATCCGCAAGAAACCAATGCTAGAATACGTCAACATGAAGACCGGTCGTGAGCAATGGATGTCGACGGCGCCAGGACGTTGTATTCAAGTGCACCCAACAGATAAGACGATCACGTTTGTCAACAAAGACTCCGACACCACGTGGACTATCTGTCGCATGAATGAATACAAGGAAATCACGGTCATTTGTCAGACACTCAAAGGTGAAGAAGACTTCGCTTGGACTCCACACGGCACTCTGCTTATGACAAAAGGCGCTGTGCTCTACGAATACACTCCGGGAATCGATAAAGAATGGCGCTCACTCAATGATTTCTCAAAGATGGGTATCAGCGGAATGTATCGCTTGGCAATAAGTCCAAAGGGTGATAAACTTGCTGTCGTAAGTTTTAAAGGCAAACGACCCTAAGCTGACTCTCTAGTCATGCAGGTTGTTGTTATGAATCAATCTCTTCAAGCTTAAACAAGAATGGCTCCTCAACTGAGGAGCCATTCTTGTTTGTACTTCATGTGTAGTCTGAGCTTGCTCTTTTAACTACTTTCCGTCTCCAAGCAACACAACTTTAGAGCGGTTGCGTACGGACTTGCAGGCGTTGCGTGTGTCAACAACAACCTTTGCTTTCGAGGCAATCATGCGATAATCGAAGTCGCTGTGATCTGTTGTAATACAAACCACATCAGCCTTTGCAAGCGTTGCAGCATCAAGCTTTGGCAGTGAACGAAGCTTGCGTTGATTTGCTTTACCGTGATGTAACTCAACGGTTGGAATGTATGGATCGTAATATGAGATATTCGTGATGCCATCCAAATCCAAGAGCTCAGCAACTTTGAGTGCCGGTGAGTGACGTAAATCATCAACGTCTTTCTTGAACGCCATTCCCAAGAGCAACACTTTTGCTTTCTTCAGAGTAACAGGTTGCTTTGCGATTTCGCGTTCGATCATTGCACGAACGTAAAATGGCATTGACTCGTTGACTTCAGCCGAAAGTTCGATGAAGTTTGTTACGAAGTCGAATTCGCGTGCCATCCATGACAGATAGTATGGATCAATCAGGATACAGTGACCGCCGATACCAGGTCCTGGGAAGAATGGCATAAAACCAAAAGGCTTCGTTGCCGCCGCTTCCACTACTTCCCAAATGTTGACGCCAATGCGATCACACAATTGCGCGAGCTCATTAACAAGTGCGATGTTCACGCTGCGGAAAATGTTCTCGAGCAACTTCTCCATCTCGGCAATTTCCGGTGTAGAAACAGGGACAACCTTTGAGATGATCAACTCATTCACGGCAACGCCAAGTTGGGTACACTCGGGAGTCATACCACCAACAACGATCGGCGTGTTGCCTGTGTGCCAGGTCTTATTACCCGGATCAATACGTTCCGGTGAAAAGGTCAGGAAGTAATCCTTACCACAGACTGCGCCGGTAGCATCCAAAATTGGCTTTACATACTTGCGTGTGGTTCCAGGGAAGGTTGTGCTCTTGAGGATGATGAGCTGTCCCTTGCGCATAGCCTTTGCCACGCCCTTGGTTGACTCAACGATATGCGAAATGTCAGGATCCTTGTTATCGGTAAACGGAGTTGGAACGCAAATGTAAATCACATCGCATTTCTTGCAGGCGTTGAAGTCTGTGGTCGCGCTGAATGTTCCAGCCTTCCACACCTTACGCACTCTCTCGTTCTTAATATCTTGGATGTAATTGCGTCCTTTTTGCAGCATCCCTACTTTCTCGCTGCTGACGTCAATACCGATAGTCTTGATACCAAGATCGGCAAATTCTATGGCTAAAGGCAGACCGACATAGCCCAAACCGACGACGCCAATGGTGATATTCTTTGATTGAATTTTCTCTAATAGCTCGGTCGCTACGCGATTTTGCTTCTTCCGTGAAGCCATAGTTCCTCCAAAAATCTCGTTGTATTAATACTCTATGCTAATCAACTGTGCTTGAATCAGCTCAAATCTACGGTTTTTGCGCCGCAAGTGAATTCAGCCAATCTGCTACCCATTCCCTACAAGTCACGTGCCAGTCTGAGGATAGTAATTGTCAAGCCGACGAGCTTTCAGCTCAGAAGAAAGCTCAATTCGAGGAACTTCCGTACTGATTCTCGTAGTATTTCATGTATTCGCCGCTCTTGATTTCATCGACCCACGCCGAATTGTCTTTGTACCAATCGATGGTTTTGGCGAGTCCTTCCTCAAACACAACCGTTGGTGCCCAGCCGAGTTCTCGCTCTGCTTTTGAGCAATCGATGGCGTATCGACGATCGTGTCCTGGACGATCTTTGACGAACTGTATCAAGGACTCCGGTTTGGACAAAGTGTTCAACAATGCGTGCACAACCTGAAGATTCGTGCGCTCGCTCTTGCCACCGAAATTGTACACTTCACCAGCTTTGCCTCGTTCGTATGCAGCCCAAATTCCCGCGCAGTGATCATCGACATGAATCCAATCGCGAACGTTCAAACCATCACCGTACACCGGCAAGGACTTATCTGACACCGCGTTTGAAATCATCAGCGGTATAAGCTTCTCAGGAAATTGATAGGCGCCGTAATTGTTGGTACAGCGTGTGATGACGGCGTTCAAGTGGTGAGTATGTACGAAGGAACGCACCAAACAATCTGCCGCAGCCTTAGACGCTGAGTAAGGTGAATTTGGGGCAAGCGGAGTTTCTTCGGTGAAGAAGCCGTCGTCACCAAGTGAACCATAAACTTCGTCAGTTGATACTTGCAAGTAGCGATGGACTTCATACTCGCGAGCGGCTTCGAGCATGACGAGTGTACCCATGACGTTGGTACGTACGAAGGGTTCTGCCGACATGATAGAGCGATCAACATGACTCTCCGCGGCACAGTTGATGATGCCACGAATTGAATAGCGTCGCATAATCTGTTGCACCAGATCACGATTCTCAATCGAACCGTGCACAAAGGTGTAGCGAGAATCTTGTTCAACGTCGGAAAGGTTACGAAGATTGCCGGCGTAGGTCAGGGCGTCAAGATTGACGATGTGCGCTGTGGAATGCTTGAGGATGTAGCGAATCAAATTTGATCCAATAAATCCTGCGCCTCCGGTGAGTAGAATTGTATCGTGCATGATGGTGATGATGTATTGATCAAAAACAAAATTGAGGTCGCTCTTTTCATACCGCTCTACGATAAACTGAGTTCCATTTCGACGGTTGACAGAGACTTGGACTAATCCCTGATTATCGGCATTAGGAGCCAAAATCTGAGACTTTCTCCTCCATATCCGGTGCGTCCTCAGACAACACTTCATAGAGCTTCGGGGCAACTCCCCACTCTGCACGAGCAGCTTCCACTTCGTTACGAATTGCTCTGCGTTGAGCAAAAGGCATTGGACGCTTCTGAGCACAAATCATGATGTTTTTGGTAGTGTGCTCTTGGGCTACAAACTCAATCAACTCGGAAGCATATCCTTCGGAACGCAGAATGTCGCGGCGCATGCTGTCGGTAAGCAAATCTGACAAACGTTCACGCGTAATTCCATCGCGCAACAAAACCGAAGCTTGAGCGGGTGCGTTGACGGCGCGCAATTGCTCGTTGACATAGTGATGACAGCACGGCGCGGCCAATATCGCTTTGGCGTTGTGATGTAACGCCAGAGCCAATGCATCATCCGTTGCTGTGTCGCAAGCATGAAGAGCGATAACCAAATCAACGTCTTTGCCGATGCTAGCCGAATCGATTGATGAAGCAACGAATTCACAGTTCTCAAGACCAAGCGCATGAACGGTCTTTCGACATGACTCAATTACATCAGGATTAGAATCAATTCCAAGCAAGCGCACGGTCTTGTTGCACAATCTCGTCCAGTAATAGGCTAAAGCAATGCTGAGATAAGCCTTACCACAACCGCAATCTATTACGCTCAAGTCTTGATTCTCTGCGACATCCAGACCCGAGGCAATGGCGATGAAGTGATTAATCTGACGGTACTTCGGCTGCATGGCAGAGAGGATATGACCCTTGTCTCCAATCATTCCCAGCTCTCGAAGTAAATCCGTCGCGTTAGACTCGTTCACTGCATAGTTCTTGCTTTGATCATGACGCACAACCTGATCCCATTGCGTGATCGAAGGTCGGGTGCGTTTTGATCTCATGCCTTGTGCCGTCTGTCTGAAGTACTGATCAAGCTGCGGCGTTTGAATATGTACTTGAGAAAATTCTTGGCGAATGCATTGTTCGAGCATAGCATCGAGCGACAATGGACTCTGCTCTTGATTGCTGACGAAGTGCTGTGTGTTCGTATAAGTATTGAGTTGATACACATCGCCACTCTTCAATCGAACGGTCTTCAACACCATGCGCTGCACATCCCGTCCCTCGTCACGCTGCGATCGACTCCGTCCACTAAACGTGGCAACAAAGTCTCCACCATGAACAAGTTCAAAAATTTGCTGCTTCGGGAGTTGAATCATAATATCATTTCAAGTGGTAGATGTTGTGGTGATTGTCGTCGACACGATGTGAGCCTTCTAGTAACTCAAACTATTTCTGACCGCACTACGAACCCATGCCCAGCATTGCCTTCATAACATAGCCGGCGACTTGTGGATTCTCTTTCAAACGACGGGTTGAGTAGCCGTACCAATCTTCGCCGAAGGGTACGTAAATGCGCATGGCGTGTCCTGCGCGGATGATCTCATCACGTCGTTCTTCACGAACACCAAGCAGCATTTGAAATTCAACCGATGATGCAGGAACAGATTGAGAGCTGATAAAATTCATCGCATCGTCAATCAAGACATCGTCGTGTGTTGCAATGCGCACTTTCATAGAATTCTCTACAAGCAATCTCAACAGTCGTTTGTAATTGTTCTGAATTTCCGCTCTCTCTTTGAAAGCGATCTCCGGTGATTCGATATAGATGCCCTTGCACAAACGAACATCGGCCTTCAGTGCGACGAGATCCTTGATGTCTTGTTCACTGCGCTTCATGTATGCTTGCAACACGACGCCAATGTTGTCGAAGCCTGCATCGCGCATGCGACGGTAGAGATTCAGTGTGCGTGTGGTATATGGTGAGTTTTCCATATCCAAGCGCACGAAGAGTCCTTTTTCTTTTGCCGACTCCAGTAACGAACGCAAGTTCTTAGCACAGAATTCATCGTCAATGTCTAATCCCATCGAGGTGAGTTTTACCGACAAGTATGCCGGAAGTTTGTTTTCGGCAATTGCCGACAGTACACCCATCGATGCTTTAAACTCATGCTCAGCACGTTCGCGGGAACTGACGAATTCTCCGAGCACGTCGATGGTCGAACCGGCTCCGAGAGCCTGAAGACGCTTGGCAGTATTGACGGCATCGGAGAGACGGTCACCGGCTATGTAGCGCTTTGCTACTTGGTGAACGATGCTTTTAGGTACAATGGGAAGACTTTTGACAACGAGAGTATTAAACAGAGACATGGACCAGTAGGTTAATCATTGATGCAATGCTCTGCAAAATTACCATTTATGTGCACTACGAGAGTGATGCTAAACACTGCATCGTACGATCAAGTATTGATTGGTGCAGGAATTCGATGCTTTGCGTTCCATCGAGCACTAAAAAACGCTGATCTTCGCTGTTTGCGATACTCTGATATCCACTACGGACGCGTTCAAAAAAGGCATCGCCGGAGCGTTCCATGCGATCCGGACTCGTTCCGGAGCGCTTTGCGGAGCGTTGCAAAGACTCTGTGACGCTTATGTCGAGGAAGAATGTGCAATGCGGCATAAGTCCTCCGGTTGCCAGACGATTGGCTGAGGCCACGTCGTCGAGAGCCAAGCCTCGTCCATAACCCTGATAGGCTGTTGATGAATCAGCGTAGCGGTCGCAAATCACTATGGTGCCGTTGTCTAATGCGGGACGAATCACAGTTTCAACGAGCTGTCTGCGGGCTGCGCAGAAGAGCAAGAGCTCAGACATTGAGTCGATATCAAAGGCAGAGTTCAAAAGGACAGATCGTACTGCCTCCGAAAGAGGCGTTGCGCCTGGTTCTCGAAGTACTCTCACGCTGTGTCCTGCTTCCACCAGAGCGCGCTCCAATAGACTTACCTGCGTGGATTTACCACAACCATCTATTCCTTCAAAACTGATAAACATTGTTCTGGTGAGTCTGAGTGAGTGCCCTGCAATGTCAAACGACCAACGGGCTAGTCGTCCGATTCCCTACCCTGCAAAATAACAACCATCTCCCCTTTCAGTGCAGTCCGAGCTGCGAGCTGCTCGTGAATCTCCTTGACGCTTCCGCGCAGGTATTCCTCAAACAACTTCGTCATCTCGCGTGCAATGCACATCTGCCGTTCCGGACAACGCTCAAGCAGTTCATCAATGAGCTTTGCAATACGATGTGGAGATTCGTAGATGATGGAGCTGTATTCTTGCTGTACAACTTGATCAAAGAAGGTCTTGCGTCCTTTCTTGTGTGGAGCAAAACCAAAGAACACAAAGTGGTCGGTTGGAAGACCCGACGCCGTCAAAGCCGTCAGAGCCGCCGATGCTCCGGGCAAAGACACAACCCTCACACCTCTTCGTAAACACTCTCGCACAAGCACAAATCCGGGATCACTAATACCGGGAGTTCCAGCTTCGCTGCAGTAAGCAACTCGCTCGCCACCGGCGATACGTTCGGCGATGCGCTCGCATACTTGCAACTCATTGTGACCATGCACTGCAATAAGCTGTGGCGCTGCGATGCCATAGTATTGAAGTAGTTGTCCGCTCGTCCGTGTGTCTTCGCAGGCCACCGCATCTACACTCTTCAACACGCGAAGTGCGCGCAGGGTGATGTCTTCGCGATTGCCAATTGGCGTTGGAACCAGATACAGTGCGGCATCGAGTACTTGCTGGTCACTCATTTTTCGCGCTCTCCTTTCGTGATTCACGAAGCTGCTGAAAGAACTCACGAAGTAGCGCCGATGATTCCTCGGCGCAGATACCACTGCTTACTTCACAGCGATGGTTGAGTCGCGAGTCGTTGAGCAATTGATACAAACTTTGTACAGCACCCGCTTTAGGATCGTGTGCTGCAAAAACTACGCGCGGTAAACGGGCATTGACTATGGCTCCGGAGCACATCGCACACGGTTCAAGAGTCACATACAGAGTGCAATTTTCCAGACGTCGATCGCCTAGCGCTCTTACAGCTTCGCGAATTGCGAGCAGTTCTGCGTGGGAGCTGGGATCTTGGTCTTGCTCAATGCGATTTCCTGCACTGGCAATGACGGTGTCGCGATGTACAATCACCGCGCCAATCGGCACTTCTCCTCGTCCAGCCGCCTTGCGGGCTTCGTCAAGAGCCAGCATCATGTAGCTTTGATCATTCATGAGTTGGAGAGGATTGGAGCATAGACGGGAGTTGAGCAACTAACTCACGATTGCCTTCGAGGATGTCAAAGCTGTGCACTTTGTCGATGTCGACCCATTGAACGGACTCAAAAACATTATTGACATATTCTCCACGCCACGAATCAACCCGGAAGAAACTGACGCTGAATCGACCACCGTCGGAATAATCACTTTGCTTCTGCATGAGTAAACGCGCTTCACCAAGCTCAAGACTAAGTTCTTCTCGCAGTTCGCGTTCAAGCGCATCTTTGTATGATTCACCTGCTTCGACTTTGCCGCCGGGAAACTCCCAGCGAAGTTCGTAGCGACTACCCTTTTTGCGCTGACAGAGCAGAACTTGTTCGTTGCGCATGAGGATAGCAACGACGACTTCGATGGAGACAGATGCCTGTGGTGCTACGGGCTCAGAGTTCAACAATATCTCCCTTCGCAGGATTCGACACTGAGTTAATACCGTTTGTGTGCAAGGCTTCAGTTAAATCTGCCTGAGCACGAGGTTCACCGTGCACCAAAAACATGTGCTGCAAGGTGGTGCGTGAGAAAGGTTCAAAGAACTTCATGAGTTCCGGTTCGTCGGCATGCGCTGACAGACCGCTGATGCGTTCGACATCACAACGAACTTTGTGTGGCAAACCAAAGATGTTCACGACACGATCACCGTCCGCCAAACGACGTCCCAAGGTGTACTCAGCATTAAAGCCAACTATCATCACCGTATTACGCTGTGAACCAACGCTGTTAGCAAGGTGGTGCACGATACGACCGCTTTCGCACATACCACTAGCAGCAATAATGACGGCAGGCTTGCGAAGGTTGTTGAGCTTCTTGGACTCACGAGCATCGCGGACGTATTTGAGAGCCGGAAATGCGAAGGCATCATCATCGGACATGAGCAGTTTGAGAATATCCGAGTCATAGCACTCCGGGTGCATGCGATAGACTTGAGTTGCGTGGATTGCGAGAGGCGAGTCAACATATACTGGGATATCCGGTACCGTCCCGGCATTAACCATACCGTTGAGATGATACACGATATCCTGAGTACGACCAATGCTAAACGCCGGTATAAGGAGCTTGCCTTTCTTTTCGATCACACGACGAATCGTTGCAGCCAAGAGCGCATCTAGATCTGCAACTTCTTCGTGCTGACGTCCGCCGTAGGTCGATTCTGAAATAATGAAATCAACATCGCTGGGAAATTCGGGATCGCGTAGGATAGGACGATTAGGACGTCCAACATCGCCGGTAAAGAGCAAACGCACTGTGCGACCATTCTCTGTCAAGGTCAAAACTGTAAGTGCTGACCCAAGGATATGTCCGGCATCAAAAAACTCTGCCTTTACTCCCGGCACTACATCAAACACGCGATGATATCCAACGGTGCGAAAGTGCTCGAGTGTCTCGGTAACATCATCGGCTGTATAGAGAGGCTCGACGTGCTCGCCTTTATGTCGCAGCAAGTAGTCAGCGTCCTTCTCTTGAATCATTGCACTATCTGCTAGCATTATCGAGCAAAGATCTCGCGTTGCACTAGTGCTATGAATACATCCATCGAAACCATTTTTAACTAAGTGCGGGAGATTACCCGAGTGATCGATGTGAGCGTGAGAAAGCACAACAGCATCGATAGAGGCTGCATCAAAAAGAAAATTCTTGTTGATGTTTTTCGCCTCTTCGCGACGACCTTGAAACAAGCCACAATCAAGTAACACTCGATATCCGTTCACGTGCAACAAGTGCATTGATCCGGTCACCGTCCGAGCCGCGCCGCAAAATTCAATTTTCATGGAAGAAGAGAAAGAATGGACTTAATTACGAATCGCACTCTCATATACTGAGAAGTTGCCTGGATCAAGGATCTGTAGCGCTTTGAGTACATCCGCGTTGTTTGATGCGCGGAATAACTCTGTGATCTCCGTCTGCTTGGCATCGAAGAACATCTGCATCAAATAGCTACGCTGCGTGATTTTCTTGCTTTTCATTTCAGCCATGCGGATCAACACTGATTCAACGCCCTTGCGCGCAGCGACAGGATCTTTTGAGTAGAGATTGAGTCCGTCGGTGTGGTAATCAAAAATCAAGCGACGGAATTCTTCAAATCGTTGATCGAGCAATTCGGTGACGAGTGAGATGCGTGTGAACTCGCCAGGCTCTTGCACTGTAGCAGCGTATCCCGGACCATTATTCGCAACACCGAGTTGCACGATGTCGCGGGCGATCTGGTAATACTTGGTTCCGCTGAGCTGCTCGAAACAATCTGCATCAAGGCCCAAAGCAATGAAGTTGTAGAAATCGAGCATGGATGCATACTCGTCATACTTCATCGATTGATAATTGAATTGCTGATTGAGCGTATAACTGAAGACCCAATCTTTATCGAGGATCTTCATCAAAGGTGACGCAACTCCTCCATCGAGGTTGGTCTTCATGTTGAAGAAAAGTCGGGCAGCATAGCGACGACTTTGCTGGTTACCGGCAGTGATATACACGGTGACATCAACGGGAATTTTCTGTCCTTCCCAGTCTCTTCCGGTAAAACGCTGCGAATTGTAATACGCCGTGACGTCGTTCTGCATTGTCACGATCTGATCTCGTTGCGAAATAGGCAGTTGGTCCACATTCACTGTCACAAAGCTCTTAAACTCCTGAGCCTGGACATAAGTGGAAAAAATTAAAAGACTTGCACTGAGAATTATCTTCATATAGTTTGGCATGAACTCACTCCAAATAGAAGTCTGTACAACCGCGCGAGGATGCTATGACGCATGCGTCAAATTTAGCGCGCTTGAGGTCGGCAGCCAATTTCTTTTTTGTGAAGCTGAGTTTCGGTTTCTGCCTGATTTGCAGTCCCCTTCGCTCTCAACTCTCACTTGCCGTCCCACAAGCCCATCTTGAATCTACATGTTCTTTGACGTCATGTAGAGCCTATTCGTTTGCACTCAATCCAGCAATTCTCTGCACTGACAGCACATCGCAGATTCGATTGCAGTGGATTGCATCTCGTTGGGATCTGCCGGAGCTGCGATCGCAGCATCTGCAGTTTTCAGCGCCGATTCTAAAAGGACTGTCAGGAGCCATCGGACTACACTCCCAAGGATTCGCACTATACCGTGAGTTCTGCGCTGATTTCAGTTCAGCGACTCAACTAACGCAATCAATGAGCGTCGGAATTCGGGTCAATTACTCTCGACTTAGCATAGCCGGTGAAGCAACCAAACAAGTGCTTAGCGTCGATGCAGGTATGTCGCTGCAACTGGATTCATGTCTCCGACTTTCCGTTCTGGGATTGAACTGCAACCGTGGTTCAGCAGCAGCCAGCTCGAACACAACGTGGCAAGCAATGATGCTCGGCTGCGGTTACAACATGGGTAGCGGTCTTCGTAGCGACTTGGACTGTATCATTAGTCTTGGAAACGAAACTTCCGCGCGTTTGTCGATGGCCCTTGAAGCAACACCGTACTTGGACGCGAGGATCAGCTATGACTCTGCCTCGATGTGCGTCGCTCTTCTTTGTGCTTTGCGATGCAGTGATTCATTGCTAATCGCACTCCACGGTTCTGCTCACGCAACACTTGGTCTAAGCAAGGGAATTGATCTCTGGTATCAATTCTAAATCGAGTCCACAACTCTATCCACTAGGTTCACACCGCCCATGCTAGACACTCTCTTCAATCAATACGCAAAGGACTCCATCTCAAGCTCAATGATGGAGAGTTCAAAATCCATTGTTCAGCATATGCACGAAGGATTACTGACTTTATGCATGCGACTCGCCGTGTTCTTTGTCTTGTGTGCAGGCAGCCAACATCTATATGCGCAAGTTGACACTGACGCGCCGGATGCGCTGTCGACGGAAGAAGAGAGCTCGGAACTAATTGATGAGCTTAGTGTGTTTGAAGCTCATCCACTACAACTTCGCACAGCACCAAAGCACGCACTTGGAAGAGTACCGGGAATCGAGCTTGAAGTATTGATGCGCTTGCAGCGCTTAGCGCGACAAGCTCCACATCTAAAGCTCGATGCCCTTTGCGATTCGCTGGTGCTGAGTGACGAGCAGCGTTACATTGTGATGAAGAGCTTGCGATTGGATGGTGATGAGGAGTTGATTGATTCTGATTTCCTGTCCTTGAGACTACGACGAGTCTCACAACTACAACTTCAATCTGCTTACACTGACTCCACGTATCAGGGCTCGCCTATTCAATACGAAGAGAAACTGCAATGGAGTCGAGCTGATTTCAGCTCGTCGGTTGTAGTGCGTAAGGATCCTGGCGAGACCAGACTTGACGACTTTCGCTCCGGTCATGTGCAGTATGGTTCTCGTCCAACATCGTCTCTGCTTCTCGGTGACTTCGGCATTCAAGCAGGTCTCGGTGCGATTTACTCTGCCGGACTCATGAGTTCAAAAGGAAGTATCTCAACTCCTGCATCCCTTGCAGCGCGAGGTATTGTCGGCTATAGATCAAGTACCGATTCGCGTTTCTTTCGAGGCTTGGCTGCGGCGCAGGACTACGTAATGTCCGACGAGACAACTCTACGTGCACTCGGCTTTCTCTCTCAAGTTTCGCGAAGCGCGAGTATCGATTCGAGCTCGGGATTTGTCACAAGCGTCGATCCCAGTGGCTATCATCGTAGCGCGACAGAAATCGCTCGACGTGATGCATTAATAGAACGAGCAACGGGAGCGACGCTAAACATCGAGGCTCGTCGATTTCAGGTAGGCGGTAGTTTGTTGATGCTCAATTACAATCATCCACTTCTCAGCAGCAACACAGGACTTATCGTTGGATCGCGTGCGAGTTTGTACTCGATCTTTGGCGCTTATTCAATTGACTCTTGCTCGGTAGTGGCGGTTGAACATGCTCGTCACAAGAATTCTGCCGGCTGTAGTTATGTGACCTACAGTCGACGACAGAGTCGTCAGACGTTCAGCCTTCGCGCTCGCTACATCGATGCCTCCTTTCGCTCGCCCTATGGTCACAACTTTGGCGAATACTCACAACCGGCCAACGAAATGGGATGTTATGCGGGCTTGGCGGTGGGTTTGGGAGCACGCGTTCAACTAGGACTGTACGCGGATCTCTATGCAACGCACAGTGTTCGCAGCTTACAGGTAGCGCCGAGTCGAGGTTGTGATTTACATACAGAGCTTCGGCACAACTTCGGATCATCGGCCACACTGCAATGCAGGATCAGTCAGACGGAGAAAAGCGATACTCATGCTACAGACAGCAGCGTCAAACACGAAATCATGCAGCGCAAAAGAAGCGCTCGTATAGCATGGACACAGAAGCTCAATCAGACATTGCAGCTTGGACTTCAAGCAAACGCCGTTTGGTACAAGGAACAAGAATCTCCTGAGCAACGTGGTCAGGCGGCCATGCTCCACTGTCAATGGTATGCATCAGACAAACTCGATCTACGCTTTCACTACGCAATGTTCTCTACGAGCTCCTTCGCGTCTGCAGTGTACGGATCTGAAAGCGGTATTCCGGGGGTGCTTCAATCAGTCTTGATGTATGGCGAGGGATCGCACTATGCCGTCGTGTGTAGTTATGATGCTTGGGATCATCTTCGATGTGCGATATCGTATTCGAGCATGATCAGGAACAACGTCTCAAGTCTTGGTAGCGGACCAAGTTTCACAAACGAACCCGAGCTACAACGCTTCAGTTTTCAAACCGAACTTCACTATTGAGAGGGGTCCATAAAAGGACAAAGGGTACGTTGAATAACGCACCCTTTGCTTGCACTATTGAATAACTCTACTTAGATCTGAACGGTGTTCTCGTTCATGCCATTGAGATTCTGAACGATTGCATTGAGACATGATGAACCGAGCGCACCGTCGATAATACGGTGATCGTAGGTAATCGTCACGTACATCATTTGACGAATCAAGATTGCATCTTCACCATTGATTTCGCGAACAACCGGTCGTTTTTGAACTGCATACACACCAATAATCGCCGCTTGAGGTTGATTGATAACCGGAGTGCCAAAGAGTGAACCCCACGGACCCATATTGGTCAAGGAAATTGTTCCGCCCTGAATATCATCCGGATTCAATTTCTTGGAGCGAGCACGCGCCGCCAAGTCATTGATCGACGAAGCGATTCCGTGCAGATTCATCATTTCAGAATTCTTGATAACAGGCACAATCAAGTTTCCGTCAGGCAACAAAGTTGCAAAACCGAAGTTGACGTGCTTGTAACGGATGATGTTTGTGCCGTCGACGCTTACATTGATAAGTGGATACTGCTTGACAGCATCAACAATTGCCTTCACGAAGAATGGTGTGAGGGTCAGTTTGAATCCGTTTTCCTTTTCAAACGACGCCTTACGTTTTTCTCTCAGCTTCACGATTGCTGTCACATCAGCTTCCGCAACACTTGTCACGTGCGGCGATGTAAGCTTCGAGCGAACCATGTGTTCAGCGATGAGTGTACGCACACGATCCATTGGAATGACTTCCACATCCGCCGTCATTGGACGAGCAGCTGGTGTTGAAGGAATGCTTGGCGTCGGAACGATGATTTGCGGAGCCGGAGCAATGATTGCCGGAGCCGGTGCAGGAGCAACTGCGGGAGCAGCGGCCGGAGCCGGACTCGTTCCGCGTTTTGCTAAGTACTGCATCAAATCGTTCTTTGTAACACGCTGATCAATTCCGCTACCAACGATCGCATCCAGTTCAGCAACGCTCACACCTTGTTGTTCAGCAATCGTGCGAACAAGAGGTGAATAGAACTTATTGCCGGACTTGCGAGGAATTGGTTGACCACGAACCGATGCATGAGCAGCTGGACTTGGCGCATGAGCAACAGCTCCATTTGTCGCTGCAGGTGCCGGAGCACTAGCAGCCGGACTTGCAGCCGGTGCCGAAGGAGCAGCTGCGGGAGCACTTCCCGCTGCGCCGCCGATGCGTGCAACCACTTTGCCTACTTCTACAACATCGCCCTCATTAGCCAAACGTTCTGTGAGAACGCCTGCAACGGGCGATGGAACTTCGGTGTCAACTTTATCTGTTGAAATTTCCAGCAAGATTTCATCGCGCTCAACCTTTTCGCCAACATTCTTCAACCAGCGAAGAATTTTTCCTTCTTGGATACTCTCACCCATCTTCGGCATCACAACATCGATTCCAGGACCGGCAGATGCGGTCGCAGGAGCTACTGCTACAGGTGCAGGGGCGGGTGCAGGAGCAGGAGCCGGCGCGGGTGCAGGCGCGGGAGTAGGGGCTGGAGCTGCAGCAGCGGCAGGAGCCGGAGCAGACGCAACCACGTCACCGCCTATGATGGCAATTACCTTTCCTACTTCTACTGTGTCATTTTCATTATACAGCAATTGACTAACGATACCGGCTACTGGCGAGGGCACTTCAGTATCCACTTTGTCGGTTGAGATTTCCAGCAAAATCTCATCACGTTCGATGGATTCGCCTGGTTTCTTCAGCCAACGAAGAATTTTACCTTCCTGAATGCTCTCACCCATTTTGGGCATGACAACATCAACTGCCATGAAAACTCCTTGGTGCAATAGTGGTCAACGGATAGAATATGGCAAATTAGCACTTCGCCGTGTCCCCACCAACGACCAGCCGCAAAGCTTAGTGTACAAGGCGGACAACGATGCAATGCTCAGATGCTGTATTTTGCAGTCAAACAACATCATGAAGGAATTACTATGAACAAAAAAGTTCTCAAAGCCGTGAACGATCAGATTCACGCAGAGATGGAATCCGCGTACGAATATTTGGCGCTTTCATGTCTGGCTAACGAGCATTCGTTACCCGGAACAGCGCACTGGCTCAAGATGCAATGGCAAGAAGAGCTTGGACATGCAATGAAGCTGATGGGTCACGTTGACTCACGTGGAGGTTCAGTTCAACTCCGTCCACTGAGTGTATCCCAGCCGAAGTGGTCATCACTCAAGAACCTTTTCGAGACGGTTCAGAGTCATGAGCAGAACATCACCAAGCGTGTCAACGCTCTGTACGAATTGTCACTTTCTGAAAAAGATTATCCCCTGCAGATTCTCATGCAGTGGTTTATCAACGAGCAAGTTGAGGAAGAAGAAAGCGTTCGTACCATTCTCGATCGCTTGCGCATCACCGGTGAAACCGGCGCAAGCATGCTCTTGTTTGATCGTCAACTAGGCGAAAGAGCATAAGTCTTTGCACGCAAGTGCGATGATAGTTCGGGCTAGAATCGGGTAGGAGGCGGGGTTACCCCCGCCGTCCTCCCACACCACCGTACGTGCCGTTCGGCATACGGCGGTTCAAATGAGTTTGATTACGTGATTCGTGATAGCATTGATATTAGGCCGAGTTTGCTGAAGTAGCT
>JBGAUL010000033.1:0-36711 GCA_044228685.1 Chlorobiota bacterium
GTGTTGAGGGCTATTGAAATCTATCGTGAGCCCCTTCATTGGAATGCTATCCGTAAGAATGCCATGGCTTGTAACTTCTCGGCTCGTCTCAGTGCAGAGCGCTATATACAAGTCTTTGGATGGGCCTTGGAGTCAATTCGCTAACCTTCGCATACAATCATGAAACGCATTCAAGCGCATCTAATCGTCGTTGCTTTACTAAGTCAGCTAAGCTGTGCCCAGCAAAGTCCGCCTTCATCGCAAGCTCAAGCTCAACTTCCTTCGTCAATTCAAAGCACTCTATCTCAACTCTCCAACACTAAACTGCCTGCGCAGCTCAGCTTGTTTGGTGAAAGAGTTCCGCTTGAAGTGCCTGAGGTTCGAGAACGAGCTGAACGTGAGTTCTACTTGCTTTTGCAGCAGCCTGCTCAGATCATTTTGAATTATAAACGCAGCGGACGCTACTTCCCGCTGATGGATAGAATACTCAAAGAGCAAGGACTACCTGCCGACATGCGCTACCTTGCCATCGCCGAAAGCGCGCTGTACATGGCACGTTCGCCAAAAGATGCTGTGGGAATCTGGCAATTCATCGAAGGCACCGCTAAGCGCTATGGCCTGGAGGTCAATGAGTTCGTCGATGAACGTCGTCATGTTGAGAAATCAACACGCGCCGCCACAGAGTTTTTGCGCGATGCCTACAAGAGATTCTCCTCATGGACCATGGCAGCTGCGGCTTACAACATGGGAATTGATGGTGCACAATTTAACGTTGATCTGCAGGGCTACAGCAATTACTATGACTTGTACTTCAACGAAGAGACCTCGCGCTACGTCCTGCGCATTGCCATCATCAAAGAGATATTTGAGAATGCTGCCACTTACGGCATGAATGTGGGAGCCGTTGATGTGTATCAACCTGACAAAACAAAGGCAGTGAAGATATATGCGGCGATCGATAACCTATCGGATTGGGCTAAATCACTTGGCTACAGCTATAAAGAAATCAAACTGCTCAATCCTTGGATACTCAAAACTTCGCTGCCGAAGCCTCGCAATGGTTTCTGGGAAATCCTTACACCGCAGAAGTAATGCAATCACGAGGTCATTATAAGGCACAAAAAAAGGCGCTGATATTTCAGCGCCTTTTTGATTTCAGTTCTAAACGAAATCGACTTATTTCTGATAAACCGGTGAGTCAGGCTTTGTCACATTACCATAAGCAGAGATTTCGATTGTTGGGAAATCCGGGTTTGTGGTTGTGAACTTGATTGTGGAATTGTAGTATCCTTCTGCAGTCGGGACATAGCTACCTTCCAATTCAACTTCTGCGCCTGGCTTGATTTCTGTCTTCTTCTTCAAGCTCAATACCAAACCGTTGGTTGCTTCGAAGTTGTCGATGTAGATAGACTCTTGTGAGTTGTTCTTCACCGTAATCTTTTGCTTGCTAGCCTTACCAATTGTGAGGTCATTGAATGCCATGTAAGGCATTGAAAGAGCGACAGCGCGGATAACTTCAGCCTTCAACCAGATGATACGAGCGTTGTTGGTTGGGTCGTTGCTGTACACTGTGATGGTCTTGGACACTGAACCGGTTACTGTCGATACGTTGAGACTTACGTCTACTGTACCGAAATCACCAGGAGCGATTGTATCCTTGTCAATCTTTGTTGCAGTACAACCGCAACCAGCCTTGACTTCCTTCACATAGAGCATCGCTTGACCGTTGTTTTGGATCTTGATCTTTGCTTTCAAAGGAGAATCCTTTGGCTTTACTTTGCCCCAATCGTAGGTGTCTCCACCAACGACTTCAAGCTTTGGCTCAGGGATCTTGTTTTCGCCTGGCTTTGGCTGTGCAATTGCGAGTGATCCAAAGATCACGAAGGCAAACAACAGGGTAAATGATTTCATCATAGAATGATTAATATGGGTTAGACAAAAAAACTTGGTTATCTCTTAGAATTCCACAACTTACAAAACGATATTCTTTAGATAGTCACACGAAACGTTAATCCATCCGAATACCAAAAAGTACTGATATCCCCACTTTGTAGTTCATACTACTCCACGTAGCACCCGCACTATAACTCACAAGCGGAAACTCGATGGAACAATAAGGCTCGGCATATCGACCGAAACCTAAATCTACATCGTACGAAAGACCAATTCCGGGAAGAAAGACTAGACCTCGCATACCTGACAAGTCCTTATCTGATAACAACTTGTCTTGAGTCGATGTCCCTGGAAAAACGTAGCCGGATGGTTCTAGCACCACTTCGTGTTGCTCAGTCGCGTCACTAATTTTCAAATCTGTGCCAAGCGCTAACTGACCGGACATCATACCGAGCAGTCTTTGTTTAGCTCGTACTTCGACACGGAGGTACTGTATGGAGGTTGACAAGGTATAGCGAGTTTTTAAAATTTTTCCTCCGGTCAAAACAACTGAAGGTGCATCAGCTGAAAAGTCCGCACTGAGGCTGTTCCAGAGGAGTCCAACAGACACACTACTTCGTGGCTGAACCCACCACTGTGCTTGAGCTCCGAAACTCAAAGCGCTCCCGTTTCCCTTGTCGAATTGTGCACAGATTAACGAAGGAGCATTCTGGCTCATCTGCTCCAAGACTTTTTGGTCGTTGAAGTGAGTGATGGTAGAATACGAGACGGTTGGTCCGATAAAGAAGGTCGGGACGTGAAACGGTAGTCGCACAGAGTACTGCCAATCAAATCCTTGTGAAAAGACTGTCGCATGAGACAGTATCAACAGTGCCAGCATCAATATGACGGAACGAACTCTCAACGCACGACCACGAATTGTTCAACAGCGTTGTAGATGCCCGCATTCATACGCACATAGTAGCTACCCTCGGCCAAACCGCCACTAGGTATGTTGACGACATGCAAGCCGGGCGAAAGCTCTGCGTCCAGTATTGTCATGACTTCACGTCCTGTATTGTTGAGTACGCTAAGCTTCACTCGCGTTGCAAAGGCAACAACAATTGCACAGCGCGACTCATCGTGGACGGGATTGGGTACCGGTGCAGACAGTACAAAATCAAGAATCGGCGTTCGAGGTAGTTTATACTGCAAGCCGCAGAGTGAGTCTAGATAGACAATAGTCGACGGGTTTTCGAGCGGAACGATTTGACTGCAACTATCGTTGGAAAGGCTGATGTTTTGAACAGCAATGTCAGTTCGATCGCTGTATCCTAAAAAGGTATTGAAGATTAGACGCGCCACAGTGTCACGATTGAAGAAAGTCTCAGCCATAGTAATATTGACCGTGACGTCTCCAGGTGCATTCGAAGTATGCTGAACTGTATTCGCACCTGCGCTCGCGGTACCGCTGACCTCAATATCTCTGAGTTCAAGAATTGAAGAATCAAACTTCATACGCATACCAAAGCGACGTGCTAACTGCATGGTCCGACCGTCGGCAACTATTGGTATTACAAGCGTATGACCCGGGAATACCTTATAACTATCGGAGCCAAAGCGAACTCGTCCAGGCTGCGGTGCCACACCAAAACCGACGAGCCTGACTGCTAAAGCAACGTCATCGGAATCACTCTCAATAAACAATATGCCTTGAAATTGTCCTGCTTGTCCGGGCGAGAAGGAAACACTAATGTTCCGGTTCCCATTCCCATCGATGCTCAGTAGTGCATTTGCCTGTGTAAAAGCGGTTGATGATTGAGTAATTCTAAAGCTATCAATCGTGAGTCTCGTGTTTGAGTAATTGTGGAGTTGAAGAGTTCTCGTGAGACTGGTTGGACAAGGTGCGTAAAATGACACCGTATCAAAATTGATTGTATCAGAAATTGATCTCAGCACTCTCTCCTTCGTGTGACCTCTGAGTCGGAAAAAGACGGAGCGTACGGAATCGGGTACTTGTTGCACACGGTTGGCGATATCACTAAGCAACTCAGCGCGAAGCTCGACATCTTCAACCTGATCAGAACTAAACTCAACCCGAAGAGTATCCCACGAGCCAACGCCAATGTGACGTCTACCGCGATGCAGAGAATCCAAAACCCTAAACTTCGTCGAAGCTGCATTCGACACGTCGTGAAAAACGAGTCGACTGTTGAATGGAATATTTCCGCGATTGAAGAAGACGATGCTAGTCGTGTCACGTGCACCGACCGTGAATCGTCCAACGTCAACAATACTGTCAACAACATGTGCTCTGCGACCCAGAGCTGAAGTCACTTCAATCTTCTGTTGAACACCAACTCCACGGAGTTGAACATGGGTTGAATCCTCTGCTTGACGTAAAGCAGACGGATTGTAATGATGCAGGGTGAAGTCAACGGAATCAAGACCCAGACTGAGTGCTGTGTAACTGACACCTACGTCAGTACCCTTGCCACTATCGCGAGGAAGTATTCGCAGAGGATTGTCATCAAAACGAAAATGCGAAGCAATTCCTGCAGCCACAGTACCGGAAGTATCGTCGATGCGTACGCTGCGCTTCAAATCCGTGTTACGCAGAGTGAGTAAGCGACTAACGGAGCCGCCTACATAGACGCTGTCGAAATTCAGTACAGATTCCGTCCAGACAGGACGCAGGCTTTTCACAAAGCGCAGCACGAAATTTCGCGAAGCAATGATGCTATCCGCTTGTCCAGTGCGCTCCTTGGTCATGACGATCTTAAGCAACGCAACATTCACACCTTCCGGGGCATCGTTCAAGAAGGTTGTAGACAGACAGCGAATGGTATCGACTCGCGGAGAACTTGGACGGGCAGAAGTATCAATGACAATCGGGAATTGAGAAATCAACACGCTAAACTCTGTCTTGGCGTTTCGAGGAGGAATTGACAGCATGTTAAAATTGGTATCGCGTACGATGAGCCGTTCACTTCCGCTATTGATGAAGTAGATGAAGCGATACACAAAGGCAGAGTCGCCTGCCAGGTTATATCCGAAGTCAATCGTATCACGATCATTAACCAAAGAGCTCTTGATCGCTCCACTCCATTCACTCAATCCCTGAGACCAAAGGCTGAGGGTTGAGAAAAGCAGAATGACAAACAAGAAACAGAGTTTTTTCATGACATCGAATATACAGGAATGCTGCTCATGCTAACTGTAACAAAAAACCCACGATAAGGCGTGGGTTTCATTGAGCAGATGTCTTTCGATCGAATTAGGGGAAGAAACTTGAAGCCGTTGTTGAAACCAACGACGGGAACAAGCCAATAATCAGCACAAAAGCGGTGCAAACGAAGAGCGTAAGCCCTGCTGTACCGGCTTCTCCGCGACCCAGTGCTGTTTCTTCTGTCGGCTCCTTGAAGTACATGTACACGACCAAGCCGATGTAGAAATAGACGGAAATCATCGACGAAATCACGGCAACAATGGTAAGCCAAGTGTAGCCAGCTTCGATCGCAGAAATAAAGAGATAATACTTTCCAAAGAATCCAGCCATTGGTGGAATGCCTGCTAAAGAGAACATGAACAAGGCCATGAGTGCGGCCAAGATTGGATGACGCTTACTTAAACCGGCATAATCGCTGAGCTGCAGTCCTTGATTGTCGCTCTTTTCCAGTATCGAAACAATCACAAAGGATCCCAACTGCATAAACAAATACGCCGTTGCGTAAAACAGAATACCGGTCGTTCCCTTTTGATTGTGTGCCACAAAGCCAATCAACAAATAACCGGCGTGCGCCACAGAGGAATAAGCCAACATGCGCTTGATATTGGTTTGAACGACAGCTGTGATATTACCCACCAGCATCGTCGCAGCAGACAAGCACGCAATGACCATACTTAACTGATTACTACCCGGAGCAACAACGGCTCCAAGAATCGGAATCAATGCTGAAAGCGATGCTGCTTTACCTGCAGTGCTCATGAAAGCAGTAATGACTGTGGGCGAACCTTCATACACATCCGGTACCCATTGATGGAATGGGAATGCTGCAATCTTAAATCCTAAGCCAATGACGATGAGTGCGGTACCAACAACCAACAGTGTTGGGAAGTTGAGGTGTCCGGTTGCTACTGCAATGCGAATGTTTGAAAATTCCATCGAACCGGTTGCGCCATAGACCAACGACATTCCAAAGACCAAAAAGCCGGTCGCAAAGGCACCGAGTAGAAAGTACTTGAGGGAGCTTTCTATTGAACGCACGTTTGTGCGGAAGTAGCCGGCGAGGATGTAGAAGCACACTGACATGATCTCAATTCCAATGAAGGTGATGAGCATGTTATTTGCGTGCGCAATCACTGACATACCGGCAACTGCAAAGAGAATCAGAGAGTAAAACTCATCGTGTTCAACGTTTTCACGGAGGATGTATGGACGACCGGCGAACAGCGTCAACAATCCTGCCGTGCAGAATAGGATGTCAAAGAAGCTTGCGTAGCCTCCGGTGATGATCATTGAGTTGAAGGCTGTACCGCTGCCACACATGGTCAAAGCG
Source organism: Chlorobiota bacterium (assembly GCA_044228685.1). Lineage (GTDB taxonomy): Bacteria > Bacteroidota > Ignavibacteria > Kapaibacteriales > NICIL-2 > JBBATK01. The sequence goes on from JBGAUL010000033.1 coordinate 6,411, forward strand.
GCCATTAGCAAAGCAGCGCCCATTGAGCCACCGGCAAAGACGTAGGTTAGTCGTTCACTTTTTGGCGTCAGTGCATCAACGACGATGCAGATGACTGCCAAGAACGAAAGAAGACTGAGTGGCGCAGCGTGGAGAAGATCCTGTAGCATTGACTATGTCCGTTTGTTCAAATGTTATTGAGCGTCACTTATGTTCAGATTCACCATGAGCAGCCTCTACGGGTATGCTCGGCGCAACAGCATCCATCGAAGCAGCAGGAACACCTGTAGCACGCTCGATAACTTTCGCGGTTGAATGAGCACTGAGATCCATAAAGGTTTTCGGATAAACTCCAATCCACACGATGAAAATCACTAGTGGAACAAGAGTCCATAATTCTTTAGCACTGAGGTCCGTCAAAGAATGGTTCTTCGGATTGTCGTTCGTTCCAAACATCACGCGTTGGAACATCCACAACAAATACACGGCGGCAAAGATCACTCCGGTTGCGCTGAAGATGGCATATGACCAAGAATTCAACACAGCCGATTTGAAAGCACCAACCAGTGTCAGAAATTCACCAACAAATCCATTCAAGCCCGGAAGACCAACTGATGCAAACATTGCAATTGCAAAGAGCACTGCGAATCGCGGCATGACGCTGGTAATACCACCGAACTCAGCGATATCGCGGGTATGACGACGTTCGTAAATCACGCCAACACACAAGAACAGCATGCCTGTCGACAAACCGTGATTAACCATTTGGATGATTGCACCTTGCACACCTTCATTGGTCATCGAGAAAATTCCCAACACAACAAATCCAAGGTGACTTACCGAAGAGTATGCAACCAGCTTCTTGACGTCGGTTTGAACCATAGCGACTAAAGCGCCATAGATTATTCCAACAACCGCCAGCACACAGATTAAAGGCGCAAAGAACTTTGAGGCTTCGGGAAAGAGATCGAGGTTGAAGCGAACCAAACCATAGGTTCCAAGCTTCAGCAGAATACCGGCAAGAATTACAGAACCGGCAGTCGGAGCTTGTACGTGTGCATCCGGAAGCCAGGTGTGAAATGGGAATAAAGGAACTTTGATGCAGAATGAGAGAGCGAATGCCAAAAACATCCACTTAGAAATTTCAGAAGGAATACTCGGGGCAATGTGTTGGAGCTTGACAAAGCTGGTTGTAAATCCACCGGCGTTTTGCTGAGCGTAGTATCCTAGCCAAACAATGGCGACGAGCATCAGGAGAGATCCAACGACTGTGTAAAGGAAGAACTTTACTGCCGCGTAGATTCTGTCTTGACCACCCCAAATACCGATGAGGAAGTACATCGGAATCAAAATCAATTCCCAGAACACGTAGAACAGGAAAGTGTCCATGGCCATGAAGGTACCGGTCATTCCAAACTGAAGGAAGAGCAGCATCGCATAGTACTCTTTCTCGCGCTTTACAATAGCGCCGAAGGAAGAGTAGATGGCGATCGGCATGATAAAGGTCGTCAGCAGAACCATTAAGAGGCTCATACCGTCCAATCCTAGACGGAAGCCAATGTCGAGAGAGGCTACCCAGGGCTGGTCAATGACGAACTGAAAGCCGCCGTTTTGACTTTTGAAGTCGAAAAAGAGTGGAATCGAAACCAAGAATGTCAACAGTGAGATGCCGAGAGCCGACCACCGTATCGCATTAACCTTTTCGCGTTGGATGAGAAGGAGTGCTATGGTACCGATTAAAGGTAAAAAGAGAGTGCTGAGAAGCGAACCAATCCCCATCGTTTATCTGGTTATTCATGGTCAGAATTGCTCGCAATATAGCCAGCACGGGAGAATCGAAAAAGCTATGAATGATCACTCCATCGACTCGCGGATGCGCAAATAGGATTCGTAACGTCCAGCATCGATCAAACCCTGCTCCACTGCTGCCTTCACAGCACAGTCCGGCTCATGCGTATGCGTGCACGGAAGAAATCGACAATTCTGATAAAAGTTGTCGAAATCGTGAAAAGCATAGCTCAAGTCTTCAATATGGATGTCAGTGATGCCGAATTCTCTGATACCCGGCGTGTCAACGAGTTGTGCACCATCGCCTAGGGAGAAGATGCGGGCGCTCGTTGTCGTGTGCTTTCCCTTGTCATACTTGGTGCTGATTTCACGCACATCCTGAATCTGCACACCGAAGCAGGCATTAACGATGCTGGATTTACCAACCCCGGATGGACCAGCCAGCATGCTCGTCTTGCCGGAAAAGAGATTCTTGAGTTCCTCCAATCCTGTCCCCTGCTTGCAACTGCAAATCACTAAGGGTATTCCCAGATCCGTATAGCATTGCAAATCCTCGCGAACGAAGTCTTCGGGCATGAGCTCAGATTTGTTGATCACTAGTGCCGGCTTCATCGAGCCTTGCTCGGCAGATATGAGATAGCGATCAATCAAACGTTTGTTGTAAAAGGGCTCTGCCGCTGCGCAAACGATGACGCATTGATCGACGTTGGAGGCGATACACTGGATGAGCGGTCTTTCCCCTGCCGTTTTGCGGATAAGACGTGTACGTCGTTTCTCGATGGCCACAATCACGCCTTTGCCAACTTGTGATTCCGAGGGAACAACTTGGACGTAGTCGCCAACACAGACTAAGGTGTCGTCGTCGTTTTCAGTTAATGCCAATCCGCCAATGTGACACTCAATCGTATCGCTGTATTCCCCTGCTTCTTTGACTTCTTGACTATCAACAACCACGAACCATGTGTTACCCGCTGCCGATACCACACGAGCGCGAATCTGATTTTCTGCTAAAGGTTGTTCGGTGCTTTTCTTTATGGATGTGCTGCGTCGCTGACGCGAATGTTCAACTCGGTCATGACCGCTTCCGGAGTCATCCTTGCGAATAATCGACTTTCGATTGGGTTTACGACGGTACTCTTTGTGCATGTATTGAGGCTCAGAATAATAGCCAAATTACGGACTTGTCTTGCTCATCGAGCGTCTTCCGGTCGTGATGAAATCTTAGATTCTATGATTGCGCTCAATTCCATCACATCCTCAGCGCCTTGGCAACCCAATAAATACGCGCTTTTAGCGTACATTAGTATTCAGCACATTCAATGCCCCAATACATCAACATAGCACTGCCGATTCCGACGCGGCGATATTTCACCTACAGCCTGGCCGATGAACTAAGCGTTGAGTGCGGGATGCGGGTGCTCGTACCCTTTGGCAAAAGAACCATGACGGGTATCGTGGTCGAAACCGGCGTCGCAGCTCTCAAAGACGCAAAACCTATACTCGAAATCCTGGACCAAGAAGCCGTCGTTCAACGAAGCGTGCTGGAGCTGACGAAGTGGATCGCCGAATACTATCTGGCATCATGGGGAGAAACGCTGTTTGCTGCTCTTCCACAAGGAATGAGTCCTGAGTCAGTTGTTCGAGTCTCTTTACTACGTCCTCTCGATGATCAAGATATCGTGTTCATGCATCGTCATGCTCCCAAGCGTGCGGCACTTCTGCGCATCCTTTCAGAACACAAGGGACATGTCAGTGTTGGATATCTTCAAAAGCAACTCAAGACCGATTCAGTTGCCGCGCAGTTGGAGTCACTTGAACAAGCCGGCATTATTGCTATCGAACGGTCAATCTCAGAATCAGCTAAACCGCGCATTCAAAAAGCTCTTGCTCTGCAACCGGAACTGCTTGATGATGAGCGGCGCATGCATACGGTGCTGGACGATCTGGACAAACGCGCACCAAAGCAAGCTCAGTTGCTAAGCTGTGTGTACTTGCACGCGGTGCAACACAATCGACCGATGATACAAGCGGAGGCAATCAAGAAAGCACACACGGCGAGTGCGACAGTTAAAGCACTGGAGCAAGCCGGGTATATCAGAGTCGTGGAGATCGAGGTGGCCCGGCACAAGGAAAATCCGGACGAAGCCGAGTTGTTGCACGACGTAGATGAAACCACCTATGCACTCAACGACGAACAAGCTCATGCAACCTCGAGTATCTGTAAAGCTTTGGATACTTCGAAGCACAAGACATTCTTGCTGCATGGAGTAACAGGAAGCGGTAAAACCTTGGTGTACATGCGAGCAATTCAACACGTGCTCAGCGTAGGTAAATCCGCGTTGATACTTGTTCCGGAAATTTCTCTTACACCACAGCTAATCGACCGATTCCGCAGTGTGTTTGGCGATGCGATCGCGGTGCTACATAGTCGAATGGCAATTGGCGAACGTTACGATCAGTGGCGCTCTATTCGTCGTGGCGAAGTACAGGTGGTGCTCGGTGTTCGAAGTGCGCTCTTTGCTCCCTTGAATAATTGCGGACTGGTCGTCGTCGATGAGGAACACGAAGCCTCGTATAAACAGGAATCTCCCTCGCCACGATATAATGCTCGTGATTGTGCAGTCATGCGCGGCATCATCGACAATGCGGTCGTGGTCTTAGGTTCAGCCACGCCTTCACTTGAGAGTATGTTCAATGCGCAGACCGGGAAGTACCATCTGCTTGAGATCAAGAACAGAGTTGATAATGCGGTCCTGCCGGAAGTGCAAGTCGTGGACATCGTCGCGGAACGCAAACGAAAAGCCATGCTTGGTTCGTTCAGCAAGGAGCTCGTTGATGCGATAGAATTGCGGCTTCAGAAAAAAGAAGGTGTGATTCTGCTGCACAATCGTCGTGGTTATGCGCCCAGACTCGAATGTGTGGATTGTGGCTATATCCCCTGTTGCGACGATTGTAGCGTCGCCTTGACCTATCACAAACATCAGAATCTTCTGCGATGTCACTATTGTGGTAAAACTTCCGCTCTCATGCGCGTTTGTCCGCAGTGCGGAAGTGTTGATCTCAACGACATCGGCGCAGGCACCCAACGAATCGAAGAAGATCTCGCCGAGATATTGACCAAGCGCGGATTAACGCCGGTTGTTCGTCGCGTCGATCTGGATTCTACCGCTCGCAAAGGTTCCTTCCGAACCATGCTCTCAGATTTCAAGAAAGGTAAAATTGATATTCTGGTTGGAACCAAGATGCTTGCCAAAGGATTGGATTTCGAGCGCGTAACTTTGGTTGGTGTGGTCAATGCGGATCTGCAGCTCTACATCCCTGATTTTCGATCGTCTGAACGGAGCTTTCAGTTGCTGACACAAGTATCGGGTCGCGCCGGACGTTCTGCGGACAAGCGAGGACAAGTAATACTGCAGACAGCGCATCCAAAGCATCCCGCGGTTATTGCGACGAAGTTGTCGGACTATCATTTGATGTACAACGATGAGCTGCAGCAACGTCGCGACGCCAACTTTCCGCCTTTCACACGATTTGTGTTGATTGAGATTAGCGGTCGAAATCTCCAGCAGGTCGAGGACCACGTGCAGCATTTCGCCTTCGCGCTTCCGAGAAAGCATCCGGCGATGCAGATATTGGGTCCGACGAGACCTAGCATCGATCGTCTGCGTGGAAGCTATCGGCGCATCATCATCATCAAAGGTTCAAAGACTGAAGATCCAAGCGGTGCGATACTGCGTCAAGCCCTGCACCATGCTGCTGCACAGTACCGTGAACGTCATGCAAGTTCGGCCGTGAAATTGTCGATTGATGTCGATTCATACACAGCAGTCTAAGCTGGATCAAAGTCTTATTGTCCCGCGTCTTAGCAAAAGAGTTGAGCTCCTGAAACCAAGGACGATTTCATGCTATATTGCAATGCAGTTCGTACACACATCGCCGGAGTTATGTATATGCGTTCACTCTTCGTCCTCCTCATCGCTTTGTCATTCGTAGCATTTTTGGGATGCGACGAAATCAATCCTCCATACGAAAAAGGAGCCGTGATTGGTCCGACAGACACAAGCGGTTACGGACAAAAAGTACTCATAGAAGAGTTAACAGGACATACGTGTAGGAATTGTCCTGACGGCCACAAGGTATCAGCTCAGCTCAAAGGTCTTTACGGCGAAAATGTAATCACCATGGCAGTTCACGCAGGAGGATTTGCCGAGGTAACCGGTCAATATCCAGAAGACTTTAATACACCTGCCGGTACTCAGCTCAAGAACCTATTCAATGTTAGTTCATACCCAGCCGGTATCATTAACCGTCAGAAGATTGACGGCAACTTTGTCCGAAGCTCGACAGCTTGGTCAGCAGACGTTTCCACGGCTTTGAATCAAACAGCGCCTTTCAAGATCGTTTTGACGAAGACCTTTGATGCAGCTTCGGGCGGCTTGTCCTTGACTGCTACGATTCAGACCAAATCAGTTGTTACGACTAAAACACCGGTGAACTTGGCTATTTATGTTGTGGAAGATTCAATCGTTGCACCACAACTGGATAAAACGCTTGGTAGAATTCCCGATTACCTGCACCGCGACGTTCTCCGTGATTCGCCAAATGGTGCCTTTGGTGTTCCGATTTCCAGCTCCATGAATTTTGCCTCCGGAACCAAAATCGTAAAAAATTTGAACTACTCTTTCGCAGGCAAGACGTGGGACCTCAGTCACTGTAAAATCATTGCCTGCGTGTGCTTAGGCGATCCGGAATACACAATTCTTCAGGTGGCAGAGATAAAAGTGAAGGATTGAGTTTGATAAAATCAGTTTTTCGCTGCATATTCGTGTCTTCCTGAGCCCAACGCTCATTTGACATTTGATAGTGACAGCCGATTCGGAGGGCTCGCATAATGGTATTGCAGCAGTCTTGAAAACTGCCGGGCGCAAGCCTGTGGGGGTTCGAGTCCCTCGCCCTCCGCATTATTCCTTTCGGTCAGTACACTTATCTCGCCCTCTTCCCTTTCTATTTTGCCATCTCCATTGTTTTTAGTGAGCCACCACGAAACTTCGTGTGATGAATTTGTTGTGACCACGTAGTCGCACACAGTAGAATCCGCTGGCATAATTCTCAACATTTAGCGTGACTATTCCCGACTCAGGAATCGTGTATTCAGCAAGAACTAGTCCTTGTGAATTGACGACATCCAAGCGATCGGATGCATCTAATTCGATTGCACGAAGGTTAACGCTTTCGCTCGCACCGTAGACAGGATTGGGTCCTAGGATTATCGCGCCCTCAACATGTTGTACTTGCCAGTCCACACCCGTTACCACCGGCAACTCACTAAGATTCCATATCCCAATCTCTGATTTTGTATTCGCGCAGTAGAGTCTTTGGTCGTCAGTGCTCATGCACATCTTGAGAATATTTCCGAATGAACTTTGGCTTATCATTCGAACATAACGAAGCATACAATCATACTTCCATATTCTCCCATCTTCAGAGCCAATGTAAACACTCTTGCCATCATGACTAAAGCAGAAGCTTAGAGCTCGATCGACATAAAAGGTTGATACCAAACGATTGGTGCGATAGTCCCAGAGCTCCATTACGCCGTTTAGACTTAGAATTGCTAACAAATCACTGTTAGGAGAAAATGCCATACTCAGGACAGTATAGACCGGGTGTATTGTATAGCTAAATGCGTCAAGAGACTGGGTATGACATAAGACTACATCGTTCGATTCATTCAAGTACGCGATAGTGTTTTCAGAATGATCCAGTGCAAGTTTCGAAGCATTACATTCTCGAATTCTTGTCACTCGTCCGTCAGCTCCCAATTCACACTTATTGATTCTTCCGACACTGATAGTGTACACTTGTTTTGATTGAAGACCAAAGAGACAGAAGTTACCCGCCGCAAAACTCTCTTTGAAGTTTGACCAGCTTTTGGCTCTAGCTGAGTTGTTGGCAAAGTAACGTCCGTCGTCTGAGACACTTGGGATAGACGTTACACTTGTAACGTACTGCACATACTTACACAACTTGTTTTTCGGATCAAACATTGCAAATCGTCCATCACGAGTCCAGACCAACAACGAATCTCCTGTACCGGAAGGAATGCTCAGAAGTCCAATGATGTTGTTTGAAGGATCGTACATCAATTCCCCGATGCTGATTGTCTGCTTGTAATAAGATTGATCCACGATAGTGATTTGTCGATCGCATACATAAGCCAAGTAAGGACACGTCTTCTCTTCATCCAACACCAAGACTTTTTGTGTTGTGGTGCTCAATTGAACCTTCGCAGTCGTTACGTTGATGATGGCGAAGTTCTGGTCTAGCAAGCGAACATCAGATTGTTGGGAACAAACGACAACGCTGCGTATGCCGGGGTTGAAATGCACAGAGAAGTTATTCCACGACATCAATTCTTGTTCAAGCGTCAAGGTATTCTGCTCAGACTCATAGAAATTGCTTGTCATGAATCTGATATGTCTAAGAGTTTTCGAAGAAATGCAGATAGCGTGTACCTCGTTAGACGGAGTTGAGTGATCAAAGACAACGCATCGTGTGTCTCGTTCGGAGATATCTATGCGTCGACTTGAGCCGCTTTCAACGTTCAGGCTTTTGATGAAGGATATGTTCGATGCTGCAACTCCTGTAGTGTATGCCAGAAAGAGACAAGCAGTATTGGGGTCAAACACTGCATCCCACAGTTGAGTCTGGGTATCAACCGTGCTGTCGACAACCATCGCCATAACTCGATGCTGTTCGGGAGAGACCATTAGATATGCGCGAAAGGTCCGAGGAGCGATGTATACCATTCCGCAAACAATCGCACAGCTTCTATCAGAATTCACGAACACTTCTGATTTGGTCGTTGTCGAGTCCGACGAAACACACCTGAAGGATGATGGAAGATTTAACTCATAGCTCTTTGTTGATGTCTCTCCAACAACGTCAATACTCAGTGTGTGATAATTAACCTTACGCCAAACAGTGCACTCGCTATAATCAGCATTGAAATAGTGACACTGTTTGGATATACCTGCGGGCAACAACCGAACAACACTCCACTGTCCGGCACCATCTACGTTGCGCAGCAGTGTATCAACTTTCGTTCCACGCTTCTCCACAAACACCGTCCTATCGCTTGATATGTATCCACCCGAAACATTCAGTGAGCTCTCCTTTTCCGGAAGCTGCAAGCGTTGATCTTGAGCGTAGGCTGAGAAAGAAAGAAGGACGAGAATAGATAGTATGATCTGTGTTTTCATTGTGTGCTCCGTTTATTGACACACAATTCTAAATAGCCCATGCACAGCAAGAGCTTAGCAATACCTTAACAAGAGTCTACAGCAATGGAGTGAATACAGAGCTTGGGGTCTGCGCGGGAGTGGTCTAGCTGGTAGTGACTGGACGCTCTGAAAGAGAATCATCGAAGTTGTTGACGAATCGGCGCAAGCCTTCGCGGATGGTTGCTTCGCCAAAATTGATAAGTAGCGCTACTTGTAGTCCGAGCAATCTCAAATAGGTCAATGTTTGTTTGCAATGCACAGGAGCAATGGCTTCAATGGACTTTATCTCGACTACCACACATTGATTGACGATGAGATCTACTCGATAGGCATCTTCAAAAACCATCCCGTCGTACTCAAAACTGACCGGCTTTTGTCTCTGCACCTCATAACCTCGTCGCTCAAGCTCAGATGCTAACACACGTTCATACACCGACTCAAGCAAACCAGGCCCAAGACTCTTGTGAATGTTTATTGCCGCTTCGATGATCGCACCTGTCACGGCATCAGTAGGAAGATTGTTCATACTTATCTCCATATTACATAAAACGAACCTCTGCGCCCTCCGCGCCTCGGCGAGACAAATCCGGTTGACGTCAGGATAAGTTGTCTCGCCGAGCCGCGGAGGACGCGGAGGGAACTTAGGGGGTGGAGATTGAGTTTGGGTGGTGAACTTTTCCAGATGTTGAAACTTGGGGCTGGACATGTGTGGACAAAAAAAAGCCCGACAATCATTTGATTATCGAGCTCATTGTGGAGATGCCGGGAGTCGAACCCGGGTCCGAGGTGCAGAGCGCGCAGCTTGCTCCATGCGTAGTCAGTCTATGAGATTCGCAGTGAGCTTAACCGACAGACAGGTAGCATCACTACTATCGTCCTGTTATTTCGCTGACGGCACGGAACGCCACGTGTGTCAACTATCCATCAAAGTTCGTCACCGTCTTGTGGGCGCGATGGCTCACTCACAGACGATGGAAAGCGGAACCGAAGCTCGACGCTTTCAACTATAGTTGCTTACTAGGCAGCCATAGCGTAAGAGAAGGTGTTGCCTTCTATTGGTTCGCCAGTTGTATTAACGAGCTCCACCAGCGTAGCTCGGCATGCGTCTGCGTCAGTCTTCCACCCCGTCGAGACCATTTCATCCCCGACTTATTCCTTGCGACCTTGTTAATCCTACTCAACCATTATCTCTGAACAAATACTACCATCTCTTTAACACTTAGCGTTCTAAAAAGTAGGTGGCAAATTCCTCTACTTCTCGTAACTCATTTTCTACAAACTTTTCGAAAAGTGCATCACCTACCTGGGAGCGCAGGGCCGAGATACCAACGTCAATCAATCTCAAACCTGTTTCTGTTAGGAAAATATTATCATATACTTGACCTTTGAGTTCTGAGGGACGCTTTATGTCACGATGCACAAAACCTGCTCGATGCAGTTCTCGTATTTCATCACGAAATACATCCAGCCACAACTCACGCTTCAACTCCTCGTGTGACCTGAAATCTAAGGGATAGAGTCTTTCCATGACTAGCATTTCAGAACCGGTTTCGATGTGAGTGTCAAGTCTGATGAACTTGACGACTAAAGAATTCACGTCATTAGCAAATCTCATCTTTTCCGCTTCTGATCCAATATCGGAGCGAGTATCGTTCGCGTATAACTTGCCCACTTCAGTGCTGGACAGCACAACGACCATGTTGTTCGCGCCAGACGACAAACGATATGGATTTCTCGTTGTCATACTTTTTCTATTCAAACGCAGAGATTCCGGTAATATCCTGACCAAGAATCAGCGTGTGGATGTCATGCGTGCCTTCGTATGTCTTGACAGACTCAAGGTTATTTGCATGACGCATGATTGGATACTCACTGAGAATACCGTTTGCACCGTGTATATCTCGAGCGACGCGAGCGATATCAAGTGCGAGTTCAACGTTGTTGCGCTTTGCAAGAGAAACTTGTTGAGGACGCATGGTCTTGGCATCCTTGAGCTTTGCAAGACGCCAGTTAAGGAGTTGACCCTTAGTAATCTCCGTCAGCATCCAAGCAAGTTTCTGTTGTACCAGCTGAAAACCACCTATGGGTCTTCCGAATTGAATTCTAGTCTTCGCATAATTCACGCTCGACTCATAGCTAGCCATTGCAGAACCAATCGCGCCCCAAGCAATACCATAACGGGCTTGGGTCAGACATGAGAGCGGTCCTCTGAGACCCTTGATCTCAAGCATGTTTCCTTCTGGAATCTCAACATCCTGGAAGATCAATTCACTGGTTACTGATGCACGCAGTGAGTGCTTGTTCTTCATTTCAGGAGCGGTAAAACCCTTCATTCCCTTCTCAACAACGAAGCCGTGTACTTGACCTTCATACTTGGCCCAGACAACAGCGACGTCTGCCAGCGAACCATTGGTGATCCACATCTTCGCACCATTGAGCAAGAAGCCTCCGTCAATCTTCGTCGCATTGGTGATCATTCCGGATGGATTTGATCCGAAGTCCGGTTCTGTCAAACCAAAGCACCCAATTGCTGTTCCTGCCGCGAGCCTCGGCAACCACTTCTGACGAATTTCTTCTGATCCGTAGGTGTACAAAGGATACATCACCAGCGAACTCTGCACAGAAGCAAAGGAACGCACACCTGAGTCGCCACGCTCTAGCTCCTGCATGGCAATCCCATAACACATGTTGTTCATGCCCGCACAACCATATTCCTGCGGCAGAGTCATACCAAACACACCAAGCTCACCCATCTTCTGAACTAAGTCCATCGGAAAGTATGCACCTTGATATGCTTCTTCGATAACCGGCATCACCTCGTTGTCCACGAAGTCGCGAACTGTCTGTCGCACCAGCTTCTCGTCATCACTGAGAAATTCATCGAGATTGTAATAGTCTACGCCTTGGAAAGCCATGTTAGTGTAGTTATGTGAGTAACAGAATACAAAAATACCAATCTGAGAGCCTGCGACACGGCAAATTTCGTGTAGAGAACTGCGTATCTAACGCGGAGCCTTTGTGGCTTTGATTGCAGCATTCAAACGCTTGAAGTCGATTTCACCTGCTGTTTCTCTCAAATGATCCAGTATAGCTACCGCTCGAAGCGCCCTTGCATCCGGACTCTTCACGTTTGAGGCGATGTAGAGCAGTGTACGCTGCTTTCCCGGAGTGAGCTTGTGAAAGTACTCAGAACCATCTTCGTCGAGTTCGAGCGCTGCTTTCATTTCCTCAGTGATCGGCAGACCGTACTCGCTATCGTCCTCACGAAGCACGATCTGCATCGTGTCTCCAAATTCGAGCTTCAGCTTTTTGCGAATAGTCGCATTGACCGTGATGACAAACTTTGTCTTGAGTCCTCGCAGAATGCCGCATTGAAAACCCGGTGCACCGTTTATCGAACACACCACACGACGGGTCGTGTCCTTCAAAAATCGCGTCGCTATCGTTCCGGGTACAATAAAATGCGCGCCCCAAAGCTTGTTGGTAGAAGCTTCGAGCTGTGCGCTAAATCGTGCAGTCTTTTGACTCATGAAACTGTGGCTGTACGAAAATCGTCTGGGCACTCCAGTATCCAAGAGGAGTGCAATGACGAATTCTCATTGAGGATTCAACAGAACTTAGACGTGCTTCTCAGCATGATAGGAGCTACGGACAAGCGGACCTGATTCAACGTGCATAAAGCCCATTTTCATTCCAACGTGACGATACTCGGCAAACTCGTCAGGATGCACGAAGCGGTCGACGGGTAAATGGTTCTTCGTGGGCTGCAAATACTGACCAAGCGTGAGGATGTCGCAGTTAACCATGACGAGATCTTCCATCACTTGCAAAACCTCTTCCTTCGTTTCACCAAGTCCAAGCATGACTCCCGTCTTGGTTTTCATTCCACGAAGCTTTGCTTCCTTGAGCAGATTAAGCGACCAAGGGTATTTGCCCTGTGGACGCACACGTCTATACAATCTCGGCACTGTCTCGGTGTTGTGGTTGAGAATATCCGGCTTCTCATCGACAACTTTTTGCAGAGCATCGAGATTGCCTTTGAAGTCCGGAATTAGAACCTCAACAGTGGTCTGCGGACTTAGTCGTCGGATCTCGCGAATTGTCGCTGCCCAGATCTCAGCGCCACCGTCAAGCAATTCGTCGCGATTCACCGAAGTAACAACGCAATGCACGAGATTCATTTGTTTGGCTGCTTCGCCAACACGACGAGGCTCATCCCAATCGAGCGGCATTGGACGTCCGGTCTTCACTGCGCAAAAGCCACATGAACGCGTGCAGGTGTCGCCGTTGATCATAAAGGTCGCTGTTCCTGCATTCCAGCACTCAGCAATATTCGGACAACGAGCTTCTTCACAGACTGTGTGAAGCGACTTGCTGCGCATCATGGTTTTTAGCTGACTAAAGGTCTCGCCACCAGGGGCACGAACTTTAAGCCATTCCGGTCGTCGTTCAGACGGAATGCGCGCGTCGCTTTGAAGTACCGGCAATTCAAACTGAGCCATAAGAAATGCAATGCGGTGAAGGAGTACAAATATATGAATCCGAATCGCAGCGGATTAGGGAGTGAAGACGCAGCACCCGAGGCTATAGTGGCGCTGAGTTGACAAATTCTCGTCCTAGCTCAAATGAAGTCCATGAAATCGCTGGCCCGCTGACTTCCCCCCAGCCCCAAAAAAACAAAGCCCACATCTTTGAAGACGTAGGCTTTGATCCTAAACTAAACACCCTGAGACCAAGAAGTACCGAGGGAGGGAATTGAACCCCCGACACACGGATTATGATTCCGTTGCTCTAACCAGCTGAGCTACCCCGGCGTTTTGAGGGCGCGAATATACGACCTCATTTTCAATTCTACTCACTTTGGATGTCAATTTCAGGCACTTATTCTTCAGATTTTTGGATCTCATCACGCAGCTGTGCGGCTCTTTCGTAGTCTTCCGATTTGATTGCGCGCGCCAGTAAAATCTGGAGTTGCTTGACCTTAGGAAGATTCGAAATATCCTCTTCGCTTGCTGCTGTTTCTTCCGCCGGCTCTTCCTTAGGCAAGGAAAAAAGTTGCATCAAATCCTGCTCTTCGGATTCTCCATCCTCCTCAGAATCTGCAGCATCGTCGCCTTCAGGATCAAAGCCTGCTTCGTCCAAAATTTTCTCGATAACATAAATCGGAGCGTTGAATCGCACAGCAAGCGCTATCGCATCGCTAGGACGCGCATCGATTTCTATCGTGATTCCTTCTACTACGATAGAAGCATAAAAAGTACTGTCACGAAGATCTACGATGCAGACCTCCGTCACTGTCGCACCTAATTGCTCAATAACGTTCTTCATCAGGTCGTGCGTCATCGGACGTTGCGCTTTGATTCCTTCGAGCTCAATAGCAATTGCCTGAGCTTCATTGGCACCAATGACAATGGGCAAACGACGTGTACCGGACGATTCCTTGAGGATCAAGGCGTAGGCGCCATTGCTCGCTTGGGATGCCGATAGACCTAATATTTCTAATTGTATTTTACTCATAAGAATTCAAAATGTCCTCTTGACCGCAGCACAGCTTAGTGCTTGTCACTCAACACAGCCAGTTCTTTCGTCAATCGTGGCAGGACTTCAAACACATCTCCGACAATACCGTAGTCTGCTACTTTGAATATCGGTGCATCTTTGTCTTTGTTGATTGCAACAATAACCTTGGATGACGACATACCCGCAAGATGTTGTACCGCGCCGCTGATTCCGCAAGCAACGTAGAGTTTTGGCGAAACGGTTTTACCGGTTTGACCCACCTGCTCAGCATGTGGACGCCATCCGGCATCAACTACGGCGCGCGATGCGCCAACAGCTGCGCCAAGTACCGATGCCAAATCTTCAACCAAGTTAAAATGCTCGGGTCCCTTCATTCCTCTACCACCGGATACGATGGTATCTGCTTCCAAAACATCAAGCTTTCCTTCATTGCGAACGATTTGACGTACCACAACCTTTTTCGAACTATCATCCAGTGTAGCGTCAAATGCGCGCTCTGTGATTGCCGCTGGTTGCGCAAGAGTTCGTGAAGTAAAGACGTTCGGACGGAGCGTAAGAACGACTGATGCTGTGAGCGGTTTGATCTGCTCAATTGCGCGACCGGCAACGATTGGACGTTGAACAGTGACACCGTCAGCGCTATTGTCGACGGCGATGCAATCAGGGATAAACGCAGCCTGCATGCGAACTGCAATGCGAGGTCCGAGTTCTTTACCGGTTGAATTCGCCGACAACACCACTGCATCTGCGCCTTCTGCCTGAGCACATTGCGCAATTGCCGCTGCTGCAGCTTGACTTGAGTAGTCAGCTAACAACGCGTGGCGTAATTGGACATAATCTGTGAGTCCATACTGCGCTGCCTCTTGGGCCAATGATGTTGCTGACCAACTAACACCAACTACCGTTGCATTCCAGCTTAGAGCAGCTGTCAATGCTTCCGCTGAACTTCTCTTGATCTTACCGTTCTTCTCTTCTAATACTACAAGAATCTTCTTCATAATTGTTCAATTGTCTGCTTTGTTTTCTAATATTTATTGGATCCTATCGACCATTCAACGCTATCACGATCAAGCGCTGCCTGCCTCGCTTTGCTATTATACTACCTTAGCTTCTTCATGAAGGAGACGTACCAATTCCGTAATGTCCTTGTCTTCACTACCAAGAATGGTTTCGCGACGCTTGTTCGATGGAATCTGCAATCCAAGCGTTTGTACACGCGCTTCTGCTCCACTCAATGCCTTCTCTTCGATTGGCTTTGACTTTGCCTTCATGATGTCAGGCAACTTTGGATAACGTGGATCATTGATTCCCTTTTGCACGCTGATAACGCATGGCAAAGAGCTTTCAAGAATCTCCTTACCACCTTCAATATCGCGCTCTGCGCTAATGCTTGTACCATTGATCTCGAGCTTCGAAACCATGGAAATTGAAGGATAATCGATAAGCTCAGCGACGGTTGGAGCCAATTGGAATGAATCGTAATCGATACTCTGACGACCGGTCAGAATCAACTCAGCACCAGATTCGCGTGCATAGCTGGCAATGTTCGAAGCGATAACAAACGAGTCTGCTTTAGCATCATCCTTCACGAGAACCGCTTTGTCGGCACCCATGGCAAGAGCAGTGCGCAGAACATCTTTTGCAGTATCAGGACCGCAGGTGATGACCGTTACACTACCGCCAAGCTTTTCACGCAAACGCAAGCCTTCTTCGATAGCATATTCATCGTAAGGATTGAGAATAAACTTCATTCCGGCTTTTTCAATGCTAATTCCATTTGCAGCAATGGCAATCTTGGAAGTCGTGTCCGGAACCTGTGAAATACAAACCAGAATATTCATGAATACAGTGGATGGTGATGGGTGAATCAAGGGAGAGCGCGGTTGCAACACTCCAGATACAAAATTACGCAATCATGGTAGATTTTAAGCGCTTTGGGACTCGAGATTTGCCATAACACGCTTGGTTCGCTCCAATTCAAGTCCGAGATAACGTCCTGTGTATGAGTCACTTACCAAGGCAACTTGCTCAGGGGTTCCCTCCGCAACAATTCGTCCACCGTGCTTGCCGCCCTCAGGTCCCAAGTCAATAATCCAGTCAGCACACTTAATCACATCAAGATTGTGCTCGATGACGACTAAGGTATTTCCTCTATCCGTCAATCTCTGTAAGAGGTTGAGAAGTATGCGGATATCTTCAAAGTGTAAGCCTGTCGTCGGCTCGTCAAGAAGATAGAGCGTCTTACCAGTACTAACCTTGCTGAGCTCCGTAGCCAACTTGACGCGTTGCGCCTCTCCACCGCTGAGAGTCGGGGCTTGCTGACCCAAGGTCACATAGGTCAACCCAACATCGTACAGCGTTTGCAGCTTTGACTTGATTTTGGGAATCTCGTGGAAAAACGAAAGCGCCTCCTCCACTGACATGTCAAGCACATCCGAAATGGATTTGCCTTTGTAGTGCACTTGGAGCGTTTCTTCGTTATATCGCTTGCCTCCGCAGACGTCGCATTGCACGTACACGTCGGGAAGGAAGTTCATTTCAATTTTCTTGATTCCTGCGCCTTCGCATTCTTCACACCGACCGCCTTTGACGTTGAAGGAAAAGCGTCCGGCTTTATAGCCACGGATTTTAGCCTCCGTCATCATCGTAAAGTGATCACGAATCAAAGTGAACAATCCGGTATAGGTTGCCGGATTTGATCGTGGAGTACGACCAATTGGTGACTGATCGATTTCAATTACCTTATCAATCAAATCCAAACCTTCCAATCCTTCGTGCTTGAGCGGTATGGTCTCAGCATTAAAGAAATACTTGTTGAGGATTGGGTACAACGTGTGGTTGACCAACGATGATTTACCGCTACCACTCATTCCGGTTATGCAGACGAAGCTTGCAAGCGGAATTTTCAAATCAACGTTGCGGAGATTGTTACCCTGAGCACCACGAAGCGTGAGGAACTTTCCGCTACCTGCTCGTCGTTCTTTGGGAATCTCAATGTCGCGAAGATCAGTCAAATACTGTGCTGTTCTCGAGCGCTGTTTGATTTTGTCAGGCAATTGACGGATCAGCGACGGTTCCTCCGTAAAAATCAACTCGCCTCCGTGAATACCGGCACCAGGACCAATATCCACTAAGAAATCCGCTTCCTCAATCATTTCACGATCATGCTCAACAACAACGACGGTATTGCCTAAGTCACGAAGCTCTTTAAGCGATCGAATGAGTTTTGAATTGTCGTGCTGATGCAAGCCGATGCTCGGTTCATCGAGCACATACATTACCCCGACAAGCTGAGAGCCTATCTGTGAAGCGAGGCGTATACGTTGGGTTTCTCCGCCGGACAAGGTTCTTGCCGGACGATTGAGGGATAGATACGAGAGACCAACATTGATCAGGAACTGAAGGCGCGTTGTGATCTCTTTGAGGATCAAGAATGCAATTCGCATCTCTCGCTCACTCAACTTGTTGTGAAGTGATGCGAAGTGCTCAAGTGCATCCGGACAATCCATCTGCGTGGCTTGGCTAATATTTCGGTCAGCGATACGCACCGCGAGGTTCGACTCTTTCAGTCGACCTCCCTGACACTTCGGACACTGCACTTCTGCCATGAATGATTCAAGCCAAGAGCGAATTTTCGCCGATGTAGAATTTTCGTATTGATGCTTAAAGGTTGGAATGATACCTATAAACTTCTGACTGTAACTCAGGGTGCGTTTGGTATCCGGCGAGACTTCGATGTCAACGGAAATATTGTCGGTTCCGAACAGCAGCGAATCGATCTGCTTTTTCGTCAGACTTTGTATCGGCTTATCAGTAGGAATGTCGAGTTGCTTTGCCGCTGACTTGATCTGTTGCCACAACCAGGTCTGACGTTCCTTTCCTAGGATAGCAAATCCCCCATCATCGATACTCATGCTGCGATCAGGTATAATGCGTTCCAGATCGAAGTCACGCAATTCTCCTAATCCATCGCAATAGTCACAGGCACCAAAAGGAGAGTTAAAAGAGAACATGTTGGGCGCGAGACGATCGTAGCTGTGACCGCATTGAGGACAAGAATATTCAGTTGAGAACAACATGCTCTTCCACTCGCCTTTTTCATCTTGGTGAAGCATCATTGCCGCACTCTCGCCCATGGTGAGAGCGAGCTCCATGCTCTGTGTTATGCGTGAACGTTGTTCTTCATTGACGCTGAGTCGATCGATGACGACTTCGATGTTGTGGATCTTATAGCGATCCACCATCATCCCTGCTTCAATCTCTCGCAATTCTCCATCTACGCGTACACGTGTGTAGCCTTGCTTTTGGATGCTTTCAAAGAGCTCTCGGTAGTGTCCTTTGCGACCACGCACAACCGGACTCAAAACCATGATCTTTGTTTCGATTGGCAAAGTCATGATTGTATCCACGATCTGATCTATGGTCTGCGACTGCACCGGAATATCACAGTCAACGCAATACTGAATGCCAATCTTGGCATAGAGCAAACGGATGTAATCGTAAATCTCGGTTACTGTGCCAACAGTAGAGCGCGGACTATAGCCCACAGACTTCTGTTCGATTGAAATCGCCGGCGAGATACCTTCGACAACGTCGATGTCCGGCTTTTTCATCATACCTAAAAATTGACGGGCATAGGGCGACAAGCACTCAACGTAGCGACGTTGACCTTCAGCGTAGAGGGTATCAAAGGCAAGTGATGACTTTCCGGAGCCGGAAATACCGGTCACAACCACAAGCTTATCGCGCGGAATACTGAGTGAGATGTTCTTGAGATTATGCTCACGCGCTCCATTGATTTTTATCAACGACAAATCATCAAAGCCACTCAAATCAGCACGACTTGGCGCACTCGATGCTGTCGCCTTCCCGGCTGTTTTAACCGTGGCTTTGCTGCGCGTCGTTTTCTTAGTTGGGCTACTGTCTGCCATGTCTTGCTTTTAGGAGCGGTAAAAATCGCAAACCACGAAATTAGTGATCCTGGTACTGCGATTGGAGAAGAGTTATTCACATGAAGAATGCCGAGTCCTGCTGCATAAAACACTGATTTGCCTGCCGATCAGGATCGCTTCCTCCACTTACTTTTCGAGTTTAGAACTGAACTCAATCACGCCTTCTCCATACTGCCCGAACTATTGTGAAAATAATATGTT
This sequence comes from Chlorobiota bacterium, assembly GCA_044228685.1. Lineage (GTDB taxonomy): Bacteria > Bacteroidota > Ignavibacteria > Kapaibacteriales > NICIL-2 > JBBATK01. Next base: position 26,134 of record JBGAUL010000033.1, read on the forward strand.
AAACATCCAAACCTTTAGGCACTTTGTAATGTCTGATTACGTAGGTTATCATACTCAAAAAACTGAGTGTTTTGTCGTCAAGTCGGACATAATATCCAATTGACAATCCATCAACAGGTACATCATGAAATCCTGGTTAATACCATCACTCGTTCTTGCCGTTTTATCATCAACGTGTATCGTGCTGAGTTCGTGTTCAAGCACGCAAAGCGCGGCACTGAATGACAATTTCGGCTACAACAACTATCGTCCTGAGACTCCTAAGAAATCAGACCCATCACGAGCATCTACTTCATCAACGAACCTTAGCTCGGATCAAAACGACAGTCAGCAGACGCAGTCAGAGGAATTGAACACTGCAACTCTTGCGACAAACGATGACAGCAGCGTTGTTGGCGACGAGAATTACTACAGCAGTGGTTACACACCGGTGATCAGTCCTTGGTGGAATGGTTCATACGGTGCGTGGTCATATGCTCCAACGCCGATTGCAATGTCGACCTGTTACTCTCCGTGGACTCGCTGGCATTTCTTCTGCGATCCATTCTATTACGATCCATTTTCCTATTGGACATGGGGCTATGGCGGCTATTCTCCTTACTACGCTTATAATCCTTACTATTCGTTTGGTTATGGATATGGTTATGGATACGGGTATGCTTCGCCTTGGTATTACAATGGTTGGAACGGATACAGCGGATCAAATCCTTATGGGCCGCGTTATAGTCATACAAACAGCCCTCGAACTTGGGGAACCCATCGTTCTGTCTCGGGAAGTCCCGGCACATCGGTAGCGATCGGTGGGATGACAAATGGTGGCGCACGTCAACGAGGAATTGCAAGCACAACCTCTGATCGCTCAACACCACAGACACGACAATCAGTGGGCAACTCCGATCGCGTTCGCGAAGTGGAATCGAGAAATCGTTCAATCATTCAACCTGTCGCTGCTCGTGGTGGTAGTCCCTTTGCAGATGTTCGAGTCTCGTCACCACCGCAAACAACGCGCAGTTATCGTCGCGAAAGCGAATACAGCAACTCAATCGGAAGTTCAAATTCATCGACCACTACCGCTTCTAGCCAAACGAACCGTGTTCGATCGGCACCGACAAGCTCCTACACTCAACCAAGTGGAGGTCGTAGCACGCGATCAGAAGCAGTGTCATCAACAAGCACTCGCACAGTTTCAGCGCCTTCGAGTCAAAACAGCGTTTCTACGAGTCGAGTCAGTTCGGCGCCAAGTACGAAGAGTAGCTCTTCGTCATCCAGCTCTTCATCATCATCAAGCTCATCGTCAGGCGGAGGCCGTAAGAGATGAAAATCAGAAGTTATTTTTTCGTAGGAGTATGCATTACTCTAGGGTTCTTGCGGTCAAGCGTAAGCTATGCACAGTCATTGGACGACCTTTTGCGCATCAGTTCACCCCAAACCGGTATGTCGGTTCGAGCTCAAAGTCTTGGTACGAGCTATTTGGGAGTCATCGATGATGCCAGTGCTACAGGACTAAATCCTGCAGGACTTGCCTTGATGAATCGCAGAGAGTTTAGCCTTGCATTTGGGTTTCAAAGTCGGAATCAAACACTATCCTACTTCAGCAACACCAGTGAATCGAACGATCACAGTTTAATCCCGAGCTTTTTTGCTTATGCCTCACCCTTTTCTTTTGGTGGGACAAAAGGTGGCTATGGATTGACGTTTAGTACAGATGAAGATTATCGTGCAAGCGGAACGTTTGGAGCATTTAATTCGACGTCGTCGATTGTGCAGAGTTTGCTGAGAGAGGCAAATTCGAACACTGATAATCTACCTTATCAGACATACCTAGCAGATACCGTGAACGGACGATTGTTTTCGCCGCTGCGAGACAGTGTCTTTCAACGTGCAACACTGCATCAGGATGGAGGCCGCTACAGTTTGCTTTTTGGTGTCGGCGTAGATCTAGGCAAAGACGTCGCGTTGGGTTTGAGCTTGGGATCGAGTTGGTCACAGTACAACTATCAGCGTAGCTACTCTGAAGCAGATACTTACAACAAATACGACACTCTTGACCGAGCGAATTTCAGCACGGTTGACTTTCACAAGCTGAGCTTGGTCGATCACCTTGATCAACAGACTGCCGCATTCTTTATCAAGCTTGGTATGCTTGCGCGATTGTCGGAGTGGGGTCGTTTAAGTCTCAGCGTCAGCCCACCAATGGCGCATGTTGTTCACGAGGTGTGGGATCGTTCAATGGCTGTGTATTACGACAACGACACGACTTCCCCATTTTCAGCCACACAGAATGGACAAAGTGATTATGTCGTTTACTCGCCGTGGGAATTTGGCTTTGGTCTATCGGGTCATTTTTTGGGATTGACTTTGTCGGCCGGAGCTAGTTATCGCGATTATGTCTCGGCTTCATTTAGCAATGATTACAGCTTTTTGAATGAACTCAATGACAGTGTGCGCACACAGCTGAGAGATCAGCTCACGTATTCGGTTGGTGCAGAGTACCGTATTCCTGCCACCTCGTTGTTTATCAGAGCGTCAATGGACAATACTTCATCAGCTTTCGTCAGTACGGTCTCGTCGACCACTACAACTCAGGTCGCAGGTGGTTTGGGAATTGTTCTTGGCGATAAACAAAATATGCGGTTGGACTTCATGCTTCGCTCGGGAAGCACCAAAGGTAACTTTGCGGTCTATGGAGATGGCTCTGAGGCGAGTTACTCACAATCAACGAGTACCCTGCAGTACGCATTACAATTCTCGTATCGGTACTAAGGGCACTCGTTAACTGCTTTTCTATATTGACATCTGTCTACGACAGGATTGGCTTATAACTCCGTGTCGTCGCTTGCACGACGTCCACCTACCATTGACACAATCTCATCATCGTAGTGATCGGCAATAATGGCAACAGATGCAACAGCTGTAATAAGCTCGTTGCGATCCATGTGTGTACCGGTAATTGAATTTGTGTAGATGATTGTATCATCGAACAGCAATCCAAATCCGCCAATGTGGATCTCTGCATTCTTACGCAAGAGGAACTTCATTAGCTCCGGTGTAACAACTGCGCCGGTCACAACTTGTGCGGTACATTCAACCATACACTCTTCAGCAGTGAAAGGTCGCACAATGATCATGACCTGTGTCGAGCCACGCGTCACAGCGTAGCTGCCGTTATCAAATGTCATGTACTCGGGAAATGCATCTTGTAAGATTCGTTCAACCCGATTTCGTGTTTCTATGACCAAGTCTTTCTGAATTTGGTCCATTTGCTCTTGTTCCATGTGATGCTACTCCCTATTGTTTTGGTGGTAATTGTCCCATACTTTCTTTGAGCTTCTGCAGCTCTGCATCGACTGACGATGATGATCCTAACTTTTTAAATTCAGCATCAAGCGACGTATTCTCGCCAGCCAATTGCTCAAACGCGGTCGCTTCTGATTCAATCTTTTCAATCTTACCTTCGAACTTATCAAACTTTGAAAAGGCATCTGAACCAACTCCGCTAAACGACTGCGCAATTTGCTTCTGAGCTTTGGCAGCCTGTGAGCGAGCGATCAGTGTGCTTTGACGTGAACGAGCTTCATCAAGCTTGCGCTTGAGTTGATCCAGTTGATCACGCAATTTTTCAGATGTCGCTTTTGCGGTAGTATAAATCGGCTGCAAATCAGCAGCGTTTCTATCGCTAATAACTTTCTTTTCTAAGGCTGCTTTTGCCAAGTCTTCGCGACCTGCTTGAAGAGCCTGTGTTGCCTTGGCTTGCCAATCTGCTGATTGCTCTTGCGCCTTTGCCAATTTACGTTCTAATGATTTTTCGTTTGCAATGGCATTTGCTACCGCAAGAGTAGCTCTGTTGACGGATTCTTCCATCTCGAGAACCATTTGCTTGAGCATCTTTTCCGGGTCTTCAGCTTGATCTAGCGCGTCATTGACGTTTGCTTTGAAGATGTCGGAGATTCGACTAAACATTCCCATGTATGTGCCTATGAAATAGTGAGTGTTGTGTTGTGTGATTCGTCAGACGAAGAAGGTCGCTGTTAGTTGCATGTACAATGGTTTGTGGAAACGTTTTTCCGACTCTATTCTCCCAGCACCGTAAATATCCCCACGGCGAATTTACAACAGAGCAGCCTCTCGCGAGCAGAGGTTGACGGGCTTTTCGGTAGATTCGCACGGGATTAGTTGACATGGCTAATTCATTGATTTTTCGTCATTTTTTGCTCAATCACGCTGTGATCCAGACCTCTCCATCGATCGAAAGTGCAGTCGAGGCTTTTTCAAGTCTGCCGACTATTGGCAGAAAAACCGCGCAGAGATTGACCTATCACCTGCTTCGTCAAAGCGATGAAAGCGTGAGACACTTTGCTCAGACTCTCTTAAGTCTTAAACAGAACGTTCGCTATTGCTCCGAGTGTTTCAACTTTACGGAAAGTGATCCCTGTCCCATCTGCTCATCCGAAAAACGCACGCGATCAGTTCTGTGCGTTGTCGAGGATCCGAGTGATGTGTTGGCTATTGAAAAGACGAATGAATACAACGGACTGTATCACGTACTGCACGGAGCTCTCAATCCGCTTGACGGTATCGGTCCTGACGACCTGCGCATTCGCGAACTCATTGCACGTTTAGATACAAGCGTCAATGAAGTCATTCTCGCACTCAACCCAAATGTTGAGGGAGAAGTGACGACCCAGTACTTGTCGCGCATGATTAGTCCGCTCGGTATTAAAGTCACTCGTATTGCTCGTGGTATTCCAATTGGCAGTGACTTAGAGTTTGCCGACGACGCGACGATTTCACGGGCTATGGAGGGACGAATTGTTGTGTGAGCAGCGCTCATCTCGCGTGCTTTACTTCTTGGGCTGTCTTCTCTTGACACTCCAAGCCTGCTCCCTATTCAACACACGTGATCCTGAAGATCCTTCCGGAAGCACCAATTCCTTTCAACAACCGACATCCGAACTCGTCGTTTTATCAAACTTTCAACTCGCTGTTCAGGAAGCAAACACAGAGAACTTCGTTCGATGTCTAGCTGACACTTCCAGTGGTGCCCGTCAAGCATTTCACTTTGATGCCTCAAGCGAAGCCCTGGCATCCTCTCCTGAAGTCTTTCGTAATTGGGGAGTTCAAAACGAACGACAAGCATTCTATAGCATGGCGACAAAGTTGAGCGTCGGATCACATTCCTCGTTGCAGCTTTCGTCCGGACGCTTTGAAATACGCGTACCGGATTCTGCTTTGTACGTCGCTGACTATATCTTGCGTGTGCCGCATACTTCTGCTTCCATTCCAAAAGTGGTAGCCGGCACTATGAGATTGACAATCGTGCCGAATCAACTGAACCAATGGAGTATAGCTCGATGGGTGGATACGAAGTCGCCATCCAACGACAGCATCAATTTCACCTGGAGCACACTCAAGGCTCAATTCTCGAACTGATATGAATTCATCTAAGCATTATTGGCTCTACTGCGCACTACTCGTCTCGAGTATTGCTGTGACGATGCTGCTTGGTGGCTGCGATAATCCCTTTGCACCGCGCTTAGTGAACAAAGCAATTCAGTCTGCAGGACTTGGTGATCAAACAACTGTAGATGGGCTATTTCAGAATTTCCGTTACGCCTACCTGACCAAAGACACGCTTGTTTATGGTCGTATGCTTGATACAAATTTCACCTTCGTGTACCGGGATTACGACAAGGGAATTGACAAAACTTGGGGCCGTGACGAAGACATGATTGCAACCACAGGGTTGTTCCAAGGCTGCGAGAATCTTGATCTGATTTGGAATGACGTTGTAAGCAGCGTCGGCGACTCACTCGTGAAAGACATCAGCCGTGGTTTTAATCTCAGTATTACTTTCTCTGCCAGCGACGTCGTGTATCTACAAGGTCGCGTCAATCTTCGCATTGCCCGACGCAACACCAATTCAGTCTGGCTCATTCAACGCTGGCGCGACGAATCAAATTTCTAAGAGTCCCTGTCGACTGAGCTCCACCATGATCTCGTCAATAACATAAAACGAACCGATCCCGAGTATCGCTTGCCCAGCCTCAAGTGTTTTGTTTAATGCACCGGCTATGGTATCACAGTCAATGGCGTTGAGCCCTAGGCCCAGAGCCAGTTCCACAATGTTTGCTGCCTTCATCGCTCTTTCTGTAGCTGCCGTACCAGCATAAATGCAATTACAAATCGGCTTCAATATTTCCAGCATCTCATGAACATCCTTATCTGCCATAGCTCCAAACACGATGTCGAATTTTTGTCCGGAGAAGGGTGAACGAAGAATGGTATCAACCGTAGCTCTCAAGCAAGCAGGATTGTGTCCAACATCGCAGAGTATCAGCGGATCCTGACTCACTATCTCAACCCTTCCATGCAAGTGCGTTCGTTGTCCGAGATTGTTTAATCCACGCTGTATCGTCTCAGCGCTCAACTTTTTGTCAGGCATCACGAAATCCAAACAACTAAGCACACAAGCCAAGTTCGAACATTGATGTGCGCCACTCAGACTTGATGTCAACTCTGTCGATGAACCTTCATGCGTAGTCCAACGAACTTTCATCGCAAAATTCTCATCGATGTTTAGTGACTCAACGCTGTGTTTTTGATTTGCTAAAACAAGTGGTGCGCTAAGATCGTCAGCAACCGACTTGACGACCTCCATTGCCTCAGATGCTAGATCTGCAACCACAAGCGGAATTCCCTTTTTGATAATACCGGCTTTCTCCCATGCAATTTTCGCGATGGTTTCACCGAGATATTCTTGGTGATCGAAATCAATTGAAGTGATAACGGATACTCGTGTATCGAGCACGTTAGTGGCGTCGTAGCGACCGCCCATTCCCGTCTCCATGACAATCCAATCCGGTTTCTTCTCTGCGAAGTAGAGTAAAGCTAATGCTGTCGTGCATTCAAAAAAGGTCGCTTCAGTCTGGATGAAAATTGACTCGTTTTCTCCATACAAGCGAACAATATCCACATCGCTAATACACACGCCATCAACCTGAATGCGTTCGTTGAATCGTCGAATGTGAGGCGAGGTGTACAGTCCAACTGAATAGCCCGCTTCTTGAAGAATGGCTGAGCACATTGAACTTACCGAACCCTTGCCATTGGTACCGGCAACGTGAATCGCAGGCAGATTGCGCTCCGGAGAGCCGCAGAGTTCAAGAATGCGTTGAATACGCTCTAAACCGGGTTTTATACCAAAGCGATGCAGGCTAAACAGACGATCAAGGATGTGTTGAACACTCATGTGCTATTTTGTATCCACGAAGAAACACCGAATCCCGTCATTAGGGATCTGAACGCAAACTAACTCGTCAATTAGCTACTTCATGAAGCGAAATCCAAACAGAGTTCTGGTTGGTATGTCCGGAGGCGTCGACTCCTGTGTCGCTGCAGCCCTGCTCCAAGAGCAAGGCTATGAAGTTATTGGAATTACGATTAAGACATATCGTTACGAAGACGTTGGCGGAAATGTTGGCAACGATTCATCATGCTGCTCTCTTGACGGGATCAATGACGCCCGTCGCGTAGCTCTGCAGCTTGGCTTTCCGCATTATGTGGTTGATTTCAGCGAGACCTTCCGTGAACACGTGATTGATTACTTCGTTCAGGACTACATGAATGGCAACACACCGAATCCCTGCGTTCAGTGTAATCGCCATATCAAGTGGGATGCAATGTTGCACAAAGCAGATTCGCTTGGAGCGCAGTGGATAGCCACAGGACACTACTCACGCTTGCGGTTGGATGAAGCCAGTGGACGCTTCATCGTATCGCGTGGCTCTGATATGAAGAAGGATCAATCCTATGCACTGTGGGGACTATCTCAAGAAGCGCTCAGTCGAACACTCTTTCCGTTGGCAGGTTTTACAAAAGAACAGTCACGACAGGAAGCAGCGCGATTTGGACTGGCTGTTGCTTCCAAAAAAGAATCGTATGAGATTTGCTTCATCCCGGACAACGACTACAATCGATTTCTGAAAGACAAAGTTCCTGATCTTCAACATCAAGTTGATGGTGGCAGCATCGTGATGGATGGTAAGGAGCTTGGTCAACACAGCGGTTATCCATTTTACACAGTCGGTCAACGACGCGGTCTTGGACTATCCCATCCCGAACCCCTGTTCGTGCTCGATGTGTTACCGCAGAGCAATACGCTCATAGTTGGTACCGAAGACAAACTCTTGCATCGCAGCCTTGTTGGCGACTCTCTGAATCTCATGGCATTTGGCGCATTGGAACTACCGACACGCGTTCAAGCAAAGATTCGATATAAGGATGAGGCTAGTCCTGCTTTGGCTTGGCAGGATGCTGAGGGACGTCTAGTGGTTGTGTTTGATGAAGCCAAGCGTGCAATAAGTCCCGGACAATCCGTCGTGCTCTACAACAACGACGATGTTCTCGGTGGAGCAGTCATTCGCGAAAGTTTTGCTGAAGCTCTTGAGTTCGCCTGAGTACTATTTTTTGTTTGCTGCGGACAGTCTCTCGTACTCTTCGTAAATCTTCCCTATCTCTCGTCCCCAATCATGCTGACTCCGCACAAAAGCTTGTGCAGCAGCTCCTCTATGTCTCGCAAGCGCTTCGTCTTTGAGTAAACTCTCAATACATTTGATTTGATCTTCTGCCCCGTCAATTTTATACAAACCGTCTTCTTCCTTCGCGAAAATCCCTTCGGACGCCAGAACCGTACCCACAACGGGCATCGCGGCTGCCATGGCTTCGACGATTTTGATGCGCACTCCGGAGCCGACAAAGAGCGGCACGACGAATACACTGGCTCGATGATAAATTTCAGCAATGTTCTCAACGAAACCTAGACAGAAGATATTCTCCGCCTCTCGACCTTGAAGTTCTTTAGGAGCATTCTTTCCGGGGATAATCAACTTTACGGATGGAACTCGACGTCGCAGACCCGGCAATACTTCACGTGCAAACCAGAGCGCGCCGTCAACGTTATGTCGCCACGCCCATTGTCCGACGAGCAGCAACTCATTGCTCGCCCTTTTCGACTCCGCAAGCTCTGCCCACTCTTCGGGATTAACTCCTGCCCGAACAGTTATCAATCTCGCACCGGGCGCCATTCTTTTAGCTTGATCACAATCAACCTCGCTAATGGGAAAGGCACTGTCGGATTCTGCGATGGCATTAGCCTCAGCTTTCCTCAATTTTCTCGCCTGCGATGCTGTGTACCATTGTAGTGGATGCCAGAACGGAAGCGACTCCGCGTAGCGTGACCAAATACGTGATTCAATATTGTGCAATCGTAGTCCCAATGGCAATGCACTGCGACGACTTAGCTCTAGTCCCAAGGGAGCCATTGCAGTATGATCCGCATGCAACACATCCACATTGTGAATGCGCAGAATCTCCATGGCTTGATCGACAAGTACCGGTGAATAGTGCTTGGATAGATAGACGGGATTTTGCGAGAACAGAGATGCAATGCCTCGTGCAATGCTATTCTTTGTCGAGTGACGAAGTGAGTACAACCTAAAGTCGAAACCTTTGTACTGAATCGTCTGGACGAAGGGCGCGCTTTCATCCAAACACAGCACAATCACCTCAGCACCGTTCTTACGGAGATGGTAGGTCACGTTGGCGATGCTGATTTGACCTCCGTCGCGCGGAGGAAAAGCACTGCGAGGTATTAGTTGAAGAACTGTCATGTAATCCTGAATTGCTCGCAAGATAGCATAGTCAGTATGTTTATTTTAGCGTTCATAGCCTACGCACTGGCTGGACTCATTCACTTTACACCGATAGCATTATGTACGGAGCATTCAAGGATTTTCTCAGCACAGAGCTCGACTCCATCCGCTCAGCCGGATTGTATAAAGAAGAGCGTATCATCACCACTCCTCAATCCACTGAAATCAAGGTACAGGGTCGCAGTACTCCGGTTTTGAATTTTTGCGCAAACAACTATCTCGGACTCTCATCGCATCCTGATGTAATTCAATCAGCCAAAGAAGCACTCGATACTCACGGTTTCGGCATGTCGAGCGTACGATTCATTTGCGGTACGCAGGACATACATAAAACGCTCGAGCAGAAAATCGCTGAGTTCTGTCATACCGATGACACGATTCTTTATGCAGCCTGCTTCGATGCCAACGGAGGCGTATTTGAACCGCTCATTGGTGAACTGGATGCGATTATCAGCGACGAATTGAATCATGCCTCCATCATCGACGGAGTTAGACTCTGCAAGGCAAAACGCTATCGCTACAAATCCGGCAACATGGAAGAGCTCGAGCAACAACTTCAATTGGCTCGCTCAGAAGGTGCACGCTACATGATGATTGCAACTGATGCCGTGTTCTCGATGGATGGAACCATTGCTCCGCTAGATCGCATTTGTGATCTCGCAGATAAGTACGAAGCACTTGTTATGGTTGATGAATGTCACAGCATGGGATTCATGGGACAACACGGTCGCGGCGTCACAGAAATGTGTGGCGTTACAGGTCGCGTCGACATCATCACCGGCACTCTCGGCAAAGCCCTTGGTGGTGGCATCGGCGGATTCACAACAGGCCGTAAGGAAATCATCGAGTTGCTGCGCCAGCGATCACG
>JBGAUL010000034.1:0-36685 GCA_044228685.1 Chlorobiota bacterium
GGGGTCTTGTTGCCTAAAGAGTCATGCCGACGCTCCAAGTGATAGAAATCAAAATAACCTTCTAAGCCATTATAAAGAACATTGCCATCGTCAGCTGGTCGTAAGTAAACGTATTCGTACTTCACTGTACGCCACAGGCGCTCGATAAAAATGTTATCTAAAGCGCGACCTTTGCCATCCATACTGATTTGCACTTCGTGAGACTTCAATTTACCTATCCATGTCTCACTTGTAAACTGACTGCCTTGATCAGTGTTGCTGATTTCCGGTTGACCGTGTACTTCGATGGCTGTTTGTAATACCGATGAACACCACTGTGCATCCATCGTTGACGAGACATCCCAACCAACTACATAGCGACTAAACACATCGAGTATGGCAAGCAAATACATATAGCCACTTCCCATCGGTATGTACGTTATGTCGGCCTCCCAGACTTGGTTGACATGGCTGATATCAACCGACTTCAGCAGATAAGGATATATGTATGCTCCAGGCTGCTTTCTTGAGGTATGCGGCCATGGAGCGATGGAATGAAGCCCCATTAAACGCATTAGACGCTCAACGCGCTTGTAGTTGATCTGGTATCCTTTGTCCATTACAAGCCACGTATGCATCTTTGGTACACCCCAAAACGTGTACTTGAGATGCTGCTCGTCGATCAACCTCATCAACTCTAGATTCAAAGAGCTCTCCTTAACCGGCTCATAATACAAACCACTGCGATGTACTTCAAGAAGCTTGCACTGTTGAGTCATGCTCATCTGGTGTTGCTTGTCAATCAACTGACGTCGCTGACTTAGGTCTGCAACTTCGACGATGCTTTTGTTAAAAATTCAAGCTGTACTTGCTGTTTGCCTATGACCTCATACAAACCACGTATCTCTTCTGTTCGGTCCTCATGCGTGTTTGATTCGGCATTATCAAACACCATCGAACAGCTGTCTAGAAACTGCTTCTTCCACGTGCTAATTTGCACCGGTATGATTGAGTACTTCTTTGCTATCTCAGCGAGTGACTTGCGCTCGCTCAACGCATCCAAAACGACCTTCGTCTTGAACTCGCTTGTGAACTTTCTTCTCGTTCTCATAGGACATAAATTTAGGTGAATATTAGCTTAACCACCTGTCCTAAATATGGGGGGAACTTCATTCTTCACATTATTATTGCTCCACTCATGATAACTGCCGTTGCATGGGTATACATTGTAATGGGTTCATTGGTTGTTGACCAGTTAAGTGCGTTCTGGAAACGTCGGAAAGCGTAAGGCTGGCTTTTTCAACAGAACCAAACTAAATCAGTGACATCCATCCCTTAACAGGCTTTGGGGAGTAGTTGAAAAATGCTAAGTTGAGAGGACTTTGTTAAATACGGTGAATATCCAGTATGTCGCTCGTTATAGTTAGTAATCAGTCGCGAATATCTGTCTGGTGGACGATTATTACCGCGCCACTTGCAATATGCATGATTTCTATAGGACTCGCATTCGTGTTGGAGCGAGAATATGGTTTGAATCGCTACATTCTACCGGCTACTGTTTATATTTCAATATTTATACGATATGTCGTTGGCGTAATTCATTGGACTATCAGCGAAGTCGCATTAGATGAGGACAGTAGTAAAGTTGTTGTGAAACTGATGCGGTATCAATGGTACCCAGACCAATTTACGATCCCGCATAATTGTTTTACTTTTCAGGCTGGTAACGGCGAGAGGTCTTTCAATTTTCAAACTGTCAATTATGGTCAAATAACAACAAGTGCTAGTATAGATCACGACGGACATGTACACAATAAATCACTTTCATTCTTGCTTAATATAGAATATTATGATGAACACGACTTTCTCGTGCTCATGCGAGAACTAAATATACGATCGAATAACACTCAGCGAAGTAAGAAACGATTAGCAATACTAATTCAAGAGAATATAGACAAATTGCTCGCTAGGAATGCTGAGAAATTAGGTTCCCCCCATTCTTAAGACAGAAAATAGGCATTCCTTATATGTAGAAAATATCTCCTTTCCGTGCTGTATTGACTGTCACAAACCACTGAAAACCATGCTTGGGGTCTTGTTGCCTAAAGAGTCATGCCGACGCTCCAAGTGATAGAAATCGATCAGACCTTTTAAGCTGTTGAAAAGAACAATGACGTCGCAAGCTAGTCGTAAGTAAACGTGCCAGTACTTCACGGTACGCCACAGACTCTCGATACACTTGTTATGCAAAGCGCTACCATTGTCATCTACACTGATTCGCACTTCGAGAGAGTTCAATTACATGTAGTCACATCTCATGGGTATGTACCTTATGCCGGTCTCCCAAACTTGGTTGACATGGCTGATATCAACCGACCTCAAAAGATGAGGATATTTGAATGCTCCAGTCTACTTGCGCGAACTACACTGCCCCGGAGCGATGGAATGAAACCCATCCCACTCAATAGACGCTCAACCTCCATGTAGTTGATCTGGTATCCTTTATCCATTACTAACTACGTATGCATCTTTGGTACACTCCAAAACGAGTTCTAGAGATGTTGTTCATCGACCTACCTCATCAGCTCCAGATTCAAAGACCCCTTCATTGTCGGCTCATAATACAGACCACAGCGATGCACTTTAAGAAGCTTGCACTGTTGTGCCGTGCTCATTCGGTGTTGCCTGTCAATCAGCTGACATCGCTTACTTGGGTCTGCAACTTGGAGAGTGCTTTTATTTTAAAAAATCAAGCTGTACTTGCTGTTTGCCTATGACCTCATACAAAGCTCGTATCTGCTCTATTCGGTCCCCATGCGTGTTTGATTCGGCCTTATCAAACGCCATTGAACAGAAGTCGGCAAACTGTTTCATCCGAGTGCTAAATTTCACCGTCAAGATTGAGTGTATTTTTGTTGTCTCTGCGATTGACTTGCGCATGTTCAACGTATCCCAAACCCCCTTTGTTTTGAATTTGCTTGTGAACTATCTTCTCGTACTTATAGGACATAAATTTAGGTGAATATTGGCTTAACCATCTGTCCTAAATTTGTAGAGAACTTCAAACCGAAACGGTGCCAGACCATCAACGTATGAGGATCATTAAATGCAGAGTTATGACAAAGTTACGTTAATATGTTTATTACTAATCAGTTCATTATACTTGTTTAATGAAGTGTCATGCGACAGAAAAATAATCATAAAGCCTTCCTGGTATGATAGAAACATTAAGAGAGATCAAAATATTATCGAGCGTTACTTGTGGAAATTAGCAGATTCGGTAGCAAGTGACCGGAACATGCAAACCCATTATAAATTTCCAAGGAAGGGAGTAGCTACCGGCGATAGTCTTCAAAGTTTATGGGTACATAAGTCTTGCTATAGTCCCGATCTTACAAAATCTATTCATTTTTGCATATTAGAGGAATACGAAGGCGGTATGCATGGCTACGAAGCAAAAATAGTGTATCGATGTGTGCCTGTATACGGAGTGCGACCAAATATTGGAAATGAGTGGCATTACTATTTGTGGGTGCGGTATCATTCGATTGCTTTAACAGCAAGTGCTGCATTTGAAGCTCTGTATAACCGTTATACAAGCAAATACATGAGGTGCGATGAGCATGTACTCATTTATCCCGATAGCACCTCCAAGGAACTAGTATCGGTTAAAATTGGCAGCAATATTTTAGACGAGGACTTTTGGGAATGTCCATTATGGAAGAAGAACGCGCGAGGGCGCGGAGTGTACTTGTTCCAAATTAGCCCACATATTCCTGCGGCTGATATTCGTCTTCCCGTAATCGATGTGCAGTTAACAGAAGTAGAAAGACAATCGATAAATGATGAAATGATATGTCAACCAAAGACATATTAACAAACAAGGATGAGGTGCTCTGATCTGTATCGCAGTCGTTTTAGGCTGACGTGGAATTACTGTATTTCATGGTACAGCCTCGCCGACATTAAAATGCTGATGTGGAGTATCAATTTCATATTCTCCATTGGCTAGTCATGGATGAATGTGTTTAGCTGCGACCAAAATTTATAAGCCAGCTTCTCTCACACAGGAATGCACATGAGAAAAATCCTGACCCTAATTAGCTTTCTTACTGCGGTTCGTCTTCTCGCAAATGACGGCTCGTTCACGATTAGTGGCAACCAGTTGGTCCCTACTACTGAAACACAGATTGAGCTGCGCAAGGAGGTGCTGACAATTCGTTTGCTTCACACCGGTGCAGAAGTGTTTGTGCATTACGAGTTCTTCAACCCTGGACCGCAAAAGACAATCGAAGTAGGTTTTGAAGCCGGAAGTCCGGCTGGTGATGTTCACGGTTTGCCGAAGAACGGTGAGCACCCGTATGTACACGACTTCAACGTGAAGATGAACGACAATATGATTAAATACAAGGTTCAGTACGTTATCGATAGTCTGTTTGAGGAGACGAGAAAGTACCACTCTCGGAAGCATTTAACGTTGAAACAGATCGCAGAGCGAAACGAAGATCCCAATTACATCGATTTTGAATATGTGTATAGTTTTCAGGCGACGTTTAAGGCCGGACTAAACGTGATTGAACATCACTACACATGCGACTATTCCAGAGGAATGAGTGGCCAAAGTTATAACGAAGGTTATAACGGAATTGTGGAGGACTTTCAATACATACTAACCGCGGCAAAAAGATGGGCCAATGGTTGTATAGACGACTTTAGCTTGATCTTAGAGTCCGACATTCGAGGAGAATATTTTATTGTGCGGAACTTCTTTGAGTCGAGTTCGGAGTGGGCAGTGGAGGGGAAGGCAAAACTAACTGACAGCAGCTATACCTACGATCAAAGCTACGACAGTGCGTCTGTGAAAGTCAGAAAGAGCAAAGTCAAGACGATGAAATGCAAAGCTCGTAAAGCGATACTGCGGTTTCATAAAACAAAGTTCAAACCAAAAAATGAGTTCTGCTTTTACCGACCTATCAAGACTGATCCATAGGCTATTGCAGCTAAGTGGTCTGACGAACAATGTTGTGACACGGAAGTGCTAGAAATTCAAATTGAGCCGCGCATGAGAAGGAGCTAAAGCCTCATATGACGACTTTGCTACTCAATGAACTCTCAATATCGCCCAGAAGACCTGAGTATAGTTCGGTGGGCCTCTGTAATTAAAATCGCAGCATTCAGCAACAGCCCATCGTTCTAGAAAATCTACTATCTAACCTGACAATGTTTAAGCGTTCGCATAGCATCCGGTTGATTATTACCTGGTTGATTCTATTTCGAAGCATCAGCCTTTGTGCAACAACCGTCAATCAAAATGACAAGTGGAAGCTACTGCTTTCAAATACGAGCACTGCTTCATTAAATGGTATCGTTGCTATCGGTACTCGGAATGTTGTTGCGGTTGGTGCTTATGCCACTGTCAAGTACTCAACGGACGGGGGAGCGGTGTGGAAGACGACTATTGCAGATGAGTCTGGCGTGCAATTGAATCAAGCTGCCAAGAATTTGCAAAACGTCATTATGGCTGTCGGAAACAACGGTACGCTGATTAGCTCAATCGACTCCGGCAAAACATGGCAAAGACAGTCGTTGAAGTCTAAGTCCAACTTATACTGCATATGCTTCAAAGACTCTACCGGAATTCTCGCCGGCGAAAATGGTGCAGTGTTTGTTTCACGCGACAATGGCATCAATTGGACGGATATTTCTTTGACTGATCCGCTTGACGTACTTAGTACTTGTTTTAGACAAGATCGAAGTATTGCTATATCATGCAGCGACGGATCTGTCTACACAAACTCGAGCCTGACGGCAAAGTGGGAGAAGCATGTTGTTCATGCCGGACTTCGATTGAATAGCATTTGTTCTTATAGCAACATCCTAGTTACAAGCGGTGCTGGTTACGGTTTCATGAGTACAAGTAGTGGCGAGAACTGGGTTCAGCAATATTATTCCAAGGATGTCTATGTATTCTATGACATGTTGTTTCGCTCCGGGAAACTCTTTGCTGCAGCAGGATTAAGTGATCTGACCTATCCGCACATGTATTCGAATGATAGCGGCAAGACCTGGAACATCGCTCGTCATGCCCAGTATTTTGAGTCCCGATCAATGTGCTTGGAGAGCAATAATCTCTGGTTAGCCGGTCAAAGCGGTGATATAGGCTTGATTCCTGATAGTGCCTCGCTCGTGGACACAGTCATAGCATCCCAAGGTCGTTTCGGCTACGCATATCTTAAATCATTTAGCACGAAGTTTACTGATTATAAGTCCGTTGCTTCCGCACTCGGAAGTTTGTTTGTCTTAAGTAGCGACGGTATCGTGGTTTCAAACGATGAAACGCATTGGTCCTCAGTGCTTTTTGTACCTTACAATGCAGATTCAGCCGGACCAAAAGTGACGCCTACCGAGATCGATGTTAACGATGAAGGACAGTTAGTTGTACTAGCAACTGCTCAAAAAAGCGGCGGCTCAAAACCTACCTTTAGGTCGTCGGTTTCTTTGTACGATCGCATTGCGCAAACTTGGATGCATACGCTCATCAACGATACATTCCAGCTGGCAAAGCTTAGAATGTCGAAGCAGTTCGGTGTTGTGCGCGCGAAGTCTAATTATGCGAATGGTATGTATCTCACAAAGAACGGCGGTTTGGATTGGCATTTTATGAGTCTCGATAGCCTACCTTCTGATCTCAATGTCAATTCGAAGGGGAAGGTTGTACTTCTCTACAATGCATCGCCTTTTGATTATGTTGTCAGTTTACACATAGACCCCCCTGACTGGACATACATTCATTCGAGTATTCAGGGTGCTAACAGCGTCACATTGTTTGACAACGGTGACCACGTCGTTCTTTCCAGGTCAAGACAGGGTTCGAGCTATATCAACAAGTTGTCTGTCTCAGCGGGAGATACTCCTAGCTATCAAGAATATCAAGTGACAACAGGTCTCGATAGCTCGATATGTTTTATGTCCACCTCCAAAGATCAAGCAGGCACAGCCCTAGCGCCCGGCAGATTGTTTGAAAGCCAGAACTCAGGTAAAACGTGGTTTCAACACGAAATGGAATTCAGATGTCCAAACGTAAACTCCCTGAGGTGTTCTATAAGAAAAGTCGGAGAGTTGTATGTCACTACATCGGAAGCTGTGTGGAAACTGTCGTTCGAAAGAGACTCACTTAGCGATGTTGCAGTGTCCAACGAGTCTGCAAGCGTGTATCCACGTCCTGCTTCGGATGTAGTGCATATTGTCACGGATAATCACCACCTTGGCGCGAACTTCACCGTCTCTGACATACTAGGAAGGGTGCGACTTGAAGGAGTGTTTAGTACTGAGTCGCAGGTGTTGGATCTAAGCTCTCTTGAAAGTGGAGTGTATTATTTGCAATACGGTCCTGGTCTGAAAGTGTCGGCTGATATTATAGTGGTCAGGAGATGAATCGATGCGCTATGATTGTAAACATGGCTCTGACCGACGTACCCACTTTGCTCAATGAACTTATCATTCTGCTTGAAAACGTCAATACTCGAACGCCGGGAGAGTATTCGTTAGGGTCGCGCGTTCGCATAAAACGAGACTTTTTGATCAATTCGATATTGAACGAAAGCCTCAATAGCGCAACAAAAACACAAGTCTATAGCCGATGTTGTACTAAAATCAGAATCGCGCAACAAAAACTTGAATATTGCGCAATAACATCGATGTGCAAATTAAAGGCTATTCCGAAAAGACTGGATTTGACTCGAAAAAGTGGAGTTAGACCCCCACTTGAACGGCCAAAAAAAACGCCCCTAAGTTTCCGAAGAGGCGCTTTAATGAACATGCAAAAAGTTGCTTTTTGATCTGTAACTGCACGGTTGCGTCAATGGTAGTCAACCCATGCTCCAACTCTCCTCCCAAACCCATCACAGCGTAATCGTCATACTATAATTACACTTATTATTAACCGTCAGTCCAGATCCGGCGTTGATGACGAAGGTTGCGTTCCCGGTGGAGGTGCCGTTTACTTTAGTTGTCAGCTCTCCTGTGAATGAACATCAGCGTCGGGTTGAATGACGATGTGTTCTTGGGTTTTAACGACAGCAACGAGGTGGTCAAATCCGGCGTTTGAGAAACTCCGTATAGAAGTCTGGGTGCAAGGATTTGACCTTAGATCGACAATGTGACAGGAGGATATGATGGTCATCTCCACCCTGAGCGCAGTCGAGAGCTCCTTTGTTATGCAATCAGTTGACTAATTGCGAATCACATAGGCTGTACAGTTGATATACACGACGTTGCCGAAACCGAGGATGTTATTGTACTGTGCAGTTGGCAGAAGCATTCCACCGGTTGCTTTGTTGGCAGAGACGGATACCGTCATGCTAGCAAGAGGTGCAAGGATGACGGGGAATTTGGGACTTGAACACGCAAATGGGTTGAGAGTATTTGTTGACCAACTCGGCATCGGAATGCGCATGTACGAATCTGAGTCGTTGTTGGTAAGAGTAAAATTCATGATGCGCGTAGGGATCGATGTTGTCAGGGTGTCAAAATCCAGGTTTGCAAGATTGCTCACGCAATCGCTGTTGATATCAATGGTATCAGGTGGCGTCATAGCAATACGCGCATCAAACTGGACCTTGGAGTTTGGATTTCCGTTCAGAAGCACTGCATCGCGAAAATTGCCGGCGCTGTTAGGCGCGTCGAAGCGGACAGTGAAACTGATGGAGGAGTGCGCGGAACCTTTAGGTGACAACACGTAGGGCAATGTTGGTACATTTTCCAAGCTGAAATGTTGATCCTTCTTCTCGAAGCTGATTGTTTGAAGGTTTACACTGTCTGTGGTTGAACTGTTTTCCAATACGACTGTAACACGTTTCAAGCTCGAGGGCTTGACTTCACCGAGATCGTTTGTGTTGTTAGTCATCGAGACACTAGCTGTATTCGTTGTCACTGTGCCATTGACAGTGCGGTTTGCCGTAACGTCGGTTGCGTTGTTGCAGGAAATCAACGCGCCGAGACATAGCGCGATAACGAAGATGTAAAGAGATTTGTACATAGGAATAAAGAGTGTAGTAAAAAATGTATAGTAGTATCAAAATCCAAAGATGAGTCCGGCGCTCAATCCAACTTTTTGGGTTGAGAAGTAGCTTGAGTTTTGCTTGTAGGCGAACGAGCTTCCTTCCAATGCCAAGGTGAGACCGAAGGCTCCACTGAAGTACTTTCGGCAGCCAAGTGCGACGCGTCCCATGGGACCGAGCAGCGACCATCCTGTCGTGACCTGCGCGAAGGGCTCAACTCCGAGCTCTTCTTGTAATGAAATGAATGTGTATTGATAATGCACTGCCAGCCAAAGTGCCAGAAAGTTTTGGCTGATGTACTCGGTTGAGGTTGTTGTTGTGTTTGTGTAGCGTTGTAGCAGTGTCTCTTGTCCGAGTTCAATGCCAATGCCATGCGCATCCCCTAACTGTCGAGAATAGCTAAGCGATAGGTTGTTCACCGGAGGAGAAATGAGTCCGGGGAGATCGACATTCGGAAATGAACGCGCCATAAAAGTCCGAATCTCAAATCGATTGAGCGTAGGACTTGTCTGCATTGTTAGCGCAGACACCGCAGGACCAGTCGCCAACGGATCCACAGATTGAATAGATGGAGTGCTTGTCACACTAGCGCTTGAACTTGCGATAGCACTTTTAGTTGATGTATGTACTTCCTGAGTATCAAGACTCTGCGTCGTTCTCGGTAGTTCGAGCGAAGCTGCACGATAGACAGATCCAGAGCCTTGTCTGAAATCTGCTATGGACGCAAAGAGCTCGTGAAGGTCGTTTTTGTCCTGTGCTGAAATTGCTTGTTGATCTTGCAGCGTTTTTGAATTCATACGCTGATTGTCTTCCGCACTCTGCAATGAAGAGGTATAACTCTGTTCCAGACGCTTTGAAACTGCGCCATTAGGCTGTTGTTTAGTGACATTGCGGCTGATAGCTAGTGCCTTTGAGGCTGTGCTGTTGAAGCTCGGCACATGTGTATTGCTTCCGGCTTCCACATCAGCCGTACTCTTGTTGCGCATCGACTCTTCATGACGGACCTGAGTATGCGCAGTGTTTTGTGAGAGCGCCAACTGAGCTTGACTTTCTTGCAAGGAACTAGCATTGAACGACGATGAAAGAAAGAGGGCAGAGGTCAGGATACTGCTTGCAATAGCCGAGAGAATACCGGTACGAATCAGCGCGCTGCGCGCAGGAGCTGTGGACACGACCGGAGTCGGAGACACTTGACCAATAGCTTGTAGTATCGTTTGACGAAGCTGCGCTGGGGGATTTTCGAGTTGAGTACGAAGATTCATACGAATCTTTGATCCCATTTCGAATTCCGTCCGCATCTGTGAATCAGTTGCGAGTCGCGAAAAGAAGACTTCTTGTTCGACCTCGCTCATGTCGCCATCGAAATAGCGATCAATCATTTCATCACTGTTCATTGCACTACTCATTGCTCTACTTTCATTCGTGTTCTAAATCTCGTATGTAGTCTGCCAGCATGCTACGCATCATCTTCATTCCTCGCGAGGCGCGGGCGCGTGCATTTTCAGCGCTGATCCCGACAATACTGGCGATCTCGTCGAAGGGCAGACCCAACTGTTCGCGCATGAGCACAATTTCCTTGTAATCATCCGGCAACTTTTCAATTGTCGCATAGATTAGCGAAATCAACTCCTGCTGCTCGTAACTCCGACTATGACTTGCGGCATACAGTTCTTCAATGAATTGCTCAGCCGGCTTTTGTCGAGCAAACTCATTCAAACACAGATTCCGCGCACTACGCAACAAATATGCTCTGGCATTCTCAACTTTTGTTCCCGCTCTCAGCTGCTCATAAAAGTTCACAAACACTTGCTGCATAAGATCCTCAGCCGAACTCTCAACACCCTGTAGCATGCGTCTGGCATAATTGTACACACGCACAGAGTGCAGATCATACAGCGAGGCGAAGGCCTCCGAAGCCTCGTGCTGATCTCCGCTTCCCACCGTCAGCAGAAGTTGATATTCCGTTTGCTTTGATTTCATGTAATCAAGAGTTGCGCCACTTGTCCAGAGACAGGTCAGGTGTGAATGTGTGACACCGGCAGATGGACAAGCTGAATCCGATTCATTTTATCTGATAAGCTAGCACGACTTTTTGGATCCGTTACACTAGCACAATACTATCTGACTTCAAGAGTGAGGCAATTGAAAAGTCCTCCAGACTAGCTCGATTATCCAGTTTCTCCGTCTCAGTTGTCTCGACATTTACTGGTAGCTAAGGCCGTCATGCTATGTTTGAGGGCAGCTTCTCTTAATTTCTAAGGGCTGGTGCAGGTAGCAGATCGAATGATAGATCGAAACACTAATCTCGTAATTAGGTCATAGTCACATGAACATCTACACACGCATACTCCTAATCCTTCTCATCGACATCATTATCTGCTGGACCTACGTGAGCATCCATGATCCACATGAAAGTGAGTCAATCGAACTCTTGTTTTTGGCTCCGGTTGTTTTTGTGCTTTGCATCATTATTGCCTTTGTCTCGATGGCACTGAAACGCAAGAACTACACTCGCATTTTGTTTGTCAATGCTATTGTTGCGCCGGTGCTGCTGTTTCAATTTTACTTCCATGCCCTGGACGAGAAGCGTCCTAGAATTATGACATTTACTCGCGCCGACTCAACTTTTAAAGTGTGGTTGTCAGAGAGAGCAGGGGTCTTTGATCTAGCATATCAGAATGGTCCCGGATCTACTGTGCCATTGACATCAGGAAAGGCTGTGAGGTCGCAAGAAGGATGGACCCTTCAAACTGACTCTCTAACCATGTGGATCATTTCGAATGATCGCATCGTTGGATTTCGTACTTCAAAGGACACCATAAGTTTGAAGACTGTGGATTTTTGATTGACGCTAGCTATCTAACAGGGCTTAGACTCTCTTAAAAACGTGAAGTACCTCAGCAATCAATCGCGATACCTTGGAGATGATCGCATTCCCGGCAAGCGCACATACCTTTAACTCCATATTGAAGAGCAATCTCTTTCTACTCCTGCTGCGACAAAAAATAGGTGCGCATTATGCCTTTGCCTTTGATTGGAATCTCGCCGCGTTCGACGAAATGGAATTGTGTTGATCGTTGTTGCACATGTCGCACAAAGTCCTCACTGCAGTGAATTTTTCCTCCTTCGCCGCTTGATTCCATGCGACTGGCGAGATTCACGGCATCTGAATACACATCGTACACAAAACCGTCCTCGCCGATGATGCCGGCAAATGCAGCCCCTGTGTGAAGACCGATGCGAAGATGGAAAACGGATCCTTGAGGGAGAGTTTGACGGATATCATCAGGTAGGCTAATGTCATGCAGTAACTCAAGTGCAGCTGCAGCGCAGCGCTCGGCATGGTCATCGACTTGCACAGGCGCACCTGCAACAGCGAGGTAGCCGTCGCCCATTGTTTTGATCTTCTGACATCCGTGAGTCTTCATGATACGATCGAATTCGCCAAAGACATAATTCAAGAAGGCGAGTACGTCTTTTGCCGACATCTGAGCTGCGATGGGTGTGAAGCCGACTATATCCGCGAACAAGATGGAAATCGCAGGGAAGTAGTCTGCAACGCGTTCGCCATTCAGTAGTCGTGAAGCGACGGATTCAGGAAGCACTTTGTGCAACAATCTCATCGTTGCTTCTTTTTCGGCTTGTTCAGCTGCCCGTTGGGCGATGAGTTTTTTCTCTCGCTCAGCTTCACGTCTGCTATGATCCAGCTGTTCCGCTTTTTTTCTAGCATCAGTGTTCTGAAGCTCCTCATTCAACCTTTGGTATTCTTTAAGATGGAAATAAGCTTTGTCTATATTTCCAAGCTTTTCATGGACGTAGGCTAAAGAATTATGAGTATGAGATTCGCTGTCCTTTTCACCGAGCCTGACGGCGATCTCCAGTGATTTGTTCGCTGATTCGAGAGCGGCTTCATAGTTCTTGTTATCGCATTGTGCAGCGGCTAAATAGCGTAAGGTGCTAGAAACGCCTTCTTCACTTCCGATTTCATTAAGACGCAGATTCAAAGCTGTGGTCAAGTACTCAATTGCTTCATTGAAGCGTTGCATACCAAACATTGCACGACCGAGACTTGTCAGCCAATAGCCCTGCTGACGCTTATTACCGCTTCTGCGACTTTGCTCAAGTGCGCCTTCCAAATACTCAATGGCTTTTGGGTAGTTTTCAATGCTTAAATAGGCACCGCCCATGTTTCCCAACAAATTTGCCATGCCCTTTTCACGAGCGGCTTGTGGCTTGCATTCTAACGCCAATTGATAATATTCTAAAGCTCGAGGTGTTTCGTCGAGTCGAGTGTATAAGTTTCCGATGCACTCAAACAATGTACTCTCAATTGCAGCCAATCCCAGCACTCGACTATGCATTATACCTTGCTCAAAAAATTCAAGAGCACGCGAGTAGTCTGAGATGTTTTGATACAGGTTCCCAATAGCGATGCAACACATTGCGAGAGCTCGAGTGTCTCGCATGCTTTCATAAATAGACATTGCCTTTAGCGCAGACTCCAGAGCACGTGTATAGTCGGCTGTTTGAGAATAGACCACACCCAAATTGAGCAAATCACTTGCGATCATTCGATCGTTACCCAGCTCTTGGTGGAGCATCAGAGAGCGCTGTAGATGTTCAAGTGCCTGCGCATTTTGGGAACGTCGTAGGTACACAAGACCGATGTGAGCTGTATTGGCGGCTATACCCTGCTTATATGCTGATTCTTCGCTTAACAACAGAGCTTGGATGTAGAATTCAAATGCTTGCTGAAGATCATTGGTCTCGAGCATTGCATGACCTCTCTTAGCAAACACCTCCGCCTGAAGCGTCTTGTCTCCGCTTTGTGTTGCCAAGTGATGTGCTCTCTCAATGTAGCTCTGTGCCTCGTCCGTTCGACTCTGATGCAATAAAGTACCGGCAAGGACCAACAGCACGCGAGCCTCCAACACCGCATTAGATGAGAGTGACTCTTGATCCAGCAATAGACGAGCATTGTCCTCCGTTAGCTGATACTCAGATCCGCTTTGAGCAGCTTGTTCCAATTCTTCAACACGTCTAAGAAGTTCGTCAGTCATGCAATTCGAATCAATGGGTTAAGTGAGAAGAAAAGAGCACCGGCAACCAAGTACTAACACGGAGACATTGACAAACAAACATAGGAGCCTAGCTGGATCGAGCTGTCAGTTCTTGTGAGATGTCGCTCAGTCAAAAGCGAGCTTCGGACTTCTAAGCTCGACCATGTCTTAGCAAAAATAAGCCGCCGAAAAGGTTGGCACGTACTCGCCAATTAACTCACATGAAGACTGATAGCAACATGGTATTGACAAGAAACAGTGTCTGCATTAGGGTACCCTTACCATTGTCGAACCAGCCTGTTGTTCAGCTCAATGAATCAAAGCTCTTAATTCATGCTCCTCTCTTTGAGTGCTTGAGGGGAGACACAGAACTCGTTTCACACAAAACCACTGTGGCGACGCGTTGCCATCGAAAAATCCTGCTCCTGGATGTTCGAAATATGATAAAAGGAAAGTAATACTGTATGCCGTAGAGCTCAAGAATAGGTATCTAGCCAATAGCTGAGCCTAGCATAGTAAAAGGAACAACGACGGCACTTTCGTCTAAATGACGGCACGGCAAAGGATGCATTGCCCCTAATGCGAGTGCATTTTGAATAGTCTCTTTATTAAAGACCACGTAGTTTGCGTTCTGGAATGTCGGTTGTCATGCAGTACTACTGCATGTTAGTAACGCAAACCAGATTAACCCTGAACTATGGGCCAGACACACTCCGTAGCGGTATCTACACAATTCCAAGAAACAGCGTGGCGAGCAGCGCTAGCACTGTCGATTATAACGATCGCTTACAATGCCATTGAAGGTCTGGTTTCTGTTTGGTACGGACTACAAGACGAAGCCCTATCACTCTTTGGCTTCGGAGTTGATTCATTTGTTGAAGTCATTTCCGGCATTGGCATCTTACACCTCGTGCTGCGAATGCGCACATCTGAAGGCATTGACATGCGCGATGCATTTGAAAGGAAAGCGCTTCGTACCACCGGAGGCGCATTTTATGTTTTGTCTGGCAGTCTCGTTCTGAGCGTGATTGCCGGGATATTTACACATCACGAACCCATCACGACGTTTTGGGGCATTGTCATTTCGCTTGTATCAATTTGTACTATGGCCGTGCTTATTCACTTCAAGCTACGAGTCGGAACTACGCTCGGATCTGAGGCGATAATTGCAGATGCACATTGTACGCGCGCGTGTTTGTATTTGTCTGTTGTGTTGTTAGCTGCAAGTGCAGGATACGAATACACGGGAATTGCTATGCTTGATGAACTGGGTTCACTTGGCATTGCATGGTTCGCATATCGAGAGGGAAAAGAAGCCTTCGAGAAGTCCCGAGGAAGCCTAAGCTGCCAATCGTGCGCTTGCTAGTCTGAACACGACACAACAACCCGCTTTATTGCACTTTGAGAAAAAAGAATATTTTTCAATTGTGCCCTTTTCATACCTGGGCTTAAGGCATTGGTATAGTGTCTGAGCAACATGTAAACTGTGCAACAATTAACTAGCATTCACGCCTACTAGAACAGGTGACTGATTTTAGAAGTGAACAAATAGATCTGAATTGTTAGTGATTCAACTCCGTTCGTATCAGCTCTCGAATGCGTATTTGAATATAAACAGGTCTGATTTTGGAGCGGCGCCAAAAGAGCCGTAGGTCAAAACGTGGAACATCGTCTGGTATGGTTAATAGAAAACCGTCTCCCTCTGCCTGCTTCACGCGAATGTACAGACGATAGTACAGGTGATACAACGACGCAATACCATAGATTCCGGCAGTATCTAACTGAGCAGTCGTGAGAAGTTGCTCACCACTAATCAAGTCGAACAGGAATGCAGCTGAAAAGAACAGTAGAATCGACACTTCAATGCAAACCAATAGTCGAGAAGTGTTGTTTGTATGCGGTAACATAAACTCAGCCGCCTTTGGATAAGAGACTAAAACGACTTGAAACAGCAGAGGCGTAATGGCTAGCCACGCGAAGGCCATATGTGGAGTGTAAAACACTCGTAACACGATATCGAGGACGACAGCCAGACAAAGACAAACCAGAGCTAGAAAGAAAAGGTTTTGATCGATGATCTTGAATAGGCTGCGTTTTGTTGAGAGCTTCACCGGACTATTACTCTAATATCAAGGTTGTAAAACAATGAACTGTCGTGCGATAAGAAAAATGATTATTCAACGAAGACCACGACCTTATTATATTTAAATGTCCTCAATCATTATTTGTGAGTCATCGTCAAGTTAAGTCAACAAAGACATAACTCGTAATATTAAAAGTAACGCCAGGGAATAGTTTATGCCCCATCCCTCCAAATCCAAGCGCCGTGAGCGCTTGCTCTTGTACACGATGATTGTCTTCATCGTCTTTAGTTATTTGTTGTTCGATCAACTCTTCTCACGCGAATTGCCACCCTATGCGCTGAATCTTATGTCGGCGATTCTCGGGACGGTAGTTACCATCGCACTGATGATGTTGCTGATGCAGTATCAGATGAAGTCTGAACAGGAGAAAGAGTTCAAGGCTATACTGTTCGACAAGAAGCTGGAGATTTATCGCGAATTCCTCCAGACCATTTTTAAGATGGATGATGATAATTTGATTGATAAAGAAGAAGTGCAGCAGGTTGAGAACTTGCTGGGGGAGATAGCGCTTGTCGGCGGGCAAGACCTCATCGACACCTGTAGTACATTTATCGTGCAGCTTAAAAGCTATGGTGTACTGTACACTCGGAGTTTGGTTAAAAAGCAGCGTGAACACTATAACACCACTTTTGGCGAACTCGAGAACTTTGTTTCATTGGATGATTTAATGCAAGCATTCAGAGACGACCTCAGCGTGGTCGGGGGAAGCGTGAGTCACTTGCTTGAACGCGTTGTCGGTATACCCTATGATCAGTTCCGACTGATTAAAGATCCCAATGTGGTGGATTGATGACCTTCGTTATTGTATGGGCATGACTACGGTGATTCGTCAGCATAGTAACGCTCACGAGATGGTGGTGTGAGCCTATGAACATCATTGTTGAAGCAGATTTCAACGTTAGGTACTTGGCGTGACGACTGTCGTGTATTTCGACAAAGTAACGTAGATATCGTCACCTTGATTGAGCTTCAATTTCTTGCGCATATTCAGACGATGGAACTCAACGGTACGTTTGGATAGGAAGAGAATTGACGAGATATGCGAGGAGCTGAGTTTCATCGTCAATAACGCTGCTATCTTCAATTCCATTGAAGTCAATTCAGGATAGGCTTTCTTGAGTTCAGCCATGAAGCTGCCGTGCACTTCTGTCCATTGTTTCTCCAGCTCGACCTTGCGATCAAGTGGCACGATGCTGCGTTCGAGTCTGTCGATGAGTCGTTCAACCAGATCGTTGCCTTCACCACGAGTGTGTTTTGAGAGTTTCTTTACGTCCTTGCGAACCTCGTCCAAGAAACTGTTCTTGTTCACCAGTTCGTGAATCATATACTCAACTTCGCGTGCTTGAAGCTCAAAGCGATGCTGAAGTTCACGCTTTTCGCGTTCGGCATTGATACGATCGTGTTCAAGCTGACGTTCCACTTCGGCAATCTTTCGTTCCCAACCAAAGCGGTCCGCCTGTTTCTTTACTTCCTCATTCTGTACTTCAATGGTGAGCTGATGGTGGATCTTGTAATGAGCTGCGAATTTCTCCCACTGTGAGTTCTTCTCGTAGTATTCGGCAATGACGCGGTGGTTCTGCGACAGTTCACCTTTCATGCCAAGCTCGTCGGTCATGGAGATGGCACGACGTAGATACTCTTCGGCTTTGTTGTCATCATCGAGCGTAAAACCATAAGCGTAGACGCTACCGATGTTCCCAAGAACAATGGCGACGCCGGATCGTTCGCCGAGCTCCTCGTGCGTTGCAAGAGCACGGAAATAGTAGGACAGGGCTTTGTCGTAATCTTTCTGATTGTAGAATACGCCACCGATATGACTAGTCACGAGCGCAACACCTGACTTTTCTCCAAGTTCTTCATAAAGAGCCAAGGCACGATGATAGAACTCTATTGCGCGCTCGTAGTCTTGAAGAGATTCATGCACAATACCAATGTTACCCGTCACTCGCGCAACACCTGAACGCTCGCCTAAGTCTTGATGAGCTGTCAGTGCACGATGATAGTATTCAAGCGATTTCTGATAGTCGCCAATTTCCTTGTAAATGATTCCGATGTTTCCAATGAGACGTGTGATGCCTGATCTCTCGTTGATCTCTTCGTATATCTTCAGTGAGCGTACGGAATAGTCTAGGGCCTGTGAATACTCACCAAGATTCAAGTACAACACACCAATGTTGCCAAGAATGTTTGCAATCGATGGTTTGCGATCGAGCTCGAGATGACAACTGAGAGCTTTGCGGAAGTATTCGAGTGAGGTGACGTAGTCGCCAAGATTAATGTAGATGTTGCCGATGTTACCGGTGACGCTAGCAATCTGAGTTTTGTCATTCAACTCAGAATACAAAGTCAAAGCACGATTGTACGATGCAAGAGCCACATCGTAACTAGCCAGCTCTTTGTGCACATTGCCGATGTTGTTGGCAATCAGTGCTTCAGCCGATACATCACCAAGTTTGTTGGCGATAGTGAGTGCAGAGCCGAGATGATCGAGGGCTGTGTCATATTGACCGCGAAAACTTGCCGCGACACCAAGTATGCGTTTGGCATGAACAAGAGATTGCTTGTCATCGCCACCGTTGACACGACGAATGACATCATGTGCAAGCTCCTCAGCGCGCTCGTAACTACCTCGCTGCAGGAATTCTCTGGCTTGAGCCAACAGTTCATTCATCTGATTATAATTAGAAAAGTCGTACTATGCTCCCCGTGTTACAATTGTCCTTGATATCACCCGCGGGATAACTTAAGAAAAAAATGCTGAGCTTTCGTTGTGAAGAAATAGAAGCATTACTAATAGTCTTTAGGTACACTTCAGCACGAACGATCATGAGATAGACTCGGAAGAGTAATCACATAGATACTCCATCAAAGTAACGATGGCGAGTTGTATGTCGAGAACTATGTAGTATTAACTCTCTACTTGCTCTGTGCTACTTAAACTGCGATTCTGCATAGAAAACAAAGGTCTGAACTCCAGATTATGGTAGAAACCAGTATAGCCCAGTACTGTATGAGCGCAGGAAGCTGACTATTTTCTCGATGAGCTAGAGGATGAAACAGAAGGGTTTTGAAAGTCGTGTAGAGGGCATTCACGACAATCAAGCAACTCTTGCAGTGTCAGCATCAGTTATGCTTTTAAATGCCCGGCAAGAGTACTTTATGAAGAGAATCCGTCTAACATTGTTTTGCCTTTGCGTGCTTTTCACAGCACCGCTTCTCCATGCACAGACATACGATTGGGCACGTGGTTTTGGGAGTGCGTCAGACAATGAGTTTGCCTCGAGCGTTGTCAGTGTTGGCGACTTCGTTTATTTCACAGGTTCGTTTCGCGGGACGGTTGACTTTGATCCCGGTCCAGCTGTACTGAACTTGACCGCCCAGGGTTCGGGCGATATATACGTTGCGAAATTTACTACAAGCGGCAATCTCGTATGGGTTCGTCAAGTTAGAGGGACATCTGATGAACGCGGCATGGCCGTGCAAGTCGATGCAGATGGAAATGTCTATGCTGCCGGAATGTTTGCAGGTACCTGTGATTTTGATCCCGGTGTTGGCCTATCGAACCTTGTTGATCCAACGAATAAGGGTCAGGCATTTGTTTGGAAGCTCAGCAAAGATGGGGACTATGTATGGGCCGCAGCTTTAGGTGGTGACGGCACCGACTGGGCTTATTCTTTGGATTTAGGTCCTGACGGTAGTGTCTACACAACCGGCTTCTACTCGCAAACCGGGGATTTCGATCCGGGCACAGAGACCTTTCTCATGACATCCAAAGGCTTGCAGGACATTTTCATTTCGAAGCTTGATCCCAATGGCAAGTTTGTGTGGTCGAAAAGTGTTGGCGGCATAGGCGCAGACTGGGGCTTGTCGTTGAAAGCCGCGAAAAATGGAAACGTGTATGTATCAGGTTCCTTTGACGAATCTGTTGACTTTGATCCCAGTCCTTCCGGTACCTACTTCCTCAAGTCACACGGATTGTCCGATTCATATCTCGTGGTGTTAGGCAACGACGGAAGCTTTAAGTGGGCTCGAAGTTTCGGTGGTGTTGAAGCAGATGAAGCAGCAGCTTTAGCAGTTGACAACAAAAGTAATGTGTACCTCACCGGACACTTCGAAAGCACCGTCGATTTCGATCCAGGTGTTGATATATCAGAACTTGGTCCAAGAGGTTTTGGAGATTCATACGTATTGAAGCTCGACTCGCTTGGCAACTTTGTGTGGGTGAATAGCATTCAGGCAACGAACAGTGCATCAGGACTCGCGATTGCGCTGGATGAATTCGGATATGTGTACTCTGCCGGAAGCTTTGGATATAGTGCAGATTTTGATCCTGGATTTTCGAGCTATATCCTGGAATCCCAAGGCGCAGAGGATATGTACATTTCAAAGCTGGATCCCCAGGGCAAACTCGTGTGGGCACTGGCTAGAGGCGGTAGAGGCACAGACATTCCAAACGGACTAAGCGTTGCAAAAGACGGCGCAGTTTACGTAAGCGGGAACTTCGATGATAGCGTCGACTTCAATCCTCCCTTGCGTGCCGATATCGTCTCGCATGGCGGTGCAGACTTCTTCTGCGCACGATTCAATCAACCGGCGGTTGATGTTCCTATAGACATTGATACCCTGGCCTTGTCGGTTTCACCTAATCCAGCGCGGCACATCCTGCGAGTGCGTGGAGCATCTCAAGCAGCAACTGACATTCTTATCACAAATGTTCTTGGGCAAGTTGTTGCGAAAGGGGCAATTCGCTCCTTGGACCATATTGAACTACGAATTGATGACTTAGAAGCAGGTCTTTACCAAGTACGCGTGTTAAGCCCGGGCAGTGTGCAGACAGTGCCAGTTGTGATCAGTCGTTAGCGGTCGATTACATGGCGATTTGAAGAAATTTACTGCCGGATCGGCATTTATATAGGCTTATAGATACAGAGAGATGACCTGAGTGCAACCATCAAATCACGTATAGCCTAGTAGGCTAAGGGGGAAATGGAGACAATAGTTTTGTCATGGTATAAACACCAACGAATAGCTGCCACTTCATAACCGAGAGTCGGACATATGTAAGGGCACCACCAACTAATGTCGTGAACTGTATTTATCCATTTCAAACTGTACTCCTATGAAAACACGTATTGCTTCCTTTTTGCTGGTACTGGCTCTAACACTCGGTGTTGGCTGTAGCTCGGTCACAGATTCATCGCAATCCTCGACGAGCCTGGATGCGACCTCGAATCAAACCAAGAATACGAACGCCCTGCAGGCAAAACGCAATCCAAATCCGGCATGGACATTTATCTCGCAAGAGATTGTTCAGAACACCGCACGTCAAACGGTGAGTGTATCAGACGTTGATGCCACGAACTACGCAATTGTTTATCGAGCATCGACAAGCTCACCGCAGCTGCTGGTTCCGACTTGGTCAGCTTCTGGCGGAAGTGTTTCCTTCATTGAAATGCCCGCATACAATAGCAGTGGCAATAGTTGGTCGAGCATTGCAAACTGGGGTAATTATGCAATCAAAGCAGTGGATGTTAGTGTGGCAAACAACGGTACAATTAACGCGACAAACACACGAACCATTTTCAGTGCATCGACCTCAGATAGCATGCGCATTGTTTCGCAGGCATGGTGTCCGGCCACATCAGGTGCCGGAGCAGGAAAGATTGCCTTCATGGTTTTGGGACCAAGTCAATCAAAGATCTGTTTAGTGTCTGTAAATGGCGGATCGGCAACGACTATCTATACGGTCAATCGTACCGATTATATCCCACGAGGTACGTCGCTCACGTGGAGCCCTGATGGCACCAAACTTGCATTCGCCCTGCAGAGTGGTACCAACACCGCTGACAGCGACGTGACCTTTGCAATCAAAGTCATTGACCTTAGTGGAAATACTGTCTCAACACTGTTAAGCGGAACGAAGAACATCGGCGGATGTCGCTGGTCCAATACCGGAGTGAATAAAATCGCTTACTGGTCTTCCAATGTCTCGTACACAACAGCCACAGCGAGCGACTGCAATCTCTATACAATCAATGCTGATGGCAGCTCTTCTCCGTCACTTGTCGTATCAGCCTGTCAATCATCGCCAGCTTGGTCTCCAAACAACGCAGAGTTAGCAGCCGGTTATTCTGGATCAAACGGATCCGGAATGTATCGAGTAAATCTCAGTACACTCAACTCTAGCTTTGTGAGATCAGTGATTAGCGTGATTGATTGGAAGTAGACTAATCGAATGACAGAATGTTAGAGCCTGGCGAAGACCGTGCTTTTCTTGATCATACAGCTGATGTAAGCACACGCAATTCTATATATGTGCTTTGAGAACAGCGGGACAATCAATTCTCAAATCAGTGTTTCACAAAGAGTAAGCAATTGGTGGCGCGTGAGTAAATGTAATCTTGGGAAGTAGCACAAGTGAAGTACAATAACACGAATGAACAACGAGAGGAAGCAGATATGAGCACACGTATTCGACTAACAGTTGTCCTGATTTTCTGCTTGGCGCAAATCGACCTAGCCGCCCAATGGATCCAGACCAATGGTCCGGAAGGTGGATTCGTTCCGACTCTGGCCTCGAACGGTTCAACCATATATGCAGGTGTAGACCGTGTCGGCATCTACAAGTCGTCGGATGGTGGCGAGAATTGGAAGAGATTGAATGTCGCTTTACCCTACGATCATGTTAAAGCTCTACTATGCACACCTACTGCGATCTATGCCGGGTCTACCGGGTTATTTACTTCCTACGACGATGGTCAGACCTGGACTTCCGCTACAACACTAAGTAAGCAGTCTATTTGGGCGCTTGGTGCATCCGGAAACTTAGTCTATGCCGGTACAATCGGTGGACATGTGTTTCGATCTGTTGACGGAGGTGGTACGTGGTTCGACTTGAGTCTGGGTTTACCAAGCAGACCCATTAGCTCGATCGTCATTTCAGGCACAACGGTTTTTGCAGGAACGTCAAAAGGCATCTTCATGTCAAATGACAGCGGGGCTAATTGGCAATCGGCGAACGTGGGTCTGCTCCGTACAAACATTCTCACGCTAGCAGCCTCAGGTCAGTATGTTTTTGCAGGAACTGATGGTGGTGGAGTTTATAGATCGAGTGACAATGGAGGATCCTGGCAGGGAATGAGCGATGTGATCTCGGATACAGTAAGCATCTATTCTTTACAACTCTCAGCTAATAAGCTTTATGCAGCGGTTTCGGGGCGTGGTGTATTTCAATCATCGGATCAAGGTCTGCACTGGACTGCAAAGAATACCAACGATATCTGTAAGTATTTTTATTGCTTAAATGTGTCAGGCACTATGATTTACGCCGGTACCGGAAGTAGCGGAGTTTGTGTATCCTCTGATGACGGACTAAACTGGTCACTAAAATCTAAAGGCATTTACGGAAGCGTTTTAAATACCCTTGATGTCTTGGATGGCGATCTGTGGACATGTGGATCGGTTGTTGCCAAATCGTCCGACAAAGGTGATAGCTGGACGAATTTCAGCGCAGCTCCGGCGAACGTCTTATGCGCTTCTGTTTCATCTGATGCTATCTACTTAGGATGTTTCGACGGCGTGTTTCGAAGCACGGACAAGGGTGGCGTGTGGAAGAAAATTCCGTCGATAGATCCCAGTCTGTACATCTATGCATTTGCGCGTTTTGGATCAAGCTTATATCTCGGTACAAACACCGGAATAATCCTTTCATCTGTCGATGATGGCAGTACGTGGAATCAAGTGTTTGTTGAAGAAAGTAACTCCATGATGAGCGCTTTTGCACGAATCGGCGATACTCTTTTTGCAGCAACAAAGGGAGGAGGAGTGTATCGCAGTATGGACGGCGGAAAAACATGGATGACCTCTCTGGTTGGATTGAAGAACCGAATTGTGAACTGTCTTGCGACCACAGGTTCAAAACTATTCGCCGGCAGCTACGGCAATGGAGTGTATGTGAGCGAAGATCGCGGCGGCAGTTGGGTCGAGCGCAACACAAGTATGACTGATGCAAATATTACATCATTGTATGCAGCCGAAGGCTTAGTCATTGCCGGAACATCTAGCGGACTAGTTTACGTGTCTAAAGATGATGGTCGAAATTGGCAGAGTTTCAGCGACGGATTACGAAGCGGTGTAATTATATCAGCAATCAAAATATCTGCTTCGAACATATATCTGTCGACGTCAGCTGTTGGTGTTTGGAAACGACCTCTCGCTGATGTAGTCGCAAGTGTTGAAGATGAACACGATGCACTTGCAGCCGATAAGACTGTACAGTTCATTCCGAGTCCGTGTGACCAAAAGTTATTGTTGGCATTAGGCTCGGTGCAGAGTGAAGGCGTATCGCTCCGTATTATAAACTCTATGGGACAAACAGTCGAGTTGCCTACGTCAAGCGAAAGTCAAGCAGGCATACAAGGTGTTGAGATCAACACCACATCATTAGCTAACGGTGTTTATTACTGCATTCTTAAAACAGAAAGCTATCAATTATCTAAGCCTTTTGTTGTCCTACATCGCTGATTTGCTGTAGCTAACATTCGACCAGTGTGCCCGGCTGTTTCACATTGAAGTTGTGCTTTATTCGTTCGTCCATGTCACAACGAATGAGCAGCTCTTAAACACGTTTGCAGTGCGGTGTATAAAATCATGTGCGCCGTGTTCGCTGCAAAGTATTGGACACAATCCCCGCCAAAGAATACAAAGGCTATTCTCAGCTAAACTGGAAATCACTAGTAAGTGGATGAGCGTTCAACAATTTCCAAAGCTCTATTATCCATTCTTATAGAACTCATGTCAAATTCGAGGGCATGACTTCAGTATAGTGTTGCATACTACCCGAATATGAAAAAGTCGATAGCTGTATGTAGGCATGTACTACACAAGTATCAGCGTCCTTCACAAACGCAAATTCATACAAAGAACCCAAGCTTGTTGTACTTGTACGATCATTCGCATTTTATTGCGATATGTGATAGTATTGAGATACACGTCCAAGCTAATTCCTATTTTGAACGAGGGACATTTACGATTAGACGTTTGGCTAGGAGGATTTTGTCTGTCGAGAGGAATTTGCGTCGCAGAGATACCAAGTACAGAAGGTAGTCACTCTAAGAGCAACATTATGGCCAGCTCCAAGAATAACTTTACGATGCGAGTGCTACTCTCGCGAAGCAGTTATGGCGTGTATGGATTGCTGTTATTATCTGCAAGTCTTCTCTTCTTGAAATGGCGCGGTGCAGTCGTTTTGATTCCGGACGTTGTACTAGTCATATACCCATTCTTGTGGCTCATGCCCGTCTTCGTCAGCGGAATCATCGACACTGCTCGTTTCAATAACGACACATGGTCCAGATTCACATGGATCGTTTTTTGTGTAGGTGGAGCTCTGTGGTTCGGTTATGTCTTTCGAAGTATCGAGGGATTTAATGCCATTGCCGTTTCGTCTCTTATGGCCGGATTGTTTATTCTTTTCGGTACAAGTCATCGATGGCAAATGGTCGTGTATTGGTTGTGCTTTGTGCTTGGCGAAGGACTTGGGGTCTTTATTCATGCGCAGCAACTACGAATTGAAGATGCAGTAGTGCCAATTACTGCCGGTATTCATATCATATGGGCGAGTCTGACGTCTGACCTCTTCCGTCGTCAGATAGAGAAGAACAAGTCGCTAATGCAGCGCATGCGACAGGATAATATTCTCATCCGGAGAGAACAAGAGTTAGTGCGAGCACAAACGATCGAAATTGAAGAAGAACGTCAGAAGTCTGAAGAACTTCTGCGGAATATTCTACCGGAACGAACAGCCAATGAGTTGAAGACTCACGGCAAAGCCGAGCCGAAAACACACGGCATGGTGACGGTCATGTTCACTGACTTCAAGGATTTCACGTCTGTGAGCGAGAGTATTAGTCCTGAATTGTTGGTTCGTGAAATCAACGATTGCTTCTGCGCATTCGACGACATTATGGAGCGTCATAAAGTGGAGAAGATAAAAACCGTTGGAGATGCTTATATCGCAGTTGCCGGTCTGCCTGAACCGAGTTTTACTCACGCATTGGATGCCATTAAAGCTGCTAACGATATCATTTCGTTCATGAATCAACGGATGATTGAGAAGGAACGGAATGGAGAAGTGACCTTTGAAATCCGAATTGGAATACACACCGGACCGGTAGTCGCCGGAATAGTCGGAAGAAAGAAGTTTGCTTACGACATCTGGGGAGACACGGTAAATCTTGCTGCGCGCATGGAACAAAACTCTGAGGCAGGCAAAATCAACATCTCAGGTGCGACCTATGCTTTAGTGAAGAAGCAGATCAATTGTCAACACAGAGGTAAGATTCAGGCGAAGAATAAAGGGGAAATGGATATGTACTTTGTAGATGCAGCTGTCTCTGCTAAGTATAAAAGCCACGGTTAATGTAAACGCGCGAATGTCCAATAGATCGACTGAGAATTCGAGCGAGCCCAATAGAGGCAACACGCCGGTTTACGTTTATTGCAACAACTTTGCGCAATAGAGTCGACGAAATCACCGTTCAATGACTCCAAATTGAGCAATGTTGTTAATCAGGACGAGTTAGACAATTGAAATCAAGCCTTTGATTGGGGATATGCTTTAGAAAGCCTGCGCTCGCAGTGTCAGTACGATAAATTTAAGCTACACAAGATAACTGTCGGAAAGCCGGTGGTTTGTCGAACACTGTACTGCGAACTATCGTTTCGAGATCAATTTCGAAAACAGAAATCGAGCTATTATTAGACAGCATTAAATGAAGTTGACGAAAATGTGGAACCGCAACCCCCTTCGCACACCAATGCGACGACCAGTACCAGCGCAAGGAAGAGTTTAGAGTAAAAAGGGGCTACGTAAATCGCAGCCCCTACATAGACTTCCGTAAAACATCTAGTCGACTTTTAGCAGCTTCAATACGGTTCTTTGCGACCCTTGAATCACATGCAGATAGTAAAAGCCCGATGGATAAGCAAACCCGAGAGACCAACCGATGTTCGGTGTTAAATCTCGAACAGAATCAACAAGATTACCTCGAACATCGAATACACGAAGCTCAAAACGTTCATGAGGATCACCATGAGCCACTAATGTGAAACCCTGGGAAAATGGATTGGGTTGTATCTCGACAGGATCATGATTGACAGTGTCGATGGTTTCGCTGAACTCTTTGTATCCACCGGATCCACACTGCTGCGAACACGATCCAAGCTTATCGGAGGAGTGGTTTGTTATATGGGCAGCAACTGCATTTGTGTTCAGCTGCATTGTGTTGCCTCCGTGGCATAGATACACCTTCGTTGGTTGGCCGCTTACACGAACATCAAGGACACAGATCGTTTCTGATTTTGTAGACGTACAGCCATTATTGTCGGTTACAGTCACCGTAAATGTGTACATGCCAGGCGTCGTTGGAGTAAAGGTAGGTGATGCTACAGATGCACTACTAAGACCGGCGCCTGGCGACCACGAGTAAGTATGCGATGCACCGCCAGTGACGCTCGTACTAAGGACTGTACTCTGTGGACCGTAACCTAGATACAAGATGTTGGGATTACCTCCTGTGAACACGTTGTTAGTCGGTACAGATGTGATCGAAACGGAGCATGTTGTCGTTCCATAGATCGTCACAATGCAAGAACATGTTGCAGTGTTTCCGGTCGCATCGGTTGCTGTGAATATGACTGTGTTCGCTCCAATATTGGAACTCGTGAATGTAGAAGGAGAGACTGTTCTGGTAGCAATACCACAATTGTCGTCGCTTCCATCATCAACTTGGGAAGCACTGAGAGTGATGCTCGAACCACTGAGGTTCAGAGCAATATTCTTGCAGACCGCGGTTGGTGGCGTGTTGTCGTGGACAATTACACTTTGGGTTTGAGAGCTAGAGTTGCCGTTTCCATCGTTGTAATGCCATGTGACCGTATATGATCCTGGTGACGTGTAGCTTGTTGGATTCGAAGTAGTGGCGTTAACAATGCCGGAGCAATTGTCAGAAGCAGTTGGAGGAGTTAGTGTAGCGGAACATTCACCGTACACGGTTGCAAGTGAAGTTGTAGAAGGTATGGGAGCCGTGTGGTCATCGATGACAACAGTTTGATTTTGGAACGAGTGGTTTCCGCTTTCATCGCTAAATGTCCAGTGGACGACGTAGGTGCCTTGGGAAGAGTATTCTGTGGCATCACTCGTAGTTGCGGTGACGATACCTGAGCAATTGTCTTCTGCTGTTGGAGCGATTAAACTAACATGGCATTCCGCCTCTACTAGGTCCAAACTATCGTTGACGGGTGTTGGTGCCTCAGTATCCGCGACTTGTAAATGTTCATAGCCTTCACTTAGGTTACCATGATTGTCGTCGAATATCCAGTGGATGGTGTAATGTCCAGGTGTATTGTACGTCAACGGATCGGTGGTTGTGCCAGCTACATACCCGGCACAATTGTCGTAAGCATAGGGTACATCAGTCGAGACAGAGCACTGGCCTTCGATCAAAACAAAGTCAGTTACAACTGGAGCAGTGGTATCGTTAATGATAATCGTCTGGTTCTGAGTAGTGGAGTTTCCGTTACCATCATTGTAAATCCAGTGAACGGTGTGGGTACCTTCAGTCGTATATGTTAGGGGGTCAGATGTGGTTGCAAGTATCATTCCTGCACAATTGTCGCTCGCGGTCGGTGCACTGAGAGAAACAGAACACTCATTGCTTAGTGTTGCAAGCGTGGCAGAAAGTGGAACAGGGGCTGTCGTATCGTCGATTATGACTTGTTGTTCCTGCAGGCAAGTATTACCATTGCCATCGTCGTATAACCAATGCACGGTATATGAACCTTCAGTTGAATAGTTAAGGCTGTCTGTGGTTGTCGCGTAAATCAATCCGACGCAGTTATCGGTCGCAGTTGGTGCACTTAGTGTAACTGTGCATTGCGCATGAACGGCACTTAGTACCGATTGGCTTGGTAGAGGTGAGGTCGTATCATCAACAACGACGGTTTGGTTTTGAAAACTAATATTGCCGTGCCCGTCGTCGAATGACCAGTGTACCGTGTACACTCCTTGAGCATTGTACTCTGTAGCATCGGATGTCGTACCAGAAATGTTACCAACACACATGTCGTTGGCAGACGGAGGTAAAAGCGTAACAGAACACTGTCCGTTCACTACTGGAAGCGTTGAGATACTTGGTATCGGTGCACTTACATCATAGACCAGAACAATTTGCGTTTGATAGCTGATGTTGCCGTTTCCATCATCGTAACTCCAATGCACAGTGTCTTGTCCGATACCGGAATATGTTAAGGGGTCTTCGGTAGTAGCTATGATTGTACCATTGCAGTTATCGTAAGCGAGTGGAGGTGTTACCGTGACGGAGCATTCACCCGTGATCCATGGCAAATCGGATTGAACCGGTACTGGGGGAGTGACGTCGTGAATGGTAACATTCTGCACTTGTGAAGCGGTATTGCCATTTCCGTCATTGTAATTCCATTGAATAGTATAGTTGCCTTGTTCCGTAAATATAGTAGGATCGGAAGTTGTAGCATAGACAGTTCCAACGCAATTGTCAATTGCTGTTGGAGGCAAGCCAAGAAATTCAAAAGAGCATTCTGCATTGATGTGCGTGAGAGCAGTACTAGTTGGAACCGGAGCAGTCGTATCGTCAATAACTACCACCTGATTCTGCGAAATAGTATTACCATTTCCATCGTCGTAGAGCCATTCCACCACATGTGTACCTTGACTGCTAAAGGTTATTGGGTTTGAAGAGATAACAAGTGCATCAAGTAATCCGACACAATTATCAACTGCTGTGGGCTTTGTTAGACTGACACTGCACTCGGCTCTAATGGTGTCGAGTACGGCTATAGATGGCACTGGAGGAGTTTGGTCATTTATGATAACAAATTGTTGTTGAACCGATGTGTTGCCATTGCCATCGTCATATTGCCAAACAATTGAATACTCTCCTTCAACGGAAAAGGTAACCGGGTAATTTGTCGTGGCTTGAATCAACCCGGAACAATTGTCAGTGGCAGTTGGTGCACTTACTGTTATACCGCATTCGCTGTGAATTACTTCTAAGCTTTCAAGAGTCGGTGTGGGATATGTGACGTCATCGATAATCACGGATTGAATCTGCGACGAAGTGTTTCCGTTCCCGTCATCATATGTCCAGTGAACTACATAGTTGCCTTGTTCTGAATACGTCAATGGATCCGTTGTTGTACCGGTTATTAGTCCGGCGCAGTTGTCAATCGCAGTTGGCACAGTTACGCTTACCGAACACTCCCCAATCACTGCACTCAACGTGTCCGAAACTGGTTGGGGTGCAGTTGTGTCAGCTACAATTACAGTCTGATTCTGTGTGGAACTGTTTCCGTTGTCGTCTGAGAATGTCCAGTGAATTGTATAAGTGCCTTGCTCAGAGTAAATAAGTGGGTCGCTTGTCACACCATTCACGATTCCCGTGCAATTGTCTGATGCAGTTGGTATTTCGACGGATGCACTACATTGGCCAACTACGGTATTGAGCGAAGGTGATGATGGGACGGGCGCGATTGTGTCAACGACGCTGAGACTAAATCCACAGGTAGTTGTGTCACACAATCCGTATGCTGCAATCCTTACGTGGTAGTTTCCAACCGGAAGGAATGAACCTGAGCCTGTGCCGTTTAACCACGTTGTTGGACTGATTAAGTTTGTGCCTTCGCCATACTCAAATGTTGAAGTTGAAATGTTCCAAATAACAAATCCATATCCAATGGCGTGAGTCGCAGCGACATTGTAGCTGACATTTGTTCCACAAGAATTTGTATCGGAGTACCGCGTTGTGATTCCCGGGCAAGTCGTGAAACTGACATTCGGTTCAAATACAGCCTCAATAGTGTGATCGGCATGAATGCCAGTAAAAGTGTAGCTTGACTGTCTTCCAATGCTCGTACCGTCAACCAAAACATCTACTAAACAGTGGTTTGTCGGTGGAGTGATAGTAAAGGGGACATCTTCACCACTAGAAACAGAAATAGCGCCGGGATAAATGCCATATGCCAAAACGGAGCTACCAGTGGAAGGAGTGGGAGTAATCGTGTATTGTTGAGAGTATTTGGCTAGATACACATCGGATTGTTCAGC
This sequence comes from Chlorobiota bacterium, assembly GCA_044228685.1. Classification (GTDB taxonomy): domain Bacteria; phylum Bacteroidota; class Ignavibacteria; order Kapaibacteriales; family NICIL-2; genus JBBATK01. The sequence continues at coordinate 31,385 of JBGAUL010000034.1, forward strand.
TGATAGATTCTTTGTGTATTCGTTACGTGGATCAAAATCAACAGAGTCATCCTCAAAAGGACCGCTTAAGAATGCACCGCTAATGAAAAAATTAGTAAAGGCGTCGAGAGATAGTGCGTTAACAAAATCATCTTTGGTGCCACCCAAACCTTGAGACCAAACCAAGTCGGCATTTGTAGAGTACTTGGCAACAAATACGTCATTAGCGCCATGTGAGCTAAGATTATGCACTCCTGTTTTAGGATCTATGTCAACTGTCGAACCTGTCGGACTTCCACCACTAAAGGTTCCGGCTAAGTAAATAAAGTTGTTTTCATCACAGACCACATTTGTAGCAGATTCATATGTGGTGTTAACTCCGAGTGAGTACGCCCAGATGTAGTTGCCACTATTGTCGTACTTTCCAAAGAAGGCGTTAGTTGCCGGCGTCGTGGCAGTGTAGTTGACGGTATTTGTACCTGGATCAAGATCGGTTGTGCCAGTAAAATCTCCAGCGACTATCAGATTGCCGTTGCGATCGCGAGAAAGAGCCAGCACGCGATCATCACTCGTGCCAGTGATTTGCCGCACCCATTGCAGTGCACCTGCATAATTGTACTTGGCAAAGAAACCGTCGCTAGCTGAATTAGGAGATGAAAGTGTTGTCGATGCAGCACCAAAATCAAAATCGATGTTGGTTCCGGAGAAGTTCCCACCTACATAGATATTACCAAGGTTATCAGTGCAGATACTGTTTCCTTCGTCCGCAGAACCTGTTCCACCTATTCGGCCTGCCCACAAGAACGTGCCATTTGTGGTGTACTTTGCTAAGAACAAATCGGAGCCACCCGCACTCGTCAAATTGAAGACTGGAGTATTTGGATCGAAATCGGCTGTACCACTGAAAGTTCCGCTTATAACAATGTTGTCATCATTATCGATATGCAGAACCGTCGCCACATCGCTGCCGGTTCCACCTATTCTCTTTGCCCACACGAAGGTCCCGCTCGCACTGTATTTGGCAACAAACACATCCTCAGATCCGGCACTATTCAAATTCGCAGTTGCTCCACTTGGATCGAAATCTGCACTCCCACGAAAAGAGCCTGTAATGCAAACATTCCCGCTCGAGTCAAGACAGACCGCGAAAACTTGATCCGCTCCGATACCACCCACACTCTTAGCCCACAGTAAGCTTCCGGAAGAGTTGTATTTAGCAAGGAATATCTCGTTGTCGTTGAAGCTGTTTGTGCTTGGGAACGATGTTCCGCTCTCTGGATCCAAATCAATTGGGATGGTAAAATTCCCAGCTAGGTACGTATTGCCACTAGCATCGACTACATGATAGCTTTGAGTTTCATTCGGTGCGAACGTGCTAATACCGCCAATGGATCCGGCGTGAATGAAGCCGCCATTACTAGAGTATTTAGCAAGAAAGCCATTACTCAGGGAATCATGGTTGGTTGCATTGGGATTCTGGAGAGTGTTCGTGACGGCGGAAGGATTGAAATCGACCGTACCCAGGAACGTTCCGCCAACATGGATATTGGTCGAAGCTTCCATTGCCAAACAAGTTCCTCGGTCTACAGCTGTAGAACTACCCCCGGACGCACCAAGCTTGAATGCCCAACGATACGTAGAATTCGAGTCATACTTTGCTAAAAACATGTCATATGAACCGGCCAAATTTGTTGTCACGGCGCTCGGATTAAAGTCCGCGGTACCGTCAAAGAAACCTGTTACATACACATTGGTGCTGTCGTCAAGTTCAAGAGCCAATCCCTGATCGACTCCCGTGTTTCCAATTTTAAAAGCCCACAGATATCCACCGGAGGGCGTATAGCGTGCAACGAAAACATCTGGATTGGAATTCGGTGTCGATAGCAAAGACACTCCGGCACTTGGATCAAAGTCCAAAGTGCTACCAAAGGATCCTGTGATGAAGATACTGCCGCTTGGACTCACTCTTATACAGCTTACTTCTTCGTTTACGGAACTGCCAATAGTTTTGACAAAAACTAATGCACCGTTTGGATCGTACTTCGCAAAAAAGAGATCGTTGTTAGTCGTGCTAACAGAAAGCAACTTGAATGAACTGGCACTCGGGTCAAAATCCGTAGAATCCCGAAAGCCACCAGCTATGTATATGTTTGAACTCCCGTCCACGAAGATAGACTTAGGGTCGTCGGAAGTTCCATTGCCATGCAAGCCTTTGGCAAAGACAAAGTCACCGGTCGACGTGTATTTCGCAAAAAACATGTCACTAGTGGTCGCTGTCATTGTTGTAGTACCTGAGCCCGGGTCGAAGTCAGTTGTGTTTTGGAATGTGCCCGTTACATAGATATTGGAACCTGCGTCCAAAGCCATGTCTGTTACTACTTGTTGCCCCGACGCATCAATTTTCTTAGCCCAGACATAGTTCCCGTCAGTATCATATTTGGCGAAAAACGCAGCCGTACTAGTACTGGACAACAAAGCGGTGCCAGCGCTAGGATCGAAATCAACTCCTGCCGCAAAGTTGAAGTAACCTGCAACTAATACATTACCGGCGGCGTCGACAGACACTGCTTTGCCTTCATCATCGTTTGCTTCACCAAAACTGTGAGCCCACATAAAAGCGCCGCTGGGATTGTATTTGGCAATGAAAATATCGCGCGAGCCGCGACTACGTAAGTACTGCGCCTCGCTACCGCCTGGGTTTGCATTTGCACTCCTTTTGAGGTAACCCGTTACATACCGATTACCAGAATTGTCAACGGCTATGTCGTTAACACGAACCTCACCTCCCTGCGGCGTGTTTAAGGGATTGAAGGCGTATCTGAGTCTAGTTTGTGCTTCCGCCCTCAGGCTGAACAGCAAGAAGAAGATGAAGGCGGAACTTGTGATTCTATTGAAGTATTTGACTTCGAAAATGCTCTTCATACGTAGGAGTCCTCGTGTAGTATTTGGTGTTTGAGTTGCGCTTAAAAGCCAAAATATTTTGGTCCTATCTCCAAGTGACTACTTACGCATACGTATTTTCAAGCAATTACCAAGAAATACGTACGAGAAGAAGATCTCGCATTTTAGTTTGCGACTAGAAGTACAGTAAGCTTATTTACATCGAAACAACAGTATCATTGAGATGATTGTTCTGTACTGTTAGACTACTTACTACGTATAAAGAGATACCGTATTAAGGAATGCTAAGTGAATCGTCGTCGGGTCGTGGGTGATCGTGTAAACACGAGGTCAATGTAGCAGTCAACAAGATCAGAATCAGCGATGTGTTAGACCGGTGGCGCATGTATGCACTCCTTGCTGTTGCGAGCACTCTTGTTGAACGTGGTACTAATGGATGTAACTACGCACACACACACACACACACACAAATCCTTGGATGCCAGACTGTGCCGAACCGGACCTGCTCAAGACACCAAATGATGGAGCGAATTAAGCATGACGTATGAAGACTGAAGCATACTCCAACGCGCTAGCGAAGGCGACTAAACTGCTTGAAGAAAAAAAAATAGAAGAAGCAGAGGCCACTGTGTTAGCTCTCGTCGCTGCATTGAATAAACGGCCAAGTCGAGGCACTTCGAAATCAACTGTTGATCAACTTTCCTCCATACAAGCTTCTGCATTATTTCTAGCCGGCAATATCGCGTCACGAAAGAGCGAAATCGATCGCGCATTAGAAAACTATTTTCATGCCTTACAGATACACGAGCAGGGGGATTATCTGCTTGGAATTGGGATTGTGAGTGGTCAAATCTCAAACCTCTACAATGCGCGAAGTGATTATAAGAATGCACTACTGTATGCACTGAAAGCACGCGACGCATTTGAGTTAGTTGAAGATGAAAAGCGTCTTGGAACAGTGTGGAGTAACATAGGTGCTATCTATGCTGGGATGGGATTGTTTTCTAAGTCACTAGAGAGTTGGTTGAAGTCAAGACCCCTACTTGAACGTGTTGGTGATGATGAAGGACTTGCTCGGCTGCTTGGTAACGTGGGAAGCGTGTACTTTTATATGGGCGACAAGCAAAGTGCGTTTCAATACTTTTGCGACTGTCGTGACAGATACGAAGAGCTAGGCTTGTTAGAAAGGGCGGCTCAGTTCGATTCGAGGATTGGGGCATTGTTAACTCATGGCGGAGAATTTGAGCGAGCTATCGGATATTACTTAAGAGCTCTTGTCGTTCAAGAATCCGAATCCGTCGAACTAGTCCTCAGCGAGACATTGTTAAACCTCGCTGAATCATACTATAAGCTTGGACGTTACTCAGAAGCTATTGAGAAGTACGATAAAGTATTAACTCTATCCGTGAAAAGCGATTGTCATCGAAACGTGGCATTGTCAAAGTCAGGTCTCGCAAGTGTTCTAGCTTCGAAAGAATATAGTCGTCGTGATACTAAAAAAGCGATATCTCTTTATTTGGAATCGATAGAAATGCTAGAGAAGCTTGAAGAATATCGCTATCTCAGCACTGTTTACAAACAATTGGCTGACTTATATGAGGAATTGAACCGATGGAAGATGTTTGCAAGCCATATAAGAAAGTACTATCAAAATGAGAATAAGCTAAAAAATAACGAAAATGAGAAAGCTCTCGCAAAGTATGAGATGCAAACTGCCCTTGCTGAGCAGGAAAAGCATTTGGCAGTAGAACGTGAACGCTATGAAGCTAAACTAGCAGAAGCGCAGAGAGAGCTACAGATGCGATCAAAGGAATTGGAAACAACGATTAGTCAGGTAGTTGACAAAAATTCTTTTCTGCAAAACATCAGTATAAACCTACATAAGATACTGAAAATGAAAAGCCATGATGTTCCTGAAGGAATTGAACAGATTATTACCTCGATACAGCGCCACATGAGTTCAGGTGCTGTATCGCAGATGATTTATGGCGAACTTCAGGCAGTTCACGGTGAGTTTATGGCGCGGCTGGCAGCCAAACATATAAGTCTTTCTAGTACAGAACTAAGGATCGCCGCTCTTTTGAAAATGAAATTGACCAGCTCGAATATTGCTGCCCTTCTTTTTACGTCGAAAAGGACGGTGGAAGTACACAGATATCGGTTACGGAAGAAGATGGGATTATCAACTAAAGACAATCTCTATATGATTCTTACGGAGATATGATGTGGACCTTCGTTTCAATAGCTTCAGCGATAAAGCTGAACACAACCCGAGCCGGTAGGTCAATATTGATCTACTTGATATGACACGAGTGAATTACATCAACGTGAAGTTCCCCCCCAAAAAAAATAGGACAAGTGGTTAAGCTAATACTCACCTAAAATTATGTCCTATGAGAACGAGAAGAATGTTCACAAGCG
>JBGAUL010000035.1:0-36152 GCA_044228685.1 Chlorobiota bacterium
CCCGAAATTAATCTGCACAAATGCCGCAGGTGGACTTGATCCGGACTACGCCGCCGGCGACCTGATGATCATTGATTCTGTCTTGAACCGTTCTGACTTTCATGCGAACTGGAAGCATGACGATAAGATTCAGCGCGAGGAAGCCTTGAAATTTGGACGGACCTGCTTTGAGCAATGGACGGATGCTCCGAACTGGTTGAGACGAGGGACATACTGCATGGTAAGTGGACCAAGTTATGAGACCCGTGCCGAGATTCGCTTCTTCACTAGATTTGCACACGCTGTCGGTATGTCCACCGTGCATGAGCTTGAGTGCGCATCACATTGTGGTTTACAGACTGCAGCGCTGTCCATTATCACCAATACCCTAAGTGCTCCACCGACGCAGGCACTTACTCACGACGAAGTTTTAGAGACGGCACTGCGTTCTTCGGCGCGGGTGCGGATGGTAGTGGAACGATTGTGTACTAATGACGCTAGGACAAATGCACGTTGATTGGTTGATCGCAGGACTGGGGAATCCGGGACGACAATACGAGTTAACTCGCCACAATATTGGCTGGCTGGTTTGCGCTGAACTATGTAATCGCTTCAAGCAGAGTTTTAGTCCTGCGAAAGGTGACTACGTACAAGCAGCACTTCGCATTCGAGGCAAGTCTGTTCTCGTTATTCTTCCTACAACTTACATGAACAATTCCGGCACTGCTATCAAGCATGCTGTATCGCAGTACAAGCTGACGCCTAGCAACGTGATGATAGTTGTCGATGAATTCAATTTTCCGGTTGGTCGGGTTCATCTCAAGCAGGGAGGATCAGATGGCGGTCATAACGGCACCCATTCTGTAATCTCCGAACTTGGCACCGATCGCTTTTGGCGTTTGCGGTGCGGCATAGATAAGAATTTTGGGATGGGAGAACTCGTGGACTATGTCTTGCGCGAGTTTGACTCAACCGAAAGAGACGGTCGAGATCGCATGATCGCAAGGGCAGCGGATGCAATCGAGTTGGTAATGAGTGCCGGTGTTGCTCGCGCAGTATCGGCTATAAACTCGGACAAAGATCCACTGATAGAAACAAAAAAATGAGACACCGTGGCTTATACCTGTGGCAAACAGTAATATTAGCAGTTAGCATCATATTCGGATTAGTGCTTCCGGTGCATTACGTTCTTCCGGAGCTTATCGGTCCGTGGTATGTGCCGATTGTTGTGCTGGTGACGGTCTTATATCTCATCGACTTTTACTTTGAGTTTCAGTTTGCGAAAGGTAGAGGACCGAGCTACCTAAAGAAATACACTCGAGATTGGTTGGTAATCGACGCGCTTTCCATCATACCCTTTGCCCTCTTCGTCGGTTGGACTCCAGTTGCATTTCTCCAGTTCGCCAAGTTCATACACGTCGGTTTTCGCATCAACGAGAATATCCGTCAATCGCCTCGATTCGCTTCTGTTCTCCGTCTCACGCACTTTGCCTACATCCTGCTCACTGTGATTCACTGGGTAACGTGCATGCGCATCGAGATTCATCCCATCGCGGGAATCGATGCCACCTCGCAGTACTTGCGCTCCTTGCACTGGGCAACGACAACGCTTGCCAATGCAGGTCTTGCAGATGCGCCTCCGACTGCGAATTCAGATTTGATCTTCTCAGTCTGCATGATGCTCATTGGTCTTGTGATGTATGGTTATCTGATTGGAAACATTGCGTCAATTCTCAACAAGATTGATCCCGCCCGTGTGCACCACGAAGAAACACTCGAGAAAGTTCATGCATTTATTCGCTATCGAAATCTTCCGATAGAGCTTGAGCGGAGAATCAACGACTATTATTCCTATGTGTGGGAACAGCGTCTGGGCTACGACGAGACAAGCGTACTCACGGCTCTTCCTCCCGGATTGAAAACCGAGGTATCACTCTACCTTAAACGCGAAGTACTTGAACGCGTGAATATTTTTCGTGATGCCAGTGAGGAGTTCATCAGGGAGATTTCCATATTCCTCCATGCGCAAATCGTGATGCCAGGAGACTATGTCTTCAAGATTGGAGATTCTGCTCGCAGCATGTACTTTATTTCTAAAGGTGCGGTGGAAGTACTATCTGCAGATGGTGTGACCCTTACCAATCTCAGTGAAGGAGATTTCTTTGGTGAGATGGCGTTGATTCACAAGAGAAAACGGAATGCTTCTGTGCGTGCCGTGCAGCACACTGACTTATACGTACTCGACGTTGCATCATTTGAGAGAATTCTCAACTACTTGTTGGTTGATCAACAATAAGTTGCTTAGTGCTATCGCTTTGGCTAATCTTCTTCCTCTTCCACCACACAACCGGCACGGGCATTTGTTGCTCGTCCAATTGCTTCCACGCATTCAGCAACTTGTGAGCGTTGGATTTTTACGGTGAACTCGATGGCGTCGCGATAGTCCGAGCTCATATGCACTGCGTACTTTTCCAGAAGGGGAAGGACGAACTTGAGATCCTCATAGACACAGAAGACTTTCACTGTGTGTGTTCGGTACACAATCTTACGCGTCACCTTTGCTAGAACCAGGTTTGCAGCTTCCGAATATGCCTTGGCGAGACGCTCTCTTCCCAGCTTTGTCCCTCCAAAGTATCGAATGACCACCACCAGGATATCACTCAGAGTGTATTTTTGAATGGCAAAGAGGATTGGCTTACCGGCAGTTCCACTTGGTTCGCGATCATCGGCGGCACGAAATTCCAACCCATACTTTCCCAACCTATAGGCAAAACAGTGGTGAGTGGCATCAAAGAACTCGCGACGATATTCGTCAACGATCTCCATTGCATGTTCTTTGTCACGAATGGGGTGTGCATAGGCTATAAAACGTGAAGCCATGATGCGTTCCTCAGCCCGTGCAGGTGAATCAATGGTAAAGTATTGGTCTTCGGCCTCAGTAGTAATTTCAGACATTAAACAACGGCAAGCATGAACATTGGTATTGTGTGCTATCCAACATACGGCGGAAGCGGCGTAGTTGCAACTGAACTCGGTATGGAATTGGCGCGACGTGGTCATCACGTGCACTTTATAACCTATTCCGTACCCTTTAGACTTGACAGATTTCAGGAGAATGTTTTCTTCCATGAAGTAGAGATTCCAAGTTATCCGCTCATGGAGCATCAGCTCTATACCTTGGCTCTAGCGGGTAAGATTATCGACGTCGTGAAGTACGAGCAGTTGGAAGTACTACACGTACACTATGCAATACCACACGCGGTTAGCGGTTTTCTTGCTCGACAGATTCTGCAGGCAAAGAATCCTGTCTCACTAGTGACAACTTTGCACGGTACGGATATCACACTGGTTGGACTTGAGCCAACCTTCCATCCCTTAGTCACCTTCTCTTTGGCTGAATCAGATGCGGTAACGGCTGTTTCGAATCACCTGCGCGAGAAGACCCAGCAGAGCTTCAAGCCCAACAAAGAAATTGATGTTATCCCAAACTTCGTTGATACCAAACTGTTCAAGCGAAGTGAAGACAAGTGTGCGACCATGCGCAGACGCTTGGCAAAGGATTCGGAGAAGATCCTGATGCACATTTCAAATTTCAGGACAGTAAAGCGCGTTCAAGACACTATTCGCATACTCGCTGAAGTACGCAGTGCGATGGAGGCTCGCTTAGTACTGGTTGGCGATGGACCTGAGAGAGCAGATACCGAGAGATTAGCGCGTGAACTTGGTGTTTCCGATTACGTGACCTTCCTCGGTAAGCAAAATGCCTTGCCGGATATACTGTCGGCAGCTGATCTTTTCCTTCTCCCAAGTCAATCCGAGAGCTTTGGCTTATCGGCACTTGAGGCTATGTCCTGCTCCGTGCCGGTCGTTGCATCCAATGTCGGCGGCATTCCTGAACTCGTAAGTCACGGAGAAAACGGATACATAGCTGAATTGGGAGATGTGCAAAGAATGGCTAAATATGCCATCGAGCTCTTATCGAGTCCAAAGCGATGGACGAGTTTCAGCGAAAAAGCAAGGGCTGCAGCGGTTGAAAAATTCGACGTTAATATCGTTGTTCCTCAATATGAAGCAGTTTACCGTCGTTTGCTGGATAAAAGCACCGCATAAGTGATGTTGCGAAGGGTCAAATTGCGCTCAAAGGGGGGACAGACGGCAGACTCGGGCGCAGAAATACGTTTTTATGTTCGAAAAGCTCAAGAAACGTCGTTTTAGAGACAAAAAACTCCCTATGTTCGTGTCTTAGTGCTAGTTCACCAACCAATTTTCGGGGATTTTGGGGCAGGCTAATCGGGTTGGATGTCAGGGGAATGTGTTTTCTACGTAGTTGATTTCATCTTCATGGCTTTAAAAATACGTGTGTCTACGGATGACCGCTGTATGTAGGTGCTGCCATATTTGATCAGTAATGTTTCATAGCGCCGCAGGATAGGCGTTAAACGTTGGAGAAATATGAAGCACCTGGTTAAAATTCTGGTTATCGCTCTTTTTGGATTTGCTGCCCAAGCTCAAACGCTCAGTGGCACACTTAATCCGTCTTCAAAAGTCACGAACTACAATCGCGCTTGCGGTTGCGTGACCCTTTCAAACGCGCAGTTCTTATCTGCCGGTGATCGTGTGCTCCTCATTCAGATGCAAGGCGCATCAGTGAGCAACGACAACTCCGACAATTTCGGAGCCCCATCGCTTGGAAATTCTACAGGAAAGTTCGAATTCAACACCGTTTCTGCTATCAATGGCAACTCGGTTTCATTGGTTTTCGATATTCAGAACGCCTATGAATTCCAAAACGGCAGCGTTCAAATGATCAAAGTTGCAGTAGGTACAGACCTCACACTGGCAAATGTTACAGCCCGCAAGTGGGATGGCAGCACGGGTGGTGTGCTTGTTGTAGAAGCCTCAAATTCAATCACGATCAGTGGTACGGTCGATGCCAGCGCAAGCGGTTTCCGCGGCGGTGTTGCAATGAACGCTAATCTAAACTGTGGTAGTCACGAATATTCATACCCACAAACTTCATTCGACGGTGCCGCTAAGGGCGAAGGTGTTGCAATCAATTCCGCTTCACTTCGTGGTCGCGGTGCTTGGTCAAATGGCGGTGGCGGCGGAAACAATCACAACGCCGGCGGTGGTGGTGGTGCAAATGCTGGAAACGGTGGCTTCGGCGGTTTCGCATGGGGCAACTGTTCAATCCGTAATGATGCAGCTACCCGCGGCTTTGGTGGTTTTGGTTTGAACTACAATGCAAGTGAAGCTCGAGTTTTCATGGGTGGTGGAGCAGGCGCAGGTCATCGTAACGATAATAATCCTTCAAACGGCGGTCAAGGCGGCGGCATCGTAATCCTCTCTGCACCACAAATCGTAGGCATGGGCGGTCAAATCATTTGTCGCGGTGCTAATGGTCAGCGTTGCGAAATGGACGGTGCAGGTGGTGGCGGAGCAGGTGGAAGTGTTGTATTGCTTTGTGACTCATTCCGCAATGCTATTAACGTCGATGTTTGTGGCGGTAAGGGTGGCGACACTCGCACTCCTCATGGTCCTGGCGGCGGCGGTAGCGCAGGTGTTGTTGCAGTCCGTCAAAGCTCACTTCCTGTTGAACTCAATGTTCGCAACAACGGTGGTTTGAGCGGAATGAACTATGAACTCGGCTCAAACGCCGGCACATTTGTTCCAACCAGCTATGGTTCAACAAATGGCGATAATGGTATCGTCATCAGCTCTTTCCGTTACCTAGCCAACACCGCAGTTCACGCAGCTATGGTTGCTGATCTTGGTGCTGATCGCATGGTTTGCAAAGGTCAATCACAACAACTCGCAGCAGTCGTAAGTGGTGGTGTTGCTCCTTTCGAGTACACATGGTCACCAAAGACAGGATTGAGCAACGAACGCATTGATCGTCCAACCGTCACACCGGAACAAAACACAGTTTATTCATGTACAGTTCGCGATGCCAATGGTTGTGTAACAGTTGATTCAGTCCGCGTGACAGTTGTTCCGGCTCTTCAACTGACAATGCCGAGTCGCCAAGTCATCTGCACAAAAGGTTCAACCGTTCTTCAGCCGCTTTTGCACGGTGGCTCAGGAGATTTTGATATTCGCTGGACGCCAAGCACAGGCTTGAGCGCACCAGGCACTTTGAATACTATTGCAGCGCCAACACAAACAACGATGTACACTTTGAATGTGATCGACCGTAATGGTTGCAGCATCCGTGATAGCGTTCTTGTTAGCGTTGAGAATCAAGTGACTCCGGTTATCTCCGGCGATTCAATCGTTTGTGCCGGAACAGAACATGTTTACACGGTTCAAACAAATTCGCAAACACAATTGCTCTGGACTGTTGCAGGTGCACGTTCTTTGGTTGTTGAAGCTAACGGCTATCGCGCTCGCATCATTTGGGGCGAAGAAGGCGAAGCTAAGTTGTTCGTAAGTGGCGACATGGTTAACAGCTGTGTTGGTTCTTCGAAGATGCTTGTTCATATCGTTGCTCAACCGACAATTACAATCAGTGCCAGTGCGACAACAATTTGCAGTGGTGATACAGTAGTTCTTGACGCAGGTAAGTATAGTCGCTACGAATGGAGCAGCGGTGCTTCAAGTCGTACTATCAAGGTTACAACCGACGGTATCTATAGCGTTCGCGTTTGGAACGAAGCGGGTTGCGAATCATCATCTGCTACCAGCACAATCAAGGTTCTACAGACACCGAATCCAGTCATCACAGTTCAAGGCAAGAACAATCCTTGCTCAGGCGATCGTGTTGTTCTCGATGCAGGTGAGTGGAGTTCATACCTCTGGTCAAATGGCGAGACCACACGTTTAATCGTTCCTTCCACATCAGGCAAGTACAGCGTTCGCGTTAGCAACGCTGCCGGATGTCAAGCAAGCTCAGCAGCAGTAAATGTTGCAGTTGGCAATTCATTCGCTCCGAGTGTTCAAGGCAAAACATCAGTTTGTGCTCAATCAACAGAAACATACAGTGCTTCCGGTTTCACCAATAGCTACTTCAGCTGGAATATCGATGGCGCTAGTGACATTCAGTTCTTGGGTCGCAATAACGACTCAGTAAACGTAACGTGGGCTCATCAAGAGCGTGGAAGCGTTGTTGTTACAGAAACAACAACCAGCGGTTGCTCAGCTCGCCAGCGTCTTGATGTCAGCATCGAGTCACCGGCAACACCGCACATCGTTGCATCACGTGCAGAAATCTTCAACGACGAACTTGCTACCCTCGATGCAGGTGAAGGTTATGCTTCATATATGTGGTCAAGTGGTCAGACAACACGCTTTATCAGCATCCATGACAATCACTCCTACTCAGTTGTTGTAACAAACTCACGTGGTTGTGTGGCTCAATCTGCTCCAATGAGCATCGTTGTTCGTGACCGCGAAGCAGTTCGCGTGTTGAGCAGTACAACAGTTGCATGCGAAGGTGAATCAATCAATCTTCAAAGCACAGGCGGTTTGACAAACATTGTATGGAGCAACGGCATGAATGGCGCTGAACTTAACGTCATGACATCCGGACAATACTTCTACACAGCAACACAATCCAATGGAAAGCGCGTAAGCTCAGATACAATTAGCATTCGTTTCAACGCTAACCCAAAGCCAAGCATTCAACGCAATGGTTCTACCTTGTATGCTAGCACATCTGCTAACTACCAGTGGTTGGAAAATGGTGTTGAGATCTTCGGTGCTAAGACACGTAGCTTCCGTCCAAGTCATGACGGCGTGTATGCAGTTCGCACAATCACCGAAAATGGTTGCACACAAGTATCTGATGAAATGCACTTCAACGCTATTCTTCGTGTTGAAGCATTTGGAACACAAGTGCACGGTGCAGCAGGCAATACAGTATCGATTGGTTTGAGTTTGAATGTTACTGATGCAAATGCAACGACAGTAGTTATGAATTACAGCGTTGTACTTCGCGTTCGCAAGACAATGATTCGTCTTCAAGACAATTCTGTGAAGTACTGGATTGACGGCGACGATATTTGCTGGACGATGAGCGGTGTTTGTGGTTCGCACACTGACATTGTTACACCGGTTGAGATTCTCTTAGGCGACACGACATCATGTGCAATTGTTATCGAGAACATTACTTTGTCAGACAGCACAGTTCTCAACGTTCAACACGGTCGCATCGATCTTGACGGCGCTTGCTCACGTTCAGGAGCACGTTCACTTGACTTCGGTTCATCCCTCAGCGTCACCAAAGTATTCCCGAATCCCTCGACAGATGAAATGAACATTGAGTACACCTTGGCTGAGTCAGGTGAAACCACAATTCAAATGGTTGATTGTCGCGGTTCAGTTGCTAAGACACTCCTCCAAGGCAATGCAGAACGTGGCGCCCACAGCATGCAATGTTCAGTTCGCGACATCCCAAGCGGCAAGTATTTGCTGGTTCTTCAATCACCAAGCCGTAGCTGCTCAACCTCAGTCGTTGTTAATCACTAAGCTCATTTTCAGGTCAAGTAGCCTCAACAAGACTATTCTCGATTTGTAAAACCAATTTCATTTTTCTCCTCCAACGGGAAACCCGCGCGCCACAGGAAGTAGCAGCGGGTTTCGTTTTTTCCATCAATCAGTAATTAGCAAATGCAGGTGTGATATATTAGCGTTGGAAGGGAAGTATATGAATCTTGGATTGAGTCGAGTATATCTGCAACAACTTCGGACACTAGAGCGCTCTCTAGGGTCTCGACGTCAGTGCATGCTTACATTGGTTGTAGTCTTGCTCCTCGCAAGTTCCTCAGTTCGAGCCGCTGATGAGCTCATTTCAAATGTTCAGTCAGGCTTTATTCCAAATCAAGGTCAGTTCCGAGCCTTTGGCTCCGGTGCAGATGCCATTCAATTCGCAATAAGCGGTAGCGCAACAAAAGTGTACTTCCGCCAGAACGGCTTTAGCTACCTCATTCCAATAAGCCGCAAAGAGGTCAGTTCTTCCCAGCCTTTGAGTCCACGAGATCGCATCCACTACACAACACAATTCGAGCGAATTGATGTTGATTTCGTTGGTGCAAACACGGCTTTAGCTATCGTGCCGAATGGAGTCCAATCTGGAGTTCGTGATTACTGTCAGTCGTATTTAGCCCAACCACTCACCAACGTGCCGTCCTATTCCGAAATCCGTTACAAAGGGATCTATGACGGAATTGATGTTGTGTTTAGAAGCACTAATAATCAGCTCAAATATGATTTTGTTGTTGCACCGGGAGCAGATCCTTCGCGCATCCTATTGCACACGCGCAATACAAAGCTGACCTCACTCAACGAAGACGGTGAACTGCAACTCCACAGCAGCGCTGCTACGATTACGGAAGCACATCCAATATCATATCAAGAGCTTGGTTTTAAAAGGCGTGAAGTGCGTACTGATTTCGATGTACAGCCTGGAGGCTACGTCCGTTTTCATATTCGACAGGATTACGATCGAAGCAAAGTGTTGGTGATAGATCCCGCTATTACGTGGTCAACATACTATGGCGGGAACTTGGATGATGTTGTCAATCACTGCGCTCTTGATCATCGCGGTAATCTAGTTGTTTGCGGCTATTCGAGTAGTGATATTCTGCCGTCGACGGGCAACGTTTACAATTCAGGAGAGGATGACTTTTTCGTAGCGATGTTCAATCCGGATCGCACCTTGTATAAAACGACTTACTGGGGCGGACCCAAGGCAGACGATGCGTTTGGAATTGCGATTGACAAGAGCGATAACATCTTTATCTGTGGCCAGTCTGCAAGCCAAGACTTGCGATTTGCTGCTAATGTTTTTCAAGCCTATAATTCCTTCACAGGAAGCTACGACGCATTCATAATGAAATTCAATCTAAAGCTGGATTTTGTTACTGGAACCTTCATAGGTGGTACCGATGTTGATATTGCTTACGACATAGCTCTCGATTCCGACGGCAATCCGGCAATGTGTGGATATACCTACTCGGCCAATTTCAAAACGCTCAATGCCATCATGGACAAAAAGCCCAACATTAGCACACAGGATCGTGATGCTTTTGTTTGCGCTTGGACCTCGACTTTGGGGCTTCGTTTTTCAACCTACTATGGCGGCAATTATCATGACGAAGCCTTCGGTATAGCTATTGATAATTTTAAGAACATCTATGTTGGTGGAAGAACCGAGAGTACCAACCTTAGCTATTTAGATGGCGGTCAGAAAGTTCTCAATGGTACCTACGACGCGTTTATTCTTGAGCTCAATGGTTTGGGAATCAATGTGCATGCAACCTTGTTTGGTGGTGAGGGAGGCGAGTTGTTCAATGGTATGAGTGTGTATGCCGGACGACTCGTATGCGCTGGATTAACGACGAGCAATCGACTGCCCGACTATGGTCAGCCGGATGTACTTGGTCGGTTCTCCGGTTCTTCTGACGGCTTGCTCCTCGTTACTGACCTCAATCTCAACGGTAAATGGGCGAAGTATGTAGGTGGTGGCATAGAAGATCTTTTTAACGCTGTTTGCTTTTCTTCTGATTCCGGAATTGTTGCAGTGGGCTTTAGCTCGAGTCCTGATTTTCCATACAAGCGAGCAATATTCAAGCCTCACGTAGACAGCATTGCCGACATGATTGTATGCAAGTTCAATGCAACGGGACAAATGTTGTGGTCAACCGGTGTTGGCGGAACCGGTATCGACTATGCACAAGGCGTTTGTACAGATCAAAGTGGAAATGCCTATGTCGTTGGGCTTACGAATAGCCGTGACTTTCCAATGGTTAATGCGATTCAACCGGTTCCTTATCTGAAACAGGACGGTATCGTGATGAAAATATGTCCGACGACACCTTTAATTGTATTCGATCTCAAAGACACAGTAATGTGCGCGGGTGGTAGCATAACGCTTACTGCCGAAGGTGGTTTGTCTCGCTATCTGTGGAGTACCGGTGAAAAAACTCAGAGTATTGTTGTGCACGGAGCTGGTACTTATTTCTACTCAGCAGATTCACAGCTAGGATGTAATGCCTTCTCCGATACCATTCGAATCAAGGTTCGTTCAAAACTTCCGGCGGAAGTGAGATTTCTGGGAAAGACGACTTTGTGTCCAGGGGACAGCGTCTTGTTGTACTCTCGTGATCAGTTCGATGCTTTCAGTTGGAGAGATTCCACCGGTAAGGAAGTTGGAACGAAAGACTCACTATATGTGAAGCAGGCAGGTGCTTATCACTTGCTGGTATCTGACAAATCAGGGTGTCATGATTCTTCACTTGCGATCGTGGTGAAAGAATCCCCCCGACCCAATCTGCATTTCTCTGCGATCATTGATGGCAGCGTGAAGATTGACAGTGTCGCGGGAGGCATCCAGTTGTGTCAAGGACAGAATGTTCAGCTTAGCGTTCGTAACACTTCGACGAACTTGATTTATTGGTCGAACGGTGCAGTTGGTCCATCGGTTAATCTTGGCACAAGTGCGAGAATTACTGCAGCATTGACTGACACGACCAATTGCATTTGGACGATGGACACTATTGATGTGCAATTCAATACAAAAACACATCTTCAAATTCAGAGTCTCGACAGTTCGTGCATTGGCACCGTGGTTGAGTTGCGTGCCATGCCACCATTGCCCGGCGCTTCATATCGCTGGATTGTGGATGGAGGAACGATATACTCAAGAGCAGACTCTGGTGTGGTGTTAGTTGCATGGAATAGTGTCGGAACAAAGAACATCAAAGTGATGCTACGCTCTTCGCCGCCATGCATCGATACGGGTAGCTTTACGATTCGCATTCAGGATCAGTTGAAGATTCAGATTAGTCCTCAATCTGGACTTGTGCTATGTCCTGGATCGCAAGTCGTTCTCAATGCAACACCGGGCTATCCCAATTACTTCTGGAATGGTCAAGCGGGAAGTGCTCAATACACGGTTAGCACGCCGGGAATGGTGCGGCTGTTGGTAGATAATGGGGCTGGATGTCAAGGAACCGACTCTGTACTCATTACCCAACCGCTGGGTTATAAAATCCTGTCGCAATCCGTGGATTTTGACACGGTGAAAGTTGACTCAGTAAAGCAGATGGTTATAAGCGTTGTCAATGTCGGTTCGGCGAGTCTCACACTAACGGACTTCCTCAGGACGAATTCAGTTTTTGCCATCGACTCAACAGTGCCGCCAATTCTTCAAGCAATAGCGCCGGGCGATACGGTGAAGATTTATCTCAGCTTTACTCCTCGTCAAAACGGGGCTCAAAGCGATTCACTGGTTGTGAAGTTTCGCAGTCCATGTTCTGATTCAACCGTATTGGGAATAAACGGCTTCGGAAAATCAAAGCCGGCGATTCCGGTTATACGATTCAGAATGCCGGATTTGACCTTTGATCCTTTGGTGCCTTCGTCAAGCTTGCCGATTTATGCCTGGGTTGACAGTGTTCAAACAGCATTGGTGATCGACTCGCTGATTTTTGACTTGGAGTATAATCCGCTCATGCTCCGCTTACAAGCAGGCCTTCGGTCCAGTTTGCAGAATTTATACATCAGCACCACTCAACGAGAGCGGGCTCATGTGAGTGTTCGAGTTGACAGTTTGTTTGCGACCCCTAGACTCATCACTGAACTTCCGGTAGCTGTCTTGCTTGGAGATCGCAGTGCAGATTCGATACGATTGTCCAATGCCACGATACGTCCCTTAAGCGTCTTTTCAACCCAAGACATTGCTTCAGCGGTTCGATACACCGGCTTGTGCACCTCGCGTGGTACGAGATTATTGGGACAGGCTCATCCCTTGACTATGACACTCAGTCCGAATCCGGTGAGTGATGCCTTTCATGTAAGCTGTTCCACTGTGGAACGCGGACACCACGCTCTTCGAGTGGTGGATGAGCAAGGAACGGTGCTGTATAGCAAACATTGGGAGGCAAATGCGGACAGCGATTACGACTTTTTCTTCTCGAGCGCTGAATACGCTAACGGCTTGTATTTACTGATCTTAGAGTCGCCCACCCAGCAGCAGAGCGCCCGAATGCTCATTCTTCGTTAATACTTCGTACATCCAATATTTAATTAAAACCCCCTGACTGCCGATAACAGCGAAGAGTGAATGGACTCACTGCGCCTTGCGCATCCTTCCGGAAGAAGCTCCACTTGAAATCGCCTTGCCTGAGCGTTGGAAAGACTCAGTCGCAAGATCACGCACTTCATAGGAATGAAACGGCTTCGCTTCAGGTTTGTACAATTGTTACTACGCTATAGTACAGCCAGCATACTCTCACTCGCAGTTTTCGCGCTGCCGGGAGCTCAGCTGAAGGCCCGTTCGTGCTCCACAGATGCCATTATTTCTAATCTTTTACAAGCAGATAGTTCATACCAGCACCTTTTCACGCGCTATGTTTGTGTAGGTGCGCAAATACTGTCAACACTAAGCGATCAAAGTGCTCAAGGTTGGCGATACGAATGGACACCTACAACAGGATTGAGTAACCCAAAGGCGGCAAACACGGTTATTCAGGTTAGTCAGTCGATACTGTACGTTCGACGTGCAACAAAGCCGGACGGACTTTTTGTTTTTGACACCTTACAATTTTATGTTCGTGAGGTGGCTCCGGTACTTTTCGCCACGCTAGATTCTGTGTGTGAAAACACAGCTCTGACGATAGGTATTGTGCGGGATCAAAGTGAAGACCAGACATTTGTCTGGAATGTTTCGACAGCATCGGGGAGCTCCATTGGAGCGATTCTGTCGGGACAAGAGACCAACGTCATCCAAGTTCAATGGAACGGGGAAGGCCGAGGTCGAGTCGAAGTACGTGTCGCATATCCTGAATCCGGATGTGTGACACAGGGACAACAAACCATCAGCATAGTTTCAGCTAAGAAGCCGGTTATTGTGAGTTCTTCCGAGGTTTTGTGCGCGACGCAAAGCGTCACGCTCAGTGCTCGGGACGAAGCAAGGACCTATTTATGGTCAACTGGTGAGCGCACACGAAGTATTAGCGTCACGGCTCCAGGTCTGTACACTCTTCGCTGCGTCAGTTTGGATGGATGTACCAGCACTGACGGCTCCTTCGAAGTTAGAAGGAGCAGCACGGTACAGCCAGTCATTCAAGGCGAGCATTCATTGTGTGAGGGTAGTTCGATCCAACTGAGTTGCGTTGGCAGCTATTCTCAGTATCAGTGGTCAAACGGAAACGTTGGTCCGTCGATAGTCGTTGACAAAGCAGGCAGTTATAGCGTCTGGGTATCCGGTGATGATGGCTGCGTTCGTCGTAGCGAAGAACATCGAGTTTCCGATCTCAGTTCAGCGCTTAGCTATGCAACGACAATCGAGTTGGAAGAAAGCTCGCATCCGGGTCGTGCTACAGGAAAATGGTTGTTAACGAATTCGGGTGAACGAACAGTTCGAATCGAATCGATCGAACAAGTATCTCAGTCTAAAGACGTCGAATTTTCATCGATTGCTTTTCCACTGATACTGGAGCCAAGTCAATCAATTGAAATCTTGCTTAGTGTAGCTGAGGGTAGCGAAGTAGACGTCGCGAGGACTGTCCGAATTCGCTGTTCTTCGCCCTGCCTAAGCACATCACAAGCAGCTTTGCTTCTGCAGATGCAACCTCGAAAATCGCTCGCTCGATTTGAGGCGCCTGAAGTAGTGGTTGCGCAGTGCGGTCAGAATTTGAATTACGATTTGAAACTCAGCGTTTCGAACGTCGATGCGACAAGACTTGCGAATGCTTCGCTGGCTTTTGAAATCGAATGCGACGCTAGTGTTTTCGATGTCATCGGAATAGACGAAGGCGAGCTTTTGTCAGACCGGATATTTGGCTCAAAACGTCGAGTTCAATTGAAGGTACATCCGAGTCAGTGGAGTAGTGATGCTACAACCGGAGTGCGAATCAAAGGCCTGGTTCTGGCATCGATGAAAAAGCAGACGGAAGTGACGATCAAACAAGTTGCTTTCGAAGGTGATTTGGTAGGCACTGAGGTTTTGACGAAGAGTGGAAGTATTGTCTTGAAAGAACATTGTTTTGGTTCGGACATTTCACTGCTTTCAGTTCCGGTGACAGCAATGACGATTGGTCCAAATCCTCTGCGTCATGACTTGCATGTTTGGATTGAGAATTGTCAGGAAGGTGAGTATGTCTGCACGCTTCGCGCTCTTGATGGAAGTCTTGTTCGTGAGCAGCGATTTAGAGCAAGTGAGGCGGAAGCCAGAGAGTTGTTGTTTGACAGTGACGGGGTTGCTGAGGGAACGTTTTTCGTAGTTCTCAACGGTCCAAGTGGTCAGCAGGTTCAGAATGTTACACTCTTACGATGAGCGTGAAGAATGAACCAGAATAGGCGTATTTACGCAGATCGACTACGAAAGCAAACTGACAAAAACAACAGTAGTTTTTCTGAAATATTTGGTGTATCTGAGTGCGATATTGATTATACCACAAAGACTACATTTATCCATAAAGCGGTCGAAAATAGAATACTGAAGATGCAACGAGTTTTACGCACATATACACACAGCATGGGAGGCCCAACGAAGCGAGTTGTTCGTTGTCTTGGCATACTCCTTTTCATGAGTGTCATGTGCATTCCGTTGCATGCACAGCTCAGCATTGATGCTGGTCCTGATGCAAACATTTGTGAAGGATTTTCGACTACCCTCGGAAAGACATTTTCTGGCGGTAAACCGCCGTACAAAATCTCCTGGGCACCGTCCGCCGATTTGAGCGACGCAACTGCACTCAATCCCATCGTAACACCGACCAAACCCTTTGTTGAGTATGTGGTGACTATTACCGATGTCAATGGTCTTACAGCATCAGATACCGTCAACGTGTCAATGTTTGTTCGTCCTATTGCCGACGCAGGTTCAAACATCACAGCATGCGTTGGAACCAACGTTGTGTTAGGTGGTGCTCAAACAGCTCGCTCCGGAACGCCTCCATACGCTTATGAGTGGTTGTATTTACCACCGAACTCAACATCTCCGACATTAGCAAACCCAAGTTTTACTGCTGTTCGTCAGGGATATACTAAAGTCGTCGTGCACGTTATCGATGCCAAAGGCTGTGAAGATTGGGATACTGTTGACGTGCTTGTGAATCAACCATTGAACATTAAGGTCGGTAAGGGATTCGACGGTTGTGCTTTTGTTCCTCATGAAATTGGAGGACTAGGCATTTCCGGTGGAGGAGTAGCGCCATATCGTTATCGATGGTTTCCTGCTCATGGTTTGAGTTCGGCCGATGTTCCAAACCCATTGGCATTCCCTGATACAACTACCTGGTACTCGGTTACTGTCACAGATAACCAAGGCTGTTCGATTACCGACAGTGTGCTTGTAACCATCAAGCCACGTATGCATCTTAACCTTCAACATGAGTACAGAGTTTGTTCGGGTAAAAAGGTCGGTCTCGCTGCCGCGAATTTTGTGAGCGGTGGATTCGCACCTTATCGCTACAAGTGGTTTGCGCCACCGAATCAGAAATTGAGCAATGATACTATTCCTGACCCGACGGTTGTTCCTTTTGGTCAAGGACGAATACTTTTCTCAGTGTGGATTCAAGACGCACGCGGATGTGAGATTCGCGACACAGTGTTTGTAACAATGACGGAACCTCCTGGTGCAAGCTTTGTGCTACCGCCAAGTTTGTGTCAGAACGAAGATTACTTGTACGGTGTGAGCGGTCAACCAAACTTCCTTTATTCATGGAATATTATTGGTGGACAGATTGAAGCCGGACAAGGAACCTACAACGTGACTGTCAAGTGGACTCACGAAGGCGTAGGTCAAATCGTCTTGAATGTTACCGATACCGCCAGCGGTTGTGTCTTCCAAAGAACGGGAACGACACTCGTATTACCCTTACCTCAGCCAAAAATCACGATTCAAGGAAAGTCAATACTTTGCCCTGGATCTACAACAGTCTTAGATGCTGGTCCCGGATATCGTCGTTATCGTTGGTCCAATGGTCAGAATACCCAGAAAATCACCGTGTTCAATGGAGGAGAATACAGTGTAACCGTCACCGACACAAACGGTTGTATGGGATCGTCTCCTTCGGTCCTCATCGTTGTCAAGCCAACGCCTACACCCGTCATTAGCGGTCCAGACAAAATCTGCGGTGGTGTACCGATTCACTTGCATGCTACGCCCGGCTTTACTACCTACACGTGGAGCACTGGTGAGCAGGATTCGGTCATTACGGTAATGGGTCCCGGTAACTACAAAGTATATGTGGTCGATGACAATGGATGTTCAGGTGAGTCCCAAGTATTCAGGGTTGATCCCCGTCCGGTTGTGGTAGACAAAGGTGGCGACATCGATTTTGTTGCCCGCGAAATTGAATTGCATTACCCAACGCAAGACGTCTTTTTCAAGAACAGCACTGCTGAAGATATCTTGATCGATACTCTTTTCTTGGCATCGACAAACACCGACATTCTGATCGATCAGATTAGTCTTAACGGAAGCCTTGTTCCACTTTCAACTATTCGTGGAACACGTATTCGTCAAAACGATCGACTATTGATCTCGTTGTTGTACGACCCGACCTACATCGATACAAACACCTATCGAGTTCAGGTAGTTGTGTCAACACCATGTTGGGATACCGTTCATATTGACGGCACGATACAGTCCTATGATAAGCGTATGTGGGCCACTGTGTCTTTGCCAAAGCTCTATGCTCGACCGGCTGAGACTATTCAAATTCCGATTCGCATTCAATTCGACTCACCCAAAGACTCCGTCGAAGATGCCTCCCTTGATTTCGCTGTGCGTCTCAATGGTTATCTGTTAGATGTAATCGATGATACCGGTGGGGCATTGCGACGAGTCGACAATACGCCTGACAGCTGGCGAATCGTGCATTTGCACTTTGACCACCTGACGATCAAGTACGACACACCTCGTCTGTTGACGAATCTTAATGTCATGACATTAGCGTCACAAACCTTGAGTGATACCATGTTTGTCGACAATTCGTCGATTCAGTGGACCGAAGGAAGTGTGCTTTTGAAGAAACCTCGAGTTCGAACAGAGAATGGTCTCATAACTCTAAGTTCTTACTGCTTCCCGCACGACGTGATTCTTGATCCCGCTGATGCGACCTCGATCACTTTGTTACCAAATCCTGCATCGGATGTGTTAACAATGAACATCGATGCGAGTGTAGCAGGGGATTACCTCGTCGACATCTATACTCCCGAGGGTATGAAACTGCGTTCCAAGCGCTATGGGGTAGCGAAAGGCTCGAATGCAGTGAAGATTGATCTGGGTGAATTTGCGTCGGGTATTTACCCTATTGTAGTGACAACGCCTTCTCATGTTGAGATTCAGCACCTCGTGATCAGTAAGTAAGCCTACAGCAGTCCTGCGACATTGCCATCCAACGTCTATATTTGTACTATCCGTAGATTCTATGGACTTACTTACAATAGACGGCACCTGGTCGTGGAGACTTCATGCGTTGTACTCTCGGTATTCTTTTTGTTCTCATTTGTTCTCTTACAGCCTTTGCGCAGGACGCGCAGCTAAAAGTTCAACGAACTCCATGGTTGTATCTCGGTGCATATGCCGATTACAATCACAACATATTCGACCCATCCTTTAGTTCATTTCCGAATGTATTCAGTTGTAACTCGTTGTACCAGAGTGGGACAGGACAAGGCATAGCGTTGGGAGTTCTTGGCGAGCTTCCCTTGATGAACTATTTGAATTTCGAGACTCGTTTGGGATTCACCACCTTAGGTGGAAAGTTGAACAACATCGAGCTGATTGGTTATACCGCTCAAATCGGCGGAACGCAGAAAGCCACTGACCGCGTAGAATCCCAGTTTGAACTTGACGCTACTCTACAAGCCTTTAGTATTGAACCAGCGCTTAACGTGATGTTGTTTGGAAAAGTCCGAGCAACAATAGGCTTTAGAGCGGCTTTTTTGATGCTGTCCTCCTATACTCAAAGCGAGACATTGGTAAGTCCTGATTATGCCTTCTTCGTACCTGACTCATCACGTGTTCGGGATCGTTCCTCCGGTCAAATTCCAAATGTCAATTCAACACAAATCGCATCGGTATTCGGACTCGGATTTGATTTCCCGGTTGGGAAGAAAGCAACATTGACACCTGAAGTTCGATACAATCTGGCTTTAAATGATCTATCCGATGTTCGCTGGTCCGTATCGACATTACAATTCGGTGTTTCCTTCCGCTATGGTTTGTATAAAGCACCTCCGCCGGTCATATCTGTGGACACTGTCTATAAACGCGACACATTACTCGTGTCGCGCGTTAGCATCACAGAAGAACGGGTTATTCTTCGCGATTCTTCAGTGAAGTCAGAAGAAACAACAACCAATGTCGACGATGTCGCAATGGTGCATCGTCAAGTAACGATCGAAGAGCACTACGCCCACGAAACGCCAAAACTTGCGGAGCTGGATCTAAGCGTGCAGGCTTATGGTGTGGGTAAGGATGGCAGTAGATCTCAAGTGAGTTCGTTTGTTGTTGAAGAAACAGAGATTGAGGAGAATTTTCCTTTATTGCCTCAAGTCTTCTTCCCGGAGGGATCATCTGATCTTAATGCGACGAGAATGGCTGCTCTAAGTACTCCACAAACAGCTTCGTTTTCTGAATATTCTCTGCCTCGCAATACTCTAGACGTATATCATCAGCTCCTCAATATTGTTGGCTCGCGTATGCGTCAGAATGAGTCAATGAAGCTGACGCTTGTTGGATGCAACAATGGAGTTGGTGTTGAGAAAAACAATCGCGACCTGTCGCAGAAGAGAGCAGAAGTAGTTCGCGACTACTTGATAAATGTTTGGAATATTGATCCGGCTCGATTTAGCGTTCGCTCACAGGCGTTGCCTTCATCGCCATCAAATCCGGTCAGTCCGGAAGGTCAGCAAGAGAATAGTCGCGTTGATCTTGTTGCTTCGGATTTCAACCTCATCAAGCCGGTTGCTATTAAAGACATAACTGTCAAAGCAAATCCGCCTATTGTAGAAATTGTTCCTACGGTAAAGAGTGAAGCCGGACTAAAGGCATGGAAAGCTAATATCCATCAGGACGCAAAGTTGTTGAGAGAGATGAAGGGAAGCGGTACGCCGGGGTCTTATTCGTGGAACGTAGCTGAAGATCCATATCCGAAGCTTGAGCGACCGGTTACTGTTCAGTATTCTGTGACCGACGAGAGTGGTCAGACAAAAGACGCTCAGACACAAATGACTGTTCAGCAATTGTCCATCCGACAAAAACGCTTTGAACAGAAAGATGATAAACGAATTGACAGATTTTCGCTCATCGTTTTTGACTTCAACAAAGCGGATTTGAATTCCGATAACAAGAAGATTGTACAGGATGTACAATCGCGCATACAGCCCAATTCTACCATTACAATTGCCGGCTATGCAGACAAGTCAGGTGAAGCGGATTACAATCGTGAGCTGGCTCGCCGACGCTGCTACGAAGTTCAGAAGAGTGTAGGACTCACTGACAAAAACTCGACCATCCAACCGATCGGTAGTGATACTCTTCTGTACGATAACTCGACTCCTGAAGGAAGAGCATACTGCAGAACAGTACAAATTGTCATTGAGACTCCCGTTCGATAGCCGCTAACTGATTGAAGTTTATACCTTAACGCACTTGCAGAGTCATTAACACTCTCACAAGCACTTAGTGCTTTTGAGGGAATGAAGAAGTTGCTATCGATACAGCTTGCATGGGAAGCACTTCCGAAACGGCATTAGCGCAAGCGTTGTAGAGGAGAGAATTCGCTCGCGTTTTGTTGCGGATCAATTGTGCGAATGCGATAGAAGACAGTTGCCGAGTTACGATCACTACTGTCAACGAGAATCGGATGATTTCTCATCATTGCTGAAGATACTTCAACGAAGTCCTTACCATCATAACTCTTTTCCAGACACAAACGAGTGTCTACGCGAACTGGTCCTTCACCTGACCAACTCACGTAGGTTTTGTTGTCCCGTCGATTGATAGACTTAATCACTGCTCTCGTCTTTGTACCGAGGCTCTGTGCAGATGAGCGAACTTTTGCGGATGGCAGAGAGAAGTCGCCATCTGCTCCAACACAAACGATTTCATACCAATACGTTTTACCAAGGTCGATATGCTCATCAATGTATTGACTCTGCGATGCATCGAGAGCTACTTGCGTGATTGTCTGAGGAACACCGGTGGAGTCGTCGTATCGATTGACGATGTAGCCGTGCACCATAGCTGAGTGAGAAGGGAACCAATCGATGACCTTACTGTGTAGATCTGAATGCACGGCGATTGGCGTAGGCGCGGTAATCGTTTGCATTGAGGAACTGTATGCTTGCACTGCTTCGCTCCATGTGCTTGTATTGCCGTGACGATCTACGACGCGCATCCGATACCACAAGGAGCTAGTGGAATAGCTCTGGATGCTATCAACAAACGAATTCTCATGATCAGAGCTGAACACAGGCTCAAATGGTCCGATCGGACTTATGCCGCGTTCAAGCTCATATTGCTTAGCGTCAACGGATGGGCTTTGTGACCATGACAGACGAGCGACTCCGAGCGAGCGCACGCACTGAAAGAAGTCAGAGCTCATGGGTGGTGTGTGGTCAATGATAGGAACTTGCACATCATAGCTCAAACGACTCTCCAAACCACCTTTATCTACAGAGGAAACTGCATAAGCAACATGATCGGCAGACGCATCGTTCAAGAAATCTGTGTACGAATAGATGTTGGGAGCCAGAATCTGTTCGTTAACGCGAAAGTGATCACCGTAACCTAGTGCCCCACGATAAAGGTTGAATCCACGACGATCGGGATCGTTTTCGGCTTGCCATCGAACTGTCACTTTTCCATCACCTATCACAGTTGAAGTGATTCGTGGTGCTTTGTATTTACGAATGTCAACTGGTACAGTATTAATAACGGCAGATCGCTGTCCTTCACGTCCGAACACGTCTACTGCTGTCAAATAGTACTTCTGCTGTATTCCCGGTGTCAGGCCAATATCATCGAAAAAGGAAAAAGTGTACGAGCTTCTCGCTCGATGAATGGATACAGCTGGACGTGCAGTGATTTTGACGAACTCGTAGGTAGATTCGTTCCATCGATAGACGTTGCATCCTCGTAAACCCTTTGTCAATGCAGAGTCGGTTGACCACGAGAAATGGACGCTGTATTGGTCTGGTTTTACGCTAATCGAGTGCGGCAACAGGGGAGAATTGACCAAGCCCGCGACGACACTCGAACTCGTACAGACTGGATTCTCTCCGGTTTGAATGCGATACTCGTAGCTGGCATTGATCCTGCATGAGGTGTCAGTGAAAGACAAGCCAAGAACGAGTAAGAGCGGTTCAGGATAGAGCAGGGCGATTGTTTTCAGCTCTTTTAGGGCTTGATACCGTACAAAGCCGCTTACTCGTTCGCTGGAAGCGGTGCTGAGCAGCGAGACGAGACTGTCTTTGGAGCAGGGTAGTGGAATAGTCCGAAGCTCATTTTCAGATAGGCGGCTCACGCGTCCAACGAGACTAAAGCGGTTTTTGCCAGCCGCACTCCTAAAAATGCTGTAATTCTGAGCCAAAATGCGGTCTGTTGGTACGGTCCATTGCAAGGACGTCCCACGCAACGTCCCGGTAGCCCATACCACTGTCTCACTGGTCGCCGAAGCCATTTGGGCGGCGCAATGAAACACAAGTAGAAACACTAGTTTTAGTGTATCTCGAAGCAATTGCATGGTACTGATTCTCATTCCCTGATTAACCTGGCTATCTGGTCCCTGAATGCTCAAAATTGCACTCAATTGTCCATTTGCAGTGGAAAAAATACTCTGTGGGAAACAATTTATTTTTTCTCTTGCTATTAGAATTTCACATGGTATATTTCAATCGGGACGGACCTACACGAAATAGCAAGAAATATCAAGTTTTCAATTTTCTTCACTTTAACGGGGTGTTTTGTATGAAGTCGTTTTTACGATTTAATCATATCGGAGCGCGCATCCTCTTCGCCATGATAGTCATGGTGTTAGGATACAGTTCGGCATGGTCGCAATGCCAGCCGGTTTGGAATTATGGTCCAATGGCCATAACCAATGTTACAGTTACTCAAGGTACCACAACAGTGTTTTCGAGAACATCGGATCACGACTGTGTCACTTGCCCAACATTTACCACACCTATTACAAACGGTGCATTTGCAACCGGTGTATCAGGTTCGGTTCAACTAGGTAAGACCTACAATTATTCGCTCATGGGTTGTATTCGCTATTACTGCCAAGACAACAACAACTATCCATATGTCTACGCGATTTGGATAGACTTGAACGGAGATGGTCAGTTTCAAAATGCGAGTGAGCGTGTAGCATCCAGCAATGGTACCTACATCAACGCTGCTACAGCTGCAACAGGAACATTTACTATTCCTTGCACTGTGTCAGCAGCATCAATGAAGATGCGCGTAATGTGTTGCTATTACTACAACTACAACACAGGTGCGACAAACTGGATTCCAGATGATCCATGCGGTGGATACTGGTACGGTGAAGCAGAAGATTATACGTTGAACGTAGCTGGTGACATGGGTGCAACATTCCCAAATGCAACATCACCGACAAACATCCTCGCTCCGGGTAATATCTACGCTGGTACAAACGGTGGCTATGTTAACGTAAACGTTCCAACTGGTCAAAGTGCATACATCACCTATCGTATTCTTGGACCATTGCCAAGCCTTACACCGGTGTTCACAGCATTGAACCCAGCTAATCCAAACGATACAACAGTTCCTTGTACAGGTA
Source organism: Chlorobiota bacterium (assembly GCA_044228685.1). Classification (GTDB taxonomy): domain Bacteria; phylum Bacteroidota; class Ignavibacteria; order Kapaibacteriales; family NICIL-2; genus JBBATK01. The sequence goes on from JBGAUL010000035.1 coordinate 23,745, forward strand.
CAGGTCAATACAACCAGTACATTACAAGTGCTAAAGGTCCTTTTGCAGGTTCAGCAGGTGCCATCAACTTGACAGGTGCAGTTACTCCTGGCGCATATCGTCTCGAAGCTTCATTCGTTAAGTCGAGCGGTTGTTCTTCATTCGTAGCTCAGAACTTCTACATCCCACTTCCTTGGGATTTGTCAGTTTCTAAGATTACCGGTCCTGCTTCAAATCAATCACCAACATTTTACAAGTATCCGCGTGGCGTGCCGATCGCGATCAATTGTAAGATTCAAAACGTTGGACAAAACACAGTAAACCAATGTCGCGTTATCGATGAGATTCGTGACCCAAGCGGAACCATCGTTCGCATTGATACTTTGAACTATTCAAGCGCTTCCGGCTTGACGACCGGTGCTGAAATCGGTTCGGATGCTATTGGAAATGGCTTCCCGAATTTCTCAAGTCAGCAAACTGGCGTTTACAGTGTAACATTCCGCACAGAGCTCATCGGCGCAACCGATCAGCAACTTGCTAATAATGTTGCACCACAAAGTGGTTCATATACCTTTGAAATTCAGTATGACATCGAGTTGGCAGCAGATGCGTTCGTAAACCCAACAGGCACACCGCCGCTCTTCGTTGGTCGTCCGGTTCGTCCAGTTGTTCGTATTCGTAACAACGGTCTTGCTGATGCTTCTGACATTCCTGCTACTCTTGTTATCAAGCTCAATGGAAACATTGTTTATAACAATTCAATTTCGATCCCTGACTGTTCACGCGGTTTGACAACCGGAGCAACATTCCCATTCTGGACACCAAGTGCAGTAGGTACCTATACCCTCTGCTTCTACTTGTCATTGAATGAAGATGCTGTTCACACCAACGACACACTCTGTACAGTATTGAGCGTGGGCGACGCTCTGAATGGTACCTATACAATTGGTACTCTCAACTCAGGCGGATCACGCAACTTCTCGACCATTCAAGAAGCTGTAAATGCTATGTATGGTAGTGGTGTATCAGGACCGACCATTTTCGAATTGACTGATGCAAGCTATACAGTAGGTAGCGGTGCTTCAGGATTCCCGGCACTTGATCTTACATCACGTGTTGCAGGTATGAATTCTGTTAACACCATCACATTCCGTCCATCACTTCTTCAGAGCCTTACCCGTTCATCGATCGCGATCCGTTTGCGTTCAGGCAATGGTGTTGGTATTCTCTTTGGACAGAACTACTTCCCAACAAATAGCAACGCTATCCAGAACACGCAACCACTTCCACAGAATGCAAATCCTGCTGGATACATCACATTCGATGGTGGTTCACAGCGTTCATTCCGCTTTATGCTTGATGTCGGTACCAACACACCAACAGTATTGCCACAACGCGCAGTATTCTACCTTGGTATTGGTTCTTCGAACATCAGCATCAAGAGCAGCTTGATTGAGAACTATCCTCAGTCAACCGCTAGCTACGCTTCAGCTTTGCCGATCGTACGCTACTTGGCTCCTAACTTCACCTTTGAGTCAGATGTTCGTCAATTGGGATCAGGACCAGAGAGCTTCTCAGCTGGTATCGTTTCACGTTCAGTTGCTCCAAGCAATGGCGGAAACAACTCGCTTGCTCTCGACACCTTGACAAATAACAACAACGTCTTCACCAATAACGAAATCAGTGGCTTCGGTTATGGTATCGTTTCATTGGGTGTTGGACCGTTGTTCTACAATGACATTTCAGCTGGTGGTAACCCACGTTTCCAACGTTATTACAACAAGGGAACAGTTATCAGCAAGAACATCATCAGCAGCGTTCGCCGTGCCGGTGTTTATGTTGGTTATGGTGAGAACGAGCAAGTCACAAACAACCGTATTCTTAATGTTGGTATTGGTGCAACAGGTACAAGCGGTCAAGCTGCTGGTATCATGCTTGGTGGCGAAGCTCGCCCAGGCCAATTGTGTTATAACAACATTAAGCCAGTTATTGCTCGTAACGAAGTTTCGAACGTTTCCTCAGACCTTGCAGCTCAAGGTATTTACATCGAGCAAACACAGAATTCATTCGTTAATCCGGCAGGAGGTAACGTTACATTCCCGAATGTTAACGAAGCTGCGAACATTAATGGTAACATGATCTATGCTATCAACCGCACAGCTCAAACAGCTACATCGGCTGGTATCCACTTGACAACAACCCGCAGCCTAACATTGACAGGTTTGTCAAAGCTCATCACTCCTCTTGCAGCTGGTTATAACAGCCGCGGTGACTCGATCGCAAACAACACGATCTTGATGACTGGCGATGCAACAACCAATGGTTTGAGTGTTGTAGGTGTTGGCATCCAACAATGTGTAAATGCGGTATTGGTAAACAATGCTATCGCTGTAAGCGGTTCATCAGCATCTGTAAATACAGCTGCTGGTAACGTTTTGGCTACAGTATTCTATCAAGGTCTCACACCGAAGTCATCAGCTGGCGTTGCAGGTCTTCTTCCTGCAGTTAGCGGTGGTTTGGTTTCAAACCGTAACGCATTCTACGCTCCACAAGCAGCAGTCGTTCGCTATATCGAAACAGACAATGCAAATGCAATCCTGACCCTTGGCGCTCAAAGTGATTATACATCACTTGGTCAATGGAAGGGCTGGACCGGTCAAGACATCAACAGCGTGGTTGGTAACTTCATTAACGATCACGTAGCAAGCAATACATCACCATCAGTAATGCGTATCAACCAGAACCCGGTTCCGATCGGATCAATTCTGGACCGTCGTGGCGATCGTATTGGAGCAGGTATGGTTGATCTTGATGGCGACCCACGCGGTCTGAACGGAGCACGCTTTACCATCGGTGCAGATGAATTCATCGGTCGCTTGTATGTCAACGACATCGAAGCAATCGAAATCATCAGTCCGGTTGCATACCGTGCAGGTAGCGGCACATTTGCAGATGCAGAATACATCATGACACAAGCACCGGTAAATGTTACCGCTCGCATGCGTAACAATGGTTCAGCATCACAATCAGGTGTAACGATCACTGCAGAAATCCGTGATCAATTCAACACACCGGTAGCAACAAACACGAAGGTAGTCACCTTGTCATCAGGCGAAAGCAATGACATCAACTTCGACTTCAACTTCACACCGTTGACCTACTCGGATCTTGGTCAAGGCGCACCATCACCATTCACAGCGATGTCACGCAACGTCACACCGGTTTACACATTGAACGTGTTTACACCGACAGACGAAAACACAAGCAACAATCAGTCAAGCAAGCAAGTTCGCTTCTACCTGATGCGTTCACCAATCCGTATGGTAAACAGTGCGGCAGCAGTAACAGCAAATCCAAACAGCAGCAGCACCAGCTTTAACGATCTGGTAGGTCGCTTGAACTTTGATTCACTTGGATCGCGGCGGTTGGGAACCACGTGCAGTGAACTACAACATGTATCGTTCATTGTTCTGGGCTGGTGACACAACCCGTTTGACCCGTCAACAACGCACAGATATCCGTACCTTCTTGTCAGTCGGAACAGCAGCGGACAAGAAGAACTTGGTTGTAGCATCACAAGAAGTTCTTGGCAAGCACATTGGCTTGGATGCAACCAACGACGAACAATTTGTTCGTAACGTACTTCGCGCAACCAATGCAACGACCGGCGCACTCAAGGGTGCATCACCAACAGACCGTACACCACGTTCAGCTGGCTATGATGCTCAACTTGTCCAAGGTCAAACACTTGCTCAAGGTATCCGCGAAACAATTGCAAAGACAACCAACACCTACGATGCAGCAGTGCCAATGCCGAGCTTGATGAAGATCTACTCGGACGGTCAAACCAATGGTCTTGCACGTTCAGCTTACTACTTCGTCACACGTGACGCAGGCGTAACAGACAGCATCATGGGTATTGCAACCAACGCACTGAATTACAATGTTGTGTTCCTCGGAACAGACTGGCGTCACCTCCCACGCTCAACAGTAAACACCGGTAGCGAGCGTATCATGCGCGCAATCGTTGAGTTTATCGAGCGTTCAAGTGGCATCGTAGTTCCAATCGAACTCAGCAGCTTCACAGCAGCACGTGCATCACAGAATGTAAACGTAGCATGGGAAACCATGAGCGAGAAGAACGCAGCATATTTGATGTAGGCACCTTTAAAGTCAGCGAAAAGGGCATGAGCAGCTACAGCAGCATCCGGAACCGTATCGGCGCATGGCAGCAACGGTGTTGCCAGCAAATGGTTTGGTTGATGCAAACGCAACTGCAGCAGCTGGTCATATCGTTTGAAGATGGTAGATCTTGACGGAACAAGTCGCTTCTCCAATGAAGTATTGAAGTGGCAGCAGAACTTGGCTTTACGAGCATGGAAGTGTCACCACCCGGTACGCAACGAAGCTCGCGTAAATGTGACATTGAGTGGCAGCGGAATGACGGAAGTTGTTCTTGTTGACCTCACAGGTCGCACCGTGAAGACAATCGCAAGCGGCGAGATGAGCGGCGCGCAACAATTCACCGTCAACACGGAAGAATTGGCAAGCGGCAGCTACACAGTAGTCGTGAAGCAAAACGGCAGCGTGAGTGCAACCACGATCCAAATCGTGAAGTAAGCAACACTCACATACTCAATGGCAACGGCTCCTTCGGGAGCCGTTGTTGTTTGTGGTAGATTCATTGCTAAAATGCCGTCGCTGAGCAAGCCGCATAAGAAGATCTTGCACCAACTATGTAGACAACTATTCCGAAGCATTACTCAAGTGCTGTGCCTTCTCATATTAAATTGCAAGTCGATTCTACGAACTGAGCACACACATGAAGGCTATAATCAAGTATTCGGTTGCCCCTACAATTCCGGAGAGTATTAACAAGTTACAAGAGTTGGCCTACAATTTTTGGTGGAGCTGGACTCCGGACGCCAAGGAGTTGTTTGCATCGATTGATAATGATACGTGGGTTGAGACCAATTACAACCCGGTGTTGCTCATCAAGAGACTGTCGATGGATGCATTGCAGACGATTGCACGGAATGAGGACTTCACCAGACGGCTAAACGATGTCTACGATCGTTTTCAAGAGTATATGAATACCAAGGTTCAGCCTCCGGAGTTACATGACCTTGAAGGCACCATTGCTTACTTCTGCGCTGAGTTCGGCATTTCGGAATGCTTTCAGAACTATAGTGGAGGTCTAGGTGTTCTCGCCGGTGACCACCTCAAAACAGCGTCTGATCTCGGTATCCCACTTGTAGGTGTTGGGCTCCTGTATCAACAAGGGTATTTCCACCAATACCTTTCACAAAATGGCTGGCAAACCGAACGTTACATCGAATACGATTACTCAACCTTGCCGCTTGTTCTCGAGAAAGACGCTGATGGAAAAGCCCTCATCGTTGAAGTAGAATTGCCAAAAGCAACTGTGCATGCACAAATCTGGCGGGTCAACGTGGGACGTATCGCGCTGTATTTGCTTGATACGAACATTGGTCCAAACGAGAATATCCCCGAGTATCGTGATATCACCGATCAATTGTATGGAGGTACTACCGAAACACGAATCATGCAGGAGATGCTCTTAGGTATCGGAGGCATTCGTGCACTCAAGGCATTGAAAATCAAGGCGCAGGTTGTGCATATCAATGAAGGACACGCGGCGTTTAGCTTTTTAGAACGCACGAGGTCATTCATGGAAGAGTACGGTATGGATTTCTTCACCGCACTCGAATTGACAAAAGCCGGCGGTTGTTTTACAACACATACACCCGTGCCGGCAGGGAATGAGGTTTTCACAACTGATTTGATGCGACGTCATTTTGCTCGTTATTATCCGCTTTTGGGATTGACAGAGCAGCAGTTTCTCAATCTCGGCAGACCGAAAAATGCCGGAGATGATGACGGTTTCTCTATGACCATTCTTGGCATGCGCTGTAGTTCGTTTCGAAATGGAGTTAGCGCACTACACGGCGCCGTTGCTAGACGCATGTGGAGACATATTTGGGATCACTTGCCACTCGAGGAAGTGCCAATCAACGGCATCACGAACGGTGTTCACAGTATGTCGTGGATGGCAAAGGAGTTTTCGGTTTTGTACGATAAGTACTTTCCAAAGGACTGGAGAACTGACCTTGCGAGCAATGCGCACTGGAAGCACGTACGTGATATTCCTGACGAGGAGTTGTGGTCAACGCACGAGCTACGACGCACCATGCTTGTAGACTTTGTGCGGAGTCACTTGCGCCGCAAGGAAAATCAACACATCACTGCAGATGTCCTAAAGCACATTAATGAGTGCCTTGATCCTCAAGCTTTCACAATTGGATTTGCTCGACGCTTTGCCACTTATAAGCGATCCGGACTGCTTTTCAGCAACATGGAACGTTTGGCCCGAATTCTGAACAATCCGCAGCGTCCGGCTCAAATTGTCATTACCGGCAAGGCCCATCCTCGCGATACCGCCGGCAAGGAGATGATGCAGGCAATCGTATCCAAGATCAAACATTATGGTCTTGAGAAGAAGATTGTCTTCCTTGAAGATTATGACATGGGTGTTGCAAAGTTCCTCGTGAAGGGAAGTGATATATGGTTGAATACCCCTCGTCGACCCTACGAAGCCAGCGGCACGAGCGGCATGAAGGCTGCAATCAATGGCGTGCTACACTGTAGTATTCTAGACGGTTGGTGGGCTGAAGCCTATGATGGTGACAATGGTTTTGCGATAGGAAGAGGCGAGGATTATGAGAACGGCGATGAACAGGATATGGTTGAAACCGAAATTCTCTATTCGATGTTGGAAAATACTATCCTTCCGACCTTTTATGATCGTGATGAAATGAACTTGCCTCGCAAGTGGGTGAGTCGCATGAAACACTCCATCGAAACAAATGCCGGCCGCTTTAGCACAGAGCGAATGCTCCAAGATTACATGCGCGAGTTTTACGCTTATGCCCTGAGAATCTCCGGATCCATGATGAAGAATAATGCTCAAGGAGCTCGAGATTTCGTCGAGTGGAAGGGAAGCATCATTTCGCGCTGGAACGAGATGAAGATTTTATCTGTCGCTCTCGACGGAACTCCGGAACTACACGTAGGCAAGCCTCTAGGGGCCCGCGTTCATGTCGATTTAGGCTCACTTTCCGACTCTGATGTGCGAGTGCAACTACTCTACGGTACGCTTGATTCGCATGACAACATTGCACATCCACATGTCATAGATCTAGAACGAGATGGAGGATCGAAGCAGAGCGCGAAGTACACAGGACTGTACCATTGTGAAGACAGTGGAATGCAAGGAGCAACCGTTCGGATCATACCGCGCCATCCGCTCCTAGCTTCAGCTGCTGATATGCCGTGTTGTACATGGGCTGAACAAGCAAAGGCAGTGCAACCAGCGTCATAACTTCATAATAATTGCACAGCTCATTCGTTCGTTCATTTACAATGTTGAGATCCACATCCATAGCGAAGTCCTTGCTCCTTGGCATCGTTGTCCTGATTGTCAGTACAGTCTATGGCAGTGCGCAAAAGCTATTCATTCCGATGGATGCGACGCATCAGAACGACCATCTCAAAGCATATGGAATCGTGTACTGGATTCTGACCAAGAATGTCCCTGTTGAATGGCTTTTGAATTATAAAGGTGGGTCCTTCCTTTGCGATTACTCAGAGGAGTTTGCAACGGAGTGTCGTGTGCGTGGTGTTAGCTTCGATCAAATCGATGGTGCCAGCGCCGCAGCAATTCTCTCTGAAGTGCAAAGCGAGAAGAGCAACACCGATGTTGTGCGCCTCGAGAAGCCACCTCGCGTTGCAGTGTACCAGCCGCCGGGATTCCGTCCGTGGGACGATGCCGTAACGCTTGCTATGGAGTATGCAGAGATTAAGTATGATAAGATTTGGGACGAGGAAGTAATTCAAGGAAAGCTGAAGGAATATGACTGGTTGCACCTCCATCACGAGGATTTCACCGGTCAGTATGGCAAGTTCTTTACCAGCTACGGCAATGCGCCGTGGTATATAGCGCAAGTCCAGTTGTTAACCTCTACTGCACGCAAGTTGGGCTTCGCAAAAGTTCCTGATTTGAAGAAGGCAGTTGTTGAGAAGATCCGACAATATGTTGCCGATGGCGGATTCATGTTTGCTATGTGTACGGCAACTGATACCTATGATATCGCTCAAGCGGCAAAGAATACAGACATTGTAGAATCGATTCTGGATGGCGATCCTGCAGACCCGGATTGTCAGGCGAAGCTTGATTTCGCGCGAACCTTTGCCTTCGAGAATTTTCACGTGATTACGAATCCGGGCATTGTTGAGTATTCGGACATCGATGTTGATCCAATGTTCTTGATACCAAATCAAGCAAACGACTACTTTTCACTCTTTGATTTTTCAGCCAAGTATGATCCGGTGCCTACGATGCTCACGCAGTGTCATGTAAATCTTATTCGTGGATTCTTGGGACAAACCACCTTGTTCAAAAAGGAGTTCCTCAAGAAATCCGTGACAGTGCTCGGCGAGATGGAGGGTAAAGGATGGGCTAAGTACATTCATGGCAATTTTGGACGTGGGACCTTTACCTGGTACGGAGGACACGATCCCGAAGACTATCAGCATGCCGTTGGAGATCCGCCAACAGATCTCTCGCTTCACAAAAATTCGCCCGGTTATAGACTCATTCTCAACAACGTCCTGTTTCCGGCAGCGAAGAAGAAAAAACAGAAGACCTAAAAAAAGGGATCCAACAAATGTCGGATCCCTTTTTTTCTTTCTCTCAAGATTCAATGACTACACACGGTCAATTCTTCTTTTCGCCGCTACCTTCGAGAGCTTTGTTCAACATCTCGATCATCTCTTTGTCAAGAATTCCGTTCGAGTTCCACATATGCACTTGCGAGGTAATATAATTCTCGAATCCGCTGAGTTCGACGGTTAAAACGACTTGTACAGTTTTGTCCGGAAGATCCTTTACCGCAAAGTTGTATTGCGCTCGGCCGGCCGCCCAAACTCCACCGCGGATCATGGGAACCTTGCCGTACAGCATCATAACGTCACGTGTTGAGTCTTCGCCGCTAACAAGCACACAGGCTTCTGTAGTGATGTTACCTTTATACGTCTCGTTCTTCTCATCAAATGACTGCTTTTCGCTCTCCAGAGCACAGCCTTTTTGTTTGATACACTTCTTGATTGCCTTCCAGACAGTAGGGAAGTCCTTTTTAAAGGTCACTGTGGTAATCGTCAATGAGTCCGGTGTAAAATCGAACTGAGCTGCAGCCGGTAGACAATTGACGAAGAAAAACGCGACTAAGAGAGCCAGAAGTGCTTTCATGGGAGAAGTATGTTGTGAAACTCGGACATTGGACACGATGAAATTAACAAAAGTGTACGGAAGAGCCACCTGTCCGACTGAAATGCGCTTTGTTCGGTTGAAATTCGCAATCCGCACAGCAACCCTGACTGCATTGTCCCTCTGAACACCATCCATATCCTTATTTTTGTTGATGCGCGTTTTCATACACACACTAGGCTGCAAGCAGAATTACGCAGAGAGCTCATACATACGCTCTCAGTTTGAATCTGCCGGTTACACCATCGTTGGTGCTGAGGCGGAGTGTGATGTCTTTGTGGTGAATACCTGCACTGTTACAGAAAACGCGGACTCAGAATGTCGCAAAATCATCCGTCGTGTACTGCGGCGCTCGCCTCAAGCAAGAGTAGCCGTCACCGGATGCTATGCGCAACTGCAACCGGAAGAAATTGCCAGTATTGACGGTGTAGATGTCGTCGTTGGGAGTGCGCAAAAATTCAGCATTCCCTCAATTCTTCAGAAACACGACAAAGGAATCAGTGCCAGCATTCATGTTGATGAGTTGGGAGATCTCGCATTTACACCGGCCTTGTTTGATGAGCATGACCGACGCACTCGCGGATTTCTGAAGATCCAAGACGGTTGCGACTACAATTGTAGCTTCTGTACAATTCCGAAGGCGCGTGGGGCGAGCCGCTCTATGTCAGCGCCCGCTGTGTTGAAGGAACTCAAACAGCTCAGTCAATGGGGATTTCGCGAAGTCATTATTACCGGAATCAACTTGGGTGAATACTGTAGTCTGGAGGGCGTCAGATTTCCCGAATTGATTTCGATGATTGCAGATACCGACATCGATTGTCGAGTTCGTATCTCCTCAATTGAACCCAACAAGCTCACACGATCAATTATCGAAACAGTTGCTAGTTCGGATCGATTCTGTCGTCACTTTCATATTCCATTGCAAAGTGGCAGTGATGAGATTCTACGTCGAATGCGGCGCCGCTACACGTCTTCACAGTATCGCGAGTTGATACGGTCAGTGCACGAACACATTGACTTCGCTTCAATAGGCATCGACGTGATCACAGGATTTCCGGGAGAAACGCCGGAGTTGTTTCAAGAGACAGTTGACTTCCTCCATGATTTGGACTTCAGCTATCTCCACGTGTTTAGCTATAGCGAACGTGAATTGACGCCGGCGGCCGGGTACGCAGACAAGGTTCCGGTACAAGTCCGCAGACAGCGAACGCATGTTCTGCAAGAATTGTCGCGCGCAAAGCAGCAGAAGTTTTATCAAAAGAATATTGGACGAGAGCTTGAAGTTGTGCCTGAATTCTGCGCGCCAGGTGCTGCGCTACGACACGGATACAGCAACGAGTACATCCGATTGGCTTTTGATGCCGATACTGTGCTTCCGTCGACGCTGGTCAGAGTTCTACTTGATAGCGTAGATGAGACCGGTGCCAGAGGTCAGCTCATCGAAAGCACCGACAAGTCTCGTTCTCAACCGAGGTCGCAGTATATTCCTCTTCCACTTTGTTAAGCATTCTACACTGTTCAAATGAATACATTAAACATCATGAAACGATTTGTTGGAAGCGCACTGATAGTAGTGCTCTATGTCATCGTGACTTTTGGCATCTCATCGTGTTCAATGCCGCAGATTCGCGTAAGTGCTCCGTACACAATCAAAGAGAAAATCTCTCTTGGCTTTAGGAAAGCCGTGATGTATCAATTGATAGACGGCTCAACTGCCTTTGCCAACAAACGCTATGTGCCTTTGTTCCGATTTGAACTTCTTGATGAAAAAGGTGAGGTTGTTCAACAGTACGTTGGCGCATACCAAGAGTTTTTATCTAGGGTAGCCGGTGGAATGACACCCGAACAAAAAGCGCTGGTCGTTGCTATGCCTGTGGAGTCGAAGAAAATTGACTCCGGTAGAGTTGGAACAACCTATAGCTTCCCGAACTACGAAGGCGAAGTGTCAGATCTAGGTGAGAGCGGTTCAGTTGTGCGTACTCACTATTGGAGTCTTGATAGCGTTGGAACTAGTGCTTCTGTTGAGGTCTTTAGTACTCGCGCAGTGTCAACGCCGTACACTTCGAATAAAATGTCCGTCAATAGAAACAGTGACGACCTTGCCAGCATTCGCAAAGAAGGCGAAGACTATGCCTATTACGATTTCAAAAGTTTTGTTCTGACGCGATTTAGAGACAAGTGAAAACGGTTGTTCTTTCGGTAGCCTTCGATGGGACGAGCTACCATGGCATGCAAAATCAGAAGAGCGCTCCGAGTGTGCAGGAAAAGCTTGAAGCAGCCTTTCATGACACGGTAGGGTACCGGTGTCATGTCATTGCTGCCGGACGTACCGATGCCGGAGTACATGCACGAGGAATGGTTGTGCATGCCCGCGTGCGTGACGATTGGAGCATAGAGGAGCGTTCCATTCGCAAAGCGATTAACAATCGATTGCCGCGGGATATCAGGGTAAATGGGGCGCAATTGAGAGAAGATGACTTGTTCCATGCGCGTTTCGATGCTTCTGCTCGTGAATATAGTTACTCCATACTCACAACAGAGCAACCACTACTTCGTTTGTATAGTTGGCAACTACGCTATTCGATACAACCTGAGTTGTTGTCGAGTTGCGCAGAGCTGTTCCTGGGTGTGCACAACTTCACGACCTTTTCCAAGCACAATGCTGATGTTCACTCGTACTTTTGCACCATAGAACGCTGCGAGTGGGAACGCATTAACGACACACAGTTTGTATTCCATATCAAAGCCAATCGCTTTGTTTACGGTATGGTACGCTCCTTGGTAGGTGCGATGATTGATGTCGCGCGCTCCAAGCGAAGCATTGAGGATGTCCGCGAGGCATTGGATGCCTGCGATCGACGTCGCTCCAGTCCGCTAGCTCCGGCTAACGGTTTAGTATTTGAAAAAGCATATTATCCACCAGTGCTTCACGTTTCATTCATATGAACCCTGTTCGAATTGTCCCTCGTCACTTAGCACAAGCAGCATTTCTGTTGCTCTGTCCTATGCTTGTGCTCATCGTAAGTGCATGCTCCAGTTTCAATCTCTTTCCTATTTCGGAAGATGTGACCTTGGGTTCAAAT
>JBGAUL010000036.1:0-33722 GCA_044228685.1 Chlorobiota bacterium
GCATGTGCTGCTGTTTTGACACTCGTCAATAGCCTTCCATACACGGTTGATTGTGTAGGTGTTTGCACAGGTACCGTTTACGCGAGTATCGATTCTGCTGATGTTGATATTGCTCGTTGTTGAACAGTTATCAACCGCGCTTGCTGTACCAAGGGCTGTTGGTGTCATGTCATCTTGACAGTTCACCGTCTTTGGTGTCGGACATGTGATTGTTGGTGCTGTTACGTCTTGAACCGTGATCACTTGAACACAGGTTGAGCTGTTTTGACATTCGTCAATAGCCTTCCATGTACGGTTGATCGTGTAGCTGTTTGGACAGGTACCGTTCACGCGAGCATCGCTGCTGCTGATGTTGATGTTGTTCGTTGCTGAACAGTTATCAACTGCGGTTGCTATACCAAGAGCTGCCGGTGTCATGACGTCTTGGCAGTTTACTGTCTTTGGTGTCGGACATGTGATTGTTGGCGCTGTGATGTCTTGTACTGTGATCACTTGCAAACAGGTCGAGCTGTTTTGACACTCGTCAATAGCCTTCCATGTACGGTTGATCGTGTAGCTGTTTGGACAGTTACCATTCACGCGCGTATCAATGCTGCTGATGTTGATGTTGTTCGTTGCTGAACAGTTATCAACTGCAGTTGCTGTACCAAGTGCTGCCGGTGTCATGATGTCTTGGCAGTTCACTGTCTTCGGTGTAGGACATGTGATTGTTGGTGCTGTGATGTCACGAACTGTGATCACTTGCAAGCAAGTGCTGCTGTTTTGACATTCGTCAACTGCTTTCCAAGTACGGTTGATTGTGTAGCTGTTTGCACAGGTACCGTTAACACGTACATCAGTGTTTGAGATCGCGATGTTGCTTGTTGTTGAACAGTTATCAACTGCGGTTGCTGTACCAAGTGCAGCCGGCGTCATAACATCTTGGCAATTCACTGTCTTTGGTGTTGGACATGTAATTGTCGGAGCTGTGATGTCACGAACTGTGATCACCTGTAAGCATGTGCTGCTGTTTTGACACTCGTCTACTGCCTTCCATACACGATTGATAGTGTAGGTGTTAGCACAGGTACCGTTAACACGTGATTCGCTATTTGAAATCGCAATATTAGCGGTCGTTGAACAGTTATCGACGGCAGTTGCTGAACCAAGAGCGGCCGGTGTCATTACGTCATTACAATTCACTGTCTTCGGAGTCGGACATGTAATTGTTGGAGCAGTTACGTCACGAACCGTGATGACTTGCAGACAGGTTGAACTATTTCCGCATTCATCTGTTGCTGTCCAGCGACGGTTAATTGTGTAGCTATTTGCGCAGCTACCATTAACGCGTGAATCGCTAGAGTTAATCAAGATGTTTGCCTGAACACTACATGAGTCAACTGCTGTTGCTCTTCCTAAGGTCTCGCTGTCTGTAGCTTCGTTGCAATTCACTGTTCTGTTTGCAGGACAGGTAATTGTTGGAGCTGTAAGGTCGCGGACAGTAATAAGTTGTTGACATGTTGAGAAGTTACCACATGCGTCAACTGCCGTCCATGTTCTTGTGTAGTGATAGCTGTTAACACAACCATCATAGAAGAAGCAGTTTGGACAAACGATTGGGGTATTTACATATACTGGACCGCAAGCATCTTGAGCTGTTGCTGTTCCGGTGAACTGAGGATCTTGAGAATCCTTACAGCCGAGTGTTACGTTGTTTGGACATGTAATTGTTGGTGCTACGTTATCAACAATTGTAATCAACTGATTACATGTTGTTGCGTTGCCGCAATTGTCGATTGCTTGCCATGTGCGATAGAAGCTGTAGAGAACCGGACATTCACCCGGTGTTGGATCACAGTTAACCCAAATGATTGGGCGGACTCCGCTACAAGCGTCTGTTGCTGTAGCACGTAGCAACGAGAGATTTGTCAGAGGATCGCGATCTGCTACACAGCTAAGTGTTATGTCAGCTGGGCAGCTCAAGCTCGGTGGTGTTGTATCAACAACTGAAATCAGTTGTGAACAGGTAGCAGTATTACCACACTCGTCAGTTGCCTTCCATGTACGATTCAAATTGTAAGTACCTGGGCAGCTACCGTCTGTACGGACGTCGCTTGATGTGATCGAGATATTAGCTGCGTTTGAGCAGTTGTCTGTTGCAGTTGCTTGACCGGTGATTTGAAGTGACAATGTAGCTGTACATTCAACTGAAATGTTGACTGGACAGTTGATAACCGGCGGCGTGAGGTCACGAACTTGGATGACTTGCAAGCAAGTTGCCGAATTACCGCACTCGTCTACAGCCTTCCATGTGCGATTCCATTGATAGGTATTAGCGCAGCTGCCATTGACGCGAACATCGCTGGAGCTAATGCTGATGTTTGCTACTGAAGAGCAGTTATCAGTTGCTGATGCACTACCCATTGTTGCCGGGGTAACCGGATCCTGACAGTTAACTGTCTTATTTGTCGGACATGTGATGCTTGGTGCTGTTTGGTCACGAACGGTGATCACTTGAACACAGGTGCTGCTATTTGAGCACTCATCTACTGCTTTCCATGTACGATTGATTGTGTAGCTATTTGCACAGCTTCCGTTCACGCGAGCATCAGTGCTAGTGATGTTGATATTGTTCGTTGTTGAACAATTATCTACCGCAGTTGCTGAACCGAGAGCTGCCGGCGTCATAACGTCTTGGCAGTTCACTGTCTTCGGTGTCGGACATGTGATTGTTGGAGCTGTGATGTCTTGTACTGTGATCACTTGCAGACATGTGCTGCTATTTGAACACTCGTCTACAGCCTTCCATGTACGGTTGATTGTGTAGCTGTTTGCACAGGTACCGTTAACACGTACATCAGTGTTCGAGATCGCAATGTTGTTTGTTGTTGAGCAGTTATCAACTGCGCTTGCTGTACCGGTTGCAGCCGGTGTCATAACATCTTGGCAGTTAACCGTCTTTGGTGTCGGACAGGTGATCGTTGGAGCTGTGATGTCACGAACTGTGATCACTTGCAAGCAGGTGCTGCTGTTTTGACACTCATCGACAGCCTTCCATACGCGGTTGATCGTGTAGGTGTTTGCACAGGTACCGTTGACGCGAGTATCGATTCTGCTGATGTTGATGTTGCTTGTTGTTGAACAGTTATCAACTGCAGTTGCTGTACCAAGAGCTGTTGGTGTCATGTCATCTTGACAGTTCACCGTCTTTGGCGTCGGACATGTGATTGTTGGAGCTGTTACATCTTGAACCGTGATCACTTGCAAGCATGTGCTGCTGTTTTGACATTCGTCAATAGCCTTCCATGTACGGTTGATCGTGTAGCTGTTAGCACAGGTACCGTTTACGCGAGCATCGCTGCTGCTGATGTTGATGTTGCTCGTTGTTGAACAGTTATCTACAGCGGTTGCTGTACCAAGTGCTGCCGGTGTCATTATGTCTTGGCAGTTCACTGTCTTGTTTGTCGGACACGTGATTGTTGGAGCTGTGATGTCTTGTACTGAGATCACTTGCAAGCATGTGCTGCTGTTTTGACACTCGTCAACAGCCTTCCATGTACGATTGATCGTGTAGTTATTAGCACAGTTACCATTCACGCGAACGTCGCTGCTGCTGATGTTGATGTTGTTCGTTGTTGAACAGTTATCAACTGCAGATGCTGAACCGAGTGCTGCCGGTGTTGTCAAGTCTTGACAACTAACCGTCTTGTTTGTTGGACATGTGATAGTTGGAGCTGAGATGTCTTGAACCGTAATGACTTGTAGGCATGAGCTGCTGTTTGAACATTCGTCAACAGCTTTCCATGTACGGTTGATTGTGTAGCTATTTGCACAGCTGCCGTTAACACGGACATCAGTGTTTGAGATCGCGATGTTATTTGTTGCTGAACAATTGTCAACTGCAGTTGCTGAACCAAGAGCTGCAGGAGTCATTAAGTCCTGGCAATTAACTGTCTTATTTGTAGGACACGTAATTGTTGGAGCTGTAAGGTCTTGTACAACGATTACTTGCAAGCAAGTGCTGCTGTTTTGACATTCGTCAACTGCTTTCCATGTACGGTTGATGGTGTAGCTATTTGCGCAGCTACCATTGACGCGTACGTCATTGTTTGAGATAGCAATGTTGCTTGTTGTCGAGCAATTATCAACTGCTGAAGCAGTACCAAGAACTGCTGTTGTTGTAACGTCTTGGCAATTAACTGTCTTGTTTGTCGGACAGGTGATTGTTGGAGCTGTTACATCACGGACTGTAATTACTTGCAAGCATGTGCTGCTGTTTTGACACTCATCGACAGCCTTCCATGTACGGTTGATTGTGTAGGTGTTAGCACATGTGCCATTTACACGAGCGTCGCTGTTGCTAATTGTGATATTGCTCGTCGTTGAACAATTGTCAACTGCTGTGGCTGAACCAAGTGCAGCTGGTGTCATTACATCTTGACAATTCACTGTCTTGTTTGTCGGACAGCTAATCGTTGGAGCCGTAACGTCCTGAACTGTGATCACTTGAACACATGAACTGCTATTGAGACATTCGTCAATAGCCTTCCATGTACGATTGATTGTGTAGTTATTAGCACAGTTACCATTAACGCGAACGTCGCTGCTGCTGATGTTGATGTTGTTCGTTGTTGAACAGTTATCAACTGCAGTTGCTGTACCAAGTGCTGCCGGTGTCATGATGTCTTGGCAGTTCACTGTCTTGTTTGTTGGACAGCTAATTGTTGGAGCTGTGAGATCCTGAACTGTGATTACTTGCAAGCAGCTGCTGCTGTTTGAACATTCGTCAACTGCTTTCCATGTACGGTTGATGACATAGCTGTTAGCACAGTTGCCATTTACGCGAACATCGTTTGATGTAATCGAGATGTTTCCGGTTGCGGAGCAGTTATCAGCTGCTGTAGCTGAGCCAAGTGCCGCCGGAGTCATTGCCTCGTTACAATTAACTGTCTTTGGTGTAGGACATGTGATTGTTGGTGCTGTGATATCGCGAACCTGAATGACTTGCAAACAGGTTGAGCTGTTACCGCACTGATCAATTGCCTTCCATGTTCTATTGATTGTGTACGTGTTCGGGCAAGAGCCATTTTGTCTGGAGTCGACGCTCGAGATATTAATATTTGCTGAAGTAGAACAAAGGTCAACCGCAGTAGCACTACCAAGTGCAGCCGGTGTAGAAGGATCTTGACAATTGATGGTCCGGTTTGTAGGACATGTAATCGTTGGCGGTGTAACGTCGCGAACCGTCAAGATTTGTTGACAGGTAGCTGAATTCTGACATCCATCCACTGCTTTCCACGTTCTGGTAATGGTCAAACTGTTGACACATGTGCCGTTTGATCCTGAATCCGAGTACGAAATGGTAATGTTTGAGCCGCTTGAGCAATTATCTGTAGCGGTAGCAAAACCTGTCGACTCTGGATTTTGAGAATCTTGACAGCTCAGGCTTACGTTAGCCGGGCATGACATTGACGGTGGGTTAAAGTCACGAACGTAGATCAACTGCTGGCAGGTTGAGAAGTTACCGCAAGCATCAACTGCGATCCATGTTCTTGTGAAGTGGTAGTTGTTTGCGCAATCGTCTTGGAAAGTACAGTTCGGGCAAATGATACTGCTAATTCCAATGACACCGCTACAATTGTCTGCTGCAGTTGCAAAGCCCGTATTGCCTGGTGCTGTTGACTCACTACAAGAAACAGTTACAGGAGCTGGGCAGTTAACTGAAGGAGCTGTATTGTCAACAACGGTAATAAGCTGATTACATGTTGCAGAATTACCGCAAACATCAACTGCCTTCCATGTACGGAAGAAGTGATAGCTGCCGGCGCATCCGTCAGAAATCGCTGTTTGGTCGTTGCGAGAGATTGTCACATTTCCACCACAATTGTCAACTGCTGTAGCAGTTCCGGTGTTTGCCGGTAATTGTGATGCCAAACAATCGATCGTTACGTTTTGTGGACATGTAAGCGTTGGAGGCGTTTGGTCAGAAACAGTAATAACCTGATTACAGGTTGACGAGTTTCCGGACGCATCCACTGCTTTCCATTTACGTGTTATCACAAAATTGTTAGCACAGCTTCCATTTGCAACTGCATCTGTCGACGTAATTGTCGGGTTTGAAGTACAGTTGTCTGTGGCAGTCGCAAAACCAGTGTTGGATGGGTTTGTCGAAGCCGAACAGGAGATGGCAACGTTTTGGGGACAAGAGATTGACGGCGGCGTGTTGTCGACGACATTGACAATCTGAGTGCAAGAAGCACTATTGCCAAAGTTGTCGGTCACGGTCCAAATCACCGTTGTTGAGCCAAAGCTAAACTGTGTTGGTGCATTGTTCGTTGTAGTAAGCGTCGTTCCTGTACAGCTTGATCCAACATTTGGAGCATTCAAGCTGACGGTTGCTGTACAACCAGTGTTTGCATTTACCGTCACGTTCGCTGAACATGTGATTGTTGGTTGGCAAGGACCACCAACAGCAAAATCACCAAAGGTGCTTAAGAATCCCTGACCTTTTGATGAGGTTGAAGTTGGATTCAATGATCCACCAGGAGGAGAGCTCCAAGTAGAGGATGCAAAACGACGAACAGCGAAGGCATTCTGATTGCCACCGCTGATTTCACTTGCATCATAACCGAAGGTCACATCATAAGAACCGAAAGCAAGAGCATTATAAGCACCACCCGGACCATTGGTCAAGTTCCAGTAACGAGTCACGTCAGATGACGGATTGATATTGGAGCCTGGTGACAAGTTTGGATGATTTCCGTCAGTCGTAGTTGCACGAACATATCCGGAAGTCGTTACGCTTGTCATTGCCAATGTAACCGGCGCATATAACGAAGCATCACCCATTTCATATACTCGGGTCGTATTGCCTGTCGGGAATTGCCAGATGAGGTTTCCGGTTACGTATCCATTTGATTGACTTGCTCCGCTGATGGAAGAACCGTTCTTCATTGCCACTGAATTCGAACCTGTGTTCAATTTTCCTGAGCTGAAGGTCAATGTTCCGTTAACATCGATGTTAGCAGAGAGGCTTACACCCGAAGAGTTCGCAATGCTCAAATTCTTCAATGAAGAAGGCAAACCGTCGCCGGTATTCTGAGCAGCGCTACCGTTGTAAAGAAATGTCGTGTTTGAACCGTAGGTACGGGTTTGAGTTTGAATGTGACCGCCTGTAACGCCAGTGCCGCCAGCCGTAATACCGTTCGTAGAACGAATACCCAGTGTTGCGCCATCATTCAATGTGAAGCTTGATCCGGTTCCTCCGCTGAGGATTGTACCAGCTGCTGCCATTTGAAGTGTAACACCGCTGCTAACGCTGAAGTCGAGGTCATTGAGGAAAGTTCCGCCTGAAGTGAAGGTCTGTGTACCTGAACCGTTGAAGACGATTGAACCGCTGCCTGCGCCGGATGCCGTAACAGTATCAGGAGAAGTGCAGCTAAAGTTGCCGCCTACATTCATAGTACCAATTGCAGATGCATCAGACATATCCAAAACGCCACCGCTGAGATTTACTGCGCCGCTTACATTCAAAGTGCGGGCAACAGCGGATGCGATACGGAAACGACCGGCTGACATCGAGAATGCACCGACATTCAAAGATGTCTGGTTCATACGAAGAGTAGCCGAGCCGGTTGACTGGATTGTGAGGGTACCACCAACCGACATACCGGATGCTGCCAAGTCACGTGTACCTGTCATTGAAGTACAGTTGTACGTGAGGTTGGAAAAGCTCTGACCCAAACCTGCAGGGTCAGTAGCAACTGTTCCGGTTATCATACAAGTTGAACCCGCATTCCATGTAGCTGTCGGAATGGTTCCGCCATTCAGAGCATGAGTATAGGTACCACTAACGACAAGAGTACCTGAATTCGTCATCGTGCCCTGAACAAGCAAGTTTGCTGATCCCGCAATAGTAAGCGACTTGCCGCTGTTGATTGTGATACTGGAACCACTGACAATTGTCTGCGTTCCCGAAATGTCAAGGGTGGCTTGGTTAGCCCCACCATTGATAATAATCTGGTCACCACTGGCGAGCGTCGCAGGTGGTGCAGATGGCGTCCAGTTAGCATTGTTGGACCACAAAGTATTTGAACCTCCGTTGAAGGTGTAGTTGGTTGCATAGCTACTCATTGTGAGCGCTAACAATACGACCACACCTGGAAGACATCGAGTCGTTCGCAGTGCGGAAGCAAAAGCGGTAAAAGTATTCATACAATTATGGGATGAGATGTGTAAAAAATTTATTCTCGAGGTTGAGGAGCGTGATACTCCGAAAACAGAAAAAGCATTCCGAATGAATGCCGAATTCTGCGCTGATTTTTCTTGGTGATTTTCTGGTGTTTGTACTATCCCCGAATCGCTATCAAATGAGTCTTCATTGAGACCCTTAATTCCCCGTCCCAAAAGCATTGCGAAATGATTCTTCGCAGTGCGAAATTTTTGACGTGAAAAAGCGCCATCATTCGATGAGGATTTTGATGATGCCAGAGACGCATTTTTTGACAGCAATTTTTGCAGTGCTGTGAATGCGAATTCGATCATCGAAATGAACGGGTTGAAACGACGCTCACCGTTGCGTGATGTGAGTGCAATGCGATTGAACGCAAGTACCGTGATGAGAGTCATCACGATAGCAAGGCAAATGAAGAATTCACTCGCTTGCGAAATCGCTTGTACTTGAGTTGTAATTGGGTAACAATGCATCAGGATAATAGCTCTGTATTAAAACACCAACCGATTCCAATTCGTCGATACCATCATCCTTGATGAGTGCCGCACGTTCAATAATTCCATCATTGAAGTGACAGCGGAGAAAACCGTTTCGCAAGCGTCCTTTTCATGCAAAACTGTGTCGGCTCTACTCCTACGAACTATACTCTACAAACTTCCGCCAAGGTGCTCCGACCGACAATACGTAGTTCTACCGATTATAGTCGATAGGCGGTCGAAATGTTCCACCGCGATTCTGGATAGAATTTTTTACGCTAAAATTGAGTCGAAATAGACGTTCTTCCGATCCATCAGAAGAGTTCGTACTAAAGCAAACAAGTCATCCCCTGTTTGCGTTCCCTGTCCCTAGTACCAAATTAGCTTGTCGGACTGATTCCTACATCATGAAAATTTCCAGTGGTCCTGTTATCTCTTGGTGATATGACTCGATGCTTGTTTTAACAGCCACTGCAAAGCGCTAACCAATGTCGCAACATTGATTTTTGTTGTTCGTCCCCGAAACCGCATCAGCACGCTTTCCGAGAGAGATGCTCGAACGACTATGTTCGTTCTCATGCTGGCACTCAATTGAACTAATGAAGTTCAATTTCTACGAAGCTGACCCCTCGGTTTTTTTTTCTCAACAGACGCTATCGTGCATCCATTTTTCGCTGGAATGGTCTTCGCGCGCTCCACGAACTTTTTTCGCAGCCTTCTCGAGTCACAGTCTTTCCGACTTCAAATGCACCTCGCTTGAAACGTAGTATTCATGCAATGTTGAAGCGCTGCGGAGTAGCAACCAAAACACACAAAAAGTGCAAAAGTGCCTTCCCCGTATTTTCACGCAGAGGCACTTTGGGACTCAGAAAATATGTCGGGCAGATGATCGTTTGAGGTGCTTCACGCCTTCCCCTTTTCACTCTTCTCACAACACAACTCTTGCTCTACTTTTCGATTCAATTCTGATCTCAAAGGACTGTACGACTTGTAATCAATGCATCGTGTCTTCTGTCCTTTCACAACGATGAAATTCTGTTAGTCTGCACGTGTAAACACGATGCAAAAGTTGCTACGCAAGGGTTTCAATTTGCACGCTCAAGACGCAGAGTTTTTCATCAGAAAACGGTGTCGTGAGAAGCACAAAATCTTGACGATGAGGTGATGCGTTTTCAGGTCGAAAAACGTACTCAATCTGAATTGAAAATCGAATGGATTTTGCATCGACTTTGGATTGAAAAAGAGGGTGAGATTTTGAACTTTTTTTGATGTCATTTTCGACTGACTTTTTGGTCGAAAATGTGCTCTGCTTTTTGACTGATTTTTGAGTGAAATTTCAGGTCAGGTATCGAGTAGTTTTTGTTCCAAAATTGGATCTCATTTTCGATCTTGATTTCGTCTTCAAAGAGGACAAAAATTTGTGTCGATTTTAGTGTGTTGTTGGAGTGCTTTTTGACTGCATCCGGCTTAGCAATTTTGTCCTGATTCTGTCGTCAACCTTGCGTCGAATTTTGCTCTCGGAGCACGACGATTTTATACTCAGCGTTCGAACAATTTGAAGGACTTTTCACTTCACTTTTTTAGCATAGAGTACTGAGGTTTTTCGTCCGGTAGAGAGCACAACTTTGCACTCCATCGGGGTACTCTGCCATCACAAAAACTTGTCGCGTTTGACTCGATCTAACAGGTCAATTTTCGTTTGCACCAGACCCAATACCGGATGACTTTTTCGTGTTCACCGACACGCACAACGGAGGCCTTGTAAGTACAAAAAGAGCTCTCGATTGTGCCTCGTTTACCCTCCAAATCCGTGCTTGGAAAGTGCACAATTCGATCCTAGATAGCATGATAAACTGCGCCAAAATCGTATCATGTTTCACCTTCATCACGCACCTTTCAGCTACCCTACTTGGTGACAAACAGAGACCAAGTAGCGGCATGAATTGTGTGCCGCGCGGCATGGCTGAGGGGGGCAATTCGGGGTCGACCGGACACTCTTGAATGCTCCAAAAGGAAGTCTCGAAACACCCAGCTAAGACAAGAAAGTGAAGAGAGTTTTAGAGCCGATGAATTGCTAAATCGCCTCACATTGAGCGCTGCTTTTCGATGAATAACGTCATCGAAAGTAACAGGAACAGTAGCTCATAGATGTGCGTCCTAAGACCATCTTTTGAGCCAACCGGAGCATTGCATCCGCTGTCTGAAGACTGGCAAATCACCTCTCGACTGGACCATTCTGAGCCACACAGACCGTCCACATCGGCGAGTTAATCCGGCTGTTATCGGGTCAAGGTAATAGAATAAAACTCAACATGCGACAGTATCTAGACTCGAGAGTGTGCTACAAGGCGAGCTCTTCGACAGCCCTTAAATTTGCCTATATCACCTGACGAACATGGTTACTGTGGAAGTGAACTGTAGCATGTTTCTGATCCTTATTACTCCCTCTCTTTGCCCAGCAAGATCGTAAAACAGTCTATGTTAAAGGCAAAACTTATCCAACCTCGACGGGGTCCGGATTTCATGTTATAGATCGAAACTTTGTGCATGTAGGATTGAAATGGCGCGTTTTTAGCACAGTGTTTGCTTTGTCTTTTCGGAGCTTGGCAGAGCGACACCAATCGTGTTTTTGTGTAATTTGATTGCGATTCTATACTCCCTATGCGCAGCATTCAAATCAAAGCTTGGTCGTTTGGATTCATTATCGCCTTGATAATGACAGCTGTATGCACATCCACCGGAATCAAAGCGGCGGATTTTCAGATTACAGGCGCGGATATTTTTGGCGGCACGAGCATGCTTATTCGTACCAACGGTACGAATGTGAGCTATACTTCTAGTCTTTCGGATGATAAACGTAAGCTGACTATTCTTATACGCAACGCGGCAATCAAGACGGAGAAAAGGGATTTTACCAGCACGAAGGGTATCATCGAGAGTGCTTTCCTGCAAGTCAGCAAGAAGGATGTTCTCGTGTCGTTGCTCCTGAGAGAATCAGCCGGCTACACGGCCGTACTTCTTCCCTATTCTCGTAGCATTAGTGTTGACGTGTTCAAGTGGACGAACCTTAGTGCGAGCGAAGATCATTATCGCAGCGGACTCATTGCACTGCAAACAAATGCCGTCGCAGTGGCCAAAGATCATTTCGTTCTAGCAGCCGATGCACGCCACGCTGATGCTGCTGCTTTTGCCGGTTTTATCAATGCTCAGGAAGGTAACCTCAGCGAAGCGAAGGATTACCTGTTAAAGGCTCTGGAGCGAAAAAGCGGTATCGCGGATGTGTATGGAGGATTGTCGAGAATCGCACGCGAGGAGAAAAATGAGACCAAAGCTCGGTCGTATGAGAACGAGTTTATACAGCGTGCCGGACGTCCACCGTACTTCGACGAAGAGAAGCTAAAAATTCAGAAGATTGCTCCGCCGGTGGCAGAGCCGGTATCGCTAGCGGTGCTGCTCGACAGCTCAAGTCAGAAAAAGGACACTGTTGCTAACCCAAACGCTCAGTCTGCTTCCAATACCGCAGCCAACGGACAGAACTCCACGGATTCACTTATTCAGCAGTTCCGTAATCTCAAGAACTCTTCAGGTACATCAGGTATCACGGACTCTAGTGCTACTGCCAAGCAAACGCCGGGAATCTTTCAGTGGCTTAACAATGCCTTGTTTGGAATTGGCGTGGCACTGCTATTAGTCGGACTCCTATTCATACGCGGCTATTTCCGCTGGAAGAAGTCACAGTTGCAGTATATAAAGGCTAAACAGAATCAGAACTCGCTTAGCCGTGCCTTTGGATCAAAATTGAACACAGCCATCGCAGCCACAGAACAGCAAGCTGCCGCCGCGTATCAGCGAAGTGGCTCGTTGATAGATAAAGTGGTTGATGATGAAGAGGCAGAATTTGAGGAGGCTTCACTAGTTGCCTCAGCGAAAATGGAGCGTAGAGCGACACAGAGACCGCAGGCCGATGAAGCCACTGCGAAATCTCCGACAGCGAAGAAAGAAGCTGAGTCCTCTGCAGATCTCTTCGATTTTGACGAGTCATTTTACGCTAGTAGAGAAAGTCGAGCACCAAAATCACCGCGAGAAATCACGCCTTCGCTGCGCGATGAGGACAATCCGATATACAACACACGTGCAGAAGCTCAGCTTAGCTCTTCGGACAGCTTGAGCACTGACACAAACGCTAATCCGTCTATTCAGGCAGGCGATAGTCCTTTGCTCGACGTAGACTCCGACTCCTTGGAGGCTCTGGCGCAGCAATTAGGTATCGATCCGTCGCTTCTTGCGGGAGTCAAGAAGAAAAGCGCCAAAGGTCAAACGCATTAATGCTCGTGGCGTTAAACTGTGTTAAGCACGATCCAAGTCATAACAGCTCTCGATTTTAAGAGTATATTGCACCAAGGCAACCGTTGAAACATCCTGCCAGCAGCGGCAGTTAAACCGGAAGCAGTTAACAATCAGTCAGATTCACCATGAAATTGTTCGCCACATCCATCCTTGTCCTTGTTCTAAGTCTTAGCTCATCGCTTTTGGCTCTTGGAGACGTGCAAGAATCACGTGGTCAATTTGTGAATGTCGAAGCCGCCAACTTTAACTCAGATAGTCAGATTCACAACCTCAGTGGACTGGATATCCAACGTAAGAATCCGGTAACCCGAGCGTTTGCTGATACTGTTCACAAAGAGTCGGGCATTAAGTACTGGTACTCGGACAACGATCGCCTCAAAATCCAATTGAGTTTGTCTGACGATCAAAGCGTCGACATTGGAGTCTTCAATATCCTTGGCAAGAAGATTAAAGATCTTGACCACAAATCACTCAGTGAAGGCGACAGCGATATCTTCGAATATTCCCTCAGTGACATCCCAAATGGTGTTTATATTGTCGCCGTTCAGGGATCAAATTTTCGTTCGGCTATACGAATAGTGATCTCGCGATAGTCTGTCGCACTCACAAGCCCGCAACATGGATGTTGGTTACCCACTACGAGTCGTAGCGCTAACGGCGCTGCTTTTCACCTTCTCTTGGCAGCAAAGCAATAGTCAGCCTGAAGCTGAAGGCTACTCCACATCCTATCTCAACCGAAATTTTAGTGCCCGTAGCCTTGGCATGGGTGGCGCATACACTTCGATCGTCAACGAACCGAATGCTGTACTCTGTAACCCAGGTGCTCTTAGTCGTCAATCCGAAGACATTCAAGCGAGTGCAATGTTCTCAGCGTTGAGCTTTGGTCGAAGTCAATCATCACTGTGTGTTACAAAGAACCTCAGTTCGTCGTTTGGCCTTGGTATTGGTCTCATTAACCGAGCAGGCGATTCTTTCACGCGTCGTGACGCCAGTGGCACAAACCTTGGTGAAAGCTCATACCAACAATTTGCCGCCTGCTTTGGACTCGGCTATACGCTTGGATCAGCATCGTTTGGCGCTTGCGCAAAAGTCATGCAGAACACACTAAGTGGCGAAGGCTTGCAAGCCAGAGGTTTTGCCTTTGACCTTGGAGCGGTTCTGCCCTTTGCCAAAGTGTTCAACTTCGGTTTATGCATCCAGAACGTCGGTTCAATGACCTGGAACAACTCCAGCTCCACAAGCGATCAGTTGGCTTGGATTATACGCAGTGGAATATCAACAGAGATTTCTCTTGGCAAGGAAGAATATGTTACGCGCTCAACCTCGATTGGTGAAGCTGATACTCTAGTCGTACCCTCGCCACAATACATCCTGCTTTCACTTGAGGCTGATTACATTCGAGACGGTCACTCGCCATTGGTAATTCTCGGCGCCGAATACTCCATGACCGAACTTTTTGCCTTCAGAGGCGGCGTTTCGCTGGTAAATGATG
The DNA here is from genome assembly GCA_044228685.1 of Chlorobiota bacterium. Lineage (GTDB taxonomy): Bacteria > Bacteroidota > Ignavibacteria > Kapaibacteriales > NICIL-2 > JBBATK01. Next base: position 14,528 of record JBGAUL010000036.1, read on the forward strand.
TATTTGGTCAAACCCAGCTATTCCCCTTCAACGTCCTTTCCGGCGGCTTGTGCTACCGTATTCATGCGGAAGAGCTTCCATTTCGAATGCAATTGGATTATGCGGCGCGACATGATGTGACCTCTGCTGCTGGCATCTCCCACCACGTTTCACTCACTATAGGCTTCTAAAGGACCACTTTTGGTCAACATTTCCGGACCAACTCCCTGCCTAGCTCTTTTTCAACAACTGTCGCTCGTTGCGTTTTACCGTTGTGTAATCGCTTCCCGTCTTGTATTTTTGCGAGCTACATTAAATCGGAGAATAAATCATGCATCCCAAAGTGCAGCTCATCGAACAGATGACGATCACGCAATCCGCGGACATCCGCAAGCAAAAGGACGGCGAGCTCGCCCGTGCTGTGCCATCTTTTGGACCGGGAGATACCGTTACGGTAGCTGTACGAGTTGTGGAAGGCGAGAAAGAGCGTATTCAGAACTTTACAGGAATTGTAATCGCACGTCGCGGTGGTGGATCGAACGCAACATTCCGCGTTCGTAAGGTTTCCAACGGCGTCGGTGTTGAGCGTATTTTTCCAGTGCACTCACCAAACATCCAAGGTATTTCAGTTGAGCGTAGCGGACACGTTCGTCGCGCGAAGTTGTATTACCTCCGTGGAATGAGTGACAAGAAGGTTCGTCAGAAACTGCATCAGAGCTAAACCTTAGCGTCAAAGTTGACTTTGTAAAGCGGTTGGACTACACTCCAACCGCTTTTTGTTTTCAACACTCTCACTTCTCTATTGTGTCTGGCCTCCCTCCCCTCTAATTTGCGAGCCGCCCACCCGACGATGTTCAACCTTTAATAAGAAAGTGACCAAGTCTATGGCAGACGAAAAGAAAGTAGAAAAGGCGCCTGGTACAGCGTCAGCAAAAAACGATCCGACGAAACCGGATCCACAAAAGCTAAAAACCGCTCTTAGCGCAATCGAGCAAATTGAGAAACAGCATGGTAAAGGCAGTATCCTCAGATTGAGCGATGCACATCCGGTACAGGTTGAGGCAATCTCAACCGGCTGTATTTCGCTTGATGCGGCGATTGGTGTTGGAGGATTTCCGCGAGGCCGTATCGTTGAGATTTATGGTCCGGAATCTTCCGGTAAAACGACCGTGTGTTTGCAAGTCATTGCAGAAGCTCAGCGTCGTGGCGGCTTGGCAGCGATTGTCGACACCGAGCACGCACTCGACATGAGCTATGCTCAGCGATTAGGTGTAGACCTCGATAATCTTCTGCTCTCGCAACCAGAGTTTGGCGAACAAGCTTTGGAGATTGTGGAAACACTTGTGCGCAGCGGCGCGATCGACGTTATCGTCATCGACTCGGTTGCGGCTTTGACTCCACGCGTCGAAATCGAAGGTGAGATGGGTGACGCTCAAATGGGTTCCCAGGCTCGCTTGATGTCGCAGGCAATGCGTAAGCTGCAAAGCGTTATTGGAAAGTCTAACGCTGTAGTGATTTTCACCAACCAGCTCCGTAGCAAGATTGGTGTTGTGTATGGCAATCCTGAAACAACCACCGGTGGTAACGCTCTGAAGTACTACGCTTCAGTTCGTATCGATATTCGCCGCAAGGACGTTTTGAAGGATGGAACCGATATCGTAGGTAATCGCGTTCGTGCTAAAATCGTCAAGAATAAAGTCGCTCCCCCGTTCAAAGAATGTGAGTTCGACATCCTGTACAACGAAGGCATTTCGAAGGTCGGTGACTTAATCGACCTCGGTGTAGAATACGGTATCGTGAACCGCAGCGGTTCGTGGTTTGGATTTGCTGAAGAGCGAGTTCAAGGTCGCGACGGACTGCGTAAGATGCTCCAAGACGATGCAGGCTTGCTTGCAAAGCTCGAGAGCGCCGTCAAGGAGAAGTTGGGCTTCAGTAATGGTCAGGCTGCCGCTAAGAAGTAACGGCCGCCTCGGTAGCAATACAGAGTCGTCAAAGCTAGAGCAATGCTCAGGATTTGGCGGCTCTTTGTTTTTGTCGTGGTTCAGAATGTCTGAGCGCTCTACCCTCTCTTTCGATTGATCGTTACTCAAACTGCAACTATCGTATAATCGCGACTGCATAACCTAGTTATCAACGCACACGAAGCGTCGTCATGCCAATCATCACACAACTTGTCGCTGCAAAACGTTCCAAGGATCGTGTGAATGTCTATTTGGATGGAGAATATGCCCTGCAGATTCACATCGACCTTGTGCACAAGTACCTCCTGAAGAAGGGCACTGACTTCAACGAGAACTTACAGATGCAAGTGAAGTCAGATTCTCGCAAGATGACAGTTCGCTCGGTAGCCCTCAACTTTGCCTCGTACGCACCACGAACGGAATGGCAAGTGCGCAAGAAGTTGCGCTCGATGGAGTATGAAGATGAGGAATGTGATAACGCCGTTGCGTTCTTGAAAGAGTTCGGTTATCTCGATGACCGAAAGTTTGCTGGCGCATACATTCGTGATGCCCTCTCACGTCGCGCTACCTCGAGTGGACGCCTACGTCAGGACTTGAGAAAACGAGGAGTTCGAGACGAGGATATTGCCCATGCACTGCAAACGAACTTTCCGCATGATCGTACAATGGAGCTGGCTCGGGCAGCTGCGCAAAAGAAGCTTCGTGCAATTGAATATAAGACAGCGGAAAAGAAGCAGCGATCCCTTCGCGATTACCTCATACGCCAAGGCTTCGACTTTTCAGTTGTGCGACAAGTGTGTTCGGAGTTGCTGAAGTCTAGCACGAGCACAGCCGAAGATGCCGACGCACTGGATTGAAATCGATTATCAACTGCCAGCAGACTACAAGCTCAAACTCTTTGTCAGAATTGCTTTTAATTGGTCTGTATTGATATTCGATAAGCTCTTGACAGTCATGCATCCCACGCCAATCTTGCTCTTTCCAAGCTGCTTGCACTCATCCTCAAAGTTCTCCCAACCAGCTGTCAAATAGATCGCTAATCCTGATTTACGCGCCGCAAAACCCATTCTAAACCACTCATAGGGATTCTTCGTGTGCGTAGCAGCCATCATAGATCCAAAGCCCACGATCGAGGCTCCCCACATAGCACCTTTGTCCTTGGTTACTGAGCTCATGATCTTGCGCAAAGTCTCGCACTCCTTTCGAAGCTCAGGATTTGAAATTGAATCCAAATACGAGTCAATCGACGCTGTTGTCTTTGTTGTGATCATGCCTGCCATTGACTTCTCCGAGGTTTTTAAAAGCGGCTCAAATATAGAATTTGAGCCGGATGTTTCCTGCGGGTTTGTTGATTGTTGACCGACATAAAAAAAAAAGCGCGACTAGATTGTCGCGCTTCTCCCTCACTGATTTATTGTCACAAATTTACGCACTTTGTTTTGACTTCGACTTCATGACGATCTTAGGTTTCTTGACACCCTTCATCTGCGCATCTTCACCATAATAGTTGTAGTACTTGTAGTAACGGTAGTACTTGTAATACGTACCGTAGTTGTTGGTGACGTCGAAGTCGTTCAACACGATACCAAGAATACGTCCACCAACACGATTGATACTCTCGCGACTCTTCGCTACGATTTCAAGGTGTGTGCTCTCTGCACGTGCAACCAGAATGTATGCGTCGACGAGTGTAGCCAAGATGACGGCATCGGTTACCGCGACAACTGGTGGCGTATCAATAATGATGTTGTCGTACATCGTCTTCAACTCATCCAGAAGCTCCTTCATACGACGTGAACCCAAAAGCTCTGAAGGGTTTGGTGGAATCGGTCCACTGGTCATAATGTCTAGGTTCTTGATTCCGCTTGGTCTGGTAGCATCTTTCAAAGCGCAGTTACCAACGAGAACGTTTACAACTCCTGGTTCTTTGCTGGTGTGGAAGACGTTATGTCCGACCGGACGGCGTAGGTCACAATCAATCCACAAGGTACGATTACCAGCCTGTGCTAATGTGGTTGCGATATTTACAGAGGTCGTAGACTTTCCTTCTTGCGGCACCGAGCTCGCCACCATCACTGTTTGAACGTGAGTGTCAACTGCTGCGAATTGAATGGCTGTTCTGATACTACGATAGTTCTCAGCAATAGGTGACTTGGAATTGACGTGTGAGATCAAGTGCGAGGTCACACGCGCATCCGGAGGCAAGTTGGCAAAGAATGCAGAATTCTCCGCAGTCAATGAAGGCTTGATGTCAGCAACCGAGATATCTCGTGGAATTGTCGGAATTGTTGCCAATACAGTAAAGCCGCGATTCTCCAGATCCTCAGGTGTACGAACTGTAGAGTCCATGAATGAACGAGCAATGACTAAGCCTACGCCCAGTAGAATTCCAAAAACGCAGCCGATAGCAACGTTAAGGGCACGGTTCGGACTAACCGGTATCATGTTTGCCACAGCTGGTTCGAAAACGCGAACATTACCAAACACAGATTGCTCTGCGATAGTTGCTTCGTTGAGTTTCTCAGACAAGAGGTCGTGCAACTTGCCAAGCGATGAACTCGTGCGTTCCAAACGAGCCAGATCGATGACGCGTTCAGGAATGTTACGGAAATCCGACTCCGCAGAGCTGCGTGCACTTTTGAGTGCTTCGGCTTTTGCAGTTTCAGCTTGCTTCTGAATTTCCAATTCGAATATCTTTTGCTTCAAAGCATTCAGAGCCAATGTCGGACTAATCGTTCCATTGATATTGGACCCTTGAGGCATAGACACCGGCACACTACCGAGTTTTGATTTACGAAGCTCTTCGGTCTTCTGACGGAGCTTGCCTTTCAAGTCGGTGATCTGCTGCTCGAGCTGTGACATTGCGTTGTCGTACGCCACCTTGCTTGCGTAGTTCTCGTTCTTTGTGATGATGAGATCGCGTCGAACTTCAAGACGTGCGATTTCGTTCTGCAGATTTTCGATATACGGATTTGCTGAAGCTGCGAGGTTGTCGCTGAACTCCGGCTCGACTTCCTTGAGCTGACGTCTATACTCTTTCAGGGTACGATCAACGGTTTGAGCCATGATATTGGCTTCATTGAACTTTGAGTCGAATTCCGCCATGCGTTGGATGATGTTCTTCGACTGCTCATCCATCTGCACAGCACGATTGCGACTCATGTAAGTCTGGAGTTCAATTTCTGCTCTGCTCAATGTGTCATGAGTACGGTCAACTTGACCTCCCAAGAAATCACAAATGCGGTGAGCGTTTGAACGATTATTGTTTTCGTTATCTGTTTGATAGGTCGCAACAAAGTCATTGATGATCAATGCTGCTTCGTCAGCGTTGGTAGATCGCATGCGGACTTCAACCACATCGGCATCGCGAATGGATGAAAGTTGCAGTCCATCGTTGAGACGTCCGGCAACAGCTTCAATAGTGTCAGTTGAGGAGATTGGACGATACTTCTCTTTGACGTCATCAAAATTCAAAATTGGTAGAGGCGTGGTTGTACCGGGTACAAAGCGCTGTGACTTGATCATACGCGCGGTTGCCATAAGAACCGGCTTCGAGCGCATCACTTCTACCTCATTCTTAATGTTCCGCTCTTCCTGACCCATCATGCCAAGAAAGAAGCTCGAAGCATTCTGTGTCTTCTCGGTGGAGATCAACATCTTGGCGTGTGATTCATAGACCCACGGTCTGGTCCAGGTGAAAAGCACAGCCGCACCAACAACGGCAACAAATGTGATCAAAATGACCCATTTGCCTCGTGTTAGAACATTGATGTAATCATATAACTCAGTATGACGCTGAGATTGCGACGTGTCAACACTTGTGCGGGCCAGTGTTTCGGGTTTATGACGTCTGATTCCTGAGTTGCTGTCGTGCGTTTCCATACGTGCGCTGCATTAAGATGTTGACGATACTCAAAGCCTTGCGGCTTAAAACAGAAAGAAGAGTTTCTTCTTTTTGCGTTCTCCATGAAGAAGGTGCCTGCGCTGCTCGTCACCCAACTCGTGATAAGGCAGTTTGTCCCCACGGAGCATAGCTCGCGGGTGCTGGTCAAAAAGTTGAGAGGCAATCCCTGTGCCAAGCATTGCCGACACGCTCACAAGCGCCTCAGCGGCATCAGAAAATGGTCTTTTTACGGTATTATGGGCGTCGGTGGCTACAATTGTGCAGGCACCGGACTTAAGAATAGAGTGCGAGAATTCCTGGATATCTTTTCCATATTGACCGATGATACTGCCCGCAGTGAGTTGGGTGAAAACACCGGCATCGAGGTATTGCTCAAGAATTCGAGGATTGCGTAATAAAACCGCATTGCGCTCAGGATGGGCTAGCAAGACGTTTACGCCTTGCATTCTCAATTTGAACACTTGTTCTGCAAACCAAGGTGGTGCCTCGGTTGGCGGCAGTTCGACTAGAACATATGACGAGCTTTGACAGTAGCGGAATTGAGGATCGAGGGCAACGTCATTGAACTCGGCTGTGTAATAAAGCTCGCATCCGCAATGAAGATCAACGGACAAGCCGTGCTTCTTGATTTCGGAACGGAGGTTTGTAGCACGCTCTTGGAGTTCTGCGACTCGTTGGCGCTCTGAGAAGTCAGCGTGGACGTGGGATGTTGCGCAGACGGTGTCAATACCTGCCTCAACGGCTTGACGAAGCATTGCCAGGGATTCATCGAGATCCCGGGCTCCGTCGTCGACGTTATAGAGAACATGATTATGGATGTCGCACAACATAAGATCCTATCAAATAGAGTTCAGCTCTATTATCGACAGATCGTCCCCAGAATTCAATCGGCTCAGATCGGCGTCTGTTCGCTTGATGGGATTTCCTCGCTTTTTGTATCCACATGCTGCGTCGGCCGCACTTGCTCGCGAAGCATAAACAGACCACCAAGTATGGTCACTGGGATGTAATTGAGCATAAATGTGAGCAGAGAATACGCAGCCGCATCCTCTTTCATCACACCATACAGTGGGATTAACGTGCCGGCAAGAAAAGTCGGAATAAGGATAAATGCACCCGGCAGAGGCGGTGTGATCGTCGTTGCAATTGCCGTCACCAGAAGCACAATACATGCATCAACAAAGCTCAGATTGTGGATTGACGGAGTGTCGAAGGCAAAAAACATGACATACACCGGCAAGATGTAGAAGAGCCAGATCAAACATGACTGCAAGGCTAGGAGAGGATATTCCGAAGGACGCTTCAGAATCTGTAATCCGTGTTTGAAGGTAGTCAGTGCATCATGCAGTTTCTTCCACAACGACTCGGAAAATGGTTTGATTATAACTCGGATGCCAACTTCAGCCATGGGTGTTGCAGCGACCAGAACCAGCAACACAAGCAAGCCAACAGCGGATATTCCAAATGAGCGCGTAATATCTCGCAAGTTGTAGTTGGGCAACACGCGCTGCAGCGTATCTCCAACAAACACCAAGGCGATCGACATAAAGAGAAGCAGGTTTAGGATATCGATGAAGCGTTCAACAATGACGCTGGCAATGGTTAGCGACAGAGGAAGCTTTTCACGACGACTATAAGCATAAGGACGAAGTATTTCACCGCTACGAGGAATGATGTTGTTCGCGGCATAACCCAGCATCACTGAGGAGAACATATTGAAGATCGACAGTCCGCTACGTACCGGTGATAACAATGTCTTCCAACGCCAAGCCCGCAGCCAGTGAGAAAAGTACACGAGTGGAATACTAAGAGAGGCAATTGCGAAATTGGCTGACAAGAATCGTTCGCCAAGAACTTTAAGGTCAATCTTGGCAAGCCACAGGGCAACGACGAATGTGAGACTAAAAACAAGAAGTGTGAGGGAGACTCTCACTACTGTTTTTTCGAGAAATTTCATGTGCGGGTCTCAAGTGAGCTGCAAAATAAAAGAGTCTGCCTCATTCTCACGAAGCAGACTCTCTTTTTGTTTTTCAAAATTTACTGATTAGCGGGCTACCACGAAAGGAAGGCTCAATTCTGCCCCATCGGTTCGCATGACGATAAGATAATGTCCGCTGGATAACGACTCTAATCCAAGGCTATACTGTTGCTCACCTGTTTGTACAGGCATCGAATGCGTCAGGACTGAGCGTCCTTCAGCACTATAGATTTGGATATCAGCATTCAACAAACTAGCACGTGAATTTTGAATAGTCAGAACGATGTGATCGTTTGCCGGTGTCGGACTGATCTTCGCAATACGCACACCGTTCATTTCCGGTGTTTCGTTAACTGAATTGACGCCAGCGCAAACCTTGATGCTGATACGACCAGACATAACAACTTGATTAGCGTCGGCCACATTGGTAATCTTAATGATTGCGCTATCCGTGTTCTTATTCGTCGGAACAGTCCACATGAACGACTGAGTATTCGCATCAGCGGTTCCATTAATCACTTGTGACAATGGGAAGCTTGAACCGTTGTTACGTGAATAACGGATATCAACATTGCGAACGAAATCTGATTGCCATTGGATCTTGTATTTGGTTCCAACGCAAGCACTGTCATTTGCTTGTGGGCTGACCAAGGTCAACGTAGGTGTTCCAATTGCAAAGGCACCGCTCATTGAAATGAGTGAGTGATTGGATCCACCGGTGACACGCAAACGAGCATTTGTCGCTTCGATGTCAGGAACTTTCCATTGATAGCTCGTAAGTGTTGTGTCAGACAATACGGTTGTCCATGGATCTGTACCGGTCGCTGAGAACTCCAAGCGATTGTTCGTCAAAAGTGTACGTTCCCAAGTAACAGTTTCTGTTGTCTTGCGCCCAATACGCTCTCCTCCTGAAAACGACTTAATCGTCAATGTTGGCGCACCCATTGAGAAGACGGCGTATGAGGTATCAGCCACTGACTTATCGCTTGTCGCGAAAATTCGAATCATTGCCTTGTTCGATGCAGTACCGGCCGGTGGGAACCACTTGTATGAACGATTGGTCGCCGGAAGATTGATTGCTTCGTTGATGACGTTAAAGGTTGCACCGGCATCGAGTGAATATTCGATGTTCACATTTGTCACCTTTGCGCTTGTCCACTCAACAGAAACACCGGTATCGCTACGAATCGTCTGATCAACGCCACCAATTGGCTGTGTCAACTTGATGGTGGCCTTTGTCGGTACCTTCATACAGCTAGCTGCATCTGCACCGGCGCGAACTACTGCTGCAACTTGCGGCAAGAATGTGTAGCGTGGTGGTGGGAAGAACAAGTGACAGTAACTCATGATGCTACCTTTGCTTGGTTTTGGTGTTCCATGCCAGCAAGCATCACCTGTTGGGATAGAGCCCGTGGTGCTCACGCATGAATCGATCGGTGGATTCCACGAACAATCGTGGGTGTGCTTCGCGCCAAAGGTGTGTCCAATTTCGTGAGCGGTCACAAACGAATCCCACTGATATCCTTGTGTTGGGATTGCACTCGTGGTTTGGATACCGCAGCATGCAAAACCACGATTGGTGCATAAGGTGTTCAAGTAAGCAATACCTCCAACGTCGGTAACACCGGGAACTGTAAAGAGGACGGCGATTGTGCGCTTGATTACAGTGTAATTCTGACGCCAGTTGTCAGCAAATTCTCCCAAAAGTGCACCAATATCACCCTTAGCATTTTGGGTGTATGGATCCGGATCAGCGTCGGTGTGAATGATCACATCGCCAATCACGAATGTTGCGTTCACTTCACGTTCGTAGATCCAGCTTACGGTAGCAAAAATTGTGTAGAGGTACTTTGTAATGCGGGCCTCATCCTTACCCATTTTCGCCCATAGGAAGCGATCTGTTTCGATTGCGACGTTGCATTCCTTGAGTTCTGTTGCTTGGATGTTATTTGCCTTCGCAGCACGTTGTACGATACCCATGTCGATTGGCTCTTTGGCATCCAGGAGATTTTCAAAGCCACAGCGAAATGGAATTGCTTGACCGTGTGTATTGTCCTGCAAAATCGCAGCGTTCTTGCGTGAGGGTGCCGGACAGATTTGAAGCATCGTGCCGCTACCACGCTCGATAGAGCTGTACATCTCGTCACCGGTCATGATTACCAACACACGTGAACCGGCTTCATCCTTGATTGTACCGGCAAGACAGCGTGACTGTGGAATAGGAACTTCAACGCGACGACCATTGACCATCTTGTAGATGTGTGTGCGACCGTCAAAAACTGAGGTAGCATTACTGAGCTCAACTGTCTTTGACTCGTTCATGCCAACCGGGAAGTCCGACACAACGAACTTGTTTTCAGGACTGAAGAACAAGCCTTGTGCAGTTGTCGAGCTAAAGTCAAACACTCGTGACGAAGCGGAGTTGGACTCAATGCCAGGTACAGTGACCTTTGCGTTTTGCATGAACTGTAGAGCAGATGCATATCGCGTCTGTGCCGAAGTCACGACCGTCATCGCAAGCACCAGAGCAAACAGTGAAATGATTTTTTTCATTGAATTGAGATTGATTGTATAAAACCTTGTTTCAGATCTAACGCATCAGTGTAATCGGATGTAATTCAACATTCGATCAACTCATGCACTTGTGAAGTTTATGAAAGAAGAGCTACGATCGCCTCGTTGACAACTTCCACATCTGCATTTCCGTTTACGTTCTTCAGTTTGGACTGCTGAGCGTAATACTCGATAAGCGGTGATGTCTGATCGTTGTACACTTGAAGTCGGTGGCGAATCACATCTTCGGTGTCGTCGTTACGACCCCGTTTCATAAGGCGTGATATAATCTCTTGCTCAGGCACTTCGATGTTAATAACAATAGAAATGCCCTGGCGTTTCGATTCGAGCAAAGAATCTAGCGCTTTGGCTTGTGCTAAGGTGCGTGGAAAACCGTCAAAAATGCAGCCTTGGGCCATCTGTTCCCGTTCCAAGCCGGAACGCACGATGTCCATAACCAATTCATCTGAAACAAGTTGGCCCGAATCAACGATTCGTTTGACCTGCACGCCAAGTTCTGTTTGACCCTGGATGTTGCGTCGAAACTCTTCACCTGTGGAAAAATGCTGTAGTGTGGTTCGCTTTGCAAGCAGTTCCGCTTGTGTTCCCTTTCCTACCCCTGGAGCGCCGAAGAGAATGATATGCATACGATAGTATCGATCTAAGTTCGAAGAGAATCTACCTGATCATCGTGTCAGAGTTTCTGAAATTCAGAAGAGGTGTAAGCAGCCGAGTACTTGCGTAAAACGCTCACGAGCGCTTTGAAGTCCTTTGGCGGCTCAGCTACAAAACTAAGTCGTTCTCCCGAGACGGGATGCACAAAACTTAGGCTTCGCGCATGAAGCGTTGTGCGCTCTATCAACGGCCGTTCCTCAGTATCCTTTTGCAAGCGAAATCGGCGCTTGATGTCCGAAAGGAAAAAGCGGTCGGTGCGACCATACAACGAATCCACCAGCAAGGGATAACCAATTGCTGCGCAGTGCACTCGTAGTTGGTGCTGACGTCCGGTTTTTAAGAGACATTCGACCAACGTAGCCATACGAAAACGCTCTTCAACATGCACGTGCGTAAAGGACTGTTTGCCCCGAGCCGACGGCATCATCGTGCCTGCCACGCGAGGATTTGGCATCAAAGGAATATCAACGTCGATGTCATCGTTTGGAATCACCCCGGCAACCACAGCCACATAGCGTTTTTCAACAGTGTGGTTTTCGAACTGAATGGAAAGATGACGATGCGCCTCTGCTGTGCGGGCAAAAACCATTACGCCGCTCGTGTCTTTGTCCAGACGATGCACGACGAAAATCTTACCATAGCGCTGATCAAGCATGGCTCGCATGTTCGGTTCGTCGCGCTTGAATCGATCCGGAATCGACAATACGCCGTGGGCTTTGTTTACCACAACGACATCATTGTCCTCGAACAGTATCTCGAGCTGTTTCTTCTTTTGCATTCTTATAATCCCTCTGCCGCAATCATCGTGTTCTTCAGCAACATTGCTATCGTCATCGGACCAACTCCACCGGGAACAGGCGTCATGGCACTTGCTTTTGCCGACACTGCTTCAAAATCCACATCACCGACCAATCTACTGCCACTTTTCTTCGTCGCGTCAGGGATACGGTTAACACCGACATCTATCACAACAACTCCGTCTTTAACGTCGTCTACACCAATCAAATGTGGTCGCCCAACAGCTGCAATGAGGATATCGGCCTGTTTTGTGTAAACGCGGATATCCGGTGCAGCGGAATGACAAACCGTCACGACTGCGTCACCAAATCGTCCTTTACGCAAGAGCAATTGAGCGATCGGCTTCCCTACGATGTTGGATCTTCCAACAACAACCACATGCTTGCCTTTGGTCTCGATGTCATAGCGACGAAGCAGCTCAATAATACCGGCCGGCGTACACGAAACGAAGCCCGGCAAACCAATCGACAGTCTTCCAACACTTTCCGGATGAAAACCATCGACATCCTTCATCGGATTGATGGCTTTTATCACCTTCTGCTCGTCCATGTGTTTGGGTAAAGGCAATTGAACAAGAATGCCGTGCACTGCAGGATCATTGTTCCACTCTTCAATGCATGCTAATACTTCTGCTTCAGACGCATCGACTGGCATACGACGGATGATTGATTGCATTCCGACTTCCGCACAAGCCTTATCCTTGCCGCCAACATAAACGGCCGACGCAGGGTCGTCGCCTACGAGCAAGAGATTCAAACCCGGTCTGCTCAAACCTTGTGCAATTCTCTTTTCAATATCAACTCGAATTTCTTCGCGAATCGTGGCTGCTGTTGCCTTGCCGTCAATGATTGTCATGGTGTATTATTTGGTGTGGTGAAGGTCAATTCCGGCGCTGCTGCTTTGGCGCGGAATAGTCCGCTCCAACCATAGCTCCAACTGAACTGACGAGAAAATGCCTGAACTTCGGGGTGATAATAGACCGCCAAGCTCATTCCGATGATTACCCAATAATAGGTCGTGATCAAGGAGTCAGACGACAACCCAATCACGGCTTGATTAACACAAAGAAATGGTACGATTGCAACCAATATGGACGCAGTGTCCACCGGTCGCCTCAATCGTCGATACTGCTCAAAGAGAATCACCGAACGCACGCACACAACCAACATAAACAAGGTTATTGCTGCCCCACCAACCACACCGGTTGTGGCCAACGCATAGATGTAGACTTCAAGCGCCTGCTGATATGGCAGTCCGTCTGCGGCTCGTACGTAGGGCATGCAACCGAATCCGGTACCGAGTATTGGGACCTTCTTCGAAACGCTTATGGACATTTTCTGGGCATCAGCTCGATCGGCAAAGGAATCACCTCCCGTCCCTTCTACACGTGCTCCAAACACGTTCGTTGCAATTCGTCTGAAATACAAATCGAACACGTCAGTATCGGAGTACAACTTTACTCCAAGATTTGCGAGGACAAAGACAGTACTCATTACCATCAACAAGGGCACGAGTTTCTTCATGCTTGCTTTTCCTGAAACCAAAAACAAGGCCGCGATAAATGCAACGAGTTGCAACACCAGGGTCAGGGAAAAGGTCAAGAACATCGCCACAAATGTGCTATGCAGACTCAAATGAAACAGGAACTTACTTCGTACCAATCTCACGTTAAACATGAGGTACGGAACAAGGAGTAAGATTGCTGTTATAATCGTGAATTGTGCAAGAGCAGATGGTTCGGAGAAGACAGATGTAGCACGGAAGAAACCTTCGTAATTCAACGACAATTGCTCGTTGGATTTGATTGACACATTGTGATACTCAATCCAAGCCAATGGCAAATCAAATGCACGTGCAGGAACTTGATAAATACCGAAGAGATTAATGGGTATGGCACAGATCACAAAGACGCGAAAGACCACTCGAATTGATTCGAGAGAAACCGGGCATGCGGCGCAGCAGACAGCGAAGAACCACATGTATGAAAAGTGCGAAGTCGACTTAACGTATTGCAGTAAATATCTCTGGTGTCCTGAAAGCAACGGCGGCAAGGCACTGCATAGAATGCAGCTAAAGAAAACAAACAACAGCACCATGGTGAGATCCATGCGGAAGACCATCAGACGTTTGCCGCTAAATGCCCTATAGACAGCAATGGCGCTGAAGAGCATCATGCCAAGATCGGATAAGGTAAACCCTGCCGTGTCAACGCTGAAAATTTGAAAGGTCGCGGTACAAAAGCCTAGAGGAAACGCAAGCAGCAGCATCCAGGTGTCACTGTTTTTCCAGATGTTCTGCTCCCGCGTTATTATACTCATTGCGAGCTACCTTATGCTTCGTATCGTTTTGAGATGTTTGGTGCCAGGTACTCGTTGAAGGTCCGGCTAAAATCGTATTTCGGCGTCCATCCCCAATCGCGACGTGCAGCGCTATCATCAACATCAGCACACCATGAATCGATAACAGATTGACGGTTAACATCAGGTTGAAAATCTATGGCTGCTTTTGGATACAATTCCAAAACCTTGGTTCTAATTTCTTCTGCCGATGGCGCAAACGCACCGATGTTGTACATGTGCATCGTGAGTTTTGATTTGTCGGCAGCGCGTAACTGCATCAAAGCCTCAACGCCGTCGGGCATTGCCATAAAGGGAATGCGTGCGTCCGGTCGAACGAAACAGTGGTACTCTTGACCCTGAGCTGCTTTGTGTACCATTTCCGGCGCGTAATCACTTGTGCCTCCGGTGGGAACAGTAAAGGCTGATATCAATCCCGGGAATCGAACTCCTCGAAAATCAACCCAGCCGTGTTCTTTGGTCGGAGCCAATCTCATAAACAACTCGTCGAAATACATTCCGAGTTGCTCACAATACAACTTGTTAATACCGTACATGGTGCGCGGTTGTAACGCATCGTTTTCCTTCACCTTTGGCAAAGCGTTCTTGGCTTCCAATGAACTAAATCCATACACCGCTATTGTGCTTGGAAAAAGGAACTTCACGGGTTCTGAAAGTCGCTTACCGGTCGTGCGCGCAAACTCCAACATCTGCAATGTTCCACCCACATTCACCGTTTGGGCCAACAAAGGATTCTTTTCGGCGCTTGTAGATAGGAGTGCAGCGAGATGGTAGATCTCGACGACATCAAAGGCTTGCAATTCCTGGTATAATGCAGGATTGGTGATATTTCCCATATCGCCGCTAAAAGACTTGGCGCAAAGTGCCTCGGCTTCTGCTGACAAGGGTTGTAAATCTACTGCAATGATCGAGTGACCATCGGCATGGAGTCTCTCGAGAAGAGAATGACCAATTTCTCCGTTTGCTCCGCTAACTAGGGTGTATCGACGTGACATGAAGGTGTGTTAAAACTGAAGATCGTGACTGCAAAGATAACACTTGCCGAAGCTTCAATCGATGAGCCTCAGAAGGCTTTGTGGTAGGTCACTATAATGCTGGACTTATGCCGGAATAGACACAGCCTGGGTCCTGTTAGCTAGTACTTTCTCCCCTATGAAACCGCAAAAACGGCCTTTTATGGACTGCTGGTCGCCTGTGGATACTAGCCCAGAATGTCCTTTATTGCATCACACACTTCGCCAATATTCAGTCCTCGCAAATCTTCGGAGCCTCTCGAAATGACACATCGTGACACTGACCGTGCCGGATACCAATAGGGATTGTCTTTGGTGTAAAGTCCCACAATCGGAACCCTCGCCGCGTCAGCCATGTGGACGACGCTCGTGTCCGGACTTATCAAAGCCTTTGCAGATTGGATCAGCACCACCAAATCCAGGATGTGGCTTATCGACGGCGCTGTAAAAACTCGGTTGGGATACTTCCCTATTAGCTCATCTGCTCGAGTCTTGTCTTCTGGCGTCGCATTGATGCAGATGTTGAGTTGGGGGTATTGTCGTACGACGAATTGTACAATTCCGTCGAGACACTCATCGCTGATTCGACGCTCAGCACTACCGGCGGAAATGTTGAGGACGATGTACCGCTCACCAAGCTGCTCCTTGATTCGGACAATAACTGCATCACGACGCTGATCGAGAACCGGAATCTCATAGTCTATAGTCTCGACCGATGCTTGGAGTCCAAAGAGCTTGATACACACTGCGGCTATCACTTCCATCATTGGACGACGCTCAGCCTCGACGGCAACCAAGGTTGTAAACAAGGTTGAGTACATCGCATCGCGCTCGGGAAAACTCCGTGTCACTTTCACCGCTCGATTCGAAATAGCGTTTGCAAGTATGCCTGCAAAAGTGGTTTGGTGATAGACAAAGGTGATGAGGCAATCGTAATTTTCACGACGAGCCTCACGAATAACACGCAGAAAACCCGATAGGCCCGGACGATAGAGTATACGTTTTGTAACCCATGGACAATCATCGAGCAAAGCAGTATTGCGATCGGAGCACAGCACGTGAACTTCATTGCCTTTGATGTCATGTAGTAGCTTCAGAGCAGGCATGGAAACGACCATGTCGCCTAAGCGATCATAGCGCAGCACCAAGATCTTTCGCCTTGTCGCAGGAGCCAAAGGCGCAGACACCGGACGTTGTCTGAACAGCATGCGAAAGAAGGCATACCACAGCTTCTTATTCCATGCTTCAAGATCTTTGCTAAAACTCATGAGTGCTGTTCGACTTTTTGTAATGCCATTGAGTACAATTCTATTCGCTGCATCAGTCCGTAACGCGGTTGGTGATCATGAGCAGTGGCATCTAGTCCTTGCTCGCGCATCATTTCCAGCATCCCTTGTTGTTGCCAGAGGTATTGTTGAGATATTCCTCTGAAGACGCGCTGCAGAACTCCGTAATCCTGCAGAGACTCTAAGCTCCAGTACCATTCAAATATATCGATACGAGCTTCATTACGGGCGACAGCTAGTGCACAAGGCAAGAGACAATTCACGAAAAGTTCTCGTCGTAAATGAGCTCCCTCACCTGCGAATGGAGTATCCAGAAGAATACTGAGAGATACCATGACCTCGTTGCATTCTCCTTGATCCAAGGCGCAGATAAAGCGAGCATGTGGCGAGTACTGAACACCGCGCACAATCTCGTCTATTCCCTTTTCGCGATAGGTTGGTCTTCTTCGTCGCCGCACATACTTCTTTAAGAACTCGTGAACTGCTCGGCGGAAAGTTTGGATTGCCGTGCTTTGTCGACCGTGCATTGTCTGCTCAGCAGTTTGTCGCAGCAGTCTCAACAAAGAGTAGGTGTGGATGTCTTCAAGCGAGACTTCCGTCAGCTCCGGCTCGCGCATGCGCAGACACGCGCGAACGTCTTCGGCTTCCAATACCAAGGTTGGAGCATGTATCTCTATTGGTTGATCATCATCAAGTACGATATGGAGGATAACTTTAGCGTATTCGGCTTCAGAATCATGACCATGTGCAAGCCAGTCGCTGCTGTTGCGGTGAAACTCGGCTGAGCCCACAAGCACATCCGATCCAAGGAGAATCGCCATGTCGAGAAAGTCGGGTCCGGCATGCACGTTGATTCTACCGGGTGCAAGCACTTGTAGTCTCAAGCCATCGACAGTATGTCGTACTCGCGAGGGATCAGCCAGTACGACTCGAACAGCGCGCTGCAAAGCACGCTCAGAAACAGAGTCTAATTGTTCCATGGGACGCGTGGAAGTGGTGATTGACAAATCAATACGAGGAGCAGCGGTGTGCTCTGGTCCCAATGTGATTACAGGTGCTTAGACCTACACGCTCAGTTGACTCGCGGTCTGCAGTGCAACTTCGCGCGCTTTCTCAGCAAAGTCTGCTTCCTTCGAGGCATAGAGAATAGCACGTGAAGAATTGACAAATGCAATTCCACCACCATTTGCCTCGCGAATCTCTGCAGGGTCTGCGCCCTGTGTACCAACACCGGGAATGAGGAGCGGGATGTTTGGAAATTCCTGACGGAGTTCTGCGAGTTGATGAGGATGTGTAGCACCAATGACAAAACCTCTGTCTGCACGACCTTTCCACTGAAGTGCACGGCGCATGACAACGCGGTAGAGCGGCACGTTGTCAATTAGGAGATTTTGAAAATCATCCGAGCCGGGATTAGATGTAAGGGCAAGTATAAAAACTAATTTATTCGGATAGGCTAGAAAAGATTCCACAGTGTCAAAGCCCATGTAAGGATTCACTGTTATTGAGTCGAAATCGAGTTCTTTGAGAATGCTGTGTGCATAACTCTCTGCAGTGTAACCCATATCGCCTCGCTTGGCGTCAGCTATGGAGATATGCTCATCCGGCAGTAACTGTCGTGTACGCTCAAGTGCTTTGAAACCTTCCGATCCGTAGCGCTCATAAAAAGCAAAGTTCACTTTGTATGAAGAGCAACAATCGCTCGTTGCTTCGATGATGATTTTGTTGAACTCCACGAGACCGTCCAAGCTGCGCGGCAACGGTGCCGGCAATCTCTCGATCATTGTATCAAGACCAACACAAAGTGTGGTCTTCGTTTTCTGCTGAATACTCGCGGTCTTTTCAAGTATGGTCATCGCTCATCATCGAATTGAATACAACTTCATCTAACTCAGATTGAGAGTCTACGCACTATAAAAGTCGAACTGTCAATCAGCATTTCAAACAATCTTACCACGCGCACCTTAGCATGCCTTAAGGCAATTTTGATTTCATGTCCTGAT
Source organism: Chlorobiota bacterium (assembly GCA_044228685.1). Classification (GTDB taxonomy): domain Bacteria; phylum Bacteroidota; class Ignavibacteria; order Kapaibacteriales; family NICIL-2; genus JBBATK01. The sequence continues at coordinate 33,035 of JBGAUL010000036.1, forward strand.
AAGGCCGAGCAAAAAGATTTTCTTCAGTTGGTGGAGCGAGATTTGCCTTTCGTACACGCTCATTTGATGCATCAATTCGATCTTGAGGCAATGGATGCGTCGAGGTCCAGGATTCAATAAATCCTCCTCTGTTACTGCCTTTCACCTTTTCAAAGAAGTACGACAGCGCTCCGGGATACCAGCGTGAACTTTGCATGTATTTGAACGAGTATTCATCTGCCTCAGCTTCGTCGTCACGACTGTTTTTCAGCAATGCTAAACCGGTAAAAAGGTTAGCGGCAATTTCTGTGGTCTTATTGGGATTCTTACCCAGAGCGATTTCGAGCATGAGTTGTGCACCGAGTGCTTTGGTCATGCGTTGAGTACTGTGACGTCGTTCGGCGTGCGCAATCTCGTGTCCAAGCACTGCAGCCAACGACGCTTCATTATCAAGAGTTTTCAGAATTCCTGTGTAGACATAGATGTATCCTCCCGGCGTGCAGAATGCATTGAGAGTTTTTGGATCATTGATAATCGTCACGGTGTACGGAAATTTGTCGCGATAGCTCACAAGCGACGAGCTCTTGAGCTGATTAACAATTCCTTGCACGTATCCACGAAGTCCTGCATCGTTATAGATAGGATACTCCTTAGGCTTCGAACGTATCTCGTTATCCAGATTTGAACCCAAGGTCACATCTTCCGAAAT
>JBGAUL010000037.1:0-29789 GCA_044228685.1 Chlorobiota bacterium
TATTGAAAGGACAGTGTCCATGGTTCGCTTTTTATGTTCTCTTTGTCTACTTGCTGTAGTCTTCAGCATTGGAATGAATGCGCAAGACAAGGCAAAAGGACAAAAATTGTATAACGAATATTGCAAAACATGTCATCAGGACGGTGGCAAAGGATTGACGACAGTTTATCCACCGCTTGCAGGTTCTGATTACATCAAGTCACACCCGAAGTCAGACATTATCAAGTCTGTTACCGGTGGCTTGAAAGGTGAAATCACCGTCAATGGAAAGAAATTCAACGGCGTTATGGCTCCTTTGCCGGCTAAGTACACAGACCAAGATGTTGCAGACATTTTGACCTTTGTCTATGGTAGCTGGGGCAATCCGGGTGGAACAGTCACGGTTGCAGATGTCAAGAAGAACCGTGCAAAAGCAGCACCTGCTGCAGCAGCAAAAGCACCTGCAAAGAAGAAATAAGCTATTGCTTTGAGGTCCGGATCATTGTCCGCCCGACCAAGCAGCCAGAGCATCAATGAGTCCGGATGGTAACGTTCGGACTTTTTTATTTTGTAGCACATCAACGAGGGAATTTTTATGAAAGAGTACACATCAATTCTGGTCCCAACTGACTTCAGTGATTGTGCACAGAACGTCATGGACTACGCCTGCGATTTCGCGAAGCGAACATCGGCAGCTTTACACTTGCTCTATGTGGTTGAACCGATCGACACTTTTGCGACGGTGAATGGCGTTGAGCAGTCAGTGTATTTCGATATGATCAGAGAAGTACGCGAGAGTGCCAAGCAAAAGCTTGGGGAGCTTGAGGCGAGATTGAAAGCAGATGGATATACAGTCGTTAGCGCTTTGAAAGAAGGTCGTCCGTCGGATAGCATCGTCGAATACGCCGATGAGCACAAGGTCAGTTTGATTTGTATTTCAACTCACGGTCGAAGCGGACTCAATCACTTGCTTCTTGGATCAACAACCGAACGTGTATTGCGCAAGTCGCACTGTCCGGTGATGGTCATTCGTTGTTCTCCGGACGCGTCGAAGTAACTCGACCAGCGGGCTAGAGTTTGGTCAGACGTTTTGTCGCTATGCGGAACGACAAATAGGAGACTCCCACGAAGAGTACCACGGCGAGTAATGGGTGAACTTCTTCTCCAATCACGACGAGCGCGATAGTGACGAAGAAAACCAAGATTGAAATCAGGATGAGGAGAATAAAGTTCATGTCCTGTCCGCGATTGGTGACAATTCTGTACGAATATACTCTTTGAATCGATTCCGAATCATCCCTTCCTGGGAAGGGGAGATGCGGGCCTCGACTTGGATACCCGTTTCGCCATCGACGCGGGAAAGTATGTCAGCGTTTTGATACAACAGCGATAAGTCCTTCATCGCCGAAAACGGTACGTCCAAAATCAAGGTACTATTAACTGAGTCGCAAAACTCCTGCATGCGCTTGAGTATCGATCGCACGTTCAAGCCGCTTTTAGCCGAGATCTGCACAGCATCCGGATACTCCACACGCAGTGTCGCCAAAAGATCGCGATCCTGAACTGCGTCAATCTTATTGAATATCAGTAACAAGGGCTTGGTGTCTGCTTTGAGAGCCACAAGCGTTTCCTGAACCACCGCCATGTGCTCACGAAAGGCGTGGTGACTAACATCAACCACGTGCAAGAGCATGTCGGATTCAATTGACTCAGCCAAGGTCGAACGAAACGAAGCAACCAAGTGAGTTGGAAGTTTGCGTATAAATCCGACCGTGTCGGATAGTAAGGCAATGCGACCCGAGGGCAGCTCTAATTGACGCACCGTAGTATCGAGCGTTGCAAAGAGCTCATCTTGTGCATAGACTTCAGCATCCGTCAACACATTCATCAAGGTTGATTTTCCGGCGTTGGTATAGCCAACGAGGGCAAAGCGCGTCATGTTCAGACGTTGCTTGCGCTGCTCGCGACGTTGTGAGTCGATGGTGTTGAGCTTTTCTTTGAGACGTTGGATACGCACTTTTATAAGACGACGGTCGCTTTCGATCTGCGTTTCACCGGGACCTTTGGTGCCCACGCCACCATATTGTTTGGACAAGTGCGTCCACATCCTCGAGAGTCGAGGCATGAGGTATTGCAATTGTGCGAGTTCAACCTGAGTACGGGCTTCAACTGAGCGTGCGCGGGTTGCGAAGATGTCGAGGATGAGGGCACTACGGTCAATTACCTTGACCTCGAGTTCACGTTCTAGGTTACGAATCTGAACAGGACTCAACTCGTCATCGGCAATGATGAGCTGTGCACCGTGCTTTTCAATGCATTCCTTCAGTTCAGTAACCTTGCCACGACCAATGAAGGTTGCCACATCAGGTGATGTGCGCTCTTGAATAATTCGATCTGCAACGTCAACCATTGCAGTCTCTGCCAGAAATGCCAGCTCATCCAGGTGCTCAAAAACGAGCTCTCGATCGCCACCTTTGGGTGCGACGCTGACGAGGACGGCGGTTTCGCGTTGAATGGTTCGTTGTTCGGTTATCATAGGCTAGGCTGACTGAGCAATACTGGAAATCAGTCCCAAGTTAGTCAGCAAATGCCGAAAAAATTGCCTTATCGCTTTATGTCCGCAAAGTCCGAGAACCTAACTTGCACCATGCCATTGAGCCAACGTTTTCGTTTTATCACCGTCTTTGTCTTCTGCCTTCCTTTGTTCCTGCACGGCAAAGCCGCAGATAATACAGGATCAGAACCAATTGTTTTGCGCAATGCTGATAGTCTCAGTGTGAATACTCGCGACTCTATCGCCATTCGCGAGCTCAGTGGTCATGTGCACTTGGATCAGGGAAACACCTCGGTCTATTGCGATCACGCCACGCAGTATCTTAACGACAATCATATCATTCTTCGCGGCTCAGTTCGCATCGTGCAGGGAACTGTGACGATGTCCATGCCGGCCGGTGATTACTACGGCGCAACCCAGCAAGCTGAAGGGGTCGGCGGGGTTCGTATCGATGATCGTAAAACCGTTCTAACAGCCGATCACGGCAGTTACGATGTGCGAGCACACCTGGCGCGATTTTACGGCTTGGTGCATGTCGAAGACGATAGTGTTCGCATTGACGCCGATTCAGCCACATACGACAAACAGTCGCAAGAAAGTCGCGCCTATGGTCATGTCATACTCGGAACCAAATTCAGCTCCACATGGGTGCGCGGCGACTCTGCGTTGAATGTTCCGGCCACGAGTTATTCGGTGATGCGCGGACGACCGGTTTTGGTTCACATTGACTCCGTGCCTAAGGATGGAAAAGCTCCATCCGACTCAAGCGCTAGACCCGTGAAGCCAACAACTACACCTGTCCCGAAGCAAAAAACAACGAAGGCTAAGGACTCAAAGTCCGTGAAAAAGCCATCGAGTACGAGCGACCCAAAGAGTTCGACAAAGGATACCAAGACCAAATCAAGCTCTACTTCGATTGATGCCAAGGATGCCAAGATCATTGCTGATTCCGCGAAGTCTCGTCGCATCGATTCAACTCAGAACTTCCGATACGATACCTTGTGCATCACTGCGGACGTGATGCAGAGCTTCCGAGCCGGTGGGGAAGAACGATTTGCGGCTTCTAAAAACGTCGAACTTGTGCGCGGTACACTGAGCGCACGCTCGGGTCGATGCGTTTATGATCGTCGTGCCGAGTCGATTGATCTCCAGGATGGTCCGCAGCTCTGGGCCGACTCACTGCAGCTCTCAGCCGATTCCATGTGGGTTTCTGTGCCGGATAAGCGTTTGCGAGCCATTCACGCCCATCATGCAGCTTTTATGCTGCTTCGTGATAGTTCTTCGGGCGAACGCTCGCAGCAGATCGCGGGAGAGAGCATTTTGATCGATGTTATGGCTGACACGATACGCTCGGTACGGTCGATTCGGGATGCCAAGAGCTTGTATTTCATGAATGGAGATCAGGGTCCGGACGGCGCGTCCCGCACCGTCTGCGATTCCATCTTCATCGTCTTTCAGCAGGGCAAGGTCGACGATATCATCTGGAGAAGCGGAGTATCAAGCGATTATTATCCTGAAAATCTCGTTGGACATGGAATCCGCTCCTATTATCTTCCGTCGTACCGTTTGTTAGGAAGCCGTCCTCGAAAACCCGAAGTATTGCTTCCACAGCGGCAAAGCGGAGAGGGAAAACCGCTAAAAGAAGCTCCGTTGCAAGGACGTTAAACGGAGGCAGAATTGTGCACGATTTTTGCCGTAAAGGAGCAGAGTGTTCACAAAGATGACATCATCCATGCTTCGCATTGCCATCGTTCTACTGATGGCAAGTGTGGCTGTGCGCGCTCAATATCAAGACACTTTAGGTTCAAAGCGACTTAATTCCTTCGAAGGATACCACTTTCTCGTTGGCTATATGCAGAACGAGAATTACATCCAGCAATCGGGTATTCGACTTCGTCTCATAATTGCCACTGCGCTGCCTGCGCACGTTGTAGTGCTCTATCCCGGGGGCAGTCCGACGCCCTACACCATCGCGGCCAACACGAGTCTGACCATTACCGTACCATCCAACTTTGAAGTACGCCAGAACGAACGACGTCTGCGCAGCTTGGTCGACGTGAGTTCAGACGTACCGGTCTCTGTCTACGCGATGAATTCCCAATCAACAACAAGCGATTCCTACGCGGTCATTCCTATCTCAAATTGGAACACACAATACACCGTACTTTCAGCCGCCAATGACGGCTATGGCGCAGGACAAGACTCGCTTGGCATAGCGCCATCAGAGATTCGTCAAAGCGAGTTTCTGATTATGGCAGCTTATGACAATACCTATGTTGAATTTAAACCAACAGCACAGACTGAGTCAGGACGTGCGAGTGGAGTGTGGTGGCGCGACACCTTGCAAAAAGGTGAGTGCTTTCTGGTGAAGTCGGCTCCGATCCGTGTGTTGACGGGAGATTTGACCGGCACGTCGGTGCGTGCAAACCTTCCCATTGCTGTACTGTCAGGACATTCTCGAACCTCGATGCCACAAGGACTTTCGGCATCGCAAGATTCCAAGGACCATTTGGCTGAATGGCTAATGCCGGATCAGACGCTGAGCACCGAGTATATTTCAACGCCGTTTTGGACCGATGCCAGAATCCCGGTTGGTGACATCATCCGCATCGTCGCTACACAACCCAATACACACATCAGTCTGGCAACGGAGCGGGCAGATTTGCAGTACACCTTGAAGAATGCCGGTGATGTTCAAACCGTGAATGCGATGACATCGCCGGGTTGGTTTACGTCGGATAAACCAATCAGCATCGGACAGTACATGCTCACCGGTGCAGTCGGAGGAACTTCTTCTTTTGATCCGTCCTTAGCCGTTGTTCCGCCTACCGATAAATTCATTGCTAGATCGGTGTTTCAGACTCCGTTCAATCTTGCGGATCCGAGCTTTGCTGCTCAGTTTCAAAATCACTACGTCAATGTGGTATGTGATTCCATCGCGCGCTACAGTTTGAAGCTCGATGGTGTAAATGTTTCAAAAAGCATAGCGCCGGAGATTCTCACACAGAAATTCCGCTCATCACCATATTTCTGGGCGCAGATCAAATTGCAACCCGGCAAGCATGAGATGTCATGCGATACCGGCGGCTTTTCAGGTACACTCTACGGCATGGGCTATACCGACTCCTACGCGCACACTCTTGGATTTGCGACGATGGTGGGTTACAAAGACACCCTTGCGCCAGAGATCAATGCCAACGTGAACTGCGGAATACTTACAGGCACCGTCGACGAGGTCCAAGAACCAAATTCAACCTCAATTGCCTATGTGATTGCCGAGCCTGATAGTACGGTCAATTATAGCTTTACAACAAGCGATCTCCAAAGCAATCCTGATCACCTGACATTTCAAGCAAAACCAATTGATCCTTATAAGGACGCGAAGATTTGGATAACGGCTAGAGATAAGGCAGGAAACGGTCATCGCTATCGTTACTACTACCGCGCGCCGAGATTCACACAATCCAGTTTTCTGCAGTTCTTTGCCAAGAGCGAGAAGGATTCGTTGTGTCAGCGACTTTTTATACAATGCCCGACATCATTTGACTCATTGATGCTCTACAGTGTTCGCTTTGTGAACAAGAGCACGAGTCTGGTCTTGAACGCGCCATCGAGTTTTCCAATCAAGATTGCGCCGCACGGTGCGCTTGACTTCAGTCTGTGTTTTATCCCGCGCGGACAAAGCGGCTTGAAAGTCCAAGACACCATCATCTTTGACATTGGATGCAACATGGTGATCAAGGTCGCTGTGAAAGCAAGCACGCCAACATCAAGCATCGTAGTAAGTGATGTTGAGTTTGGCGATGTTGTGGTGGGAGATACCGTTTGCAAGACCATGACGGTTGTAAACAATGGTACACGCAGCGCTGATATCAATTCGACGCTGCTCTCGTTCCCAACGCCTGAGTTCATCTTTAACACAACATCATTTCTACCTAAGACTCTGAAGCCGGGAGATAGTCTCAGTTTCGTTGTCTGCTTTGCTCCTCGCGATACCTTTGATCTTCACCGCTTTATGGTCTTTGATAACTCTTTGGGACTTGATGTACGAGGCGATATCCATGGTCATGGCGTGCGTTCGATTCTCTCTATTGCCGACATCGACTTCAAGAAGCTTCGCATAGCAACCTACAAAGACACCAATCTGGTTATTCGAAACCGCGGAAATGTTGCGGCGAATGTGGTGTACACCGGACAGAGCGGAGACAACGCTGAGTTCCTTCATTCAATGGGCAACGGCAAGACCTTCAACGTGGCAGCGCATGATTCACTGTTGGTGCCGATGAGATTTTATCCTTTGCAACCTGGACCATACTCGACCAAGTTGAGCTTCAAGAGCACTGTCAAGAATGCCTTGAGCATAGAGCAGAATTCGCGTGGTGAGGGAACGGTGCCGGTGGATAGGGAGAAAGATGTTTGGTTTGATACGATCAACGTCAATTCAAGCAAAAGTCTTCGTCAAGCGTGTCTCTTTGCACTTGGAAACGAGACCTTAACAGTAGACACAATCAAAGTCGGTGGAGCAGATGCAGCCTCATTTGTCTTCAACAATGCCCAATTAGGATTCAGACAAATTCAAGTCTCCGATTCGGCCAGCTTTGATATCAGTTTCAAACCCAAGCGAGTAGGCAAGCATACAGCAACGCTGACTATCACGCATGATGCGGACAAGGCTTATTTGCGCAAACAGAGTGTGATCAATGTTGTTGGTTGGGCCCGTGATACCACTCATCAAGACACGACGCATCGTGACACTACGCAACACGATACTATCGCGCCGCGCCTAAAGGTCATTGTTGATCCGGCACCATATGCTTGTGATCAATTACCTTTCAGGATTATAGTTCAGAACCTTGATACCATTGCCTTGACTGCTGATCAGTACAGCGAGACAAACACAGTTTCAATTGACAGCATCCTAACGCCGAAGCTACCACGTCTTATTGGCGCTAAGCGATCTGATACACTGGCGGGAGTTCTACGTCCGCTGCTACGAAAGGGAAGCATGACGGTGCACGTGCGATGTGCCGGTCGTTCATTGGATACGGTGATTCAAATCTCGCCGCACAAAGCGCAGCTGAGTGCTGACTTGCAGCAGGCTATTGTGACGAAGCCAAAAGATACTGTTCAGGTAACCTTTGCAGGTCGGTTTAGCTCATACTCTACAGTGCCGGAGACGATGGTGTTACACTCGAGTATTCCGGACAGACTGCTCTACGCGTTGAGCAATAGTTCCAAGCTGGTGTTTAGTCCAAACAGACCGAGTGTGTCACTAACGATTAGCCAGCGTGTCAATGAAATTATAGCGACAACAAACGCACCTTTGAGTATCGATACAAGCCTCAGTTGGAGCTTCACGGTACCCATGATGGCACTCTTTGCAGATGAGTCACTGGAATCTGTTTCAACAAGCGTTGAACCAATGAACTGTTACGACAATACTGTTCAAAAAAATCTTGTGTCTGTACAAGCTGTATGTGCCAACGATGTTCGTAATTTCCAGCTGACAGGATTTGCTGTAAAGCAAGTATTTCCGCAGCCTGCAGGGGAGCAGATCAGAATTGACATCCATGAATTTTCTTCTTCAGAATTCATAAATGTCGTTTTGGTTGATTGTCTAGGAAGAATATTTCCACTTGCGGAAAATTTGTTATTGCGGAAGGATGATAATTCTCTTATTTTCGACTTGCACTCGATTCCGAGCGGTTTTTACCGCGTCGAGCTGCAATCTCAGGACGACCGAAAACAAATACCCATCATGTTAACTAAGTAGGGGACGATATGAAGTTTCGTGTGTTATATGTCTTATTGTTGGTTTTTAGTCTCGGAGCGGTGAGCGTGTTTGCTCAAGAAGAATCGGATCCGCTTACCCCCGCGAAAGCGCCGCCCCGTATTTACATGGGTCCCATCGTGGGTTACAATAAAGTGATGAATTCCGGTGGTTTTGCGTCGTTCAGTAACGACATCAACTGCCCGACCTTCGCTGATGGTTCTGGTAATGGTTTTTTTGGCGGTTGGACGTTTGAATACTTGCTCGGTGATCCGAAGAACTCAAAGTCTTCTCTTATCGCTCGTATTTTGTACAACAGCATGCCTTCGAGCTTCACAGAGAAGGGTGATCACTTGCCTTCGTTGGTTCATGATGCTGGAACAGGTCGTGATACAGTTATCTTCACAACGACACAGCACGTAGCAGAAGTGAAATATGCCGTGATTGACTTGGATCTTGTCTATCGTTTTAATCTTGGCAACACACCACTCGGTATCGATGTTGGTTTGACACCTGGTTTCGCGATGACACAGAATTTGGTTCAGAAGTTCGAATTGATCGATCCTGCAAATGCTCGCTTGGTTCCTCCTCCGGACTCAGTAAATCCAAAGCCTATTCGTTACGAAGACAGTCAACGCACTGCAATTATCCGTGATGAAGCGTTGAAGAATGGAAACAAATTGCGTATTGCAATCAAGGCAGGCGTTCAGTATGAAATCATCCTGCGTAAGATGACGCTGATCCCGTCAATCAACTACAACTTCGGTATTCTGAACATGACGTCTGACGACTCATGGCGCGTCAATGCAATTCAGGCCGGTGTTGAGTTGCGCTTTGCTCTCTAAGCAAATTCATCGATAGTGTATGCGCCTGTACTCTTCTGTACGGGCGCTTTTTTTTTGACCTACTTCTCAGATCATGGATCGTTTGTGGTCTCCCTGGCGCTCGCAATACATCAGCTCTTTCTCTGCCAAGGAAGAAGCCGGAGGCAGCGGTTGTTTTTTGTGTGATGCGCTTGCAGCATCTCCGGACATGGATACTGCGAATCTTGTAGTGCATCGTGACGAGCACGCCTTTGTGATTATGAATCGCTATCCCTACAATGCCGGACACTGCATGATTGTGCCGAATGAACATCGTGCAGACTTCGCGACTTTGAGTGGGGATGTAGCGCGCGATATCATGCATTTGATTCAAAGGACTCAACGCGTGTTGAATAGTTTGTACAAGCCTCATGGCTTTAACGTCGGTGCAAATCTCGGACGCGTCGCTGGTGCCGGAGTTCCGGACCACATTCACTTCCACATTGTCCCGCGCTGGAGTGGAGATACCAACTTCATGCCTGTACTCGCAGACATCAAGGTGGCCTCCGAGTCGCTTGATAGTACCTACGTTGAACTCGCGACAGCCTTTCGCGCACACGAGTAGAGACGCATGAACGCATCGCGATCCATCGCTCCAAAGAAATCTTTTTCACAGAATTTTCTGACTGATAAGGGTATCGCAAAACGCATTGTTGATGCCTGCGAAATCCAGGAAGGTCAGTGCGTAGTTGAGATTGGTCCGGGAAGTGGAGCCCTCACCGGCTTCTTGCTCGAACAATGTAGTGATTTGCTCTGCATCGAGCTCGACCGTCGCGCCGTCGAAGTCATTAGAAGCAATTTCCACGCCCGTGAAGGCATGAAATTCGAATGTCGCGAAGGTGACTTTCTCGAACTAGATTTCGAGGCTCTGAAGGAAGACAGAGGCGATAGAATTTCAGTGATAGGGAATATTCCCTATGCGATCTCATCGCCAATTCTCTTTCATCTCTATGATCACGCGCCGTCCATTCGCTGTGCCGTGCTCATGATGCAGAAGGAAGTGGCGCGCCGCTTAACAGCTTCACCTCACTCAAAAGATTACGGTGTGTTGAGTTTGGCAACGCAAATGGTTGGTCGTGTGAAACGCGTATGTGATGTGCAACCCGGATCATTCTTCCCTAGACCTTCAGTGCAATCCAGCGTGGTGCGTATTGATTTCGAAGACAGGGGAATGAGCGCTGAAGAGATGTCTGAGTTACGTCGTCTTATTCGAGCTGCCTTTGGTCAACGACGGAAGATGCTCAGAAACGCACTCGCCGATCTCGTCAATACACGCTATCCAAATGCATTGACGGAAGAATGTGTGTATTGGGAAAAGCGAGCCGAGGACTTATCGCTCGTCGACTATCGTAGTCTTGCTGAATTCTTGAGTCAATTCGCAGCAAAGAAATGATCAAACAAATCTGGAATAGCATTCAGAAGTCGATGTACGCATTGGATTGGTACTTCATCCTGATGCTGTCCCTGTATTTGTTGCTCACCCTCATCTTTTGGTCAGACGTTCCCGATCACTGGTCAGTGGTCATTGAAAACACTTCACTCGCCGTTCTGTGTTTTAGCATCATCTACGCATCGACTCGATCGAATCATCGAGTACTGCACATAGTGAGAACCTTCTATGTGGTTCCTTTGGTCTATCCGATGTATGCGCAGACTTTTGTCATCTTACCCTATGTAAGAACCACTCTCTACGATCAGCAGCTCATTGCGTTGGATCATTGGCTGTTGGGTGTGAATCCAACCCAGTGGATCGCGCAGTTCAGTCATCCAGTGCTGACAGAGTATTTTCAGATGTGCTACGTGGCGTTTTTCTTCCTTCCGACAATCCATGCCGTTATGTTGTTCCGCGATGGACGGATGAAAGAAGTGGCTGAGCTGAGTCGTATGATGGTGTTCTCCTTCTTCATCTCCTACGTCGCCTATTTTGGTTTTCCCGCTGTCGGACCTCGCTTCACCTTGCATGAATTTAGTCAGATGAACAGCGACCTACCGGGACTGTTCGTCACATCCTTCTTACGAGAACGCGTAAACCTCGGCGGGGGAGTTATACCTGGCAGTTTGCATCCCGAGTTGTTAGTTAACCGTGATTGTATGCCAAGCGGACATACCATGATGACCCTTATCAACATCATTTTGGTGTGGCGATTTCGATCACGGGCGAAGTGGTTTTTTACGATTGTGGGCAGCAGTCTCATCGTCGCGACCCTCTATTTACGCTATCATTATCTCGTAGATATTCTTGCCGGAATAATCTGCGCTTTGACAATGTTGCCGCTTGAGCCGGCGGCTGATCGTTTCCTCAAACGACATAAGCTTATTGTGCCGGGCGAGGAAGTCTAAGCTGAGTTGGGGATGATACTTAGCACACTTTGTCAGTACCCAAACTGACGATTTCTTCAAAAAATCGCACATTTCTCCTACCAAAGAGCCGTTGCTCAGTTTTCTTGGATCATAGCCGATAATCTTCACTGAATAGTGTGTCAGCTTTATGCTTTGGCACATGATTTTCTATAGAATTCAAGCCAGCGACCTTTCGAGGTCATGGCAATCACCAAGAGTATCAGGGAAGAACTATGGCAGAGGCAATAGAAGTACAGGAAATAGAGGACGCAGGACAACCGGTCCGCAAGGGCATGAAATTGCCTGTTCTCATTGGCCTCATCCTCGGCATCATCATCGTACAAGTCGGTATTGTGATGGCTGCCATCAAGTTCTTTGCGCCGGCTCAAGCAAACGCAAAGAGCAAAGGTGCGAACGAGAAAACAAGTGAGTCTGCACACAAAGATGGTCATGGTGAGAGCGAAGAAGAATCCGAAGAAGAACAGTCGGGTCCTAGCTACAGTCAAAAAGTTGAAGGCATCGTTGCAACCAAGAACGATCTCTACATCAATCCACGTGGATCATCGAGTCACATCGTTGTGGTTTCACTCGGTATTGAAATCTCTCCCGAAGAAAAGAAAGAAGAAGTGGAAAAGAAACTTATCATCCCAATTCAAGACCGCGTGATTAGCCGCATTTCGAGCTACACGGTTGAAGAGTTGCAATCCGGTAAGGTTCGAGATTCATTGCGCACCATCATCAAAAACGACATCAAGCCATTCTTCCGCGGAATGTCGGAAGAGGGTAAAGAAGGCGTGAAGCTGCGCAACGTGTATTTCCCAAAGTTTATCATACAGTAGATCAGGTTGATCATCAGCGTACTCAAGGACGAACGGAATGGCTGACGTATTATCACAACAGGAAATCGACAATCTGCTAACGGGACTCAACATGAGCGAGTCCACGGGCAGTGACGCGGCGCTCGTTGATCATAACACCCGTAATGATTTTCTTAGCTACGATTTCCGTCGACCCAATCGAATCTCGAAGAACCAGGTTCGCACGATTCATAACGTGCACGAAGCCTTTGCTGAGAACTTCGGGTATTACTTGGTGTCGAAGCTGCAGACCATGGCGACGATCAACGTAACCAGCGTTGACCAGCTCTTCTACTCCGAGTATATCCTTAGCGTTTCCAACCCAAGCTGTTTGTACATCTTCGATATCGAAGGCACGGATGGTAGCGGTATTATGGAAATCTCTCCGCAGCTGGCATTGTCGCTTGTTGAGCGCATGCTCGGCGGACCGGCCGACCAACCGCGCAAGCCACGCACCATTACACCGATAGAACAAGCCGTCATGCGCAACGTTGTCGAGCATGCCATCACGGATCTCGGAACTGCATGGAAATCTATTGCAGATATCGCCTTTAAGTACAATCGCATGGAGAGTGAAGCTGACTTCGTGCAGCTCGCGCCAAGCTCAGAAATTGTTGTGGTTGTGTCATTCGACGTGACCATTGGTCTCAACAGCTATCTCATGAATCTCTGTTTTCCGACCTTTGCGTTGGAAGACGTGATTGCTCGGCTCAACAGACAATCCGTTACAAACGGCAGCGGACAACACAGCGCCGAACGTGAGCGCGAAAACGCTCGCGTTATGAAACAACAACTGTCAACACAGTATGTCAACGTTTCAGCCGATCTCGGAAAATCCACCATCAGCATCCGCGAATTCTTGATGCTGAAAAAAGGTGATGTGATAAAGCTTGATTCCAAGATCAACCAGGAAATTCAGATTTCAATTGATAATAAGCGAAAGTTGGCCGGACGTCCGGGTACAGTGGACAATAAGAAGGCCGTTCGTATCACGCGGGCATTGGTTGAGGACGACCTCATCGAACCCGATTTGTGGCACAAAGCTTTTGCTCATTTACTCTAACATCGTCATCAACCAGAATAGGATTTCATATGAGTATGTCGCAAGAAGAAATTGATGCACTGTTGAGCGGAGCTCAACAAGACGCTGCTGCTGCCAATGCAGGTACGGAAGAAACCGCCACGGCCGATGTTGATATTCAACATCCGGAGTTTGGCGAGATTGAAGTGCCCTCGCAAATCAAGTCAGCAAATACTCAAGGCGGTATTGTATCGCCGCTCGATCCCAAGCTCGACATGCTGTATGATCTGCAGCTCGTCGTGAGCATTGAGCTCGGTCGTACCAACATGCTTATCCGCGATATCCTGCGTCTTGGACGTGGATCCGTTGTGGAGTTCGACAAGCTCGTCAGCGAACCGGTCGATGTCTTGGTCAACGGCAAGAAGGTCGCAGAAGGCGAAGTTGTCGTTATCGACAAGCACTTTGGTATCCGTATTACCTCGCTCGTTGATCCGGCTGATCGTCTGCGTTCTTTGCGTAAGTAAACGCATAGCAGACGGCTCTCTGAGCCTAGTCGAAGCTTAAAAAAACTCTAAACCCTTCGTGTTCAACACGAGGGGTTTTCTTTTTGTGTGGAGCAGAGCTAATCGCAAGACTATATTGCAGGATTCACTCTGAATTATATCCATGTCATTGATTGTAGCCGTTGTTGGTGCAACGGGTTTGGTTGGTCGAACAATGTTACGTGTGCTCGAAGAACGAGCAGTGCCTTTCTCACAATTGCGTCTCTTTGCGTCCGCTCGTTCGGCAGGGGAAACAATTCACTGTTTCGGCAGGGATTACATCGTCGAAGAATTGAGCGAAGATTCTTTTCACGGAATTCACTGCGCTCTGTTTTCGGCCGGTGGCAGCATGTCGAAACACTATGCGCCGTTGGCGGCAGCACAGGGTTGTATCGTCATTGACAACTCGTCGGCATGGCGCATGCATCCTGCCGTGCCGCTTGTCGTTCCTGAAGTCAATCTTTCAGCGCTCCGTCATCATCGCGGCATAATTGCCAATCCGAATTGCTCTACTATTCAAATGGTAGTTGCCTTGAAGCCGGTGCATGAAGCATTTGGTTTGAAGCGCGTGACGGTGTCGACGTATCAGTCGGTGAGCGGAGCCGGACAAAAAGGTGTGCAGCATTTGCAAGATGAGTTAGCCGGACGTCCTGTTGAGCACCGCATTTCGCCTCACCAATTAGCTTACAACACTGTCTTTCATTCCATCACCGATGCCTCCGGGTTTAGCGAAGAGGAATTGAAGATGAAGAATGAGACGCGAAAGATTATGTCGTTGCCGGAGTTGCCAATTGCCGTGACCTGCGTCCGCGTTCCCGTTCTTGGTGGACACGGCGAATCCGTCACAATTGAATGCGAACGTTCAATGACTCGTCAATCGCTGAGCGAGGTGCTGAGCACTGCACCGGGAATCATTGTCGTTGATGATCCTATTAATGCGGTGTATCCAACGCCGCAATCTGCTGCTGACAAAGACGAAGTTTTTGTTGGTCGTATTCGCATCGACGACAGCGTCGCACACGGTGCGCACATGTGGATTGTCTCGGACAACCTCCGCAAAGGCGCAGCAACCAATGCAGTACAGATACTTCAATCACTGCTGGAAAATTCCTGGATGACCTTTGAGTCGCCTACACCACAGACCTATGAAAACTAAAAGAACCGTTGTCATTATGGCCGGAGGAAGCGGCGAACGCTTCTATCCGCTGAGTCGTCGTCGCAAACCCAAACAACTTCTGGCTCTTGTAGATCCAAACAAAAGCATGATCGAAGAGTCGATTGAACGCGTTGCTGATATCATCGCATTTGAGGACATGTATGTCGTGACCAGCGTCGTCTTGCAAGACGCTATCCGCGCAACGCTCCCACAGATCCCCGCACAAAACATCATCGCCGAACCGGCAAAGCGCAACACTGCGCCGTGTCTTGCACTGGCAGCTGCGGTAATTGCTGAACGTTATTCGGCAGATTACAAACCGGAGCAGATCTCCACAGCTGTTCTCACCGCCGATCAATTCATTGCCGATCTACCGGTGTTCCGCGAGCAAGTCACAGCAGCGCTCGAACACGCCGAAGCGTCGGGGGATTTTGTAACGCTTGGAATTTTGCCCTCACGACCCGAGACAGGCTACGGCTATATCGAAAGCGGGGATGTGATTACAAGCGACATCCGTTCTGTCCGTCGCTTCCGCGAAAAACCCGATCGTCAAACCGCCGAAGAGTTTATCAAACACGGGGGCTTCTATTGGAACAGTGGCATGTTCTTCTATCGCTGTGATTCACTCATCAATGGTCTGAAGCAACACGAACCGGCTATCGGTGCGCACATTGATGAAATGCGTCATGCAATTGGAGCGGAGAACGCTAACGTGGCTCAAGGAGCCTATGCTGGCATTCAAAGTATCTTCGAAGCTTTCCCGGATATCTCCGTGGATTATGCCTTGATGGAGAGAGCATCAAACGTCGCAGTCTTGCCATCGCGCTTTGAATGGGATGACGTTGGTTCGTGGGATTCGCTGGATCGTACTAATGAGCACGATATTGATAGCAACGTTCGACTTGGTCTCACAACAACAGTTGATACAAAGAACTCCATCCTCGTCAATTATGCAAAGCAAAAACCGGTGATGCTGAGTGTTGTTGGGATGGACAATATTGTGGTAGTGGTGACGGAAGATTCCGTGATGGTGTGTCCCAAAGACCGCGTGCAGGATGTGAAGAAAGTCGTTACGCAACTGCGTGAGAAAGGTCTTGACGAATGGCTGTGAGAACGCTCTTCATCAATATCGGACAACTCGTCTGCGTCGCTCAAGACAGCGAGCTTGTGAAGAAAGGATCTGCTTTGTCGGATCTGCACATTCGTCACAACGCTGCCATGCTTGTCGATGAGAGGATTCTGTGGATTGGAGCAAACGAAGAATCAGCGCAGTATCGTGATGGAGTGCAGGAAGTCGTCGATTGCGGTGGACGCTGTCTCATCCCTGGCTTTGTCGATTCGCACACACACATGGTCTTTGCCGGCAATCGTTCCAACGAGTACGCGCGACGTCTGAGTGGCGTGAGTTATCAGCAAATCGCATCTGAGGGTGGCGGAATACAGTCTACGGTCAAAGCAGTTCGTGAAGCAAGCTTGGACGAGCTCATCGCACGCGGATATGAATTGGCGATGTCTGCTCTACGTCATGGCACAACCACACTCGAAATCAAAAGTGGCTACGCGCTTAGTCTCGAAGGTGAACTCAAGATGCTGCGCGCTATCGCAGAGCTTCGCAAGCGTGTACCAATTCGCATTCACGCAACATTTCTTGGTGCGCACGACGTGCCGACGGAGTACAAGCAGCGTCGCGAGGAGTACATCGATGAGATATGCACGAGCATGATTCCCGCCGTTGCAGCAGAAGGTCTGGCAGAATTCTGTGATGTGTTTTGCGACGAAGGCTATTACACCGTCGATGAATCACGTCGCATTTTCAAAGCCGCGCAAGAGCATGGTCTGCGCATCAAAGTGCACGCTGACGAACTTGCCTGCGTTCACGCTGCCGAGATGGCAGCAGATCTCGGTGCAGTGTCGGCTGATCACTTGTTGTTTATTTCTGATCAGGGAATTGCCGACATGGCGCGCAGCGGAACGGTTGCAACATTGCTTCCGGGTACAGCCTACACACTTGGTTTGCCATTTGCGCCCGCACGGAAGATGATCGAGAACGATGTGACGGTCGCACTTGCCACTGACTGCAATCCCGGCTCCTGCTTCTGCGAAAACATGCAGATGATTCTGTCGTTGGCTTGCAGCGGAATGAAAATGAGCGTTGAACAGAGTATTAGCGCAGCAACACTGAACGCTGCGGCTGCACTTGGTGTAAGTGCGGACAGAGGAAGTCTAGTTGTAGGTAAGGCGGCAGATTTCTCGCTGCTACAAACGGCATCCTATGCAGATCTGATTTATCATTTTGGTGTCAATCAAGTCGCTGAAGTGTGGATCGGCGGACAGCGCTGCGTGACGAATATCTAAGCGAATTCATCAGCGATTGAGTTTCAATTCAAAGCCAATCCCTAACCCAGCAAAGTTGCACGTGGTTTGAGCGTGAACATGGTGATTTCCGGCGGGATGCCGATGCGAAGTGGGGGTCCGATAGTGCCTAGACCACGATTCACATACAACAACTGATCCTTATCGCGATACATGCCGGCCCATTGTTTATACACGAGCTGGGCAACGCTGAGTTCTTGACCCAGAATGCGCATGCCGACTTGACCTCCATGCGTGTGTCCACTGAGCATCAATTCAATTTCTCGTTTACCACGTACTTCGCGATCCCAAAAGGTCGGATCGTGTGCCATGAGGATTGTCGGGAACTCGGTGTGAGTACCAACCAAGGCACGCGGTAGATCGCCGAAGTTCTGTCCAAGACCGGTATTATCAATCGCACTCAACTGCAATCGCTCGCCGCCGCGATTGAACACATGACTCTCATTTACCAAGAGTTGAATGCCTGAATTTCTCACCACTGATTGCAGCAACTCATGATCGGTAGGCTTCATGTAGTGATCGTGATTGCCAAGTGATGCAAACACTCCCATGTCCGCCTGCAGCTTTTCGAGTTCAACGCGGATGAGCTTGAGTTCTTCGGGATGAAAATTGACAAAGTCACCGGTGATGACAATGATATCCGGATGTTCTTGCATGATCAATCGACGAGCTTCTTGGAAAGGAGCGGAGTCGTGCCAAGAGCCGGCGTGGATGTCGGAAAGTTGCGCGATCTTCAATCCGTCAAACACCGGACTCAGCTTCGGCAGTTCAACTGTTTCACGGAAGATGGTGATGTTGTCAGTGTTGTCGATGCCACGGGCAACGATGATGAAGGGTACACTCGCCAAACTCCATGCTGCCGTTTGTAGCACAGCGCGACGTCCTTCAACAACCGGTTCTTCGACTGCCGGTTTGTCTTCCTTTTGAATCAAGGTCATGACTTTCAGAGCAGCCCAGCGAATGATGCGGACGATATCGCGAAGAATCAAGACGAGCATGATGGCGACTTTGGGGATGTACCAAACCGTTGTTGCGATGTACAGGTAGTACACCCAATTGTCCATTTGCGACTGGTTGCTGCGGATGAAGGAAACGGTTGGCGACAAGACAGCCATGATGAGGCAGAGAGCCCAGGCGGTTCTGGAGATCCAAGGCGACCATCCTATGCGACGCACAAAGCGCTGCCAGGAATAGAGCACATAGGCATCGATGCCGAGCATGAGTATTGAGGAACTAATGATAAACCAAGCAAATCTCTTCGGATCCATATCGTCTTTCTCGTGTGCCTCTATGACGTTTGTGCAAGGCTCTGCATTGTTTGTCGCAGTGTGATAAACAAAGCCTGAGCTTCTGCCAGTACTGTGTCACTATCCCGGGCGAGCATGATGCTGCCACGTAACTCGTTCTTTCGTCCTTCGCGTTTAATAATCTCCGCCTTCAAATACAACTCTTCGCCAATAGGCACAGGTTTTCTGTATCGAACATTGAGCTGGGCTGTTGGTGCCTTGGTTCCTAAAGCGCCAAGGATCTTTCCCATGGTTTCGTCCAAGAGCAAAGCCACGAATCCGCCGTGCATGATGTTCAATGAACCCATGAGTCGTGCGTCGGGCACGAACCAGGTTTCGACAGTGCTTGCGTTTTTGTCGAAGAGGAAGCTGAGTCGAAGGCCGATCTCGGCAGCTTGACCGCAGCCAAAGCAGGCGTTGTTTTCACGTGGTGCGAGGAGCTGCAAGTGCGATGGAATTTCACGGGGCGTGATGATTGTATCGTAAAGCGAATGAGTATCGCGGTAGCGAAACCAGGGTCCCCAGAGATGAATGTTCTTTGCCAATTCAACTGCCACCGTCGGATGCACGCGACCCCATTGTCCGACGGGTGAGCGATGATAGAGCACTCCGTTTTCCGCAAAAGCTAAATGCTCAGGTTGAAACTTCACAGAGTAATTCGGCGCGTACTTGAGTTGTCCGTCGATGAGTTGTTGGAAGACAAGGGGAGTATCGGCGCAGGCAATGAAATTCCACTCCGGACCGCAGGGTGCATAGAACTTATAATCCGGATGCAGACCGCTATCGTTTGCGCGAACACGCTTAAAGAAGAAATCCAGAAAAACCGGATCGTCAATAATCGCTCCATCGTGGATGAGATTTCCACGGGTGTCGATAGTATAAAAGTATTCACGACGAGTCATGTGCTTGCCACTATTTTGCAGCAAACAATTTACGCAGCCTGCTGCTTGTGCACTCTATGAGAATTCTTGGAATTGATCCCGGTTCCATCGTCTGTGGTTACGGAGTTATCGATGTTCTGCCCGGTACAAAACTGGAACTGGTGGAATACGGTGTGATTGAAGCCAAACGTCAGTACTCTGAATTACCTCGTCGTCTCGAGCTCATCTTCGAGCGCGTCACTCAAGTCATTGAACGTACACTTCCCGACGAGGCCGCCTTCGAACAAATCTTCTATGCAAAGAACGTACAGTCGATGCTCAAGCTGAGTCATGCACGAGGCGTGGCAATGGTTGCTGCTACGCTTAAACAAATTCCCATCGCTGAGTATTCGGCGCTGCAGGTGAAGCAGTGCGTGACGGGAAAGGGGCGCGCAGGAAAGGATCAAGTGCAATTCATGGTTCAAAGCATGCTGCATATCAAAGAGACGCATAAGTTTTATGATGCAACGGATGCATTGGCGATTGCCATCACGCATGCCACGCGACAAGGCACATCGCCAATGAGAAAGAGCTCCTCATCGAAGTCCAAAGGCTGGGCTGATTTTATCGAGAATAATCCGGATAGGGTCGTGACGCCAGGTGGCACTTCAAACCCGAAATCAAAGCAGAGCAAAAAGGACGCGTGAGTAGCAGGTCGTTGGAGAATCCAAGACTGCGAAATTGAATATTACTTCACTCGAAACGAGAATTGACAGGCGTCTACAGACAGCACATTACCACTTCATCACGTTGACTTCGTCGACGTAGATGGTGCGCTTTCCGCGGAAGAGGGCAAGGACGATTGCAAGACCAACAGCAGCTTCGGCTGCGGCTACGGACATAACGAAAAACACGAAGATTTGTCCGGCGCTGTCACCAAGAAACTGCGCGAAACTGACCAACGACAGATTCACTGCATTCAACATCAACTCAATTGACATGAAGATGATGATGGCGTTGCGACGCGTGATCACGCCAATCACGCCCAAGGTGAAAAGAAATGCTGAAAGGGATAAGTACCACTCAATAGGAACTGTTTGCAGATTCATGGTTTCTGTCCGGTCAATGTAATGTGCTTGCTAATCAACTGACATGTATTACTAACTCAACTTGACTCACTTTCGTGCGATCAGGATCTTACTCAACTTTACGTTTTGCAAGAATAACTGCGCCAACGAGGGCAGCCAAGAGAAGCAGAGAAATCACTTCGAAGGGGAAGAGATATTGTCCGAAAAGGACGTTCCCAATGTTCTCCGTCGTTCCCAAACTCAAAGCCTTCGGCGAAATCGCGGTGAAGCTACTTGGTTTGTCCATAAAGGCCCATACCATCATCAACACGAATGCTGAACTGAGTCCGACGCCGAGAATCTTCGTTAAACTGAACTTCTCGTGCATGTGTTCTTCGGTTCCGACGTTGAGGAGCATGATCACGAAGACCACCAAGACCATGATTGCGCCGGCATAGACCAAAATCTGCACAACTGCCACGAACTGCGCCTGAAGCGTCAGGTAGAGTCCGGACAGCATGAAGAAATGCGCCACCAAATTCATTGCAGCTGCAACGGGATTGCGACGTGTGATTGTTCCGATGGCGGTGGCAATTGCCCCGATACCAAGTATCAAGAAAAGCCAGACTTGAAGAGACATAAGCCGAGTGCTATAATCGAAGTGAAATTCCCCTGCGAATATAGGAAAAAGCGGGTGCAATTCGGGGCTCGGAATGGAGAAGGGAAATGAATGAAGGGCGAAGACTGAGCAGGAGGCTGAAATGTGCAGAAGAGATCGCTTGGAAGCTGTCCTTAGTCGGATTGATTATCCTCCTCCGCCGGAGCGCCTATCTCATCACCCGGACCGAGTCGCTCAATCTCGCGAATACGACACAGCGAGACGAATTCACAATACTGACATGCGCCGGGAAGAGGTTTGACGGGGAATTCACCGCTGTTTCCGGCCTCCACAATTCGTATTGCCTGCTCCAAGGACTCAAGGATGGTGTCTTCGGTGCTGCGGTCGTCCGCGAGAATCTGCTTGGTAGACCTCTTTGACAATTCATAACGCTCGTCAGAAACGAGATCGGAATCAAGCGACAACATCACAAATTGGTGACTACGTTCATCCGTTTTGAAAATGTAATACACGCCTGCAGCGGGATGAGTCTCAATTCCAAAATCTTCCTCTATTGCTTTTTGCACGGCCGCCAGATACAAAGGGATTTGGAAGGAGTGTCCTTCGATGATGTCCTTGTTGGATGAAATTCCGCTCGGCCGTGTCTTGTAATCCGCAATCAGCACTTCATAGCTTCCATCGCCGCGAGCGCGAAGTTCGACCCGGTCGATCTTGCCACGGATCTGCAATCCATCCAAATCAATTCCCGAACGAGCGCCTGCTTTGCGTGCATAGCCGAAGTCGTATTCGAATAGAGTAGCTGCATGTTGCCAGTATTCACTGCGTTGCAATTCTTCTTCGAGCCAGGTGTGCAGCAGACCTTCATTTTGTCCCATGCCAAGCAGCTCGTCGCGGGTGAGTTGGAAGAAGGGATGATCGAACTGCATGCGCGACAATTCGTCCTCGGCAATGCTTCGCAGCAACTCTTCATACTGCTCACGACGTTGCTCTTGCAAACGAATCATGCGCAGCTTTCCACGCTGCGACTGAATGCTCTCGTGCATGGCGAGGTTGTTCTGCGAGAGCTCGAGATAGAAGCGATGCACGACATGGTGCAAGAGATTTCCCAAGTCCATGGGACTCAGCGCAGCTTCTTCTTCCTGGTCGACCCCAACACTGAGTGTCCGTTTTGCAAAGTACTTGTAGGCACACTTAGCGTAGGTATCTAGATCGGATGTGCTGATGGGCTGCGGCATCAGCGCAGCGCGTGTGTCGAATCCGCGTTCGTTCATCGATGCACGAAGTTCACGAGCGCCGGCAATTTGAAGCAAGAAGTTTTCGCGAACGCGACGTCGGTGCTGGGCTCGATCGGCGAGATGTGCGTGACGAGAGCTGGTCTCATCAACAGACGCAACAGACTCTGCTCGTAAGATCTCATCATCCGTCACCAGAGCTTGAATCCAATCACGACACCAATCCAGTTCCGAGTTCATGGGATCTCGTCGCATGAGCTGGCGTATCTGCTTGAGCGAGTGTTGTTTGACGGATGGAGCGCAGCGCAACAATTCATGCAGAAAATTCGACTCAACTTCTTCCTCCATGTTGGCATTGAGTGCCGGGTAGCTGACCACGATGCGCATAGACGCGTCATCAAGAGCCGCGGGATTGTTGTTGAGTGCGTGGTAAAAGTTCAATCGCTCCGCGACGCTGTGACGCTGCTCGGCGTCGGGGAATTCTTGTCCGAGCAGATACTCGGGTGTGTAGGCTAATGGAAACTGTCTGTCGACCACGCCGCAAAGGAAGAGTCGACGATAGGGAATTCCGCGAGTTTGCTCAATACTCGTCACGCGAACTCCTAGTCCGCTACGCTCACGAATCTGATACTTCGCACCTCGCACTGAACTTCTCAACAGCTCAGCAAAATCAACAAAGCGAATAAGGGTCATGCCGCGTTCGAGCAGCACCGATTCTAGCTCATCAAGCAGTCGCATCAAGGTCTGAAGCGCGCGGGTGTTTTGTTCGAGATGCGTGTAGTGATCGAAGTCCAGACTTGCATCGTGATGAGTTGAATAAGCTTTGTGCAGTTCGGAAAATGCAGCTCGAGCATCGCGATCCACGCCGCGGTGGATCTCGAGTTTTTCGACAAAGAGGGAGCTGAAGGTCTTGGCCAGACCTCGAACCGTCCAACGACTATCTCGTTGAGGAAGAATTGAGGCGAGCAGTTCAACGTCGTGTAGAGCTTGTTCGATCTCGCGACAAAATTCACTATGCTGCTTAAGATCGCGCAGGTCAGTTGCGGGATCGTTTTTCATGAGCTCGTGCTGACGCAGAGTAGCGTCGTGCGAACGCTGCAGAGATTCACGCCAACCTTCGGCGCTGCCGTTGCGAAGTCCGCCAAACAAACGCAGACGCATTGCAGCGTGTTCGACGTCGATGGGGATGATTGCTCGGGTTTCGCAAAAGGCTTGCATCGACGGATGAGAAAGTGCGCGTATGAGGTCGTCGCGCTGCCAGCCTCGCAGCACAACATCAATCATATGAAAAATCGAAACAATGATCGGCGATGTATCCAATCGAAAACGATCGCTCATGTTCAGGGGAATGTCGTGCGCATCGAAGACTTCGCGAATGAGGGAACTGTAAGTCTGCGGTTGACGATTCACCACAGCAATCTCGTGCGCCGCAATTCCTTCAACGCTCAAAGCGTGTCGAATTGCCTTGGCAATAACCCGCACTTCGTCGCGCATCGTCGGACAAGCAATGATGCGAACACTGGATGAAAAGTCAGGCGCAGTCCGCGGTGTCGAAGTCTGGGACGTTTCGTTGAGCTGCTCAAATCCCAGACTGAGTTGCGGCGCATTCGTCGAAGGCAAATCTCTCGTCTCGGAATTCATCATCTCTGCCTGCGCAAAGAGTTGTGATTGAAGCCACAACGATGCTGAGAGAGTTGGGCTATCATCAGACGCAAGATTAGACTTCCCCCTATGCATCATTCCTGCATCAATCAAGTGTCGTTCAGCCTCGAGGGCATTGGCAAAGAGGGCTTTGTTGTTGGGATCGAGGTGCAGGACAACTACAAGCGCATGATGAGAAGATGCAATGGCACCGAGGAGTTTTAACTCAGGCAGAGTGAATTCAGAAAAGCCTTCGACGAGAATCGTGCGCGCTTCAGTTTTCTGAGCGAGCGGTGCTGAGGCGGAGCCTTCGATTTCACTTTGCAATAATTCTTGCAGTGCGGGCATATCCAACAGTTGCGAGCCCATGCAATCGAGGTACGCGGCGTAGATGGTGCGGATGTCGCGAAGACGATCCAGATACACCATCGTTGAATTCTGTTCCGATTCTGCGAGAGCGATATCGCGATCCAATTCTTCAAGCCCAATGCCTTTGCGACGAATGCCGTAGATGAGTTCGGCAAGACGCTCGCACATGCTCAGCGGGACGGGTTGTCCATTGGGCGAGTGGAAGACGAGTCGTCGCGTTTCAACACAATTCTGAATCGCTTCACGAAAGAGTGCAAAGCGCAACGCGTCGCTCATCAGACGTTTGGAGCGCAGGGATTCAAAGGACTGTGCGTAATCAAGAACAAACTCTTCCAGCGTGCTTAGTTGCGGGGCAGGCGCCGGTAGATCAAAGCGATCAAAGTAGGCGCGGGCAAAGTGCTTGGTGGTGGCACGAACGAGACGTCCGGTTGGGACGATGATTTGCAATCGCTCGAGCGGATGATCAGCCTCGCGCAGTGGGTCTGCATTTTCCAAGAGCACCGACAGCACATCAAGACCGTGCGGATTGCAATGACGATGCACATCGTCTGCAACAGCGCTAGCTCGTGTATTGTATAAAAGATGCAGCACGCGATTTGGTCTGGTGAGCGAATTGATGAATATTTGAACGCCAACGGTCAAACATAATACTGCAGGGAGCTTTGAAGCACAGATGTTTACAGGATTAATTGAAGAATGTGGTCGTATTCTCGAGCGCCGAACACTTGGCGACGGATGTAGTTTGCGCATTGGCGCAGAACTCGTCATGCATGACTGTCGCGTGGACGATTCCATCTCCGTCAACGGCGTTTGCCTTACGGTCGTTGAGCGCGACGAGCACAGCTTTCTTGTTCAGGCCGTTGAGGAGACGCTCAGCAAGACTACAATTGGTCTACTTCGCGAAAACGATGAAGTTAATCTCGAGCGCGCTCTCTTGGCATCAGATCGCATGGGCGGACATGTGGTGCAGGGACACGTCGATTGCGTCGGCAGCATCACCAGTGTCCGCGAACTATCTACAAGTCACGAGATATGGTTCCGCTTTGCGGATGAGTTTAGGGGACTTGTAGTTGAGACGGGTAGTATAGCGCTGAATGGAATTAGCTTGACCGTTGCAGCTGCGAATGGCGCAGAAGGCATGGTCGCAATTATCCCACATACATGGTCCAAGACCACGATCCGTCATCTCCAAGCCGGATCTTCCGTCAATATTGAATTCGACATCGTCGGCAAGTACATTGCCTCGATCTTGGCGCAGCGCAAGGATGTCAAATAGTCGATCTTAGAAGCTAAAGACATGACGTTGAGTACGCACCACGCAAGAGGTCAGGGTCATATCGGGCGCACCATTGCCATACTTAAACAATCCACTCATTTGCATGTTCATAAGGCTCGAGCGTACCGACTCGCGCTTCTTGGTGTCGAGTGGTGTTGTTGCTCCCATGACCAAACGGACTGAGGAGGAAGTGGGACTAAACGCGCGACTGAATTCTTCCGGGAAAGGCACGGACTCAAGCGGGATATACATATGCACGCTAAAGGCTGCGCAGCGATTCTTATCAATTGTCACGAGTGAATCGAAGCTAATTGCCGCGCTATCGCAGCGCATACCTTTTGCCGACTCAGAACTTTCTTGCATCTGACGAACCAGTTCCTTTGTATCGACCTTCCAACGTTCGCCCACTTTGCGAGCCTTCTTCCATTGCGCGTAGGAGTCGGCATCAACATTTCCGCTATCATCAAACACATCTTTGAGCAGTTCCATGACTGAGTCTGTAACAGCTTGGCCATTTATTTTGATCTGCTTTCCCGATGGACTGAACTCCACCACAACCTCCGCGTTAGGCGCAATCAGCGTATCGGTTGTATGCACTTCCGGCTCGCTTCCAATGCCTTCGATGAGCTGGTGATTTTCTTGAACGCAGGAGATGATGCGATAGGAGTTAATGACTTCCTTGCCTTTGAGATTGGCAAGCTTGCAGAGCACCTGGGCATCGAGCGTTACAGTGCGGTACTTGGCTGTCATGTTAAACAGCTCACCGCTCTTCGGATCCGTCATGGTCTGATACATCGAATCCCGCAGTACCGAGTGCAGACGATAGTGATCGTTCGTTCGAGCCGGTCGATCCAGCTTCATGCTCGTAGGTTGAGCCAAGACCGACGTTGAGGCTATAAGCGCGGTGATGAGCAGGGTTTTGAATACATGCATAGTGTTTCCTTGTGTGTAGTGCACCAATAGGGCTTGATGAAAGAGGGTCAGGCAGAGCCATCGCTTCCGACTCGATGCTGAGAAATTAGCGAATAGTTAAACTCCAGCCTAGCAGGGCACTAGTCCGATGGTCTTTATCTCTGCCTAACATCCACTATCATTCTTTCAATTCATAATCGATTCACACTTAATTTGCGTGTGTTACAACGGAGGGCCCCCAATGCAAAAAGTGATAGACTTTATCGACGTGCATCAGCGTCGGTATCTTGACGAACTCTGCGAATTTCTTCGCATTCCAAGTGTCAGTACAGAGCCTGAAAACGCACGCGACGTCAAGCGTTGTGCAGCCTGGCTTGCAGAGCACTGCAAGACAATAGGTTTAGAAAACGTGCAAGTGTTTCTGACCAAAGGTCATCCAATCGTGTATGCCGACTGGCTACACGCAGGCGAGGACAAGCCGACGGTGCTTTTGTACGGTCATTATGACGTGCAGCCCGTCGATCCCATTGATCTCTGGACTAATCCTCCATTCGAGCCAACCATACGAGCCGGCAAGATTTACGCTCGTGGCGCAACGGACGACAAGGGTCAGGTCTTTTTGCATCTCAAAGCCATCGAATCCTGGCTACACAACGAGCAGCGTTTGCCGGTCAACGTTAAAATCTTGATTGAAGGCGAAGAAGAAATCGGCAGCGTCAATCTCGATCCATTTGTGGAAGAGCACAAGAAAATGTTGGCGTGCGACGCAGTAGTTATTTCCGATACTGCTATGTACCGCAAAGGCTATCCTTCCATCGTCTATGCACTGCGCGGACTTTGCTACATGGAAGTGCGCGTAAGCGGTCCGAACCGCGACTTACACAGCGGATCCTACGGCGGGGCAGTACAAAATCCGCTCAACGCATTGGCGGGAATGATTGCAAAGTTGAAAGATGAAAAGGGACGAATTCTCATTCCGGGATTTTACGACGACGTCCTGCAACTCACCGACGAAGAGCGGGCAGAGATAGCCTCGATAGATTTCGATGAAGGCGATTACAAAGACGATCTGCGCGTCAAGGAACTCTTCGGTGAAGACGGTTATTCCACTCTCGAGCGCTTGGGCGCACGTCCAACACTTGACGTCAACGGCTTCATCGGCGGTTTCACCGGCAGTGGCGCTAAGACCGTCTTACCGGCCAAAGCCAGCGCCAAGATTTCCATGCGACTAGTCGCCAATCAAAACACCAACAACATCGCCGTCAAGTTTGAGAAATACATCCGCGACATAACGCCACCGGGCGTAACGGTTGAGGTAGAGAATTTACACGGAGCGAATCCGGTTCTGGTTCCTCGTGACAGCGCCGCCGTCAAAGCCGCGCAACGCGCACTCGAGACTGCCTTTGGTCAGAAACCACTCTTCATGCGTGAAGGCGGTTCGATCCCCATCACGCTGCTCTTCCGACTCATCCTCGGAGCGCCAACGGTATTGATGGGATTCGGTCTACACACCGAAAACGCACACTCACCCGACGAGAATTTCGACCTCGACAACTTCCACACCGGCATCAAAGCTGCAGCTCATTTCTACAACGAAATGGCCCAGTAGTCCACGGTTTGGAGCCAAAGGTCTTTCAGTCCTAACTTGCACTCTTCGGAGTGTAGCGCAGCCCGGTAGCGCACACCCTTGGGGTGGGTGGGGTCGTGGGTTCAAATCCCGCCACTCCGACGCTGAAACCCTGTAAGTCGTTCACCAAGAATTGCTTACGGGGTTTTTTGTTTTCTGGAAAGCCTGCTCCACGGACGTGCCACGGACGTTTTTCCGAAATAGTGAGAAATGTTGGGAAACGTTTTAGGGATGAAGGGAGCAACTGAAATCTGAGAATATCTGCCAAAATGTGGGAAAAGTGAACTGTGCAGCGGGATTTGAACTGCGTAATCGGGCAGTGTTGATGGGGGTCTGTGTGCCTAAATCGCATACAGTGAATGAGGCAGGGTTGGTAGAGTTGTTGCGACAAGAGTTCGGTTCGTGGATTCGGCGAGAAAGATTCTAATGTGAAAAGATTCGGCCTACCGTGTAGAAATCGTGTAGTGAGATTTCCCCATTAATGTTTGACATTTGTAAGAAATGCAATTGGTTCTAAATCTGTCGTTTGCACCGCCTCAGATACTTGCATAGAAATTCGAGTCGACACGCCGCTTTAACCAGTACACTCAAGCCGATACAGGAATCGACGTATATGAACAGAATTATGAGTATTTCGAGCGGCGCAGGTGCGTCATTTGGAGCGATATTTCCAACGTGACAACGGTAATAGACTTGTGTTCGAGACATATTTTGTTTGGCATGTCAGTGATCGTATTGACAGCAAGCTTGTTTGTATGGCACTTTGGAAAGCTGTTAAGAGTCGACGTGATTCTAAGCAGCAACCGGCTGATATGTTTCATTCTGATAGAGGTAGTCACTATGCATCAAAGTCGTTTCGTCATATTGCAGTACATTCAAGCAAGAAATGCACATTATAAAACAACTGTGACAATATCTCAAAATAATACCGTTATAGATGGCAGCGGTAGAGTGCAGGAGATGCCTGCGACTGTATATACTAGATGACGACAAAACTTTGTAATAAGCATAAGATGATGTTTGTATTGGTTCATTACTTGGCAACTTTATTCTTAACGATAGTATCGTATTGCTACTTTTATGAAGTGGCTTATGGAGAAAGTGCACAGATAATTACTGTTGGATTTGGATTAATATTATTACCGGGATTGGTATATGATTATTTTGCACACGAGCATATCGTAGCATGTAGGAAGACATACGAAGGTAGTAGACTTTTTAATAAAGTAGTGATTATGGCGTTTGCTTCTGCTATCGTAGTGTTAGTATCAATTACAATTATAAGTGTGCTGACAAGTAATATAGAGGCATTTGTATATATACAATTTCCCGCATTGATTTGGATTATATTTGTTTTGATTGCTGATTTTACTAGTTTTATTGTATTGGAAGTATTTTTGCCTTCTGATTTGCCGACATAACTGTTGCATGTCTTCGGATATAAG
>JBGAUL010000004.1:0-194310 GCA_044228685.1 Chlorobiota bacterium
GCCTTTTGCTTTCAGCTTCCTTCAGATTCCACCTCGCGATGGACACCCTTGCTGTTCAGCTAACAATTCCCCTTACCGGGCTTGCAGGAGACTTTCACTCCTTAGAGAGTGCGCCCTGCCGGGCGCACAACAAAAAAGCCAGTTCGCTTGAACTGGCTTTCGTGTAATTATTGAAAAGTTTCGAGCTTAAGCTTTGTAGAAAATCGGAAAGCGTGTTGGATTGCTTTCGTGCATGATTTCGTACACAGTATTGAAGATGTGCTCAGCTTCAGGTTTGGACCAGTAGTTTCCGTCGGTGCCATAGGCGGGACGGTGCGGAGCGGCCGAGAGAGTAACCGGTGCTGCATCCAAATGACGATACGCGTTCTGTCCTTCAAGCACATTCTGCATCATGTATGCCGTTGTTCCGCCCGGAACATCCTCATCGAGGAAGAGCACTCTGTTTGTCCGAGCAATAGACGCTGCGATTACGCCGTAGCGATCAAAGGGCAACAAAGTTTGCACGTCGATGATTTCAGCATCGATTGAAAACTCAGCAAGCATATCTGCTGCTCGTTTTGCGACGCGACACATTGCGCCATAAGTAACGATGCTGATGTCGCTACCCGGACGAATGATCTCAGGCACACCAAGTTCCATCGTGTGCTCACCAACATTATCCGGAAGTACTTCTTTCAATCGATAGCCGTTCAGCACTTCGACAACCAATGCGGGATCGTCGCCGCGTAGGATGGTGTTGTACATCGCTGCTGCATGCGTCATGTCACGCGGCACACACACTAGCATGCCTCGAACGAGATTGATGATGCCGGCCATTGGTGAACCGCTGTGCCAAACACCTTCAAGACGATGACCACGAGTACGCACAACGACGGGAGCTTTTTGTCCACCCTTTGTACGCCATTGCACCGTTGCCAAGTCATCACTCATGATCTGTAAGGCATACAAGACATAATCCAAGTACTGCAATTCACAAATTGGACGAAGACCGCGCATTGCCAAACCAATCGCTTGACCAAGAATGGTACACTCGCGAATACCGGTGTCGCTTACTCTCAACGCACCGTACTTCTCTTGAAGGCCGATGAAACCTTGGTTTACGTCTCCAAGCTTTCCAAGATCTTCGCCAAATGCTAAAACACGTGGATCGTTGCGCAGCCAATAATCGAAGGTTGCGTTGAGGACTTCAAATCCAACTTTGTTCGGTGATTGTTCGGAATAACGCGCATCGACTGTTTTGATCTTTAATGCTGATTGCGCTGATTCGCTGTACAAATGTGACGAGTAGCGATCAACTTGACGACGCTGAATGTTGTCGCGATAGGCAATCATCTTTTTTACAGAAGCTGAACTTGCCGATCCAATACAGCGAAGTGCAGAGTGAATAGCCATGAAGTAATCCGAGCGGAATGGCTCTCTAATTGCCATCAACTCATCACGCACAGCACAGAGCTTGGCAGCTTTATCCGGATGCTCAGCAATGACTTCATCAAAGAGTGAGCGTACCGATTGAATTTCATCGCGGATGGGATTGATAAACGAATCCCATGCACTCTGACGTGAAAGTCGCACTGATTCTGTTGCTGCATTTTCGATGGCATCCAATTCTTCAGCTGTAGCTAAGGAAGAATCAATGATCCAATCTCGCATTCTGCGAAGACCGTCAAACTCTTGTTCCCATGCAAGACGTTCCTTGGACTTGTAGCGTTCGTGCGAGCCGGAGGTCGAGTGACCCTGTGGTTGCGTAACCTCAGTCACATGAATGATCGCCGGATAACCCTCAGAACGAATCTTTTCGGTTGCGCGCTGATAAGTCTCAACCAGTGTTGGATAATCCCAGCCGCGAACGACGTAAATATCGTAACCGCTCTTATCCTCGGGACCGCGCTGAAATCCACTGAGAATTGCTCCTAAATCACCCTTGGTGTTTTGGAACTCATTGGGTACTGAAATGCCATAGCCATCGTCCCAAATTGAAATCAATGCCGGAGCACGCAGCACGCCAATTGCGTTAACCGACTCCCAGAACATCCCTTCGGCGCTGCTGGCATTACCAATGGTTCCGAAGGCAATCTCTTGTCCGCCCTTGGAGAACTGCTTCATATCCTTCAACACTTCAACATCGCGATATAACTTCGATGCATAAGCCAGTCCAACCAGACGCGGCATTTGTGAACCGGTCGGAGAAACATCCGCTGATGAGTTGAATTGATCCGTGAGTGACATCCAGGAGCCATCAGCATTGAGCTGACGAGTGCCGAAGTGACCGTTCATCGAACGACCTGCTGAGGCTGGTTCTGCTTGCACATCTGGATTAGCGTAGAGTTGGGCAAAGAACTGCTCTACGTTTGATATCTCTTTGGCAAACATGAAGGTTTGGTCGCGGTAATAGCCGCTGCGCACGTCGCCAAGACGAAACGCTCTTGCCATTGCTAGCTGAGCAACTTCCTTACCATCACCGAAGATGCCGAACTTGGCTTTGCCGGAAAGTACTTCCTTACGTCCAAGCAGACTGGCCTGACGACTTTCGACGCCAATACGGTAATCACGCAGTACAGTCTCACGATCAAACAATGCACTTGACGGAGCTTTGGCTGCCTTATGTTTTCCATTCACAATTGGACTGGTTGCCGAAGCAACCGAAGATTCTGATTCAGTTTTCACTCGATGGGGTCTTGGGTGGAAAATCACGTCCTGATTCAATCTGCAAAGATACGAATCCTGTGACTCTTCCCCGAGTCTGGAACGATCTCTCGTAACATGCATAGCGCAGTCGCGCGGAATCAGATCTGCGACCCAACAACAGCGAAATTCAACGGAATTTAGAGCGAGATTCTAAAGTTCATCAGCGGAAGTGCGTCCACCGGAGATTTTGTGCTCTGCCGAAGTCCACTCACTTGGTCACTCGTCCAACTATTCGTCAATCGGTGCGCTCCATAGGCAAGTGCTGAGCCCAGCAAGGCGCCCACAATCACATCGCTTGGATAGTGCACACCAAGGTTGATACGAGCTAGGCAGGTCCCGAGTGCGTACATACCGGCGGGAGCAATAACATACCATTTGGGATAACGCAGAGACACAAAGGTGGCTAAACAACAACTCAGCGAGGCGTGGCCGGATGGAAAGGAATACTCTTCGTCGGGATCCGGAGTGCTGATACAATCCGGATAGCTACGCCACGGACGCTTACGTCCGACTATGTTCTTCGTCACATAGGTCAACACTCCACAACTCACCTCTGCGGACAACAACGCGATAGATTCACGCTTCAGCAAGAGGTCGTCTTTGGCAAAACCTGTAGCGGCCAATACTGCCGGTCCCAGAACAACTGCCGGTATCAAACACTGACTAATTGCATGCGAGTAGGGATGCAGACTTTGCACGCGGTTAAAGTTGTACACGATGGAGGCGTCAGTATTGAGGCTGTCACAAGGACCAAAAGATGCACTTGCGACAAAGTTCATGCGCGTCGCTGAGAGCGGCGCAAACTCCGTCGTCGGCTCGGTCACTATGCTTGCTGAGCCTGGAAAACTTAGAGTCTGAAACAACTGCGAGTACTGTGGAACCGCATATAGTTCAGACGTTGATTCACTTGGCAGCTGTGCTTGAACGGTCGCTGTGAGAACACTCAGTAAAACGAGAATCCTGTAAAAGAGAGGCGCGCCTATCATTAGTCGGGACATCTGGAAGGTTCTATGCATAAAAAGAAAAGGCGCTTGATGCGGCAAAAGCACTGTGATCAAAATACATTTTGCAGTAAGTTTGAACAACGCTTATTTCACTGTGCAGCAGCTCTGTGGATCCTACCCTATTACGTGCATTTCTAACGCTGATGGCTTGTGTTGCAGCCATTGGTGGAGTTCTTTGGTATGTGAAGCGAAAAACTTCACGTGGCAAGGTTTCGGGCACAGAGTTAGGGATTCACGTTATTGCTCGTCAGGGATTGAGCCCGAAGGCCACTGTTTGCATCGTGCAAATCGGACACCGTCATGTCGTCCTTGGCATCACAGATCAATCCGTCAACTACATCTGCGATCTTGGCGAAGAGTCTCCTGCAGCCGGCGCTCCGGCGCAGCACCATAATCCGGCGAGTGTCAATCCTCAAATTCTTGAACAAGCGCGGAGATTGCAGCAGCAGTCACCGCAATACACGCCTCCGAGGGACGAACCGGCTTACGGACATGATCCGGACGCGGAGTTACCTGACCTCAGTTTAGGCGGCTATATGCGTTCAATTTTCAGTCGAAGGGTCAAGTAGTTCTATCTCCCGCAGCCTCTCTGATACCATTTCTCTCCATTGAGCCGAGGATTTCTGAAAATACCGCCGTTCAATACACTCCCTTTTGTAGTTTTGCGGGCACGCATTGTCGCCGTTCAGCCAGGTTTTCATTTAGCAGTTAACCACCGGGGAACACGGTTCAATCGACGGTCAGCATTGACCGCGCGCAAGCAGCACTCTTCACTGTATCTTCCATAAGCTCGACAACTGAATGAGATTTGGTTTATTATCCAACGATGTAGCAATCGACCTCGGAACGGCAAATACACTCGTCTGGATGAAGGGCAAGGGTATTGTACTTAACGAGCCCAGCATCGTTGCGTTTGATCGCACGACAAAGAACATCATTGCGGTGGGACATGATGCCCAGGCAATGGTGGGCAAGACTCACAAGGACATCCGCACGATTCGTCCGCTCAAGGACGGCGTTATCGCCGACTTCGAAATCGCTGAGGGAATGATGCGCGCCTTTATTCGCAAGGTTTCGCAATCGTGGCAACCGGTTCGCCGTGTTGTTATCTGTGTGCCATCCGGTATCACTGAAGTTGAGAAGCGTGCCGTACGCGACAGTGCCGAGCATGCCGGCGCAAAGGAAGTTTATTTGATTGCAGAGCCGATGGCAGCAGCAATCGGTGTAGGTCTTGACGTACATGAGCCAATCGGTAACATGATCGTCGATATCGGCGGTGGTACAACTGAGATAGCCGTTATCGCACTAAGCGGTATCGTGAGTGAAGAATCCATCCGCGTTGCCGGCGATGAAATGACCCAGGCAATTGTGCAGTACTTCAAGAAGAATCACAACATCCTTATCGGTGAACGCACTGCCGAGATGATCAAGTGTTCTGTTGGATCAGCTTCACGCTTGACCGAAGAGATCATCATTGAAGTAAAGGGACGTGACTTGGTCGATGGTATTCCGAAGATGATTGAGATCAGTTCAGCCGAAATCCGTGACGCACTTGATGTGGCAGTTACGTTGATCGTAGAGGCTGTGTTGAACTTGTTGGAACGTACCCCACCGGAATTGTCAGCTGATATTTTTGATCGCGGAATTATTCTGTCCGGTGGCGGCGCATTGTTAAAAGGACTCGACGAACGCCTGTCGCGTGAGACCCGACTTCCGGTTCACGTTGCCGACGATCCACTGACAGCGGTAGTACGTGGCACGGGTAAGGTCCTGGAAGACTTGAATGACTACCAAACAGTATTGATCAAGTCTAAGCGTTATTAATCTCTGCGTGCACTCTGTATTGAGTAACACCTGAGCACTTCTTCTCTCCTTTGCAGCAGCAGCAGAAACGAGAGTTCAATCATGCAACGAATATTCGATTTCATTGTACGCTTTAAAGAGTACATCAGCCTCCTGGTTCTGGTCGTGATGTGCTTTTCCTTTATGTCGTACGGTAGCGCCGGAAAGCTCGGCGGATTTCGTTCCGTCGTGATCGCTGCTATCGGCGGAGTTCAAAGCGCATTTTCATGGTTGCCGAATCCTGTTGCATTAAAGGCTGAGAATTCAGCGCTTCGCGATCTCAACATGCAGTTGTCGCGTGAGGTTGTGAAGATGCGACAATCCGTCATTGAAAACGACAAGCTTCGCGCCATGCTTGAATTTCGCAAGCACAGCAACATCCAACTCATTGCTGCCGAGGTCGTCGGAAAATCCTCTTCAGAATTCCGCAACTACATCAGCATCGGTCGTGGTGCCGATGATGGCGTCAAAGAAGGAATGTCCGTTGCAACCGATGCGGGCTTGGTTGGGGTCGTCGTTGGCGTAAGCGCTAACTACTCCTTGGTTCAAGTCGTGCTGAATCGTGATTCACGTATTGCAGCTCGTAACCAACGCACACGTGAAGAAGGCATTATCGTTTGGGATGGATCTGAAAATCTGGTGATGAAAAACATCCCACGCAGTTTTGATATTAAAAATGGTGACCCGATTATTTCAAGTTCGCTGAGTCACAAGTACGCTTCGGATTTTGTGATTGGATATGTGCAAGATGTAGTTGGTGACCCCAGCTCGCTCTTCCGCAAAGTCATTGTGCGCCCTGCTGTAAACTTCTCTTCCCTCGAGCAAGTGTTCGTCGTCATGAAGGTTCCCGATCCCGAACGTCTCGAGCTTGAAAAACAAGTTGAAGATAAAATCAGAAAGAAGCTACGCTATGAATAAGGTGATCAACAGTGTAGCTTATTGTGCGAATGATCGTGGAGGTTTGCTCGCATGAGCATCATTCCCGATCGACAGCATCTCGCCGCCAACCCGCAAATGCGCTATGTGCTCTATGCACTCGCGGCGCTGTTGCTTACGGTCATATCAAAGGTATTCCTCCACTTCCTCTCTATTGGTGGTGTAGCTCCAGATGTGTTGTTGGTGCTGTGTGTGTGGGTTGCGCTCGCAGAAGGACAATTCGCAGCAATGCTCTTTGCCTTTTGCGTTGGAATGATCTTCGACATTGCCTCAGATGATGTACTTGGATCGAATGCTCTGGCAAAACTCTTGGCGGCTTTTGTGGCAGGTTACTTCTATCGTGAAGAGAAAATTGATCAGAGCCTTGGTACTGTGCGCTTTTTGATGGTGGTGACAGTTGCCGGTCTGACCCACAATCTCATCTATTACTTCCTCTACTTCCGACCTTCGGAAATCTCATTCACGGGTTTCTTCATCAAGTACGGTTTGGCGGCAACACTATTCACCACGGTGATTGGTATTGTGCCGATGCTGTGGAAATCGAGAAATATGGAGCGATGATAGTGGCTCCCAATCATCCCATTAGGTAGTCAGGAAAATGTTTGTTGGTCGATGCACCTAGGACTCCGAATCACCCAATGTCTCGGTATCGTGTGCGATCTTAATGTGTGCCGACTATGGCTCCGTAATGCATCTTAGCAAAGGTCTCAACACCGGCGATTCCGGCTGTGTTCACTGAACGAACCTTTATCTCGTTTTCTCCCTCGACGAGGTGCCAAGTATATCGCTCGCCCTTTACTTTCTTCCAGTCGCCATTGTCGACTTTAACTTCGTAGTGATCAAACCATGGCATACAGTTATGGAATTGCAGATCAAAATCCGGCTTTGCCGCGAATTTCGGCATTGATTCCATGTAATCATCCGGGTTCTTGATGTCGTATTTCTGGAAGAGCTCAGACCAGTTAACTTCTTTGTCGTAATCGAATAAGACAACGGTAGAGTTAACCCTGAAATAAAGGTTGTTACTTGTATTAGTAAATACTCTTCTGTTTACCGGAACACCTTGAAAGGTGAAGTACTGCTCCTTCGCATCAAGCGGAAGA
Organism: Chlorobiota bacterium; assembly: GCA_044228685.1. GTDB lineage: Bacteria > Bacteroidota > Ignavibacteria > Kapaibacteriales > NICIL-2 > JBBATK01. The sequence continues at coordinate 7,571 of JBGAUL010000004.1, forward strand.
AAGAGAAACACCGTACCTCCGAACCTGTTGGCAATAATGCCTTCATAGCCGCAATATTGTGTGAGAAAATCACGATACTGAGTGGCGTACTGTTCAGGGTTAGCGATTGAATCTCGCTGCAGAATTTTTGTCGACATACCAAAAGCGACTTGGTCCAATTTTGCATCCCGCTTTTTCTCGTAAAACTCATAAAAGCTAAGTGGATGATCGGAGGAAGTCGGAAAAATGCACCACTGCGGATCCATAAATACCCACTTGTCGAGAGCGTTCGAAAAAACTTCTATAGCCACATGACCAGCACCTAATGTCTGGTATGCCGCATCGGGCTTTCGCAATTGCAGCATGCGTGACACATAACCAAATGCCGTGAGAATGTCTTGAAAAACCTGTGCGTATTCTTGACAACGAAACTTCTGTCCTGCCGCCGCCAGCTGAAGAATGTCGTACGAGCTCGATCCCGGAGGTGGCTCGTGCAAAGGATCGTGCTGCCAACGCAAACAAGTCCATTCTAAAAGCTGATTGAATATCTCCGGTTCTTTTCGACTGCTAAGTTGAATGCGTTTAAGAACATACTCCTTCAATTTTCGCATTTGAGGATCTGAAGGAGAATGTGGCAGGTAGAGATACTTGTATCTATCCGTAAAAAAAAGATTATTCGTCTCGACCACTGTGATCTTTTTCAAACTCAAAGCGGAGTTCGGTACCGGAGGATTTAACGCGGACTTACTGTCCGGTCCACTGGCAACTGCAGCTGATGCGCTGAGCACAACCCAGAGCAGTATCAATACAACTAATTTCATATAAAGGAGTTACGCGATACTTTCGGCAAAAATGCCATGCTACATCTGTCGGAACCGCCCCACGGCTCCATTTTTATCATTCCGGTCTGTCACCACAGTAACACGGAACAGTGAATTCGTTACAGATGCAAACTACAACCAGTATCGGCTGATTCACGAATTGATAGAGACTTTTCCAGACAAAGTGGAAAAGTTCTGCACTTCCCACCTCAGCCACGAAGCGCTTCAGGACTATATTTGCGCGTTCTATTTCCTCCTCGCGTCCGCGCGCACTATTCACTGGAACTGATTGCCTTTTCTTCGGAAGCTCTATGTATTTGTCTAAACTTGAGATACACGGATTCAAATCGTTTGCTCAAAAGATATCATTGAAATTTTCAGACGGTCTCACTGCCATCGTTGGTCCAAACGGTAGCGGTAAAACCAATATTGTTGATGCTCTTCGCTGGGTTTTAGGTGAGCAAAAGTCATCCGTGCTCCGTTCTGACGGCATGGAGCAAGTCATTTTTAATGGTACACGTACTCGCAAACCACTCGGTATGGCTGAAGTATCGTTGACCATTGAAAACAACAAGCATATCCTCCCAACGGAATACACTCAAGTCGTTATTTCACGACGATTATTCCGTGACGGCGAGAGTACTTACTTGCTGAATCGCACTCCATGTCGTCTGCGCGATATCATCGACCTCTTCACCGATACCGGTATGGGCGCCGATGCCTACTCAGTTATCGAGTTGAAGATGATTGAGCAGATCCTCAGCGATCGCTCCGACGAACGTCGTCACCTCTTTGAAGAAGCAGCCGGTATCGTGAAGTACAAACAGCGTCGCAAAGAAACATTGCGCAAGCTGTCGAATACGCAAAACGATCTTGAGCGCGTGAACGACATCATTCGTGAAGTTCAAAAAGCTGTTGGCAGTCTCTCACGTCAAGCCGAAAAAGCCCAAACCTATTCAGAGGTTTCAGCCAATCTCAAAAACGAAGAATTAGCACTGTTTCGCTTTGAGTATTCGGAAACACTGCACCATCTCAACGAGATCAGCGAGTTAACCAATGCAATTCGCGGCGAACGTAATGAACTCAGCGCTTCGTATGATGTCTGCAACCAAGAATACTTGCAGTTGGAACAAGCACACAATGCTGTAGAAAAAGATCTGCAACGCGTGCTTGAACAAGAGCGTGCTGAAAGCGCAATTGTGGCAACTGCACGACAAGAACTCGCGGTACTGCGTGAACGCATGACCTCACTGCAGCGTGATGCAGGTCGTATTCGTCAAGAGAAAGTTTCAGTACAAGAACAAGTTCGCAACCTTGCAAACGACATTGCGAGCACGGAACAACGCTTAAACGATTTGCATCGTCAGAAACTCGAAGGACAATCTGAACTCGAGAAAGCAACGCAGTTACGCAATGAGCAATTGACCCAAGTTCAAGAGTTGCGCGAGAAGGTTCGTCTGGCTGCTGAGCCAATTCAGCAATTGGAAAGTCGTTTGCATTTTCTTGCCAGCGGACGTGAGCGCGTGCGCGGTCAAGTCAATACCTCACACGAGCATCGTCGTCAAATCGCCGAGCAGCTGCAGCAATCTGAAATGCAACGCGCCGAAATTCATCAGCGCATGGAGCATACGCGTCAACAACTTGATGCTGCTCAAGCAGCTGTTCAGGCAGCTGAAGATCGACTCAATCAAGCGCGTCGTCGTAGCGATGAACTTGCAGCGGCAATCGAAGAACTGCAAGGAACGCTCTCCACACTGCGCGAGCAATACTCGCACCGTCAGGCTTCTTTGGAGTTTCTGCAAGGTCTCAGTGAACAAAGCGATAGCGTTAATTACTTGCTTGGTGCTGAACAATGGGTCGCAAGCGAGAAAAAGCTCCTCTCGGATTGCTTGAGCGTCGACGACAACCTGCGCGTCGCCGTTGAATCTGCACTGGGTAATGCAGCATCCTACTTCGTCGTGCCTACTCTTTCTGAAGCAGTCGCAGCGCGTCAAGCACTACGCAACGAAGACAAAGGCAAAGCGTCATTCATTTGTCGGGAAGCAATTCCTCAAAGCGCTGCTCCGGCTCCACTATCACCGCGTGATGGCGTCATTGGCTGGGCAAGTGAATTAGTACAGTGCGATGATCAATTGCGCTTTGCACTCCGTCACATTCTCGGCAAAACCCTGATCGTGCGCGATCTTGACGCGGCATTGCAATACGTCGATCCAACGGTCGATGTGGCCGTCACATTGGATGGTGAAGTTGCTACTTATTCGGGTATCGTTCGTGCAGGTTCAGTATCAAAGCTGGAAGGTGTTCGACTTGGTAAACAACACCGCATTGAGCAGCTGCACTCTGAGTGTCAGCAAATGCGCGATGCAATCCTTGAATCTGAAACACATCTTCAAAGTCTCAAGGCAGAACGTGGTACCATAGATGTTCACGCCATTGCCGATGAACTTCGTCTACGCGAAGCTGCCAAAGCTTCTCACGAACAGTCGCTCAATGAACTGCACGTACGTGCTGAATCAGTAGATCACCGTCTTGAGCAACTCAATGATCGCATGAGCGATTTGAGCAATGAGAACGCAGACTTCATCCGCGAAGATGAGAACATCCTCCGCGAGAGCGAAGAGTTGCGCCAGAAGAAAGCACATGCACAAGCAGAGCTTGATGTCATCATGAACGAGCTTCATGCATCAGAGCAGAATTTGATCGAGCGTGAAAATGCGCTTCGTCAAACCGAGCTTGCTGAAGTACGCGTGAATACTGAATTACAAGGTTCTGAAAACAGCATCCATCGTCTGCGTGAACAACACAGCAACTTGGAACAGCGCTTTGAAGGAATTGATATTGATATTCAAAAGACCGATGAGGGTCTTGCTGAATGTAGCGTTGAGTTCGAAGTCAAGGATCGCGAGACCCAAGAACTCGAAGAAAAATTTCGCGTTGCCCGTGCAGAGCGTGTGACCATTGAATCCCAAACTCAGCTCTCACGCGAAGCACTACAAGTCAAAGCGGATGAGCTCAAGCAACTCAGAACAAAGCTCGAAGATCAAACGGCTAAGATGCACGAACTGGAAGTTAATTCTAGTCAGTATCAGGTCCGCGTCGACGAGTTCATTCGTCGCGCTGCTGAAGAATTCGAAATCGAATTAGACGGAACCGCTCCCATGGATCTCGAGCAAATGCCGCTCGAAGAAACCCGTCAGCGCGTCCATCAATTGCGCTCCAAACTTGCTTCGATGGGTGCCGTGAATTTCCTTGCTCTTGAAGAACATGCTCGCGAAGCTGAGCGCTTGAAGCAGCTGAAGGAACAGTATGACGACTTGATCGAAGCTGAGAAGAACCTGAACGATACGATCCGCGAAATCAATACAACCGCGAAACGACTCTTCCAAGAAGTGTTCGATAAAGTTCGTGGTCACTTCAAAGAATTGTTCGCGATTCTATTCAACAACGACGGCGAAGCAGATCTGCAAATCGTTGGTGATGATCTTCTCGAAGCACAAATCGAAATCATGGCTAAACCGAAAGGCAAGCGCCCACACTCGATCGAAATGTTGTCCGGTGGTGAAAAGACGCTTACCGCCATCGCCTTGCTCTTTGCTATCTATCTCGTGAAGCCATCACCGTTCTGTATTCTCGATGAGGTTGATGCGCCACTTGATGACGCAAACATTGATCGCTATCTCAACCTCATTAGAAACTTCAGCAAGAACACGCAGTTTCTTATGATCACACACAACAAGCGCACCATGGAAGCCGCTGATACGCTGTACGGCGTGACCATGGAAGAAGTTGGTGTGTCGAAGATTGTGAGCGTGAAGCTGCGCGAAGGACGAGAGCTGCCGCTCAAGACGGAGAGCGACAACGTCACTGAACAAGAACTGGTCTAACACAAAACATCAAAGGAGTCAACAACTGACTCCTTTTTTATATCCCATGAAAGCAGCCGTCGCGCACTCAAGCGCTGAAGTGACTTGCATTGTGAGCCCGGAAATGTGCGCCATTCTGGATGAACGTCTCATCCATCCGGTCTACTCCACATTCTGGCTCTGCTACCACGCTGAAGTCGCAGCTCGTCGCGCCATTGAAGCCTTCTTCGACGAGGGAGAGAATGCAGTTGGTGCTTCTGTATCCTTGCGTCACGAAGCAATGTGCGCAGTTGGTGACCACGTCACCGTACGTGCCCGCGTTAGCGAAGTCAAAGGCGCGAAAATCGTTTGTGAAATCGAAGCTCACTCAGCCTCACGTCGCATTGCCACCGGCACGCAAACACAGATCGTCATGACGCAAGCGACGATCGATGAGCGTATCGCCGAGGCACAAAAGTTGAAGGCATAACAAGGCAGCGACGGCCTTAGGAACTAATCTCTCGTTCGCTCACAAACACTTCCCCGTCGTGAACGCTGGTGAAGAGACGATGCATAGGCTCCTGTGGTGGGGCCTTGATGACCTTACCTTGCCCGTCAAACTCACCTCCATGACAAGGACACAAGAATCGCTTAGACTCGTCGGCGTACTGCAAGGTGCAATGTGCGTGGGTGCACACTAAACTGTAAGCGCGGAGCTCGTCGCCATTCTTGATCACAATCGCAGGCGTCTCGCCAACTGTGCATTGCACGTAATTCTTACTGCTAAAAATCTGATCTATGCGACCGAGTGAAATCTTCTGCGGACGATGAGCGCTATGTTCAAATGTATTCGGCAACAGGACACGCGCAGCCAACCACGATAGCGGAGCTAAAGCGACGGTAGATAAAACTCGCTCGAAGAAGGTTCGTCGTTGCATAAAAAAGAAACGCCACATTGTTGAATGTGGCGAGTAATGAGTTTCTAAGGAACGATGCGATAAATCATGCGCGGGAATGGAATGACCTCGCGAATGTGCTCAGCACCACTGATCCATTTCACTGTACGCTCTACACCAAGACCAAATCCGCTGTGTGGAACGCTGCCATAGGAACGCAAATCCAAATACCATTGGAAAGCTTCTTGCGGCAAGTTCTCATGCAGAATACGCTGCAGAAGTGCATCATGATCATCCTCACGTTGTGAACCACCGATGATTTCGCCTGCACCTTCCGGTGCGAGCATGTCCATTGCCAAGACCACCTTTGTGTTCTCAGGATCACGCTTCATGTAAAATGCCTTCACTTCTGTTGGATAGCGATGTACTATACACGGCTTGTCGAATTGACTCATCAATGCTTCTTCCTGCGGAGCACCAAAATCTTCGCCCCAAGGAAAATCAACCTGGATCTCTGATCCGTCCGCAGTCTTCTTGTTCAGTTTGATACCATTGTCGTTGAGCCATTGCACTGCTTCGCTGTAGCTCATGCGGTGGAATGGACGCTTTACTTTTTCGAGCTTGGTGATATCACGTCCCATGACAGCCAGTTCTTGCTGACAACTCTTGAGACAGCAGCTGACGATGTATTCGACCAGATCCTCAGCCAAATCCATATCGTCGTTCAAATCGAAATAGGCCATCTCTGGTTCTACCATCCAGAACTCAGTCAAGTGACGTTTGGTCTTGGATTTTTCTGCGCGGAAGGTCGGTCCGAAAGTATAGACTCGACCAAGTGCCATCGCACTGGCTTCAGCATAAAGCTGACCCGACTGCGTCAAATAAGCTTTACCCAAATCAAAGTACTCCGTCTCGAACAACGTCGATGTTCCTTCGCACGCGTTCGGCGTCAAGATCGGCGAGTCCATCAAACGAAATCCGTTGCCATCAAAGAAATCACGAATAGCCTTCACGACCACACTGCGAATACGCATGATGGCATGTTGACGAGTTGAGCGCAACCACAAATGACGGTTCTCCATGAGAAACTCAACACCGTGTTCCTTCGGCGTAATCGGATACTGCGTCGACGGGATTTGGAAGATCTTCAAATCATCAACATCAAGCTCCACACCCAAAGCCGCCCGAGTCTCAGCTCTCACAGTACCACTAATACTCAACGAAGCTTCCTGCGAAAGCTGCTTGGCTGCTTCGAACAGTTCTTCACTCACGTTACCCTTGAAAAGCACGCACTGCACAATGCCGGTACCATCACGCAATTGGATAAACTGAAGCTTACCCTTCGCCGTAATATTATGCACCCATCCGTGAAGCGTCACGCGCTGACCAACCAAAGAGTTTAATTGTTCTACGTATTGAAATGACTTATATCTCGATTCCATAACCACGCTGAATTGATCAAAAAAACGGAGACACAGTCGCAGGCGACCTGTCTCCCCTATGCAAATATAGAACTGAAGCGCTTGGTGACTGTCTCATTCACGTTTTGAAACACCCTAGCAGCTCACTGACAGATTCTTGTTCGCCTCCAGCAATCTCAAAGCCTCCTACGCCACAACCCGGTTGGCTCCAGGCCTTTACCTTTGATTCTACACTTCCCACCCGCGATCCAAGAAGCGGTACTAAATCATCGAATAGGATGAGAATTCGATACTTATGCTGCATTTGTGGTGCATCAACACACTGCTTGTCGGGTGTTCTTGCGTCGATTTGTACCTCACTCTTCACACGAAAAGCGTAACTTGGGACGTCTCTTCTCTTCTTTTTTGATAAGCACACCACTCATGTCATCATTTCAAGACCTAGGCCTGCAAGAAAATTTGCTGCGGGCAGTTACTGAACTGGGCTTTACTGCCCCCACCCCAATTCAGGAAAAAACCATTCCTGTTCTACTAAATTCTGACACCGATTTTGTTGGTCTGGCACAGACAGGTACGGGTAAAACCGCTGCCTACGGACTCCCTCTTCTGCAGAAACTTCAACCCGGTAAGAGCAAAGCTCAAGTACTTGTGTTGGCTCCAACGCGCGAACTCTGCGTGCAGATTACCAACGACCTCCAAAGTTTTGCGCGATTCTCAACTCGCATCAACGTTGTGCCGGTGTATGGTGGAGCAAATATCTCCAAGCAGATTCGAGATTTGCGTTCAGATCCACACATCATTGTGGCAACGCCTGGACGTCTCATCGACTTGATCGAACGTCGCGCTGCTGACCTCAGTGGAATTCGCATCGTGGTCCTCGACGAAGCCGATGAAATGCTCAACATGGGTTTCCGTGAAGAGATCGATACCATTCTCGAAACCACACCAAAAGAAAAACGCACTTGGTTGTTCTCAGCAACAATGCCCAATGAAGTTCGCGCGATCGCAAAGAACTACATGACGGATGCACAAGAACTGCAAGTTGGTAAGTCTAATAGCGGCGCAGATAACATTGATCACGTGTATTACGTGGTTCACTCACGCGATCGTTATGAAGCGCTCAAGCGTGTTGTTGATGCAACGCCAGACATTTTCGCCATCGTGTTCTGTCGCACGAAGCACGAAACACAAGAAGTCGCTGAAAAATTGATTCGCGACGGATACAACGCCGATGCCCTGCACGGAGATTTGAGTCAACCGATGCGCGACAAAGTAATGCTTCGCTATCGTCAGCGCTCACTGCAGCTTTTGGTTGCGACGGATGTTGCTGCACGCGGTATTGACGTCAACAATGTGACACACGTCGTGCACTTCAACTTGCCGGATGAGATTGAGAACTACACTCACCGCAGCGGTCGTACTGCTCGCGCAGGACGCTCAGGTGTGTCCATCGTTCTTGTGAACACCAAAGAAGTTTATCTCATCAAGAAGGTTGAGAACGTCATTGGTAAGAAGTTCCGTTTGGGACGTATTCCTGGTCCTGCGGAAGTCTGCAAGAGTCAGCTCATGACTCTCGTCAAGCGCATCCACGATGTAGAGATTGACGAAAAGGGCATAGCGGATTATCTGCCGGATATTCGCGCAGAACTTGATGATCTCTCAAAAGAAGATTTGATCACCCGCTTCATGTCCATCGAGTTTAACCGCTTCTTGGATTATTACCGTGATGCTCAAGACATCAATGTGAACCTTTCGTCGCGCGATCACACACGTGACTTCACAGCACGTCATCGCGGTGGATCTCGCATGTTTATCAATCTTGGTACGATGGACGGATTTGATCCGGGTCGTCTGCTTCGCTTCTTGTGTGACACTAGTGGTGCAAAAGCAGCGGTCTTCGGCAAGATGGATATCAAAGACACCTACTCATTCATCGATGTCGAGGCCTCAGTGCTTCCGGGCATTGTTGGTTCCTTCCAGGGTGAAGTTTATCGTGGACGCCGTATTCGCGCCGACGTCGATGGCGGCGGATATAGAGGTAAGAATCAAGACGGACCACCGCGCTTTAACGATCGTCAAGGCGGACGTCCGGAAGGACGTTCAGGCGGACGTCCGGAAGGTAGATCCGGAGGCAGATCAGAGGGTAGATCAGAGGGTCGTTCCTATGGTCGTCCGAGCGATCGCGGTGATCGTGGTCCATCGGGTCCTCCCCGTCACCCCGTCAAAAAACGCAGTTTTTAAGCCTACAGTATTGAATCAGGCATAATTCTTGGTATAATAGTGCTCTATCCCAACGCAGACTTTCTGCAACATCGTGTTGTAGGAGCTTTGTGGGTGGGATTATTCATTTCAAGAATCCGAAGCCTCTATGTCTAAGAAGAAGAGTCAGCGTAAGAACGCTGCTGCAGGAAGCGAGAACGATCGACCGACCCAGCTACAATCAAAAGACAATCCCGCGCAGATGTGGATGTGGCTGGGAGTTGCGTTAGTTGCAACGGCGATCTGTTACTTTCCTATGCTCTCGCATGAGCTGACGAATTGGGATGATTTGTACTATGTGACTCTAAACAAGCTTCTCATTGGACCGGACTACGCCGGCATTTTTCGTGAGCCGGTAGTTTCCAATTATCATCCGATCACCATTCTAAGTCTAGCACTCAATTACCAAATCGGTCAGTTAAGTCCATTCAGTTATCTCCTCACGAACTACATTCTGCACATCATAAACGTTGCACTCGTCTTCATGCTGGTGTTGCGTTTGTCGCAAGGACAGCAGCTCGTTGCATTTCTCAGCTCACTCATCTTTGCCATTCATCCTATGCACGTTGAGAGCGTAGCATGGGTCGCTGAGCGTAAAGACGTACTCTACACTTTCTTCTACTTGCTGTCGTTGCTGAGCTATTGGCGCTACATCACAAGTGAGAATCGCAATCACTACTACCTCGCATTAGGCTTCTTGCTGCTATCATTGCTCTCAAAACCTGCGGCGATTGTTCTGCCAATGGTTTTTGTATTGTTTGATTATTGGCGCGGACGAAGCGTCAAAGCCAATCTCATTGAGAAGATTCCTGCCTTTGTTTTAGCAGGAGCTTGCGCAATTCTGACTTTGAAGATTCAGTCAGTCAAGGCAGTGGCTGCATTGGATATGATTCCACTGATGGTGCGACCTCTGTTTGCCTGCTACGCATTGATGATTTACCTGGTACGCTTCGTTGTACCCTATCCACTTTCAACCTTTCATCCCTATCCACCGATTGACCAGTTGGGATGGCCAATTCTGATTTCTCCGCTTTTTGTTATTGCTCTGGCATTTGTGCTGTGGCGCTTCCGCAGCAACAAGATCGTTGTGTTTGGAATTTTGTTCTACGTCATCAATCTCTTACTCGTCCTGCAAATCGTTTCTTTTGGTAATACCATCGTTAGTGAACGCTACACCTACGTCCCCTATATAGGCATTGCCTTCATGCTCGGCATGCTTTTGATTCATCGCTCCAAACAGCTGCTCTACGGAGCTTCTGCCTTGGTACTTGTTGGATTTGGGTGGATGTGCATGCAACAAGTGCAGGTATGGCGCGACAGCGGAACGCTTTGGGATAATGTGATAAAGCACTATCCTTTGTCAGCTGTGCCGCGTTCAAACCGCGCCAACTACGTTGCCGGACTTGCCGCTGAACCTGTCTATGCGGCTCAAGCAAAGAACATGAATATGCAAGCGTTTAGCGATTGTGATACTGCTGTCATGGTTGATCCCAAGCACGCGCCTGGATATCGCATCCGTGCGGTGGTTGCACTTCGACTAAATAGATTCGCCCAAGCAGCAAAAGATGCCGATGATTTGAAGATATTGATGCCGGAAGATCCTGTTGGATACACGATTGGTGCTTCGGCTAATTTCAAAATCGGTAATGGAGAGAAATCCCTGGCGGATTACAATCAAGCTGTAAAGATGTTGCCCGGCGATGCGGATGTATTGAATGGACGAGGAACATTGTTGTTCAATTTCTTCCATCGATATCAAGATGCGTTCAAAGATTTTGAACAGGCATTAAGTATACGCAAAGATGGTTCGATATACTTGAATCGTTCACGTTGCTATTACATGTTTGGCGACATGGCGAAAGCACGTGCTGATGTGCAAATGGCGTTGTCGATGCGTACTAGTGTAGATGCGGATTATTTGAAACTCGTCGGACTCTAAACTGGCACGCCTTTTTGCGGTATTTGTTTTTATCATGAGGAAGAAGGAATCAAAGGAATGAAAAAAGTTATCTCGGTTGTTGGGGCTCGTCCAAACTTTATGAAAGTCGCACCGATTCATCGCGCCTTTCAATCTGTGTCATCAAAGGTTGAGCATTTGATTTGTCATACCGGACAACACTACGACGCTGCGATGTCGGATGCGTTTTTCCAAGACCTCGACATGCCCGAACCAAGCTTCTTCCTCGGAGTTGGCAGTGGTTCGCACGCCGAACAAACTGCTCGCATCATGGTTGAGTTTGAAAAGGTGTGTCTGGAAGCCAAACCGGATTTGGTCATTGTTGTCGGCGACGTCAACTCTACCATCGCATGCGTGCTCACCGCAGCTAAGCTCCACATCCCTACTGCACACGTAGAAGCCGGCCTGCGCTCCTTTGATCGCACAATGCCCGAAGAAATCAATCGCATGGCAACTGATGCTATTTGTGATTATTGCTTTGTGACTGAGCAAAGTGGCATGGATCATTTGATGCACGATGGTTTCGACGACGAGAAAATGTTCTTTGTCGGAAACACCATGATCGATTCACTGCATTATGCACTCGACAAAGCGCGTCGTTCGAGCATAGTAGCGGATCTTGGACTGAAGCCTAAATCATATGTGTTGATGACGCTTCACCGTCCGAGCAACGTCGACACGCAAGAACAACTCACCATGCTCGTTCAAATTTTTGCTGAGCTAAGCAAAGAACGAGATGTTGTCTTCCCTGTTCATCCACGCACGCGTAAGAACATCGAGAACTTCGGTCTGCAGGAAACCTTGAACGCAAATCCACGCATCCACATTATCGATCCCCAAGGTTATATCAACTTCCTGAGTTTGATGGAGCAGGCGGATTTTGTGATGACCGATTCGGGTGGAATTCAAGAAGAGACTACGGCACTGTCTGTGCCCTGCATAACACTTCGAACAACCACCGAGCGACCTGTCACGGTGGAGCTTGGCACTAACATCTTGATACCGCCTCAAAAAGAGGCGATTGAACGTGAAATCGACCGAATGCTGCACAAAACACGGAAAGAAGGCACAGTGCCGCTGTTATGGGATGGACACGCCGCGGAACGTATTGTCGAGATACTCTGCGAGAAAATCCTTCGTTTGAGCTAAATATCGTAGACTTTTGTGTAAAAAGGTCGTTAATTAGCACTGAATTTGAATGATACTCCTTTGGACCATTCCGCTCAATTGAGCAAAAAATGACTAGATTTGCCGTTGTCAATGCGAGTTTATCGTAGCATTCAAAACCACCGATCCTTCGGACTTACTGAACCCGTCAGCGCTGATATGCTATTTTTGCTACCCTGATTTCTCTTTTTCATACTAAGGAAGTTCAACGTGCAAACACGGCATGCGCTTTTGTTTGTGATGGTGCTCTTGTGCTGTTCACAAATTGGCAACGCTCAGTCAAATCAGTTAGGTTCCTCGGGATTAGATCTCGACAAAATCTTCAATGGATCGCAAGGTAAAAGTGCTCTAGAAGCAGCTCAGCGCGGAGATCAGGTCCCGGTTGATAATGTTATTCAGCCCGACTTTTACTACGTCGGCCCAGGCGACGTCCTTTCTTACCTGCGTCTCGATGCTATGTCGATTGAGGAATCAATCGTCGTAAGTCCAGAGAACTTGCTCTTCGTCCCCCGTATTGGTGCAATATCCGTCGTTGGTAAAACCCTTAGCCAGGTTCGCGATACGATCGTGATTATGGCTAAGCAACGTTCTCCAAACATTGTAATTTCAGTCGGACTCAAGCGTCCACGCTTGGTCTACATCAGCATTCGCGGTAACGTCCTTTCTCCAGGTGTGTACGCACTTCCCGCATCAATGCGTGTGCAAACCCTCATCAAGATGTCGATGCAGCTGAAGTCGCAACCTAATGATGCCGCAACGCTTCGCTCGGCTGCACAAATCATGGGACAATCAGAATCCAACTCGGATGTAGGTGCTTTGCGTCAACGCTTCAATCTCCTTCCTGCATCAGTACTTCGCAACATCGTCATTCAGCATAGTGATCGCACAAATAGTATCTGTGATATTCAGCGCGCTGAAGCAACGAACTCAGCGGCGGATGATCCCTATCTGCGTGAAGGCGACGACATCTTCGTTCCTGTAGAGTCGACAACTTATCCAACGATGAGTGTCGGTGGCGGAGTGAGTCAGCCAACCACAACAATTCTGAAGAAAGGTGATAAGATCTCGTTCTTACTACGCCTTGGCGGACATTGTACGAATTATGCAGGAGTTGCGAAAGCAACATTGTATCGCGGAACGACAAAAACGGAATTGCAAATCGATGAGAATCTTCGACTGCTTAGTTCAGATATGGATGCACAGGCCGGAGATCTCATTCTAGTCGATCAAGATGTTCGTTCATTTACACCGACAGTAGGATTGGTCACAGTTCGCGGTGAGGTTGCCGCACAAGGATCCTATCCGATTGAGCACAACGTTACTCGACTAAAGCAAGTCATTGAAGCAGCCGGTGGACTTAATACGGAAGCGTATCTACCTCTTGCATATATCCTTCGTCGCGAGCGTTCAGAAGGACCACTTCTCGCAAACGACTACGTCGAGCGCATGAAGAAAATGCAGTACTCAAACCTCTTGCTCGAGGATACCGTCCGCTTTGCCTTGGATGAAATGTCGCGCAAACCAATTGTCGCCTGCGATTTCGTAAAAGCACTGAATAGTGGCTCATCAAATGAGAACATCGTGCTCCAAGATGGTGACGTAATCGTCATTCCAAAGAATCCTCATTCTGTTTTCGTGTACGGTCAGGTCAAGAACGGCGGATACTTTGAGTATGTGCCGGGCAGAAGTATGGAAGCCTACATCGCGCTTGCCGGAGGTATGACTTCTGAGGCCGACAAAGGACGTGAGCGAGTGATCAAAGGTCGGAGTGGTGTATGGATGAAAGAAACTGAGACCATAATCGAAGCCGGAGATAGGATTTACGTTCCCCATCCACCTGATGAGCCATTGGGACAACAAGTTCAGCGAACTGCTTCGTACGTGACGATGGCAAGTGCAATCGTGGGAACGATTCTTACTGCGATCAACATCTACATTACACTTAAGACGCGCTAACACAGAGTTCTTATTGGTGCACACGCATAAAGTCATACAACCACACGAGATTTCTACGGAAGGTCTTGGAGAGATACGACGAAAGGGACTTTCTTCGTGGTTCGTGCTGCGTCAATTCCAAACTCCTACCTTTTTCCAGTTGGTCGCTGACTGTCTTGCGATCCTCATGAGCTTCGTTGTGTTTTATTTCTTGAAGCTTAGTTCATCGCAGTCAAACGCGGTTGTAACGACCACAGAATTTCTTGTGAAAGTTCTGAGTTCAACAGTCGTCTTTTGGATCGTTGTTTTTTGGCTCGGTGGATTGTACAAGAACTGGTACGTGCGCTCACCATTTGATGAGTTCTTCACTGTCATCAAAGCGACACTCACTGCAGGGACGATTGTGTTAGTTGCGATGTACATCGAGAGTCAATATGTACGCGTGAAGTTTGTTCTCTACGTCCCAATCGTGCTCTCACTAGTCTGCGCAAACCGCTTGATCGCCCGTCGCATTCAGCGCTCCATGCGCATGAGCGGCAAGATATCGGTACCTACACTCGTCGTCGGACGACCTCTGAAAATCTCTTCATTGCTTCACCAAGTGCAACGTGAACGTGCATGGGGCTTTGACGTTTTGGGATATGCTTTGGCGCAAAGTGATGATCAGCCTATGACCATTGAGGACAAGCGATGTCTTGGTAAGGTTGAAGAGCTAGGGCACATTCTCGATCACGCAAAACCGTCGACGATTCTATTAGCACTCGATTCTGCAGACCACGAACTCATGCTCGAGATCGTATCTGATGCAAACGACCGTGGTATTAGTGTGATGATCGAGCCGGACTTGTACGAGATTGTGACCGGACAAGTCAAAACACTGCAGATCTACGGCTCACCATTGATTGAAGTCAACCCCGAACTCCTTCGTCCTTGGCAAAAAGCAGTAAAGCGCTTACTTGACGTTAGTGTGAGTGCCGTTGTACTTGTTGCCGGAATCCCGATCTGGTGTCTTATTGCTCTCATCGTCAAGCTTGAGTCGCGTGGTCCTGCATTGTTTTCTCAGCAGCGCATCGGACGTAACGGACAAGTATTCAGGATGTACAAATTCCGTTCGATGGTTCAGGATGCTGAGAAGCACGGACAGCAATGGACGAAAGTTGGCGATCCACGTGTTACAAGATTTGGATATTTCTTACGCAAGACACACTTGGATGAGATTCCGCAATTGTGGAATATTCTGATCGGCGACATGAGTTTGGTTGGACCTCGGCCGGAGCAACCGCGCTACGTAGAGCTGTTCAGTGCGCATATACCTTATTATCATCGCAGACACAAGGTACGTCCAGGCTTAACTGGCTGGTGGCAAGTCAAGTACACCAGTTATGAGGAAAATCTGGACGAAATACGCGATCGCATACGTTATGATTTTTTTTACATAGAAAACATGTCACTTCGTCTCGATTTTGAGATTATTGTGCGTACAGTATTTCTCATGTTTCGAGGACACGGTCAGGCCTAATGAAATCAATAGTCGTCATACCTACATACAATGAGCGCGAGAACATCCTTCTCATCTTAGATGCCATTCATCGAGTTGTTCCTGAAATGCATATTCTCGTCGTTGATGATGCATCACCGGACGGAACGGCGCAACTCGTCAAGGATCGCATGACAACAGATCCGCGCATTCACATACTCGAAAGAGCCGGAAAGAACGGCTTGGGTACGGCCTATTGTGAAGGCTTTGCCAAAGCCTTGGCGGAAGGATTTGAAATCATTTGTCAGATGGATGCAGACTTTTCGCACAACCCCGAAGTTCTAGCCGTTTTTCTTCGCGAGCTCGAGTCTGTCGACTTGGTCATTGGCTCACGTTACTATACGGGTGTGAACGTTGTGAATTGGCCGATGAGTCGATTGATCCTCAGCTACTCCGCCAACGTCTATACGCGCTTTGTAACCGGTATGCCGATCAAAGATGCCACCGGTGGCTTTAAGGGATTTCGTGCCGAGATACTTCGCCAGATTGACTTGACGAAGATCAGATCCAATGGCTACGCATTTCAAATCGAGATGAACTATCGTGCATGGAAACTTGGTGCACGAATCAAAGAACTCAGCATCGTATTTGTTGATCGTGTGAACGGCGTTTCGAAGATGAGCAAGAATATCATTTTTGAAGCGGCATTACTGGTCTGGAAGCTGCGACTTAGCCATCTCTTCCGATAATCCAACCCGACTGAGGAACCTTCATGGCACTGATATCTCCAGGCAGTCCATCCGACTCAGTCGACGTCTCGGTTGTTATCGTCAATTACAACGTCCGCGAATACCTACAACAGTGTCTCGAGTCAATTCGCAAGGCATGCTCACGCTTGCGCGTGGAAGTCATTGTCGTTGACAACAACTCGCACGACAATTCCACAAGCATGCTCGCCGACAAGTATCCTGAAGTGCACAGTGTTGCATTAGAAGAGAACATTGGATTCGGACGAGCGAACAATGTGGGAATTGAGCTTAGTCGTGGACGATACACGCTGCTTCTTAATCCCGACACGATCATCCGCGAAGACACTCTTGATCAGATGTTTGATTATATGCAGGCGCATCCAGAGACAGGTATCAGCGGCTGCAAGGTTCTCAATGCTGACGGTAGCTTTCAGATGCAGTGCAGACGTGGCTTTCCGAGTCCGTGGGCTTCCTTCTGCAAACTCTTTGGTCTACAGCGACTCTTCCCCAAATCACCGCTCTTCGCACGCTACAACCAGACATTTCGCAGCGAAGATGAAACCTATCATGTTGATGCAGTGATTGGTGCCTTTATGTTTTGCAGAACCGATGCACTGCGCCGCATTGGCGGATTCGATCCTGAGTTCTTCATGTACGGCGAAGATTTGGATTTGTGCTTTCGAATGGGACAAGCCGGTTTCACGACTGACTATGTGCCGATCAGCACGATCATTCACTTCAAAGGCGAGAGTACGCGACGTTCATCAATCAACGAACTACGGGTCTTCTACGATGCAATGGAAATCTTTGCGCGTAAACACTATGGTTCATCGTCGCTCTTTCTCTTGTTCCTGCGCTGTGGAATTTATCTGCGTTCTTTCATTGCCTATCTAAAGCGTCATCGACTTTCACTCATCGTGATAATCTTTGACCTTTTGTCTGTCATTGCAATGTTTATGTGTGCCGTGAAGCTGCGCAGAGGAGACTACTTCGCGCTTCCTGCTTATGCCTTCCCAACAGTGTTCATCGTCATTCCACTGGTCGTGTTTTTCAGCATGGTCATGGTTGGCGAGTATTTCGAGTATAAACCAACCGCGCGACGAGCTGCAGTTGGATTGCTGATGAGCTTCTTCATTCTCTCCTCACTCACCTATTACTGGAACGAGTATGCTTTCAGTCGTGGAGTGTTGTTGATGACGGTGGGATTGTCTTTTGGAGCCATACTCGTAATTCGTTCTGCGCTCGCTCTCCACGACAAATTCCTTGGCGACGACGCAGAGCGACGCATGCTACTTGTTGGATCGGCACAGAGTACACACGAAGTACGCGAGCGATTGCGCAAAGAAAATGCACTTCGTATCAATGTAGTTGGTTGGGTTGCTTTAGATACAGATAGCCAAGATGCAATCGTAGCCAACGATGCATTGGGTCACGTTGACTATTTGCCAAAGCTCATTACTCAGCACAACGTTGATGAAGTGATTTTCCTGAGTTCGGATACATCGTCTGCTCGATTCATCGCGGCGATGCAATCAGCGGCAGGACTCGGTGTTCGCTTTCACCGCGCAAGCGACGCTGATAGTGTGATTGCTTTAGGAATCGCTGACAGAATACGCTCAAAAAGCTCTACAGACAATGTTTTCAGGATTCTCTCCTTCCGTGCACGACTTTTGAAGCGCGGAACAGACATATTAGTCTCAGCGATTGTATTGCTCATCTTTTCACCAGTGGTAATTTTGACCGCAGGACGCACTCGGCTTTCATGGAGACCTTGGTGGGAGGTCCTACGGGCAAAGAAAACCCTCGTCGGCCTCTATCCTCCGGCAGCTGAATTAGCAAACGTAGTTCGAATTGGGATCACCGGATTGGCACACGTAGCAAACGCGAGCCAGTTGTCGGCAGAGACCATCCACGAACTGAACGAGTATTACGTCCGTAATTACAGTCCGGCGCTCGACGTAGATATCATTCTTAAAAGTCTTTTTTCATCGCGATAAACAAACACCGTGGCATACACACTCGAATTTGAAAAGCCCATCATAGAGCTCGAAAAAAAGGTTGCAGAAATGCGTTCTTTAGCCGGCTCTCTTGACATTGCCAATGAAATTGAAGACCTCGAAAGTCGTGTAGAGGAATTGCGTGCAGAGGTGTACGGAAATCTCACGCGTTGGCAACGAGTTCAGATTGCACGTCATCCCGAGAGACCATACTCACTGGACTATTTCCAAAACGTGTTTGATGAGTTCATTGAATTGCATGGTGATAGAAACTATCGTGATGATCCGGCAATGGTTGTTGGATTAGCACGATTGAATGAAGTGCCTGTCGTGGTTGTTGGAAATCAAAAAGGACGCGACACAAAGTCGAATGTCTATCGCAACTTTGGGATGTCCAATCCTGAAGGCTACCGCAAAGCCAAGCGCATGTTTGAGCTGGCAGAAAAATTCAACAAACCTGTGGTTTGTTTTGTTGACACACCGGGCGCGTACCCTGGCATGGAAGCAGAAGAGCGTGGTCAAGCCGAAGCAATTGCTCGCAACCTCTTTGTGATGTCCAAGCTCAAGGTTCCCATCATCGTCGTCATCATCGGTGAAGGCGCAAGCGGTGGAGCTCTTGGTATTGGTGTTGGCGATCGCATCCTCATGCTTGAGAACTCATGGTACTCAGTCATTGCACCTGAATCATGCTCTTCAATTCTTTGGAGAAGTTGGGATTTCAAAGAACAAGCTGCAGAAGCACTGCAGCTCACGGCTGAAGATCTGAAGCATCATGGCATCATCGACGTCATTTTGCCTGAACCAATCGGTGGCGCGCATCGCAAACCGGCTGAGATGTTTGCAACTGTTCGCCAGGTATTGATCAAAGAAATTGAAACTTTACGTGCAAGCGACGCGACGGAACTTGTGCGCAATCGTCGTAACAAGTTCGACCGCATGGGAGTGTGGTCGGAAGTGAATGAGTAATAACACGCGACGTGTACTCTACGTCTATCAAGGAACCTATCCTTGGGAAGTACGCGTTAAGAAATTTTGTGAAGCCTTAGAATCTCAAGGTTACGAGGTCACTGTTTTATCGCGCTGGGCACCGGGCCTTGCTGAATTCGAACGATACGGTCGCACTGCGATCGTTCGCGTTGGTGCCAACCAAGCAGCTTGGAAATCACTCCCCTTCTCGTTTAATCCACTTTGGCGCAACGCAATTCGCAAGCAAGTGCAGGCTCTGTCACCGCAACTTGTTATTGCTCGTGAAATGCTCATTGCAGAAGCATGTGCTGATGCAGCGCGCGGACAGTGTCCGGTGATAATGGATATGGCCGAGCACTATCCAGCGGCAATGCGATCCTGGAAAAAGTATCGGGACAGTCCCATAGGCCGCGTACTTGTGCATTGGCTCAATACACCTGAGCTCGTTGAATCGCGAGCTGTGCGAAGTATGGATGCGGTCATCACTGTATGCGAGGAAAATGAGGAGAGAATCAAACGACTTTTCTCGTTGAAAGATCAACATCTCTGTATCGTTAGAAACACTCCTCCACTACACGCCTTTGATCATGTGCGCCGCGGAGCATCGCAACCAGCGCGAGTGTTTTCATATCAAGGGTATATCACTCGTGAGCGCGGCGTTGTGCGTTTGGTCCAAGCATTTGATGCATTGGGTGATTCAGATACGGAGCTGCTCATAGCAGGTGATGGAGAGAGTTTTGACGATGTAAAACGCGAGTGTACAGGACGCAGGTCGGAATCACGAATCAAACTCCTCGGCGCTTTCAGTCACGACCAGCTGGACGATATCCTATCTCGCACGGATGTTGGAGTTATAGCCTTTGATGAAGACGAGTTTCGTCAGCACACCATCCCAAACAAACTCTTCGACTATTTACTCTGCGCAAAACCCGTCATAGTCTCGAATTGCGCCCCAATGGCCCGAATCGTAAACCAAAACGGCTGCGGAATCGTCATAAACAACGACACTCCGGATCAGCTTCGCGAGGCAATGAAGGCAATGCGGGAAAAGGACCTCACGGACATGTCACTCCGAGGCTTGGAAGCCGCCAGAGCACACTACCACTGGGAACTGGATTCAGAACGCTTAGTCAGTTTTTTAAGCACTCTGCTGTGACAACGTTTATTTCCTTATTTTGACGCTGATACTTGGGGATCCGCCACCACTTTATCATAGATTTCTTCTTTAGGGAGGGGAAATGAGTACCGATTTTGAGGATTCTGCACGTCGGAGGAGACTGCCCACTCCGCCCGATCCGGATCCGGAACCTGACGCATCCGAGCACGAAGAACGTCAACCACTTTCATCTGAGCGTCCGCGAACACAAGAAGGACCAGACCGTGGTCCGCGAAACAGTGAATTTCCCGCTGAACGCCGTCGCGACCCTAATAGTGCAACACGTCCATCCGGTTATTCAGATCAACGTACGTCGTTTCGTCGCTACGATGGTCCAGGACGCAATGATGCCCCACGAGATAGAAACTATGCGCCGCGACAACGATATGATGATCGCGGTGAAGGACCTGCACGTCGTGAAGGACCTCCGGGACGAGGCAATTATGATCGTCCACGCTACAACGATAGACAACCACGGTATAATGATCGTCCGCCTCGTTTCGACGACCGTGCACCACGTCACGACTCAAGGCCGCCTCGCTACGACGATCGTCCACCGCGTTATGATGATCGTCCGCCCCGTTATGATGATCGCGCACCACGTTACGATGATCGTCCACCGCGTTACGATGATCGTCCACCGCGTTACAATGATCGTCCACGCTACGATGATCGTCCGCCGCGCTACAACGATCGACCGCGTTACAATGATCGTCCTCAAGACTCCTACGCGCCTAATCGCTTTCGTTCGCGCGAACGTGACGATAGTTCGATGGGCCGTCAGCCGGGTCGCACAGAAGGACGAGAGCGTCGTCGTATTCCTCAACAACGTCCAACGAACATTACCAAAGCACTTGTTCGCTTACTCTATGCATCCAGAGGATTCGCATTGGAGGCATTACAGCAGGGCCGTGTTACGTTGAACGGAGCACCGGTGCGCAATCCGAATGCTCCGGTACGACTTCTACAAGACGAAGTATGTGTTGATGGAACACTCATGGCGCACAACCCACGAAGTGTTTATGTGGTCATGAACAAGCCGAAGAAATTCGCCGGATCGCGCGAGCAGAATTCGCGCAATGTGATGAATCTCATCTCGAAGAAGTTTGGCTGGTACATCCCTTGCGGTCCGCTGGCGAAGAGCATGAGTGGTATCATCATTCTCACTAACGATCCTGAGCAATCAGACATCGAGAAGAACGTATTCTCGCTCATGGAGAAAGAGTATTGGTTCAAGATTCACGGCAGTGTGACAAAAAAGGATCTGCAGAAAATCACACCGAAAGTCGAAGCGCTGTCGAGCGAGAATGAAGGAAAGACGACAATTGCTATTGCTCAAAAGAACTCACGTGATACGTGGATCAGTGTTGTCTTGCAACGCGCTCGCGTTCATGATATCACAAAGATTTTGGCAGAAGCTGGCATGAACATTCTAGCGCTCGAGCGACGTCGCATTGGTTCCATCTCTGTTGAAGCCTTGCCGGCCGGTTCGTGGCGCCGTCTCAGTGAAGTCGAAATGCAGTCAATTATTTCGAGTTCTGTCAGCGTCGAGCAAATGAACGAGAAGGTAGAATCTCAAGCCACTGTAGACGAGCAAGCAAGTGTATGGCAGAAGTTGTATCAACGGTGGTTCAAGTCCACATAGCACGTCCCAAGGGAGAAGCTTGGCAACACTTGGTCCTCAAGCGAGCTGCAAGTCAACGACTGTTTCCTAGCATGTGGCAGTGCGTCACCGGTCGCTCAAACATCGGTGAAACAGCAGTGCAAGCCGCAGTGCGTGAAGCGCAGGAAGAAAGTGGTTTAGAGGCTCAGCGTCTCTTTGTACTTCCCTATGTCTCACACTTCTATTCTGAACGACGTGACGCCGTTGTTGCTGTTCCTGTCTTTGGAATAATCGCAGAAGAAAATGCACAAGCACAGCTCTCGCACGAGCACGAAGAATTCGACTGGCTTGATGTTGCCACTGCCGTTCAGCGATGTGTGATTCCGGCTCAACGTGATGCAATTCATCTCTTCGATCAAATCTTGAAAAACTCACTTGGCGACAGTGATTTCCTGCGAGTTTATGAGTTGAACATGTAGTCGGCGGACCCTTAGTCCCCTCAATCGTCGATCACTTCATCCTGTACTCCCCTCGGCCTCGTCGAGGATGCTGCGTACAAACACGCAAATTTTCACAGACACTGCGCTTTTAGCGTTTTTTCGAGCGTTTTATCATTTGCACAATCAGCAAAAACCCCGTCCTTCTATTTAGCAACCGCTCGCTATATTCGTAGTCCCAGCAGTTCCCGCTACTCAGGGCCCGGAACTCAACGTTAATCGATACCTTTTATTCACTGTTTTTGGAGACTCTCTCTATGAACGAGCGCGATTTCTTTTACTCTGAGGCTGACGCCGCTAGCGGTGCCAACCCTTCAGAGCCGGTCAACAAGACCGAAGAAAGTTCAGTGCCCGTTGCGGATGCGATGGCGACAACAACCGACCACTCAAACGATGCAGCGGCCGCTGACACTCAGCACACACAAGCACCTACCCAAACACCGGTAGCAGAATCGACCGAATCAACACAAGCGCAAGCTTCAACTTCGGCGACTGAAAGTGCAGCCCCATCACCCGTGGTTTCGGACGCTACTGCTTCCGGCAGCGAGACGAGTGCTCCGGCACCTGCAGCTGAAGAATCATCTAAACCGGCACCGGTTGTGATCACGGATGAAATTCTTGCACGCCTGCAGCATGCAAAAGACAACAGTGAGATCATCAACGTCCATGTTTCAGAACGTGTTCGTGGTGGTTTGCGCGTATTGTTTGAAAACATCAAGCTCTTCTTGCCTGCTTCGCAGTTTTATATCAAGAAGACGCCAACAGATGATGAACTGCAATCAGTGGTTGGAACAGATATCCCGGTTCAGGTTTTTGAAATTCAAAAAGACGACACCGGCAAGATCTCCATCATTGCTTCACGCAAGAATATTCTGAAGGCAGAATTCCTCAAGAACATCAAGGTCGGTGACACAGTTGAAGGTGTTGTTTCGACAATCATGCCATTCGGTGTGTTCGTAGACATCGGTGGTTTTGATGGATTGATTCACATCTCCCGTATTTCACATCAGCGCGTTGAGAACCCACACAATGTGTTCAAGCGTGGTGATACAGTGAAGGCCAAGATTGTTGAAATTGATACTGAAAAAGACAAGATCGCTTTGAGCACCAAGGAGTTCGAAGAGTCACCATGGACAACCGTTGAACAGGACTTTGCAAAGGGTTCACGTCACACCGGTACTGTTCGTCGTATCACTGATTTCGGCGCATTCGTTGAGCTGAAAAAAGGTATCGAAGGACTCTTGCGTGTCTCTGAATTGTCATGGACAAAGCGCACCGGTCATCCTTCTGAAGTTGTTAGCGTAGGCCAAGAACTCGAAGTGATGGTTGTTGATGCTTCAGCTGAGAAGAAGCAAGTTGGTCTCTCTATCAAGCGTTTGTCGGATAGCCCGTGGAAAGGTATCACAGACAAGTTCCCTGTCGGAGCTGAAACAACAGGTGTTGTTAAGCAAGTCATGGGTCAAGGTGCTGTGATCACCATCGGCGGAGAATTCGATGGTTTCATGCCTCGCTCCAAAATGCGCGACGTGATGCGTGGAAAGCGCATTCCGTATAACGCAGGCGACATGGTATCAGTTGTCATTGCAGACATCAACTCCGACGATGAGTCACTCATTCTCGCCCCAAAAGTTGATCCTAACGAAGCAGTATTTGGATCCAGCCGCGAAGGCGGTCGTGAGGGTGGTCGTGATCGTCGTAACCGTGACGATGGTGATCGCGAACCACGCGCTCGCGTGCCACGCGAAGCAGAAGCAAAACCGGATTCAAACTTCTCGTTGGCAGACCTTCTGTCTGACACTGAGAAAACAAACCTGTTTGGAAAGCAGTAAGCACTCAACATTTGTTGATGTTGTTCGTCATCAAACCGGCATTCATCTGAATGCCGGTTTGTCTTTTTTCTCTTCCGCAATTGTTTGGCCGGAGTCACATGCGCCGTCGTCTTGTACCTCTTTTCCTCTTCGTTCTGAGCTCAATAAGCTCCTTACTGGCGCAGCAACAGCAGATACCGGACGATACTCCCATTCCTGAGATTCCGAAGAAGCTTCGTCCTGAGGAAGTAATCAAGGCAGACACAATGCCTAAGCCCGTTAACGTACACATAGATTCACTTCCGGGTGGTAGTCGAACTGAGTATTACCCCTATTCTCCTTCGCAAGACACAACCTTCTTTCGAGCACTTCGACTAAAGATTAATCCTTCGCTGCGCTTCTCATTTGATGCCCAACGAGCTCTCTCTAACCTTGAAATTGTGCGTCGCAAGCTACAGGAGTCACCGTGGCAGTTAGCACTACGCAACATGACGGTTCCAGACGAAGCCTATCGTCCGGATCCACGCGAAAGCGTCAATCGTCAAGTAGCTATTGAAAAGGCTATGGATGGTGGTCTCTATCGACCAAACTCTACCGGTGGTTTCACAGCAACATTTTCAGAGATCGGATCTGTTCTGGGATTGACAGAAGACACCTCGCCGCGCTTGCGTTACGAGGTTAAAGACGTGTCGCAGGTCGTCGTGGTCGTCTACTCCACCGCTGCAACCATCGTAGCAACGGTACTGAAGAAAGTTCAGCAGCCAGGTCAGTATTCAGTCAGCTGGAATCTTCGCGACGACAAAATGCGTGAAATGCCTGAAGGCGATTACGTCATGGAAGCCCGCGTTGGCGAGGGCTTACTGTTCAGAAAACGTGTGGTCATTGGATCCAAGTAGATCGTCCTCAGACCTAGCTCTTAAGCTCATTCCCGGTCAATTCTCAACAGGTTTATTCAAGTTCAAACATTGTTAAGCCTCATCTAATGCTGCGCAAACAGAAGTTTGTCAGCAAAGGGCTGGCCCAGCAATGTTTAACTCGAGGATAGATGCCCCTCTACGCGCTTAGGATGCAGCAAAAGGTCTGGGATGACCAGACACACTACTCATAGCGAAGAGCTTCAATAGGGTCTTGCTTAGCGGCTTTCCAAGCCGGATACGCGCCGAAGGCGATACCGATGAGTGTGCAGAAGACGATGCTGACGATTACCCAGTCAAGTGGGAAAGAGAATTTGACTTCGCTAAACATGCCGAGTATTCCGACAAGTCCCAAACCACCTGCCAATCCAATCAAGCCACCAAGTTGACAGAGTGTAACAGCTTCAAGAAGAAACTGTGTGAGGATGGATGAATTCTTTGCGCCAATTGCTTTGCGAATGCCAATTTCTCTTGTTCGCTCTTTGACGCTGATGAGCATGATATTCATGATACCAACACCGGCAGCAGCCAAAGCAAAGCTTGCAATGAATGCAGCGAAATATCCGATTGAATTAAAGAAGCTTTCGAACTGTTCTTTCACGGTTGAATTGTCTTCAATCTCGAAGGAATTCTCTTCCCAGGGCTTGCAACCGCGAACGGCTCTCATGTCACCAATTGATTGATCAAACACTTCGCGGAAGTGCTCTGCATCTGGCGCTTTGACGGTGATTGTAGCTGAGAAGTGCGAATCATTCGCGAAGCCCTTGATGTAGACTTGCAATGGAATGTACGCTTCGTTGTCTTGACTTTGTCCAAGCACTGCACCCTTTGCTTCCAGCACTCCAACGACAATGAAACGATAGTTGTCGATTGTGATTTCACGTCCGATTGGCGAACCATAGGGAAACAGCTTCACACGAATATCATTGCCAATTACGGCAACCATGCGCGAGCTGTGAAGATCTTCATCCAGAATCGGACGTCCTTCGGCAATTGTTTTGTTACGCAGTTTGAAATAATTCTCATCTACGCCCCAGACCATCACGTCCGGATCAGTGCTAAGATTGCCGCACTTCAGCGTTTTACCCGGATCCTCATCGGCAATTGATACCAGGGCGGTCTCGCCGACTTTTGACTTGTATTCCTGCGCTTGAGCAACTCCAATAATCGGACGCCGTGCATACTTGCGCCAGTTGTTGCCCATGTTGATGCTTGGCGTACGTTTGATAACAAATGAGTTTCCACCAACTTCATCAATAGTGCCAACAACAGAGTCCTTCAACGTCGAAGTAGCAACACCAACTGAAATGATAGCAAAGGTTCCTAAAGCAATACTCAACAAGGTCAGAATAGACCGAAGGAGATTCGCTCTGAGAGAAGTAATTGAGGCAACTATGATTTCGAAGTAGTTCATTCTTATTCGTAACGAAGCGCCTCCACAGGATCCATCGACGCGGCGCGCATTGCGGGTAGTAAACCAGCAAGAAGACCAACGCCAACAGACACGACAATTGAGATCAATAAAATTTGCGGAGGTACAAAGGGATTCAAGAATGGTGCTTTGTCTTGGAATGCGTAGGTAAGTACTGCAGCGAGTATCATACAAATGATAATCGCCACCACTGCACCCACCAGGCACAGACTCGCAGCTTCGAGCAGGAATTGCAGAAGAATGGAAGATCGTTTTGCACCGATAGCTTTCCTGATTCCAATCTCTTTGGTTCGTTCGGTTACCGAGACAAACATCACGTTCATGATGCCGATCATACCAACGGCAAAACTCATGATGGTGAGAAACATGCCCACGATCCAGATGATCACGCGAAGTTTTGCAACTTGGTCACGGAACATTTGCGTCTCGTTGATTGAGAAGTCGTCTTCTTGTTCCGGACGAAGGCCTCGTATAGACCGCATGGTTCCTATAGCTTCAGATCGTACATCCTCAAGCTTGTCAACTGAACCGGCTTTAATTGCAATGGAAATGCTTCGAACATTTGCCCCGTACAATGAGAAGAAAGCATTGAGAGGGATGAACACTTGGTTGTCGACAAAGTCGAGCAAGGCAGTGCCTCGCTTGGCGATGGTTCCAATGACTTTAAAATCTCGTCCGTTCATGCGCAGTACCCTACCGACAGCATTGCCATTGGGAAAGAAGACCTTCTGAATGCCATAGCCAATTACAACGACGTTCTCGCGATAGCGATCTTCAGTCTCTGAGAAAAAGCGTCCTTCAGCAACATCTCCTGCCGGTGTCTGAGCGTATGATGCGCGAACTCCTGTAACAGTAAAGCCACTGGCTTTCATGTCGTCGCAGATTATGGTTCGTCCCCACAGACTTCCCATGGGCACGGCCAATTCGGCTGAACGCATACGCGAAATCAACTCTTCTGCTTGCTGAATGGAAATGTTCTTACGAGCTGCTGCCTGCCGCCAATTGTGTCCTCCGGCCCATTGCCATTTGTCGACATAGATCATGTCGTTACCGAGGATATTAATCGTCGAATCCCAAGCAGCGTCCAAACTATCGAGAGCCCATCCCATCAGCGTTACAACTGAGATTCCAATAACGATTCCCAGCATCGTCAAGACTGCGCGCATGGTATTCTGCCGCAGAGCGTCGAGAGCAATGCGGAAAGATTCAAGAGACTCGGCGAAGATTGACAGCTTCATTGTTTGTTGGATAGCAGTTGGATTGTGCGCTTGTCTTGATTGTTAAGAAAGCGGATGTTGACTTGCAGTATCGCTTGACAAAACGACCGGAGATGGATTGATAATATCACTCTCAACATTTCCATCGCGAATGCGAATAATGCGTCGTGCGTAGCGCGCAACTTCGTCTTCGTGTGTAACGACGATAACGGTATTACCACGACGCCAGATCTCCTCAAACCAACGCATGATCTCAACGCTTGTTTTAGAGTCAAGATTTCCTGTAGGTTCGTCGGCTAGAATGATAGCAGGATTTGTGACCAAAGCGCGAGCAATAGCAACGCGCTGACGTTGTCCACCGGAGAGCTCGTTAGGTCTGTGGTTCATACGATCTCTCAAGCCAACACTGGTTAGTGCTTCTTCTGCGCGACGTCGACGTTCCTCCGTTTTAACTCCCCCATATACCAATGGAAGCTCAACATTTTTCAAGGTTGTGGCGCGAGCCAGAAGATTGAAGGTCTGGAAGACGAATCCAATTTTCTTGTTTCGAACTTCAGCTAACTCACTGTCGTCCATCGTACTTACATCTTGATCTTCCAACCAATACGAACCTTCGGTTGGTGAATCCAGACAACCAATCATATTCATCAATGTCGACTTGCCGGAACCGGATGGTCCCATTATCGCGACATATTCATTCTTTCCTATCTCCAGACTAATGTCACGCAAGGCATGCACGACTTCATCACCCATGTGATAGGTCTTTGAAATATGGTCAATGCGAATAATCGTTCGATTTGAATCGTTCGTCTTGCTCGCCACGCTAACGGTGCTTTGCTCACTCATATTCTCGGGTTCAGATTAGTTGTGCGAGTGCTTCTTTGACGCGGAATCGACTTGAATGACCATGTCGTCTTGTAGAACTTTCGACACCGTGTTGTACGATCCTGTAACGATTGTCTGACCTTCTTTCAAACCGCTCTTGACCTCGATGTATCCTTTATCGCTAATACCTGTTTCAACTCTTGCTGATTTCGCTTTGCGGTTATCAACGGTAAAGACGACTTGTGGTGGACGATTGTCTTTGACTTTTGGTTGAGACACTTTCTCGGTTTGAATCGCACCATCTTTCTTTTCTTCATCGTCCCATTTCTTTGAATCATCGTTACGGATAGTGACAGCTTGAAGAGGAACAGCCAGCACGTTTTGATGTGTTTCTGTTTCAATCTCAACATTGCAGCTCATACCCGGACGTAAGGTTTCTTCGCGGTCAATCAAACGAATCTTTACTTCGAAATCAATCACCTCGTCTTGTGTTCCAATGCCCTTTTGCTTTGGTGAGTGAGAAATCTCATAGACAAAACCATTAAAGATTTTGTCCGGATAGGCATCAATCTTTACGCGAGCAGTATCACCAAGCTTCACTTTTACCACATCATTTTCATCAACATCGACGATGGCATTCATCACGTGCAGATCAGAGATACGCATCATTTCGGTTCCTTGCATTTGCGCGGTCCCTACAACCTTTTCTCCGCTTTCGACGGACAACTTGGTTAGCGTTCCTTCCATCGGTGAGTAAATCGAGGTACGGGAGAGCGACACTTCTACTTGTTTCAACGCTGCTTGATTGCGCACTTTATCGCTAAGGGCGGTTTGATATTGTCCGCTGGCACGATCAAAGTTTGCCTTCGCCGTTTCCAAATCTTGCTTGGACGCATACTCTTTAGCGTAAAGCGAACTGACTCGTTTCAATTCAGACTCAGAGCGATCCATCTCGACTTTCGCGATTTCGATTGCGACTTGTGATGCTTTAAGAGAAGCACGATCAAGCTGAGTCTCAACGAGATCTGGTTTAATGCGGGCTAGCAACTGATTCTTGCGAATCAAATCGCCCTCTTTGGCACCCAGAAAGATGATTTCACCGCTGGCTTCGGATGAAATTTTCACTTCAGTTTCTGGTTGAATCTTTCCAATGGCAGACACTGACTGTGTGATCGTTCTGCGTTCAACCTTTTCAACTTGAACCTTAGTGCTCGTGTCTCGGCCTTTCATATACAGCACGCCACCTGCAACGCCTAAGCACACAAGGATAATTATAATGATCCACCAAATTCGGGCACGTGATTTCTTCGCCATAATAATGTTTCTGTTATTGTTCTTTTCGAGTTTGTTAGTCCTTAGCAGCGCTAGTGGAATCTTCGTCCACTCATCGCCTATCGATCACTCAATGTTCCCATAGCAGCTCTCAATTGTGCTTGCGCGTCGTAGTAGGCGTAGACAGCGTTTACACGATTGATCTTTGCGTTTACCAATAAGTTGTTTGCGGTTTGATATTCGAGCACGGTCGCAGCACCAACAGCCAGACGTTCCTTCATCGCTTCGAAGTTCTGCGAGCTGGAGCGAACGACGCGATTCGATATCTCCAGTTGTCGCTCAGCAGCCTGAAGATTGAGGAAGGCGCTTTGAACTTCTGCTCTCACTTTTTGTTCGGCAATTGCGCGATCGTACTCGCGTTGTTCGACAGCGATTGAAGCCTGCTGAACTGATGTGGAAGTGTTAAAGTTGTCGAAGATGGGAATGCTGAGATTCATGCCGACATAATAGCGACCGTTGTCTGAGAAATTATCGAACTCAGAATTCGACCACGACCATCCGCCTGAGGCATTGAGATTTGGGAAGAATGATCCTTTCGCTGCAGACAATGAAGAACGAGCTGCTTCGAGATGTTGGTTGCTCGCTTGAAAATCTGTTCGACCTTTCAATGCATCTGAAACTGCAGCGTTATAGGATCCAACTTCTTTGCGAAAGCTACTCACCGTTGTGTCTTCAACCGAGGGAATGAATGAACTTTCTAAGAACTCCGCTCGCATATCCGGTGGCATTGCTAGGGATGACAGTAGCTGAGATTTGGCTTGACTCTCAGCATTTTCAGCACTAACCAGATCAATCTCCTTCGATCCAAGATCTGCTTCTTGATTGTACACGCTGGCAATCGGAACGCGACCCGCATCGTATTGTGCTTTCATGCGTTCTAGCTCTTTCTTGCCGAGTTCCAAATTCTCACGTCTGATTTTAGTGACCTGCATTGCTTTCAACACAGCTAAGTACTGAGAGCGAATCGAATAGGATACAGTTTGACGAGTTCTGCGCAGGTTCAATTCAGCAGCGTCCAATTCCCGCATTGCCTTTTGATAGTTGCTCTCACGGGCAAAGCCATTGAAAATGTTGTACGACGCATAGGCGCTCATCGAATAAGAATTTGGAGGAGCTGCTGCGATGGGAATAACCTGACCATTAATCGTGATTGTTTTACCACCGTCAGCGTTGAGTTGTCGGCTATAGCCCATGTTGGCTCCAACAGAGGGCAAGAAAGTACCAAAGGACTGTGTCACTTGAGCACTTTGACTTTGGTAGGTATTAAGTGCACTTTTAATCTCATAGCTTTTCTCGGATGCTATGCGAAGACAATCATCAAGACTAAATGTGCGTGGCTCGCCGGTCGTCTGGGCAAAAACCGAGTACGGAAGGCAAAGAAGACTACAAAACAGGAGAATTCTCATAGGATGAAGGATTCTAACATGCCGGAAGTTGGGAAAAGACAAATATCCGTAAACGGGTCGGGGCATACAACGTGAGTGTCTAACAATTGTTGCAAGCCAAAGACAATCAACTCGTTTTTCCTCTCCAGTAGGCGTATAGGCAGTATTTTGCAAGAACAGTTCGAAAGGATGCCGCCATGACTGAAGACAATATCCAAATCGTTACCAAAGAGAGCATTTCGGTGCGCCATTTAATGGAGTCACCGTTGCAACTCGTTGCTCTTTCGGGCGAGGTTGGACTCAATAATCTCATTCGCGACGGAAATATCCATCGTCCGCAACTTGCCTTGACGGGCTTCACTGCCCTCTTCACCAGTCATCGTGTGCAGCTACTGGGAAATACAGAAACGCATTATCTCAGCATGCTCGATGAAGACAGTCGGGTGCAAGCTTTTGTCAACATCGCCGATCGTCGTGTTCCCTGTATCATCCTCACCAACAACAACGAGATTGAACCGCGATTGCTCAAGATTGCAGTCGATCACAACATCGCAGTTCTACGTACTCACTTCGAAACAACGAATGCCATACACTTGATCTCTGAATTCCTTGATGATCAATTCGCACAACAAGGTGTAGTGCATGGATCATTTGTTGACGTGTATGGTGTTGGTGTGCTCTTCGTTGGACGCAGCGGAATTGGAAAGAGTGAGATCGCTCTGGACTTGGTAGAACGTGGACACCGCTTGGTAGCCGACGACGTTGTGATGCTGACCAAGAAGCGTGACGCAGTGCTTATGGGTACAGGAACCAATCTCGTCAAGCACTTCATGGAAATTCGCGGCTTGGGTATTATCGACATCCGTCAGATGTTTGGTATCCGTGCGATCCGCTTCCAAAAGCGTTTGGAGATTGTGGTGGAACTCGAAGACTGGGATCCAAAGAAAGAATACGAACGCACCGGCCTCGATGAGGTCCCGAGCGAAATCATGGGCGTCCCGATCTACACCATCAAGCTACCAATCTTCCCTGGAAAGAACATCACCGTTATTTCAGAAGTAATTGCACTCAATTATTTGCTGAAGACCTACGGCTACAACGCCGCGAAGGAGTTTTCAGAGCAGTTGCGCATTGAAATTGAGCGCAGAACGCAAAGTGGAGACATTGCGGCTGATCGGCGATTGGTCTCGTATTTCCAAGGCGACGATGAATAATCAAACACACTAATTTTGATGATGTACGTCTTGGTATTTCATACGCCAAGGCTTTCTCTAGGCTTTTTTTTGTTTTCTCAGTGCGTCAATCTTAGGGCACATCGAAACTCACACTTTATGAGCGTATTTCAGCGAATATTCGGTCTGGCTCTTCTCACTGTGTTAACAGTTACAATGGGAGGTTGTCGCTTTTGGGACAACTCCATGACCTTCTTCAACACCTATTACAACCAGAAGAAGCTCATGCAAGAGACCGAGGATGAGTTCGGTTATAACGACTATATCAAGCCTCCGAAGCCTCGTGTGATTGCACCACAGGAAAGCGACATTGTACTTGACAAAAATTCCGGTGAGCTACCGAAGTATGTTCAAGACATGATCATCAAGCCGGTCAAGCTTCAGCCTGTTCAAATCAAGGTTGATTCGATCATCATCAAGGGTTCTAAAATCTTGGCGACTCACCCAAAGAGTTCGTTTGTTGACGGAACAATGTTCTTGATGGCAAAGGCCTTCTTTTACAGAAGCGAGTGGTTGCCTTCCAATATCAAGTGCCTTGAGATTGCAGAACAATTCCCGAATTCTTCCTATTCTCCTGATGCCCACTTGTTATCGTCGAAGAATTATCTCATTCAACGAAACATGCCGAAGGCAAAGACGATGCTTTCACGAACAATCGACGTTGCTTGGCAGCAAGAACGCTATGATGTTCTCTCGGAAGCATTTGAATTGTTGGCTGAAGTAGCGATTGAGGAAGAAGACTTTGATGCAGCTGAGCGTCCTTATCGTCAGGCCATAAGCCAAAGCGACGACGACGGCTTAAAAGCAAAGTGGCAGACAGACCTCGGTTTGGTCCTGTATCGTCTGCGCAATTTTGCCAAAGCTGAAAAAGAACTTGGAAAGGTAAGCGATTACGCACCAAGCGTACTCAATGAATTCGAGGCGAAGTATTATCGCACTCTCTCACTCATTGAGCTCAAACGTTTCGATGAAGCAAGTGAGATCATTGCCAAGCTTGAGAAGAATAGAAACTTCGATGAATATGCCAAGCTCGGATATCTGAATGCCGCAAAGCTGAATTATCTGAGACTCAAGAACGATCAAGATTCTTTAGCAACTGTAGAGCGCAGTCTCGATTCTTCCAGCTCCGGCAGCATTCCAATCCTTGTTGCAAACTTCGAGCGAGGTCTCGAATATTTCCGCAAGAAAGATTACGACAATGCCCGTCGCTACTTCGCAAAAGCAAAAGTTGTGCGCTCGCCTGTGTTTGACGGCGCAAACAATCTCTACAATCTTCTGAACGTTCGCGAACAGAAGCTAGTGGAATCTGAGCACCTCTACGCGGCAATCAACAACGCTGATAGTTCGAAGAACAAGGACAGCATTCGCAGTGCTTATGCTAAGACTATTTTCGATGTTGCTCGCACACATGAGCAGTTGGGAAATAAGGACAGTGCGGAACACTATTTTGAAGTTGCAGCGAACAATGCCCCGGATAGCGACACGTTGAAGGCACAGTATCTGTTCTCATCTGCGAGAATGGTAAAAGCTCGCAACAACAACGCATCCGACTCACTACTTGAGATCGTCTTCAACCGCTACAGATCCACTGCCTACGGAGATTTCGCTCGCAAAGAACTCGGCTTTACTGATTATGCTGTGTTGGATTCTGTTGAAGAAGTATATCGCAGCGCATCGCGTTTCCGAGCCGTGAACGACTTCCCAATGGCATTGAAACAGTATGGTCGTGTGTCGGAGGAGTATCGCAATTCCAAGTTCGCTCCTGCCTCTCTCTACGCTATGGGATGGATTTGGGAACAGAAGCTGCGCAACAATGATTCTGCATTGTACTACTATGCTCAGCTCATGAAGAGATATCCCTTCTCGGAATACTCCGATGATATACATTACGCAGTGGCATATAGCAATGCTAAGAACGGGATTGGAGATACTAATAACTTACCCTGGGGATCGCGGCAAAAACCGAACGAGCTACAGAAAAACGGAAACTCAACCGCTCCGAGTACAGCGCCCTCGACAAACCCGGCTAATGGCCAAAGCAGCGATCCGACGAAGAACTTTTCCATACCTCCGTCGTCTCGACCAACAATACCTGACGTGAATCTCAACCCAACGTTGATTAATAGCCCAACGCCGCCCACAGATTCATCGCAAAAGCCTCCGATTCAGCCTGAGTCGAAGACTAATACACCCTCTGATTCTACGCAGAAAAAGCCGAAATAGTGTTCGATGCATAACAGTTGTCCACCATCTCAATCTTTGGCATGGTGCTTGACAATTGTTTTATATGCAACAATCAGCCGCCATAAGCACACGAAAAAGCAGAAAGCCGCCACGTCCGCTCGACGAAGTCGCTCAACTTCGCAAGCAGATAGCGTGGTATAAGTCTTTCTTTGACTACGCAGCAGATGCTGTGTTCTTCGTTCAATCCAAATCTTGGACTGTGCTCGATGCAAATGAACGTGCTTCCCACTTGCTGCATATGCCGCATGTTGATTTGGTTGGTGCTCGTTTTCCGCAATTCAAGCAAGTCTTTACCCTACTGCAACAATCGAGTGCACCTCATGCCCTTTCGGAGGTGTCGTTTGCTCTTGACGATGGATCAACAATTCATGTCGAATTGAGTGCACGTTTTGTGGATCGCGATGGACAGCGATTGATCTTGGCGATTGCGCGTGACGTAAGCGACAAACGCGCGTTGGCTGAAACGCTCATGCAGGCCGACAAGATGATGTTGCTTGGTCAACTTTCAGCATCGGTTGCGCACGAGATTCGCAATCCCCTTGCAGCGGTCAATCTCAATCTGCAAATGCTTCAGCGACGTCATGAGGACGACGAGAAGTCGCAGCATCACATCAACACTGCCATGCGTGGTGTTGAGCGCATCATGAACATTGTGTCAACGACACTTGATTTTGCGAAACCTCAGGCTCCGCGAATTGAGGAGATTGATATCAACGAAGTCTTGAGAGATTCGATCGAACTCATTTCCGACATTCTATTCCGCAAAATCATCGAAGTCAATTTGGATCTCGAGCAGAGTCTGCCGAGCATTCGCGCTGACATGAATCAGATGCAACAGGTCTTTATCAATCTGTTGACCAATGCGTGCGATTCGATTTATGCTAAGGGAGAAATCTCGATACAGACCTCAAGTGAGAAGTCACCGGATGGTAGGATGTGGACGGTTATTCACGTCGCAGACAATGGCTGCGGTATCGTTGCAGAAGACTTAGCTCGAATTTTCGAACCATTCTTTACGCGCAAGGCTGAAGGCACGGGACTTGGTCTGGCAATCACCCATCGCATCGTCCAGCACCACGGTGGTAGCATCGAAGTTAAGAGTGCCCGAGGCAAAGGATCCGTCTTTACTATTCGTCTCCCTGCGCCGCGCTAAAAAGCATCCCTACGAGTAAAACAACAATCAGCGAGTAAAGGGTTTAGCCATGTACTGCTGCGCATCAGCGTGGGAGTTTTGTGTATCAGTCCACGAAAGGACTTTTTGATACTGCATGATCGCCAGATCACGCTTGCCTTGTAAGTCGTAGATCTTGCCGACGTAGAGGTTGAGTTTAACCATAAATCCAGAAGGATCTTCATCAAGATAGCGACATGCTTCATCGCACTTGTAGAAGTACGGTAGTGCATCCTCAAGCTTTGATTTATTGAATAGGAATGTACCTAAATAGTACAATGCCTCTCGAGCTGCATAGGCGTCATATCCAAAGTGCTTCAAACGATAGTGCTCAAGGATGGCATGCCAATGAGTTTCCGAAGAATCGACATAGCCATTTTGCAGGAGTGCAGTGGCGAACTTTCGATGAAAGAATGCATTCTGAGGATAGGCAAAGTAGAGTTCAGAGCAGACGCGCAAGTAGTCGATGGCTTGCCGTTCAAACTGGTTTCCATACACCATCTGCAGTACAACCTTTGCCTCAATTGCTGCATACCGCGCGTGCTT
The DNA here is from genome assembly GCA_044228685.1 of Chlorobiota bacterium. Classification (GTDB taxonomy): domain Bacteria; phylum Bacteroidota; class Ignavibacteria; order Kapaibacteriales; family NICIL-2; genus JBBATK01. The sequence goes on from JBGAUL010000004.1 coordinate 44,399, forward strand.
AGCAGCGGCTTCGAGTTGCAACACACCGAGTTTCTTGTCGCCATTCGGCAGGAAAAGCATGATGGGTTTGAGTGCGGGATAGCGTTCGGGTAAGGCAGCGGCAAAGTAGTTATAGATCCCGGTACCGAGCATGATGTCGTAATTGGACGGTGCCAATTTGTTACATGCAATAAGGATGTCGAGCGCCTCGCGCGCATCATTCGTTGCCTTCAACCAACTTTGATTTGAGGCATAGTACCGTCCTCGATAACCTAGTATCCCACCCTTGAAAAACAACCCTGCTATATCGTATTGATTCGAGTCAAGCATGCGATTACACACTTCGATGACCTTGTCGACTTTGACGAGGAATTGCTCCCCTGCTGCCTTATTTCGCTGGTCGATCTGCAATCGCCACCAATCGACCATTGCATCCATGAAATACCCGGCAGGATAATTCGGATAGAGTGCAATCACCTTCTGAAAGCAAACCGCAGCACTGTCGAAACGGGTGTTGTAGATGTAACCTGTTCCGGAAGTAATCAACGCGTCAGCATCCGAACGCATGAGCGCCCACTGAGCATCGCTTCGTTGGCAGAGACCAAGAAGTGTCAGGACAATGACGAAAGTGTATGAACGAAGCAGAGTTCTCATCGATCAGAATTCACTTAAGATTGCGATGACTCATCAGCAGCTGTACTGCTCGTTACACCTTGCGCTTCAAGTTGCGCAATGTGTTCCATGATGCGTTGCTTCATCGCGTTCTCGACCTCTTCATGCTCCTCGCCCTTTATCATTTCACCGAGCTGTGGACAGTATGAGGCATAACGATTCGACATGTCGTAGCGACGAATCAAGATTTCGTAATCGAAGAGATTTGTTGATGTTGAGATTTGCATGGAGTAACGAAATGAAAATGACAAAAACTATTTCAATAGATGTCGGCCAGAGCTACGACAAGTTAGTATCAGCTGCTATTGCCTTTAGAAGCTTTGTAGCTATAGCAGGTTTACGATCATATTGGTGCACAATACTGACTAGTGAACCATCATTGTTCAGAATTCGGCCTTGCTCATCACAACGAATCGCCTCATCTGCCATAAGACCCATTGTCAGTACTTCGCTCTGTGCACATTGACCAAGCGTTATAGCATCAAGTTCTTTGGTCCAAATCAGAACATTGTGGAATCCTTGATCTAAATCTAAGCGGTCTATTGTGGACGAAAGATGCTCGCACATGCTTTGCAGGTAACGTAGCATAACCGGCGTAGCACCAAAAGTTACTCCTGCGCAGGAGATAGTACAGGAGCCTAACTTCTGTAAGAGAGACGCTCCACCAATTTTTTCGATCCAGTATGCATTCCACTTATCAGACGAAATTGGGTGACCATCGGCTTCTAAGAAGCAATGCAGATTTTCATCCCAGCTCACGCCAAATACATCCTTCTGGAAAACAACGTCGCGTACGTCCGTCAACACTACCCTGTCATATTCAGCACGGTGAGATACTAGAAACTCGTAGTAATAGTAAAACCGCATCGTGCAAATACGACTGAATCTCTTGACGAAGTTGTACGCTCTTCCGTGTAAAATGTCACTGCTATTCTGCTGTCGATAAAACAGCTTCCAAAGCAGATTCATAATGGGAAAAAACCACTTCATCAAGTTGAGCTTACGCGACAGAAAAGGCAGAGTCACGAGATACTCTTTCATCGGTACAACTTCAACGTTTTTCGCTCGCAACCATTCCAAAGTGGCTTGATCTGTATCACCGGCAAAACAGACTATGTGTGCTGTAACCCCGGCAGACTTCAGACTGCGAAAAAAAATCTCAAGGTCCGCGATACCAAGCTGGCTAATCGAAAAGAATATTGCGTCACGACTTTTCACTCAGACCTCTGTTTCAATAGGAACTAATACACTCATAAAAAACCCTAAACTCCTTGACAATAGCACCCTAGTTCGACAACAGTTTTGCTTCGTCATCATGCTTCCACTCATGCCAGTGTCGTGCAATACCAACTGAGGCGTAGCTAAACGCCATCACAAATGCAGAGGAGCGCGCAAAAAAGACGGTATCAGTTGCGCTTCCCATGACGATACAACACAGATTAAGAAATGCGGCTAGCGCTAGCATTCGTTGAAAGTGATGAGTACTCGTTCGCATAATTACCCACGCTTCGATAACAGCATACAGCAGTGTGCCGTAGAAGATTATCGCAAAGACAATTCCAAAGCGATACACAATTGACAAATAACCATTGTGTATGTAAGGACGTGTAGTAGAGTACTTGATGATAGGCACATAAGCAGTGTACGGAGTGGCAAGTCCATAACCGCTAAGAGGTTCTTGTTCAACCAAGCGAAGAACAGCTCTCGACTCGTATATACGAGCTTGCACCGCTGCGTCTTTGGTACCTTTTCCTGACGATACCAAACGATTTACGATCGTTGCTTGAGCCAACTTTGCAATGTTCCCGAGAGCAAATGGCATTACAACAACAGGTATGGTAATAGTGATTAGCAATACAAAGCCGATACGAATTCTCTGCTCTCTTGAGACCAAGAACACAAGACCGACGCTGCAGAGTATGAGCGCGATCATGGACGTACGCGAATAGGTCAGAAAGACTCCCACTGTTGAAACCAGCGTCAAACCTGCCAATACTATCTGCCAAATTCTCCTGCGTTCGTGAACTGCAAACACCAGAAAGTAAATCGCTGTCATTAGGAATAGGAAAGGAGTACTTCTACGTCCTGCGATTTGATACGCGTATTCGGCATTTCTTGCAATGAAGAGAAACCACTGAATATTTTTTAGAATCTGAAAAACCACGACTGCGCTCGCACAAGCTAGCAGTCTCTTAAGGTCACTTTCTTTGTTAAAATACTCTCGAATAGGAAAGAAATAGAGTGCAGCAACACCTACTGCCCACTCTCTCAGCCAATCTATCGCAGGCGTACCATGCGCAACGGCCACGATGACATTGAATGTTGAGTACACGAAGTACAGTACAATCAGAATGTCGAATACCGATCGAAAAAGCGGTTTGTCGGAAATCAGAAGACGATGCGCCAGCCAAAGAAACAATGAGCCTTGAATGAAGGCACCAAGTACGACGTCAATACCGGAGGCTCCTTCGCCGGTATCAGTAAAGTACACGAGGAACGAGGCTACAACGGTGTAAATCCAAAACTGCGGATATCGAAGCCATGCAACGAGCATGAGCAATCCAAGAGGCAGCGCTAATGCAAGGAAGGTCAGATCCGTTAAAACGTAACATAGCAGGCTCATCAGTGCAACTACGATGGCACCGAAGAGAATCGTTACCCAGGAAAAGCTACCGTTCAGATTCGGCATAGATCATTTACAGTGTCTGTGACTGCTGAACCGTCATACGTTCTCGATATCGACTACGTATTGTTTGAATCTGGAATCGGAGTAAGAGAACTACAACCCACAAAAACTCTGCGGCAACTGTGGCACTTGCAACTATAAGCGATCTCTTTGGACGGGATTTCTTCTGCGGCGGAATAGCCTCGTCAAGAACGTACAATGACGGCGACTCCTTCGTAAGATCCAACTTGATCTGATCAAAGCTTGGAAGGAGAAATGCTTTAATTCTCATTAACGCTTCAAGCTGTGAGTAGTACTCCAGATACGGAACTGCAGCTTTGGGTGCATCGGCTAGGGCTACATTACCAACAAAGCCTGGTGAGTGTTCGGAATTATTGACCTTCTTATGGAGTTCTTCCAGTACCCCACGCTCCCTGATAGTAACAGGATCGTCCTTACCAAATGACTGCTCCATGTACGACAAAACAATCTCTTGTTTCATGATACTTGCTTTCATTTCGCCCAAAGCCTGTGCAGCGACTTTCACTTGATCCAGTGGTGAGAACATGAGATTCTCTTTCGAATATTTCGCAAGCGAATCTCGCGTAGCGGCGATGCTAACATCAGTACTCTGAATTCGATCTTGAAACTGCTTATACATTATTTCAGTTTCTCGTCTATCTAATTTTTGTGAGAGTGCGTTTGTCAGACTTATCATGTAATTGGCCATGTCAGCAGCGCGCTGCGGATCGACATCATCAACTGTCACAGTGTAATTACCTTCAGCCTCTACATTAATCGTCAAATTTTCTTCAAGCTGCTCTCTGATCTTAAACGAAGCCGTGTCTGGTAAGTCGTACACTTTAGCAAGATTGAACTTCGAGATGACGGAATCCTTTACTTGCCGGCTCTGCAACAGAACGATCAGATCATAGCCATCGCCTTTCTTACCTCCGAGTTTCGATAAACCAAACTCTCGAAGAGTGCTGCTTACGCTACTGACAGCTGCGTCTAAGGCAGATGTTGATTTTCGTGGTGGAACAGCGCTAAGAACGGCCGTGTAATAGTTTGGTAGTTGCAGGCATACAACGATTGACACTATTGCCGCAAGAAGTCCCACAACTATTAGCGATACCTTGTGCTTCAGCATCAGTGAGATAAAAAAGTAGCCGTCGAATGACTCCTTTTGCTTCACCTCTTTTTGTTCGCTACTGTCCATAATACCTGTGTAAGTGAAATGAATGAGTTTAAGGCTCAAATACTCGAGTTTTTTGCACGTGAATCAGTTGCCAACTTCTGCTTATACGCAACCATCTTTTCACACAATACTGCATCACTACTCGCAAGTATCTGCACTGCGAGCAGTCCGGCGTTCTTTCCGCCACCTATTGCAACTGTGGCAACCGGTACGCCGGCTGGCATTTGAACGATAGAATAGAGTGAGTCAACGCCTTGAAGATGCTTGGATGGAATCGGAACGCCAATGACCGGTAATGGTGAATGCGAGGCAGTCATGCCGGGTAAATGCGCAGCGCCGCCGGCGCCAGCTACAATGACCTTTATACCGCGTTCGTGTGCTGTCCGTGCGTACTCGGCCATATCATCGGGTGTACGATGTGCTGAGACGATGCGCAGTTCGTATGGGACGCCAAATTCGTCACATACCAGTGCCGCTTCGCGCATGACATCTAGATCTGAATCACTTCCCATTATGATACCAACGAGTGCAGTGCTGTTCATTGAGTTTTGCTGTGAGTTCACAATTCTATTTGAATTAGCGTAAGGGCGGAACCAATCGTTTGAAAGCGCCGATGATATTTTCTCGACCAATTCGATGAGGAACAGAAAACGGAATCACGCCTTGGCAATAGGTGCATTGGGATACCAATTGCTCTATCTGTTCCAAACGCTCAGCAGCCATTTTAACGCTGATCTTATCGGTCTTTGTCAATAGAATCAAGTACGGCTTTGAATTGAGTTCGAGTGTTTCGATGCATTGTAAATCAACCGGCTGTGGATCGTGTCTGGAATCAACAAGCACACAGACCAGCTTTAGCTGTTCACGATTCAGCAAGTAATCCCAAACCAGACCATGCCAGCGCTCGCGCTCTTCGCGCGAAACTTTGGCGTATCCAAATCCGGGAACGTCGACAAACATCCAGCGAGATTCAACCGGGAAGAAGTTGATCTGACGTGTTTTCCCGGGAGTTGAACTGACTTTCGCCATGCTTTTATCTTGCACGACAAAGTTAAGCAGAGAGGACTTCCCAACATTTGAGCGACCGATGAAGGCAATCTCAGGTAAAGCTGAGTCCGGAAAATCATCCGTCCCTGCTGCTCCTTTAAGAAAACCCGATTGTAGTGATTTCACGGTGCTGTGTTTGAGGAATTGATCGTGAGGATCGGCGCTTTTGTGTAAGCGTCAGACTTGCTATAAACAAAAAACACCAGGACGAAACATCCCGGTGTTTGTTTTTCGTTTCCTTTTCAATTATTCATCCGCATCAGCTGAGCTTGAGTCAGCTGCAGGAGCGTCTGATGCCGGTGCATCCACATCAGGAGCAACATCAGCTGACTCAACTGCTGAATCAACTTCAGCTTCTTCAACAGCAGCGACAGGTGCGTCGTCAACAACTGTTGCTACCGGAGTAGAATCAGTTGCTGTTGCCTTTGGAGCTGCAGCTTTCTTTGCAGCCGGCTTACGCTTTTTGTCACGAGTTGAGACAACGCCATCTTGCTTTGCAGCCCAGTCTACGAGTTGGATGATAGCTTCTTCGGCTCCATCACCACGACGTTGACCCAGCTTGATGATGCGGGTGTATCCACCTTCGCGCTCTAACACTGAAGGAGCGATATCATCAAAGAGGAACTGAAGAGCCTTCTTATCACGGATGATTTTGGCAACTTCACGACGTGCGTGCACATCGACGTGACCGTCAGGAAATGCGCCATTGCGCTCCTTGACAAACGCGATTTTCGCACGTGTGATCAGTTTCTCCACGAATGGACGTAGTTCTTTGGCTTTAGCCAAGGTCGTACGAATACTCTTGGAATCATGAATGATGAGCGAAGTGGCCAGATTGCTAAGCAAAGCCTGACGGTGACTCAGGGTTCTGCCAAGTTTACGACCCGATACTAAGTGTCTCATAAAATCTCGTCTGTATTATCGTTGTTTTCGTTCGTTCAGTTTGCTTCGACCGGTTTCGGAACATCCTTGAGATACTTCTCGACGTTCATTCCAAATACCAATCCCATTCCCTTTACTGTCTCGGTCAACTCAGAGAGTGACTTACGACCGAAGTTTCTAAACTTCAGTAGATCTGTCTCATTGAGTATTACGAGTTCAGCAACTGTTTTGATATTTGCTGCTTTCAAACAATTGTGAGCGCGTACTGAGAGTTCCAGGTCATCGACTTGTGTCTCGAGGAGACGACGAATCTTCTGGAATTCTGCTGACTTCGATTCTTCTTCAACCGGGTCACTGGTTTGCTTTGCAGCTCCATCAGACTTTTGGCTGAAATCAAAACCTACAAAGAGGTTGATGTGATCCAACAAGATCTTTGAAGCTTGTTGAACTGCTTCCAGAGCCGGGATGCTGCCATCGGTTGTCACATCGAGGATCAAGCGCTCATAGTCAGTTTTTTGACCAACGCGGAACGGCTCGACATTATAAATCACATTCTTAATCGGTGTAAAGATCGAGTCGATCGGAATCATGCCAACCGGATAATCGGTTGTCACGTGTTCTTCTGCCGGAATGTATCCTTTTCCTTTTGCAATGCGAAGTTCTACATCGAACTCAGCATCGTGTGCGAGAGTTGCGATGTGGTGTGTCGGATCCAAAACGCTAACATTTGCTGAAGCATTTTGAATTGATCCGGCTGTCCATGTGCCTGGTCCCTTGACCTTGAAAGAAACTCTAGTTGGTTTTGTGTCATCCATGCTCAAACGAACTTCTTTGAGGTTCAGGATGATTTCGCTCATGTCTTCTACGACACCGGCGATAGTTTGGAATTCATGGACAACACCACTGATTTTAACTCCAACTATTGCTGCCCCGTGGATGGAAGAGAGGATGACGCGACGCAGGGCATTGCCCACGGTTACGCCGTAGCCTTCCTCGAGCGGTTGCAATGCGAATTTTCCGTGATACAACGATCCGGTGTCATCCGTCATTACACGCTCTGGCATTTGCATAGTTGTATTCATACTTTTCTTACGATTGATAGTTATTAAAATTCATCAATGGACCACCGAGCCATGTGGACATGGCATCGAGGAGCAAGCACGAAGGCGAACTGCGATTAGACGCGACGACGCTTCGGCGGACGACATCCATTATGTGGGATGGGTGTTTTGTCCATGATGGATAAGACTTCCAGGCCGGCTGAGGCCAATGCGCGAATTGCCGCTTCGCGACCTGATCCCGGTCCGCGTACACTAACATCAACCTTGCGCAGACCCATTTCAAAGGCCTCGCGAGCTGCTTTTTCAGATGCGACTTGAGCAGCATAAGGAGTGTTTTTCTTCGAACCACGGAAACCGTTACGTCCTGCAGACGACCACGTTAACACGTTGCCATACGAATCGGCAATCGTGACGATAACGTTGTTGAATGTTGCACGGATGAACGCCTTACCATGGACGTCGGCGACAATTTTGCGTTTTACTTTTCTTTTTGCGGCTGCCATTCTGTTGCTGAGATTATTAATGAATCAGATAAAACCAACCCACATGCTTTGATAACAAAGCATCGATTCGATTACTTGCGAGCTGCCTTCTTCTTGCCGGCAACTGTCTTTCTGCGACCCTTACGAGTACGAGAATTTGTACGAGTCCGTTGTCCACGTACTGGCAAGCCTTTACGATGACGAAGTCCACGATATGAACCAATATCCATCAAACGTTTGATGTTCAGCTGGATTTCGCTGCGGAGTTGACCTTCAACCTTGTAGTCACTCACAGCTGTGCGAATTCTGGCGATTTCTTCGTCAGTCCAATTCTGGACGCGTTTGCTTTCGTCAATACCGGCTTTCGCCAATACTTCCTTAGCTACGGTGTTTCCAATCCCAAAGATGTAGGTCAGACTAATGACCCCACGCTTGTTACGGGGAAGATCGATACCTGCAATACGTGCCATAATTCTCCTTATCCTTGTCGCTGTTTCATACGTGGATTTTTCTTGTTAATAACGTAGACCCGGCCTTTACGGCGAACGATTTTATCGTTTGGGTCACGCTTGCGAACTGACGCTTGAACTTTCATTGTTGACCTTTTTAAAAGACAAACTATTTGTATCTGTATGTAATGCGTCCCTTACTTAAATCGTAAGGAGACAATTCAACGGTCACTTTATCGCCGGCGAGAATCTTGATAAAATTCATTCTCATTTTACCGCTGATATGAGCCAGAACTTTGTGACCATTGTCAAGCTTAACGATGAATTGAGTGTTCGGTAGTACATCTTCAATCACACCGTCAACTTTAATCAGGTCTTGTTTCGGCATAGTATCCGTCTAGAAATAAGTGAGAACCCGTGGTTGGCCGCGATCGACCATTACCGTGTGTTCAAAATGTGCCGAGGGTTTACCGTCTGATGTAAAGACTGTCCAACCATCGCGTGCTGTTTGCACCAAAAACGATCCCGCATTTACCATTGGCTCTATCGCGATCGTCATTCCGTACTCAAGATTTGATTTAGGATAACGACTGCGCTGTAACAAGCCCGGAACAAAATTTGGAATCGACGGCTCAAGGTGAAGCTCACGTCCGACACCGTGTCCAACCAGCTCACGAACACACGAGAACTTATTCTTCTCGACAACTCGCTGAACTGCCTTCGCGATATCATAGTTGGTGTTACCGACAATTGCCTGATCAACACCTGCTTGTAGCGCTTCTTTTGTTACATCGATAAGACGTTGCTTTTCGGCACTGATCTCACCAACGGCAAAGGTGTAAGCACTATCACCAAAGAACCCATTTTTCTTAACTCCGCAATCAATAGAGACAATTTGTCCTTCTTTGATTTTGCGGTTTGACGGCATTCCGTGTACAACCTCTTCATCGATGGAGATACACAAGGTGTATGGGAAAGGCGGTACTGCACCATGTCCACCATAACCTTTAAATGCCGGATCAGCATCATGAGAACGAATAAAATCTTCAGCGATCTTATCCAACTCAAGTGTGGTCACTCCTGCAACGACAAACTTGCCGACATGCTGGAGTGTTGCTGAAACCAAACGACATGACTCTTCGATACAGTCGATGTCATTTTTAATTTTCAATGCTGGTGCCGAATCAATGTCCATTGTTATCGTCTGTCAAGGCAAACCTTGTGGTCAAACTCTTAATAGCCACCGCCGACACGGGGTGAATTTACGCCGCCCATGCCACGTCCCTGAATCTTACCGCTCTTCATAAATCCGTCGTAGTGACGCATCAGCAAGTAAGACTCAATCTGCTGAAGTGTATCCAAGGCAACACCAACGATGATCAAAAGGCTTGTGCCGCCAAAGAATTGTGCGAATGAATAAGGAACGTTCAGCACGTTTGTCACAAACACCGGTAACAAAGCAATAATCGCTAGGAAGATTGCACCAGGTAGTGTGATACGTGTAAGGATGTGATCAAAATACTCTGCTGTTGGTTGTCCTGGGCGAACACCTGGAATAAACCCTTGTGCACGCTTCAGATCGTCAGCGGTCTGACGTGGATTGAACGCAATAGCTGTATAGAAATAGGTAAAGAATACGATTGCTGAACCATACACCAAAGCATAGACGATACTACGATCGCTGAACAACTTGGCGATGCCGAGCAAGGTGGTATTCTCTGGGAAGAAGGAAGCGATGGTTTGAGGCACAAACAAAATCGCTGATGCGAAAATGATTGGCATTACACCGGCAGTGTTAACACGCAACGGAATGTATGTTGTGTGTCCACCATACTGCTTACGACCTTCCACTCTCTTAGCATACTGAACCGGAATTCTGCGTGCACCTTGTGTGATCAATACCACAGAGGCGATAATCAAGCCGAGAAAGGCAACGAGAATCACGTCAACAGCAAGGTTACGACCGGAACCGATCAAAAGAATTTCATTTTGAACAGCAACCGGCAATCGGGAAATAATACCGATGAAGATGATGAGTGAAATACCATTACCGAGACCACGCTCAGTGATTTGCTCACCAATCCACATCAAGAAGATTGTTCCGGATGTCAGAAGCACGACTGAACTAAAGGTGAAGAGAAATCCAGGCATCATTACTACGCTTGCTGTATCAGCTCCGGTTTGGTGCGATAACTTAATCGTCAAACCAATTGCCTGCAATGCAGCAATACCAACGGTCAAAAAGCGAGTCCATTGGTTAATTCTTCGACGTCCTTCTTCTCCCTCACGCTGCATCTTTGCGATCTGCGGGACAAATACCGCAGCCAACTGTAACACGATTGAGGCTGAGATATACGGCATAATTCCCATTGCGAAAATTGCCGCGTTAGAAAACGCACCTCCAACGAACATATCGTAGAGTCCAAACAAACTGTTCGCATCATCACCGCTTTGGGATGAGCGTAATGCATTGACGTCGATACCCGGTAGTGAGACGTACGCACCAACACGGACGACGATTAACATTAAAACCGTAAAGATGATCCTCTTGCGAAGTTCATCGATACGAAAAATGTTTTTTGTTGTCTCGATGATATTAGCCATGAATATTTGCCGAGCCTCCGGCCTTTTCGATTTTTTGTTTAGCGCTTTCTGAGAAGCCATGAGCACTGATGGAAACCGCTGAGCGGATTTCACCGTTACCCAGAATCTTCACCGGTACTGACTTCTTCGCAACAGCACCTGCATCGTACAGGCTCTCCGGAGTAACTGATGTACCCAGGCGATTCTGATCGAGCAATTCCTGAACGCGAGCCAAATTCACTGTTTGGTATTCAACACGGAAAATGTTGGTAAAACCAAACTTAGGAATACGACGACTCAAAGGCATTTGACCGCCTTCAAAACCACGCTTGTACTTGTGGTTTGCGCGCGATTGATGTCCTTTGTGACCACGTGTAGATGTCCCACCGTGTCCCGAGCCTGCTCCACGACCAATACGCTTTTTTGACTTTCGTGAACCAGCTGCGTACCGCAGATTTCCAATGTGCTTCATAGTCATTCTTAAGTCTATCGTTTACTTGACTTCTTCAACTGTTACCAGGTGCTTCACAACGTTGATCATTCCACGAATTTGAGGAGTGTCGTTGAGAACCACTTCATAATTCGGGCGACCAAGACCGAGCGCCTGAACTGTTCTTTTTTGCTTTTCTAAACGGTCGATTACACTCTTTGTCTGCGTAATCTTAATCTTCTTTGTTGTTGCCATAATCGTATCTTTCTTTTACGTCGTGGTTCGATTATCCTCTAATCACCTTCTCAACCGAAATACCGCGGCGAGCTGCAACTGTTTGAGCATCTTCCAATGATTGGAGAGCTGCAATTGTAGCCTTAACAATATTGTGAGGATTTGAAGAACCAAGTGACTTGGTTAACACATCCTGTACACCGGCAAGTTCCAATACGGCACGAACACCACCGGAAGCGATAACGCCGGTACCCGGAGCTGCCGGACGAAGAAGAATCTTCGCAGAACCATACTTGGAAATGACTTCGTGAGGAATTGTAGTTCCTTGCAAACGAACCTGAACAACAGCCTTCTTTGCTGCGTCGGTTGCTTTTTGCACGGCGTCAACAACTTCACCAGCTTTTCCGAGACCATAGCCGATGTGACCTTGTCCATCTCCGACAACAACAATTGCCGAAAAATTAAAGCGACGTCCACCCTTTACAACCTTGGCTGTACGGCCAACGTTGACGAGCTTGTCTTTCAAATTCAGTTCTGAGATTTTGTACTTAGCCACACCAACTCCTGCTCAAGTGTTTCGTTGTGTAATTCATAGTTTTTGTTGTTGCTGTCCTGCTTAGCAGAACAATCGTAGCACCTTAAAGACCAGCCGTACTTACACGACCGAATCCGTATGATTTGTTCTTAGAACTGCAGTCCGCCTTCGCGAGCCCCATCTGCTAAGGCCTTCACACGACCATGGTACAAGAAGCCGTTGCGGTCGAAAGCAACTTGCTGAATCTTGGCACCAATGGCACGCTGAGCCAGCAATTGACCTACCGACTTGCTGACATCGGACTTCTTTGCTTCAGAGCTTTGAAGCTCCTTGTCCAAAGATGATGCAGCTACAAGCGTACGCTTGGAGTCGTCATCAATGATTTGCGCATAGATGTGCTTCAATGAGCGAAAAATGGTCAGGCGAGGACGGGTTGAATCACCATGGATGTTCTTACGAATACCCTTGGCTCTACGTGTCCTTCTTTGAATTTTGTTTTTGTGACTCATAAACGTTCTGACGATCTAATTCTGTTCTCAAATTCTTTGTTGTGCTCAAGAGATCGTTGGATAGATGTGTGCTTTAGAGCTTCACAACTTCGTTTCGACTTTTTCTCTTCGCCTACTGTTCGCTACTTGATCTTATCCGGCTACCACACAAAATGTGTGATAAGGCAGATTATTACTTACCTGCAGCCTTACCAGCCTTACGACGGATGTATTCACCTTCATACTGAATACCTTTGCCTTTGTACGGCTCCGGTGGACGGATAGAGCGAATCTTGGCCGCAATCTCACCTACCAGCTGCTTGTCCGAGCCCTTCACAGAAAACTGCGTCGGTGAGCTCGTTGCAAACTCGATTCCGTCCGGAGGAATAACCATTACCGGATGCGAGAATCCAACAGACATGATAAGTCTCTTGCTTTTAACCTCAACCTTGAAACCCACGCCCACAACTGCCATGTTGCGTGTGAATCCATTGGATACACCCTCAACCATGTTGGCAACTGCTGCACGTGACATTCCGTGGAGTGAACGAATGCGCTTGTCATCGCTAGTGCGGCTAAATGTAACCTCAGTTCCATTTTGCTCGCAGCTAATGTCGGATGGCAAAGAAAACGACAATTCGCCCTTGGGTCCTTTGACCTTTACCAATCCGCTGTTCAAATTGAATTGAACACCGTTTGGAATAACCAATATTTTTTTTCCTACTCGTGACATACGACGATTCTAGTTAATTCTCGATTGATGAATTCGCGGAATGCTTACCACACAGTGCAGAGGATCTCACCGCCAACGTTCTTCATGCGCGCTTGCTTGTCAGTCATCAAACCATACGAGGTGCTGACAATAGCAATGCCCAGTCCGTTGTATACACGCGGAATGTCTTCCACAGCTGCATAACGACGAATACCGGGACGGCTAACACGCTTGATCTCACGAATAGCCGGAGCTCCGTTGTGATACCGTAACTTCACACGCAGCGTACCCTGAACTGAATCATTGATACGTTCGTAATCAGTAATAAATCCCTGTTCTTTTAAGATAGAGGCAATAGCTTCCTTCATTTTGGAAGCCGGTGTGTCGACGATTTTGTGCTTGGCACGCTGACCATTGCGCACACGGGTGAGGAAATCGCCAATCGCGTCGGAAACGGGCATGGTAGTAAGTTCAAGACAATAGATAACCGTGGATTGAATGCAGCTCGTCAGAGACTCGCCTACCGGTCGTATCGAACGCCACGTACATTCGACGCACCGGTATAATTTGAACCTTACATTGGTTGTCTGATTTACATCAGAACTACAAAGATAAGAAGAATTTTTCTTTTCAAAGGCAAATGTTGTGGACGGATGCGAAATCCGTTAAAAAAACGGGCACCGAATCAACAATTACCTACAAGGATATTACCAGCTAGCCTTGCGAACGCCTGGAATCTTACCTTCCAAAGCGAGTTCACGGAGTTTGTTACGGCAAAGACCGTATTTACGATATACTCCACGACCACGACCGGTCAATACGCAACGGTTGCGCACTCGGGTAGGCATGCTATTACGTGGGAGCTTTTGTAATCCTTCTGCATCGCCAGCTTCTTTGAGCTCTTTGCGCTTTGCAGCAAACTTGTCAACTAAGCGTTTGCGCTTATCATTACGTGCAACGACTGCTGTTGTAGCCATAGGTACTTTTTAGTGTATTAGTTCGAACGTGTGAAGGGGAAACCAAACTCCTGAAGCAGGGCACTCGCCTCTTCATCCGTCTTTGCTGATGTGACAAAGGTGATGTCCATACCGGCAATCTTGTTGATCTTATCAACATCAATTTCCGGGAAAATGATCTGCTCTTTGATACCGAGCGTATAGTTACCGCGACCATCGAAGCTCTTGTCAGAGAATCCACGGAAGTCACGTACGCGTGGTGAAGCGATATTGATGAATCGATCCAAGAATTCATACATACGTGCACGGCGAAGTGTCACGTACACGCCGATCGGTTGACCTTGGCGCAACTTGAAGTTAGCGACCGATTTCTTGGCGCGAGCAACTGCCGGACGTTGACCGGAGATAAGCTCAAGCTCGTTCAATGCGCTTTGCACGATCTTTTGATCTTGCGCAGCCGCACCGGCACCGATGTTGATGCAGATCTTCTTCAAAGTTGGAACCTGCATTACGGAGCTGTACTCAAACTTCTTCATGAGAGCAGGTACTACGCTCTCCTTGTAAAAAGTCTGAAGACGTGGGATCACGTTTTCATTTGAGTTCTCAGCCTGACGTGCACCTTCAGGTTTAAAATCTAATTTCTTTAGGACTTGCTTTGCCATGATGATTTCGCTAATATCTTGCGTTAAAACATGCTACTGTGACTGTCAGATTAGGCTTCACGCTTGCGTGAAACTTCGCCACCGACCAGCAACATGACGTTCGAATAATGAATGGGCATCTCTTTTGAAACGATTCCACCGTTTGGATTCGTTTGGGTCGGACGAGAGTGCTTCTTGCGAACATTGATGCCTTCTACAAGGATGCGCATCTTCTTGTCGTCTACTTGAAGTACGCGTCCGGTGGTGTTCTTGTCGTTTCCGGCAATCACCTTCACCATGTCGCCTTTTTTAATATTGAGTTTCATATTCTTCTCGAATGGTTGGTCTCTGTACCTTAGATAACTTCAGGTGCCAGAGAAACAATTTTCATAAAATTCTTCTCGCGTAATTCACGTGCAACCGGTCCAAAAATACGGGTGCCGCGTGGCTCCATTTGATTGTTCAGGATTACTGCCGCGTTCTCATCGAAGCGGATGTATGATCCATCTTTACGACCAATTTCTTTCTTGGTACGTACAATCACAGCCTTACATACTTCACCTTTTTTTACGGCTCCGTTTGGCAATGCTTGCTTGACTGATACCACAACGATATCACCCACGCCAGCATAGCGACGTTCGTGGCCTCCTAGAATGCGGATGCAGCGTACTTTACGGGCGCCAGAATTATCGGCTACCACGAGATTTGTTTCTTCTTGAATCATGTCCGGCCTCTTTCAGTTAAAATGTAATCATTCATCGAAACACAACTCTTACTGAGCGCGCTCGACGATTTCGAGCAAGGTCCAACGCTTGCGGGCACTCAATGGACGCGACTCAATAATGCGAACAACATCGCCGATGTTGCATGCATTCTCTTCGTCGTGAGCCATAAATTTTTTGGTTAGACGGAAGTACTTCTTGTACAGGGGGTGCATAACCTGGCGCTCAACTGCAACCACAATGGACTTCTCCATCTTGTTGCTGAGCACTTTGCCCTGACGAATTTTCTTTCCCTTGGTTGACTTCTCAGGAGTCTGACCGATGTTTTCTTGCGATTTTTCCATGATTATTTGCTCGTCGATTCCAGAGTTCTCTCATGCATAATTGATTTCATTCGAACGATGTCTTTCTTGAGGATACGCAGATAAGCGGTGTCCTGAAGTTGCTTGAGAGCATGTTGAAAGCGCTGCTTAGCAAGCGTTTCTTGTGCTTCTTTCATAGTTGCAAGCAACTCTTTGTCATTGAGATCGCGAAGGTCTTTTGATTTACGCTGTTTCATACTTCCACCAAATCTATGCGTGACACAAACTTTGTTTTGATCGGAAGTTTGTGAGATGCAAGTCTCATCGCCTCCATTGCCGCTTCCTTTGACACACCATCTACTTCAAACATGATGCGACCAGGCTTAACTACTGCTACCCAACCCTCAGGATTACCCTTACCGGAACCCATCCGCACTTCGGCTGGCTTCTTGGTGTATGGCTTGTCAGGGAAGATTCGGATCCAAACCTTACCATCGCGCTTGAGATAACGGTTGATTGCAATACGCGCAGATTCGATTTGACGGTTCGTTACCCAAGCCACTTCAAGGGCCTTGAGTCCGTACGAGCCAAAAGCGACTTGCGATCCGCGAATTGCCTTTCCAGCCCGACGTCCGCGTTGCGTCTTTCTATGTTTTACTCTCTTAGGTAATAGCATACTCTCTTAGCGCTCCAAAGCGGTAATTGTTGTTGTTATTCTTTTTCTTGTGTCTGTTGCTTGCCGATGATCTCACCCTTGCAAATCCAGACCTTTACTCCGATAGCACCATAAACTGTATGCGCTGTCGAGGTTCCATAGTCAATGTCTGCGCGAAGTGTGTGCAGCGGCACGCGACCTTCTTTGTACTGCTCGGTACGTGACATGTCGGCGCCACCAAGACGACCAGCACACATGACACGAATACCTTCAGCACCGAGACGCATTGATGCCGATACAGCTTGCTTCATCGCGCGACGAAAGGCAATACGTCCTTCCAATTGTGACGCGATGTTGTCAGCTACCAGCTGTGCATCGAGTTCCGGACGCTTGATTTCATGGATCAAAATCTTAACATCCTTGGTTGTCAACTTGCGCATCTCTTCTTCGAGCTGCGAAATATCCTTACCAGAACGACCGATGATAACGCCAGGTCGTGATGTGTGAATGGTGATTCGGATCTGCTTAGCGGTTCGCTCAACAACCACTCGTGATACACCGGCCTTTTTCAAGCGGGTACGAATGTATGAGCGCACCTTCATGTCTTCGGCGATTTTGTCCGCCATGCTGCTTGGCTCAAACCAGTTGGCATCCCAACCACGGATGATACCTAAGCGCAGTCCGATAGGATTTGTTTTCTGACCCAAGAGAACTCCCTGCAATTAGTCGTTAGTAGATACTACGATTGTCAAATGATGTGAACGCTTTCTGATCTTATACGCACGACCCATTGGAGCCGGCGAAATACGCTTCAGTGACGTTCCTTGGTCGACATATACCGTCTTTACGATCATGTCTTCTTCCTTTGCATACGAACCTCCGGCATTGCGCAGGTTCGCGATGGCTGAGCGCAGAGTCATCTCTGCAACCTTTGATGCCATCTTCGGAGAGAATCGCAGGATTGTCAGAGCTTCCGCTGCTGATTTACCGCGAATCGTGTCAATCACCAAGCGCATTTTACGCGGTGATGTCGGGACGTGTCGTGCAATTGCTTTCGATTCCATACTGATTTCGTATTAGTCTTTTCTATTTCCTGAGTGACCACGATAAGTGCGCGTTGGAGCGAACTCGCCCAGCTTGTGCCCTACCATGTTTTCGGTCACGTACACTGGAATAAACTTGTTGCCATTGTGCACCGCAAATGTGTGTCCAACGAACTCCGGCGTAATTGTCGATGCACGACTCCAGGTCTTGATTACCTGCTTCTTGTTTGAGTCGTTAAGTATATCAACCTTCTTTTGAAGTTTGAAGTATACAAATGCACCTTTTTTCAGTGAACGTGGCATATCCTATTCTTCCTTCAATTATTTTTTCTTACGAATAATCAATTTCGATGATGCTTTCTTGCGCTTGCGAGTCTTCAAGCCCTTTGAAAGCTGACCCCATGGTGAACGCAAGTGCTTCTTACCACCACCGGACTTGGAGCGTCCTTCACCACCACCGTTCGGGTGATCGATTGGATTCATCGCCATACCACGAGTCTGAGGACGAATACCCATCCAACGCTTACGACCAGCTTTACCGTGAAGAATGTTCTCGTGATCAGAGTTACCTACTGTTCCAAGTGTAGCCATACAGTTTGACAAAACCATACGAATCTCACCTGAAGGCAACTTGATCTGAGCATACTTACCTTCAAATCCAACAACCTGTGCTGACATACCGGCAGAACGAACCATTTGTCCACCCTTGCCTGGCTTCAACTCAATGTTGTGAATGAAAATTCCAGGAGGAATCTTGCTCAATGGCAAGCAGTTTCCATCCTTCAAGTCAGCTGTCTGGCTTGCAATAATCGTAGCTCCAACCTTCAAGCCGTTTGGTGCCAAGATGTAACGATGTTCGCCATCGCTATACTTTACCAAGGCAATACGTGCCGAACGATTTGGATCGTACTCGATAGTCTCGACCGTAGCCGGCATGTCGATTTTATTACGCTTGAAATCGATGATACGATATTGTTGCTTGTGTCCACCACCACGGTGACGTGAAGTAATGCGGCCTGTGTTATTACGACCTCCACTTTTCTTCTTGATACGCAGCAACTTTTTAAACGGCTTCTCTGCTGTGAGCTCATTAAAATCGCTCACGCTATAAAAGCGCGTTCCCGGCGTAATTGGTTTTAATTGACGAATTCCCATGACAGCTTAATCCTGGTTGATCTCACATCTTATTGCTTTTCACCTTCACCACTAACGATATCGATTGAATAACCTTCCTTCAATCGAACATATGCTTTCTTGCGAGCCTTTGTACGACCACGCATTAAGCCACGCTTGGTGTAGCGTGAACGATACTTGCCTTTTACATTGACCGTACGAACCTGCTCAACCTTGACCTGGAACATGTGCTCCACTGCCTTGGCGATTTCAATCTTGTTGGTACCCACTGCTACTTCAAACACATAGTGCTTGTGAATGTGGTTTACCTTGTTCGATTTCTCAGTGACAATCGGTCGTTTAATTAAATGCAGCATAATAGTCTCTGTATTCTTAGTTCATAGCTCCTGAACCATTTTCACCGAAGGAGCGCACAATTGCTTCAATTGCGTCTTTGCTCACGACAAGCTTCTTATGGTTGAGAATGTCATAGGTTGAAATCTTGTCAGCCAAAGCAGTTGTGACACGTGGGATGTTACGTGACGCCAGTACTACATTCTGACGCACATCCGGAAGAAGAACCAATGTCTTTTCGCCTTCCAAACCCAGCGCGCGAAGTACCGAAGTCATGTTCTTGGTCTTGTGATCAGCGAATTGAAGTTGATCAACAACAACAATGCTCTGCTCTTGTGCACGACACGAGAATGCTGACTTACGAGCCAAACGCTTCATCTTCACCGGAATGTCAATCGTGTACTTGTGCGGCTTTGGTCCGAATATCGTACCCCCGCCAACCCATACACCTGAACGTGAAGAACCTGCGCGAGCTGTACCGCGACCTTTTTGCTTCCATGGCTTCTTACCACCACCGGATACATAGCTGCGGGTTTTTGTCTTCGCGGTGCCCTGACGATGGTGCGCCAAATACACACGCACTGCCTGGTACATCACATGCTCGTTCGGCTCGATACCAAAAATTTCATCGGGAAGCTCAACTTCACCGTTCTTGGTACCGTCGACTGAATACACATCAACTTTCATTAGACGACCTTTTCGTTTCTATTTATGATAACTTGACCAGCTCAATTACCGAGTTCATGGCGCCAGGGATGCTTCCCTTGATCAACATGATGTTTTGATCCGGCATGATTTGCAACACTTCGAGGTTACGTACCGAAGTGCGCTTGCCTCCCATGCGACCAGCCATGCGGGTTCCGCGAAATACTCGCGAAGGATATGAAGATCCACCGATAGAACCTGGGGCGCGAACACGATCGCTTTGACCGTGAGTCGTTCCACCCACACCACCGAAGTGGTGACGCTTCACAACACCCTGAAAGCCACGGCCTTTGCTGTTCGTTGAGACTTTGATCAAGTCTCCAACCTTGAATTGCTCCACGGTTAGAACATCACCAACACCGGCTTGGATGTTACGAAATTCTTTGAGGTAGCGAACGGGTGATATTCCTGCCTTAGCAAAGTGTCCAGCTTCTGGCTTGGTTACTTTGCGAGCTGCAATATCTTCATATCCGATTTGTACGGCTTCGTATCCGTCATTCTCCTGTGTACGGCGCATAACCACTGGACAAGGTCCAGCTTCAATCACCGTTACGGGAATGCTGGAGCCGTCTTCACGGAAGATGCTTGTCATTCCTAATTTTTTTCCGAGCAACGCGCTCATGAACGTCTCCTTCTGTTACACTTTTACTTCCACATCAACACCGGCAGGCAACTCAAGGCGCATCAGCGAATCAATAGTTCTTTGTGTTGAACTAAAGATGTCAATGAGTCGCTTGTGCACGCGAGCTTCGAACTGCTCACGTGACTTTTTGTCAACGTGCGGTGAACGGTTCACCGTAACGATGGATTTCTCCGTCGGGAGTGGAATTGGTCCGGATACAACAGCACCGGTTTGTTTCACTGTACGAACAATACGCTCTGATGATTTGTCAATCAGGTTGTGATCGTACGAACGAAGTTTAATTCTAATTCTTTGGGTTGACACAGTGTATCCTTTTCCCTCAATAGTTATAAGAACAAAACAGGGGGCACGACGTCCCCCTGTTCCGTACAAACTGCTTATTCAAGAACCTTTGTTACAACGCCTGCACCAACGGTACGGCCACCTTCGCGGATAGCGAAGCGGAGTCCTTCTTCCATAGCAACCGGTGTGATGAGCTCGATTGTGAGCGCATCAAGGTTGTCGCCTGGCATAACCATTTCAACACCACCTGGCAAGTGAGCAACACCTGTCACGTCTGTGGTACGGAAATAGAATTGAGGACGGTATCCGTTGAAGAACGGTGTGTGACGTCCACCTTCTTCTTTGGTCAAAACGTAGACCTGAGCGGTGAACTTGTGGTGCGGCTTGATTGAACCTGGCTTAGCCAATACCATACCGCGCTCGAGTTCCGTCTTTTCAACGCCGCGCAAGAGCAGACCAGCGTTGTCACCTGCTTGACCTTCGTCGAGCAGCTTGTGGAACATTTCGATACCGGTAACGGTTGACTTCTTTTGAAGACCAAATCCAACGATTTCGATTTCGTCGTTAACCTTAACGATTCCGCGCTCGATACGACCTGTACCTACTGTACCACGACCTGTGATAGAGAACACGTCTTCGACCGGCATGAGGAATGGTTTGTCAACTGCGCGAACTGGGGTTGGGATATAGCTATCAACTGCATCCATGAGTTCCCAGATTGCATTGTAACGCTCGTCTTCGATAGGAGCATTGCTTGAACCAGCTTCAAGTGACTTGAGAGCTGAACCCTTGATGATAGGAATTTCATCGCCAGGGAATTCATAGCGGGTCAACAACTCACGGATTTCGAGCTCAACGAGTTCGAGAAGATCAGCGTCAGCGATATCAACCTTGTTCATGAAGACAACGATACGAGGAACACCTACCTGACGTGCGAGCAGGATGTGCTCACGCGTTTGCGGCATTGGTCCGTCTGTAGCAGCTACAACGAGGATTGCTCCGTCCATCTGTGCTGCACCGGTGATCATGTTCTTGATATAATCGGCGTGACCTGGGCAATCTACGTGTGCATAGTGACGATTGCTGGTTTCGTATTCTACGTGTGCGGTGTTAATTGTGATCCCACGAGCCTTTTCCTCAGGCGCGTTGTCGATTTGATCGTAAGCACGACGCTCGTTTGAAGAAAATTTCTGAGCAAGCGCCATAGTAATAGCAGCCGTCAGGGTGGTCTTACCGTGGTCAACGTGTCCAATCGTACCGATGTTCACGTGCGGCTTGGAACGTTCAAATTTCTCTTTTGCCATGACTACTAGTCCTCCGAAATGAGAGTATAAGTGATTATAAAAAATGATTATTTGATTCAAACAAATGTTGATCCTGAGAACCAACAACTCATCAGCGACCGGATGAAGTGTCTTTGCATGTGCTCTGACACCGGATATTATCCACCGGCATACACGGTTGTTCCTGTTTTGAACAGCGCTTGCTCGTAGCGCGAGAACGTCATCGTGTACACTGCCCGTCCTTGAGTAAGTGACCTCAATTGGGTCACATATCCAAACAATTGCGATAACGGTACCAGCGCTCGTATAATCTGACGCTGCATCCGACTATCAATTCCTTCTATCTTTCCGCGACGTGCATTCAGATCTGCAATAACATCACCCATGAATTCATCCGGTGTCGTTACCTCTACCAGGAAGACCGGTTCGAGGATGACTGGAGATGCCTCGCGACAACAATCGCGGACAGCCATGGATGCTGCAATCTTAAAGGCTACGTCACTGGACTCATTGATATCAAATCGTGCACTTTCCAGAATCACTTTCACGTCAACTAATGGATAACCCATTAACGGACCCGCACTCATTGATTCCCGAGCTCCCTGCTCAATTGCATCGAGGTACTCTTTTGGAAAGTCCTTGTCTTGATACTCATTTTCAAAAGCAAAGCCTTTTCCGTTTTCATTAGGCTGAATGCGAAGTGTTACAATCGCAAACTGTCCCTTTGATCCTTGCTGACGGATAAACTCCGCAGTCTTTGTTGCCGTCGCACTAATGGTCTCGCGATACGAAACCTGCGGCTTACCAACTTTAGCCGGAACGTTGAATTCGCGGTTTAAACGGTCAACCATGATCTCTAGGTGAAGCTCCCCGACTCCGCTAATAATCAACTGACCGGATTCACGGTCGGTTCCAAAACGAAATGTCGGATCCTCTTCGCCTAGCGCCGTCAGTGCAGCTAAAAGCTTGTCCTGATCAGCAGTGGTCTTGGCTTCAATAGCTTGGTTGATAACCGGTTCTGCGAAGTCAATCTTTTCAAAAACAATCGAATCCTTTGCATCACAGAGTGTTTCTCCGGTTCTAGCCTTCAGACCAGGGATAGAGACAATGTCGCCGGCAAATGCCTGCTTCAGCTCTTCTCTCTTGTCTGCCTGCATACGCAGAATCTTCATGACTCGCTCTTTTTTGCCGGTCGAACTGTTATAAACCATTTGACCAACTTCGAGCGATCCGCTGTAGAGTCGAATAAACACCAGTCTACCTGCATGCTTATCCGAAATCACTTTAAAAGCCAAGGCTGCAAAACTTTCGTCGTCGTTTGCCCTTCTCTCAAGTTCCCGCTCCTTGCCGTCGGTAGAAAAACCATGGGCCGGAACAGCTTCGGATGGAGATGGAAGAAAGTCAAGAACTGCATCAAGCAATTGTTGAACTCCTTTGTTGCGATATGCAGAACCACACAGTACAGGAACAAGAACATTCTTCAATGTCGCTTGTCGTATCGCCGTGCGAATCTCAGTCTCGCTCAGTTCCTCTCCCGCCAAGTACTTTTCAAGAAGCTTATCATCCATCTCTGCGGCCGCTTCCATAAGCTGCGCTCGCATACTTTGTACTTGATCCTTGAGATCCTCGGGGATTTCCGATTCAACTACCGTTGAACCAAGATTTGCTTCCTCGAAATACAAAGCCTTCTGTCGAAGGAGATCAACGACACCGACAAATCGCTCTTCTTGTCCAATTGGGATTTGAAGCGCTACCGGTCGTGCTCCCAGCTTTTCGCGAATCATCGTCAGAACCATGTCAAAATCTGCTCCCGTACGATCCATCTTGTTGATGAATGCAATACGCGGTACATGGTACATCTCAGCTTGATGCCAAACCGTTTCCGATTGTGGCTCTACTCCCTCAACCGCCGTAAACAACGCAATTGCGCCGTCTAATACGCGAAGGGATCGCTGAACTTCTGCCGTGAAATCAACGTGACCAGGTGTGTCAATGAGGTTGATCTGGTGGTCCTTCCAATGACATGTTACAGCAGCCGAAGTAATGGTGATACCTCGCTCTCGCTCCTGCGCCATGTAATCGGTGATCGTCGTTCCCTCGTGAACTTCACCTAGCTTGTGTAAAAAACCAGTGTAGAACAATATGCGCTCGGTTGTCGTGGTTTTACCCGCGTCAATGTGCGCCATAATACCGATGTTTCGAACTTTCGTGATATCAATCGTTCGAGCCATCGTATCAGTTCTCGCGTTGAGTTGTTAGATTTCCAAAGAACAATTCGGCTTTCTTACCACTTGAAGTGGGCAAAAGCCTTGTTTGACTCAGCCATCGCGTGCATAGTGTCACGACGCTTGATCGCTCCACCTTCACCGTTCGAAGCTGCCAAAATTTCGTTAGCCATACGTGTAGCCATTGACTTGTCACGACGCTCTTTAGCGTAATCGCGCAGCCAACGGATCGCCAATGCCAAACGACGCTCTTCACGAACTTCGGATGGTACTTGGTATGTGGCTCCACCAACACGACGAGGACGTACTTCTAAAGCAGGTGACACATTTGAGATTGCCTTGCGGAATACATCAATGGGATCTTGACCTGTCTTTTCACCGACAATGCTCAATGCTTGGTAAACAACCTTGCGAGCAACAGTCTTCTTTCCCTGAAGCATAACACAGTTCACAAACTTTGCAAGCACGACATCGTTGTATAACGGATCCGGTGCTACGTGACGCTTCTCTGCTTTCTTCTTTCTCATCTGTCGATTGGTCTGTTAGGTAATGTATTTACATCGATTATTTCTTCGCTGGAGCTGCGCCTGGCTTCGGCTTCTTCGCTCCGTACTTCGAACGAGCCTGCATACGACCGTTCACCCCTTGGGTATCCGCCGCACCACGAATGATGTGGTAACGAACACCAGGAAGATCCTTCACACGACCACCGCGAATCATCACGATGCTGTGCTCTTGAAGATTGTGACCTTCACCCGGAATGTATGCCGTCACCTCAATACCGTTCGTCAAACGAACACGAGCAACTTTACGCAATGCTGAGTTCGGCTTCTTTGGTGTTGTTGTGTAAACACGTGTACAAACTCCACGACGCTGCGGACATGACATCAGCGCTGGTGATTTTGACTTGTACTGAACTTCTTGACGTCCCTTGCGGACTAGTTGTGCGATCGTTGGCATTCGACTCGATGTGTCTCGATGAAAAAAATAGCTCGCGCTTTTGTGCGAGCCGACAAAATTACAACATGGAGGGATTTTTGAAAAACTTTTTTGAGAATAAAAGTTTCCGAGCACCCTCGAACTTGCTTTTTAGCCTAGAATCGCAGGCTAAGTTGTCCACAACTTGTACGCATGTGGTCGGTCGCTTGAAAACAAAGCACCGAATTCTGCTGAATTTTTGGGATTCTTTAGGCGAGCTTTCGCTCTCCTAAATACCATCAGCAACACGAACAACACTGACGATTCCTGAGAAACAAATCGCCCCAGATTTCTTAGAATCCGGGGCGATGCAATTGAATCAATACTCTGCTGCTATTCCAACACGTGAATAGTTCTTGAGTACTCTATGCTTATTTGCTTCCTTCTGCGCGACGTTTTTGGTATTCCTTGACCATTTCGTCTTGAACGTTCTTCGGAACTTGAGCGTATTTCAAGAATTCCATGGTGAATTCGCCCTTACCCTGCGTTACGCTGCGGATATCGGTCGAGTAACCAAACATCATTTGCAGTGGAACTTCAGCGGTTACGGTGACGTAGCCGGCTTCAGAATCGGTACCAACGATGATACCACGACGCTGATTAACCTGACCAATGGCCACACCCTGGAATTCTTCCGGAACAGAAACTTCAAGCTTCATGATCGGCTCAAGAACTACAGGACCCGCCGAGTTGTAACACTCACGGAAAGCCGCCATAGAAGCAAGCTTAAAGGCCATTTCTGATGAGTCGACCGCGTGTGTCGCACCGTCATTCAAGACAACACGTACACGTTGTACCGGTTGGCCAATCAATTGACCTTCCTTGACCTGCTCAGCAAAACCCTTATCACAAGCCGGGATAAATTCGCGGGCAATAACACCACCAACGATTTCATCCACGAACTCGTAGTTCTTGTGGTTGTCATCCTCCGTGATCGGCTCGATATAGCCTGCAACACGAGCGAATTGACCGCTACCACCGGTTTGCTTCTTGTGTGTGTAATTGTATTCTGCACGACGCGTAACAGTCTCGCGGAATGCAACCTTCGGACGTCCTACGACGACTTCGCAGTTGTACTCACGCTTGATACGCTCGATGTAAATTTCAAGGTGCAACTCGCCCATTCCCTTGATGATTGTCTCGTTGCTCTCTTCGTCACGATAAACGCGGAAGGTCGGATCCTCCTTCGTAAAGCGGTTAAGCGCCTTCGAGAAGTTAACCTGTCCTGCTTTTTCCTTCGGAGAAACAGCCAACTCAATAACCGGCTCAGGAACGAACATTGAGGTCATCGCGTAGTTCACGTTTCCGTCCGTAAACGTATCGCCAGACGCACAGTCCACACCAAACAATGCAACGATGTCGCCAGCTGATGCTTCGTCGATATCGTGCATTTCACTTGCGTGCATACGAACCAGACGTGGAACCTTTACCTTCTTGCCATTGGCAATGTTAAAGATTGTGTCGCCCTTCTTGATATGACCCTGATAAACGCGGATGTATGTCAACTGTCCGAAACGTCCGTCTTCCAGCTTGAATGCCAGACCAACGAATGGCTTGTTCGGTGTTGATTCCAAATGCACACGTTCTTCGTTTTTGTCGCGATCCAATGCAGTGTTGTCAACTTCAGCCGGATTCGGCAAGAAGGAACAAACAGCATCCAACAAGAGTTGCACACCCTTGTTCTGCTTTGCTGTACCAACGTAAACAGGCGTAACCTGCATTGAAATAGTCGCCTTACGAACAACCGGGATCAACTCTTCAGCGGAGATCGGTTCCTCCATGAGGAACTTTTCAGCGATTTTATCGTCGAAATCCGACATTACTTCTTCGAGCTTGTGACGGTATTCCTTGGCCTGCTGAACCATATCCGCAGGAATCTCTTCCTCACGAACAAATTCACCATTGTCGCCGTCGAAATACATAGCCTTCATCTTGAGCAAGTCAACTACACCTGAAAAACGATCTTCCATTCCAATAGGAATGTTCATCATTACAGGGTTGTGATTCAACTTCTCGCGAAGTTGGTCTGCTACACGATATGGGTTTGCACCGGAACGGTCAGCTTTGTTGATGAATGCAAGACGCGGTACGTTGTAACGACGCATCTGACGATCCACCGTGATAGACTGGCTCTGTACGCCGGCCACTGAACACAAGACTAGCACAGCGCCATCAAGAACGCGCAAGGCACGCTCTACCTCAACTGTGAAGTCAACGTGACCCGGTGTGTCGATCAGGTTGATAGTATAATCCTTCCACTCGCAATAGGTTGCGGCGGATTGGATGGTGATTCCCTTCTCACGTTCCAAATCCATGGAGTCCATGGTTGGTCCGTTACCCTCTTTGCTACGCACCTCAATGATGCGGTGAATCTTACCGGTGTAAAAGAGAATACGCTCGCTGAGCGTTGTCTTGCCTGAATCGATGTGTGCCGAGATACCAATGTTCCGGACTTTGCTGATGTCAGCCATTGATGCTTCCGTGTGGAACCCTAATTGTGGTACAAATAGTTATGCGAAAGAGAAACTAATACTGTTCGTTTTTCAATCGCTGTTGTGAGCTAAGTGACAATGTACACCAAGCCTTTTTAATCAAGACTCTTAAATTACTGGAAATTTTTGTTGTGACAATACAGGATTCTACGTGCTTTTAGAGTGAAGTGCGGAAATCAGTGGCGCTTTTTCACAAGCTGAGTGGTGTAATCAGACTACCACGCACTGCTGTTTTCGTTGTTCTTCGCGTCGAATCCTTCATGAAAGCTCCCGATTTGAGATTCGAAACATTGTATTTTTGACGGATACGAGCACACTATGCAATCTCAATCCGATACATTGTCTCTCTTCCCTTTGAATTTGGTCCTTTTTCCGGGCTCCTATATTCCGTTGCATATCTACGAAGAGCGCTACAAAGACCTCATTCAGCGATGCATCCGCGATCGGGCATATTTCGGTGTCAATCTGGTTGAAGGCACAGAAATGTCGACGGTAGGATGCACTGCTTTTATCGTCGAGGTGATTCGAAGCTATGAAGACGGACGACTAGACATCGTCATTGTAGGCGGCCGTCGCTACACGGTTCGAAGTGTTGATGAAGATAGCACCGCGTGTGTGCAAGCTGAGGTCGAGTACTTCGACGATACCGAGAATGCTGAAGTCGACCTCGCGCTCTACGAAGAGTGCGCAGAAATGTACAACACAATCATCGACAGCATCTTCCAAGGCACTCCGGAACTGCCTTTCAAGCTGCAGTCTCCTAAAGCTGCTCCCTCATTCGTCATGGCTCAGAAGACAGGTTTGAAGCTTGCACAGAAGCAACGTGTTCTCGAAGCTCGTACCGAAAATGCCCGTCTGATGCTCCTTCGTGACCACATGAAAACTGTCATGCCTGACCTTCATACCATGAAGCAAGTGAGCACTCTGATCCAGTGCGATGGCTATTTCCCGACGCCTCGATAATTAAGTCTTTCGTTTATGACCTTTGCTCAACTCGTTGGTATTATCAACGTCACTCCGGATTCATTTAGCGATGGCTCTTTGTATTCCAACCGCGACGCCGCTGTAAATCACGGTTTGCAGCTGATTGATCAAGGCGCTGACATATTGGATATCGGTGGCGAAAGTACCCGTCCAGGCGCAGAGCTCGTGCCACCAAAAGAAGAACAAGCTCGCGTTATACCGGTGATCGCAGAACTGCATCGTCTTCGTCCTTCTACTCCTATCAGCATCGATACTCGGAATTCATCTACTGCCGCACTGGCTGTCGAAGCCGGTGCTGCAATTGTCAATGATGTGAGTGCCGGACTCTATGACGAAGCCATGCTATCAACAGTAGCATCGCTTCGCGTCCCACTGATACTCATGCACATGAAGGGTCAGCCGAAAACAATGCAGACCGCACCGGAATACGATGACGTCGTTCGTGAAGTCTTTGACTTCCTCCATGATCGCATCGTAGCAGCAATGGCAGCAGGCATAAGCTCTGTTATCGCCGACGTGGGAATTGGCTTTGGAAAAACCACCGAGCACAACATTGAACTATTACGTCATCACCAAGCCTTCCAGCAATTAGGTGTGCCACTGATGCTTGGTATCTCACGTAAGCGATTTATTGGAAGCATATGCGGAATCGATGACCCGGCACAACGCGACGTTGCCACAGCATTGCTTCACACCTTGCTCATCGGCTCCGGCGCAAGCTACCTCCGCGTACACAACGTGCAGTATCTTGTTCAACTCCGTCGTATTCTTGAAGCCTTTGAATTGTAGCCGACAATTCTCACTTGAATTTAAACTCCTTCATTTCTGATATGCATCGTCGTTCGTCCATTATCATAATCGCACTGATCGTCATCTTTTCAATTCGTACTCGAGCAACAGAGGATCGTTTGCTCTTTAGACCACTTCTAGCAAACCCCTTGGATGCCCGCGTCGGCGTGATGGTTCAACTGCCGGATAAATCACTGCGATTAGATATTGGCCACAGCTTCGATCTGATGAGTCTGGATAGTTCGGCGTCAATGCAATGGCGAGCCGGAGGAGATTTTGCGACTTATACGAGGTTGCGCTCCGAAGGACGTCTGAAGTTTCCGGTGGAGACGGTTGATTATTACTTCGGCGTCAATACAAGTGTGCGCTGGACCGACCCCGAACTTCGTCGATCCTTGCGCGTGCGCATTGCACACATCTCTGCCCACTTGGCCGACGGACTCGCGAATGATAGCGCAGTCATTTCTCCCAAGCCGTTCGTCTACAGTCGCGAGTTCATCGAAGCCATTTACTCATTTGAATGGACGCACTGGAGATTGTATGGCGGTTTGACTTGGGTCTTCTCCAATCATGTGCACCCACCCGCGATTCGCTTGCTGATTCCTCAAGCAGGCGTGGAGTATCGAACCCCGGTGTCGAAGGGTATTGAAGCATACGCAGCTTATGATATCAAGCTATCCGGAATTGAAAACAGTACGTCTCTTGTCCATGCAGCCCAAGCTGGTTTGGCATTTCAGCAGATGAACGGCTATCAGCTTTTGGTGGGTGCTTACTACTATCATGGACTCAGCCTTCACGGACTGTTTTATAACACAGTCGACGATTACATTGGACTTGGATTCCAAGTTAGTTTGTAATCTACACTCACCTCCCTGTCATAGAAGCGCAGTCTCGCTTGTTCTGCCGACTCGCTCTTTCATCGTATTTTTGTGGCTTGCTCAGCCAATAACCGGCTTGTAGCGAAGTATAAGGTCCTGTCTCTCACTACTATTTCAGATCATGGGTATCGCTTGCGGAATTGTCGGATTACCGAACGTCGGAAAATCAACCTTGTTCAACGCTCTCACCTCAAACAACATTGAGGCGGCGAATTATCCTTTCTGCACCATCGATCCGAATGTAGGTATTGTGAATGTACCCGACGGACGCTTGGCTGAACTTTCGGTTGTGTATGAGACAGAGCGCACACTTCCTGCAACTGTCGAGTTTGTCGATATCGCGGGCCTGGTAAAAGGCGCTGCACAAGGCGAAGGTCTTGGCAACCAATTCCTCTCGCACATCCGCAGTGTTGACGCAATAGCTCACGTAGTGCGTTGCTTTGAAGATGACAACGTCGTGCACGTGAGTGGTGATGTTGATCCCATTCGTGACATCGGCATTATTGAAACAGAATTGATCCTGAAGGACATCGAATCCGTTGCAAAGCGCATCGACACGGTCACAAAGAAAGCGCGCAGTCAAGACAAGGAAGCAAAAGACGAGTTGGAAATTCTTCAAGCATTGCAAGCGCATCTCGATGCCGGCAATCCTGCTCGATTCTTCGTTGCAGATACAGATTCCGCTGTCGAAGTTATTCGTGCGCTGTTTCTGCTCACAAACAAGAAGCAGATGTATGTGTGCAATACCAACGAAGATGGAGTAGCAAACGGCAATCGTCTGATTGATGCAGTTCGCGTTCGCGCTGAACAAGAAGGAGCACTCGTGGTTCCTATTTGCGCAAAGATCGAAGCGGAAATCGCGCAACTGGAAGCTGAAGATCGTGCGATATTTCTTGCTGATCTGGGAATGAAAGAGCCTGGATTAGATCGCGTCATCAGAGAAGCATATTCACTTCTTGGTCTCATTACATACTTGACGGCCGGCAAAAAGGAAGTTCGCGCTTGGACGGTAAAGAAGAACTCAACAGCTCCGCAAGCAGCCGGTGTGATTCACACTGACTTCGAACGTGGATTCATTAGAGCCGAAGTAATGAGCTACAGCGATTGGAAACGATTGGGCTCGGAAGCAGCGGTCAAGGAAGCCGGACTGTATCGCACTGAGGGACGCGATTACATCGTTCAAGACGGCGATATTATGCATTTCAGATTCAACGTATAGAGTTACAACGGCCTCAATTCAGAGTCACAACCAAAGAAACAAGCTTGATCCCGACACCAAAAGTGTCGGGATTTTTTTATGACCGCGCGACAGGTCATTCGCAGCACTCATTGGTTCCAACGATGAGCCGGAAAAGCCGGCTGGCTTATCGTGTCCAAACGCTATCCTGTCAGCTATGTTTTTTATTGTCTTCAGAGAGAATATTTGCTAAGTTGAGCAAGGGCATTGCGGTGTTATCGCAATGTGGGGAGCAACAACGACACCAACGGCAATTATTATTAGGCGAAGTACAGAGTGGGAGCACAGGTTCTGTGCTTCTTGAACTTATTTGGTCTTTGTTTTGCAATCAAATTTCCTTCCGTGTTTACATACTATTTCGGGGGTTCGCATGAATAGTACCCTTCCGCTTTGTCGTGTCCAGTCAACTATAGGACTGTGGCAGCGAACGGTTGTTTTTTGTCTGCTCGTGTTGGGCAGCTTCATTGTTTCAGAATCAGCATTCGCACAGGACGTGCACAAGGTCACTGGTACCGTCAGTGATTTCGAAACCAAACAGGGTTTGGTTGGCGCTATCGTGAAAGTCAAGGGCACCAAGGTCGGTGTCGTTGTACGCAGAAGCGATGGCCAATTCAGTATTGATGTTCCCAAGAACTCGTCGCAGATACTCGTGATCAGCTTGGTCGGAAAGAAGACACAAGAGGTCAACGTGGCGTCGAAAGACAACGTGACGATTGTCATGCGTAATGACGTTCTTGAACTCGATAAAGTCGTCGTGACGGCTGTTGGTATCGAGCAGGAAAAACGATCGCTTGGGTATTCAACCCAGGAAGTAAGTGGTACACAATTGACCGACGGACGTTCTCCGAATCTTGTGAATGCCCTGGTCGGTAAAGTCGCAGGCGTTCAAATCAACTCCTCATCAGGCAGTCCGGGTGCCGCATCGTCGATTCGCCTTCGCGGTATCTCATCATTGCTAGGAAACAATGAGCCAGCTTTTGTCATTGATGGTGTATTGATTGACAACACCGACTTTGGCTCTGCGTACAATGCTGCAACAAACGACCCAACCACAGGTCTGGGCAACTTCGTCGACGGTGTTGACCAACCGAATCGTATTCTCGACATCAATCCTGACGACATCGAATCCATCAACGTACTGAAGGGCGCTGCTGCAACAGCTTTGTACGGTCTCGGTGCAAGTGCAGGCGCTATTGTCATCACGACCAAAAAAGGTCACCGCGACGGCAATGTAAATATTCAATACAGCTACTCACGTCAAATGGATGAAGTGAACAAGCTGCCAGAAATGCAAACAACCTACACACAGGGTTTCGATGGTGGCATTCTTTATCCTTCAAGTTCGCAAGCGCTTCGCAGAACATCGTGGGGTCCGGCTTACACTGAATTACGTTACAAAACAGACCCTACTTATCTATGGGACAAAAACGGTCGTCCTGTTTTAGCCGCAGATGCACCATCAGGCGCTAAGGTTGTGCCCTATGACAATCTGAAGAACTTCTTCCAAATCGGCGAGACGAACTCACACAGCCTCAGTATTTCTGCCGGTAATTCAACCGGATCATATCACTTCTCAGTTTCGAACCTCGGAGCCTCGGGTATCATTCCGAACAGCAAGTTCGATCGCACGACACTTCGCTTGAATGCTGAATATGGATTGTTTGCAGACACTAAGATTAGCGGTTCTGCTCAGTATTCAAACACCGAAGGTCAGAGAACTCAAAAGGGATCAAATGTTGGTGGTGTGATGCTTTCATTGCTCAGAACTCCAATCACATTTGATATTTCAAACGGCATCGATAGTAAAACCGATCCGGCTATGTACTATTTGCCGGATGGCAGAGAGCGTACCTTCCGTGGAACTCCTCCCGGATATGATAATCCGTACTTCACTGTAAACAAGAACGTCTACACTGATCGTACGGAACGTTGGATTGCATCGACACAACTCGATTACTTCCCGCAGAATTGGTTTGGTAAATCCTTGCTAGGTGATCTGACCGGTATGTTCCGCGTCGGTGGTGACTTCTACACGATGCGCGATCAACAAAATTTTGCGGTTGGCTCTGCGATTTCTCCAGATGGTCACGTTGCAAATAGCACCGTTACCAGCAAGAACATCAACGTCGACTTGCTCTTTACTTTGAATAGAAATTTGAGCGATGATATCAAGGCATCTTTGACATTTGGAACTCAGTTGACGTCGATGTACGCTTATGATTACATCATTAATGGCGACGGACTCACTATTCCAGATTTTTACAATCCGTCAAACGCAGCCTCATTTACTGCAAGCTCATCTCAAACCGAGATTCGTCGCGGTGCGGGAATCGCTTCATTGAATTTGTCATTAGCCAATTATCTATTCTTGCAAGCCAATGGTCGTTTGGAGCAATCCACAACGCTGCCTGTCAACAACAACCAATTCCTATACGGCAATCTTTCGGCAGGTTGGGTGTTTACAGAAAACTTGGGATGGAAGGAAGATGATTTCTTATCCTTTGGTAAACTTCGCGCCTCCTACGCATCAGTTGGTTCGGACGCCCCGGCGTATTCACTTACAACGCCATATGTAAAGGTCGTGCTAACCGATGGTTGGATTCAAAACGCCTTTCAGTTCCCATTCAATGGCATCTCTGGTTTCTCGCAGGCTGGATCTATTGGGAACACAGGACTTCGTCCGGAAAAACGCAATGAGTTTGAGGTTGGTCTTGATCTCAAATTCTTGTCAAACCGCGTAAGCCTTGACGTCGCTTATTACACAACACAGAACATCGATCAGATTATGCCTGCTCGTGTATCACTTGCTACAGGCTATCAATCACTCTTGTTGAACGCAGCAACAATGAAGAACAGCGGTATCGAAGTAGTGTTGAATGCAACTCCGTATCGCGACAAAGATTTTTCAATTGATGCCGGAGTGAACTTCTCGACCTTTTCAAACACTGTTACCGAATTGGCACCTGGCATCGACAACCTGTTTATTGCAGGCTTTACCTCAGGTGCTGTGTTAGCAGTTAAGGGCATGCCTTATGGTCAGATCTACGGTGCTGATTGGTTAAAGGATAGTCAAGGTCGCATCATCGTTGGTGATGACGGTTTGCCACAAGTAGATGAAAAGCCGAAGTTCTTCGGAGCTAACATTCCGGACTTCATTCTTGGCGGAACCCTTGGAATCAATTACAAGAACATCAGCTTGAGCGCAATCATCGACTGGAAAAAAGGTGGCAAGATTTGGAACGGAACACGCTCTTCATTGAACTACTTCGGTGTTGCAAAAGCAACAGAAAATCGTGGTACAATGAATGGTACTTATGATGGAATCACTATTGAGAAAGGTATCATCAAGGGTGTGCGATTCGATACGACGTCGCAATCGTATGTAACCAATGACATCGTTGTTAAAGAAGGTCTTGGTCAGAATTTCTGGGGTCCTGACGGAGTCGACAACTCCGCTTCCCCACTCATCGCTCCATTTGTAGAAGATGCCGGTTGGTTCCGCCTGAAAGAGATTCGTATCAACTACCGTTTACCAAAAGAATGGACCGACGCACTTGGAATCTTCCAAGGTTTGGACGTGTATGTAACAGGTAGAAACTTGTTACTCATCACCAACTACACCGGTGTTGATCCGGAAACAAGTTTGATTGGTGCTAGCAACGGACAGGGTCTGGACTACTTCAACAACCCTGGCACTCGCACCTATGGTTTCGGCATTCACGCATCGTTTTAATCATTGAACTCAGGAGAAAAAAACTTATGAATACAACCTTGAAATCTCTCCGCCGCAGCTCAATGATTCTTGCTGTGTGCGTTGCCTTGAGTCTGCTCCCCGGCTGCAGTAACTGGGTAGACTCATCAATAAATACTGATCCTAACAATCCTCAAGATGTGCCACTGGGCTTGATTCTAAGCGGTGCTCAGGGAAGTCTTGCATTTACTTATGGTAGCGATCTCTGCCGCTTTTCTAGCTTGTACACCCAACACCATTCCGGCGTAACGGGTCAGCACAAGAGCTACTACGAGAACTACTTACTCGAGAGCAATGAGGTTGACAATCTTTGGCAGAACCTCTACGGCAATGTCATGATCAATCTCGAGAAGATTCGTCAAAAATCTGCCGGCGGAAAGTCACCGCACTACCACGGCGTTGGCAATGTGTTGATGGCGATGACACTTGGTATGGTTACGGATTCGTGGGGCGATGTACCGTTCTCGCAAGCGCTCAAAGGTGACGGTAACCTGCGTCCGGTCTTCGACAGTCAAGCAGTGGTCTACGACTCAATTCGTACTATGCTTGATCAAGCTCTCGTTGACTTGGCAAGTGCTGACGAGAACGTCACACCATCAAGCGACGACCTCATGTATGGCGGCGATATGTCCAAGTGGATTAAACTCGCTCACGTCTTGAGAGCACGCTATGCAAATCATGCAGTTGGAAAAAATTCCAGCTCTACAAATGCTGCGATACTTGCGGATCTTGCTCAGGGTTTTGCATCCAACGACGACGATCTGAAATTTTCGTTTATGGATTCACCCTCTAATGCGAATCCGCTCTTCTCATTTATTCAGGACCGCGATGAGATTCGTATCGCTCCAAATTTTGCGGGTATACTAAACAAACTTCAGGATCCACGTCGCTCTATCATTGGCGCAAAGCTCAAGTCATCGAAGGACTCGATATTAAACGACAATGAGATTGGCGCCTTCTATGCCAGCGCAACCTCACCGGTTGTCTTCTGTTCATTTGCAGAACAGAATTTTATCAAAGCAGAAGCTCTGCTTCGCTCCGGTGATGCAAGTGGTGCTAAAGCCGCATATGCTGCTGCTGTTGCTGCATCACTCACCTGGTTCGGCGTAGCAAGTGCAGATAGCACGACGTACATGGCGAACACAATGGTGATGCCGTCCGGCGACATTACGCTTGAACACATCATCACGCAGAAGTACATCGCATTGTACACTCAAATGGAAACTTGGACTGATTGGCGTCGCACGAAATTCCCGAGCTTGACACCGATGACCGGTCCGTCTGTTCCTCATCGTTATCCGGTAGCTCAAGCCGAGCAGCTATACAATACCGCTAATTGTCCTGCAGGCTCACTCTCTGATCCCAATTCTTGGAAGATCAAACCGATGTGGTGGGAATAGCTAACAGTTAGAAAAGTCTCGTATCAATTGCAAACGGCGGATTTAATCCGCCGTTTGTCGTTGTAGGCACAAATGCCCGGCTAGTCCTATCTTTGTTTCTTTACTCTTGATTGCCGAGCATAATCTGTGAAGATCGAGCTTAACGAACCTCTACTCAGGGATCTATCAAAACTTGCCTCTAAACACGGCGTAGAACTCTACGTGGTCGGTGGTTATGTGCGTGATTACTTTCTGCATCGTCAGAGAGGTGATATCGATCTGACGGTTGTCGGAGACGCAGTCGAATTTGCACGGGTCGTTGCTCAGTACTTTCACTCCAAGGCAGTCATTTACGAACGCTTCCGAACCGCACTGGTTCCTGTGGATGGATATAACCTTGAGTTTGTTGGTACTCGCAAGGAAGAGTATCACGCTGACTCGCGTAAGCCAATTGTCACAGAGGGCACTCTCGAAGACGACCTTCGTCGCCGTGACTTCCGCGTCAATGCTATGGCAGCCTCGCTGCAGCAAGAGAACTACGGTGAAGTGATTGATCTTTTCGGCGGACTCGAAGACTTGTCCAATACACGTCTCTGTACACCGCTGGATCCTCTCGTCACCTTCAGCGACGATCCTCTGCGCATGATGCGTGCTGCACGCTTTGCCGCGCAGTTATCGTTTCAACTCGATGCAGTTATTCTTGATGCGATGAAGAGCATGGCATCGAGGATCAGCATTATTTCGCAAGAGCGTATTACCGACGAATTCCTGAAGACACTGAAAGCAGATCATCCAAGTATTGGCTTGGATATACTGCACAAGAGTGGTTTGATGACGCACATCTTTCCCGAGGTCGAACGACTTGCCGGCGTAGAACTTGTGCGACAAGGAGCTCGAGAATATCATCACAAAGATGTGTTCTATCACACGCTTCAAGTCGTCGACAACGTCGCTGCACAGAGCCAAGATCTTTGGTTGCGATTTGCCACGCTCATGCACGATATAGCCAAGCCAAAGACAAAGAAGTTTGTTGAGGGAACAGGCTGGACCTTCCATGGTCACGAAGAATTTGGCGCGCGCTGGCAAGAGAAAATCTTCCGTCGCATGAAACTGCCACTCGAGCATTTGAAGATGGTTGAGACTCTTGTGCGCTTGCATCAACGTCCGATGATGTTGGTAGACGAAGGTGTTACTGATTCCGCGATTCGTCGTTTGGCAGTTCAAGCCGGACCCTGGTTGGAAGAGCTCTTTACTCTTTGTCGCGCCGACGTCACCACCTCCAATGAGTCCCGTCAGAAAGCCTATTTACGCAACTACGAAATCGTTTATCAGCGCATCGTTGACGTTCGCGAACGTGACCAACTGGCAGCCTTTCAATCGCCGGTTCGCGGTGAAGAAATCATGGAACTCTGCAACATTGCGCCATCGCGTGCGGTTGGTCAAATCAAGACGGCAATCGAGGAAGCAATTCTTGAAGGAATCATTCCAAACGAGTATGAAGCTGCTCGACACTACCTTCTTGCAAACAAAGATGCATGGCTGGTAGAATTTGCATCTGCGGCAAAGTAAGACACTTCCTTTCGACTCTAAGAGTGCTTTGCGTTTTCAGCTTCTTTACAGCTTGCGCTTGGACCCTTCGCTGCGTATCTTGCCAGCATCTGCGTCAACAGTTTCCTGACGCATAATCTCCGAGTTCTGAATTCATTCACGCCAGATTCTACCATGCTGAGCTACCTGCTGCGTCGCATACTCTTGTTTATCCCGACGCTCTTTGCTATCACGCTTATTGCCTTCTCGCTCACGCGTCTAGCACCGGGTGATCCTGCGGCATTGAAAGCCGGTATGAGCGGCGAGGGACAAAGTCAGCGCTCAGTCGTGAGTAAGAAGTCTATCGAGCAATGGCGCAAGCAAATGCGTCTCGATCAACCCATCATGACTCAGTATGTTATGTGGATCGGCGATATGCTCAGATTGGATTTTGGTAAATCCTTTATCGACAATCGTCCGGTGATGGACAAAATCGCTGAACGTCTGCCTGTCACGCTTACTATGAACGTGATGGCGATCTTCATCACCTACATCGTCGCCATTCCGCTCGGTATCTATGCAGCGCGATTTCAAGGTTCGTTTTTCGATCGCTTTTCCGGTTTCGCAATGTTCGCGCTCTATTCGATGCCGATCATTTGGATATCGCAGATGTGTTTGAGTTTTCTGTGCAATCCGGATTACATCTACATGCTCCCGAGTCACGGTCTGACGTCTAATCGCTATGACTACATGACCTCGTTTCAAAAGTTCGGCGACATCCTCTGGCACTGGATTTTACCGTTGTCGATGTACTCATACGGCAACTTCGCCTTTCTTTCTCGTCAGATGCGTTCGGCAATGCTCGAAACAATTCGTCAAGATTACATCCGCACAGCTCGTGCAAAAGGTCTTTCAGAACGTAGCGTCGTTTTCAAGCACACACTTCGTAATTCCCTGCTCCCAATCATTACCTTGCTTGCAGGCATTATTCCTGCTTTGGTTGGTGGTAGCGTTATCATTGAACAGACCTTTAGTATTCCGGGAATTGGATCACAGAGTTATGCTGCGTTGGTAGGACGCGACTACCCCATGGTAATGGCAGTCTTTACCATCGGCGCGGTTCTGACGCTCGTGGGTATTCTGATTTCGGACATTCTGTATTCACTGGTTGACCCACGTATTGGATTCTCAAAGAAGTCATGACAGATTCAGGTACAAAGAACCAGGGTGAATCGTACGGCGCGTATGTACGTCGTCAGTTCCGCAAGCATTCGATGGGCGTGATCTCGGTCTACATCGTAATTGTCATTGCCTTCGTCGCCATCTTCGCCGACTTCATTGCCAACGAAAAACCGTTGATAGCTTCATATCACGGTCGTATCATTTTTCCGGTTATTAAATCCTACGGAGTTGGTCTTGGTTGGGCGCGCTGGGCTGAGGATGAATCGCAAGCTGATTGGCAACACTTGGCAGCTGACTGGAAGATTCAAGCACCGGTTCCCTATTCGATTACAAATACTGCAATGAAGGCATCGAAGAAAGCAATTCGCGATGCTGATGCTCAGATATCTTCTCAGCACTGGTTAGGAACTGATGATTTAGGTCGTGATGTCTTAGCAGGCATCATCCACGGTTCTCGCTACGCGCTATCAATTGGCTTCATTGCCATGGGTATCGCACTCATCATTGGTATTGCCCTCGGCGCAGTAGCCGGTTACTTCGGTGGATGGATTGATATCATCATCTCACGTCTCATTGAAATTTTCATTTCGCTACCAACATTCTTCCTTGTGATTACAATAGTTGCTCTGACGCAAGACAGTGTGGTTGAGGGACGATTGCTGCTGATCATGGGAGTGATTGGATTGACGAGCTGGACAAGTATTGCGCGTCTTATCAGAGCTGAAGTACTGCGCGTTCGAAATCTTGAATTCATTTCTGCAGCTGAAGCGCTTGGCTTTAGTCGTTCGAGAATCATCATTCAACACGTTCTTCCTAATTCCATTGGACCGGTACTTGTGTCCGCAGCGTTTGGTATAGCGAGCGCAATTCTCGTCGAATCTACCTTGAGCTTCTTGGGCTTTGGAGTACCGCCAACAGTCGTAACCTGGGGCTCGCTCCTTGCCCGCTCGCATGGTCACTTGAATATGTGGTGGCTTGCCACCTTCCCGGGTCTCATGATGTTCATCACCGTCAGTGCTTATAACTTGATTGGTGATGCCCTACGCGATGCTACAGATCCACGTCTTCGTAGCTAACAACTCCACAAACACAACCGTAGATCACACATGATTTCGTACGGCACAGTAGGTCGAAGAAGTACGACACTCTGCTGTGTTCTGAATGTGCTGTGTTTGCTGTGCTTGATTGGCTCGCAATCTTCTGCTCAAGGACTTACCAATTCACAACGACCGGATTCGAGTGCAGGTCTGCAGGGATATTCCTTCGGTTTTAATAAGGTGGCGGGAACCTTCATTTTCAAAGGCGACGCGCAGTTGAATCAAGATGTAGGCAACGGACACATGCTGCTCTCGCAGTTTTATCGTGGCTCGACGATACGTTCAGTAGCTGCGACCTTTCGTGATGACGAAGTCTTCTCTATGCAGTACAGCTACGGCAACAATGCAGTACTCATGCCTCTTTTCCAGACCAATATTCAAGTCTCGCGAGATTCACGCTCGATTGGTCTTTCGTCGCTTACCCGACTCAACGCCGCTCTGGGTTTGCGCTCCGGCTCCGATAGCTCTATGATCATCGAAGCACAACTCGGTGCTGAATCAAACAAGTTGTTAGGTGTGGAGGACAAAGGGATAGTAACCAGACTGCGAGCCGGTGTTCAGAATATTGATCTTGACCAGTACCGACTAAGCTCACGTTTGCAATCAGAGATCAGCATCTTCCCTCGTCGAACAAACGGCGACGTTGAAGCCTCAGTGTACTTAGCTCGCGAGTTTGATGCACGCAATGCACTTCGACTGAATTTAACCTATCGAACTCTCAATCGCGACTGGTACTCGCAGATAACGCTTGATACAGCTGCGCAGAATTTTATTGAGACCCGACTTGAACATCGATTCGTCGGCAGCGCCCAGGTGCTGGTGGGTGTGACAAACGATATTCAATCTGAGATCACAACGTCTTTGTCGGATGGCTCTATTGCACGTGCATTCAAAGACGCATCTGTGTTAGCGCCTTCCACGCTAGCCTCGCGTAGTCTGGACGAATTGCAGTTTTCCATCAATGCCTCGACTCGTTATAGCACAAGCAGCCAACAGCATGTGTTTTCCTTGGGCTATTTCTCAAGGGTTGAACAAAACATAGCTGCTCGTCACTTTGCGAGCTTGGGAAGTGCTCAGTTAGACACCTTACAAGAGCAAGAGCGCATTCGTGACAACACGATGGGACGTACGCAAATTGCCCTGCGTTCTTATTGGAATCTTAGTCGAAGCGACACATTGCTTCTCGATGGTGCTTATTCAATCATGCGCTACGATACTCCGAGTACGCAGAATAACGATGATCGAGATGAGTTAAGCGCAGCGCTAATGCTGGGTCTGGCTCACAGGTTCAATTCAACTTTAGCGGTCAATCTCTCCGCACACGTTCAACTCAATCACATCGTCTTTCTCAAGGCGTCGCGTAGTGCGCTAAACGGTTGGAATCGTATCATTCAACTCAGTCCGACTGCCAGCATATCCACACCGCTCATTCGACTCAATCCTCAGTTCGAAGTGCTGGCACAATACACAGTCTATGATTTCGAAGGCAAAGCTGGAGTTCCAAGTAGTTTTAGTTTTCGTCAGATTTCCTATCGCGATTCAATTAGCATTCCGCTTACGCAATTGGTCAGTGTTGAGACAAAGCTTTACCTTCGACGCTTTCAACGCGGACAGCTCTTCTGGTCTTCATTTGCTGAGTTAGAGCAAAGTCGTAACTACGAACAGTTCATCCGCGTCCTAATCGATTACTCTCCCGAGCACAGTCTGCACATTGGCGTCGGTGCACGCTGGTATGCGCTGTCGCAAGAGAATCTACTGACGTCATCTGTCAACAACACAACTCTGCAATCTTATGGACCGGAGTGCGCCATCGCATACTCTCTTAGTCCAACACTGCAGTTATCTCTCAGTGGTTGGTATGAATTCCAGTATCAAAATCACCTTCACAGTCGCGACCTGCCGAACATGCTCTTGAGCATACGTGAGAGTCTATGATCACACTAGATTCGTCATTCAGCTACACCTCACAAACGCAAGCCATACCACACTACGCCGGGAAGGATTCGCACACATGGGGCGGGGAGCTTGTAGAAATTCAGCGCAGTGCGTAACCAATGGATCCATGGCGCATCTCCGGGGATGGCGTTTGGATTGAAATCCAATGACAACCACAGTTCGTGATGTCCTTTGTAGGTGTAGTGATTAGGAGCATCAACGATATCCTTGACCGAATGTCCAATCGCAATATTGATGAAAGGCGTCCAATAGCTTTGAGCCGCACGAGGCAACAAGTCATAGACGTCAATGCTCAACCAGTGGTATTCACTTTCGTAATCATTCATGACGTTGCTATAAAAGCCACCTCGTTTAAGCTTCTCAGATGGATTCAAAGAATATTTATAATGAAAATGCTTGAGCGAAGGAATGTAATACTGTAACACCGGGAAACTTGCACCAATTGTGTTCGCGCACATATCGCCCCAGCTAAATCCCAGATAGGGTGCAAACTCTCCGTTCTTGCCTTGTGAATAGCCATCGCGTATTTCAATTGCCGTTTGGTGTGCCATTGCGAATGCTGCGGAAATCCAAACTGCCGTGACGGTGTCAACGCCACTCCAGAGAAGTGGTTCGCGAAGTCCGATGTTTAGAAGCGATGCAGCAAATGCATGACCAAACTTGTCAGCGCCGTGCGCATACTTCCAGTCGTCGTCAATATTGACATGGAAGGGTGCCGGATCAGACCAGTACATGGAAGATTGCTGTATCTGCGATGCGGTCACCGCGCCTCCAACAACAAAGCAGGTTGCCCCAAGTCTCCAAGGATTGATGCTGAGAGGTGCTTGAGT
Organism: Chlorobiota bacterium; assembly: GCA_044228685.1. Lineage (GTDB taxonomy): Bacteria > Bacteroidota > Ignavibacteria > Kapaibacteriales > NICIL-2 > JBBATK01. The sequence continues at coordinate 87,820 of JBGAUL010000004.1, forward strand.
AGCTGAGGTTGAATCCCTTTCCGCACGCAGCTCACCAAGCAAAATCAATACACAGATGACCGTTGCGATGAATGCGCGACTCATCGCTCAAGAGAGAATTTATACGGACCGCTTTCCGTGCCGTCGCTTGTGATGACGGTGAAGATATACACTCCGTTTGTCAATCGCGAGCCGCCTTCTGTATCAACATTCCATGCAACGCCGCCGTTCGCATCGCGATCGCGGAGGCGGACGATTTCGATTCCGTCTAGTGTTTGCACACTGACAACTGCATCATAAGGTATTGAAGCGAAATGCAAGATCTGATCACGATTTACACGAAATGGCTGCGGAAAGGCGTAGGCATTGCTTGGAGACGAAACTTGGTAAACCCAACTGAGACTATTACCGCTAGACGCATGAATTGATGCACCTGATTGCGAGCGTACGCCGGTATCAGCACTAATCTGATACACAAAACCCCGAGCAGCAGGATGTGTTGCACTTGCGAATTCAAATCGAACTTGCGTATGAGCAGCATCGGCGAAACTTGGGTTGCTAAGTACAAGATTCTGCGTTACGGTATATCGCGTCAATTCCAAGGCTGAGGCCGTCATTGGAATGTTGTACTCAATAGTCAATGACTTCTCATCGACACTGACAATGCGCTTCATATAGACTTCGCAACACGAGATTGCGCTGTCGTTGATGATCATTTGAACAGTTCCAGTTACCGGCGGAAACTGAGTATCAAACACTGATGAGTCAATGCTTAGAGTGTAGCGGCCCTTTGAAAGCGTAGGACCAACCACACGAAGGAGTACCGTGCTGTCATCAACAATATTCAGACTCTGAATGAGACGCTCTGAACCGTTGTTTGGAACGAGATGCAGCATCGCAGGTTGTAGATGACAATCCGAAACGGTAGAACTGAAATGCGCCGTGAGTAGTGAAGGTTCGCGTGGATCTGATACACAGTCAATGAGACGAACCGTTGGTCGCATGAAGAAGAACTGATGACGACTTTGAGCATCCAAAGACGCATCATTTTTGTCCTGAAGCGAACACACTTGAATGCGCACCACCGTGTAAATCGTGTCGGCACGAAATCGAATCATTGGCTCTTCGATTACCCGAGTGATCTCGATTGCTCTACCTGTCTGTGTATCGATAACATCAAGCACAACGCGATAAGCTTTTGCCTTATCAACTGCAGGCCAGAATATTCGCAACGAGTCGTCTCGCTGACGTCGCAGCTCAAAACTCGAAGGTGGATACAAACGACTATCCGGCTTATTGAATTCCCACCATTCTGTTGAGTCTGATTCTTGTGAAGTGAAGGCAAGTTCGTTTGTGCCATTCCCATCGAGATCGCCAATCATCGCAGAGTTTGACCACGCGCCGGCGTGATACCACATTGGTACTAAGGATGTATTGCTGTCGTTTGCAGTGAAGACGTAGATGTTAGGGAAAAGCGACAAGACCAGTTCTTGTCCTACTCGGTGATCTAGGTGTCCCGCAGCAACGCCGTTGTAGTACGGCTTGCCGTATTTGACGCCCGAAAACTGTTCTTGCCAAATCAATCGATAGCGATTGATACTATCAGCTTTAAACAAACGAAATGTCCAAACAGATCCTGAATACTCAGCATCGCCATTGGCACGTGATGAAGAAGGATAGCCGCTGAGAATTTCCGGATGACGATCCCCGTCAATATCTATCTCAGTAGTGAATTCAGTTCCGCCGTCAGAATCTTCGCCGTTGGCAGAGATAAATTCAGTCTTGAATGCAGAACCGGTCCAACCGGCCACTTGAAAGTCGCCGTCTGCATCGGTGAAGCCTATTTCTTTTTTAGCGTCGTTGTCGAAGTCTCCTACTGCTCCTCCTGGACCAGAGAACAAGTTGATGTTTTTATCTGCTGGCGGTGGTGATTCAATCTCGCTTTGACCGGTCATCTGGAAGCTTGCTCCTCGTCGTGACCACAGTTCATAAGCATCACTGCGCTGCTCAGCATTGCCTTGTTTATTGAATCCGAAGCGTCCGGTGCGATATGCTAACACGTCCGGACGTCCATCAGCATCAACATCTTCATAACGAGATGCCCACAGACTTTGTCCTTCGGTGTCGCTGAAAATGGTAGCGCCAAAATGACCATCGTCACTAAGCTCTATCACCTTTGTCATTCCGCCCGAGTAAACCAGGCACGACCAGCGGTTCGTAACGGAATCGCGTGCAAGACCACGAACGAAGTATGGCTGCATCAATGAGTCGACGCGCTGAATCTTGTTGTTCACAAGTCGATAGCTGCAGAGCACTCGTTGCGGAGTCGAAATATCGCTCGCGATAAAACGATGATTGGCAGCATCAATCGATTGTGGGTTCAGGAACAGACGAGGTGTTCGATAGGACTTAGGCGCAAAGCAGGTGTCGTTAAAGCTGAGGTTGTCAAATTTCACGACGCTATCAATTGTCAGACTATCACCCTGTGGCGTTTGAATCAAAATTCGCAAAGCCGCACTGCGCGCTGTCTCCAGGCGAGGCAACAGTACAAAATGATCCCGTCCAAGATGTTCACTCTGTGCATATGCAAGCTCACTGCCTTGACTAAGCTTTGCTTGAAGAAAACAGCTGCGATCAGTGCGGATGTTCAACCCAACGTGACGCTTTTGATCGCGCCAAATCGGCGTCATCTGCATCGATAGAACTCGTATGCCAGCCGGCAGAATATTGAATCGTGTACAACGTTGAATTGTTCGTCCGTTGCGCAGCACAAGCATTAAACGCAGTGTGTACAAAGTGTCCTTTAGACTGCTGCAATCCAGACTTTTCAGCTCTGCTCCTTGAAGCACATTCGTCGAAGAGCTATCGAGCAGGGTCCATTGTGTTGGATTAAGTCCGGGTGCTATTTGAAGCAACCACGACGCCAGCATTGGATCGTGAACGACTGCTCGCACCGAAATTGTTTTTACGATTGCTCGATTGTAACTGTCATCCAAAGCGGGTGAGATGAACTCGATGGAACCTGGGTCGTCTGAATTCAACATTGCCAGGATATTCAAAACTCCGGCACCTTTGGTCGGAGACCAGCCAAGACTATCGCTGCGATCCGCGTTTCGCTCAAGAAGCGAGCGAAGTTGTTGAGGAGTGTAGTCAGGATGTTTCTCAAGAACAATAGCCAGCGCTGCTGCTACCATTGGTGAGGAGAATGATGTTCCGTTGACGGAATTTGTTCCGCCTCCGGGTACGCAGGTCACGATGTCTTGTCCGGGTGCGATGAGCGACAATTGCTGTCCATACGAACTGAACACCGCTCGACGTCCACTTTCATCGCTTGCACCAACACTGATGCACGAGAAATAGTCCGAAGGAAAATGCACGCCACTACCACCGGAGTTGCCGCTTGAAGCCACAATACAAACTCCATTTGCTGCGGCATAATTCATTGCGTCACGAACGATAGTAGACTGCACAATGTCGCCAAAGCTGCAGTTGACAATCTTTGCACCGTTGACACAAGCATACAACACCGCTGACGCTATATCATCTTCTTCAGCATTGCCTGTAGCATCGAATGCTCGCAATGCCATAACGCGGGAACCATAGGCGAGTCCGCTGATTCCCTTTCCGTTATCATGCTCAGCACCAATGACTCCCGCAACTGAAGTACCGTGACCAACCTCGTCGTAAGGAAATCCATCGCGCGCATTCCAATCACCGAGATTCTGTGCGGACTGATCAACGAAGTTGAAGCCAATCACATCATCGACAAATCCATTTCCGTCATTGTCGTTTCCGTCGATATCACCACTTACGCCGTTCCGCGTTTCTGATTTAGGCCATGCTTCAAAAGTTCCATTGCCGTTAAGATCCTCGAGTGGATTGATCCAGAGTTGCTTGCGCAAGTCGGGATGTTCCCAATCAATACCGGTGTCTATACATCCCACGACTACGCCGCGTCCGGTGGCCTTTTGCCACACCTGCTCTGCACGCAAGGCATCCAAAGCCCATTGTTGAGCACGCAATGAATCCGTACTCGTTTGTGTTAGGATATGCATGCGATGAACGACTTCACAGTAGCTCAGCTCATAGCGCGATCTGATCTCGGCAATACGTTGCTCTGTTGATTTGCCCTGCGCCGGATTGACTATACACCACAAACGAATCTCCCGAAGAGCGGAGTTCCGTGGTGAATTCACAGCATCAAACTCAATTCTGCCTTGTTTCGGTCTGAAAAGTACATGTGCGTCTGTGTTTGCAGCCACAAATGCCTCCAGATCTTGCACTTTTTGGAATTTGACGCATATCTGCTGCGCTTGGATGGTGGAGCCAAGAACGATGCTACTGAGTACTACGAAAAGGAAACGACGCATAATAGGAAAGTTCGTGAGACTGCAATATCCTCTTTTTCGCTCTTGCAGCGTGTCTATACTAACACGGGAAATGCGACAATAGTGTCCAAATCCTGGATTTTTTGCCGACTTTTTTGCTCTTTATCGAAAAAATACTTGCTGAGTTGATGCTGCAAATTGTAGTTTTGGAAACCCTGAAAACTTTTTTGGTTTCCTGAGTGTATTTTTTGAAACTAAAAAACTTGGTGCTTCGTTCATGTGGCTCATTGAGCGAGATGTGAAGCAAAGCACATTAATACAGCATAGTATTTGACAACGGAAGAGGAACCGGAGGGGTGAAGCACCGGATAGTCACCGAAGCACTCCCGTAAGACAATCTCTCACCAAAACAACCACCACAACGAGACTGTCCCCTTCGGTTCGTTTTCCGTTCTTGATTTGACAGCAAGTATTCGACTCATACACCTGATTGGATCGCAGGTTTTTAGTGTGAGCGCGCTCTGAAATTGTTCATTATAACTGCACGGCTTATGACTTTCGTTCGTACGATTTGTTTCCTCGTTTCTAGTGCCCTTCTCACCGTATTCGCGAGCGCTCAAACGCAACAGTTGTCGTTGGAAGACGCAATTAGTCGTTCGTTGGAAAGCAGCAAGACTCTTCACATCTCTGATGCAAAGGTCCGTCAGGCTCAAGCAAAGGTTGATGAAAGCTCTGCAAACAAGCTTCCAACGCTTCGTCTGCAGGGATCATACACACGACTCAGCGATGTTGGTCCGTCACAATTTGACAATCCCTTTTCACCGGGTCAGAAGATCGTGTTGCAACAAGCCATCTTAGACAATTATCAATTCAATCTCACAGCGTCACAAGTGCTCTTCGCAGGAATGCGTTTGGATGCAGCAAAAGATGCGGCTGAGTTCAGTCGTCAAGCTTCGCAACAAGATGTCGTGAACGACAAGCTCAGCGTACGTTACAACACAACCGTTGTCTATTGGACTCTTTACAAAGCACAACAACTCAGAAATTCAGTTCAAGAATCAGTCAAGCAACTCGACGCACGTGTTCGCGATGCTCAGAACTTGCTCAAGGCAGGAATGATCACAAACAACGAACTCTTGAAGCTTCAGGTACAACTTTCGAATACAAAAGTTCAAGTGTTGGATATGGATCAACAGATCTCGGCAATGATGGTTAACCTGAACAATCTTCTGGGAACGCCATTGACCAGTGTATATGAACTCACAACTGCGCCACGAACAGGTGCAAGTGTCCCGGCTGCAGTTGGTGAAGACATCCAAGACGCACAGAAGAAGCGTCCTGATGTGTTGGCAAACATGTATCGCATTCAAGCAGCTGACAAGAGCATTGACATTGCACAGGGCGGTTGGTATCCACAAGTATCAGCCACAGCTTCATACCTCTATGCTAATCCTAACGCCAGAATATTCCCAAGTCATGCAGAATTCGATGGCACTTGGTCACTTGGTGTTAATCTCCAATGGGATCTCTGGAATTGGATGCTACCTGCTCATCAAGCTGAACAAGCACGTGCTCAGAAGTATCAAGCTGAGGAAGGTCTGTCGATGCTTCGTGACGGCATCGCGGTTGAAGCAACGCAGAATTATGTAGCTCTGAAGCCAGCAGTCGAACGCGTGAGCGTCGCCGACGAAGCTGTTCAACAAGCAAACGAGAATAATGCAACGACAGCAAATCGCTACAAGGCCGGAACGGCAACAGCAACAGAAGTTATTGAGTCGGAAACGCTCTTGCTTCAAGCAAAGGTTAACAAGATCAATGCAGTTGTTGACTATGAATTAGCCATCGCGAAACTGAATCGTTCACTAGGCAAATAAGAAATAGGCTGATACTCCGGAACGAAGGACGGAGTGTCGTGTACACCACAACCGTAGAATTAACTCATAAGGAAAGATGATGAAGAAAGTCCTTTGGATCATTGCGTCCATCGTCGTAATCGGCGGAATTGTCGCCATACTCGCCAACAACAAAAAGAAGATCGAAGACAAGAACGCGAACAACATCGTTCAGAAAGTATTTCCGGTGAAGTCAGCTCCGGTTGAGGAATTGCAGCTGCATACAACCTTGAGTTTGATTGGTACCGTGATTGGCAATAACGACGTCAACGTAACGGCTGAAGTTACCGGTCGCGTCACCAAGTGCTTGATCAAGGTTGGTCAGCATGTGAATGCAGGCGACTTGTTGTTTCAAATTGATGACGAAGTGCGTCTTGCTCAACTGAAAACAGCTGAAGCAAACTTCGACAAGGCACAAAAAGACAGTGCTCGCACACGTTTCTTGGTCAGCGAAAAGAGCATGTCGGCGGCACAATGGGATCAGATTGATCTTCAATACAAACTCGCTGAGCAACAACTCGTTCTTGCTCGTCGTGCCTACAACGACACACGCATTAAGGCACCAATCAGCGGAGTTGTTACAGCACGTATGATTGACGTTGGTGCAATGGTCAACAACGTTCAGAACGGAACCATTGTTTGCAACATCGTTGACATTTCAAAGGTGAAGGTAAAGCTTCAAGTAGCTGAGCGCGACGTTGTTGTTTTGAAAGAAGGCGACGTTGTAGATGTGAACACTGAAGTTTTCCCTGGCGAGAACTTTAAGGGAACGATTACAAGCATCGGTGCTAAAGGTGATGAAGCTCACACCTATCCTGTCGAAGTCACAATCACCAACAACTCCAAGAACCAACTACGTCCGGGCATGTTTGCTCGCGTTGCATTCAATCACGAACAACTCAGCGCTTCGCTGGTTATTCCTCGTGAAGCAATCGTTGGTTCAGTTCGCGATGCACACGTCTATGTTGTTGAAAGCGGCGTCGCTCACCTTCGTGCTGTCGTACTTGGCGAAGACAACAACGGCAAGATCCGCGTCGTTTCAGGATTGAAGAGCGGTGAATCAGTGGTTGTGGTCGGACAGAACACAATAGCTGACGGAGCTTCTGTTTCTGTTGCACAATAATACTCTCTCACCTTCCACCACCGGTGGAGAGCGCGTCCGGTTCGGGATTCTCAACCAGGTCCAATCACTTTAGCCACAACTATGACACTGACAGAACTTGCAATTAAAAGACCGTCGCTGATCGTGGTTCTATTTGCCATCCTTGGCATTCTGGGACTCTACGGTTACTCACAATTGAATTATAACCTTCTTCCAAAATTCAGTCCGCCCTACGTAACGATTACAACAGTATATCCCGGTGCAGCTCCTCAGGAAATCGAGACCACCGTTTCGAAGATTATTGAGGATGCTATCTCGGGTCTGGACAAAGTAAACGCCATCATCACCGTTTCCAACGAGAACTACTCGCAAGTTCAAATCGAGTTCAGCAACACTGCAAAAACAGAGAACTCTGTGCAGGATGTTATTCGCGCTGTGAATCAGGTCAAAGGCGCATTGCCGACCGGATGTAAGGAACCGGTGGTAACGAAGTTCTCGCCGGATGAGATTCCGATTGTTCGTATGGGTGCAACCTCATCACTTTCTCCTCGCGACTTTTATCAATACGTCCAAGACTTCATTAAGCCTGAACTCACGAAAATCCCTGGCGTCGGTAATGTGTTTATAGCCGGTGGACACCAACGTGAAATCCGCGTCAATCTTGACGCAGCAAAGATTCAATCATATGGTTTGTCTCTGAACACAATACAGCAAGCCGTCGTCAATTCAAACCTCGACTTCCCTACCGGTAACATTAAGGAGACCGGGAATCAGTACACCGTGCGTATTGCCGGTAAGTACACAAGCGTGGATGAATTGGCTAACCTCGTTGTTGGTCGCTCACGCGCCGGCGGCGAAGTAAAGCTCAAGGATATCGGTTCTGTGGTTGATGGCGAGATGGAAATCTCAACCTACAGTCGTATTAATGGTCTTGAGAACATTGGTATCAGCATCCAAAAGCAGAACGACGCTAACGCGGTAGAAGTATCTAAGCTCGTACGCAAGAAAGTTGCAGAGTTGATTGAGCGCCACAAGGACATCGCGCTTAATCTTGATATAGCAGTTGACTCGTCAGAGTTTACACTCGAGGCTGCTAACTCAGTAAAGTTCGACCTCATGCTTGCGATCTTCATCGTTGCACTTGTGATGTTGCTGTTCCTGCACAGCCTCAGAAACTCCCTCATCGTCATGATTGCCATCCCGGCCTCATTGGTCTCAACCTTGGTTGGTATCTGGGCTTTTGGCTTCTCATTGAATTTGATGACGCTGTTGGGATTATCGCTTGTGATCGGGATTCTCGTGGACGACTCGATCGTGGTCTTGGAGAATATCTATCACCATTTGGAACGAGGCGAGGACAAAGTAGGTGCTTCCATTCGTGGTCGTAATGAGATTGGATTCGCAGCTCTTTCCATCACCATGGTGGACGTTGCGGTGTTCCTTCCACTTTCGCTTGTGAGCGGTATTGTTGGTAACATCATGCGAGAATTTGCTCTCGTGGTTGTTATCTCAACCTTATTCTCACTGCTTGTATCCTTTACAATTACACCAATTCTCGCATCACGCTTTGCAAAGCTCGAGCAGCTCACAAAGGGTACGCTCATGGGTCGCATCGCTCTTGGCTTCAACGCATGGTTCAAGCGCGTTGAAGTTGGCTACGCAAATCTGATTGGTATTGTGCTTCGCAGTGGTTGGTCAATTGCAGCGGTCATCATCTTAAGTCTTGCCAGCTCGATGGTTGTTCCGGGCTTACTCTTTGGTCTAAAGCTGATCAATCAAGAGTTTATCACCCAAGCCGACCGTGGTGAGTTTGCTGTAACGGTTGAGTTGCCTCCTAGCACCAACGTCGATGAGACTAATGCAAGAGCTCTTCAGATTGAGTCCTATATCAACTCACTTCCTGAAAAGCACCGCGTTATCAGTAGCGTCGGAACATTTTCAAATGCGTTCCTTGGTGCACAGACTCAGAACAACATTGCTGAGTTCAACGTAGCTCTCGTACCGGCTAAGGAGCGTAAGCGCTCAACTGAGCAAGTTGGAAATGCCATTAAAGGTTATGTGATGGCAATACCCGGTGCTAAAGTGCGTGTGAATCCGATTGGCATTTTTGGTTCGGCTAATGATAGTCCGGTTCAAGTCATCGTCAGTGGTGCGGATCGCGATCAGGTTATGCAAGCCGGTCACATTGTTTACGATTCGCTCAAAGCAATGACCGGAACAACAGACGTTCGTATGTCGAGCGAAGAAGGAAAGTTTGAAACACGCGTCGAGATTGATCGCGAAAAGCTCTCGGCTTTGGGTCTCAGTGTTGGTGAAGTCGGCTCTGCTTTGAGTATCGCTGTCCAAGGTAATGACGACGCAAAGTACCGCGTTGGAACGACAGAGTATCCGATTCGTGTTCGTTTGAGCGATGCTGATCGTCATAACATTCAGACCATTGGTGATTTGACGATTACAAACCGTCAAGGACAACAAGTCGCGTTGAAGCAATTCTCCAATATGGCTCTCTCAACCAGCACCACGAAGCTTGAACGTCGTGAACGTATTCCAAGCGTTCGCATCATGGCGCGGCCTGTTGGTAAAGGTGCCGGTAATATTGCAAACGAGTTGGATATCATTCTGAAGAACAAGCTGCCAAAGGGCGTAAGCTACTATTACTACGGAGACGTAAAGAATCAACGTGAAGGTTTCGGCGACATGGGAATTGCGATGCTTGGAGGATTGCTCTTCGTGTATCTGATCATGGTCGCGCTCTACGATTCCTACATGTACCCATTGGTGAACCTCTTCTCCGTATTCGTGGCACCGCTTGGAGCATTCCTCGCACTTGCACTGTCGATGCGCTCAATGTCGATTTTCACCATGCTTGGTTTGATCATGCTCATTGGTCTTGTAATGAAGAATTCAATTCTTCTTGTGGACCGAGCGAATCAAAATCGACGAGAAAAGAATATGAGTTTGAAGGAGGCCCTGATGGAAGCCGGCGAGGTTCGTCTTCGTCCAATCGTCATGACAACAGTTGCCATGATCTTTGGTATGTTCCCTATCGCTTTCAGCCAAAGTGCAGGTAGTGAGTGGAAATCAGGTCTGGCATTCGCGCTTATCGGTGGTTTGACCAGCTCATTGTTCTTTACGCTGGTTCTTATCCCGTCAGTGTACTACGTGTTTGCACGCGTGAAGGAAATTTTAACGGATCTACTCTTCAGACGAGGAACGAAAAACGACGATGGCATTAATTTCGAGACATTGACAGCCTCATCTGATCTCAGTCTCTAGAACACATTTATCTTGAACCCGCGGTGCAATCAAACGCCGCGGGTTTCGGGATGCCAAATGAACTTGTGCAGTTGAATCTGCATTCTCACCCCAAGATTATCCTCCAAAATCCTCTCCGCTAATCGCTGCGCATCCATCAAACCAAAGGCTGGTGAGAATAGGACTGCTGCACAACGCGATACACATCCTGAGCTTCGCACTAGATCTCGCGCAAATTCATAGTCACGATCTGAAGCAATAACGAACTTCAACTCGTCATGCGGACGCAAGTGAGCAATCTGCTCTTGATTTAAACTCTGCATACGCGAATCAGGACACTTGATATCGATGATGCGAATGACACGTTCATCGACAAAGCGAGTGTCAACATGACCCCCAGTTTCAATTGCCACAGTATAACCTTGATTGCACAGTTCTGTCATCAAGGGATAAATGCTCTCTTGCTCCAGCGGCTCACCACCACTGAACTCGACGAATTGACATGGATAAGACTTCACCCGCTCCACTATCTCACCAAGTGTCATCCATTCGCCGCCTGTCTTGTGATCAAGTGCATACTTCGTGTCGCACCAAACGCATCGCAGGGTGCAGCCTTGCAAGCGAACAAATACACAGGGCACGCCTGCTCGGAGTCCTTCGCCTTGAATGGAATAGAAAATCTCGTTGATGTACAATCGCGTCGACGCATCGTAAGGCTGTCGACTAGTCGCTTCCGTGGGCTGTATGATCTTGTTTGTAGACATAAGAGTTCAAAAATACAACACTCTCAGGCCAGAAGAATGCAAGGTCTAGAGCAGACTAAATTCAACCTGCGCAGACCTAGTGTAAACGGAATACAATGGGAATTGTAACCCAGCATCGCATCGGCTTGCCGCCTGTTGTTGCAGGCTGAGCATGAATTTGTGCCAAAGCGTTGAGTGCAGCTTGGCTAAACGATTCGTCAGTGCTCGAGAGAACCTTGCTCTTTTCAATCGCGCCGTTTTCTCCGACAAGCACACACACATGTACTTCACCTTCAATACCCATGCGCTGCATACGATCCGGGAAGCGTAGGTGTGCTTGGAGATCACGCATGTTGACGACCGGATCGACTTCCGGCATTTCGGTGAATTGATCGAAATCGTCGTTGTCTACAGTTCCTTGATCTTGTCCACTGCCAGTAGTGTTCTGCTTCGAACCGCCGGTGTTATCCATGGTCGAGCTCGATCCGGTTCCAACTGTGCCGGTATTAGCCATGGACGATTGGTCATTGTTTGCCAACTGGTTCTTTTGATCCTTGGATGGATCTTGTTCTGTTGTAGTATCGATGCGCTGCGCAAAGACAGTCTGCCAATTCGTCGACGGCGGCTGCACTCTCGGAGGAGGCGTCACTAACGGATCTTTCTGACCAACGTCAATCTTGATAATCGGTGTTGGTGGAACGACATTCGGAATATCTTGCGGGACACTCAGTGCGCGCATCACGAAGAGCAATGCAAGCACCATGATGAGCGAAGCAATGCTGCTGATCGCAAAAGCACGGTAGGTGTTTGGACCAATTGCTTCTTGGTTCTCACGGGTTGCTTTGGCGCTTAGGCCTAGGGTAATTGGTACGCTGTATCTCATGATGAGTCCTCGAATAGTGTAGATCACCTAGCTGAGTCAAACAACAACCTACAATCAAGACTTTGTGCGGCAGATGCGGTTTGGTGCAGCTCTCTGAGAATAAGAGTATCTAACTCGAGAAAAAGTTACAGATGCAATCAGCCTGAGTACTTACCTGTCATGACTTTCACAGACATTAACAGAAAAGGCCCCATGAATATGGAGCCTTTTTCTAGAAACAAAATTCGAGCTGTCGATTAAGCGCGGGCGAATTTCAGATAGCGTTCGTTGATGCGACCCCAGTGAAGGTTGTTGATGAAGTTCTCGATGTACTTCGCACGACCCGGACCATCTTTGTGGTAGTATGCGTGTTCGAACACGTCACAAGAGATCAGTGGAATGCCGCCCCAGATTGCTCCGTAGTGGTGTTCGTCAACCAAGACGTTGAGCAAGCGACCACTGTACAATTGGTCGATGCACAAAACACCCCAACCACTCAGCTTTGCTGCCGTAGCGGTTGCCTTGAAATCAGCTTTCCATGCATCGATGGAACCGAATTCTTTTTCGATTGCAGCGACGACATCCGGACCCTTTGTATGATCTCCGTCACCGCCTAGTACATGCCAAAACACATCGTGCAGAACCGTGCCGGCATGGTTCCATGTTTGACGACGCTTGAGTTCACCAAACATCGACCAGTTGCCGTTTGCCGCGCTCTTGTCGGCATTTGGCAGCTCGGCTTCGATCTTGTTCAAGAAGGTCACATAACCCTTGTGATGCGTGTTGTAGTGCCAGTCTGTGGTTTCAGGTGACATTACATTCTTCAGCAACTCTTTTGCTTCTTCGTCGCTGTATGGACGAGCATTAAACTTCCATTCTGACATTGTCATACTCCAATAAGGTGGGTTGAATTGTGCGTCGCACACATTCACGCAACGACACACGATGCTATTTAATTTCTACGCTGAACTAGACGCCGAACGAAGATCCGCAACCACAGGTCTTGGTAGCGTTCGGATTGTTGAAGGTAAATCCCTTACCCATCAAACCATCACTGTAATCGAGTGTGATTCCCATGAGATAAAAGATACTCTTGCTATCGATGAAGACTTGAACACCATCTGCATCCAAGATGAGATCACGTTCTTTTGCTGCCGCATCGAAACCAAGTGTGTAGGACATGCCGGAGCAACCTCCGCCTTTAACGCCTACTCTCAATCCGTATTCAGCCGGAATGTTGTTTTGTTCTTTGATCTTGCGCACTTCGGCAATAGCCTTGCCGCTTACGTTGATGTTATCGGCTTCATCTGTACCGCGAATGCCGGTCGACACACTGATAACGCCAAGGTCTTCTTGCGGCATGGTTGGATTCAAATCAATTGTCATGATCGTTCCTCTGAAAAACAGTTAATACACATTGACACATATTCACTCTTAAGCAACAAGTTCGAGTGAAACTACAGGACTTGTTGGTTTGACTAAATCGGCTATCGACATCGAATGCAAAGCAGAATCAATGACCCCTTGAAGTCGCATTAATGGATGACGTATAGTACAATTATCTTCGCGATCACAATTGCCATGATCATTGGAACCGCATTCAAGCAAATGTGCCCGCGAACCTTCCAGTGCAGCAATGACATCACGAATGGAAACTTGCTCAGGACGTCGTGCGAGCGTAAATCCGCCATTCACACCTTGAATAGACTGAACAATTCCGTGACGTGACAGTGTACTCATCACTTTTGCGAGCAGCTCGAACGAGATATTATAACGCTCCGCGATAACTTTCACCGTGCAGACTTCTCCCTCATGCAACGCAGTGTGTTGCAGTGCGAGAAGTGCGTACTCTATTTTCTTTGAAAGTCGAAGCATCAGTTTTTATTACAGTAATCAGTACAGTCCTAATTCAAGCTTAACGAACTCAGGCATCATACTCTGATTCCACGGTGGATCGAAGGTCAGTTCAACTTCAGCATCCACAATTCCCTCTGCCTTACGCGCAGCTTCTGCGACTTGATTCGGCAGAATTCCGGCAGCCGGACAACCCGGAGCGGTAAGCGTCATAAGCAAATGAGCCTTGTTATTCTCATCGATGTTGATCTCATAAATCAATCCCAAATCATAAATGTTGATTGGAATCTCAGGATCAAACACCATTCTCAATTGCTCGATGATACGTTCTTTTGCCTGAGCGAGTCTGGTCTGAGCAGGTATTTCATGCTCAGCAGCTTCAGCTTTTTCTATGTTCTCGGCATTGTCGCTCATACTGCTTCTTCTTCTGTCGAAATGTTTTCAATTCCATGCAGTGCACTCTTGACGGTGTGCATTGCAAGTGTGGCGCATTTCACACGGACGGGAAACTCGCGAACACCCGTGATAACTCCGAGCTTTCCTAAGTCTTCTATCTCGTTTTCTCCAGCCTCGCCGGTGACACTGTCGAAGAACTTCGCAAACAGTTCTTCAGCTTCTATTATACTCTTGCCCTTGAGCTCGCTGGTGAGAATTGATGCAGATGCTTTGCTAATCGCGCATCCATCACCTTCAAAGCGTAGGTCTTTGATGATACCCTCATGGACGTCCAAGAAGAACTTTAAGTGGTCGCCGCAGAGCGGATTGTATCCTTCTGCGTGGTGCGTTGGGTGGTCGAGGTGACCGTAGTTTCGGGGCGACCTATTGTGATCAAGAATTACTTCCTGATACAATTCTCGCAGTTCGTTATTATCCATCATAATTGCTTCGGCCGTCAGTTATTAACTCGTTTCCAGCCTGGATTCTCTACTTAAAAAACTCAATACACTCACGAATCGCCTGCACGCAAGCGTCAACTTCCTCAAAGGTGTTGTATAGCGCAAAGGATGCACGATTGGTTGCCGGAACGCGGAATCGTTGCATCAAGGGTTGCGCGCAGTGGTGTCCTGCACGAATCGCAACACCTCGCTGATCCAATACCGTTCCAACATCGTGCGGATGAATTCCATCCAGCACAAAGGAAACAACTGATGCTTTTTCGGCAGCAGTGCCAATAATACGCAACTCTTTTACGGTACTAAACTGTTCTGTTGCATAGTTCAAAAGCGCCTGCTCTGTGCTCTGAATGTTTTCAAAACCGCAATCCAAAATGTACTCGAGTGCAGCACCAAGTCCAATCGCTTGCGCAATTGCCGGCGTACCTGCTTCAAACTTGTATGGCAGTTCGTTATAGGTCGTTCGTTCAAAACTCACACTGCTAATCATATCGCCGCCACCCATAAATGGAGGCATGGCGTTGAGAGTTTCTTGTTTTCCGTAGAGAACGCCGATGCCGGTTGGACCGTATGCTTTATGACCCGAGAAGGCCAGAAAGTCACAGTCCAGTTCCTGAACATCGATCTTTGTATGCGCAATTGATTGAGCCGCGTCAATCATCACCTTAGCACCAACGCCGTGAGCCATTGCAATAATTTCGGCAATGGGGTTGATCGTTCCCAAGGCATTCGAAATGTGCATGCAACTAACCAACTTCGTTCGTGAATTAAGCATGGCGCGAAATGCCTCCATATCCAATTCGCCATTGTCCAGCACCGGCACTACGCGAATGTGAATGCCGATTCGTTCGCGTAGCATTTGCCAGGGCACGATATTGGAGTGATGTTCCATACCGGTGAGAATGATCTCATCATCCACCCCTAGCATCGAATTACCAAAAGAGTTTGCAACCAGATTGATGGCTTCGGTCGTACCACGTGTAAAAATCACTTCGCGAAACGAAGCAGCGTTGATGTATCGCTGAACTATTGAGCGGGCGTCGTCGAATGCTTTGGTAGCACGCTGACTCAAAGTATGAACACCACGATGCACATTGGAGTTGATCTCCTTGTAATACGCATCAACAGTATTTATGACTACTTGAGGCTTGTGTGTAGTCGCTGCATTGTCGAGGTAGGCTAAGGGATACCCATGAACTTCTTGGTGAAGGATAGGAAAATCCACCCGTCGCGCAGTGCAGGACAATATTTGCTTGCTTTCTATCATGTTGCAGAACCCACAAGGCGGTGTTCAATTGTGGCGTTGATTTTTTCGCGCACCACTTCGTGACTGATTTGCGCAGTGACGTCTTCTGCAAATGCCGTCAACAACAAAGCCCGTGCTTGCTCCATTCCAATTCCACGGCTACGCAGATAAAACAATGCTTCTTCGTCGATACTGCCTACGGTACAACCGTGTGAACACTTGACGTCGTCGGCAAAAATCTCAAGCTGAGGTTTAGTATTGACGCTCGCTGTTGGTGACAGGACGATGTTGCGATTCGATTGATAGGCAAGGGTCTTTTGCGCGTCTTTACGCACGAATATCTTACCATTGAAAACTCCTTGCGATGAACCGTCTAAGATTCCTTTGTACAACTCGTTGGAGTGACAATTCGGAACACGGTGATCCATCACAGTGTGGTTATCGACCACGCTTGCGTCATTGAGACAGTACACGCCATACATGTGAGCTTCCGATCCGGATTCTTCAAGTATGCAGCGCAGATTATTGCGCACCAATGCGCCACCCAGGCTAACCGTCACAAAGTCAACACGAGCATCGCGATAAACTTTTGCGCTAATGCTATTGATTGCTGATGTGTGTGCGTCGTGATCTTGTACGAAAGTGCAGTGCAATCGCGCAGAAGATCCAACCATACACTCAACCACAGAATTCACTAAGCTTGGGTGCTCACCGATAGTGCGGCTATGTACCAGCATGGTTAGCGAACTCAGTTCTTCGCAAGCAACAAATACGCGAGGCATCGAGCTGCCTGCAGCATTTGTGGAATCGTTGATGAGCAGTAACGATACAGCGTCATCGACGTTCAACGAACGTGGTGCACGTATGTAGATTCCATCGTCGACACAAGCCGTGTTAGCGATGACAAAGAGATTCTCTGTAGCATCGATGATCGTACCAAAGTGCTGATCGAGCGTGGCTCGTTCTTGTGTGTAAAGATCGTGTAGACTTCCGGCAACAAGACCCTGTGCGGACCAGCGTGATAAGTCTGCGCGATAACTTCCGTTCACCAGAACGGCAAGATTTTTCTCGTCCTTGAATTCATCAAGCAAGCTTTGAGGTACCACAACGTCGCTACCGGCTTTGCTTGGTTGGTACTCGTGTGCTAAGACAGGCTTGAGATTGACGAATTTCCATTCCTCGTTACGTTGGGTCGGGAATTCAGAACTACTCAGCAAGGTCGCTGCTTCAGTGCGCTGATGATGTAGATTTGACGATGCCATGCCATTAAGACCGGATTCAGAATCCAGACTTTGTTGCAGCCACAATGTTTGTAAAGGTGATCTCATGACGTGTATTCGTTATGCCAGCGCTTCTTCAGTTTTTACCCAATCGTATCCCTTAGCTTCTAGCTCAAGTGCAAGCTCCTTCGATCCGCTCATGGCGATCTTTCCGTTAACCAGCACGTGTACTACATCAGGAACGATGTAGTCCAACAAACGTTGATAGTGTGTAATAACGATTGTCGCATTGCTCGACGATTTCAGCGTGTTTACGCCATTTGACACGATACGCAGTGCGTCGATGTCGAGACCGCTATCGGTTTCATCAAGTATCGACAACACCGGCTCGAGCATAGCCATTTGAAAAATCTCATTACGCTTCTTCTCTCCTCCGGAAAATCCTTCGTTGAGTGCGCGCGAGAAGAATGATGGATCGAGTTCTACCAATGCAGCTTTCTTCTTCATCAACGTCAAGAACTCCATGGCATCCAAGGGATCCTGACCGCGATAACGTCGCATTTCATTAACTGCAGTCTTCAGAAAATTCGCAGTCGATACACCGGGAATTTCAACCGGATACTGAAATGCAACGAACACACCCTCGCGGGCACGTTCTTCAGGACTGAGCTCGAGAAGATTCTTGCCTTGAAACAAGACTTCGCCTGCTGTGACCTCGTAGTCGCTTCGACCCGAGAGCACCGATGCAAGCGTACTCTTGCCGGAACCGTTAGGTCCCATCACAGCATGCACTTCACCGGCCTTCACCTCAAGGTCTACGCCTTTTAGAATTTCTTTGCCTTCAACCGAAGCGTGTAAATTTCGAATCGTAATCATATCTGCTTTCTTGGCTTAATCAATTGTTATTCTTTTGATCTCAGACTACATCATGCTTAGTCCACTTTCTTAGCTTAACTCAGTTCGATAGAGATATCTTATCCTACGCTTCCTTCAAGCGAAATCGCAAGAAGCTTCTGAGCTTCGACGGCGAACTCCATTGGGAGATGACGTAAGACTTCTTTCGCGTATCCGTTGATGATCATTGCTACTGCATCCTCGGTTGAGATACCGCGTTGATTGCAATAGAACAAAATGTCTTCACCGATCTTCGATGTCGTTGCCTCGTGCTCAACTTGAGCTGTAGGATTGTAAACATCGATGTAGGGAAATGTGTGTGCTCCGCAGGTGTCGCCAAGCAACAGAGAATCGCATTGAGAAAAGTTACGAGCATTCTCAGCTGAACGATTTACGCGTACTTGACCGCGATAAGAGTTTTGACTCTTGCCTGCCGAGATACCCTTGCTCACAATTCGACTGCGTGTATTCTTGCCGATGTGAATCATCTTCGAGCCGGTGTCTGCTTGCTGCATGTTGTTGGTAACTGCAACTGAGTAGAATTCGCCAACCGAATTATCACCTTTGAGAATGACACTTGGATACTTCCAGGTGATTGCTGATCCGGTTTCAACTTGGGTCCAAGAGATCTTCGCGTTGTCGCCGGAGCAGATACCACGCTTGGTCACAAAGTTGTAAATACCACCCTTGCCCTCTTTGTCACCGGGATACCAATTCTGAACCGTAGAATACTTCACATCAGCGTCCTTCATTGAGATAATCTCAACAACCGCAGCGTGCAACTGATTCTCGTCGCGAATTGGAGCGGTACAGCCTTCGAGATAACTCACTTTGGCACCTTCTTCAGCGACGATGAGTGTGCGTTCGAACTGACCGGTTTCTTTGGCATTGATGCGGAAGTAGGTGCTTAACTCCATCGGACACTGTACGCCACGAGGGATAAAGCAGAAGGAACCGTCACTGAATACTGCAGCATTGAGTGCTGCATAGTAGTTGTCAGTGTATGGCACAACTGAGCCGAGATATTGACGAACAAGGTCACCATGCTCACGAATGGCTTCGCTCATCGAGCAGAAGATCACATTCATTGCAGCAAGCTTGTCGCGAAATGTGGTTGCAACAGAAACACTGTCAAACACAGCATCAACGGCAATACCGCTTAGACGCTTTTGTTCGTCGAGCGAGATACCAAGCTTCTCGAATGTGCGACGAAGTTCAGGATCTACTTCATCAAGTGAGTTGAGATTGATTTTCTTCTTTGGTGCTGCGTAATAGCTGATGTCGTTGAAATCGATGCGAGGGTAATGGACATTTGCCCATTGTGGTTCTTCCATGGTCAGCCAATGACGATAGGCTTTGAGTCGAAACTCGAGCATCCATTCGGGTTCTTCCTTGCGCTCGGATATCATACGCACGACATCTTCGCTCAGCCCTTTGGGCGCAATATCTTGTTCGATATCGCTTACAAATCCGAACTCATAATCGCGAGAGGTTATCTCCTGAAGTAGCTCGTTATTCTCTGCCATGATATGGTGCCATTGGTGGTGTATTCAAAAATACGACAGAATTAGTCGTATTTATAGTAGAAGTCGTCTGAAGGGCGAAAAAATTGTCCCTAAACGAAAAAAAGGGTGGGAAAATCCCACCCTTTTTTCACTATTGATGTCTCTTCAGAGACTCGTGCCGCAGCTTAGTGCTGAACGATGAAGCTCTTATGCACGCGATTCATACCGTCATTCACCATCAGGCGGTATGCGCCGGAAGCGATTGAGGTGGTATTGAGGGAGTGACGGAGTTCATAGAGGCCATTTACGCTACTTGTTGCTTCTACTACGCTTGAGTACATGATTTGACCTGTTTCATTGATCAGGCTGATCGTGAATGGTCCGGCATGTGTTGAGCTAAAGCTGATCACAGACGCTTCTGTGGCAGGATTTGGAACCAGGGAATTGATTCTCAGGCTGCCATCCGGGCTAACATCTTCTGCAACTGATGTAGAAATATCGAGTGATGCTGCTCTGGTTGTGTCTGAACCGCAGTCACCCGTGATGATACAGCGGTAGTTACCCTTATCCAAGTTCTGAGCAAAGAACTCATAGGATGAACCGGTTGCGCCAGGAATATTGACGCCATCTTTTTGCCAGCGATAAGCAAGGTTCTTGCCGTCTGCTACTACTTCAAAGCGAGCTGTCTTACCAAGGTTTACAACCACATTTGCTGGTTGTGTGAGGATGACCGGTTTATTGAAGACTTTTACCATGATTGGATTTGAGGTCTTCACTGGCGTACACTTGCCGCTCACAACACAATCGTATTGTGCTGAATCTGCCATTGTAGCGTTCGTAATCGTGTAGTTGGAGTTTGTGGCTCCTGCAATATTCTGTCCTGCGCGACGCCATTGGTACGTCAGTTGATCTCCTGTAGCAGCGATGCTGATACCAACGCTTTGACCCAGACACAAAGTAGTATCAGGACTTGTGCTTGTAACATTTGGCGCAGCGAGAATAGTAAACAAGCCAGGATTCATTGTTGAATATCCCGTCACTTGATTGGTAACGCGTACACGATATGCACTACCACCTACCAAGGTTCCTGGTGTACTCCAGGTCAAAGTTTGCTGTGCAACATCTTTTTTGATAAGATTCCACGTCATTCCGTCGTTGGTGCTATACTCGACTGCGTAACGATCTTCTGTCTCTGAATTTGAAGCAAACCAGTTGATCGGAATTGGTTGTCCTGCGCACTTTGAATCACCTGCCGGCGGTGTACTTACTGTCAGAGCTGAAAATGTAAACTTCGCAAAGTATCCTTCAGTTGTACCTGACGCCGTCTTCTGAGCAGCGCTATCTGTGGTCTTCATTGAGTTACCACTTACGATACCACCAACATAAGCTTGTTGCTTGTCAACAACGGTAACAGTCATCATAGAATCTGCGCCGGTTGAACCGATATAGCTAGAGTACTTCAAGTTGACATATGATCCAAGCTTCGTAATGAATCCATCAGCTGCAGACTTGTATGCTTTTTGTTCAGCGTCGTCAGTTGTTGGATAATCGCTCGATGTTGTGCGGCCAACCAAATAGAGGTTCGTACCATCATCTGTTCCTAAATCAAGAGCCACATCATCGCCATTACCACCGAGATATGCGGTCATGGTAAAGGCTTGTCCTGCTGCATTGATTTCAGCAAGCATGCACTCCTGGCCAGGGTGCTTGGTCGGCTGGTAGTTCTGAATCAAGGTCAGATTTGTCGAGACTGTACCACCTGCAATGGTTGACACGCCACCATTATCAACAAGAATTGAAGTTGCGAAGTCAACACCATTGCCACCAAAGTATGTGCTATAGGTAGGAGTTGTTGAACCGAAAGTGACTTTTGCAAAGAATGCATCCGTCGCACCACCAAGTTTGGTCTGAGGAGCAAGAATCTTTGTTACCGGAGGTCCGCCCATACCACCACCGGTTGTCTGGGTTGGATACAAAGGAAGGTTACCTGAATTCGTCTCGCCGGTGAGATACGGTACGTTGTCAAGTGATGATGACATACCAATTCCATTACAACGGTCGGTACCGTTACCGCCGTAGAATGAAGAATATTCAAGTGTACCACCGGTTGTGCTAAGACGTGCTACGAAACCGTCAAGACCACCAAGACTTGTCTTGCTCATAGCATTAGAACTTGTCGGCATGTTGTTTGAATTTGTAGCGCCGCAGAACAGGACTTGACTAGATGCAGAGACAACAAGTGAATAAGCACGATCGTCACCACTAGCGCCACCGAAGTATGTCGAGAACTTGAGATCAGTACCGTTGCTAAGCATACGAAAAACGAATGCATCAACGCCACCTTGTTGTGCTTGCTTGTATGATCCTGTCTTCGTTGGGAAGTTGCTTGAAGCAGTTTCACCAACAACGATGATATCAGCTGAACCATCACCACGCGACAAAGCAACGTCCCATGGTTTGTCTGTTGCAGCGCCACCCACATAAGTAGCAAAAATCATCTTCGAGAGTTTCGCATCGTACTTCACAACAAATGCATCTTCAGCACCGGTTGCCGGTGAAGTATAAGCGCCACTTGTGCGTGGGAAGTTTGATGAGGTCGTATAGCCCACAACCACAACGTCACCGGTAGTTGCACTACGCGTTGAGGATGTTACCGCGTCAACGTCATCGCCACCTACATAAGTTGCATAAACGATTGGGTCGATAACCAATTGACGATTGCGATCATAAGTGCCTACATTGAAATGCACGATGTTACCACGTACATCGAATGAACATGGAATTTGTTGCTGACGACCATCAACGATCTGATATGCATAGATAGAACCATTGCGAAGATCGCCGCAGCTCGTGTGAATGATCAGCTCACCACTCTCTGAATTCTGAACACCGTTAGAACCTTCAACACGCATACTAATCGCTGAAGCATCGGCTCCCGGAGCTACGATGAAGTTGTATTGCGTAGCGCCATTGGAGATCGTTACCAAAGCATCAATACCTTGATATACGTTCTTCATTGTTACCTCATTATAATGAGGAACGTTACGTACCCATTTTGATTCATCGTTACCTTGCAGATAGTTGAAGCTACCTTCACGCAGGCCGTTTGGCTGCATTGCCGGCATGTTTGCTCCAACAAAATCTACGTGGATAGCATGATGCTGAACAACTTCCTCGTCGATCTTGTCTTCGGTAAAGGAACGGTACTTGGAAGGGCAATAAATCTTGCGGCCGGTCTTGATGTTGGCACCGCGAACATCAAACGTTAAACCGGAATTGGTGATCCAGGTACGAACGTTGGCCTGGCTTGAATAATATGCAAAGTCTGAACCCCATTGCCCCTTATTTTCAACGAATCCCATCCTCTGATTGAGCTGGATGTTTTGCGCTGACATTGGTGATTGTGTCAGTAAAAATGACAACGAACAATAGATGAACACCCCTGCGATCAGTTTGAATGAACGCTTCATAAATTTTTTAAGAATTGAGTTGGACAACTAAATCTGATTTGACCTGTTGCATCAATCTAGGTAGAAGAGCGAACAATCTCAACTAAAAAAAATTCATTTTTCTCGGTAAGCAAATACGGCGTTTTTACGTCATTTTTACAGTTTTTAACTCAATTATGACTAGAAATTTCCCGTTCGATCTGTTCAATAATAGTGGCGTTCACAAAAGGAGTGAATTCTTGCGCAAAAGAGGTTCTTTTGGTCGCGTCAAGTTGGATTGACTTCCGTAGGCTAATAGTTGAAGCTTCCACATCACGGAGTATAGCCTGGACCTTTGCCAAAGCCAGAAAGGCCTCAGACCAACTTGGCTTACACTCAGTTGCTTTTTGGAAGGCTTCCAGTGCTTCGAGAGTCTTTGAATTTTCGAGAAGTGTGGATGCGTAGTCGAACCAACATTCGGCGTCGTTCGGACCAAGCTCCAGCGAAGTGCGATAGCACTCGAGGGCTTCAGTCATGCGACCAAGATGATAATGTGCATCTGCCTTTGCATACCAAATGTCAGCGCGAGATGCATTCATGCGCAATGCAGCATTGTAATCGTCGAGTGCACGTTGATACTTGAAGAGCGCATCATAACATGTACCGCGGCCAAAGTATGATTCACAGTGTTTGTGATCGAGAGCAATGGCTTTTGAGAAAGCGTCGATTGCGTCAACGAACTTTCCGGATTCTTCGAGTGCACTGCCCAGGTTGTGCCACGATGAAACGTCGCTTGGGTCATGACGAAGTGCTTCACGATAGCTACTAACCGCATCGCTATTCTTACCAAGCAAGGCCAATGTGTTTCCACGATTATACCATGCCGATGCAAAATCTTCTTTGATCGCAAGTGTCATGTCGTAACTCTCAAGAGCTTCATGATACTTACGCAATCTGCTTAGCACGACAGCACGATTAAACCAAGCGTTGAAATCATAAGGATCGATATCGATGCACTTCTCATAGGCTTTGATTGCATCGTCATGACGCTGCACGCAGTCGTAGCAGAATCCCAATTCAAACAATGCGTCTTTGCTAAAGCGTTCTGATTCAGACAAGTACTCGAACAAAGCAATGGCATCAGAGTACCATCCACGATGTTCGCAAAGAATTCCTTTATTAAACAGTGCATCCTCGTTACCGGGCTCAACGCTGAGTGCTTGATCAAATACTTTGATTGCTTCATCGACGAAACCACATTGATCAAGCGCGACAGCGCAATTGATCATGACATCAACGTCAACGGGATTTAACTGCAGGGCTTTGTTATAACATTCGAGCGCGTCCTTATAACGGAGCATGCAAGAAAGTGCTATGCCCTTCTTATGCCAGGCTTCAGGATTGTAAGGCGTGCATTCACAGAGCATGGTAGCAAATGCAAGGGCGTCGTCGTACTTGGAGTTGTCGAGACAATACTGAGCCAAACTCTCCAGAGCTTCAAAGCTGATGGAGTTGCTCAGTTCTTCGCGGCGACCATTTCGCAGCGCTTCTCTGTACCGGCGCACGGAATCTTCCATGCTAGCCTTGTTCTGTTCGCCAAACATTTCGTCGTCTTCGAAGAAATTCATCGCTTCAATCCTCAGTTCCTGGAATACCTGCAAGTCCTGCACTATGCTATTTCGGACGCGCTACTCCAACGAAAATAGACCCATCCCAAAGGTCGCTCAATACGTGGTTGTACGGATATTTCACGGATTTCGTGCATGATCGACTCAGTACTAACCGCAATACTCGCTATTCTAGGTAAAACGCAAAAAAACCGCACTAAAACAGCAGCCGCACTCAACTTTCTGTTCCAAACGTGAGCAATGAGTATGCAGTAATACACTCCCTTTACACCTTCCGCTGGAACAAGAACTTGACTTACGCTCCTAACAATTTACGCGATTGAGCTTCCTACACCGTGCCTGCCAAGGATCGTGGAAAAATTTTTCAGCAGGAACACGGCGATGGACGAATGGCTTACAGTGCTAGTTCAAAGAGTGATCCGCACGTCATAACGACATACAAAATGCATCCTCTAGCACATCTCTGGTGAGTCAATCTTTTCCAGTTTAGGTGGGTCAACTACGATGGATTTCACGCCATGTACTTACATGCGTTACAAATGGTCATCTAATAGGCGCCGTGCGCCATCCAATCTCACCTAAGCACACTACATCTTGTACTCAGAGTCCCTGCACTACTAGTTATTCGAAGTGTATACACACCCACAATCAAAGACTGCAGGTTAAGGACATGCTGCGAAGGTATTCCATTCATACAACTCTCGAAATACACGCGGTGCGCCAGGGAGTTAAATACTTCGATCTGTGCCGGTATATGAGCCGGCCAATTGTTGGGTAGGTGCAAGGTCACTTCGCCGTTTGAGGGATTGGGCGTACAGAAAAACTCGCGAGATTCCGCATCATCTACTCCATCGACCGGTATAGCAACGGTATCTGCTGTTGCGCTAATGCTCAACAAATAACGACGATCGCAGGCGGAGTGTACGGTCAGAGAATCCTTGAACTCGCCGAGTGTTCCGGCTTTGAACATGACCTGCAGTTGACGAGTAGATAAGGCAGGCAAACGAAGAGGCAATGAGTCTGCTTGTACAAGCTTGAACGCTGAGTTGCCGGCGGAGCTCCATTCGAAGGATGTAATGAGTTGATCTTTAGCACTGAGGTTGCGGACTTCAACGTCGCGGACGAGACTGTCGCCTCGATGCACTACGCCCATGTTCAGACTTTTCTGAGCACAGGTGATATTAAAAGGATAATAACGAATGTCGGCTTGGGTAGAGTTGCCAACTGCATCCGTCGCAACAACAATTGCCCTTGCATTACGGGTTGAGTCGATAACGTGCAACGACCACAAAACTGTTGAACTCTTCGAAGGCACTAGCGACGCTGCTTCAAAGGCATAGTTTGTAGAAGAATCTGCCAACACGATTGAGGCAAGATTCGATCGTGATGAATCCAGCGGGAGATCTGTGGCACTGGCCGGGGCATGCATTCCTACGGACCCGTCACAACCTTGCTTATACTGGAGGGTTGGTGCGCTGAAATCCGATGCCACGAACGGAGCCGGCACTCCCGAGATCAGTGGATGAGCGTATGCATCATAATCTGTCTGTCCAAAGAGATAGGCAGCGAAAGGTTGATTACATCGAATGGCACACACGCAGCCGGATGGCAGACTACACTCTTTATAGGCATATTGAAGCCCACCGATTTTCTCGCAATAGATATCCTTGCTGTTAATGCTCGAGCCAAAAAAAGCACTATAGGACTTCCACTGAAGTTGTCCGTTTTTAGCGATGGCAAACTCCAGTGTCGAGGGCATTTTACCGTTTGAGTCTAAAGGAAATATGAGACCCAGAGAACGCGTGCTTACAGAGATACCACCAAGCACGTCCGGCGTTGCAAACATGACTTGTTTCTGGAACTGTGAAGTAGGAATGACCGTCATTTGAAAAGGCTGCTCATTGCGATTGTCGTCAAGGTGACCGGTATTATACACGGTGACATAGATCGGATGGTCTGCAGACAAAGACAGAATGTTGTTAGCCGTATCATTCACTCTCAGATCAATCCAACGCGTACCTTCTCGTCCTTCGGTTCCACTCAATGTTTTCCAGCTCGCACAATTATAGTTCAGCTTCGTTGCCGGCTCAGATGCAATGACCCGCATCCAATATGATTTTAGTCGAGATGTGTTTCGCGGAATCAACACAGTCTTCGACCACGAGCTAATGGGCAATTGTTGGTCCATCAAGTGGTTCGCGTCGCCGATACTCTTCGGGGCATTTGCGTACATGTTTCCCGATATAACGGCGATGGGTTTGTTGGCATGCACATAGGAACCGCAGAGGTCTTCCTCTTTTGACAAGGAATCATTCGCCACGAGCCATACATCACCTTTGTTCAAATTGACGCTGCCGGTTTGACCATAGCCGATCCCACTTGTTGTCCTGGTTACGGTAGCACCGCCAGCCGTAAACGAAACCAGTGTGTTATCATAAGCAGCAACAACAGCAACTTCACTCGGGAACGAAGAGCCGCCTCTGGACCACGATATATCCGGCATCGTTGTGACATAGTAGGCAGTGTCCAATGCCTGCACAGGCAAGGCCAAAAAAGAGTCGCTTATGTTGGTTGCACACACAACAATGCCAACATTTGAGTAGATATGAACCGCAGCCTGAGCATATTTATTCGTGTTCGGTCCGTAGCCATACTCCACCACTTCCGCAGCCTGTCCGATGCCCGGATCCAACTCAACTACCGAGCATACATTTGGAAGCATCTGCAGCGTCCGGTAAAACGAATGCGCTTTGATTTCAATCTTCACCGTGCCACTATCCTGCGAGCACAGATACAAGTGCATCATCCGCTTGGTCGGGAGTGTGTAACAGGGTATAAACGAGAAGTAAAACTCCGTACCAACATTTCCGGCGTTCATCGACAAAGCCTGCACACGTTTCTCAAGCACGGGATCGAGCGCAGCAGCGCGTATGTGCGATGGCATGTGCATCTCACACATCACTATCAGGAGGACAAGACTGAGAAGGCTTTTCATCGTGCTTCCCGAGGTAATGAGGTACAATTTTTATACTGCGACTTCTTCAATTCGAGGGTACCCGAACCGAGTGATTCAAATTAGAATAATTCCGTTCAGAGAAATGCTCTTTGTCAACGGTGTTACACGGCTATGCCACAATAATTCGCGTGACAGTAGTTCTGTTTCATTTGGAAGGAGTGCCCTTTTAAAACGGACACAAGAGAAACATGAACGTTGTAAGCATGAGAAATCGGCACTGAGGGTGTCAAATCCGCCGTATTTGTCGCAATTATACCGCCGCAAATTGATCCACCTGTCTCCTGGCGGAGCCTATAAGTTTAGCTTGGTAAAATTGGTTGAACAAAGGTATGGAACAGGGGTTCTAATGTCATGCAGGTTCGTATTCCGTTTTCACTTCCTTTCTGAGTGAGCCACCCTTTAGTAATAAGCGATGAGCTTGATGGATGATTCTTTTCATGACGGCATCGGCGACGGTGTCTTGTCCGCTGAGATCCTGCCATTCCAAAACCGGACTTGCGAGGTAATAATCGTTGATTTCTTTCCGCGTCTATCTTCGATGAACTCCATATGAGTTGCTCTGACTTGATGATCGAAGGGTTATATGCTAAAGTCGTCGAGGATGGGCCGGGGTTGGCGTTCAATCCTGCAAAGTGCAGTAAGAATTTTACTTAAAGATCTCATATGCCAACGTACTTAACGAGATATTGATTCCACATTCCCTTAACCACTCAATCATCGAATCACACTAATTCTCCGTACTAACTTTCCTCCAAATGTCACTTCGTAGGGCGGAGACGTAGCATCCCCATCTTTGTGCAAGTTCAGGGCAAGCGTTGAATCTGTCAGAAACTCAGGATAGGCTCCTCCAAAACTATAGCTGCAGTTAATATTCTGAAGATTAATGACCGACAAATACGATGTATCAGCTTTGTTAGCGAGCCACTTATTAGTATTGATCAACCAGATCTCGGACGATAATCCTCGTATAGAATCTGTGAGTGGAGGCAATACATCAAGTGCAATGTATTTACCATCTCTTGAAATCCTCACATATTGAATACTCTCAAAATGTGGAAGCTGTACTAACTCACTTCCAATGTAGAGTCGGTAATCTTCTGCTACCGAAGCTGTCTTTATATGTGCAAACATTTTGCCCATCTTATCAAAACAACACAACCCAGCCAAACAATTTAGATTATCGACCGGCTCTATTCTGTCGCTTTGAACATGATATTTCTTATGTAAAAACGGATCGCCGCCAAAGGCCTTCAATCTATAACGAATGAGAATTGTATCATTAGAAGCTGCGGAAGTAGGAAGCCAGGACAGTAGTTGCATATCCGTCGCCCCACAGATAGACATGAGCGCAGGCATCGTCCGGGTTATGCTGCCATTCTTGATATTTAACAAGTAAAGGCTCTCGCCATAAATCAGATTTCCCGAACCGTTCGTATCCGTGCTTGTCGATAGAGTTACAAGAATACTTTCGTCAGAATAAGGACACCACTGAAATTCTCCAATGCCGACTAGATATGTAGAAGACGGCATTTTATCACGCAGTGTATAGTAGAGATACAGTGATTTATTCAAGTCATACACACAGAGCTTCGAGTTGTCATCTTGTACAAATGCGAGATAATTGCCACTCGCAGAAATCTTCGTGTATTGTGCAATAGACGCAGGATATCGATATCCGTTTGCAGTTGAAACAGGTCTACTGCAGCTTAGGTAGGTTGTTGGAGAGACGAGGTCACTCTTGCATCCAAGAAACAAGATTGTTAGAGCAAAGGCTGCGAACAAAACGGCGATCTTCATGCAAATCACCAAAGAGTGACAAAACGCTTTGCACCAACTTATCCCTTTTCTGTTACACGGACCTCACCAATTCAAAGCGTCGTTACAATCAAAAATCCCCTAATGTTCTAGATTGAAATTTACTCGCGCCACAATTGCTGATTGCCAGTATCCGCTGAAGATCAGCGCTGTCATGTATTCTGCTAATACCCCAAGTCGAACTCAGATTACAATGCGAAGTCAGTCTTACTCGTATTGAGCGTGAATTCATACACGAGACCTCGACCAATCAGCTCGAAAAGTACCCCTGAAAGCAAATGCCATAAACCGCTCTCTTGGCTAAATGTGCTCTGACACGGGTAGCCATAAACAAAAAACGCCCAATCCTATAAGAATTGAGCGTTTGGAGCCACTTGTCGGACTCGAACCAACGACCTGCTGATTACAAATCAGCTGCTCTACCAACTGAGCTAAAGTGGCTTAGATTTCAGCGAGCATCAAAAATAATGAATGGGAAGATTTTGGACAACCCGTTTGAGTTTTTTCGTCAGAAAAAGCGAAAAACTTTAGCTGAATAGCTCGGGGAACAGAGATTCCTCAATGAATTCGCACCAAATATGACCAATGGTGATGTGACATTCTTGGATGCGGGCTGTGACGGATGATGGTACAACGACCGCCGAGTCGCAGTGACTGAGCAGAGATCCTCCGCCGTTTCCAAGTAAACCAATGGTGCGCATGCCCATTTCGCGGGCTTTCTTGAGGGCCAGACCAACATTGGCGGAATTGCCGCTGGTGCTGATGCCGACTAAGGCGGAACCCGGACGTCCGAAGGCTTCAACCATGCGTTCGAAGGTGTGCTCGTAGCCGTAGTCGTTGCCGCCGGCAGTGCTCATGCTGGGATCGACGGCAAGCGACATTGCCGGTAGAGCACGACGCTCTACTCCGCCGCGAAAACGAATGACGAGTTCGGCTGCAATGTGCTGGGCGTCAGCGGCTGAGCCGCCATTGCCGCAGAAGAGAATCATGCCGCCGTTTTTCAAGACGTCGCTGAGCTCGGCTGCGCTGCTCTCGATTTGATCGAGACACTGCGCGATGAGCAATTCCTTGGTTTGAATGGACTCTTGGATGATGGCGCCGATTCGCTGTCGGTCAAGCATTGTCTGGTTTCCTAAAATCAAAACACAAACATAGAAAAGCCCACCGCTATATTCGTAGAATTTCCCGGGACACTATGAGCTATCGATACATCGGCACTATTACCCGTACTCACGGCATTCGTGGAGAATGCATGCTGTCCGATGTTGACTTCGTGCCTCAACTTCAAGCCGGCGCCAAAGTGCAAATCGGCTTCAGCGCTCAATACTCCACTCCATATGTGGTGGAACGCTGTCTCGAACATGGACGTGGCGCTCTGCTAAAGCTTAAGAATGTTGATAGCGTGGAGAAAGCTGAGCAGTTGGTTGAACGCGGATTGTTTGTGCCCGCTGCGACCATTGCTCCGGACGACGATGCGCTGTTTAGTGAATCGCTGATGGGACGTGAAGCCGTTGATGCACAAACGATGACTCTGCTCGGAGTCGTTCGAGATGTCTGGCAAACTCCAGCTCACCGCACGCTAGTTATAGAAACGCCCAAAGGCGACGAGGTTTTGGTACCCATGGTTTCGGCTATCGTCAAAACCGAGCGCGGCGCCAGCGGTCGCTTGCTGCTCACAGCTCCTGAAGGAATGTTCCCCGGCGATGAGATTGAAGACGAAGGAACTGAAGACGCATGAGAGAGTCAGATCAAACACAACACCCAAAGATTCTCAGCATTGAAACAAGCGGCGTGCATTGCGGCGTTGCATTGAG
Source organism: Chlorobiota bacterium (assembly GCA_044228685.1). Taxonomy (GTDB): domain Bacteria; phylum Bacteroidota; class Ignavibacteria; order Kapaibacteriales; family NICIL-2; genus JBBATK01. The sequence continues at coordinate 119,294 of JBGAUL010000004.1, forward strand.
TATCGGTGCGCGTTTGGCCTCGGTGTTGAGTCATGATGTTCCGGCGATTCATGATCGTGAGCTGGCAACAATGACTGAGACGCTGCTGAATTCGCATTCTTTGTCGGTGAAGGATTTGGATGCGGTCGCGGTCTCAGAAGGACCGGGCTCTTTCACCGGACTACGCATCGGCATCGCCTTCGCCAAAGCATTGTGCTGGGATAATGCACCTCGATTGATTCCGGTTCCAACTCTCCTGGCCCAGGCAATGTCGGCATCTGCTGCAGCAGCTTTGACTGATTGTGATGCAATTCTTGTGTGTGTGCTGTCTCAACGTGATAAGTATTACGCTCAGATTTTTGATCGCGACCTCCAAGCGCGAAGCGCTATTGTCTCCGGTTCACGCGAGGATGTGTTGCATGCATGCAAGATCGTGCACCGTCCCTTTGTCTGCGGTCCTGCAGCCGACGACTTCCCGGAATTCACATCATTGCCCCACTTCCGTTCCCTTTCCGTTCAGTCTATCGCAGACTTGGCATCAGCACTCTATGCTGCTGAACGCTTTAGCGATGCTCAGGTCTTTGTGCCACACTACGTACAGGACTTCCAACCGAAAATCCAAGCGAAGAAACTTAGTCCATCAGCCTAAGTTCGAGTCAGACATACTCCCGTTAGTTCCCGCGATTCACATGAGCACCCGACCCCTCTGCGCTGTATTTTTGTGCTTAGTCTGTAATCGCCCTTAATTGTCACGCTTCATGAGCACCACACCAAAAACAACCCTCTTGTTTGGGGAACCAATCATCGTCGCTGAATTCGCCCGTTTGCTGGAATCAAAAGGACGCGAGTTCATCATTCTTAATTCCATCGATGAATTTTCAGAAGACACTTTTGATGAAGATGCAATGACGGAATTTTTGGGTGAGGCTATTGCTCCCAATAGCGATGAAGATGATGAGATTAACGAGTATTATGATGAGTTTGCTGAAAATGTTATTCTGGATTTTGACGAACTCGAAGAAGAAAACGACATCCAATGCATCGTCGATTGTTCGCTTCGCGCACAGATCGCGAAAGTCGCTGTGCTGCAAGAGCTGGCAGAGCTCTTCCCTTCCGCTCTGATGATTTGCAGTACCGTTACTTGCACCGCCACAGAAATCAACGCACTGCTGCCACTGGCTTCACAAGTGATTGGCGCGCCGCTGATACCGGGTTTCTCGAGTTTCGAGACCATTGAAGTTGCTCCCTCGTTGCGTACGCGCGACGTCTCGCACCAAAAAGCTCTGCACTATTTCCAAGAACTCGGCTTCACTGTCGAACTCGTAGAAGACCGCGTCGGTCTTGTATTTCCACGCATGATTTCCATGCTGATCAACGAAGCGGCTTTTGCTGTGATGGAAGGTGTGGCAAGTGCACAGGACATCGATGCTGCAATGAAACTCGGCGTCAATTATCCCAAGGGATTGTGCGAGTGGGCAGATCAAATTGGCATTGATACGATTGTCAGTATTCTCGATGCCTTGTATAATGAGTACCACGAGCCGCGCTATCGTTGCTGCGTACTCCTTCGACAATACCTTCGCTCAGGCTGGCTTGGACGAGCCACCGGCAGAGGTTTCCATAACTATCTCCCTATGAATTGACGCGGTGCGTGGATCGCGACACATCATTATCGACGTCTCCACTCCGGGCTGCGAGTTGGTGCACGACAACGCTCCCTCCTCGTCGTGGCATGATTTGCTGAACTTGAGTCAGGAACTTGAAGCATCGATCTCAATTCTACGTCCAGACTACGATACGGCAGCGAGCGAAGCGACATCGGACAAAGAGTTATGCAAGATCCTAGCCGATTCCTCCAATGCGCCTATTTCGACCATTGACCGAGTTTTTGACAACGAATCATGCAGCTGTAGCATGAACCGCTGTCTGCGAAACGCTGTTTTGGCGTCGATTGACACCGAAGATTTGGTAATAGTAGTTCTACACCGAGTGATCAACCCCTGCCTTGCGTTGTCTGCAGACCTTATATTTGCTACTGGTCCTGCTCTAAAGATGTGCGCTGAGCAATCTCTGCCGCATCATCCGATAACGAGACTTTCGGACTGTAGCCGCATATTGCGGTCTCTACAGCGACAACGTCGACTTTCGGTACGTAGACAGGCCCGTCTGAGCCGCATGGACGCAATAAAAACAGAATAGTAATGGGACTACCTTCATGATAACGCGACGATTTGCCATCCTCCTCGCCGTCGTATTTCTCGGGATACTGCAGCCCCTGCGTGCTACACACAGCACAGCAATTACATCTGTAAGTATAAATGGAATTGTTGTTCCTCCTTCTCTGTGGCCAAACATCGTACTCGATGTTCAAAGTGTGCTCAGCGTCAGCTTCATGCACGAAGACGATCAAAAAAGCAACGCATCTTTTCGCTATCAGATCGATCTCGATAATGGTCAGCAGCATTTGATTCAAACTCAGAACGAAGGCAACAGAACATTCAGCAATCTTCCTGAAGGTAAGTATGGATTGACGGTGCGAGCACAATCTCTTACGAGTGATTGGTCTGCATCACCGGCCCTCCTGCAATTCTCTGTTGATGCTGCAAAAGCCTCCGCCTTTCGAACCGAACTTGCACAGATTACAAACCCGAGTTTCTTTTCAAGCATCAATTGGTCGATTGTCTCGATCATCTTGCTCGTGCTTTGCATTGCTTTGGCTGTCGTTACAGTAATCGTCCTTCGACGCAAACCCGCTACCAATTACGCCATTCCTGAACCTGCCCCGGCTGCCGCAGCTGTTGCTGCAGTTGCAACACAGATCCGCGAGCAGAAGGCGCAGGATGGAAAGTTGGTGAAGTCGCTGCAAGATGAGATACTTCAACTACGCAAAGAAAACGAAACGCTTCAGCTCAAGACGACTGAGTTGGCAAAGCGCACGAGTGAACTTGCTGATCAGAACAAAGACCTCGAGTCGCAGGTTGAGCGTGTATCAAAAGTGAAGCGTGAGCTCGAAGATCTGCAGCGTCAGAAAGATGATGTGTTTGCGATTATCATTCACGACATCAAGAATCCGGCATCGCTTATCAAGAATCTAGTTGACTTGTTGCGTGGCTATGATTTGAATTCGACTGAGACACAAGAAGTCATGCAAGACATTGTGGAGACAACCACGAAGATCGTTTCGTTGTCGCAAGAGCTGTCTCGGGTCATGGCAATGGATCAAGCAGACATCCATCTTGAAAAACAAGAAGCAGATCCCGCGATCATCATTGAGAGTGTTTGTCGTCGAAATAGTCCGGCAGCAGAGAAGAAAGGCATCAGCATCAAGAGTGACGTTGCGCCGCTTCCAATGCCGGTTGAGATCGATCCACAGAAAATCGAAGAAGTCATTGATAATCTCGTCAGTAACGCCATCAAATTCTCGCTACCCGGTACATCTATCACCGTGCGATTGGCAGCTGGAGATGAGATGTATAGAATTGATGTTGAGGATCAGGGTCTTGGTATGAGTCCTGAGGACACCAAGCGAGCATTCCAGCGCGGCATGAAACTAAGCGCACGTCCGACCGGTGATGAGCCTAGCAGCGGTCTTGGCTTGTGGATCGTCAAACGTCTTGTTGAAGCGCATCAGGGAACTGTTTCCGTCAAAAGCTCCCTGGGCATCGGCACAACCTTCAGCATTTCATTGCCCTACGCTCACAACGCAGACTCTTCGGAGAATTCGAACGAGTGGAACTAGAGCACACTCCGATTGAAGCTAAGCCCGGGATATTCGAGCACCGTCCTGGTCTTGCCATCCGCATCGTCATTGCCGAAGTCCTTTTTCTCGCCGTCGTCTGGTGGAAACCCATCGACTTCATCCACGAATTCGCACACGCAGATCTTGAGCAGTATCGTTTGATGGCTCACGCCTCACCCGGCATTGCGCACAATGCTGTAGCGCCTTTTGCATATCGCGTGCTTGGTCCTTGGCTTGCAGGACTCTTTACGTCCTATGATGCCTATGCATTTCGAGTGCTGAGTGTGCTTGCGCTGATTGGTATCGGACTCTGCTTTTTCACACTAATGCGACAGCGTCGCGCCAGCGAATCTCAAGCTCTCTTAGCAACCACACTCCTGCTTTTCAATCCCTACGGTTGTGGCATGATGCTCTTCAACCGTTTTCAGGTCAATGACGCTCTCTCACTGCTTGCCATCATTGCGTGTTTCATCTTTGTGGAGCAACGTAAGCTGGCGGCTTGGGCGATAGTGCTCAGTGCAGGTGTCTTGGCTCGTGAGACCGTGCTCCTCATGATTCCCGTCAGCCTTGTCTACTTGTGGAGTCGCGATCAAAAACAACTCATCGCCAAAGCAAGTGCGCTGAGCGTGCCGGCAATTGTGTTGTTCCTGAGCATTCGCATGCTGGTCCGCGTTTCAAATGCAGACTGGAGCTTGATGACAACTGTACAAGATTACGCTCCCGGCTTTCTTCGTCCGGAACTGTGGGGACGTCTGCTGTTGAACACCTGCGCGCCCTTGAGTTTGATTCCCTTTGTTCAATTCAAACAAAACAGACTCTTCTTCAAACAGCATCCTGAGTATCTGGTCTTTGGTGTCTTGTTGATGGCATCGGCCTTGATTGGCGCTGACACCGAGCGCTTGTTCTCTCCTTTTGTTTTAGTCGTGATTCTCTACATTCATAGCCTTCTCAGCGACTACTCTCTCTACCGCGATCGCGGCGTTATTCTCAGCATAATTGTTTGCATGATTGTTTGTGCAATGCACTTCATGCTGGCGCAAGTGTGTATTCCTGACAAGCTCATCTACTATTCGAGTGCTGCGGGAGCAAGTCTTCTTTTGGCGGTGCTGATGAATCTCATGATTCGCAGTCGGGAACGACAGACTGGTCTTGTGCACAAGATCGATGCGGAGCAGTCTGCTGTGAGTTAATTTGCGCCGAGACACAACCGGAGCTCTATGGCAACGATTCGCGGAATGCACGAACGGCAGGTGGAAGATTTATATCGCGAGGACGACGCGCCGATCACAAATGTACGTCGTGGCGCTTTGCGACTCATGCTCTATGGCGGTGTGGGAATTTTCGTGCTGATGATAATCGCCTCCATCCTCATTCGCATTCCACGCGAGATAGCAGTTCCATTTACCATCAAGTCAGACACACGAGAAGTTTCGTATCGATTTGCCGAGAACACGCAGGTCTTAAAGATGAAGGTCAAGGTTGGACAGATTGTTCACCGCGGAGATACTTTGGCAACCGTGACCAGTCCGACGATCGTCAGTCTGCTCAACCAATACACCACCGCCGTCGAGAATCGTCGAATGTTCGAGAGCTCGGATGTTCCCATCAATCAAAACACCAAAGAGAACCTAGCGCTGCAGCGCAATCGATATCAGTCGCAGATCAACGATGCGAAGAAGGAACGTCAGTTACGACTCAAGAAGCAAACGACGGAACTTGATGCGCTTCAACAAGAATTGACTGCAGCATCGAAGCACTTGGCTGAGACGAAGAAACTGTTCTCGCAGGGTTTTGCTGCCGACAAGGAAGTACGCGATGCACAGCTCAAAGAGAATAGCGCCAAGGACGCATTGAATCGCACACGTCAGCAATACGGTATCGAGTTGAGTGCTTTGGACGAACGAATTCGTCAGGCAGAGATTGATCAATCCATGGTTGGTGTGAACTCACACCGTAGTGATCTCGAATTGAGTTCCCGTCGCAGTCAGTTGGAGTCGGCGATTCAATCCGTACGCACCAAGATCCATGATCTCTTCGGCGACGCAGCCTACGGCAGCGGTTGTGTGCATCTTCTTGCGCCGGCTGATCTCACTGTATCTTATGCCTATGACGAAGAGCGAGAAGCTGAGGGCGGTTCGGTGATCATCAAACTCATTTCCTCTCCAACCAAACTTTATGCCTCAGCACCGGTCGAGCCACAGCATGTGGGCACGGTTATCGAAGGCGCTTCAGCAGCATTGAAAGTCAGTTCATTCCCCTACTATCACTGGGGTATGGTTCGAGGAGTGATTATTCACAAGGCACTCACACCGGATGACAAAGGCAGTTATCCTGTGGAAATAGAACTGCGAGATGCAGGTCAAATGAGTGGTCTACTGCAGATTGGGATGAGCGGCGAAGCGGACGTGCTGGTCGACAATCGCCCGCTGATGTCCTATGTTTTCGAGAAGATTGTCGGTCGCTTTCAATAGCATCGAGCTCTCATTCAGAGCTACTCATCTTCACCGGACGTCTCAAGTTCCTTCACCGGCGGTCGGATCAGAGAAACGATAATTGATGTTCCGAGAATAAATCCAACTACAAGTAAGGACACGTCGGTTGAGATATGCCAAGCGTCTGTTAGAACCATCTTGATCCCAATAAACACCAAGACAAACGACAAGCCATACTTTAGGTAGTGGAAGAGATCCAGCAATCCGGACAGAGCAAAGAAAAGTGATCGCAATCCGAGAATAGCGAAGGCATTTGAGGTGTAGACAATGAAGGGATCGCGTGTAATAGCCAAGACGGCTGGGATCGAGTCGACGGCAAAGATGAGGTCCGAAACTTCAACGACGAGAACGACGATAAAGAGCGGTGTTGCGACCCATTTGAGACCCTGCTTGACGAAGAATTTATCACCGTGTTCTTCCTTGCTGACCGGGAAGAAACGACGGAACAAGCGGATCACGATGTTGCTTTCCGGGTCAATCTCATGCTCTGCACCCATCGCCATGCGTATTCCGGTGATAATCAAGAATGCGCCGAAGACGTAGATAATCCAGCTGAATTGATTGATAAGCGTAACGCCGGCGATGATCAATACCAAGCGCATCACCAGAGCACCGATAATGCCCCAAAACAGCACTTTGTGTTGATAGCCTGGATTTACGTTGAAGAATTTGAAGATGAGAATGATAACAAAGAGGTTATCAATACTCAGTGATTCTTCGATGATGTAGCCGGTAAGAAACTCAAGTGCCTTGTTCTCGGCGGCGTGGTTCATGCCAAGCTGCCAGTAAATACCGAGAACGAAAACAGCCGCCAATGCCATCCAGGCAAAGGTCCAACCTAGTGATTCGCGAATACTAACTTTGTGCGATTTTTTATTAAACACGCCGAGATCCAGCCAGAGCATCAATATGATAAATGCTCCAAAGCCGATCCACATCCACAGCGATTCATTTTGCATAGAAGGTGCCCACAGTCTCAGTGCAATATAGTAGCAGAGCGTACGGTTCCAAGACTAAAGAGTAGGATGTGGAAATCTCTGTGGATTCGGACTAATTCGACGCTCAATCAACATCGACCTTGCTTCCTTTTGGATTAGCTCCCCAAAGGCTAAATTGGAGCAGTTCTGCTCTGTTATTTACGAATCCATGCATGTAATGAAATTCGGCGGCAGCTCCGTGAAGACTGCCACTGCTATGCAACGCGTAGCCTCGATCGTAAGGTCGAAAGCAAGTACAAAACGTCTTGTTGTGCTTTCGGCTTGCGGTGGCATCACTGACCTGCTCCTGCGCGCAGCCCATAGCGCTGCCACAGCAAAGCTTGAGGAATTGTCAGGATTGTTGGGTCAGATTAGAACTCATCACGAGACACTCTGCACGGAGCTCTTTGAGCAGAACGTGCCGACATCTCTGCAACGCGACGTCGATGATTTACTAGGCGCACTGCAAGAGTATTGCGAAGGAATATCCCTCCTGTGCGAATGCACACCACAATCGCTCGATATGGTTGCTTCCTTTGGTGAAAGATTGTCGACCTGCATTTTCCAAGCACTGCTGGTCCACCAAGGACAACGCTGCGAGCTTCATGATGCACGAATCACCATGAAGAGCTCCGCGGATTTTGGTCATGCAATCGTCAAAGTCTCCGAACTCGAGACGCAATGCGAGCAGCATTTACTTCCCTTGTTTGACACCGCCGATATTGTTGTGACACAAGGATTCATTGCCTCAACAAGCGACGACAGAACGACGACACTTGGTCGCGGAGGCTCCGATTTGTCTGCAGCTTTGTTCGGCGCTGCCATGCGAGCTGAGGATATTCAAATCTGGACGGATGTCAACGGCGTATTGAGTGCTGATCCACGTCTGGTGAGCGACGCAAGGACTTTGGAGTACATCAGCGTCGCAGAGATGCGACAACTCGCATACTTCGGTGCAAAGGTATTGCACCCCGACACTATCAAGCCGGCCGTAGACAGAAACATAGTTGTCCGCATTCTCAACACTTTTGAACCTGAGCATCCCGGAACCAGCGTTATTCCATCACGCGAACACAACGCTGCCGGAGTGCAAGCGCTCAGCATTCTGCGCAACTGTTTGTTGCTGCGCTTTGATGCACCGATGAATCAACACGCATCAACGCTCCTAGCCAAGAAGCTCAGCGAAGCATTGCAACGTGGAGTGGAAGTGCTCATGAGTTTTGCAGAAGAATCTACTTGCGCCTTGCTAATTCGCGCGGCTGATCGGGTGCACTTTGATGAGCGAGAGCCACGCATCGAGGCTATCGATGTGCTGTGTGCGTGTGGACCCAGTATCAACGGCTCGGATGCGATGACGCAAATGTCTACTGTACTGAGCGAGCGCGGCGTCGTGCTCTATTGTGTTGGCTATTCAAACACATGCATTCTGAGTCTGGTTCCTTCGGAGCATTCGGTACAAGCATTGCAGACGGCGCATGCACTCCTCATTCCATCAACTATCCAAGAGACTGTGTCATGAAATTCAAAAGCATCGTGCTTACCTGCTGTTGTGCATTCTTTGTTGTATGTACTAGCGACTCACAAGCACAGCGTTACTGGACCAAAGTCTTGGATGAACCGAGCTATGGTTTTGCAGCGAATCCGAAGAATCCGAATGTGATTTATGTAGGTGGTAGTGGACGAGCTTTATACCGTTCTGATGATGGAGGCCAACATTGGGATACCACCTTTATTGAGTTCCAAGGAAACAGCGAGGAGTTTCTGAACGTCGTTGTGCATCCAACTGACACGGGGATGGTGTTCGTTGGCGGCTCCAGATTCGGAACAATACGACGCTCACTTGATCGCGGAAAGACATGGGATATCGTTCTCCCACCAACAACCTCGCACACTTTCAACGGCGAATCGATTATCGTCGATCGCTCTAATGACTCTGTCATCTACGCTGCTGATTTCAACAACGGCGTGATCTATCGCAGCACGAACAAAGGCGCCGATTGGGATTCGTTATCGACGCTTCCGATGGATGTATCAGGCACACATCCCTTTCAGAACCAACCATGTAGTATGACGCAGCGCTCCGACTCGACGAATATTCTCTTTGTCGGTTGTTTACGCTCCAACGTGTTTCGTTCGGATGATCGTGGCAAAACTTGGCGCTTCATCACGAAGTTCCGCAGCACACCAATTGATGAACCGGAGATTCCGCAGATACACTTTTCACCGACGCGACCTTTGTTAGGTTATGCGATCAGTTCGTACTTCTTCTATCAATCGCATCCTAACGGCGGACTCTTTCGAACAACAGATGGTGGAGATACATGGAAGCCATTTCGCTTTGTCGATACTGCTTTTTGGACGATGACCTCACGTGCTCTTCCGGGCGGCGCCGGCGATGAGTTAATCTTAGGTGGCTTCACCGAGTACTTTGTCGGAGATTCGATCGTGCCCGGATCAAAAATCATTCTTCGCTCAAACGACGATGGAGCACATTGGTGGAATTACGAACAGCAAGTTCCTTGGGGCGATGCGGTAGATAACAGCATTCTAACGATTCGCTTTGTCGGAAATGACTACGCAAGCCAAAAGCTCTATGCTTCCACAGTGTCCGGTGTCTATGTGCTTGGACCGGATGGATTGGCCGATGTTGAAATTCTCACTTCGAGTGAACACCTACGATTAGAGCTTCGTCAGAATTCTACGACCTTGCAATGTCGTTGGACGCAAAAGGGACTGAGCACGGGATCAGAAACCGTTATCCTCAGCGATATGATGGGACGAGAAGTTGCACGCCAAACTGCACGTGTGCAGGGCACTGAATCAGAGACGCTGTTTAGTCTTAATTCTCTTGCACAAGGGATGTACTTTGTGACGGTTGTGGGTTCTGAGCAAAGTCGTACTCAGCCCTTCATCGTCAGCTATTAATATCAGCCAGCTTAGGGTCCGACGCGACATACAGTATTCGTCAAGGTTCCAAGTAAATCAATCTCGCATTCAACCACATCGCCGTCTTTCAACCACAACGGTGGATTGAAAACTTTTGAGCCGTTCAACTCAAGGAAGCAACCGGTGCCGCAGGTTCCGGAACCAATAACGTCGCCCGGATACAGCGTCACACCGTAACTCGCGCGCTCAATGATTTGCGCGAAGGTCCATGACATATCCTTTACGTTTCCGCGAGAAACTTCTTTGCCGTTGAGACGGGTGGTCATAACCAGATCGTACTTCTCACCTGCATCACCATCGATGCGCTTTGCAGCGAGCTCATCGCGAGTGACGAGCCAGGGTCCGAGTGAGGTTGCGAAATCCTTGCCTTTTGCAGGTCCCAGATTCAACTTCATCTCATGCATTTGCAAGGCGCGAGCGCTCCAGTCATTCATGATGGTATAGCCGAAGACATACTCATCAGCATCCTTGGCCTTGATATTGCGTCCTTCCTTGCCGATTACGATTGCGCATTCCAGCTCGAAGTCTAATTGATTGAGATGCATATCCTGAACATCAACAGCGCCTGGTCCTGTGACAGCATTATGATTCGTGAAATAGAAAATTGGAATCTCATCGAATTCCGGAATCATTTCCAATCCGCGGTTGCGTCGAGCTGCTTCAACATGCTGACGAAAGGCATAGCCATCGCGCATTGAAGTAGGACGTGGAACAGGTGACAATAAAGTGCATTGCGATGCCGGCAGACAGTATGATTCATCCGGATGTGCTTCGCACAGCGCTGCGACTTTACGTGCATCATCAAGTGCAGCTTGACCGAGCTCGAGAAAATCCAACACATTATCTGCCGCAAAACCCAGCGCAAAGCTGTGACTTGCCTTGAGGGCATCATGTGCTGCTGCGAGATCAATGACGATGTCGTTGGAGAGGATACCAAGTCGTTGTTCAAAACCGGAGACATAGCTAACGAATTTCATACTGATGTGTATTGGTTATGTATTGCGTGTTGGATGAGAACTGATGCGTGGTCTAGTGTCGAGAAGTTTCAACGCGACTTACTTCTTCGCATCATCTGACCAGAAGCCGACCTTACGATAAACTGTGCGAAGTGTTTTGCGGGCGTGCGGACGTGCGCGCTCGGCACCTTCGCGCACGATGCGACTGAGAGAATCAACATCTGCTCTGATTTCGAGGAAGCGATCACGTACCGGTGCCACGTAGTCAACCATGGCATCTGCAAGAGCATTCTTGAAATCACCATAGCCACGGCCGCGGAAGCTTTGTTCGATATTCTCGAATGACTCACCGGTGACGATGTGATAGAGTTCTACCAGGTTTGCGATACCCGGACGACTTTCATCGTAGGCAACTTCAGAACCTGAATCGGTCACAGCGCGTTTGATTTTGTTTCTGATTTGCTCGTTCGTATCAGTCAGAAAAATCGTTGCGCCTTGATTAGGATCAGACTTCGACATTTTCTTCATTGGATCTTGCAGGCTCATGACGCGTCCACCTGTTTCGCGGATATAGGGTTCCGGCACAACGAAGGTTGGCGAGTAATTGTGATTGAATCGCTGCGCCAAATCACGCGTCAATTCCAAATGCTGTTTTTGATCGTCGCCCACCGGCACCAGATTCGTTTGGTAGAGCAGGATATCTGCTGCCATAAGAATAGGATAGGTGTATAGTGCCACATTGACGTTATCCTCGTGCTGTGCAGATTTTTCTTTGAACTGCGTCATGCGAGAAGCTTCACCGGTACCTGTGAACGAACTAAGCACCCAGGCAAGTTGGGCATGTTCCGGTACGTGGGATTGGATAAAGACCGTGCTGCGCTGCGGATCAACGCCGGCGGCGAGAAAAATTGCTGCGCAGTCAAGGGTCCAGCGACGCAAATCAGCCGGCTTCTGTCGAACCGTGATTGAATGCATATCAACCACGCAGAAATAGCACTCGTAGTTTTCCTGGAGCGTTACCCAATTCGTCAATGCCCCAATAAGAGTTCCAAGCGTGAGAACACCGCTGGGCTGAACTCCGCTAAAAACAATGGGTCGACGTGCTTCTTGGATTGCGTCACTCATACGATCATCAAATTGGTGAAGCGCAAAGATACAGTCTGGGATGAGCATCGCCTATATCCGGCTCATCGAAGAGAAGCAATAATCAGCTGCTCAAAAACAGCCTATATTCGTGTATTCACTAAGCTAGGCGTCATGGAGAGCACCCCGGTTTCCCTCATTATCATGCTGATAACACTCGCGGCTAGTGCTGCGGGATTCTGGGTCGCGGACTTTGCGGAGTCCAATGTATTTCATCCCTACAGTGTAGCACGCGGACGCCGACTCTACACCCTCATAACCGGCAATCTCATCCACGCCGACTTCGGTCATTTGGCCTTCAACATGTTCTCTTTCTACATGTTCGGTGTGCTCTTGGAACCAATCATCGGCTCTGACAATTTTCTCATCGTCTACATTGGCTCAATGTTCATCGCCGACATTCCTTCGCTGGTGATGCATCGCAACAATCCTGAGTATCGCACACTTGGCGCATCCGGCGCGGTATCGGGAATCGTTTTCGCTTCAATACTCTTCAACCCAACGATGCGCATCGGCATGATGTTCTTTCCGCCAATAATTCCTGCGTATGTCTTTGGTCCTTTGTATCTCTTGTATTGTTACTACGCCTCACGCAATCTCAACGACAATATCAATCACGACGCCCATCTCTGGGGTGCACTTGGAGGAATTGCCGTTACTATTACTGTCATACCGGCTTCAGTAGATGTTTTTCTATCAAGCATGGGTTGGAAATAGCAGAACGCAGCCATGAGAGCTTTTAGAGAATCCAAAATTGCCCAGCTACTGCGAACATTTGACGCAGCGCGCATGGAGCGCTTTGGACTTTTTGTGCACTCACCATACTTCAACACAAGTGACACCATTAGAGCTGCGTATGATGCGCTCCTGCTACACCATCCGGACTTTGATCCGCAGAAGTGTACACTCGAGTTGCTGCACAAGCAGGTGTGCGGAGTGAAAAAGAAGTACGACTACTTCAGAATCAACAATATCCTTTCTGATCTTTATGAATTGGCTCTGAAGTTTCTCTTTCAGATTTCCCTGGATGAGCAGGGCGAATTGGAGCAGTGGCATGTACTAACGCGACTCCGAGAGGCTCGCCTTGACAAGCAGTTTGAGCAACAATTAAAACGTTACGAAAAGGTATTGTCAAAGAATGAGAACGACGATTTCTATCACCTATACCGGATGTACTATTTCAACGAGCTGATCTGGTACTCATCGGCTCACAATCCGGAAGATCGCTTTGGCTACTTAGAGCAACAGTACGCGACGATTCTGAACTATGTGCTTATTAGAATAGGTCGACTGGCATCGATTCTTAGCTTCGAAGAATATCAAAGTAGCATCAAGTTCTCTATGCCGTTTCTCGATGAGCTGTTGACTTTCTTTCGAAGCGACCAAGTACCGGAGCAGCCGGTGATCCAGATTTACCGCAACGCTCTACTGCTGCTACGTGAACGTAAAGACGAGTATTTCTTTGCACTACGAGAGTGGCGAGACAAGCACAGAGGTTTTCTAACACAATCCGACGTCAACTTTGCGACGCAGTTTCTTACCCAGCATGCGATCTATGTCAATTACGAGCAGGGTCGAACGGAACTTTACCAATACTTAGTAGAAGACGAAAAAGCATTGTTCGAAGCCGACTCGTATAAGGTACAGGTCGTTGTCCCATTCGCCAGCTTTATCTCGCACCTTCGTATTGCCTGCATAGCCCAAGATTTCGTTTGGGCAAAGAAGTATATGGACACCTACTTGCATCGTGTTATACCGGAAGAACAGGAAAATTGCAGGGAGTTTGCATTAGCGACCATTGCTCGTGCTCAAGGAAAAAAGAAAGATGCATTGAAGCACATTCAGCGTGTGAATTTTCGCTTGGCTATTCTCGCGATTCAGGTGCGAGACATTACCGTGATGTTGCAGTATGAATTGGAGGACTATGAACAGTGCCTCTACAGCCTGGACACTTTCCGTCACTATGTCAAAACGCTCAAAGACTTGCCACCGCGCTATGTACAGGCACATCAAGATTTCATTCGGCTAACAAAGAAACTGATAGCAGTCCGGACAAAAGTTCGCTCAGCAGCTCGAACAAAAGAGGTCCAGGAGTTGAAAAAGAGCATTGATGGTCTTGAGTACAATACTTTCAACATAAGACGCTGGCTACAAGAACAGATAAGTGAGTTCCGATAGTACTGTTCTAACGATGCTATTGCGAGTGTATATGACCCGGAAGGGTAGTGAATTACGACTGATTTCGAGCACGAATGGACCTCTTGTTAACAAATCATACGCACAAATGATGACAGAGTCCCATGTATCTGGACTAGGGTAGGTAGTTTTTCAGTACTCGAATTGGATTTTGAAGGCGTAGATTGGATTTGTAGAAGAATTCAACAATGAGAAGCAAGCGCGAAAACACCGCCTTGATTTCGGCATAGACCGGTCCAGGAGCTTGGTCTAAAGGGAACAGACTTCTGAATACTAAAGATTAATCCACATTATAACGGGTATTCTCATGAGAATAGTTATTGCTTTCTTTTTGTTTTTGATGTTGTCGGTTACGAGTGCATGGAGCTTACCGGGTACCATGACATTCACGACAATTCGGACAGGCGCCGGTGGTGGTGGAGCTACTAAAGATTGGAAGGCCGATAGTGTCGCTCTCACATTTTCGAAAGGTCGTTTCATTCTGACCGGCTTCTTTCTTACAGGGAGATCCGAACCTAGCTTGAAGTACCAGAAAATGGTGATTGTGTGTAACACATTTACTGGCGCTGACGGCAGTGCATATGCTGGTCCGATTGTAGGCCAATCATACTTCACTGACATCTTCAGTTCCGGAGGCACAACGGAATTAGTGAAGACAGACTATGTCGGTGGATCAGTCACAACAACGACGATTGATAGGGACAATTTCCGGATGATTGGGACCTTTAATTTCACCTTAACCTCGAATCCTCCGGTTGGGAATACGTTTAAAACAACCATAACTAACGGCACCTTCAATGCCGGCTATGAAGACATGATTCACCTTGAGGTGCAAACCAAGAAAAATCCCCTCCCGGCTCGCGCAGGTGAAAAACAGAAAACCATACGTATAATCGCGACGGACAACGCCGGTATCGTTATTCCAGGTGTTTCGATTTCGGTCGTCAATCCTTTGGATGTAAAAACCAAGGATCTGGGCAAGACAGAACAAGATGGTACATTACTATATCGCTTCGATGTTCCTGCCGACACAAAGAGTCAGGTTTACAAGGTTGTGGTTAGTGGATCTAAGAACCCATATACAAAAGCTGACGATGTAGAAAGGAATATTGACGTTTCCAGTAGATATTGGATCTATAAGTGTGGAGGTGTAGACCTCTTTACTCTCGATGCAGGTGAAGGAAAGGAATGGACAAAGGTTAGCGATGCGTCAGCTCTACTTCAAACTACAGCAGCTGAAGTCTCATTGAGTGATCTCGTGAAAATTCAAGGGAAAGTTATAATCGATCCAACAGCAGGTCAGGAACAAGTTCGAGTTGAGGGTGACCTAATTGCCGACAATGTACCCCTACCGCCTAGCGGCGCAAAAGGTCGCTTTGTTCTTAGCACAGGTAGCTGGACAGTTCTGCCGAACTGTAACAACGCGCTTAAATACGCAGTCTCGAAGGTCAAGTGTAAAAGCAAGCTCGCAGGCGGAACGATTGCCCTCGACGAATTTGCTCTTGAAGACGTGGGCACTTTAACCGGACTGCGAATCAAGGGATCGCTAACCTACGAGGACCGTGAAATTGAAAGCAAAGAGTGTACGAAATCCGACAATCCGGGCGACATCAGTTTTTCATTGTCGGCACTCTTCACGTCGGAGGGAGTAAGTGAGTTAGCCTTTACCGCATCCAATTTGACAACTAAGTATATCCCTCATGTTTGTATCAATGATTTTGGTATCAAGTATAATTGGTATGAAGATGCCTTTGCCATCAATGGCGCTGCCCAGCTGAATTCATTGGCAAAAAACGGTGCTGGTGTTACGACAAAAATTAAAGGCGCTTTTGGTACAAAGCATGGGCGCTTCGATTCACTCTATGTAGAATATTCCGGAGACTGCAAACCTGTTCCGGAAACACCGCTGTGCTGGGACGGATTCAAGTTTACCGCTGAGAAGTGGTCATCGCAGCAATGGAAAGATCAAGCCGTGAAAGTTATCGCGACCTTTAAGTCAGATGAGCAGGTATTGAAAGACAAGTTCCCGCCGCTTGGTAAACTTTTCGACAAGATCGGATTAGCTGCGCTCGAGATTGGAGGCAAGTGGCAGTTTCCAAGAAAGTTCTCGGTCATTAATACGGCAAAGCTCTTTAAGGATGAAGACATAAGTAAAACCAAACCGTGGCAAGTCGAGTTCTCTCAAGGTCCGTGCGAGATTGACTTAGATAAGGGATTCACCTATTCCTACGGAGCCATCAAAGCCGGACACTTCGGAGCAGACGATTACTTCATAACAGCAGATGCAGGTACGCTTGCTTTGACATGGAGTCCGAGTCTTTCACTAGAATTATCCTCAGGCGCTAAAATCCGTATTCCGGACATTCCAAGCTCAGCTCCCAAAGGATATATGCGCACGTGGCTTGAAGCAGCAAAGGCAACAGGAAAGCTTCCTAAGGACTTGGGTAACGGTAAAATTTACATGAACATTTCGGAAACGAAAGGCGTAAAATTTGAGGCCTATGTAGACCTCACAGCTAATCCTGACCCATGGTTTAATCGCTTGGGCAAGACATCTATCGGCATGAGCAACGACGGTACAGGATGGAAATTTGGTTTTGGTAACGGTATCACGTCATTGTCAAACCGCACTTCAAGAGTTGTTGAAATTCAGTCAGCCGGACCAAGTGTCTTAAACAACGACGCCGTTCAAGCAGTTGCACTGGATACCTTCGTTGTTAGTAGCGACGTTCAGAATGTCAACATTATTATCAAAGGTTCCACTGCTGCTCCAACTGCCTATGTTATCAATCCGGCAGGCACAAAGATCAGCTCTAACCTTCCTGATTCATCTGTCATGTTTGTCAGCGCAAATGCGCAATACTCCATGGTGTCTCTAACAAATCCTACACCGGGATCGTGGGTCTTGGGTCTCAACAGTCCAAAACCGGATGACTCTGTCACGATCGTAGCGTCAAACAAGCCAAAGCCATTTACAATTTCCGCCCAACAAGCAGGACGAGTCGTCACGGTTAAATGGGACGGAAGTGCATACAGCGCAGCCGACTCCATGCGAGTATTTCTGGACAACAACGGTAGTGGCGAAGATGGTTTCTTCATTGGATCAGCGCCTGCAGCATCTGGATCGTATAGCTACACAATGAGCGACTCCTTGACTGAATGCTTGTATCACATCTATGCACGTCGCGATGTGAACGGCCAGTTCCCGGATGCCGTTTACGCCAGCGGTGAATTCACCGTTGCTAAATCAAGTTTGGCAGCTCCAAGCAATATCACCGCTTTTTGTAATCAATACGGCCTGACAAATGTTAGCTGGAGTGCGTCGAACGATCCAAACGTTACGAACTATGTTGTAACGCTTCGCAGCATGTTTGGAACTGATTCTACCATCGCAGTTGTGCCGAAGGAAGAACTCAATGTGTTGGTAATGCTCGACACAAACCTCCTCCAAAGCTTGCACGTACGCTCAGCAGATTACGATGGTCATATGGGTTGTCCTGGTATACCACAATCCATAGCCCTTGGTGTCGATGACAACGCAAGCAAGCTCGTAGCTAATGGTGACCTGCTGATGGTTGTTCCGAATCCGGCAAGCAATCAAGCGTCTCTGCATGTGCTCTCACCTAACGGTGCACACAATGCACGCGTGATCGTGAGTAACTATCTGGGTCAGGTTCTTTATGACATCGACAACGTTGATCTCGATGCCGGACTCAATCGAATCCCACTTCGTACTGATGCAATGGGAACAGGATCCTACACAGTCCGCGTAGTGGCAAATAATCAACTGTTCTCAACGACTTTTGCGATCGTACGGTAGTGTTAGTTGGTTGAGTCGCATCTATTCTATTATTTCATATTCGGCAGTCGGACGGCACATGAATCAAAACATGGCTCGTCCGCCTGCCGAATGTGTTTATAGCCTTCCCGTTTTCATCCACGATGTTGTGGCACTTCACAGGCTAAACCACGCTCGTCTGTACCCAATGTGCATGCTTAACTAGCTCCAACCTAATACCCCGCTCGATTGAAAGCTCGTCGTCGAAATTGAGCATCTACTCTCCTTGGGGTCTCTTCCCTCTGACCCAATTCTAAAATCCCACTTTTTTTTCCAAGCTCTCAGCAGCGCAAACCCGGAGTTTTGTCTCGGGCGATACGAGGAGGCGCGGTCATTTTCTGAAGGATAGAATTATGAGAGGACGCACGAGCGACAAACGACAAGGTCTTCAGGACGGAACGCAGGCTTGGGTAGAACATGATCTAGAGTGCGGAGCAAAATTGATCCGCACCAATGATCGATTGACACAAGAACGCACCTGTGATGATTCAGGCAAAGTGTCGAGGAAGAACTCAGGTGTTGATTTCCAATCCAAGGTTCTATCGGCACAAAGCGACGTCCTGGGCACACCAGCACAAGGACGAAAGAGCGTAGAACAGTCGGGAGCGCGAAAGTTTTCTCCTAACAGTTCGGCCAACGAAAGGGTGCTACACAGATAGTCAGGAAATGTTCCTTAAAAGAAATAGAGAAAGAAATTCACTTTACTCAACAACAGTTCAACTCATGTGGGAATGACAATGAAAACAAAACACACGCTTCTCTGGCTCTTGCCGTTTGCGATTGTCTGGTTTTGGGGCAGCAACGTGCTAGCTGTTGACCCATCAATAAAACTCAGTACTCCCGTTGTGGCTAAGAATAGCGATGGAACGCAGTTTGTAACCTTGAAATACAACATCAAGGATGTGCCGGCAGGTGGATCAATCATCGTTCTAAAGATTGACTGTCACGAAGAAAACAAAGGCGACTTCCAACCTGAACCACTTGCCTCAGAAGTTAGCGGTACAGGTTTAGTTGAGGGTGATGGTGAGAAGAGCATCGTTTGGCAAGACGAAAAGACTCTCGTCAGAATCGGCAAGCAAGGTAAATATCAGTGTACCTTCCATGTGAGTATACAAGGTGACGCGAATAGCGTTTCCGGTGCTACGCTGACAATCAATAAATACGCTCCGTCCGGATGGACCTATATGGGTACCGGCACGGCCTCGATGTCAGTTGAGAAGCGAACGGGTAACACTCCCGAGTTCAAATGTCCGGAGCTTGGAGTGAATTGGTCGAATGTTGCCAAATCAGGAGGAGCAACTTTCTACAAAATCAAACCGATCTCTCAGTTTCCGGATTACAAAGGAAAGAACTCTGCTGATCAATTCAAAGGATCAGTAACACGAGACGGCTGCAGCTCATTTATTGGAATCAAAGATTATGGTAAGCCAACACAAATAATATGGGCTTGCTTCTCAAAGCAATTCTATCGTGCAATTGATCCAATCGTAGCTGATTACGAATTCCAGTACAGGGTTATTCAAGATGGCGCAAGCAAGACGACGACGGCTACAGTTGGAAACGCAGGTCACAGCGGTCAGAACATCTATAGTGAGCTCAATAAGCTCGAAGATTTCGTCTTCACGCTTGAAGTCGGTAAGATCGGCGAAGAAACGACAGATCCTTTTGAGATCAATGTGCCTCGTCGTGAGTGGAAGTACTTCAATAATGGAAAACACATTTTCACCGTTCGAGTACAAGACAAAGCTGCATCGTTTGATGGAGTTAAGGGCAGCAACACGATTCAACTAGTCGATGGAGACGCGGTTGAAATTGGAAGTGTTCTTCGCTTCTCAGGTAAGACCTTCAAGATTGACACTACGCCTGGGGCATGTTTGATAACGTACGACGGGTCAATCCTCGCAAATGGCAATCCGATAAGTGAACCATTTGTCCTGGGTACGACGGGGTTCATTACCCTGAATGACAGTCTGGTTTTTTCAACCCCATTTATCAGTCCTTCACTCGTGCTCAGCGCTGCTGCCGGATTTAGTGTGAACATTGAGCGAATGCGAACAACCGGTGACCCAGACAATCCAGATGGCGTACTCTTTGACATCCGTGTCATAGTTAGCGCGTTATCCGAAGGATGTGAAGAGTTCTTGAATTTGCCCGTACTTGTAAAAGCCGGTGCCGGAGGTTTTGTTCTGAAGGACATAGGCATTGCTGCAGATGGTTCATGGCAATGGCCCACCATGGTACAAGTCAGCAACATCAAGTTTGCAGGCGAGAAAAAAGTATGCTTAAAGAATTTTCAAGCTAGTTACGACAAGACAGCGAAGAAATTCAATGTTGACATGCTGTTCTCTTCCGAGATAATATCTGATGCTACAGCAGGTTTTACTCTTCTCGAGGGGCGGTTGGATGGATTCAAAATTGGCGTCAAGCTATCGAAGAACGGACTTATCGTACCATTTCCGGAGCCACCAATTGCCGAATGGCGCGGTTTTGAAGCGGAAGTCAGCAACATACAACGCGGTCCGTTTACAATACGAGGCACAGTTTTCTTTGCAAACATTGAGGGCTGGAAGAATCTTCCTTGCTACGACAAAATTGTGCAGAAGCTACCATTTCTGGATGGATGGCAGGTATTTGAGATTGAAGGTAGTGTGGTCGGTAGCACCCTTGGCGATATGACAATTGACGGTAAGGGTCGAATATTCGGTAAAGCGGATATCTGGGCAGCCCAGCTTGGCGGCACGTTTGCCGCAAACTTCAATAAGGCAAACAACATGATGGGGATCAGTGTGGCTGGTACCATCGGTCTGGTTCAGCTTGGTGGCAACCAATGGATGGTGTCGGGAACAGAAAAAGGCTCGATAACATTGTTACCTGATTTCGTCTACGCAGTGAATATCCGTGGTGATATCTATATCCCGGATTTGTTTAAGAATCATCCCTTCTTTCAAGCTATAAATTCAAAATTCAATCTCCCCTATCGGGCCGCGTCCACACAGATCATGGTGCGCAATACCCTTGCAGCCTTCGATCTGGATCTGCGTTGGATGGGAGCTTGGTCGATGTGGATTGACGTGAGTAAGAGTCCTTTCACTGATCTTCTTCATTTCGCAGGAATTCAAAAAGGAAGCTTTGCAAACCTCGGTGGTATTGCATTCCATGGAAAGGGTAATGAAATCCAGACAGACACAGCATACCTACCATTTGTCGTGAATAATGCGCGCTACGCATATGCGCAAATCAACTCACAAAAGCAGCCAACGACTTTCTTGATTGACCCAAGTGGTACTGTAATTAAAGCAACACTTCCAGATTCAAGCGTCATCTTTTCACCGGCAGCAAATGCTGATGATTGCGGACTTTGGGTACTGAAGAACCCGACAAACGGTACATGGAAGCTCGGTGTGGTTGGTCGTTCGAGTGGAGATTCAATCAGCTTTTATGCAATGCTAAATCCCCGTTCGGCATTCAAGCCAACGGTTACATCAATCGGAAGAACTCTGTATTGTACCTGGGACAAGAAAGGTGCACCAGACAGTTCGATGGTTGATATTTATCTCGATACTGATTCCGAAGGTTCGGATGGCTTTTTAGTCGCAACAGTGCCGGAGAAAGAAGGAGTCTTTAGCTACACGATGTCCGATACCCTTCCTGCTTGCAGATACTATGTCTATTGCAATCGCTTTGATTCAGAAAGTATTTCTCCTTATGTGTACTCAAGCACGGGATTTGACAACAACAAGAAAACTCTGGCAGCTCCGACATCGCTGCGCGTGGTTTGCGACTTGCACGACAAGGTTTCACTAAGCTGGGCGCACAACACTGATGCAGATGCGCGCTTCATGGTAATCTATGCTCGCGGTGCAAATGGTGTCGACTCGGCAATTACTACCGTGGAGCCATATCAAGATGCTATTGACCTCATCGTACCTCACGCAACTCAATACCACTATAGTATCCAAAGCTTCGGCAATGGTGATGTGCGCGGATGTAAATCTGAATTCGGTGATATCGTCTTGGAGGTTCAAAGTGACGAAGCGCCAAGCGCTCCTCTGCAATCGACTATTGATGTGGTGCCTAATCCGGCACTAACACGTGCAGTTGTTCGCTTCCGTAGTATCGACGAGTCACAACCAAGCGTCGTGACCATTGTTAACCTCCTTGGACAGACGATTGCCAGCTATCAAATGGGTTCCTTGGACATTGGAGAACACGAACTGAATGTGGATGTCGCAAGTCTGCCTCCCAGCATGTACACTATTCGATTCTTCAATGGAAGCCTGCTTGGCTCAACAATGCTCTCCGTAATTCGATAGAAATCTACTACCACAAACCCCGGATATGCGTCGCCTCGATCGCCCATCGAGAATTATCCGGGGTTTGGTGGTGCTATTGCCCAACAGTGTTGGGAAATGATAGCTTTTAGTGTTATACGTATTTACTACTGAGGAGCAGTTGTGGTGTCTAGTCCTGTGGTATTTTGGGTGCAGGGATTATAACGGACATATGCCTTGAGCAATGTCAATTGATAGGGATTTGGCGCAATCGACGGCCTTTACAACTCAGCAGACGTATTATCACACTCTCACAGGGCATACCAATGACTCGATTCATTGCTTTTTTCGTTTTTCTGTTTACCGTTGCTACTCTGAATCTGCACGCAGCAGGTGGCACGGCATCATTTGAAGTGTGGTCCGACAACGGAAGCTTGACAAAGCTCAGCTCCAACACTACAGACTCAGTTCTGTTCACTCGTCAAGGCTCAACCGCGGTCATTCAGTGCGAAGTGCGTGAAACGTATAACGGTCGTCCAACTCGCCGTTTACAAATCACCCTCACCAATTTCACTGGCGTAGGAAACTACAGCGTGAACTCCGGTACATCGTATTGGGAGAACTTCAGCGCAACAAAGACTTGCGACTGCTTCGGTGCGGCGTCGAACCTTGTGAAGATCACAGATTATGACTCTGTAAAAAACAATTGCAAAGGAACTTTTGAGTTCAAGTGTATGTCAACATCCACTGCAGGAGATAAGCTGAACTACCGCATTCGCAACGGAAGTTTCGATGCAGGGCAGCCAAAAATCAGCTTGGATCTGTTGCCAAAGGATACCGTGAAACTCCGCAAAGTCAGTCAAGACACAACCATCGGCATTCGCATTAAGGTACTTGATGCAAGTGGTGCGGTACTAGATGGTGCGGATATCTTCGTCAATGACAACTTCGCGACGAATTCTCCTGCCTTTACCAAGGCTGCAACAACCTCATCGTCCGGTGTTTTTGTTTATACTACCACCATTGGAACATCAACACCAAGCGGTATCTACAACATCAAGATCTATGCGCAAAAGAGTGGCATGCGCTCGAGCGATACAATGACGGTGATGTATAAGTATGGCAAACGCTACTACGACTATATCTGCGGCGGATTGAGCATCCTCAGCTTCGATGCAGGGGCAGGCAAAGAGTGGACGGATGAGACCGGCTCACCAACAATCAAATGCGACGGACCGGTTACCATTGGTGAAGTGCTGAAAATGGATGGTGTAACTAGAATCGATACAACACCGGGTGCCATCAAGGTTTTCATGGGTGGACGCCTCTATATTCCTCAAGTTCATTTTGAAGATGGAAGTGTCGAAGACTTTGAGCTGTCGTTGCCATCAGGACAGGACTTCCCTCTTCCAGATTGTAATGGAATCATGAAGCTTGCCTCTGAGAAGAAACTCGTTAAGAAACTGCCCGGTGGAGTTGAGCTTTCATTGAAAGAATTCTCCATTATCAATCGGCCTGACGCCAAAGGTCTACGCTTGAA
The DNA here is from genome assembly GCA_044228685.1 of Chlorobiota bacterium. Lineage (GTDB taxonomy): Bacteria > Bacteroidota > Ignavibacteria > Kapaibacteriales > NICIL-2 > JBBATK01. The sequence continues at coordinate 143,371 of JBGAUL010000004.1, forward strand.
AGCCGGTATCAAAATGGCAAATACTAGTGTGGGTTGTAACGAGGCCGGAGCCACCGATACCGCAGCGCGCGGTTTAGATATTGGCGTTAGTGTTACGACCAGTGGTTTCGAGAATCTTTCAATCGACGTCAGTGAGATTTCTCTCGGACCTGCTTTTTGCATAAAAGAATTCAGTGCTAATGCTGATTTCGTCAACAAGCAATACTATGTCGGTGGAAAGATCAGCTTCCCCGTCAAATCGAATTCCATCACCCTTGGTGGTGGCGCTCTGTTCAAGAACAATCTTAGCAATCCCGACAATCAGATCCACTTGGATAGTCTTCAAGCTTCACTTGAACTCGGCACCTGCAAACCTATTCCTGAAACACCGCTGTGCTTCAAAGGTCTTTCGTTCTCGACTAGTGGTTTATCTGCTTCGACCTGGAGCGGTGCTGCTGTTCGCGCTTCCGTCGTCGTGAACTCAGATGAGCAAATCATCCTCTCCGACGCAAAGTTTAAGTGGCTCAACGATCTACTTGGAAGTCCCGCCATTGCTGAAATTGAAGGTACACTCGAATACCGTCATCCTCTCATCTTCACCGGCGCTGTAACAACACGCATTGCAAAACTCCCGGTTATCTCGGAAGACAAGCCATGGCAGATTGAAGGCACACACAGTGCGACAATTGATTTCAATTCAAGTATAGCTTTCAACGGTGCGTATAAGATGGGTCATTTGGGTGGTGACGATTACTTCCTCAACGTCACCGGTAATGTGACAATGCAGTGGATTCCTGTCTTAGGTGTTTCAGCAAACGTCACCGGTGCAGCAAAAATTCCAAAGCCATCAGACGAAGTCCTTACTGATCACCCATTCGTCGGTGGCGTTCTACGCTTCATGCAGTTAAGCGGTTGGATTCCTCAAGATCTTGGAAACTCCACAGCGCTGATTTCGCAGAATGAAGTGGATGGTTTCCTTATGCAAGCTGATGTAGACGTTTCGCGTAATCCAATTGACTATATCCGCTCCTTTGGTCGCATGAGTGTCAAGCTTGCTTACAAGAACAGTCTGAGTTTCAGCGCTACACAGAGCTCCGTTCCTCCGAGCAGAACTCAACACGGTGGCATAGAGATTCAGTCAGTAAAGCACGACAGTCCTATGCTTCAAGCAGTGGCACTCGATACAATCAAAGTTGACGACTCTATCGAACGTTTGTTTGTTGTAATCAGTGGCGCAAACAAAGCTCCAAGCTCAACGCTCGTTGATCCTGATGGCACCAGTTTCAGCATCGCCGACACAGCCAAAGGTATCTATCGCTTTGCAACACCTCAGAATGAAATGGTACAGTGGACCATCGTCAATCCAAAAGTCGGCTCATGGTTGCTTAAACTCAGCAGTCCAACTGCCGGTGATAGCGTTGAAATAACAGCTAACCGCAAGAACGTTCCCTTTGAAATCGCTGCAACACAAACTGCGTCAAAGATTGAATGCACTTGGACTTCACGTACAGCAAGTCCAAGCGACGTCGTTCGCTTCTATCTCGACACCGACACTCTAGGATTCAATGGCATCTATGTTGGAAGTGCTCCTGCAAACAGTGGAGCATTCAGCTATACACTTCCGTCAAATCTCACAGAGTGCAGTTATCATCTCTACGCCGTTCGCAGCGCCAAAGGCTACGCAACGCAAATGAACTATGCGCCTGGAGAAATTCATGGTAATGGATCAATTGTGCCGCCTCCTGCAAATGTGAGCGCAACAGCAAACAGTCACGGTAAAACAGTTGTTCGTTGGACTCGCCTTAGCGATCCCTCAGTAGTTGGATACTCAATATTCGTTGTCGACAAAAACAATCGCGATTCTCTGTATGCTGTAGTCTATGCCTCAGAATCAGAAGCCACCCTGCAACTAAACAACGCCGACATGCGCAATGTGTATGTGTGCTCGTTTAATGCACAAGGAGTTCGGAGCTGTCGTACACAAGGCGCTGCAATAGTGACGGAGGTTCATGAGGATGAGCAAACTGTCAATCCAAGCTTCGAACATCCGGTTGTTGCTATTCCAAATCCGGCGGTTAATCAAGTACGTATTCGCTGCACAGAGTATATCGGCAGTGTGTTGGGTGCAGAGATCTTTGATGTCAATGGTCATTCACGCATGACCACGGTATCCACAACAGCATCCGACGAACTGAGCATCGACACGCATCAATTTGAAAGCGGCGTGTACTTAGTTAAGGTTCATACAATACGCGGAGTGTACTGGACCAGACTCAGCATCATTCGCTAATACAGGTCTGTCTCTTTTTGCTTGAGTTTCAGTTTTTCAATTCGACACAACTATACGAGTTCATAGCTCCATGCGATTACTATCACATAGTCAGCATTATCATTCTTTGAATACGAACGCGACATCGTTCTTTCGCTCTGTCGCAATCATGTTCGCCTTCTGCTTCTGCATTGTTGCAACAAACGACGTCCAGGCCCAAAGCACGGTGCCTGGCTGGCGCTCTGCTGCTGCAATGCCACAAGCTTTAAGCGGACATCGATCAGCACTACTACATACCGGCGACGTTTTGGTGTGTGGAGGAATGAGTGCAGGCGGTTCTGCGACCACAGCGTCCTATCTCTATCACGACGGACGCTGGATCAACACCGAAAATCAATTGCAGAATGCTCGTGCATACCACGCGCTGGTGGCTGTGCGCCTACAGAATGGCGTCAGTCGTGTCTTTGCAATTGGTGGCTACACGGGAAGTGCTGCGTCTGCATCGTCGATCCCATCAGTTGAAGTTCTTGACTTCAACGCGGCTCAAGGAACATGGAGCTGGCGAATGATCGGCAACCTGCCGGCAGCCGTCGGATCCTGCGCTGCTGCATGGGATGCTCACAGCTTTGTCATCGTTAGCGGTGGTCGTGTGCAAACATCTGCGCCGCTTGGAACCGGTACAGCAACGGCACTGAGCGCCAGAATCAATATCAGCAGCTTTGTTATTGAACGACTCGGCGACATGTCAACTGCACGTAGTGAACATGCTGCATTGATGTTGCTGAGCGCACGAAACGATAGCACGGTATTGAGTGCCAATGGCGAAGTGAACAACACACCGGCAACGGAGATTCTTAATGCGACTGTTTGGGATGCTCGCGCAAATCCGCCGGCATTTCAACAACGCGATGCCTCAAACTTCACTGACATCGCTGCGGTCGCACGCATGGTTGGTGGTACAGACGCAACCGGAGCTCCCTCAAGCAAAGGTCAGTGGTACGATACCAAGAGCGGATGGCGCGCAATGCCTCGCATGCAAACAGCTCGATCCAAAGCGCCGATCTGTCTCATCGCCGGCATCAAAGATACTTCTTCGAATTACCTCATTGCAGGTGGCGAAACCGGTGGATCAAGAACTGCTGCATGTGAAATCTTCAGTCTTCCTGGTGGCGGTACGCCTAACGGCGCCTGGTCTCCATTTAGTCCGATGATCAGCGCAGCTGCTGAACGTTGCTTGGCAATTGAAGCACATAACCTTGCACTGAGTGCAGGCGGACAAAACGGAGGAACGATCCTTAGTGGCGCTGAACTTTTCCAACCGCTCGACGCCAATGACCTCAACTTTGGTCAGGAAGAAGTTGGTCGCGAAAGTCCACGCACCATCGTTCATTTCAAGAACACTTGGTTGTTGCCTGTTCGCCTCTCCGGACTGCGTATTCCGGGCTCAGCTGAATTCCGTCTTACTAGTGCTTTGGATTCAATTCTCATTGCGCCAGGCGGTAGCATTGATATTGATGTGCGTTTTCGTCCGGCAGTTGTTGGACCAAGAAGCGCATGGTTATTGGCAAACGTCGGACCCATCGTTGACTCCGTCAAACTGGTTGGCGAAGGCATTAAGTCGACGATCACTGTGTTGAGTCAGACCATTGACTTCGGCCAAAGATTATTGCTCAACGATTCCACGATTTGCTTCCCGGCTATTCGCAACGATGGTAAGGATACGACGGTGATTGATTCGGTGGTGATTACACCGGCCGGACAATACACCGTAATCTCTCCGGTTGGTCGTACACGCATTGCTCCGGATTCAACCATGATTGTGTGCGTGAGATTTCGTCCGAATGCACGACAAATCTTCGGCGCCGGAACTGAAGTTCACATCGCTGACCGTGTCTATGCAGTAACCATGACGGGTACCGGTATTCGCCGCTTCCTTAGCACTACAACTCAGCTTGGTTGCGACACTGTCACGGTCGCTCCGGGAGATTCGCTCGCCTATCAACTTGTGGTCTCAAACAACAGTGATCGTGATGTCACTGTTGACAGCACCATCATCAAGACAGCACTTGCAGGAACATTTCGTCTTGCAAGTCCGTCGCCATTTCCGTTCACGCTCAGTGTAGGTTCAAGCAAAACGATCACCATCATATTTGCTCCTCAGCGTGAAGCGCAGGAACAGGCGTCGGTGCAATTCGTAAACAATGGTGATACGCTTTGCATTGCTAAACTCTGCTTTGTGCCTCGTAATCGCTCGGTCAATATCAACGTTCCGCAATCTGCGGCTCTGCGTTTGTGCGAAGGCGATTCTGTCACTATACCTCTCGTGCTCGAAAATCCCGGAAACTTTGATGCGTTGAAAATTGACTCCGTGTACGTTCGCAATATGCCGGGACGTATCATCGGCTTTGCTCCTTCGACGTTACAACCGCATCAAACTTTAAGCATTGAAGCGACCTTTGTTCCGACGGCGAGTGGTAGTCAGAACGCTTCGATAGTTGTACTGACGAATCAGGGTCAGTCGCAGTCCTCAATCCCGCTCAACGTCCTACCGTCTATTCACTTCAAAATTGCCGACACTGTTGGCGGAGTAGGCGGACAAGCAGTACTCAGAATTAGCAGAACTGACGGATTGAACGCTCCAGCTCAAAGTTCCTTGCGTCTGCGTTACAACGGTTCTGTACTTCATCCACTTCTGCTTCGAAATCATCCCGGTAAGAGTTACATCAATGAAGCGAGTTCGAGTCTGACGAGTGTGTATGGGATGAGTACGCTATCCATTGTTTGGAATAGTCATCCGGCAAACACCGACGATGTTTTCGACGTCGTGTGCGATGTACTGCGCGGCGACGACTTGCATAGTGATGTTGAGGTACTAAACGACTCATCAAGCAACGTCTGTGTGCTCCAGGCGGTCTCGTCATTTGACATCAACAACCTCTGCGGCGGACGCAGCTCACTCATTCGCACAGAAAGTGCGATAAGCATGAGTTCCTTGCCTTCGCCGGTGGATGATCACATCAAGCTGCACATCGTCGCTGACAACATCGAATCTTCAGTCGTTCGCGTTTGCGACGTCAATGGAATTGTTCTGAAGACTATTCAAGCCAAAGCTGACTGTGACATCAGCTGTAGCGACTTAGCGGTTGGCATGTACTTGTGTCAACTCCTTCAAAACGGTTCTGCAGTTCTCAACATGCCAATAACAATTATCAGATAACGCTATGAAAAACGGATTGAAACAACTATTACTGCTAATTCTGCTCAGCGCTTCTACGAGCAACTTGATGGCGCAAAGCATGAATCGACTCAGTGCAGGTCTCTACGGTGGCGCTGCCTTGAACATGCATCAAGGCACACTCACTACCAACGAAGGTGTGCTTGAGTGCGGCTCCTTTGAGAACGCCACATCGCTTCGCTGGTTCGTCGGAAATCAGGTAAATATTCCTATTGGCGAAAACTGGGCACTATCGCCGCGTCTCTATTATCACAAGGCTAATGGATCATTTGAAGCATCGAACGTGGTGCAACCACTCATCGCATTACGCGATGGATCAACAACGACATTGAAGACGTCCAACACGCTTGACGTAGCTCTGGATTACGTGTCATTGGATCTCTTGGCTAGCTACTTCTTAACAGAGCGTCTTTATGCCTGTGGCGGTCTTACGCTTGGTCTACCTACGCGCAACGCCTTTGAGCAAAACGAGAGCATTCTCTCACCAAGCGGTGCGACCTTCAGTGACGGATCAACTGTTCACCGCATAGCAGCCGGATACTTCACCGACAAGAGTGGTTCAATTGCTACAAACAACATTCGCATCGCGGCAGTTCTTGGATTGGGAATGATGATTCCGTTGAATGAGCAGTTTGTTATCAATCCTGAAGTGAGCTTCCAGTACGGTTTCACGAACATAATTAGCGATGCAAGCTGGAAAGTGCATGCACTGCGCGCCGGCGCCGGAATACTCTACGTACTTGGAAAGCACAAGGTCGAAGATGTACCACCGCCACCGCCTCCTGCTCCACCGGCACCGGTTGCTGTGATGCCTATTCCGCCGCCAATGGCTAGTCTGGAAGTGAACAATGTTGAAGCGGGTGGTAGTCTTGGCGTGTCTGCAGAAATCACTCTGCATGATCACCGTACACTTGACATTCTACCGCTCTTGCCTTACGTCTTCTTCGAGGGTGGTTCTTCAAGCATGCTTGACCGCTACCATGCAATCCCTGCTTCCGCGACCGGTTCATTCACCGAGAATGAGTTACCTAACGATCAGCTGGCTGTTTATCATGACTTGTTGAATATCGTTGGCGCGAGAATGAAGCGCTACCCACAATCTACACTGACATTGACAGGATGTCTTGATCCAAAGGATGATGCAGGAAAGACGGCGTTGTCTTCAGCACGTGCTGAAGCGGTTCGCAGTTACCTCAAGAGTGTGTGGGGCATCGCCGATGAGCGTTTGATTCTCCAATCACGTGCACTTCCGGAAATGGTATCAAATCGCAATGTGGCTGATGGTCGCGTTGAGAATCGTCGTGTAGAACTCAGCACCAACGACGATCGCGTTCTTGCACCGGTCTTTGTGCGCAATGCAAAGCGAAGTGTTGAACCTCAACAACTCCGCATGCGTCCGACGGCCATGTATCAAGGAAAAATCACTTCGGCAGAATGTCGCATCGTCGATGCAAGCGGCACCGTGCTTTCCCGCGCAACTAATACAGGCAACGACGCTGCGGATTTCAACACCTCAAGTCTTGGCATGCAAGACTATCGTGGTACCAAGCCGTTGACGGCAGTGTTTGAAATGACAACGGATAGCGGCAAGACTGTTCGCAGCGAAAGAACTATTCCAATTCGCAAGACCTTTACTTCTTCGCGCGGTAATGCGGACATCGTTCATGACACTATCATCGAACGTTACAGCATGATTCTCTTCAACTTCGATCGTGCCTCAACGATTGCCGGATCTAATGAGCAAGTCATGAGAATGATTCGTTCACGCGTTCGTACAACATCGACGGTGAACATTGAAGGTATGACAGATGTTATCGGCCTTCCGCCAAACAATCAGCGTCTATCGGAAGCACGTGCGATGGCGGTTCGCGAAGACATCGTCTCGCGCATCAAGCCAGAGAAGTTGACAACAAAAGGTTTGGGTGAGGTAACGCTCTTTGACAACACCTTGCCTGAAGGACGTTTCTACAATCGTCGCGTGTTTGTTGAGATCGAAACGCCAATTCTTCCGGAGTTGGATGAAGAGGGGGGAGTTCAACGATGACATACACTCAAACCCACAGACTGATGCGCAGCATTGGTCAGGTCGTGAGAGCTACGTGTCTCGTGTTGATACTCGGATTTGTATCGAGCTCATCAATACAAGCGCAAGCTTCGCTCACGATCGTAAATGCGATTCCACCGTACAAGCTTTCGCCGACTGTGCTCAGCAATGGTCACTTTTCGATCTCGACTGATTACACTGTTCCGACCAAAGGCATTATTTATCGCGAAGACGGTACCAACAACAAACCGGTCAATTACACCTCGTTCTTCCATGTGAAGATCGACAACGATGTGTACCAACAATCCTACGAATCTGACACCTCAGGTTTTGGTGTACCGGTGCAACATCCAATTGTCACTCAATCTATTTTCCGTGACACGCTCGCGGGCACACCGCGTATCAACGCAAACAGCTATGCTGTATTGCCGAGTGGCGACACGATGCGTTTTGTGTTTACCATGTTTCCGGTAAAGCGACCAAGCGGCGGCTTCATACGACTCAGCGTTGCGGTGCGCAATTCGACATCTCAATCTCACAGAGTTGGTGTGATGATGTTGGTTGACACCAAAATTGGCAACAATGACCAAGCGCCTATTGCTTCGGCTTATGGCTACAGCACGGTAGAAAAGCAGTTCGATCGCGGTGTTGGACAAGGTATTCCAGATTTCTGGCTTGCGCTTGAAGGAAATCCAATTGCTCCGGGCTTAGTCGCACGTGGCAACTTGCGCGACGTTGATTTGCTCGAACCTGATCGTTTGCTTTTTGGTAACTGGACAGACTTTACCTCGCAAGGCATTCGCGGTTTGGGTTCAGCAATGTGGAAAGAACGCACTGCTTCGAATAATCAATACACTGACAGTGCCGTGCTGCTCCTCTGGGACGAAGAAGTTTTCGCAGTTGGTTTGAACAAGATCAAAGCATCAACAGAAATCGGTATTGTCGACTCTCTCAGCGTTGGTATTGGCGGCGGCAGTGGTGGTGGTGGTGGCGGATTTGGTGGTGGTGGTTTTGGTATAGCCGGAATTGGTTCATGTCTCAGCGTGGACATTGTTCACGAGGCACCGTGCGGTGTCCCGGGTTTTTCACCTTATCTCCCTGACACTCTTCAAGCACTGTACTTGGTATCGAACTTAGATTCCGTCAAAGGCGCAACCAACATGCGCATCCGCATCGAACAAGTGCCTCGTGGTTTGGTTGCTCCTTCAGCAACGACGGCAATCATCCCAACTAATCTCTCAGCCTTTGAAACCGGCGTTGCAGCTCTTGGTTTGGTGCCGCTTCCACGACTCTTGGCAACAAGCTATAAGGTTCCTATTGCAGTTATCACTGATCCTAACGACAAAGTCGTTTTGCGCGATACTCTGGATGTCTGTGTTCCCGGTTTGAAAGCCGTCTTGGACGCAAAGGACAAAACGTATCCGCCTGTTTGTCCGAACAACGTTGATACGTTGAACGTGAACTTTGAATTGAAAGGATCGCGTTGCTTGTCTACCTTTAGTGCTAGACTCACCGGTGCTCCAGCTGACGTAGCACTCTTCTCGATCATACAGCCAATTCCAACCATCGCTCGTGCTGACTCGATTATCACGCTTCGCGTTCGATATGCTCCATTGGTGAACAACTATACGCCTACAGTAGGTGTTTTGTTGACTTTGAAGGATTTTGAAACGATGGCTCCGGGAGATTCGACCTTGGACTTCCCTGCTGACACGGCCTTTATCACTTGTCCATCGCGTGATGCAGAATTCGAATTTGCGCGCACGACAGATACCCTAAACTTTGGTCACATCTGCGTCGGTGATACTTCCATCGCAGATTGGGATGCATTGAACATTGGCGGTTGTACAGTAAGCTTGACGAGTTGTCAATATTCGGCGATTCTGAATTCGACAGCATTCAGTACGAACCCAATTACCGTATTTCCTGACCAGATCATTCGAGGTGCAAAGAAGACCGTCAATTTCATCTTTGCTCCAAATGTTGCCGGGAAGTTTGTTTGTCGTGCAATACTGCAGGGAATCTCGGCACCGAAACTTGACACTCTCATCTTGGTTGGAGAAGCAGACGTGCCGTCAATTAACACGCTGGCTTCACCATTTATTCTTGATACAGTCTGCATCAATCAAAGCGCTACCAAACTGTTGGAACTGAAGAACACGACGGCTTGTCCGGTGTTAGTTGACAGCGTGCGATTGGCTGCGGCTTCAAATGGCTGGACGATCAATCCTGCGGGACCCTTTACCATTAGTCCGCATGCTAGTTTGTTTGTGACAATTAGCGGCAACTTCGCTACCGTTGGACACTTTGCCGGCACTGCAACTGTCTATTCTCAATCCAAGACATTTCAATCGCAAGTTGAAGTTGATGTCGTAACCCGCGCAATGCAAAGCATCGACACAGTTCAATTCGGCAATGTCTTCGTCGATGCGCAATCGACACAATCATTCACGATAACATCCACCGGAACTGCAGATCTCATTGTAAGCTCATTGAGTCTTGCAGGACTCTTCCCTTCGGAGTACACAATCACATTGCCTGCGGGTGTCAGTTTACCGCTTCGCATTTCTCCGGGTGACTCTTTGGTTATAACTGTGCAGTTCCGTCCAAAGGACATTGAGCAGCGTAACGCCAATGCAATTCTGCTTATCAACGGCGGCGCCGCTTGTGCACTTCAAAAGAATCTCGTCATTCTTGGTCGCGGAGTACAACCGTTGGTTGACGTGCGTTCACGCACACTTGCATTGGGTCGTTTGTGCATTGGTAGTGTTGTCGATACAGCTATCGCCATCCACAACCCTGGTAATTTTCCTCTACACATAGATGCTATCACGGCAACAGGTTCACCGTCATTCACGATATCAAACTTGAGTACGGTGCAGGTAGATCCAGACAGTACTTACAAGGTTCGTGTTCGTTACACGCCGGATCAAATTGGTATAGTTCAAACGCAAATTCGTTTGACGACCAATGGCAAGTGGATCACGCCGACTGACACGGTCATCACCTTGAATGCCAGTGGCATCATCTGTGGCACCATTAGCGCCGACACTGTCGATGCAACTGTGGGAAGTCCTCTATCGGTTCCGGTGCGATTCACACCAAATCCAGGTTCGACAAAAACCGCTGAGCAATTGGTACAACTCATGAACGCATCGGGCAATCAAGCAATGGGTTGGAGCATGTCGTACTCAGGCAACTTGGTTCGATTGCACTCTTTTGCCAACACCGGTGGAATCGTTTCAAATCTTCCGTCATCGATTCTGACAGAAAACATCAGCTCAGTTCGACTCTCAAGTGGATCTCAGAATCTCAATCAAAGCAGTATCCTCGCGGAGCTGCGAGGAGATGTATTGCTTAGCAAGGAGTATCAAACCGTGTTGCACATTCAAGTTGACACATTTGCGAATGGATTCAGTCGACTCCAAGTGCACGACGGATTATTGCGTGCTCAATACTGCGCGTTTAACAATCGTCAAGTGAACACCAACAATGTGTTGTTGCTCATGAGCGTTGACAATACCATTGCTGAACCATTTGTTCACTTGTATGCTGATAGTAGTCTTGATGCAGAGCTGAGAGTGTATTCGTTAGACGGAAGTTTAGTGCGAACGATTTTCAGCGGACAGCTCGCAGCTGGTTCTGTGCATGTAGGATTTGAGGACATTCGCGAAAGCGGCATGTATCTCTTGGAACTTCGCGCCGGCGATCGAATGCTGCACGATAAAGTTGTGTTGCAACGCTAAGTACGACGCTATTGCATGACTCGAGCATTGCTTGAGAGATTATAATTCTTTTCTTTAGGCTCGGACTAACGAGATTTGTAGAATCATCGTCCGAGCCTTTTTTATGCCCATATCTGAATATCAACAAGCGGAGAAAACTCTCTCGCGTCTCGATCCCGTGTTAGCTGCTGTTATCAAGCGATACGGTCCATGCACTCTCAAACCCAACAAGCGTTATTTCGCATCGCTCTGTAGTGCAATCATTTCACAACAACTTTCGGTGAAAGTTGCTGCGACTATTGAGAAGCGCTTCCGTGCGTTGCTAGGTGGTGCAGAACCGCAGCCGGAAATGATACCTTTGTTGGATGACGAAGTACTGCGCTCGGCTGGATTGTCCTTTCAGAAGATCAAGTACCTGCGAAGTCTGGCAGAACATTTCGACAACGGACATATCAATCCCCGTCGATTCCGCTCAATGTCGGATGAGCAGATCGTCGAGCTGCTGACCGAAGTTCACGGAATTGGTCGTTGGACTGCAGAGATGTTTTTAATATTTAGTCTGGGACGTCCTGATGTGTTTTCAGTTGGCGATTACGGCTTACGCAAAGCAGTGACGCTATTGTACGGTCATGAATCCCATGAGGCGATACTGCGTCATTCTGAAAATTGGAAACCACATCGTAGCATTGCCAGCTGGTACTTGTGGCGTAGTCTTGATAACAAAGACTAAACACACTTAGAAGCTCTTTGTAAAGATCGAGCGATACACTCCATCAGGAGTTTTCATTACAAGCACGTAGCTTCCATTTGCCAGCATCGAACAGTCAGCTGTTATTTGATGAGATCCTGCTAGCTCCGTTCCGCTATGCACTTGAGATACCTCTTCGCCGCTCAGGGAGTATATCTGAAATTCAACCGCTGACTCAAAAGCAAGTGAGTAGTCAATTGTAAGCGTATTGCTAGTTGCTGGATTCGGACTTAGACTTTTGAGTTGCGTTTGATTGATGCTAATAGTCACTTGGCGCAAGTTCGCTGCGCACGTAGTTAAGAGGACAAATGCACCACGCGACTCATCATGTGCACAGTTAAGATTCAATCCCGAGCTCCGCACTTCCAATCCTGGATAGGTCTCGATAATGTTTCCGAGCATTGCTTTGTATATAAGCAAGAACAACTTGCCATTCGTATTCAGCGGCGTCTTGCCGCGTGCTTTTACGACGACAATTCCGAGATCCTTTCTACTAGCAAGAGTATCGATTTCAATTGACCAATCGTCAGGCAAAGCCTCACCTCGTACGACGCTATCTTGGCAAAGAAGACTTCCAACCTGTGTTCGAATCGTAGCGACAAAAGAGACTATTCCAACCGAGTCCCAATTATCCGATTTAGCATTGACTGCTAAGGGAAAACTCGATCCAATGCTTGAGGAGATACTGCCGTCAGTTTCGTCAGGACCAAGGGTGTAATTCACCGGAATATCGCGCACAGAAATCAGCACTGTGTCGGAGCTTTGACAACCGGCTGAATCAACACCGCTCACGACATATCGAGTCGTTTTTGTTGGTGTTGCAACTGTACTCGCGCAAGTATCACAACTCAGAGCAGTCGAGGGAGTCCAACGAATATTCTTCCACGCATGTCGTGCGACCAGATTAACTGCTGAACCGGCGCAGACTGTTCTGTTTCCTCCTGCATCCAATCGATCATCTTCGACATCGGGTATGAAAGCCATGCCGCCCACGTAGCCGTAGGAATCAGCCGGACCAAAGCCGTAGACATATAATCCCATTGGCGAGGGCGATTGAATGGTGTGAGCGCCGTCTGTCATGGACAACGTGACATAGGCATAGCACGAATTCGGCACGAGACTAAACGGCGTTTTGATGATTCTTCCGTCCAGTCGAATCGAATCCATATCTGCTTGCGACACGATAACAGTGATGTACTGTTGACGGTACACGCCATTCACTTGCACATTCGTGAATCGGTAGCTGGTATTGTATTGACGACGCGGTGGGATGATCATCATGAAGGGATCACCGTCTTTTGGGTTATTGATATCTGTCGTTGACGATTTCTTATAAAGAGCAACCATCACTTTCTTCGAGGCATCCAGCAATGCGCCGGTATTCAGCACACCTTCGTAAAAGGCGTTTTTCTTTAGGGTTGCAACGCGTTGTCCGTTGACACTAATCACTGTACCGTCTTCTGCCGCGATGACTCGATACAGATCAGAACCGAAGTTGCTTCCACCGATTGGCTGAGCAAAGGGAGTGAGAACATACTTCGTACCCCAGACACTGGTGGGTATCAATTGTTCGTAGAGACAGTCTCGTGATTCAAGCTGAGTCGTCTCTTCCGGCAGACGCGAGCGTTGATGACCCGAGAAAACGGCCACCGGCTTGTTAGACGTGATATCACTGCCGCTAAGATCATTGTAAAGATTGGTCGTAGAAAATTGTGACTGCATTAAATATGCCTCACCACGTTGCAGCGTGACTCTTCGCTCGGCTGCATTGGAGGCTGTTGTTGCAGTAGAGGGATGAATAACGACTTCGGTGTTGTCATCCGTAGCGACTACGCAGAACTGGGACGGAGTGTAGTCACCAGTGGCTGTGCGATTACTGACTCGACCGGAACTCTTATAGCTCAGAACTCTATAATCTGTTCCCAAACTTGTAGTCGGAAACACCAAAGCCGCATCACTTGATTTGTATGCTCTATTCAATGCATACACTGCAACATCATTATCCGCTGTGATATGAATTGAGGCTTTGGAAGCAATCTCGTTGTCGTTCGTAGCACTCAGATTTCCCTGCTGATTATATCCCAACAGCTCCAACCCACTCCAAGCGAATTGGCGCATGTAGATGGTGTTTGGATTATTGATCGTAAAAGGAACAGTCGTGCTTTGACCGCTGCGATTGCGAATAACTATTGAACCGCTTGTCCTTTGTTCTGCGACGATGTAGACATACAATGAATCCCCTCGTTGTGATCCGTTATTGTCATGATAATTTGGTAAGAAGCTCAAATAGAAATCTCGTCCACGCGAACCCTGTTCGGCATGAGTGACGGTGCTGAGCGCGCAAAACAATAATGATATGACAAATATACCTAAGCGGTGCATGACAGTGATGTTGTGAAGTGATGCACGAGTAACACAGTGAAGTGCAAAGAGTAACTGTGCTGTTGAAATCAATCGTACTGTCCAACCGCTGACGCTATTTAAACCACCTTAAGCCAAGCTCAAGCTTGCATCGCTATGACTGAGCGATACGTGTTGTTTACGGGAATCAAGCACAGAGCCAACGCAGTTAACAAAGCGATGGGCATTGCGAGAGGCAAATTTTCGTTGGGTTTCGTCAATTGACGCTCGGCACATACGAAAGGCATTGAGACGTTCAATGACGGGAACATGAGTGCGCAAGCGCTGTCGTATAGACTCGAGAAGTGCCGGTTGAAGAGCTTCTCCGTAGACCATCATTGAGTCAATACTCAAATCATCTCGTTGCATGATTTTCTGCACGTGCTCTTCGAGGACTTCTTCGACGACTCTTCCGTCATTCAGAGGACGTAAGCTTGCGCTTTCCAATTTTCCATCGACCACGACCGACAGAATTAGCTCATTACAATCTACTCCTACCAAGAGTACGTGTCCTGATCGACGTTCGGGATAATTATAGATGAAGCAATTCAAAGCTGCGATGTAGGCAGCGGAGTACGAGCTTCTGACCAGACCCAAGCTACTACACTCACTGACCAATTCATCCAGAACCTTTTTGTCGACCAAGGCAGCCATCATCGTGGCTTCAGTGTTAGATCCGGCGACTTGATAGAAAGAAACATCGTAATCGTCCAGGCTCGTCTCGGGAGCGTTTTGCATGACTTCGAGAGTGAGAACTGATGAAGCTTCTTCCGGAGTAGCATTCGACAGATCGGGCAGACACTGACTCATCACCACACTCGATGGCAAACAGATTCGGGCTGAACGGGCCATGGGTGCAAGGCTTCCGAGGGTATCGTGTACTCGCTCAAAACTGGGATGCTGACGGAACTGAGGGTCGCGAAGGGCAACGCTTTCTTCGATGACTGCCATGGCAAGAAGCTCAAGACCCTTTTCTCCGGCACGGACCACGGTACATGTCACTGTATCGGAACAAAAGCACATACTTAAGGTGGTATCCATCCCCTTCGATCCTTCAATGGTTTCAGTCTTTGTCCGGACTCGTCATCAATCTTATACTTAAGCTTCCAGCCATTCGTCCTTGCAGCTAGATCACTCGAACCAGACTCTCGGTAAAAATACCTATTAGTTGTTTTCCGACACTGTCATGATTCAGATACGCAGGCACGAAGCTTCTGTGAGAAGAATCTGACACTTTAGCCTGGGGAATAAATATTTGCCGTTGTGGATAACCTGTTCTATATTGTAATACAGGACGGATTTCTGTTTTACAAAACGAGTGAAGTCCTTGTTCTTTCAACATCTTATAGAAGGAGGATGAATGGATGTACGCTCTTTCCGCATCAGTCTGCGATTGTGCATACTTGCGTTCAGTTTGTGGTTAGTTGTACCGGCAGCGGCACAGCAGGAAAAGCCACAGCAGCAGCCCTCGGTTAAGCCCAAGGCTTCTGTAGTTTTTCCTGATGAGTACTCGGATCTGGACGACAATAGCCCGAAACGCAGCGACAACGATGCGATCAACCAGCGCCTGGAGGAGGCCCGACAGTATTATTTACGGGGACTAAGCTCCATAGAGCACAACGACACTGCCAAGGCAACTCGGTATTTCGATAGTGCTATTGATGAGCTCAACAAGCTGGCAAGTACGCCAGGAATTGAGCAGAACGAAGATTATACGGATCTGGCTCAGTCTATTATCGAAGACTACGAGAGCTATATTCGTTCAATCGACAATGTGGGCGAGAATTCTCCCCTTTTCATTCTTCGTGAAAAGATCTTTCAGGAAGTTGAACGCTCACCAAGCAAGGCTAGCATTTTTCCATTAGCGAAGCCGGTTGAACAGCCGACCAAGGGCGGTCCACTCATGACCACCATTCCGTTGACACAAAACGAATACGTGTCGCGCTGTATCGAATTTCTCACTTCAGAAAAAGGTCGCAAGTACTTTTCTCACTGGATCGAGCGAACCTCCCGTTGGTTCCCGATGCTGCGTTCTATCGCACGTCAGGAGAACATGCCGGAAGAAATCATCCACTTGGCTATGATTGAAAGCGCGCTTAATCCTCGCGCCGTTTCTCGCGCCAGTGCAGTTGGTATGTGGCAATTCATCCAATCAACAGGTGAATTGTATAACCTTCGCGTCACACAATGGACCGACGATCGTCGTGACCCGGAAAAGGCAACACGTGCTGCAATGCGTCACTTGCACGATCTATACAATGAACTCGGCAATTGGCACCTTGCACTTGCAGCCTATAACTGCGGCATCAATGGTGTTAAGAGAGCCATCAAGGCAAGTGGTGTAGAAAACCCGGACTTCTGGGCTATCAGAGCTTACTTACCTCGCGAAACACGTGAGTACGTTCCGATGTTTATCGCAGCGACGCTCATTACCATGCAACATGAGTCCTATGGTTTCAAGCGTTCCGAATTGACGTTTGAACCGGAGTACAAATGCGACACAATGCTGGTCACTGAAGCAATTTCATTGAAGGCAATTGCAAGCTGTGCAGGTGTTAGCGTCGATGAGATTCGCAACCTCAATACTGATCTTTTGCGCTTCTCGACTCCGCCGGATTCTCCTTATATGTTGAAGTTGCCTGCAGGTATTCGCTCAACATTCCGCGACAATCTCGCTGAACTGAGTTCTGAGCAAAAGTTGCCTTGGGTTCTTCACGACGTAAAGCGTGGCGAGACTCTCGCAATGGTTGCAGCGAATTACAACGCATCGATTTCTGAGATCTGCTCAGCAAATGATTTGAATGGTCGTAAGGCGAAGATTCGTCCGGGTCAAACCCTTCGCATCCCGCTCGAAGCTATTCACACACCAAAGACGGTTGAAAGCGAGAACCTCGCCGACAATCAACAGAAGACAACAGAGACAGATGCTGTTGATACAACACTGAATAAACAGCGCACGAATACAGCGGAGATTATTCCGTCCAACACAAACTCGAAGGCAATCATTCACACTGTTAACCAACAAGGTGAAACGCTGTATAGCATTGCTAATCGTTATGGCGTCCGCTTAACCGACCTTCGTAACTGGAATAATCTACCTTTCGACAACAACAGTGTTGCTCTTGGTCAGAAGCTAGTTGTATATGCACCTGCTTCACCGAACACAGTTTCAGCGCAAAATGTAGCGGCTCTTGCTCCAACGCCAAAGACAAGTGAAAGCGTTGCGTCGACAGATAAGAAAACTCCAATTGAAAAGACAGAACGCGCCGAGCGTAACAGTACAAAGGGTGTTTACCACCGTGTTGCTCGTGGCGAAACATTGGCACAAATCGCTGATGACTATAGCACAACAATCGGTGCTATTGCCAAGGCAAATGGACTCAAGCCACGCAAAGCTCTGCTCGCAGGACAACGTCTGAAGATTCCGGTTAGCGGTGGAACACAAATCGCAAAGCGTCAGGAAGAAAGCGATACAGAATCTCCGTCATCAAAGCTCAAGGTATATAAGGTTCGTCGCGGCGACAACCTCGGTACAATCGCCGGTGAGTTTGGTGTTCGCGAAAGCCAACTGAAATCATGGAATCCGAAGCTTGCTGAAAGTGGTCTTCTTGCTGGACAAAATCTCAAGATCTACGTTCCGCAATCAAGCAAGGGTAGCGCTGATGCTGCTCCGAAAACAGTCAATAAAGTTCCTAAGTATTACACCGCAAAGTCAGGCGACACGATGTTTGGCATTGCACGCAAGTACGGTCTGAAAGTTGACAAACTCATGAGCTTGAACAAAGCCACTGAGAACATCCGCATAGGACAGCGAGTACGTTTGCAGTAATTGGGACAGACATCGCAAGACAAAAAAAATCCCGCTCACAAGGCGGGATTTTTTTTATTCTTCATCACTTAATCGACGGTTCTTCTTGCGGAAACTGAAGCTCACCGGTACGCCTTCCAAATCAGCATGACGTCGTAACGCCCGCTCAAGGAATCGCTTGTACGCATCAGGGATAAGCTCCGGTTTATTTGAGAAGAAGGCGAACATTGGTGGTTCGGTTTTGATTTGCGTGACGTAATTGATACGCAAGTCATAGCCCTTGACGCTTGGAGGTGGCGTCTTCTGAAGTTCTTCGAGGAAGATTTCATTGAGTACAGCAGTTGGTACGCGTGATTGACGGCGACGATGAATCTCTTCACACATCTCAACCACTTTCGTAACACGCTGTTTGGTCAGAGCACTGACGGTGAGAACAGGGATATAATCAAACATTGCCAGCTCATCGCGGATCGTCTGCACGAACTCGTCAGCGGTTCGTTGATCCTTCTCAATAGCATCCCATTTATTCACGACGATGAGTATGCCTTTTCGTGCAGCAACAACATCATGGATGATTTGCTTGTCTTGGTGCTCAAGACCTCTCGTAGCATCAAGCATCACAACCGCCACATGACAGCGCTCAATGGCGCGCATGGTACGGAGCACGCTATAGGCTTCAATGCTTTCGTGCACGGCACTCTTCTTTCGAAGACCGGCTGTATCGATGAGCAGCATGGTGCGACCGTAATAGGTCAATTCACTATCGATTGCATCACGAGTAGTTCCAGCGATCGGCGTCACGATCATTCGCTCGCGACCAAGCAGAGCGTTAGTTAGCGATGACTTGCCGACATTTGGTCGACCGACGATCGCAATCCTTAATCGATCATCTTCAGCTTGTTCTTCTGCAGAAAGATGGTCGGTGATTTGATCGAGGAAGTCGCCATTCGAGCGACCGCTCATAGCCGATATCGCAAAGAGATTATCGAAACCCAAAGAGTAGAATTCGGCAGCGTGAGCATCACGTTCAGGATTGTCGCATTTATTGACAACCAAGGTCACTGGTTTAGGTGAACCTTTGAGGATGCGTGCGATATCCAAATCCGTAGGTGTAATACCATCCACTGCATCGACCACGAAGACGATAGCGTCGGCTTCTGCAATGGCCAGAAGTGCTTGTTCGCGAATTGCACGTTCGAACAGCTCTTCACTTTCCGGGATAATTCCACCGGTATCGATGATGGTAAAGGGCTTGCCATTCCATTCTGCACGCGCGTAGAGACGATCGCGAGTTACCCCTGGTTCGGACTCCACAATAGCTTCGCGACGTTCAATAATGCGATTGAAAAGAGTTGATTTACCGACGTTAGGGCGACCGACTATTGCGACAACATTCATGGATTTGGGTGATTATAGGAACGCAATTTCGCAAATCACAGCAAATGAGGCGGCATATGACTGTTTGGGCTGTCGTATTTTTGCATGACGTCAATCACCAAAGATCCTTTTTTGACCATGTCTGCACCGTCAATTCTCAACATCGCCGCTTACAAGTTTGTGGACCTCGACGCCGAATGGATTCGCTCCTGGCGCTTTGAAATACGCAGCTTCTGTCGCGAACGGGGCGTTTTTGGAACAATTCTCTTGAGTGAAGAAGGCATCAACCTCTTTCTTGCCGGACCAAGTTCGGCTGTTGAAGAGGTATGGTCTGCGATCCGCAGTATCGATGCTTTTTCCGACCTCCAGCGCAAGGATAGTTTTAGCGAAACAGTACCCTTTCTTCGCATGAAAGTAAAATTGAAGAAAGAAATCATCCCCATGGGTCAGAATATTCAGCCCGCAAAAGGAACAGCACCACGTGTCCAAGCGAAGGATCTCAAGGCATGGTTGGATGAAGGTCGTGAGGTGATCATGTTTGACACGCGAAATGACTATGAAGTCGATTACGGCACATTTGATAATGCCATGATCCTGGACATCAAGCACTTCAGAACCTTTCCGGAAAAAGTGGCTGCTTTGGATCCAAGTCTCAAATCAAAAACCATCGTCACCTTCTGCACCGGCGGAATCCGCTGCGAAAAAGCAGGTGCATTCATGGCTCAACAGGGATTTGAACACGTGTATCAATTAGACGGTGGCATTCTGAAGTACTTTGAAGAAGTCGGCGGCGCTCATTACCACGGTGGATGCTTTGTATTTGACGAGCGCGTTTCCCTCGATCCGGAGCTACAATCTGAGGTCGAAGCTGTGATGCATCCACATAACTAATCCTGAACAAAGGACTGCATAGAGGTTCCAAGGCTAGGCTTGTCACATTCTGCCGGAATCGGTGTTATAACAGTGCTAAAATCCCTTCCGGGGACTCATTCTGTCGCGCTCAAAATTCCGGACACTATCACCATCACCTTGACACGTACTCTCGTTTGACGATGAGATAATTGCTCTCTATATTGACGAAGGTACGGTAACATTCACGTCTTGCATTAAAGTCGGTATTGGCGTGGAATTTTCTGGTACTCGTATTTGGATTTGATCAGGTTGACAGGCGAAGTCTGCACCGGCTCGCTATCACATACTATGAGGGCTCAATAATGCTAGCCCAACTCATCTCTCGACACAAAATTGTCTTTCTATTGTTCTTCTTGTGCGCCGCCCTTCCCCTTAGTGCACAGGTAACCTATGACAGTATCGTATATAGCCGAGGCACTTTCTTTGGGTCGGCCAATAACGATTCTTATCTTCTCCACGTTGCGGTTGATGCTCAGGGCTATGTGTATGGAACGGGCTTGTGCTCGAGCATTCCTACGACGGCAGGGGCTTACAAGACAAGCAACCAAGGTGGGGTTTACGACGCAATGGTCTTCAAGCTGGATCCGACTATGAAAACCCTGATATGGGCGACATATATTGGTGGCTCCAACGTTGAAGCAGGTGGTGGTATTGCCGTCAATTCGGCAGGTGAAGTGTACTTAACCGGATATACTCTGTCGCCAAACTTCCCAACTACCGTTGCAGCCGACCAAGCCTACCTTGCTAGCGGAACAGTCAACTACTTCGCTTTGAAACTGAGCGCCGATGGATCAACACTGTTGTGGTCACGAATACTCGGACGAGGTGCGCCCATCACGCAGCAGACACAGGTAGCTTCCAAAGGTGCACACATTGCGATAAATCCTTCGGGAGAGGCATACGTGTTCTCTCATACTAATTCGAACTCCTATCAAATCACATCGAATGCGTATCAGTCAACACTGAGCGGTCAAACCGATTTCGTTCTCACTAAGCTGAGTTCCAATGGAACGATTCTGTATTCCTCGTTTCTAGGTGCGACCGGAAATGAAACTGCATACGATGTGTGTTATGCCAGCGGACGAGTGTACTGCAGCGGTTCAACAAGTTCAGTTGGTATGCCGCTTCGTACGGGCAAAGTTCCGGATGCCGGTGGCGACTGTTGCTTGCTTTTGGCCGACGACCAAGGTGGCGCACTTAATATGCGAAAGTGCTTTGTGTACGGAAGCGCCGGATCAGATATCGGTTATAGCGTCTCGTTTGACTCTCACGCGAGCAGAATATGCATGACCGGTGTCTCGGGTGGAGTCATGACCTACAACACCGCCTTGCAAGCCGGACAGGTCACCGGAGGCTTTGTAGGAACAATTGACACGGCACTCACAGCTCCAATCTATATCACAATGATTGGCAGCGGCGTCGTACCAACTTCTGTCGCCGCCAGAACCTCAAATAGCACTGTCTACGTTGCCGGCTACGTAAACGGCACCGTGCCAGTAAGCGGAAATGCATTTCAAGCTGCACCAAAAGGAAATCTTGAAGGCCTAATGGTATCCGTTGACTCGTCGGGTGCCTTGCTCAAATACGGCACCTACATCGGTGGTACCAATGCTGACTACAGCGCGGCGAAAGTTTTGTTGGTCGACCGTGGCTGTTTGCTACGAGTGATCTTTGGCATCACAACTCACTCTCCGGATTTTCCTTCTACCAACAACACCTATCAGCCTCAAAAGTTGAACGGTATTGAGGATCAACCGGCGCTGGCAATGTTTAGCACCATACCAACTGCCAACTTCACCTATTTCGGAGTTCCGTGCTCGAAGGACTACACCTTTACGTTGACTACTTCGTGTCCCTATACTAACCTCGTGTGGAATTTTGGAGACCGCTCGCCTAATGTACTTGGAACGAATCCGGTGAGTCACACATTTCCATCCTTTGGAAGCTACGTCGTGACTGCGACGGCATTGACCCTAGAGGGCGATACGATCGTCAAGAAGGCAAACGTCATTATTGGAAACCCAAATCCCATTGATGCGGGTCCGGATCAAACCGTGTGTGCGAAAAGTACACGGACACAGTTATCAGCAACCGGTGGTGTATTGTATCGCTGGTCACCAGGCAAAGAGTTCAGCGATTCCACAAGCGCAAACCCAATCGTCAATCCTAAGAAGACAACCGTCTACTACCTCTACGGCAAAGATTCCTTTGGCTGCGAGTCAGTCGACTCAGTAGTTGTCATCGTTCATGACATTGCCGCGGTTGTAAAGAAAGACACGGTGATTTGCGAAGGAAGCTATGCTCAGTTGGAAGCATCAGGCGGACAGTACTATTCGTGGCAACCTACTAATGGCTTGAGTGCCGGTAATGGTTCACGAGTCTTAGCTGCACCACAAACAACGACCACGTATAGCGTTGTTGCTTTCGATGGTGTCTGTTTTGATACCGCAAGAGTCACCGTGACAGTGATTCCAAAACCTCGACTCAAGATGGCGCCTGTCCCAAGTATATGCGCCAATACGCCGGTGGAATTGGGAGTCACAGTAACGATTCCTGGTTCGAGTGATAGCGACGTTGTTTCCTATCAATGGTCACCGAAAGTCAACATCAACAACCCAAACGTCCCAAATCCGGTTGTGACTCTCTCCAAGGACGCTTGGTACAAAGTAACTGTTGTTACAAAGTATGGCTGTGTTGCAACCGACAGTGTGCACATAGTCATGCAGAACAGACTTCGCATTACACTGAGTCCGGACACTGCACTTTGCGAGGACGTAAATGGCGTCAACGTACGACTTCGCGCTAACGGTGCAGCCACCTATGAATGGAGTCCGGGTACAGGCCTAAGCGACAGCACAAGTAACTCACCTCTGTGCACAACGAAGAAGTCTACAACCTATAGGGTCATAGGTCGCGCCGGCGAATGTATCGACACTCAATACGTCCGCGTCACGGTGTACCCACGTCCCACGGGATTGAAAGCTCGCGGTGACACAACCGTCTGCTCCAACGAACGCGTGCACCTCTGGATTGAGAACGGCGACACTGCGCATGCAACCTTTGCCTGGTACCCGCCGCAAGAGTTTGAGAACCCAAGTGGTTCATCTGTCTACTTGCATCCGGGTTTAGGCAACAAGCACGTGTACAAAGTCATCATTTCAAATGCAGCAGGTTGTACCACAGTTGATTCGGTGCATGTGTTTGTCGACAACGCACTGCAAATCGCTACAGGACCATCCGTCAGCGCATGCGAAGGAGAACAAGCCGCGCTAACGATCACAAGCAACAACGATGCTTCAACGGCGATCACATGGACGCCAAATGATGGTGTATGGGATGCAGCCAAGAAACAATACGTCGTTACCGTAACCGCAGACAAAACCTACAAAGTTCATGCACAACGTGGCAGCTGCACAGGCGATGCTGAAGTAAGCGTGCACGTGAAACCCAATCCCGTCTTTGAGCTCAGTGCAGACACTTCTGTGTGTTATGGTTCAATCATTCAACTACACGCCAAGAGTTCTCAAAATGGTATGAGTTATAGGTGGCTTCGTGGCACGGTACCGGACACGGCACTAGATGACGCGTTAAGTGCAAATCCAACGACACATGCTTTGACAGAAGACATGCATTGGACGGTGGAAGCGTCATTAGATGGTTGTATCAGAACCAAGGATATGACGGTTCATGTTCTCGCTATGCCAAGCATCATCATGCCGGCTGATACAATGATCTGTGATAATGAGTCGGCGAGTTTTCATGTGAAGACGAGCTCAACACAATCGATTCGTTGGGAGCCTTCAACAGGACTCGACAACACCTCCACAAATGATGTCGTTGCCTCGCCTCATAGTTCCACCAAGTACACTGCGACAGTTGTAAGTAAAGACGGCTGCACAACAAGCGCTTCATTCTTCCTTGGCGTCAAGAGAAGAGTATGGCTTGATTTTTCAATCGATCCTATTCACGGCGGTCAAGTGCTCAGTCCGAATGATTCAGTATTTATCATCGTTAAGCTTCACGCCGACTCATCGATTGTATCACCACTACAATTTGACGTGGTATGCAATGCTAATATCGTTGAGATTCACTCGCATCCATTCAGTGACAAAAATGGACGCCGCACTATTCATTTCTCGATTCCGGCATACACATTCCAACTTGTGGATACTCTCGTCATGAAGATCGTCGGCAAAGCTTTGCAGGCAGCGCCTCCCTATTCAGATGTTGTGATCGAGAACATTGAAATCGATTCAACATTCTGTCCTAACTATCGCAGCATTCCAACAAGCATGAGTATCAGTTCTTGCTACACCGGCGGACGTAATGTGCAGTGGGCACAACCCTTAGCTCTTTCGTTGCGACCAAATCCTGTGAGCGATGAAACCACTGTGCAGATTCTAAGTTCTGAAGACGACGACGTTGAATTGAGCTTGGTGAATAGTCTCGGTGAAAGAGTACAAACGTGGACTGTATCGCACAGTCAGGTTCAAACACTACACACTATAAATCTCGGACCCTGCGCTAGCGGCGTGTATCAACTTGTCGCAACAACTGCTCAACAACGAGAGACAATTCGATGCATTAAATACTAGGTATTTTTTGAACGAAGTTGAATAAAAGGGTCGTCAATCTTTGACGACCCTTTTTTTGTGTCAACATTATCTGACAATGCAGAATCTTTTTTGTCGATCATTTGCTATCAAAGCTAAAGAGTGTGTTATTCATCTGACAGTATTTGACTTTGATTTTGTGATTTCTCTAGTAGTTGTTTAGTCAATTTCGACACAACATCATCACATTTGACACAAAGCGCTTTCCTCTACAGACCGCATGAATACTAGCTGCCAGCCGCTCACACTTCCGAGCATTTGACATCACAACTCTGTTTTACAACGATACTCATCTCAGTGCACTGACATTTTTCACGTGCATCGACTAGTGAATTTTTGTACCGCGCACGAACGCAGTGTTCATGTGAAACAAAATCAGAGTATTGATAACTAATGTCTTGAAAGAAGCAGTTGCATTTCGAGAACATTATTTGGCACCACCTTAGGAGGCAATCATGACAGACATTTTCAACTCACTATTTCTCGTTAGCTCGAGCATCACTACTCAGCGCGATGGCAATACATCTGTCACTGCTCATCCTCATTACAACAACGCTACTTCGAGCCTTATCTCAACTCTACTGGTCTTGTTGTTTTGTCTACTGCTTTCAGTGCAATCGATTGTTGCACAGACACAAGCAACGACAGCAAATCCAGAGCAATTGCGTTTAGCAGCCGCTACTTTTTTTGGCAATGCTGACAACAATGGATACTTGATGCAGATCGCCACCGATGCTCAAGGCAATGTTTATGGCACCGGTTTTTGCACTTCACTGACCACAACGCCAAACGTATTTCAAGCGAAGTATGGTGGAGTAGCTGACGTCATGATCTTCAAGTTGGATCCATCATTACATCATCTCATCTGGGCTACTTACTTGGGTGGAAATGGATATGACAGAGCCGGGAGCATTTGTGTTGATGCTGCGGGCGAGGTCACGATTGCGGGCATCACCAGCTCATCCAACTTCCCTATCACAAATGCTAGTGATGTTGATTATATGCGTTCGGGTTCGAACAGCATCTTCGTCAGCAGACTGAGTGCCGATGGACGTCAACTCCGCTACTCTCGTATTCTCGGTTTAGCATCGCAGGCTAGCGAGCGATACATGTCATACTTCAGCGCTGTGCACTTGGCATTGAGTCCGGCCGGTGATGCTTTTGTGCTTGGTCACACAAGCGAATCGCTCTATCGCATCACAGAAAATGCTTTCCAACTTCATCCCAAAGGAAGTTTGAATTGCGTACTCAGCAAAATCAGTCCAAATGGTTCAATCAGCTACTCGAGCTTCATCGGTGGCAGTCAAATAGATAGGAGCTTTGATATCTGCTACTCGGCAGGCAAAGTGTATTGCAGTGGCACGACGACTTCAATCGACTTTCCAAAAAACATCAGCGCACGCACGGACACCTTGGGCGATTGCTTTGTACTGTGCATTAGAGACGGATTTACACCAAGACTTGAGAGAAGCTACGTGTTTGGAACAGATTCACTTGATGTTGGTTATGCTCTCTGTGTCGATACCAAAGCGAATTCAGTGCTCATGAGCGCAGTGCTCAATGGCGAACGAGAAGATGCACGCAGTCTTGTGTCGGACCTGCATCATGGAGCTGCAATCGCGGTCTTCGACACAAGTCTCACTCGCTTAACTTCTGTGACGTTGATCGGCTCGGGCCTCATTCCAACCGGGATGCAGTCCTCCAAAGTCCGGTCCGTCTTCGTCGCAGGAGTAGCTAGTGAAACAGCACAATTCATGATCAGCGAAAACGCTCTTCAACGTTCAACTGCCGGCGGCTTTGATGTGTTCTTGATGGTGCTGGATTCGAGCTTAACACAAGTCAAATACGGAACATTTTACGGCGGAACTCGAAACGACTATGGAGCAGTTCGAGTGCTTGTATCGCATAGCAGTTGCGACCAACGGGTTGTGCTCAGCTTAACCACTCATTCCTTGGATATCAAATCAACTGAAGAATCGGTTCAAAGAGACAAGCTTAATAAGACGGCGGACCAACCCCTCATAGCTCTGTTCATGTCAGAACCGGCTGATATCGTTCTGAGCTTTAAGGATGTGCCGAGTTCGCAAGTCGGACAAGAACGTCGCTTTGAAATTCACGCTTCTTCAACACAAATGCTGCGGTCGTCGGTAGACTTTGATCTGGTGTGTGACCCTCAGGACTTTGCTCCTACCGACGGCACGCTGCATTCTGTTGTGAATGGAGTACGCTTGATTCACATGCGCATCCCAATCGCTGAGCTGAATTCGAACAACGCTCTCTTAACTGCATTCAAAGGACGTATCTATTTGCACTCCGGAACTGAGAGTACGATCAGTTTCCGCAACGTGAGCATCGATGAATCTATCTGCGCAACAATCGAAACTCATCCCGCGGTGATTAGCACGGTTGGATGCTTTGCTACCGGACGCAACGTAGAGTTCCGCACAACACTCAGTTTGGAGATTTTACCTCAACCTGTTGCAGATCACGCTACCATCGTCGTTAACAGCGCTGATCGAGGTCCGGCAACTCTTGAGATTATTGACCTCATGGGTCGCACACTTAAGAAAACAATCGTCAACCTTAGCAACGATCACTCAGAATTTTTGATCGACACTGCTGACCTAAGCGGCGGCACATATATCGCCCGCATACGTACGGCTACTGAAAGCGTCGATCAAATCCTTACTCACCTATAAACCACCACCACTACATAGTGATAGTTGCTCAAAACAGAAATGGTCGCGATTACTCGCGACCATTTTTGCTTTCATTTCGAATGAATACTCTCTACAAATTTCCTCTCAAAGCTTGTTCGCGTTCGATTGATTCAAACAGTGCCTTGAAATTACCTTTGCCAAAGCTCTTTGCGCCTTTGCGTTGAATGATTTCAAAAAACACGGTTGGACGATCTTCAACCGGCTTTGTGAAAATCTGCAGCAGGTAACCTTCTTCGTCACGGTCGACGAGAATACCCAACTCACGCAGAGGTGCGATATCTTCATCGATCGAGCCAACACGATCCAGCAAATCATCATAATAGGTTGAAGGAACGCGGAGGAACTCGATACCGCGGTTGCGAAGTTCTGATACTGTGTGAACGATATCATTGGTAGCTACTGCGATATGCTGCACGCCTGCTCCATGGTAGAACTCGAGATACTCGTCGATCTGCGATTTCTTCTTTCCTGCTGCCGGTTCATTGATAGGGAACTTGATGTATCCGCTACCGTTCGAAACTACCTTACTCATCAAGGCAGAATATTCTGTCGAGATGTCTTTGTCATCAAAGGTGAGCAAAAGCTTGAAGCCCATTACGTCTTCGTAGAACTTCACCCACTCATCCATTTTTCCAAGCTCGACGTTGCCAACGCAGTGATCCACGTAGAGCAAACCGACAGGAGTTGTCTTGTAGGTGGATTCCACAGCTTGAAATCCCGGCATAAACACTCCTTTGTAGTTCTTGCGTTCTACAAAAGTGTGCACGGTATCGCCGTAGGTCTTGATGCTTGCAACAACCACTTCGCCATTTTCATCGCTTAGAACTGTTGGCTCCAATACTGAAACTGCACCGCGCTTGGTTGTCTCAGTCCAGGATGCTCGTGCATCATCAACCCACAATGCCAATGTTTTAACGCCGTCGCCGTGCTGATCGATGTGGCGCGCAACATCAGTACCGGGATGCATTGGTGTTGTAAGTACAATACGGATTTTATTCTGTTGAAGAACATAGGAAGCACGATCACGTAATCCTGTCTCCGGTCCGGCATAAGCCACCCACTTAAATCCAAAAGCAGTTCGATAGAAATACGCTGCTTGCTTTGCATTACCTACATAAAACTCTAAGTAGTCTGTACCATTGATGGGTAGAAAATCTGCAACTGCAGAACTCATAACAGCAGTTTCGGGTGTTATCATAGAAAACTCCTTCGTTGGTCGTATAGATACATTGTTAATCAGATCAGCACGCGACATCCATGGCTCATACGGGGAGCTTGGAGTCTTTGGTGTTGATCATTAGCCGTTCTTCTGCAAAACTAAGAAAGATAGACTGCTCATTGATGGTTCATTGTAACAGGGCTATGGTGTTAAATAACACGATGCACAGCAGTCATTTCCAACTTTTTGCCGGATGTCCCGTAGTTTGCAGGTCTCCAGGATCCTTGTTCAAAGCATGTATCGCGTCAAATATCTCTTCGGAATCTTTTCAGGCATTTTTGGTCTACTCTATTTGTTTTTTGGCATTGTGGGCTGGGAATATGCTCGGGAATTCTTGGATAAGTACACGGCCTTTGGACTCTGCGTCATCCACTCTGTTGCGGCAGCCCTGCTGTTTCGGTCGAGTTTGAAAGACAAACGCAAAGAAGATGTTCGTCTTGCTGCCATTATAGATAATCTTCTTATTGTGCATCCAATGATAACGGCAGAAATACTCGCCCAAGAGAGCGGCATGAGTTTAGGCGATGCGCATGAGTATATCATGAAAACCTTTCCTCATCAATAGTCATTACGAGGACCCAAGGCATGTTTCGCGTTCAATACTTGTTTGGAATCTTATCACTCTGTGCAGCTGCACTGTACTTGCTGTTTGCGTATTTGTCCATGAATGCGTCGACGATCAGTGCATTCGATCGTACCATGCCTTTTGTGTTGTGCAGCCTTCATATTCTTGCAGGACTGCTTCTGTTGGGATTGTCGTATAGATCCTACCTTCGCGAGCATAAACGCATCAATCAAGTCTTGCAACAACTTCTCGTTGTTCGCTCCTCCTTAACACCTGACGATTTAGCCCAAGCGGCATCTATCACACTGGCAGAAGCCCATGAGTTTTTACTCGATGTACAGAAGAAAAAAACAATGGTCGTGTACAAAAAGCACGAAACTGTCGTTGTAAGGGCTTTTCCTCCCCATAGCTTGAATTAAAGAAGCTTTTTTCGCGATATAGAATAACGCATTGGACAGAGCTGGCACAGTGCTTGCTTATCGGGTACAAGAGTATTCGAAAGTATTTGTCACGGAGGACCACATGTCTGCAGTCGCGCATCAAACACCTGTTTCAACCCCTCAAAGTTCGTCGAGCAAGGATTACTTCGTTCACGACAAAGCAATGTGCGAATGCGCCATTGGCAAGGATAGTCGCGTCTGGGCACATGCCCACGTTATGTCTCGCGCTGTCGTTGGTTCAGGCGTGAATATTGGCGAGCAGTGCTTCGTCGAGAACGGTGCTGTTATCGGCAACGGTTGTACAATTAAAAACGGCGTTAGTGTGTGGGATGGTGTGAATCTGGAAGCCGACGTTTTTGTAGGACCGAATGCCGTCTTCACAAACGACATGATGCCTCGTACAAAGAGTATCAATGAAGACTACACAATGGTGCCAACGTTGGTGAAACGCGGTGCATCAATTGGTGCAAACGCAACCATCGTTTGTGGTACAGTCTTAGGTGAGTACTGCATGATCGGCGCAGGCGCAGTTGTGACAAAAGATGTCCCTGCCTTCGCTCTTGTTATTGGCAATCCGGGTCGCGTCTATGCATGGGTATCAAAGCGTGGCAACAAGCTGGTCTTTGATGCAGATGGAATGGCGAAGGACACAGACGGTTCGCGCTATCAATTGCGCAACAACCGCGTTGAGTGCTTAGCATAGCACATAACACAATCACTACTCTCAGTTGTTTTCGTAGCCAATCGCCATGCGCAAGCCATAGCGGTATTGATACCATTTGGCATCACTCAGTACACTCGTCATTGGAATAGACAAAAAGGCTTCGAAGTCAAACATGACCGCGCCGAGAAAGCTCACATGCCATCCAATTGAAGGCTCAATGTTGTAGTGCCAGAGATTCGTCGTACGATAGGGTTGTTTGTCCATCGTCGTGACGGTATCCATTCCATTTGAAAACCTAATCTTGTCTTTGGCATTTGCTATCTGTGTGTACTGAGTATTCTCATCGATAAACACATACGAAGCTTGTGCGCCAATGCCCACATAGTAAAACGACGAGGTTGATAGCATTTCACTTTCCAAAAACGCTCCGTAGATAGGAACTAGCAAGTCAGTAGCAAAAGAAGCATAATGCTGATTTGTAAACAATACTGAGACTTCTTTGAATGATTGCAGAGTACCGTTGTCGGTGAGAAAACTCTTGGTCGTATCTAGTGAGTACAGTCGACTGCGATTCCTGTCATAGCCAAGTCTACACCGCAGAATGCTATGCAGTGGAGGAATGTTCACACTAAAGCCAAGCGTCTCGTTATTGTAACCTTCCCCGGGAAACTTGTCTGTCGCTGAGTTTGAGCTATTCTTTTCAAGAATTAAATCCTCATCCTTTTCAAAAGGTTTATCGGTTTGGAAGGAAAATCGCGTCGGAGAAAACGAAGAGGATCGTAGATCATGCGTATGATTAAACAAGCCAACCCGAAATGTAGAACCGAAAAAATATGAATGCGCTGCGAAAGGCTTTGGGAACCAACCCAAGGAAACGTGTTTTGCGAAATCGTTCTCGAGATGGAATGTGTCGGCGTTGGGAAGATTGTCGGTCGCGCTTGAATCTGTTTGTGCAACGAGCGAGCCCGCTGACAATACAAATACAAGCAACAGTGGTAACAATACCTTCATGCGCGCCAATCTAATCACATTTAGGAAACAGAGAGATCGTTTGCTCGGAAGCAATGTTAGCGTCCACCCGAGATCGCCAATCGCACTTCGACACCAACTTCTGTCGTGCTATAACCCGGATTCGATGCTCCGCTCGTGAAGTTACCGGTGTACTTCATAAATGCGGTGGCTGTAAGACGATTACTAACGGTATAGCGCGCTCTTGGTTCCAACATAATAGTGGTTTGACCATCAAGCTCACTGCCGGTAGGAGCACCTGATGAATCGGGTACTGACAGCGAGTAGGTTGAACGGTTTGAGCGACGGTAGGTTGAATTGAATGAAAACTCAACGTCATTCTTCAACTCTATACCTAAGAGTGGGAACGAGAATCCACGCACCGCGTAGGCAGCTGTGAGAACGAACTCATGCTGATTTTCTCTCGACAAGGTCCGAGATGCCGCAGCCAATGCATAGTTGCTTCGCATGTTATATCGAATATTACTCGTAAGTGTTCCCTTCATCTTTTTCTCATCGAAACTCATGTTCACGCCGATCAGTGGCTGGAATTGCATCTGCACGGTCTGACCATCGACGGTACGTCCATTGTCATCAATGCGAGCATTTTCAGAATAGGTTGTTTGATAAGTATGCTCAAGACTAACCCGTTGTGCAATTCCACCGAAGAAGAAATACTTCTCAATTCCCTCCCAGCGCAATGACCAATTGACTTGCGGCAAGAATCGTTGAAGCACACCCGGCAAGAACTCGAAGGCTTGCAAGCCGCCGATGAAGGCATCGGTCATGACGTTTTGCAGCCTGACTTTGTCGGGAATCGAAAGTGAATCTTCATTGCGACCATTCAACACCGTGTTGCGCGATGCTCGATAGCGATTAACGACGTTCTCCGGTGTATTGTTAAACACAGCGAAGAAAAGGAAGTTCGGGAAGGTTAAGAATGTTCGACTGTAGCGCTCAGTAATGACAACGTTGCTGAAACTCATTTGACCAAGCGAGTCAGTGGTTGTCAATTGATTGCGATTAGCTCCAAACTCGGTCTTCCAGTTCAAATCAAGTGTTGCACCCTTCCACAGTGGTCGCGTCGTCCGCAACTCAAGTGAATTCCCTTGCGTGAAGTTGTCCTGCAACTGTGCATTCGGCGGACGAATTCCCATGTCTTCTTCAAAACCAAAGTATGGGAATTTATTGCTGCTCGTAAAGTGGAAGCTTCCGTGAGGATATCTGACCAGACCAAGCTGATATGCAGCGGAGGGTCCGAGGAACTCTTCACTAGCTCGACCGGTAAATCCTCTTCCCCACAAATTGGAAAATCCATTTCCACCAATCACGCCTGGCGTGATCACAGTATTGGCCTGATTGAAGGTCAGATTCAACGACTCGTAATCAAAGAATATTGAGCGAAGCAGATCCAGTGTCTCGCTAAAGATAGAACTTGATTTCGTTGAATCCGGTTTTGCATTTGGCGATGGAGGCACAATTCCGAACCACGAGTTCGAAAGATTACGCAAACGAATTGCCGTACTCATGCGAATGTTGTTTGAGTACGATGCTCTCTTTGAGATATCGCGTAGACTAGGGTCTGCCTGCAGCGGATCTGTCCAGAGATAGTTCGTTGTGAAACTTCCGCTAGCATCCATGAACTTGTTGATGCTGGCAAAGTCAGGCAATCGAGGACGGAAAGTCAAACCAAAGGTTTGCGTCAAACTGTTGGGCGTTCCGAAATCAACAAGACGTCCGTTGCTCAGCACAATTCGCTTTGCAACATCCGAGCCTGTGAGCTGGTGTCCAAGTGAATCTAGTTCAAGCGGAACGAGAGTGCTTCCTGCATTGACGGAGTAATCAAGCACCGGGGACAACAATCCGCCTTCACTCAACTTCCATTGCAGAGCCATTGAATTTGTTGCACTGAAGAGTCGCTCGGGAGCAGAAGGATAACTCAAGAACCACGACTGCTCCGTCTTTCTCATACGCGAAACACGAGTGCCAAGCGTGATACTGTTTGGCAAGAAGTTGATCTTCCAATCTTTATAGGCATTCAACAATGGAACACCTTCCATCCAACCACCGGTCTTGACTGTCGCAAGTGGCGGCAAGGTCAATGCATAGTTCGCACTGAAATCCCATTGCCAGCGGAAACGTTCTTTAACAACAGGAGATTGTTCTGCATCCTGCGTGTAGGCAAAGCCCAGCACAAGACGATTGAGTGTTTCGCGGACGTACCACGCGGTCGTTGGTATACCGAACTTCAAGCCTAAAACGCTGAAGCTTGTTTGTTCGCGACGAGTTTGTGCGCGACTACGAATTTCATCTGCTGCAGCTTGGGCTATAGCGGCAGTCTGACCGGAGTCGATTTTAGTCTTGTACACAAGAGCAGCAGCCGACTCAACATTGACATCGTTCTGCGGCTGATACAATGGATCGATAGAATAGGTCGTGCGCGCAAAGTGAACCGGGATACGCGCTTCCTTCATACTCTTGGGTAAGAACTTCTCGAGTCCAGCATCTGCAGTTAGATTAAAACTCTTCGTCTCTTCACGCGTTCCGAAGCGCTCTTCCAGTCTGTGGAAGTAAGGATCAGTTTGAATGTAACTCGCATTGACGACGCCAAGGTCAGCTAACTTCACTTCCACGCTTCCTGTCGCAGCAGAACCATTCTTGTTTTCAGCTTCAAGTAATCGCAACTCATCGACCCACATTGTGGTGTACAATGACTTCGGACAGCGTCCCGCAGGATTTGCAATACCCAAAGCGATGTACTGCATGCGCGTCAAAGTCGGATTTCCCTGCACTGCATAGCGTGAGAATTTCTCTCCTGCTACCGGAAACTCCATGCGCTTGTATTGATCAATACTATCACGCTGCTGTTTGATCGCCGTCAGTTGCGTGAGATCGATGCTAACGCTCTTCCACTCTCGCACGAGCGGAGCACGATACTCGTAGAAGTTTGCAGAGTCAGTTCCGAAACGAATGAAGTACTGAGGAGCAATTGTATCTCCGGGTGACAGCGATGCTGAATCCGGTGGGATGTAATCCTGACCACCAATACCCTTCACAAAGAAGCGCAGCATGTGATAACGGAATACATCAAAGGTTCTGAAGTAGCGTGTAGCAGCGCGTTCATCACCGCAAGCCAGATTGTCGACGCCAATAGAAATTGACTGCTCATTCAAACGAATGTCGTTTTGTGGATCCGGGTTTGCGAGGTTGCGTGGTGCTTGGACTCCTGGAGGCATGGTGTAGAAATCCGGCGGACCATCATTCTCTTCACGATTCACAAAAGAAACGCGCAATGTGTTGTCAACTGCATTCGCGCTATTGGCGATTGATGCATAGTTCAAACGTTGCCACTGCGATCCGGCAAAGCGCCAGTCTGCAATCTCTGCTTTCAAACGTCCACCCTTGAACCATACGCGCAAGTACTGGATGTTTGAAAACAATGGATTACCAACAACGCGCTTGTTGCCGCGAAGTGGAATGCGATACAATCTCCAACCGTTCTTACCTCCACCAACTACTTGCGGATTGTTATCACTTCCATCCAAGTTGACTTCATAGGAGAAGTAGCTATCGTCAAGAGAAATGTTCTGACCATTCTGCTTGTTGAGGATTTCGGTGTCCGGGAATTGACCTACTTCTGACTGTGCTGCATTGCCTTCGTAATTGTTGTACTTCGCGAAGTCGTCAGCCGTGCGTGTGTTGTCGTCTTTGCCGAAATCAAAGTTGTAATCATCTCGACTCGGATCGCTCTCCAAATTCAACGGATAGGGTATTTCTGTTTTCTCTTTGTTGTTATCCCATTCATCAATACCAATATCTTCACCTTCATCAATTCTTCCATTTGGAATGGGACTCGTCGTTGAAATACCATCTTCAGTATTAAGATTGGTGTTAGGAATAACATCCTCACTAATCTGCCCAAGATCGATAAACATTTTTGTGGCTGCGTCGCGATCATCGACACGCATCATGACTTCGATGTAATCAATATTCTCGAGATCGAAGTTGGAGTTGAAGGATGACAGTAGTCGCTGGAAACCGCCCCAGATCTTGTTTTGATTCACATCCTGCCAAATGCTTCCCGTTCTTACAGAATCCCACTTCGGATTGAGCGAATCGACAAAGTTCGGATTCCAGTTGTAGATACCGCGAATCGAAGGATAGAAATTGATATACAATGGCGAGATGTTGGAGTGTCCCGCGACTGTCTGACGTTGAGGATAAACCTCAGACGACGGCACCCGACCAATAAAGTACTGCCACCACTGTGTCTTTGCTCGATACAAGCCACGACTTAGACTTGTACTGTCAATGCTACTATCTACCGGCGGTGCACAATGTGTCCACTGCGTTGCCGAAAGACCGAGCGGAATATCACGTTGTGCGGACTCGAAGTCGTCGATATAGGCAACCGACAATCCGTTGTCGCCCGGTATATCTGAAATTCTCTTATTTGGATTCGGGAACTGCTCAGCCCACTCACCGCGAATGTTGATAAGCGACTGTTCTTTGGTATCAAAGAAGGGCAGTGAATTCAAAGCTCGCGTCAACCAGTCTGCTTTCCATTGCAAGCTCAAATCGAAACCAAGCATTTGATTAGCGACCGGCTCTTCTCCAACTCGCACACGGTCAATGATGGCAGCTTGATTGTAGTACATGAATGTACCACCGGCAGCGAGTGTGAAGTTTCTTGTTTTGTAAATGTTCATATCAGCACGAATTCCGGCGAGGGTCTTGGTGCTGACGTTCATGATGTCGTTGGACTCGTATTCAACTGTCAGATTAGCACCTGCAGCTTGTGCTTGCGGACTACGCATGCTAAGAACACCACTGACGTACTCAACGACGTAATCGTCATTCTCACGCAATTCGCGACCATCCAAACGAACTTTCACACTACCCGGAGCGACGTTGAAGCCGAGTGTGATTCGACCATTGTTCTGACCTTGAACATCGCCTGTGATCAACCAACGATCATAGGCTGTTTGCTGCTTTGCGAGCTCAACCTGATTGTCATATACAGCCGAATAGTAAAACTGACGAGCTGCAGAAATTTGTCCGCGACGCGCAAATGCTGTATCCAAGCCTTCGCGGAATGGTTCAAGCGATGGGAAAGTAATCTCGCCCTTCATTGCGTTGAAGAATGGACTACCGCTATAGCTCAGTGATTGACCGCTCTGAGGTGCACCAACACCACTTGATGGCGGTAATTGCGCTCCGCCTGAGGAAAAGTCAAACACACCGTCGCCCGGAGGCAAGCCCGAACCATTGTTCACTTGGTCAACACGAAGCGCCGTAACGATTTTGTCCGACGTGCCCTCCATGATATCCGTCGAATCATTGTTCGTGCGCAAGTAGTAGATGTTGATCTTCGCATCCGACGTATTCACGTTGGTCGCGTTGATGAAGTAAATGTTCCTCATCTGACGTGCCCACAGATTTGTAAATCCGGGCTGAAGATTAGGAACATAGATCAACTTCAAAATCAAAGTATCTGCATTGTTAGCAGTGTTTGAAAGTGTCCCGGTAAACAAGTCGTCGGTTGTTTCTTTAGCAAGACCCTCGGTTCGATACGAAACAGCGTAAGTGCGGTCACGACGCATGTTCGTCACCGTCACTGTTCCCAAGTTCTGATCGACTTCATAGCGCGAACGATCGAGTTTAACGAAACGACCGCGCATGACTTTTCCGGCTTCGATCAATGTAGTGGTCTTCATCGTCGGAGGATAGCGCTGACCGGTATTGAAGCGTATCGGACTTAAGGTATCGTAGGCAACGACGTTCACGCCGCCAAGCGCCTGCTCTTTGATGTCCCCTGAACTTTCGTAGACTTCAAGTTCTTTAACTAGCAAGGTTCCTGCTTGAGGCGTAACAGGGGTTGCAAGAGCCCAGTACTGACGGTACAGTGCCTTGTACGCCGTATCAATGAAGAAGTGATTCTGAGCGTAGTCCCAAGCGTGGAGCGCAAAGCGAGTTCTAGAGGCTCCACCATTAACGTTGACGAACTTTCGCTCGCCACGTTTTTGTGAGGCAATGGTTTTGAGAAACAACGGACCAAACTGGAAGTCTGCGCGAACGCCAAACAATGCTTGAGATCCATTGATAAACGATGATGGTGTTTGAAGCTGAACATTACCTACTTCAATCTTCTTGATAATGTCATCGTCGTAACCATCATAACCGATTTTAAACTTGTTATCGAACTCAAACTGACGTCGCGTGCTCCAGTCAGTACCCAACTTGAGCTTATCACCGATCTTTCCGCTTACGTTGATTTGAATGTCTTGGGTAAAGATTGGCGAGGATTGTCCTTGACCAAATGCGCTAGACGTTCCAAGATTCTGCGTTTCCCAGCGCCATCCACCGCGGATGGTGACTTCCCCATTCACATTGATACTGATCTCAGGTTTTCCAAAAATCCCGGTCAGAGGATTCGGAGGAATTGGAATGGCAATGTTTGTGGCTTGAGAAATGAGTTTGCTGAGTTGATCTCCGCTCATGGCTTTCTTCAAGTCATAGACCGTAATCAACGAATCCCAGACATGCTGCGAAATCGACTTTTGACGCTTGTTCAAATAGTCGTCTAGACTCATTGTTATGGGCAATCCAACATCAGTTCCTTCAATGCGCTCACGAATCGTTACGCGTGTGCCACCGGAGTCAAGAGAACGCAGGATATCAAGTCCCTTTGGCAAACCATATCGAGCCGTCGAAAAACGAGAGCCGGAAGCATCGTGTTGAGTTGGAGGTAAAGGTGTGCTGAGGTTAAGTCTGGATGTGTCGGAACTACCGCTTATGCGCAGGATAGCCGCCGATGCGCTCGTTGAAAAAAGCGCTGCGACGATACAGGTGGTGATGACTATGGCAGTTCTGACAGAGGTCATGCTATTCATGCTACCGGAGACAAATTGCACGGCAACACTATCCCGCTGAAATCACAACAGGCTTTGCCATGAAACCACATCTCCGCGGTTTCCTAACTAATCTTTACGTAATACTGGAGCGTCGTGCTCACGAAAGGTAGCAGTAGGGCTATAGGACCTCTACGTTTTGTAAAAAAACTCTATAAAGCCCTGAAAAACGTGGGGCTTCTTCAAATTTAGTCAATAGAGTTTTTGTAGGCATGAAAAACATATGGTCTCAAAACGAAGCTGCTTTAAGAATATTGAGACTAAAAAGTCACTTTTAACCATTTAGGATGTTAAAGATTAGTTTGTAACGACCCTCTTTCAATTCTCGGCGCAGCACCGGAGTCGCAAATTCAAGAAAGTGAAGACGCAACAATGGCCTCAGTCTACCTGTATTCTCGGCTACCGGTATCGTCTTGTAGGGAATGGATGGTATGGGATTGTAGTCGCTCTCTACAGGGATCGGATAGTGCTAGAAAAGCTACTTCGCAGGACTTATTTCTATGACACGAAAACTATCCGTCTTGATTTGGGGACGTGGTCTTGGATTGTCTACCGTTGGAGCAGGCGGCGGACCAATATCTGCCGTCGGCAAATACAGTTTATGCGTTTGCGCATCCACAGCAATCGTTCGAGCTCCACGTGCAGTGCTGATCGTCTCGACTACCGGATAACGACTTCCATCCGACGCATCGACTACCGTCACAGTTCCCTCGCCATTGGAAGTGTATACTTTACCCATGACCGGATCAAAAACGACTCCATCACATCGATCGCCGATTGGCACGCGCTCAATGATGCGTCCATTGCGTGTGTCAAGAACGATCATCAACTTATTGGAGCAGACCGAAAAGAGTCGGCCGTGAAAGGCATCCAACGCCAATCCGCTTGGACCTTCGCCCGGCGCCAGATTCCAAGTCTTTTCAATTTGGTTTGTTCTGGTGTTTATCATAACAACCGTTGACTTGTCTTCGATATTGACGAACAACGATCCCTTTGCATCACTTACAGCAAACTCAGGTTTTCCGTCAAGAGCAATGGTGGCAACAGTTTTCAGAGCAACCGGATCAATCACACTGATGCTTGCGCTTCGTCCATTGCATACATAAACATTTTTCGAAGCTGCATCATACAGTATTGCATCCGGATTCTTGCCATCAAGCTCAATGCTGGAGAGCTTGGCAAGCGTCTTCATGTCGACAACAACAATGCTATTTGTTGCTCCGCAGGAGATAAAGGCACGTTGTACATCACGACACAAGGCGATTCCATGCACGTCTTTGGTGTCTTCGATTGTGCTGATCACCA
Organism: Chlorobiota bacterium; assembly: GCA_044228685.1. Lineage (GTDB taxonomy): Bacteria > Bacteroidota > Ignavibacteria > Kapaibacteriales > NICIL-2 > JBBATK01. The sequence continues at coordinate 183,313 of JBGAUL010000004.1, forward strand.
GTCCTTTGGGAATATCGACGACTTGCACCATGTTACCGTGCGACACCCATAAACGGTGCTCCACCTCATCAACTGTGCAATAATCCCAACCCTGATCACCGGCAATTTTAATAGTCCTATCGATCGTTGAGTGCGGCTGTGCACGAAGCTGTGCCCCGGTGCTGAGGAGCACAAAGCAAACGAGGATTAAGGAGCTTATCCCGGAAGTGAATCGAGCTAAACTGCAGTGCGTTGACATAGGCAATACATTGTGAAGAGCATCAACTGAAGCTATGTGTTCAATCTACTACTCGTCGATTCAAAACACGAATGAAAGAAGAAATGACCTTAGGATTTAACGCTTGTTCTTCTGACGCAGGATGAAGTTCTGATGCTCCATCTCTGCCTTTTGATAACTATTCAATGACGTAACAGCTACGGTCGAAACACCGGTTGTCGACTTCTCCAGTATGCTTCTCACTTGTTGAAGCTGCTGTTCTGAATCGCAGAGAATTGAAGGATAGTGCTGAGTCTTCTGCGCTAAATAGGCAGGACGATGACTGAGATAGAGTTGGATCAATGTATCCAAGGAGATTTTCTTGGGATCGAATTGAACGCGAACGACTTCAACGGCATTTGTCTGACCGCTCTCGACCGCATCATAATGTAGATCCTTTGTTTCGCTGTTTGCATAACCAACTTCAGTATAGAGCACTCCTGCTTGAGTTTGCAAGAACGCCTGTGCTTCGTGAAAGGGTCCCATGCCTAACACCAATGTCTGCGTATCCTTCGGATGAAAGAGAATGGACGACGTATTCACGCAGTGTCTGGTATTTGTAGCAGTGTAGTGCTCGCCTTCGAAGACGTGTCCAAGGTGACCTCCACAGTTTGCGCAGACGATTTCAGTTCTGACCATTCCATAAGAACGATCAACGTTCTTGCTGACCGATCCCGGAATCTCGGTGTCGAAACTTGGCCAGCCACAACCTGAGTGGAATTTGGAACTACTAGTGTAGAGTGCTGCTCCGCAGGCACGACAGTGATAGGTGCCGTCGTCAAAGAGATTAGTATATCCGCCTTCGCCCGGACGATCTGTCGCCTTGTTGACAAGCACATCGTACTCTTGTTCAGACAAGTGTGCTGAATAGGCTTCGGGCATCTTTGAAGTTGAATCGTGTTTCATAGTATTCTGAGTTGAGGAGTTAGTACCAATGGTTTTGCTCTGCGATTGACAAGAAAGCAAGGGATTGAGTAGCGCAAGCAGAAAGCACAAGAGCTGAACACGACTCAATACCGCAGGACTATTACTGTTTACGACACTCATTTAATCAATCCTCGTATTTGTATGGATAGACCTACGGAATAGAGGTCATTGCGGATGAATCGACGACAAAAAAAAGACGTGCAAATCAACGAGAAAGCACGCGCTTGAGACTTACCACGGAAGCTCTTTATCGAAGAAACGATATCGTCCGGTTGGTCCGTCATCATCAAGCAATGCCAAGCTCACCGACGTTGCGGCTCCATCGCTGCTTTCTAATCGAGCTCCGGCTCCACCCATGTCGGTCTTGACCCAACCGGGATGCGCTGCATTGACTTTGATCTTGGTGTCCTTCAGCTCGTGAGCTAAGTGAATTGTAAATGCATTCACTGCAGCCTTGGACGAGTTGTAGGCAAAAGTCTTGGTGTTGTAGGTATTCGAACCGGGAGTAGCGTGCATTTGTAGCGAGGCAAGAATACTCGTCAGATTGACGATACGTCCTGCCGGACTGAGTCGAATGAGCGGAAGCAGCACTTGAGTTAGCTCCACCATCCCAAAGAAATTGATGTCAAATGTCCGACGAAGAACGTCCATCGGAATCGTCGAGGTGGTGTTGACGTTCCAATCTTCAGTTTCGATTTGCACGCCAGCGTTGTTGACGAGAATGTCCAGATGACCGTAATGACGGCGAATATCATCCGCAACGCGACGGAAATCTTCCGGTCGCTCCATATCCAACAAGACAAACTCTACATCGAGCGATTCGGCTTGTAGCTGTCTTACCGCTTCTTTGCCTCGATGAAGATCGCGTGCAGCCAGAAGTACTGTACAGCCTTTTTGCGCCAGTTGTCGAACGGTCTCGAATCCTATCCCTTTGTTTGCCCCTGTTACCAGAGCAATTTTTTTCGCACTACTCACCTGTTGTTTTCCTCACTGTATGCCGATAATTGATGAAATGCCTTAGTACGTCCGGTTATGACGTGTATCACCAAAAATACTGGACTTTATTATGGCGACTTTCCTAAATTCCATTGGGATGATTTTGTCCAAAGTTTTCAGGCGAAGCTGCATGATTTTCAAACGACGAACGAAGTGTGCGAGCTATTGCAGAAGACTGCCTGTGCGCTCCCATGGACTTTTCTTCGCTCCAGTACTACTGTTTTTATGCTCGACGCTGCTCCTTGCCCAAGAGTCGTCGACCTTTCCTCGGCCACAAATGTCCTTTGGTGTGATTGGTGGCTACTCACTACTCTCCAATCGAACCACACTCTCTGTCTACGAAGCCACGCCTTCATGTGGAAGTTTCAGCAATGGTGAATCTCAAGCTCCGTTCTTTGGTTTGACCTATGACTATCCTCTGATCGACGGTATCGACGTCTCTGCACGATTGCTCTTTGCGCAACGACCGGCTCGCTTGAGTATGCGAACCGACAACGGACTGCGCGCGTACGACGAAGCCAGCGGCACAGATGTACCGTTCATACGTGAGAATGTTTTCGATGCAAATCTGAAGTACCTGTGCGTAGACGCCGGACTGAAGATCCGTCCTTTTGAATTGCTTGACATCGCCATACCCATTTACATTCGAGCAGCTATAGACGCCGGCGATCCAATTTTTGGGAACAGTTTCACACAGACCGAAGAGATCATTCAACCACGCACAAGAACTTTTCCTGACGGCACGCTGCGTCACACACTGGCCAGCGGCTCTCTAACAAACACGGGCACGACTTATGGTGTGAACGGATCAGCCGGTTACGAACTGCGCCTAGATCGACACACTATTCTCAGCGTGGAAGCCGGTTATCGTCGTGGCTTGAACTCAGTCGTCAAGAACCAAGACTGGCGCGTCGTGAGCTACTTCGGTGCAATCAATCTCTCATACGCCATCGTCGAAGAAGAGCAAAAGCCTTTGGATCCACCGGTGCCTCCACCGGTCAAGGCCGAGCCGCCTCCTGTCGTCGTGCAAGCTCCGGCACCACTGGTAATCGAAGCATTCAAAACGACACCGCTCGAAGTCCAGGAAACCGTTGTTACCGAAACGTATCCCTTGCTCCCCTACATCTTTTTTGATTCCAGTTCAGCGCAATTGCGAGATCGCTACACAGCGCCGATTGACCGAGCAACATTCAAAGAGAAGAATCTTGTCAAGAGCACTCTGGCTATCTACTACCACATGTTGGACGTGATTGCCTCGCGCATGCAGAGTATGCCTGCAAGCAGCATTACTCTCGTCGGTACAACGGATGGTCGCGAACGGAGCTCTGCAGCAACACGTAAGACTTTGGCTGACGAACGGGCAGCTTCGGTACGTGAGTATCTGACGTCTGTTTGGGGCATCGATCGTGATCGTATTCACCTCAATTCCCGTGATATTCCGCAACTGGCTTCCAACCCGGTTTATGCCGAAGGCTTGGAAGAAAATCGTCGTGTGGAGATCATAGCTGACGATCCGGCAATCCTGGCTCCGGTCGTGCACGCTCGATTCCAGGAGTACGCTCCAATTCAAAGCAACCAAGTGTTTAGTGTGAAGGCCTTGAGACCGGAACTCGCAAAGAGCTGGGAGGCCAGGATTTACAAAAACAAGAACGAGGCGCACGTATCGGGAGAGAAACTTCCACCAAGTATTAGTTTTAGTGTTGACTCGGCGGTGATGGTGGCAATCGGACGTGAGATCACAAACAAAGACTCGCTTGATGCTTCGCTCTCGGTGTTACAAAGCGATGGTTCCAGTGTTAATGCTCAGTGTCGCTTCCCTATCATCAAAAGCCAGAATCAATTCGAAGTAAGCCGATTGAGTCTGATTGTTTTTGATTTCGATCAAAGCGCAATCAGTGAGACAAATAAGACAATGATGCAAACCTTCATTCGCGAGGCAATGCATCCGGATTCACGAGTGACGATCCGGGGCAGTACCGACCGATTGGGGGAAGCCGCATATAACGTGGAGTTATCTCAAAGTCGTGCAAATGCTGCACAGAATTTCTTGCGACAACTTCAAGACAACATTGCCATTGACAAGTGTGAAGGTGTAGGAGCGTCGGTGCTGCCTTACGACAACAATGTTCCGGAAGGACGTTATTACTGTCGCACGGTTTCTATCGTTGTTCAAACTCCGGTTCAGAAAAAACAATAGTATTTCTTTTCACTGACTACCGTCAGCCTAACTCATCCCACGGGAGGCCTCATGGATCGTCGTAACTTTTTCCATTCATTTGTTCGTACCAATGCCGTTCGAAGTGACGCGCAACCGGATAGTGAGCGACCACAGCTCACCACTGGCTTGGAAGCCTATACTACGCCTTTGACTCTTGACGATGCACTGCACTTATTGCGTCGCATCAGCTTTGCACCAACCTTGAGTGCGGCTACTGCACTGGTTGGCAAAACTGCTGCCGAAGCTGCCGATGCGGTCTTGGGAACAGGCAATGAAGCTGAGCCTACATCACCGGGAAGCTGGATCGATGTTGCTCAGGAAGATCCGAACAACGTTGACATCTTGACACGAAACGGAATCCAGAGTACATGGGAAACAAACTTTGCTACTCTGCAACGCTGGTGGGTTGATCTCATGCGGAGCGAGAGCGGCGTTCTGCGTGAAAAGTTGACCTTGTTCTGGAGCGGTCACTTTACGAGTGAGTTCACCTATGACCAAGGCTCAATTCCTCCGCAGGTCTTATACCGTCAAAACAAACTCTTTCGAAAGATGCGCCTAGGTGACTTCAAGGCCTTCCTCGAAGAAGTATCCCTTGACCCTGCGATGCTGGCATACTTGGGTGGAGTGCTCAACATAAAGGGTAAGCCTAACGAGAACTATGCACGTGAGATGATGGAGTTGTTCTCCTGTGGCATCGGACAATACACCGAAGGCGACGTCAAGGAAGCAGCACGTGTACTCACCGGTTGGAAAGCCGCATTGTACTCAGATGCACCGGCAAAGAACGGCATCTTCAATTCATACTTTGAACCAAAGGATCACGACATTGGCGGAAAGCAGTATTTGGAGCACACCATCTCTTCACGTACCGACGCCAACAACACGGAGTTTCAAGTCCGTAACGAAGAAATCAGAGGCATGCTCGGCATCTTGTTTGATTATCGCACCGATGCAATTGCAGCCTTTTTATCGAGAAAAATCTATCGCTTTTTTGTGTACTCGAACGGCGCTGCAACTGACGCCGGGGTACTTGCAGATATGGTCAGTTTGTTCAAGCAGAACAACTTCCAAATTCGTCCACTGATCAAAGCTCTATTGAGTTCTGCTCACTTCTACGATCCTGCTAATCGCGGAGTGCAGATCAAGACTCCTGCTGAGTTTGTGGTTGGTATGGCGAGAATGTTCAGCGTGCTTTTGCCAACAACTGCAGCTGCATCATTGGATACCACAAAGGCAACCATGAGTACTATGGAACAAGTGCTGATGGATCCACCAAATGTTGCAGGCTGGCCCGGGTACAGAAATTGGATTAGCACCAAAACCTATCCTCAGCGATTGAAGTTTGCCAAGGATTTGATTGCAGCAATGAAGGATTCTGAAGCGCAGAGCTTTGTGCAACAATTCCCGAATGCAAGCGATGTTCATAAGCTCATCGACGCTGTTACTCAATTTGTCTTCCCTGTTGAAGTAAGTCAGCAACGCAAGGATCACTATGTAGCGGTGCTGCTCAGTGGTGGACAAGACTACGAGTGGCCGTCAATCATGAGCAACACTGCTACATGTGGTGTTCGCGTTCGAAATCTCTTGACCACTATGGCCAAAGCTCCTGATTTTCATTTGTGTTAGTGTGCGAGTGCACTGAACTGTTTTTTGAACAATACTTCCAAAACGATCATGAAACGCAGATCCTTTTTGAAACAGTCCGTCGCTGCCACAACAATGGCAGCAGCAGCACCGCAACTACTCGCCGGTATGCAGGTGCGAGCGAATTCTCCGGTCTTCTCTTTCTCACCGGAAGTGATGGACACCAACGACAACATTCTGATTATCATTCAAATGTTCGGTGGGAACGACGCTTTGAACACGGTGATTCCGGCGGCAAATGACAAGTATTATTCCATGAGACCAACAATTGCCGTTGCGAAGAAAGATGCATGGCAGTGGTTGACGACGGATATGTACTTGCATCCGGCTTTGGTGAAGAACACCTATCTCAATGGCTTTGGTGGGTTGATGGATAACGGACGTCTGGCAGTGATCCAAGACGTTGGCTACGAACAACCGAATCTCTCCCACTTCCGCTCGACGGATATCTGGCTCTCAGGTATCAATGCGGTAGATCCAACGGTGCGTTTGGATGACGGCTGGATTGGACGCTACTTCGAACGCGCACTTCCTGACTTCCCGAACACCTTGCCGTCGCACCCACTTTGCGTGCAAATCGGTGGTAGCCTCTCGCTGTTGTTCCAATCGCGAAAAGGCGACATGGGCATTGCCCTCACCGATCCGCAAAAGTTCTTTGATCTTGGTCAGGGATTGTCACCGGACGAAGATGCAATCACCGGCGGAAGCAACTACGCCGAAGAATTCAACTTCATCCGCAGCATTGCTCAGCAAAGTGATGCGTATTCGCAAGTAGTGTTGAGTGCTTATAAGAATGGCAAGAACAAGGTAAATTTTGGCAGCGGTGGACTCCAAGCTCAGCTCGGACTTATTGCTCGCCTCATTAGTGGCGGTCTCAAGTCAAAGGTCTACATGGCATCCATCAGCGGTTTCGATACACACGTGCAACAACAAGACGCAACTGATCCAACGAAGGGCAATCACCCCTCGTTGCTCAATGATCTTGCAAAGGCAGTATCAATGTTTATGGACGACGCCTTGCAGCAAGGATTCAACAAACGCGTTGTTGGTTTAACCGTCTCTGAGTTTGGCCGGCGTCCCTACGAAAACGGCTCTCGCGGAACTGACCACGGCGCAGCCGGCGTTCAATTCGTCTTTGGTGATGGCTACAACATTCGTTCCTCACGCTACGGCAATGCACCGGATCTAATTGGTGTTGACAAAGATGGTGACGTGGTGTATCAAACCGACTATCGTCGTATCTATGCCGACATCATCCAGAATTGGTTCAACGGCAGCGAAGAAGATATGCGTGCAATCTTGAAGCTGCCTGCAAATGATCTCATTGCTCCACTCAACGTTATTGTGCGCCATGAAACGTCCGTTAACGATGCATTCAGCGGTTACGGCGACGAAGCTCTGCAAATCAATCCAAGTCCGTCACAAGGTGATTTTGTGCTCAGCTTTGAATTGTCCAAAGCCTGTGATGTTAAGATCGGCATCTACAACTCTCGTGGACAAATGGTACGCGAGATTCAGAGCGGTTTTATGATTCCGGGACAATACAACATCCCGGCACGGGTCGAAAACAGTGGATCGTACTTCTGTCTGCTTCGAGCCGGCAAGCAAAGTCTACAAAAGAGTTTCAGCGTCGTTCGATGAGATGTGAAGACTAAAAGTGATGCTGGCTTAGTCATAAGAACAGAACGCTTCGAGCATAGTTGAACCACGTCGTAGTGTCGAAGATTTTCAAGAACCATGGTGCTTCAGGCTCATGGTTCTTTTTTTTCGTCTGAAACTCATGCAATCGGTGACCGGAATTCGTCGTATATTTTTCGCACGAATACGACCCGAGCTCATGCTTCAGAACATCATCACCATGCAAACCAATTCTCAAGGACGCAGTGCGTTCATGCGTGTGATGATAGCATTCTGCGTACTGAGCTCTTTGATCTTTTCTGCCTGCAACACGACTGATCCCATCTATTATTACAACGTCAAGAACTTGGTAGTCACGGGGAATCTTCCAGGAGGAACTGAGGGCACACCAAATACTGGCTATGTCTTTACGGCTGATCACTCACGATTGACGGTGAATCATCACTACGAGTGGACATTCGACGATGGAACGAGTGAGAGTATTCGAGATTCAAACCGCGTGCATCATGTCTTCAAGCAAAATGGTTTGTTTGCTGTCATGGTTCGGATCATTAACGACGATCAGAAGCGGGAGTTGGCTAGAGCAACACTGGTAGTCAACATTCGCAGTCAAATACCCAACATACCGATGCTACTGATCCCAGCGGGAAATTTCTACATGGGTTCAAACCGAGGAGTTGATCAGAGCGAGCAGCCTTTGCACACAACACAGATAACGTCGGCATTTCGGATGGGTCTGCACGAAGTGCTGCAGAGCGAGTGGGATGCTATCATGCCGACGAACCCGTCGTGGTTCCGTGGCGATTCTCTTCCCGTTGAAAATGTGAGTTGGTATGAAGCTATCGATTTTTGCAATCGATTATCAATTCGCTGCGGCCTCAGTCCTTGTTATACCATCGCCGGCGACTCTGTTACCTGCTTTTTCACGGCTAGCGGCTATCGTCTTCCAACTGAAGCGGAATGGGAATACTGTGCTCGCGCCAAAACCACCACAGACTTCTATTCAGGAAATGCCAACAACGCTTTCGCAGGTTGTTTGAGTGGTGATACCTTGGACATTCTCGTCGATAGTGTTGCGTGGTATTGCATGAACTCAGGTGGACACAGCCATCAAGTCGGAGGAAAAACCCCGAACGCATTTGGATTGTATGACATGATAGGCAATGTATCGGAGTGGTGTTGGGATTGGTTTGGTGGCAACTACTATCGCGCTGGCGTCAGCGTGGATCCCACAGGACCAATTAACGGAACGTATCGAATCGTCCGTGGCGGTTCCTTTGAACATGGTGTTATTGATTGCCGTGTTAGTTGTCGTCGTTTATCTGAAAACCCATCTGCACGAACCTACTCCTTAGGATTCCGCGTCGTGCGACGTGGATCTTAGCCTACTTCTATCCTAGAGTCGCTATTTAGGCGACACAAGCACAGCGTCATTATAGACAATTCCTTCTTGGCATAGGGTTTGCCTTATCCTGACCATAATTAACATCGTTTTCTGCAGAAAAATGACCTTGCTCGTTTTCTGTTTTACTTTAGCAATCTCAATCCGATAATTAGGGTAATTAACCCTTTTTGCCTATTTAATACAAGGATGTAGCCATGAATGTAGCAGTTATAGGACTCGGGTACTGGGGACCAAACCTCGTACGAAACTTACTTTCAAATCCATCGATCAGTAGCGTTACAATATGCGACGCCAACGAGGAGCGCTTAGCGAATTGCGGTCGCAAGTTCCCTGGTGTGCGCATGGTCAATGATGCCAACATCGTATTTTCTGACAACACAATTGAAGCTGTTGTCATTGCTACACCGGTTTACACCCACTATGATCTTGCACGCAAGGCCCTCGAAAACGGCAAGCACGTTTTGATGGAAAAGCCGTTCACGCGCACAAGTCAGCAGGCGCAGGACTTGGTTACCATTGCAAAGACATTGAACCTGACTTTGATGGTTGATCACACCTTTCTCTTCACCGGTGCGGTTATGAAGATGAAGCAACTCATCGATAGCGGCGACATCGGCGATGTCATGTACTTTGATTCCGTTCGCGCCAACCTCGGATTGTTTCAACCTGACGTTAACGTGATGTGGGATTTGGCACCACACGACATTTCAATCTTGAACTATCTCGTTGGTGCACGTCCAATCGCAGTTTCTGCGACGGGTATGAAGCACTACTATGGCTTGGAGAATATTGCTTACATGACGGTGTTTTACGACGACCATCTCATCGCTCACTTCCACGTCAACTGGTTGTCACCTGTTAAAATCCGCACCATCTGCGTCGGTGGATCACATAAGATGATTTATTACGACGATATGCAAACCAGTGAAAAGGTTCGCGTTTACGACAAGGGTGTGGACATAAACTCAAAGGAAGGCGAATACAACATCCGTGTTCAATACCGCGCAGGCGACATGTTTGCTCCGCAAATCAGCAACACAGAAGCTCTGGCAGAAGTTGTGAAACACTTTGTGCACTGCATTCGCACCAATGAGACGCCGATCTGTGACGGTACCGCGGGTCGCGATGTAACCGCCATCCTCGAAGCAGCAGAACGCTCAATCAAAAACGGTGGTCAGAAAGTTGCTCTTCCGGGATTCGGCGACGAACATTCTAATCCCATCAAGTCGTCATTTACGCTGGAACACTTCTAAACTTTCCACATCATTGATTCTTAGCATGCCCAGTCATCACTTGATGATTGGGCATGTGTATTTTTGCCCCACCACCATCGCATCCAACACATGAAATCTCTTCTCGCACTGCTGCTGCTTCTCAGTCCCTTTTGTCTTGCATGTGCAGCTCCCGACGACTCCGATTCGACGATCACAATCGGAACCTTCAATATTGAATGGCTGGGTGATGGTGAGAGTGACATGAAGCCGCGTACAGACGAAGATTACAAGAACATCGCGACGCTGATCCAACAAACCAATGCAGACGTTCTGGGAATTGAGGAGGTTGAGAATCTAACGGCGATCAACAAAGTGCTTCAGTATTTGCCGCAGTATCATGTCTTGCTTGGAACACACGGTCGGGCACAGAATGTTGGTATTCTCTATCGCGATCCCGTCAGCGTCAGCTCGAGCTTTGAGTACCTACCTTTGGCAACGCGTGGTGAGAGAAACCGTCCAGGCTTTGTCTGCAGCATCAACAAGAATGGCTTCAAGAGCACCATGATGGTGGTGCACCTCAAATCAACATCCCGAGCGGACTCAACCAAGGAACTTCGGCAAGAGTCGTTTGTCAATCGACGTGAGCAAATCCACGTCATGCACATGTGGTTAGACTCCATGATCGACAAGGCACACGAAG
>JBGAUL010000038.1:0-25773 GCA_044228685.1 Chlorobiota bacterium
CAATCCTCTGCCAATCCAATTGTCAACGCCACCTAGGTAGAATGGACGCGGCTCTGGACCAAAGCTTGCGCCACCAGAGAAGCGAAACATGAATCCATAGTACTCGCGCCACACAGGAACATACTGTCTGATATCTGTCGAGAGTATTGCAAAGCGCTTCGTCAATGGTGAAGCTTTGAAATCAAAATAGAGTCGTGTGCCTTTGTACGGAGCGAACAATCCGAACTGCGAATTGTCGAAGACATACCGAAGCTCAGGCACCAAGAAATTGCGTGTGATATTCGATGCTTCATCAGTCGGTACGCTTTCATTCGCTTTTGATGCCGCTATCCACGATAAGCCGAGCTCCATGCGATTGAACTTAGAGAATGCATAGAGTGAATTGACTTGTGCGCCGTAGGTCCGTAAGGAGAACAGATCGTACTCATAGGGATTCGATACCGTCGGCAAGTAGGTAAAGAAGGAATTGTGATAAACCTTGACGGTGTAGTCGATGATGTCGGGCAGATAGAGATACTCGAGGGTCACGTTAGAGTTTTTCAAGTCTGACCAGAGCTGCAGAGATGAATAGATGACGTGATCGCCCATGAGATCACTGAAGAGTAATTCGATTGTGCTCTGACCATTGTTCCACAGAGAATTGTAGCCAACGCCGCCATAGACAAGGTCGTTGGTAATAGTCACTTTGTAGTCTTGCGGGGTGAAGTTGTAGTCAGCCGAATCACGGTTCTTCATCGCGTTCTTTTCTTCGCTCTGCACGATGTCCGGATTCGGACTTGTGCCTACTTGACGTGTCACATCAATATCAAAGGAACCATATCCGACCATGGTCTTCTTTGGCAATTCCGTCAAGGTGTCATTTGTTGCAATGGCACTACTAATCTTCTTCTGCTCGTTCAATCGAATCTGAAGCTTCGTTAGTGGCAGATCTTCATTGTCGAGAAACTTCTCCAAGGGATTGCGAATCATAAACAAATCATAGGTGCCCTTGTTCTGAGCGGCGAAGAGCAGCTTTGTTTCGTCTTTTGAAAGAGCGATTTGAGTAAGGCCCGACATAGAGTTAGTCTTGGGACGAATACTCTTCGTGCTCAGGTTCATTTCGTACAAGTTTCCAATACCGTTGTCCTCGGATACGAAGAGGAGTTTCTTCTCGTCACGAGACACGGCAATGGAAGTCTTCAAGTGAAGCGGATCATCGGTAATACGTTCAATGACGTGATCACTGACTGAAATGCGGTACACATCGCTTTGAGTTAAATCGTGCTTCCACATTTTGTAATTGTCTTTGCGAAACTGTCCGTCGATGTTTGATCCTCGATCAGATACGAAGTAGACGTGCTTGGAATCCGATGTCCAAACCGGATGAGAGTCAGTGAACACGTCGTTGGTAAGTTTTGTAAAGGCTTTGGTGGCGAGGTTGAAAATGTAGATATCAGGTTGTTCCAAAACAGTGCCTACGACAGCTATGCTTTTACCATCTGGCGACCACGCTGCGCTGGTCATTGCTTTCACATCAAAGCTGTACTTGGTATAGTTACCACTCTTAGCATCCACAATGAAGAGTGCATCTTCCCCTCCTGCTTTGGCAGTAATGGCAATTTTGTCGCCTGTAGGACTCCAGGAGATACCTGGTGTTAGTACATTCAACTCTTCAAAGTTCAAACTACGCTGACTGCTTACCAGCTTCGTAACCTCGGATTTTCGTTCGAGGTCCATTACGTAAATCCCGTAGTCACCATCACGATAAGAGATAAAAGCAACCTTGTTTCCATCCGGCGATACTGATGGAGAAGAATTGTAGTAATTGTCTTCCTTGACGTGATTTGTGATGCGCTTTGAAAACTCTTCGAGTCGCTTGAACTTGTCGAGGTCAGGAAAGTACTGCTTCTTCATATCGTCTTGCCACTGCTCAGAGAACTCCTGCATATCCACTCCAAAGGCTCCACGGAAGACTTGTTGGATGTCCATGCCTGTTCGTATGCGGGAGATAAGCTCGGATATCTTGCCGCGACCATACTTATTCGCCACATAGGCGTAAAAGGCTTGTCCGCCGCGATAGGCAAAGTAGTTGCTCAAACGATCTAAACTCGGCAGAGACTCACTCAAGGTGATATCACGCATGAACATATCGGTTGCGTGATCGAGTCCGTCCAAACTCAAGAACTCCGCCAGACCCTCATTCATCCACAAGGGCATTTGAATACGAGACTGAATGGCGTACTTGATACTGCCATTGTAGAACATTTCGTTCAGAAAGGCATGCACAAGCTCGTGGTGTATAACATGACGGAAGCGTTCCCAATCTCCTTCAAAAGGCAGAACGACGCGGTTTTTGTAGAGTTCGGTTACGCCACCCACACCTTCAGGCAGGAATTCGCTCAAGACATTGTTTTGTTGGAATTCATTGTGCGAACCGTACACAATGAGGTTCAATCGCTTCGAAATGCGAAAATTCAAGTCTTGCGAGATTGATTGCAAGGCATCCTCTGCCTTCACAGCACAAAATTCTGCCACATACTGCAATCCGTCATTGTAATAAATATCACAGTGCGGCGATGAGATGTATTTCCACTTGAATTTCTCGTACTGCACCTTGTTTTGCCCAAACTGAGCATGCAGCGTCGTGCTGACAAGGAGGACGAATAAACTCAAGACAATTCGTTTCTGCATAGAGTTCCAACATATTTATTCCACAACGAGCGCCGGACGGTGCACCGTCATTTCACCAATCAACACATCGTATCAAGACGAAGTTACACGCATTGACGCACCAGCAAAAATGAAATTGAGCAATAACGACCAAAAGCTCGGGACTTTGCTCTTCGAATCAACTCCAAATCACCGTTCTCAACGCTCCAAGTACTTATCCACCAAGACCTCCTGCAACAACACGCGACTCAGCTTAATGCTTCATCCTGCCTATTTTTGCCACGATACACCATCGATACTAGCTATGCCCAAGACTATTGGATCTGAACTGCGCAAAGACCTCAACTATGAGAAGAATTACGACCATAACAAGAACCTTCAGCGAGTTATTGATGCCGTAGCAAAAAAGACTGAAGCCGGTGGCGGCGCCTCAGCAATCGAAAAGCACAAAGCCAAGGGCAAGCTTACAGCCAGAGAGCGTATTCAGGCACTCATTGATCCGGGCACCCAGAGTCTGGAAATCGGCTTACACACCGCTCACGATATGTACAAAGAGTTCGGTGGAGCTCCCGGTGCCGGTGTGGTCGTTGTGGTAGGAATAATTGAAGGACGTGAATGTCTCATCGTCGCCAACGACGCCACCGTTAAAGCCGGTGCATGGTTCCCGCTGACAGCCAAAAAGAACATGCGCGCTCAAGAAATCGCGATTGAGAACAAACTCCCGATCATTTACTTGGTTGATAGCGCCGGTGTGTTTCTGCCTATGCAAGACGAGATTTTCCCGGACAAAGAGCACTTCGGACGTCAGTTTAGAAACAATGCTGTGTTGTCGGCAATGGGCGTGCCGCAGATTGCAGCTATCATGGGACCCTGCGTAGCCGGTGGTGCCTACTTGCCTCTCATGAGCGATGAAGCGCTCATCGTTAACGGTACCGGCAGTGTCTTCCTTGCTGGACCAGCCTTGGTTGAAGCCGCTATCGGAGAGAAAACCGGAATCGAACCACTAGGCGGTGCAACAATGCACTCAAGTGTCAGTGGCGTTATCGATTACAAAGTAGAAAGTGACGCTGAAGCACTGAGCACTATTCGTTCACTCGTTTCGCGCTTCTCTCCTTTGAAAGGACGCAAGTCTCTATTTTCCAGAGAGGCATCACGAGAACCATTATTCGACGCCGATGAGATATACGGCATTCTCCCATCCGATCATTCAAAGCCATACAGCAGTTATCAACTTCTTGCTCGCTTGATTGACGCTTCGGAGTTCGAGGAGTACAAGGCAGACTACGGTAAGACCATCATCTGCGGCTACGCTCGCATTGATGGTTGGGCTATTGGAATCGTCGCTAACAACCGTGAAATCGTCAAGAATGGAAAGAACGAGATGCAAGTCGGCGGTGTGATCTACTCCGACTCAGCCGACAAAGCTGCTCGCTTCATCATGAACTGTAATCAACGGTCAATTCCGCTGGTGTTTTTGCAGGACGTGACTGGCTTCATGGTCGGTACACGTGCTGAGCAAGGCGGCATCATCAAAGATGGTGCGAAGATGGTTAACGCTGTTGCCAATTCAGTTGTTCCCAAGTTCACTTTCATTCTTGGCAATTCTTATGGAGCAGGCAACTACGCTATGTGCGGCAAGGCATATGATCCACGACTGATCTATGCATATCCAACTGCCAACATCGCAGTTATGGGTGGAGCACAAGCATCAAAGACATTGTTGACGATCAGACTGGCAAGTCTTGAACGTGAAGGAAAGCAATTGAGTGAGCAGGATCAGCAGAAGCTCTTGCAAGACATTCAGTCGAGATACGACGCCACCACAACTCCACTCTACGCCGCGGCGCGATTGTGGGTCGATGGTATCGTGAGTCCATTGCAGACACGCTCTATCGTTTCAACCGGGCTCGCCATGGCTTCTCATCAGGATTCAATTCCTGAATGGAAAGCGGGCGTGCTTCAGGTATAAGTTTTGATCACAATCCTCAATCAGGATCATTCATCAACTATCAAGCAGTATTAGAATCCACAGACAACGATTACTATGACAGCTTCGAACTCAGATACAACCACACAGTCGCGATCCAAACTTTGGTGGCTGCCCTATGTTCTCTTTGCAGCAGCGACGCTGATATTCTTCCGCACACAAATCTTCGGCACGGATTTCTTCTGGGATGACTTCGCGGAGTATGTGTATCCGGTTCGCGCCTTTGCTGCCAAGCACATGTCAGCAGGTGAAATTCCCTTCTGGAATCCCTACAGCTTCTGTGGCATGCCCTTCATGGCAGACGTTCAAACGGCATTGTTCTATCCGCCGAACTTGCTCCTAGACATGGTCTCCGGTGGATCGCCCTATCCAATCAAGAACCTTCAACTGCTGATCATCCTGCACTATTTCATCGCACAATGTTCGATGTATGTGTTGGGACGGAAGCTGAATATCAGTCTCGGTGGCTCGACTATAGCCGCATTGAGTTACGGTTTTTCTGCACCACTCGTTCTGCATGCCTTCCATCCAATGCAGGTCGAACACTTAGCGTGGTTTCCCTTAATCATTGCCTGCGTGTATAGTGCTCTGAGCATGAGGAGTGTTCTGTACGCTGTGATTGGAGGACTGTTGTTAGGAATGACGATGCTCTCGGGCTCCCCGCAAATGACCTTGTACATAGGCTTCTTTATTGGCCTCATGACCTTGTGGTTTAGTCTGAGTGGAATTCTGTCGAAGACCAGCAACATCCTACAAGCAAGTGCGACTGCGGGTCTGGGCGGAGCAGTTTTAGCCATTGGCTTTGGCGTCTTTTGCGTGCAGTACCTACCTGTTCGTGAAATTGCATCGCTTTCAGAGCGTGCTGAAATCAGCTACGAGAAAGCGAGTGTTGGTTCATTGGAATACAAGCAGCTCATCAACACTACAGTCCCGAAAGCGTTTGGAAGCATGTCTCCTGATCAACGGAACAAAGCTCCATTCTTCTTGCATGAACGAGATTACTACCTCTACTGGGATACTGCATTTTACTTCGGAGTATGTGCCTTTATCTTAGGGTTGATTGCCATTCAACGCTATTGGCGCGACAAGCTCTGGATGTTTTTTATTGGCTCTGCACTCTTTGCATTCCTATTTGCTGTTGGATCAAACGGCTTTGTGTTTCCTGTCTTCTTTCAACTACCCTTCTTCAACGCGCTGCGTATTCCGGCTCGTATGATGTTTCTGTTCAGCTTCTGTTTCTGTTTGCTGGCTGCAAAGGGCTGGGACGCGTTGACAGAGAATTCAAAAAATTCATCTTCATTACGTCCCTTGATCATTGCCGCAGCCATACCATTGTTTTTTGCTTTTGGAGCGGCGAGTGGATTTATGATTGACATTCCATCTGAGAAGATGGAGTCGACGATTCATGGATATGGTCTCGTTGGAATCCTCTTCGTGCTCGCGGCTACTGCACTCTTCTTCCTCGTCCAACGCAAAGTCATCAAGTCTGAGATGGGGGCTTGGATTGTTGTGCTGCTGGTCTTCATCGACCTCAATCTCGCGCTCGGCGATTTCAATCAATCAAAGCGCAATCCTGTAAAGGAAGGTCAAGAAATGTTCAGCGATGCTTTGCGCTCTCAACTTCTTCCGGCACCGCCAGATTCTCTGTTCCGTGTCTCGATGCGTGCCCCCGGTGTCATTGCTTTGAAGCGCAACCAGGGAATGACTGATGGCGTGATGTTGTATGAGGGCTACAATCAGCTTTTACTCGCAAGACGTCATCCCGAAGTCGGTAACATCAAGCGTATGCTGGATTTGCTGAATGTAAAGTATGAGATCGCGGTGGATAGTCTGCGCGGTACTGCTGGCTTTGTTAGGCGTCCCGAGTATTTCCCCGAAGCGTGGATGGTCTATCAAACGAAAGTTGCCGATGAACAGTCTATACAGAAAGTTCTGGCTGACAGCAATGACTATCACAGTCTTGCCGTCATTGAGACTCCGCTCACATCGCCCTTGAGTTCGAAGAAAGCATCTGAAGTAAATCATGCAGTTCGTTGCACCGAGTACCACGACAACCACGCGTCATATGAAGTTCGGACTGACGAAAGCGGACTTTGTTGCTTCAGCGAAATCTGGTATCCGGCTTGGCGAGCCTACGTCGATGGGCGTCCTGCAGACGTGTACCGCGTCAACTACTGTCTTCGTGGCGTCGTTGTACCGCCAGGAACGCACACTGTTGAATGGCGATTCGAATCCGAAACATTCCGTAGCGGCATGAACATTAGCTTGGCAACGTTGGTACTCAGCGTGGCTACGTTGGTAATTGCTCAGATTCGTTCGATGCGAAAAAATAGTTCGATCTAATCTTCGAAGGCTTGCTTTTGCATTGATTGTCTGATCACAATCAAAGTACTTTTCGAAAGAAGATCAACGAGTCGGTCTTGTATTCAATTCAATCATTTTGGAACACACTCATGATACGAGCAGTCGTTTTTGATTTGGACAATACGCTTGTTGATTTCATGGCCATGAAACGTCAGGCTGTTGATGCAGCGATTACTGCGATGATTGACTCAGGACTCGATCTCACCTTCGAGAAGATTCGTTCGCATATTGACGATATCTATCGCGAGCAAGGAATTGAGTATCAGAAGGTGTTTGATCAACTCTTGCATGAGAGTTTGGGACGATTGGATCATCGCATTCTTTCGTCCGGTATCATTGCCTATCGTCGTGCTCGTGAGGCGGCTCTGCGTCCTTATCCACACGTGACTGCTACGCTCATGCAACTTGTTAAGCGCGGCGTTCGACTGGCTGTCGTATCAGATGCTCCGGCACGTGAAGCATGGCTGAGATTGTGCTACATGAACTTCCATCACATTTTTGACGCCGTCGTCACCTACGATGACACCGGAGAACGGAAGCCAAGTCCGAAACCATTCATCGCAGCGTTAGAGCTGATTGGCGTGAAGCCGGATGAGGCAATCATGGTTGGAGATTGGGCTGAGCGTGATATGGTCGGTGCGAAGAACGTCGGCATGCACACAGCGTTTGCGCAGTACGGCGATTCATTTGGCAACCAGAATGTGACCGCAGATCATATCCTGACTGACATCAGCGATATTCTGCGCATCATCGAGCGTTTGAATCAAGCATAGACATTTGCGTTTTTGTTTGACTCATAACCAGAGCAAATGTTACAGTGTACTTTAGAAAATTGAATCACCATTCATTGTTATGATTTTACCGATTTACGTTTACAATCATCCGATCCTGAGACACAAAGCCGACGAGGTTAAGGATCTAAGTGACGAGACAGTTCAGTTTATTGAAAGCATGTTTGAAACCATGCGCCACGCCAATGGCATTGGATTGGCTGCAAATCAGGTTGGATCTCCCTTGGCGATCAACGTCGTTGATATTTCTGACTTGGAAGAAGGCGCTGGCACTCGTCCGATGACCCTGATCAATCCAGTGATTGAATCGTTTTCCGACGACGAAGTCGAGCACGAAGAAGGATGCCTGAGTTTGCCGGATATGCGCGACGTTGTTGTGCGTCCGGCTGCAATACAAGTCCGATTCCTCGACGAAAAACTCCGCGAGCAGAAGCTCGAGGCAGACGGATTGTTAGCTCGCGTTATTCAACACGAAGTTGATCATCTCAATGGAGTGTACTTCTACGAACGACTTTCACCGGTTAAGCGTGCTTTGAATAAGGCAAAGCTTCGTCGTATTGAGCGTGGACAAATTGTTCCGGACTACGATGTGGTTCGTGCAGGCGAATAAATTCTGGCGGTCTGCTAAAGCTGCTAAGCGCCTATGCTGTTAACGGTGCTGCTTCAATTGCACAAAGCAGTGTTCCCTTCTCTACTGCAGATCCTTCGGAGCTGTGTACATCGCTGATAGTACCGGATGCAGATGCCTTGATAATGTTCTCCATTTTCATCGCTTCAAGTACAAAGAGTTTCTCTCCTTTGCGCACTGATTGTCCGTTAGTGACAAATATCTGCTTCAGCAAACCAGGCATTGGTGCAACAACTTTCGCGCGTTGTTGAGTACTTGCTGCGGCTTCTTGTAGAATTGAGCGCAGGGCATCATCCTTAGTGTCTTCAATCTTCAAAGTTGATCGATAACCAAACATCGACACTTCCACGCTTCCCTTGATAGATGGTTTGATCAGTGCTTCTATGCGTCGATTGTTATGCAATACGGTGACAACATTAGGATTCGATGACTCGCGCACCAGATTTACGGTCGATCCGTCAGCCAACCGAATTTCTCCTTTGTCAATTGTCAGGGTGAACTTCTTCTCGTTCTCAGATTCTGTTTGTACGCGGTACGTACCTGTGGTGTCTTGCATAGCTGACTATGAATTTCGGTGAAGACTTTTAATGCGAAAAATTTCCTGAAGAGTTTTTATTGAGTCGCGTATCGGATTGAGACGTGAACGTTCATCGTTGTACCAATCCACCGCCACTTGTTGAATACTCATTTTTGCTCGACGAGCGAGGAAGAGCATTTCAACATCAAAGCCAAAACCTTCTACTTTCATGAGCGGTACAATTTGTTCGGCGGCTTGTGCACGTAGTCCTTTGAAACCGCACTGTGTATCCTCAATACCATCGAGCACAAGAACACTAATGATCTTGTTGCCAATTACCCCAATAAGCTCGCGATACCAAGGTTGATGAATCTTCAAACTGCTAGGATCCAGTCGACGACTCCCAATGCAGAGATCCGCTCCTGCTTCGAGTGGACCCAAGATCTTAGGCAACTCTCTGATTGGCGTTGAGAAGTCCGCATCGGAGAACACGCGATATTGTCCGCGAGCGCTCAACAAACCATGTCGAACTGCAGCACCTTTACCACGGTTCTTGCCAAGCGTAAGCACCTGCACTTTCGGACTATAATGACTTACAATGCGCACGGTATCATCACTCGATCCATCATCGACAACCAATATCTCCCAACTGTAAGTCTGCGTCTGAAAATATTCGAGCGCAGAGTCAAGCGATGACGAGATACGTTCGGCTTCGTTATATGCTGGAATTATGAGTGAGCAATAAAGGTCGCTTGGCATGGGTAAAACGAATAGGACGCACGCAAGCTTATTGCGTGCGTCCCATATCGTTATAATTCTTAGAACATTGGTGTCTTAGCCGTATCGCCTGCTTGCAATGCCAGATCGTCAATCAAGCGCATCATTTCTTGCATGTACACCATATTTGACTGATCAAGTTGATACTTATTGACTAAGTCACGAGCTGCTGCTTGAGCCTGTTGAACTTGACCGTTGACCGCCATGATCTTGATTGGCATGACATCGCGACGGAATTTAGCTCTTGGGTTTTCACCGCCTTGACGGGCTACGTAGGTCTTCAATGCGTTGTCTGCTGCATCAGCTTTACCAAGCAAGACATAAGCATCACACAAGAATAGTGCTGGATCGTAGTCGCGAGAACGGGCGCCGTTCTCAAACTCTTGAAGCTCCGGTTTGTCAAGCATTGCCTTGCAACGATCAACAACCATTTGTGCGAAGTCCTTTGACTTCTGACTTTCACCACAGACCAGATAGAATTCGGCAACATTTTCCATGTCGATGTAACTCATCGGGAACTGCTTTGGAGAAATCATCGAACGGAGCTTATCGAGGATTGCAGCAGCTTTCTTACGATCACGCTTTTCTTGGAGTTCGTAGTTAGCATACTGCATGTAAATACGACGATAGCTATCGAGATAGTTACGGTGATGCTCATCGAAGTACACCGGCGAGTCAGCCATGTTACGCAGCTTGAATCCGTAGTGCGGTTCGCGATGACTTTCCTCATCCGGCAGTGTATTCATCAAACATTGCTCCATCACACTTTCGTTGATAGACAAACCAGTTGTGCTCGCACGCTGAGGAACCGGACATACGCGGTAGGCCATACCTTCGAGACGCAGAAAGTCCGTTAGACCAACAAATGTGTCTGAGCCCGGATATCCGGCAGTCGTCGAGAAATACAATGGACGATTGAATTTCGTTGTTTTTAGAATATCGAGGATCAGCTTGTCCTGAACTTTAGCCAGGTACATTGTTTTTGATCCTTGTGATCCATATTTCTGTCCGGCAAAGGTAAACTCCATCGTACTACGACGCAGTGTCGCGCTATCGGTCGTAAACTTCGCCATGATTGCAGGATCTACCGGAATTGAGACTCGCTTTGCTTCTAACAATTCATAGGTCAAAGCTTTGTCATTGTTCTCGTCCACTAACAACGATTCATCACTGAATGACAACGGTATTTTCTTTGCGCCCCACGGCTCATGATTCTTGAGTTGTTCGATGTACCACAGTGTATTACCCAAGCTTAGGTTAACCAAACGGATATCACGACGTACACCGTCAACATCTTGCAAATACCAGATTGGGAAGGTGTCATTATCTCCGTTCGTAAACAGAATTGCATCTTGCTCGCAGCTTTGGAGGATGTTGTAGCAATAGTCGTATGGCAAGTAGTTACCCGCGCGACTGTGCATCTTCCAACCACCGACAGCCATGTTGACCGGTACCAGAACCAGAGAACCAAAGATGATAGCAACCGATGGTACACTCAGCTTTGCCTCGCGCAGCCAATCAATAATGGCATAAGCTCCTAAGCCAATCCAGATACACCACACCATGAAGGAACCACAGTAGAAGTAATCACGTTCACGAGGCTGAGGCTCCTGTTGGTTCTGAGCGATGGCCGCGAATACACCCATCATCAAAAACATGACCAGATAGACCCAAGCCATCTTGGGATCTTTCTTGAAGTGGAAATACAATCCCACAAAACCAAAGATCAATGGTAGGAACCAGAAACGAATTGGGAAGATGTCTTTATAACCGGAGTTGAAATTGCGAACAGAAGCATCTTTAGCCGAGAAGCCGGCATAGTCGCTGTCTTGCAAATCGCTACTCCTTCCAACAAAATTCCAGAGGAAATACCGCACATACATGTGATATACTTGATAGCTCATCAAGTAATTGAATTCACCGGCAAGATTGAGCTTGGTAACTTTTGGAATCGTGATCTCACGTCCGTCTTTACGAGTTACCGGTTCTTCCGTCGGCTCATACCATTTACCATACTTCTTATAATTCTGAATCTTCTGTGCATCACGAGTTTCGAAACGACGTGGAAGCAAGATTGGTGCTTCACCGTATTGCTCACGGCCGATATAAGACAAGAGAGAGCTAAAGGTCTTTGGAGAATTTTCGTTCATCGGAGGATTAGCCTGAGCGCGGAGCAACAAGTGTGTATAGGTCGTGTAACCCATCAAGACCAATACGAATGCACCTGCAATTAGACTGAGCCACTTGATGTTCTTCATCACGCCATAGACGACGCCAAGAATAGCAGCAAGAATGATCATAACTGCCAGCACTCTCACCCACATTTCATCTTGAACCGCGTATTCCAAAATCTCATTGCGAATCGGAAGATTACCGGCCAACATCGTTGGCATCCAGAAGATGATAATCTTGTAGACGAAAACGAAGGTAATTAATGAGATACCGGAAGCTAGTGCGAAACTCGTCGGTGTGATTGTGTAGCGACGGAAGTAGACCAAATACACAATCGAGAAAATGCCAAGCAGTGCCAACAAGTGCACACCGATGGAAAGTCCCAGGAGATAAGCAATGACGAATAAGTAACGTTCGTGACCGGGTTTATCGGCTTCTTCCCACCATCGCATCATGAAATAGACGACCACCTGTACAAAGAGCGAGGAGGAAGCGTACACTTCCGACTCAACGCCGTTGAACCAAAAGGTATCGCTGAAGTTGAACGCTAAGGCTCCAACAAGAGCCGAGCCGTATACTGTCCAAGCATCTGACATGCTCTCAACAGGTTTGCCGCGAAAGGCATTGATGACCATGACGATGATAAGGTACAGCAGCCACACGGTTGCGGCACTGGCAGCAACGGAAACGTAGTTGATGCGTACGCCGGTATCATCCGGATTGCCGATTGGTAGCATGTGAAAAATCTTACCAACCATCAAAAACAAAGGCGCGCCCGGAGGGTGCGGAACTTGTTGATGTACCGTCGCAGCAGTGAACTCACCACAGTCCCAAAAAGGTACTGTCGGCTGCACCGTCAGTCCATATGTCACCAACGAAACGACGAGGGCAACAATGCCGAAAATCCTGTGTATTCTCTTTGAATCCATAATATCAATACGTGATGCATAGGTTGTACGGTGTATCATTGCAATCTACAAAATTCCGACCCATAGAGGGGGCTTGTAGACGTGAATTTGTGTTAAGCGTTGTTAGCTTAAGCATAAGCTATTGAGGCTGATACGACAGAGCTTAACGTATCATTCCTTCTTTGCCAATGATCCGTCTCATGAGGCCTAACTGTCCCACATGGTAGGACTCATGAAAGCAACGAAAGCTGATGTGCTTCACACGATCTTCCGAAGCGGATTGTCGAGCGTCTTCTATGCCCACAGAAACTCGTGCACAAAACTCAGCATGTTGCGAGTGCAAGTCGTCGAGAAGACTAGCTAGCGTGACGACCTCCCCACTACGATCATCAACTTCGTGCTTGGGACGATAGTACAAATACTCATCAACCCCGGTAAACGGTTGTTGGTCAATCTCTCGAAGTAAATCACTTCGACAGCGAAGTATATGACCGACAATCCAATTCAAAGATGAAGACCCGTGCAACGTTATCAACGCTTCGTCTTCGCTAATACCTGTGCAGTTCAATGCGCATACACGCTCGTTTATGGTGAACTGATAGATGAGAGCCTGAGCTAGCATAAGATTATTCCTGTGTGAATAGTGCAATATGCACCGACACATCAGTCAATTCAATACGGCTTTTTAAGAAGTCAAGCTGCCTTGACTGCGTAAATTGTCCTTGAGACGAATCAGACGAATCATCATGAACGCGGATCTGGACATTGTCATTATCAATCACAACACTCGGCAATTGAGCATTGAGTGTATTGAGTCTATCTACGCGACCTGCGCTCCCCTGCAAGTGCATATCGTAGTGGTTGATAATGCATCACAGGATGACAGTCTCAAAGCCATCCAAGATCGCTTCCCCAACTGCGATGTGTTGCCTCTGGCAGAGAATCTAGGTTACGGTGCCGCGTGCAACAAAGCTCTCAAACTCTGCAAGGCAGAGTTCATCTTATTCTCGAATAGTGATGTTGTCTATCAAGCAAACAGCCTGCAACTGCTGGTTGTATGTTTAAGAGCTAACACGAGTATTGGTATTTGCGGTCCGCAACAAGTGTACATGAGCGGACGCTGGCAACGTTCATACGGATTGCTTCCAGGGTTGCTATCCTCTACAGTCGACGTTCTTGCACTAACTTTTGCGCATCGTCGCATACAGTCATGGCGCTTTGATCGAGGCTGGATGTCGTCCTCAACTAAATCAGTCGACTATCTCGACGGTGCTGTACTCTGTTGTCGAAGGAGCGCTGTTGACCAGGTAATGGGTTTTGACGAACAGTTTTATTTCTTTGGTGAAGACGTTGACATTTGTCAGTCAATGAAAGCGCGTGGTTGGACGGTGTCGCATGTACCCTTAGCACGTGTGCTGCATTATCGCGGCGCAACACGATCCACGAGTCACGCCGAAGACCTGCGCTACCTTGGCAACAACCAGCGCGCCCGCTATCGCTTCATTCGTAAGTATCATTCTGATCTGTATTTGCGTTTTTGTGCCATACTCGATTGTGCCTATTTCGCAGAATTGATGCTCCTAAATAGCTGTGCCTCGCTTGTTGTTTCGGGTGAACGAAAGCGTCGACTGCAAAACAAAGCCGATATTTGTAGACACCTTGTGCGCATTTGCGCAGAAGAACTTGAGAGAGAATAGAACATGATGAATGAAGAATCAACGGCAGCATTGTATATCGTCGGACGTCGAGCGGTCGCTGAGGCACTACGCTCAGGACGTGACATCGAAAAGATTTTCGTAGAGTTTGGCGTGCAAGAAGGCGGTATTCGCGACATCCTGAAAGCAGCGCGTCAGGAGCGTATTCCGATTGTCACTGCTGATAAGAAAAAGTTCCGTCAGATGGAAGTCGAAGCCAACGCTCAAAACACATCGCAAGGCGTTCTCGCGCTCTCAGTAGCCTACAACAGCGTCGATATCATCGACTTACTTAGCGGCGCTTCGATATCATCGACTTACTTAGCGGCGCTTTCTCCAGTAAAGAACTACCATTGATCGTCGCGCTTGATGGCATTAACGACCCTCACAACCTCGGAGCTATCGCCCGCTCTGCGGTCTGCGCAGGAGCATCCGGAATGATTCTGCCTATACGCGACACTGCACCGGTCGGCAGTGCTGCCATCAAGACCTCAGCAGGCGCCTTTGAGTATCTGCCGATATCGAAAGTCAACAACCTTAACACCGCGTTTGAAAAAGCAAAGGAACTCGGCTATTGGATTATTGGTACCGATGCTGATTCAACTCACCCCTACACAGCAGGTCTGTACGATCGGCCAGTCATTCTCGTGATTGGTAGTGAAGGCAATGGTTTACGAAGCTCTACACGCAAAGCATGTGATGCCATCGTGTCAATACCATTGGATAGCGCGATTAGTTCCTTGAACGCCAGTGTTGCTGCAGGCATTGTGATGTTTGAAATGCATCGTCAACGATCACTGGCTGCCGCTGCAGCTTCAAAGTAAGTCTTCGCTAAAGCTACTACGCCACTTGCATTTTTACTTTGCGAAGCGCTTGAATCCGACTAATGAAAAACAAAAACGGGGTGTTGATTTGTGGTCAACACCCCGTTTGCATTTTGAGTATCGCAGTATTCACTCGCGATAATCGAGTTTGATTTAAAGATTACTTAGCCAATGCGGAGCTTCTGCGTTCGCGAATAACCGTGACCTTGATTTGACCCGGATATTCCATTTCATTTTCGATTTGCTTAGCGATGTCGTGTGCGAGTGTATCTGCTGTCAAGTCGTCCACCTTTTCCGGTTCAACGATGACGCGGATCTCACGTCCTGCTTGGATCGCGAAGGTCTTCTGCACACCCGGATAACTCATACCAATCTCTTCGAGTTTCTCCAGACGCTTGATGTAGCTTTCAAGAGATTCACGACGTGCGCCAGGACGAGCACCGCTGATGGAGTCAGCAGCCTGCACAAGAACCGCAATTGTGCTCTCCATTTCAATGTCTTCGTGGTGAGCGCCGATTGCATTACACACAACGTGATTCTCCTTGTACTTCTTGGCCATTTCCATGCCGAGAAGTGCGTGCGGACCTTCTGTGTTCTTGTCAGCAATCTTTCCGATGTCGTGCAAGAGACATGCGCGTTTTGCGAGCTGAGTATCCAGTCCCAATTCTGCAGCCATGACGCCGCCGAGGTATGCAACTTCGATAGAGTGAGCCAGAAGGTTTTGTCCGTAGCTGGAGCGGTATTTCATGCGACCAATATTGCGCACCAATTCAGGGTGAACGTTGTGAATACCGAGCTCAAGGATCGTGTTCTCACCAATGCGGACGATTTCTTCTTCAAGTTCTTTACGAACTTTCTCAACGACTTCTTCAATGCGCGTTGGGTGAATACGACCGTCGCCCATGAGACGCTCCAACGAAACGCGAGCAACTTCACGGCGGAATGGATCAAAGCCACTGATGATTACCGCTTCCGGCGTATCATCAATGATCAAATCGATTCCGGTGGCTGATTCAAAGGCGCGGATGTTTCGTCCTTCGCGACCGATGATACGGCCCTTCATTTCTTCGCTGGCAAGATTGACGACTGATACTGTATTCTCCACACAGTGATCAGATGCTGATCGCTGAATTGCCTGCAGTACCAAACGCTGTGCTTCTTTTTGTGCCGTGAGCTTCGCTTCATCGCGCATTTCCTTGATTTGTATTGCGATTTCAGCCTTGGCTTCGTTTAAGAGGTTCTCCATCAAAAACTTGCGAGCGTCCTCTTTGCTCATACCGGTGATACGCTCAAGACGATTGTTTTGCTCTGCGACTAATTGCTCGGCTTCATCGTACTTGGTTCGAATGCTCTCCTGCTTGCGAGCAACTTCTTTGTCGAGTTGCTGAATTTGCTTTTCCTTCTTGGTAATGAGCTCAAGTTTGTTCTCAACTGCCTCTTCTCTTGACTTCAGTTGTTTCTCTTGTGCCTGAAGCTTGTTGCGCTTGGAATTGACGTCTTGTTCATACTCTTGCTTCTTCTTGTACCATTCTTCTTTGACTTCAAGCAGTTTCTCTTTTTTAAGCTGCTTGGCTTCCTTGTCTGCCTCGTCCATGACTACCTTAGCTCTAGCCTCTGCTTCCGCGACTTTGGCGGCTGCCATGCGGCTTCCGGCAAAGTATGAGAGACCGAAGCCTAAGACGAGTCCAAGTACGGACAAGACCAAGGTCATCGTTACATTATCCATTCTACATCCTTCCTATGAAATCATTATCAAAAAAGCCGCAGCATCCTGTCGTCCGATCGAAATCGGATACGGGTAAATGAAGAACCCAAAGAGCACAATTTGGGTGAAAGCCCAGTCAGGTTTGACTTCTACTGATCCGACGAACACATAGTCGACGAATTCCGCCGGAGCGGACGAAGCCTGTCATTCGTAACCGGAGCACATCTCCCTGCAGATTGAATAACGGTTCTTCATAACGCGTGCACAACAGGACGTGCGGCGATCTTTTTTGCGCAGTGTGGCTTAATTTCTGTCAAATGCCTTGTTTCTCAGAGCAAGGTCAGAAACATGATTATGAGCTGAATTGTTCAAGGTAGGAGGCCATGGCCGCCAGCTCACTACTCACATATTGTTTATCGAAAAAATGTTGTTGACGATTCTCGTCGTTTTTTTCAGCGATGTTGAGAGCCGCAAGAAGAGACAACGTCGCTGTCGTCTGATCATGCATTTTCGATTGTAACTGTGAAATCACAGAATCTACCTCTCCCGCTGCACGACGAAGTTTAGTCTCGTCTTCACAGCGGAGATTCAATTCTTTCCCACCTACTTTTACGGAAACAGTCTTTGACATAGTTAAGGATTGCCGCACACTATTGTTCTGCCAAAAATACAACGACCGGACAACAATGCAATGCTAATACACTGCGATTTCTTTGCCAGAATTCGTTTATGGCATGATAAATAAGCGTAATGGCTCACATAGATGCCTATGAAGTCTCTTTGCTGCCAGTCTGTCAAAGATTTCTTGGCGATAAAACACTCCCTCAGAGCTCAACCATGCCTCTTGCGATAGCTTTGTTGCGTAGTATTTCGCCTCGAGCACAACCTTAACACGACTTTTCTCTGACAATGCTATAGCAGGTTCTGGTACTTTAGTATTTTCGTAATTCATCGTCATGGCCTAGACTTATCGGCAATGCCAGTTGTAACCGCTGAATGGAAAAAATAGTAAGCGACATACCGTACGAAGTGGCTGTGGTCGATGGCCATGTAATCGCGAATAGAGCATATTTCCGCGTTCGTCGCATCTTCGAAATTCTCCTGATTTTGCTTTTTCTGCCCTTCATCGGACCGGTAATTGCCATTGTTTCCTTGTTAGTAGCTTTTGATAGCGGTCTCCCCGTTTTCTACAAACAAGACCGTCAAGGTAAGGATGGTAAGTTCTTCAAGATTCTGAAGTTTAGGACGATGCGACATAGTCGTGTTGAGGAGTTTAAACTCACCGACGACGACGATCCACGCGTCACACGCATCGGCAGATTTCTTCGCCGTCATCGTCTGGATGAATTGCCACAGTTCTGGAATTTGCTTCGCGGTGAGATGAGTCTGATCGGACCCCGTCCTGAATCCCACTTCACAGCCCGCGAATTCATGTCGACTGTTCCGAATTGGAATCTACGTCATGTTGTTACCCCAGGCATCACCGGCTGGCAGCAGGTCAATCAAGGTCACGTCAATACCTTCGCAGACACCTGCATTCGCGTAGAATACGATCTCTACTACATCCGCCACGCTTCTCTGTGGCTCGATCTGAAAATTCTTGTGATGACGGTACTAACCGTCCTTAAAGGTGTGAATTCCCGCTAGAGTTGATTGAATTCTGATTGTTCCCCGCTTCCCTTTTTGCTCTTCGATATATCCCCTAAAACTCGTCCTGCGTTGTGCCGAAGACTCGTATTTCTATGCAGTTACGCTCGTTGCCTCGCACAGAACTCAACGTGTGAGTTGACGCAAACACACTGTGTAATCACTATTCCTAAAGGTTATTAGCGACCTGATGACGCCTTACGGGCACCGCTTCGGGATTGCGACTCGTTATCGTTTGCAAAGCCATCGGTGCGGAAGGGACGTGGTGGAAACATCTCGTCAAGAATTCCATCCATTTGGGAGAAAATGGTTTCCCACGAGAATTTATCTGACACCAGACGCTGCGCCTTCTCTGTCATGACCTTGCGCAAGTCTTTGTCCTTTAGAAGACGTATAGCATAAAATGCCATCTCTTCCGGTGTCGATCCAATCATCACTTCCTGCTCATGACGAGCCGGAATTCCGTGCACGCCTGTAGGAGTCGTGACAACCGCACAGCCGCTGGCCATAGCCTCAAGAGCCTTGTTTTGGATACCGGAACCACCACGGTGCGGGTGAATGAAAATGGCTGCTGAACGGAGGTATTTACGAACGTCTGATACGTTCGGGTGGAGTTCAATGGTGGAAGAACGCAGGCGTTGAATCGATTTTGGAGGATATCCGCCAACGATGTGCAGTTTTACGTCGGGTAAAACGGCGCGCACTCGCGGTAAAATCTCGTCAACGATTTGGTGAACCATCATGGTATTTGCCCACACGTCGAGCTTTCCGGCAAACACCATATCACGACGCTCAGAATGCTCAATGTACTCGGCAGCCGGATCGGCTTCAACGCCATTGGTGAGCAAACGATATTGAACGTTCGGATTCATTGCGCGCATTGCGGCAATGTCTTCAGCGGTCACGAAAGTCGTTACGTTAAAATCACTTACAATCGACGGCTCATACTGCTGGAGCTTACGAAGTTCCCACCAGCGAACCAATTTTTGGTGCAATGAACTGGCTGAAGTGCTCTCGTGTGAGCGCTGCATGTAGAGCGTACGACAATCTTCAGCGATAAGAATCTTTGGAATTTGAAGATCACGCAAATACTCACCGGCACGCATGAAAAATCCCATTGCAACATCGAAGTTCTTCTCTTCGGTCAAACGCTTGAGCGTTTTACGGTAGGCTTCATCCTGATAAAACTGGATTTCCAGCGGAATATCCTTCATCGGATTGGTCAGACAGCGTAATCCGGCTTTGAGTGGATGCAGAGGAAGAGAAATGACCTCGACCCCGAGTTCTTCCATTGCCTGGACCTTTTCCGGAGGAGCTTCACTGCCGTGATGGAACGTAAGCAGGGTTACATCATGATATGCGGCCAAATGACGCAAAACATGAAATGGCTTAACACGATCGCCACCAATGAGTGGAAACGGAAAGCGTACACTGCAGAAGAGAATTCGAAGGCGCGGACGTATCGATGCGCTGTGTTGTTGCGGTTTCAAGGACATTGTGTTTGGTACGATTGCGAGACAAAACAGATTCCGTACAAACGATCTATATGCGTTCCCCTACTAAATCATAAAAATGGTATCTGTACCAAGACGCAATAGGTTTTCTCCGGTGAAACAATGTCCCCAATCAGCATTCAATGGCTGTTTTTAGGTGCGCGAATATAACAGGTTGTGGAAATTTAACTCAACAATTTTTTTGTCTCGGGTCCATCTAATTGTGGAGGCTCTTCAGTCTCCTCTTCCGAGAGCACGAATTGATCAAGAATATCCTCACCAATACCCTGCACGAAGCGCGATGGATGCGAGAGAACCACACCGCTTTCGCGGTCGAATATATTGACAGGATAGCTGAGGTAGAGTCGTTGTTTGGGCCTTGTACACGCCACATAGAACAATCGTCGTTCTTCCTCCAACGAATCGATACTCTCGACAGCACGCGGCGATGGAAAGCGTCCCTCTAGCGCGTTAATCACAAAAACCGAATCCCACTCCAATCCCTTTGCCGAGTGAATCGTCGACAAGGTGATAAACTCCTGACTGGATTCGGAAGTATCAGCTTCCAGATCCGACACGCTGAATTGCGGTGGCTCCATTGCCAAGTCGATAAGAAAACCCTCGATGCTGTCGTAGGCAGCCGCAATTGTTGCCACCATTTCAAGATCTTTCCAGCGCTTGGCGAAATCGTCGTATTTCTCTTTGGCCAGTGGACGATAGTATTCGCAGAACACCGACACACAATCACCGGTCGATTTGTTTGATTCACGCACTTGTCGCACGATGCGAAGAAGTCCACTTACCGATTCTCTCGCGCGAACAGAAACATCAGGTACAACATCACCATCCGGTATGCCGCGACACTGTTGCAAAAACTCTACAATACCGGCAGCGCTGCGTTGTCCTACTCCATCGAGCAGCAATAAGACTCGCATCCACGATATCATGTCGGTTGGATTGACAACCAATCGTAGCAGAGCCAGTACATCTTTGACGTGCGCGGTTTCGAGTAGCTTCATCCCACCATACTTGACGAATGGAATGTTGGCTTTGGTGAGTTCGATTTCTAAGTCAAAGGACATGAAGCCTGATCGAAACAGAACGGCAATGTCTTTGAGGGCAACTCCGCTCTCACGCAGCTCTAGAATTTGCTGCACGACAAAAGCAGACTGCGTGCGCTCTTCCTTTGCGCAAATAAGAGCCGGCTTTTCGCCATGGAGTTTTTGGGTTGAATAGAGATTCTTCTCGTAGCGAAATGCAGCAGCAGCGATAACTGCATTACTTAGGTCCAGAATCTGCTGCGTGCTTCGGTAGTTCTCTTCGATGGTAATAATTCTGCATGCTTTAAACGATTCCGGAAAGCGCATGATATTCTGAACGTTTGCGCCGCGGAAAGAATAGATGCTCTGCGCGTCATCGCCAACGACCATGACGTGCTCGTCCTTGCCCGCTAGGGCGCACACGATGGAGTGCTGTAGACTGTTGGTGTCTTGGTACTCATCAACCATGATATGACGGAATGGACGGATCAGTTCGGATTGCACTGCTGAATCAGGACTGAGCAATCGCGCCAGATAGAGCAGCAGATCATCGTAATCCACAACATTGTTCCGCACCTTATAGCGATGATACTCACGCACCAGCTCTTCGATCTCAGCAGTGTCTTCGCGATACTGCGAGTAGTCCTCATCAACGATCTCGGCAATAGGACGACAACGATTCACCGACGCACTGGCGATTGCAAAGAGCGTCTGCTTTTGCGGGAAGCGACGTCGCGCCGTTTCCTTCTTCTTCGACGCGCGAATAAAATTCATCGCATCTTCGGCATCGCCTTGATCGAGTATTCCGAAGTTTCGTTCATAGCCAATGTGCGGAGCGTAGCGTCGCAGCACTTGATTGGCAAAGGAGTGAAAGGTTCCACCGGAGACCCTATCGCAGCGTCCATCTAACAACTGCGAAGCACGGCGCAACATTTCTTGCGCGGATTTGCGCGTGAAAGTCAGTAGCAACAATGATTCCGGAGGATTTCCATCTTCAACCAAGCGTGCAACGCGGTAGACTAAGGTCCGCGTCTTCCCTGTTCCTGCGCCTGCGATAACAAGTGCCGCTCCCTCATTATGCATCACTGCTTCATACTGAGCAGCATTCAAAGCTTGCTCATATTGCAGCGTGTAATGAGCTCGAGTGGCGCTTTGGGGTCGCCGATGCAAGACGAGTTTCTTCATATCACAACAGAGTTCCGTGCAGCACGAGCATTGCTACCATAAAGTAGATGATGATTCCGCTTACGTCAACGAGAGTCGCTACGAAGGGTGCGGATGACACAGCAGGGTCAGCGCCAAGTCTCTTGAGAATCATTGGCATCATCGAACCGGCTAAAGTTCCCCAGAGAACGATACCGACAAGAGCCGATGCGACGGTGATTGCGACGAGCAAGTGATGAGGTCCGAAGACACTTGAACCAAACAGCACCCACAATTCAATACGAGCAAAACCAATGCAGCCAAGTATCAAGCCAAGAACTAAACCGGAGAAGATCTCACGTCTCATAACAAACCACCAATCACGCAACCGAACCTCTTCGAGCGCGAGAGCGCGAATGACGAGGGTAGCTGCTTGGGAACCGCTATTACCTCCTGAGGACATAACGAGCGGAATGAAGAGAACGAGTACCGCAGCTCTTTCAATTGCTCCTTCAAAGAAAGCCAAGGCTGATGTAGTTAGAAGCTCTGACACCATCAGGATTGAAAGCCAGCCGGCACGTTTGCGAACCATTTCGAGCACGCTGGTTGCTTTGTAGGAATCATCCAAAGCTTCCATACCCCCGAGCTTCTGGATATCCTCGGTTGCTTCTTCCTGAGCGATGTCGAACACGTCATCGAAGGTCACGATACCAATAAGAATGCCCGAACTATCGACTACCGGAATTGCGGGTAAGTCATATTTCTCCATCGTCCTAACGGCTTGCTCTTGGTCATCGAAAGCGCTCAAGCTCACGACGTTATGCTCCATCAGATCCCGCACCTTTGTAGAATCATCTGCCATGATAATGGTACGAAGCATAATGTCATCTATGAGCACGCCACGGTCATCGAGGATGTAGATGCGGTTGATGGTTTCCGAATCCTGACCGAATCGCTTGATATGATCGATGGCTTCGCGCACGGTCATCTCGGGACGAATAGCCACAAAATCCGGGGTCATCAAGCGACCAACGCTCTCCTCCGGATAGCCCATCAGCCAGCGGGCTTCGCGAAGGTCGTCGGGATTCAGCAGTGAAAGCAATCGATGTGTGACGGGTCCGGGAAGTTCTTCTAGGAGGTCAGTTCTATCATCCGGCGGCAATTCACTCAGCAGGTCTCTGGTTTCTTGGTCCGTGAGGTCCAGAAGCAGCATATCCTGCTGTTCCGGTTCCAGATAGCTAAAAACTTCTACGCCTTGATCACGGACGAGGGCGCGGTAAAGCAAGACTCTATCGGACTTCTGTATATCCATCATGAGGTCGGCGACTTCGGCGGGGGTCCAGCTCTGCAGCACATCGCGCAGCGGGGTCCAGGCGTGATGTTCGATCAATTCCAGGATTTCTGGCTTCAGAAGTTCTTTGAGCATGGACAGTCCTCCAACGTTCGGCGCAGGCGCGCAAGGCTTTGCTTAGGTCAACAAAAATACCCAGCGAGGGCTGACTTCTGAGCCTCTGATCATTTCTTGAAGGAAATTTATTGTTGAATTGTCAATTTCTGCTATTTTTGTGTCTTGCTTATTTAACGTATCGAGATAACAATGGCTCATCATGCATCCGCTTTGAAACGCAATCGGCAGTCGAAAAAGCGCAAAGCATATAACAAAGGTTACAAAACGCAGATCAAGAATGCCACCAAGGCAGTGCGTGCAGCAAAGGATTTGACAACAGGTGAAGAAACTCTTCGTCTGGCTGCAAAGATCCTCGACCGCAGCGCAGCTAAGGGAATCATTCACAAGAACACAGCAGCAAACCGCAAATCAGCGCTTGCCCGCTTTGTAAACAAGATCTCCCGTGGCACATCAGCCACCGCAGCATAACCAAGAAAGATTCCTGCACCCGTAGCTCAACTGGATAGAGCATCTCACTACGGATGAGAAGGTTTGGGGTTCGAATCCCTACGGGTGTACTGTTTCGTTTTTTAAGTCCGTTATTCTCAATGAGTTACGGACTTATTTTTTGCCCATTAGGCAATCCATTAGGCAATTTTAGGTGGGATCAATTGAGGATTGGTTGGATTTTGCGCCCTGTAGCTCATGCCTTGTTCTGATGTGATATCTTAGCTTTTGATCATAGACTTTCCGCTCACACTCCGAACATTCGCTTGGCATGCGTAATGTTTAGGCATGGTGGCACTTTCATTACGTGAGTAGGATGTTGCTCATTGATGGGCCCGATAGCAGCAAAGGCAGCAGCCCGTATCACCTCGTCCCGCTTGTCATCGTTCGTTAGCTTCATTTCTGATCTGCGTTTTCTCCCATAGCCGAACGCAGAACTACCATTATTTGGAACTCTATGACATTGTCCGCTTGATCTAGCTTGAGTGACAATCGTTCTATCTCACATTCCTGCTTTGACAGCTTCAGGCGAACTTCGTTACTCGACGTTTACTTTTTTCAACGCTTCACGTTTAAACGTCCTTCGCTCTGCTGCTGTCTCCCCGTCGTCGCTGCCTGATTGTATGCTCCTCCCTATACAGGATGTCTTCCGCCTCTCTAAGGTATCCTTTAACGAGTTCTATGTATATACGCGAGTGATATACTCGAGTGTAACGCTGTCCACATTCATGCGGACAAATTCCGTATTCCACTCGTGGGACAGCTTTTTCAGCCCATTGGCTTTCAATTCTACTACTTGCATTTGTGATTTCCTCTGTACCTCCAAATGTAGTTTAATTTCAACTATGTATTTTGTCTAAGTTGCTGTTGGGATTGGGGGGGGGGTGGCAATTGTACAACTAACCTATTTTAGCCAACCAGTGTGCCAGAAATATTACGAATTATCTACTAGCTAAACAGCTGGATATTTTGCTTCGGCAGAGGGTAGTCAGCTTGATCTGCGTATACACACCCTCTATGGAAAGTTCACTGCTCACATTTACCTTCATTCCGACGGAAAACTATGTTCTCTATTTTAGCGAGACAATTATATAGCGTAGTTCTTTACTTTACTCTATCGCATATCCGTTAACACGCAATCACTTTCGTTTCGTATTGAGACTCTTTTGGTTACTCTTCATATACGTCAACAATTCTGATATTTTATTCATCACATCTTCATCAGTCTCTTGCTTGCCGCACTCATTCAATAACTCCTCTACTTCTTGTACACTATTCATTCCATAAATATCTTCGCACCAGTATCCCATTTCTATCAACATGATTCTGTGCTTTATACCTAAGGTATTTTTACCACTATTATCACATATACTATCAATTATCTCCTTCTTTTGCCTCTACCTCAAATCGTGTGGAAAGACTCACTTTTCAGTCTGTTGCCTAGATTAGGGCATGGATCAAATAGAGTTTTTTGAGACCTTGTTAAAGGTCGAGCGACCGTGGTACATTCACGATATTGATTTAGACTCCAAACGGGATG
>JBGAUL010000039.1:0-25408 GCA_044228685.1 Chlorobiota bacterium
AATGTGAATAGAAAATTATAAGGTCATTCTTCTCAGATATTCCGGATGCGCCAAGCGCAGGTTCAGCGTCGTCGCATCACGAGCTAATTGATCGAGCGTAGTGCTCATAAATACACGCGCAATTTCTGTGCGCAAAGTCGACCACCGGTCGTGAACCGGACAAGCTTCAGCAGTACCGCAGCCCGGTAAACCCAACATACACTGTTCGAAGGTTTCTGTACCATCAATTGTTGTAATAATATCCAATAAGGTTACGTCCTCGGAACTCTTCGCCAACATTACCCCTCCATGCACCCCGCGTTGAGATGACATGATTCCGGCAGCCGTAAGCTGCTGAAGAACTTTGGTGAGAAAGTGGAACGAGATATTCAGGTTTGAGGCAATGGATTGGATGGAGACCCATTGTCCCTGTGCCTGCGAAGCGATGTAAATCGTCGCCTGAATTCCGTATATGCAGGTTTTTGAGATCATAGTGCACCCCGTGATGAGTGGAGGAGCTGGTGAATTAGATATTAAGACAGTTTTGTCTGCAATTTAATGTGATTTTGTCCCTTAGGCAAGTAAAATGTTGTTTCTGTGTAAAAAAAGCTCGACTTTGGTCAATTGCGGATAAATTCAACCGAAAATCAAGGATTTTATAGGGACGTGAAATAGCCGTCATGGGTGAATCGTCCTGCACATAAATTGCATTGATGCGTCGCGTGACGCTCTAAAACGAGACAGGGTTATCGTATGGCAGACAAACATCCCGCGCTCAAGGCTCTGAGAAAAGCCTTCGAGCGGTCGGGCTATTTCCATTCACTTGAAAAGGCATGTGCCACAAAGGCGCGTGTTTCCACGAAAACACTTCACGGCTCCTTGAAGTCGCTGGCGGCTGCTGCCTATCGAAATCTTAGCGACAAAACCATCGTCATTCTCTGCGCCACCGAGGATGTCGGATCCTGGCATCATGACATGCAAATCCTCTGTGATGGCGTGGCGGTTGCCTCATTTGTTCAAGCTAATCGTCAGCGATCGGCGGTAGATCATCACAGTGATGAAATGGCCGGTATCATGGAGGTTGTGTCAACGCTTGAGAATAATCATCACTCCATCGTCATTGCACCGGCGGAAGCTTTTAGCATTGCTCTGCCCCGTCCGAATTCGGTTGTCGAGAACATTTTCCAAGTTCGTCGCGACGACAATCTCTCCTTTGAAAATTTCCACCATCACTTGCTGCTCAATGGTTTTGAGCGACGAGATTTTGTAGCCAAGCCGGGTGATGTTGCTATTCGTGGAGGCATTGTCGATGTGTTCCCTGTTGGTTGGTCAACTCCCCTACGTATTGAATTCTGGGGCGACACCGTCGAGTCTATCCGCGAGTTCGATCCCCTTTCTCAACGAAGCATTCGTGAACACGTTGAAGTTGAGTTTCTCGCTCGCTTCATTAGTGATGAGAACGAAGATTTCGCCTGTACTCTAAGCGACTACCTCAGTAATGCAACAGCAGTCATCATCGACAATCCGGAACAATGCGCTGCGCAATTCAGCAAGACTGACCACGCGGCAATCTTCGAGCGCATGATGGCAATGCCGGGCTTGTCGATCAATGGTTTGGGAGCGGCAGATGTCGAAACAAAATCGCGTGAGCAAACCGTGCGCGATGCAACGGTTGAGACTCTCTACGCTGAATTGATTCGCATGCAGGATGAAGCAATTGCGATCTCGATTTGTGCCGAAGGTACCATTCACACCAAGCGTATTCGTGAGTTGATTGAGAATGTGTCGGAGCGACACGAGCAAGACAACGACGAACACCTGCTTCACATTGACCGCATCCACTGGGAGCATGACACGCTGAATGCGGGCTTCGAGTGGACCGAAGAAAAACTCGCCGTCTTTACTGAGCACCAGATTTTCAATCGTCAGCGCTTTCACGATGGCAAGCGTGCATCACGTTCAGCGGGCATCACTCTTCGCGAATTACAACAATTGCGCAAAGGCGATTTGATTGTTCACATTGATAAGGGTGTTGGACAATTCGACGGACTCGAGACAATCACCGTTGGTGGCACGAAACAAGAAAGCGTTCGTCTCATCTTTGCTGATGGCGATGTGCTCTACGTGCACCTCAATTACATCACGAAACTTCAGCGCTATTCTGCTGCCGAAGGGACATCGCCGAAGCTGAGTAAGCTCGGTTCGGGTGAATGGGAACGGAAGAAAGCACGGACGAAGAAAAAGATCAAGGACATTGCCCGCGATCTTATCACGCTCTATGCTCAACGAAAGTCGCTGCGTGGTTTTGCGTTTCCTGCAGATACAATTTGGCAGAAAGAGCTGGAAGCATCATTCATGTATGAGGACACACCGGACCAAGCAAAGGCAACAGCCGATGTAAAGGCAGACATGGAAACAGCCATGCCAATGGATCGACTCGTCTGCGGTGATGTTGGCTTTGGCAAAACAGAAGTGGCAGTGCGCTCAGCATTCAAAGCTGCCCAAGCCGGAAAGCAAGTTGCGGTGTTGGTACCGACTACGATTCTTGCACAACAACATTACTTGACTTTTAGCGAGCGATTGAAACGCTATCCGGTCAGAGTTGATGTTATCTCGCGCTTCCGTAGTCCGGAGGAGCAAAAAGAAATCATCAAG
Source organism: Chlorobiota bacterium (assembly GCA_044228685.1). Lineage (GTDB taxonomy): Bacteria > Bacteroidota > Ignavibacteria > Kapaibacteriales > NICIL-2 > JBBATK01. The sequence goes on from JBGAUL010000039.1 coordinate 2,635, forward strand.
CGCATGGAAGACGGCGCAATTGATATTCTCATCGGAACGCACCGCATTCTCAGCAAGGATATTGTTTTTCGAAATCTTGGTCTGTTGATTATTGATGAAGAGCAACGCTTCGGTGTGAGCGCCAAGGAGAAGCTTCGTTCGCTTCGTGCAAACGTTGATACGCTCACACTCACTGCGACACCAATCCCCCGCACTCTGAATTTCTCCTTGATGGGTGCTCGCGATTTAAGCGTGATCGAAACCCCGCCGCGCAATCGTTTGCCGGTGCAGACGAGTATCATTGAGTGGGATGAGAATACGCTGAGGGATGCTATAACACGTGAGTTGGAACGCAACGGGCAACTGTATTTCGTCAATGACAACATCGGCGATCTCGATGAACTTGCTATGCGTCTGGTAGAAATTGTTCCAGGACTTCGCTTCGGCATTGCTCACGGTCAGATGGAAAACTCCCGTCTCGAAATGGTAATGGAACGCTTCCTCGAACGCAAGTTCGACGTTCTGCTCAGCACCAAGATCGTCGAGAGTGGTTTGGATATACCCAACGTGAATACGATGATCATCAATCGCGCCGATCGATTTGGATTGGCGGAGTTGTATCAGTTGCGCGGTCGTGTGGGACGTTCGAATAAACAGGCTTACTGTTACTTGCTCGTGCCACCCGTCAAGACTCTAAACCGCACTGCCATCCGACGTCTGCAAGCAATCGAAGAACACACTGATCTCGGTTCAGGTTTTCACTTAGCAATGCGCGACTTAGAAATTCGCGGCGCCGGGAACTTGCTTGGCGCTGAGCAGAGTGGATTCATTGCAGAATTAGGACTCGAGACCTATCAGAAGATCCTCGATGAAGCAGTACAAGAACTTCGTCGCGAGGAATTCTCGGATCTCTTCCACGAAACAGAGCTGCTCACCCTGCGCAACGACGATCTGGCAGTCGAACTCGACTCCGATTCTCTTCTACCCGAAAGCTACGTTCGCAAAGACACCGAGCGATTCGAATTCTATAAGCGATTGTTTAATGCTCGCACCGAACGCTTGCTTGAAGATATCGGAAGTGAAATCCGCGATCGATACGGTCCGTTGCCAGCTGAAGCCGAAAACCTCCTCTTTGCCGTTCGTCTTCGTCTCAGCGCGCAACCCTGTGGCTTCGACCGCATCGTGATTCATAAGAATCTCATGTCCATCGAACTTCCGGTGCAAGCTGCAGAGCAATACTACGAACGGGTCTTCCCTCGCATCGTCGAACAAGTGTCTTTGATCGATGGGGCGCGCTTTGTACAAAAGCAAAAACGCACAATCATCGAGATCCCTATACAACAACGAGAAGATGCGGCGCGCATCATCCACAGCATTGCTGCTGAAGTGAGTGAAGCAGTGTCGGCGATTAATGCGGAGAGACAACACCATGCTTAAAGAGCATTGCACACAACTGCGTGTCCTCTTGCGAAGTGCCGTTAATGTCTTTGCTTTGATAGTGCTCGTGAACTCAAGCGCAACTGCCGGTACTGATAGTCTCTCGAAGCGACGTCTCGGTGACGCCGTCAATTCATTTCAACCGGTGGTCTATCCGGTGCTGAGTTTTGACAGTCTGACGCTCTTCTTCTCGCGCAAGTATCATCCCGATAACATTGGTTCAACAAAGGATCCGGACGATGTGTGGTATAGCACGCGCACACCCGGTGGACGCTGGTCGGAGCCACAGAATGCCGGAGCGACAATCAACACACCTGAGAGCAACGTGCTCTGTTCGATTTCAGCAGCAAGCAACACAGCGCTCTTAGAGACGACACTCTTGAAAAATGGTGAACGAGTCCATGTGTTTGCGTTGACGCGATTTGAGAAGGGACAATGGACCACACCTCAGCCCATTCACATCGACAACTACTTCAACGCATCGCCCAATTTCTATGCGCATTTGTCACCCGACGAAACTGTACTTCTCCTTGCCATGCAAGCCAAAGGAAGTCTCGGAGGTTTAGACTTGTATGTGTGCTTTAGAAAAGGCAACAGTCTGGACTTCACTGAACCAAAGAATCTTGGCATCAGTATCAACACAGCTCGAACAGAAGGCTCACCTTGCCTGGCATTCGACGGCAAAACGCTCTACTTTTCTTCTGATGGTCGAGGTGGATTTGGCAACCAGGACTTGTTCGTGACACGTCGTCTGGATTCAACCTGGGTTCATTGGACTGAGCCTGAGAATCTTGGTCCAGCAATCAACACTGCGAGTCTTGATCATTGCTTTAGTCTGTCTGCAGACGGTCGCACTGCATACATCGTGTCGTCAGATTCTTCCAATGGTGCCGGTGTCTATGAAGTCGAAATTCCTGCGAACGCCCGCATGGGTGCATCGTTGTTTAACAAGCAAGAGTCGAAGCACGAACAAAGTGCTCTCGTGGACACGGCCATGTTTGAAGTGTACTTTGAGACAGACAAAGACACATGCACACACAGACAGCTCGAGGCCTTTCGCAAAGCGATACTATCGCATTTCATGATACGTCCGAACACACGCGACGTGCACTTTGATATTCACATTGATGCCTACGCTGATTCGAGTGGGAGTACTGAACATAATCAGGCCCTGTCGGAGCGACGTGCTCGATTCATGACGAGAATTCTGAAGGGTATCGATCTTGGAAAGCGCAAGCTTAGCATCCATAGCACTGCTCACGGAGAACAATCTTTACCAAACGCAAACGCAGGAACTCAGGACGAGTGGAAGAACAGGTGCGTGCAAGTAAGGCTTCGTTACAAAGCGTCCACTCAGAAGCGATAACTCAGAGCTACTTGAGTACCACCTTGCGTGGGTAGTGTTTGCAGACTCAAGCCTTTATCACTGACATCAAAATCAAACAAGTGTGCGCCGACATAAGCATCGACTGCCGAAAGAACATAGACTCCAATAAGCCACAAGCCTGCTACATCTCGTTGGTCACGATAAAATTCACGCTCACGATAAGTCCGCTCTCTCAAAGGATCATCCAAACTCATCGCCGTGTAGCGTCCGTCGGCGTTAGAGTACTTTGATTGATTCCAGAGGATAATCCCTGTTACAGTGCAGGCTCCACCAAAGAACATTGCGGCTTTGTATGGCGACTCGTTGTAGAGCTGTCCCCAACCGGGACAGGCAATTGAGCGCAACCACGCACCGGACGGTGACTTGGTCATGCGATATGGTGTAAGACTATCCTTCCCTGTTTTTTCCGCTGTTGTAGGCTGTGATGTCGATTGCGGAGTGGTCTTCGTAGTTGAGTCGACCCGTACACTGAGATCAATGAAGGTCAAACTCGGTACCTGCATTGAACTCTCTTGATGACCATTTGAAACTGATGTAGGTAGGATCTGTGCATCTGCTAAGGCCGGACTGCTCTCTAGTCTCTTACTTTCCATCGGCGCAACAACCGTGATGCATGTTGTGCAAGACGTAGCGACAGTCTGTCCGAAGACGCTGTCACTTACAACCAGACACAACACTAAGAAGAAGAATACTCGCATCATTCTCCATCGCTGACTGCAATGACTTCGATCTCTACGCGAACATCTTTTGGAAGACGCGCAACTTCAACGGTTGAGCGAGCCGGAGCGCTGGTTGAGAAAAACTCAGCATAGACTTCATTCATGGCAGCAAACTCGTTCATGTCTTTGAGGAAGACGGTTGTCTTGACGACGTTGTTGAAGTTCAAATGCTGCGACTCGAGCAAGGCTTTAATATTCTCACAAACCTGACGTGTTTGCTCGCGCACACCGCCCTGAACCATTGTTCCGTCAGCGCGCAATGCTATTTGACCTGAGAAAAAGAACAACTCACCTTTAGCACGAACTCCTTGTGAGTAGGGTCCGATAGGTGCCGGTGCATTCGTTGTATTAAGAATCGTCTTCATCGTTTGGGTGTGATGTGTGGTACAGGAATTGAGAACAAAACTACTGCACAAAAGCAGCACAAGAAGCGTCGTCACAAACATTGAGCGTGTGAAGGAAGAAGATCTCAATGTCCGTTCTCCTTTTGAATGACAAACACCTGCTCACCCGGTTTGGACATTCCATAGCGTTCACGCGCAAGACGCTCAATCTCAAGCGTGTCCGCCCGCAATTCTCGGGCGCGTGCGCGAAGTGAATCACTGTTGTGTTGAAGTTGGGCGAGCGAATCGGATAAGGCAGTGCGATGACGCTCAAGCGACCAGCGGGTTAGGAATCCATAGTTGGAGAACAATCCAAATGCACTAACGCCAATGAGGATGAGGGCGAACAGCAGTATACGTCGACGACGATAGCGTTGCTCCATATCCGGCAGTGGCAGTTGTGCATCGCTCATCTTAGATACCAAACACTTTCTTCAGAATATCGCTGGTGCGCGCCATTGGGTCTTTTCTGATACTGTCTTCTTCGTGAGCGATCATCACAAACAAGCCATCAATTGCTTTACGCGTTGTGTAATCGCAAAGATCAGGATTCACCTTGGTAACGAATGGAACGGCGTTGTAACTGCTCATGACAGTTGACCAGTATTTGGTCGCATTCACTCTATCAAGAGCCGCCTGAATAATGGGTTTGAACTTCTCGACCAATTGATTTGTTGTTGATTTCTTCAAGTAATCCGTAGCAGCATGATTATTCCCCTTCACAATCGCAATAGCATCGCTAATGCTCATGTCGGTGATTGCCTTCAAGAAAATTGGTTTGGCTTCGATAGCAGCAGACTCAGCAGCACGATTGATTGATTCAACTGCATCATCAACTTGCTTCGATAAACCGATCTTTCTCAGCGTTGATTCAACCTTGGCTGCGTCTTGAGGAAAAGGGATTTTGATTTCAGGATTTCCAAAGTATCCATTCAAAGCAGAGAGACGCTCCGTGCCTTTGGAGGTACCTTGAGACAAGGCCTCACGAATCGCCTGGGCTGCATCGCTTTCGGTGTACGGAGCACCAGCCGTCGTTTTCGTAACGTCTTTGATGACTTTCTTAGCCTTGTCCAGCCAGCCTTGGGCTTGGACATCGAGACTTGATTGGAAAAAGAGGACGCTCAGAGCGACCGATACCAGAATCGACGGAGAATTTTTCATAGTGCGGTGAAGAATAAAACACTTGCCTATGGACGACGCAAAACTAAAACGAGTTTATCGATTGCGATGGCTTTTCGCGAAAGCCTTCATGATTGATGGAGAATGCAGGTTATTTTTGCTTCTGACTGACGCGTCGGTCAAGAATCTCACTACTCAAAGGGAATTCACAATGTCTGAGAACGCTCAACGATCTCCCGTGGCAGTTTGGATGCAAGCTGTTCGCGCATTTTCATTTACAGCTAGTGTTGTACCAGTACTTGTTGGTGCGGCTCTCGCTCTTCGAATCCCGGTTGACCACCCGTGGTCACTTATGCCGCTCATCATCATTTGTGCATTGCTCATGCATGCCGCGACAAACTTGATTAGCGATTATTACGATTTCAAGAAAGGTGTGGATAAAAAAGAGACCTACGGTTCGAGTCGAGTGTTGGTTGATGAGTTACTAAGTCCACAACAAGTTCTACGCGCCGGACTCCTTCTCTTTACAGCCGCATTTATCCTCGGACTTTCACTTGTCGCTGTTCGCGGTGTTCCGATTTTGGTTCTTGGTTTGGTTGGAATTGCCGGTGGATACTTCTACTGCGGAGGCGGACCCTTTGCGTACAAGTATCTGGCGATTGGTGATCCTTTTGTGTTCATGCTCATGGGACCGCTCATGGTCTGCGGTGCTTTCTTTGTATTAACCGGAGAAATGAACGTCGAGATTTTCAACGCATCGCTTCCGATCGGATGTTTAGTTGCCGCAATTCTCGTTGCAAACAACATTCGAGACATTGTACATGATCGAGCCGCACATACCAGAACCGTAGCGACATTGTTAGGCGCTGGCGGAGCAAAACTGGAGTACGCGGGTCTCGTCATTGGAGCTTATGTCATCGTCATCGTGCTCGTATTGATGCACACTATCGGCGTGTGGTCGCTGCTCGTACTACTCAGCTTGCCTCCCGCAATCAAGAATCTCAAAGCTATCATGCAGTCGGATCCTGAGAACGATCCGCAAACGATTGCTATGGCTGATGTGCAGACTGCTCAGCACCACTTTCTCTTCGGACTTCTTTACACCATCGGTCTGGCTATCTCGCACTGGCAATGAAAATTCTACTCTTGAACATTGGTCTTGCTGCATTGTTGTGGTTTGCAATGTTCGCTTCTTTTACCGAACCTACTCAGTACATACATCAGCATTGGTTTTGGGCTGCAATGGTGAGCTCTACGCTCATTCTTGCGATGCTCACAATTCGTCAGCAAAAGGATATTCTTGCTTCGCTCTTCAAGTTCAAATGGAGCTATGTTGGAATTGGAGCTGTGCATGCCATCGGACTCTACGGATTGTCGCGACTAGGTGTGTACCTCATGAGCACGGTGTTTTCATGGACCCAACCTTTCATCCAATCGGTCTATGAAACACGTATGCAGATGAGTCCAATGCTCATCGCTCCCCTGCTCTTCTTTATCATCGCTCCTTGTGAAGAAATCTTCTGGCGTGGATTTGTGCAGCAGCGCTGGTCACGTTTGATCGGCGACAAACCGGCCTGGGCGGTCACCACAGCTCTTTACAGCCTGGTTCACATCTGGGCACTCAATCCTATGCTCCTCATTGCTGCACTCGTTCTTGGTGTGCATTGGGGATTCTTATTCCGACGCTACCAATCACTGGTCCCGGGCATCGTATCTCATGCGCTTTGGGATCTCACAATTTTTGTCATACTACCTGTTCAGTTCTAGAAAGACACCACCATGAAAGCAATCATTGTTCCTGAAAATGGCGGCGCAGACGTGTTGAAATACGTTGAAGATGCACCGATGCCGACTATTGGTCCGAAGGACATTTTGGTAAACATCAAAGCCACCAGCGTCAATCGCATCGACATCGTCGTGCGCAATGGATATCCCGGCATCCCCATTCCTCTTCCTCATATTCCGGGCGGTGACATTTGCGGTGTTGTTGCTGAGATAGGTGCTGAAGTGCGCAGCTTTAAAGTTGGCGATCGTGTCCTTGCTTGGCCGTTGGTTGTGCCTGAATCAGAGCTTGATAATCCTGATGCATTCTTGTCAGATGGATGGCAGTACTTCGGACTTCACCGCAGCGGTAGTTATGCAGAATATGTGGCTGTGCCTGAAGCAAGTCTGGTACACTTACCGGACAACATCAGCTTCGAAGAAGGAGCCGCATTGCCTATCTCCGGTCTTACCGCATTCCACGCAATTCACGACGTAGCACAGCTCAAGCCTGGTCAGAAGTTTGTGATTTGGGGTGGCTCCGGAGGCTTCGGAACATTGGCGCTGCAACTGGCGAAGTCAGCCGGTGCTGTGGTAATCGCGACGGCAGGTCGCGATGATAAAGAGTCTACGCTTCGTGATTTAGGTGCCGATTACGTCTTCAATCACTATAACCAAGATGTCGGTGCTGAAGTTCGCAAGCTCTTCCCCGGTGGAGTTGATTGTGTGTTGGACTATGTCGGACCAAAGACCTTCGACACCAGCTTTGGCATGCTGCGCAAAGGCGGAAAGATTCTCCTCTGCGGTATGCTGACAGGCCGTGAAGTGACGCTCAACATTCAGCACACCTACCTTCGTCATATCTCAATACACGGTCTCTACCTCGGTCGCCGCAGCGAACTCGAACAACTGGTAGAACGCATTGCTCGTGAACAAATGCGAACACACATCCACACGGTCATGCCACTTAAAGATGCAGCGGAAGCACATCGTCTTGTTGAAAGTGGTAACTATGTCGGTAAAATTGTCTTGACGCCTTAAAGAGCGATTGGGCTGGTTGAATCGTAGACATTGACAACTCTTGCACAGTTCGAGCTCATGCAAGTCTCAAAGACTGTGTCGTGTTCGGACTCTTGTGTTTGAGTTCCCTAGATACTAGTGCTACATTGTCTAGTACTAGTCCTCTTTACGAGCATCATCGACTTTCTTCGTACCCGGACGAGCTTTGCGTTTACCCAATGCGAGAGCAACGGAGATACGACGAGTACCTTGGTCAGGAGTGTGGCTGACGATAGAATCTCCAACCAACATTTGAGCTGAGCCACCACCATCCAGATTCATCGCGGAGTACGCGCCAAAGCGCTTCATGAATTCTGCAAGCTCGGCGATGGTAAAGCCTCGTGAGCGAGCGTTGGATTCGACTGTGACCAGATACACCGTGTTTCTTGTGATGTCGGTGCCGATTGCTGTGCGAGCCAGTCGCTTGTAATAGAACTTGACGCTGCCTCCGCCGGTGGGCTTGAGATTTTCGACGATATGTCCTTTGGTGACAAGTAGCGGCGTACCACAGACGGCATTACTAAATGTTGTTGAATCGAATCGACTCGTTTGAAATCTCATGAACACTGTATCGCCTTCAACCAAGTTGAGATTACGCGCCATGCTTTTGCTCATGGAGAGTACGCAGCCTCTGTGAGGCATAGATACCGAACCGCTATCAACCGACTTCAGCACCACGAGCGGTGTTTCTTGATTCACTGCCGGTGAGCGCAAGTAGCGCAGTTGAATCTTGGATGTGTTGAATTCTGCGGATGCTTCTTGACGAAGAGTGATCAGTGCGTTGCGAAGTGAGTCGCGGGTCAAACGGATATCGGTTGAATCTCGTTGAAGCATCGTTGAATCATACATACTCTCATCCAACTCCTGCTCAATCTGTGTGGTAGCTACCGGCGGAACTGTTTGTCCAACGAATGAGTTAAACACCACGATTGAATCCGGTGCCAAACGACGATTCACAGAACTAATGCGGATGCTTTGGCCACGTTTTTTACGGATAGTGCCGGATAGCGTAACGGTATCGATCATCGGACGACTCTTTGCATCGAAGAAGCAGCAGCACCAATCTTTATAAGGCTGCATTTCACAAACTTCCCCGTTGCACACAGTCGGTCCAATCGGTGTCGTTGACACAGCTCGCCAGAAGTGAGCATTGACAGCTGCGTAGATTGTTTTGTTCTCCGCTGAATCGAGCCTCAATCGAAAATTCTTCAACTTCTCCAGCGCATTGGATTGGTTCTCCGCCTTCAACGTCATCACACTGTAATTGGGATTGCGCAGTACACAGGTCAAGGCGTGCACCAAGGAGTGAGAGCTATCGGAGTGCGTGACGTGGATTTGACGATAGATGATACCGTCAGTAAGAATGGAATCCTTGGCAATACTGATAACAGCCAGAGCTTTTGGAATTCGAGCTTCTGCAACAGCGCGCGCTAAGTCACGCTTGCGTGCAGCTGCGCGTGCGCTCTTTGACATTTTCTTCGTCCCTTTTACAGAAGATCCGTGCTTTGAGGATGCGCTGTGGGAACTCTTCTTGGCGGCTCCGTGTCCTGGTTTTTTACGCGCGAAAGAGACGTCAGTATTCGCAATCAAGACCACGCCGACAACCAGCATCCACATCAATACTCGAATCGATGCTCTCGTGTTTGTTGTTCTGATCATTGCGTGTCTTTCCATCGAAATACTCTCTTCCACTGCGATAAAGTAATCATGCTGAGAATCGACGAACGAAGATTCACTGCATAGTTGAGTTGTTGTGCGGGATTTAGTTGAGGAAAAATGAACCTCCACCATATCCATTCAGCAAAAACGGTTGACAGGACGAAACTCAGACTCATCAAAAAAACATGAGCTTTGAGCTCAGGTATATTGACGTTGAAGCGAAGGATAACGAATACAAAGGCTGCGATAAAAAGAATCACGGCGACAAGTTCAACGATTTCTGCGTAGAGACGATCGGTACTCATCTCAGGCAGAGTGTTTCGTTTTTGACGGCCTTGAGCCAATGTCCAGGCAATACCAGCCGAACTGAGAACGAGTCCAAATGATGGACCAGGTCTCAAATCCTGACGCATCGCAACCAAACAGACAACATTGAGCACAACGAGAATCGCGTACTCTATGCGTCTTCGTTTGAATTTTCGCTGAATCTCATCTACGATGCTGCTGATCATGTCGGGTACGCGTTATCTGCTGTCGCGTCCGAGGGCGGTGAGCGCTTCCTCATTGCTGCGTAAGCAATTTAGTAATTTTGCCTGAGCAATTCGTCACCCAATGGAGAGACCATGAATTTCGAGACTGTAATCGTAGAGATAGAGGAAGGTATCGCAACCCTAACGCTGAATCGTCCTGACAAACTCAACGCCCTAAACGCCCAACTATTTAGCGATCTGGAATCTGCATTTACGCAGCTTCGTTCACACGAAACTTTGCGCTGCGTCATTGTAACCGGTGCAGGACCCAAAGCCTTCGCCGCCGGTGCAGACATCGCCGAGTTGCAAGCTTGCGATGAGAAGACCGGTTTTGATTTTGCTCGTCGAGGACAATTAGTATTCAACCTCATTGAGAACTTCCCTGTCCCCGTCATCGCAGCCGTCAACGGTTTTGCACTTGGCGGTGGTTGCGAGCTCGCCATGGCATGTCATATTCGAATTGCGTCCGACAAGGCAAAGTTTGGTCAGCCGGAGGTAAAGCTCGGTATCATCCCCGGCTATGGTGGCACTCAGCGCATGACGCGTTTGTGCGGAACGGCCGTTGCTATCGAACTTGTTTGCAGCGGCGACATGATTAGCGCTGAGCGAGCATTGCAGATTGGTTTAGTCAATCAAGTTGTTGGCGCTGAAGAACTTCAGAACAAAGTACGTGATCTGGCGAAGCAGATTTCGTCCATGGCCGCTCTCGCCGTTCGCGCCTCACTCGACTGCGTACGCAATCACGCTGCCGGCGACAACGGTATGATGGTTGAAGCAAAGGCCTTTGCAGAGATTTGCGGCAGCGATGACTTCCGCGAGGGTACATCCGCCTTCTTGGAAAAACGCAGCGCGAGCTTCAGCGGACGCTAAGAATGTCTAAGCTTTTCGACATTGTCTACAACCTACTTGTCGTACCGTCATTATGGTGCGCTGCTATTGTTGGTTCGTGGCTCGAACCCAAACTAGCGCAGCGTCGACGGGATGCAGCTAAGAGTCTAAAAGCCCTCAAAAGTCTCCGTCCTTGTAGCAAGCGCGTCTGGTTTCACGCGGCTTCGATGGGTGAGTTTGAACAGCTGAAATCGGTGATAAGCACTCTTCGTAAGCAGGATGCTGAGTGTCAGATCATTGTATCCTTCTTTTCTTCCAGTGGATTCATTCCCACGCAAAACACACCTTTGGCTGATGCGGTAGTCTATTGTCCTTTGGACAGTCCGGGCGCTGTGCGCTCGTTTCTGAATATTCTCCAACCTCAGATCGCTGTTTTCGACCGTTACGATCTTTGGTGGAACATGTCTAAGAAGTTGAAAAATAGAAAGATCCCGCTCTTCATCGTCAATGCGGTTTACAGCAACAGTGGCTTTTACCGCACGGCATTTGGACGCTGGTATTACAAGCAAATCTATTCAACAGCCAAGCGACTGTACATAGCGCGTGAGTCGGATGTTGAGAGTTTCCGTCAGCTCCTCGACGACAGAAACAACAAAGTATGCCAGTTTTTGCCGGACACACGCATGGACCGCGTGCTTGAAGCCGTGCAAGCTGCCACGCAAGCTGCTGTTTTGCCCAGTGACTCCTTCAGTGATAACGATCTGGTTCTCATCCTTGGTAGTGTGTGGGAGCAGGATTTGGCTATCGTTGCGCCGGTTTTACGTCGACTCGGCAGCCAATTCCCACAGCTACGCTGCATCATTGTGCCTCATGAGCCTGTTACAAAGTCCCTGCTGTTGGTTGAATCCTTAGTTGACAATTGTCAACGACTTAGCGACATACAACATGGCACGCCTTTCACGAAACGTCACCTCCTGGTGGATAGCCTAGGTTATCTGCTAAGACTGTATTCAGTTGCAGACTTGGCATATGTTGGTGGTGGATTTGGTAAGGGAGTTCACAGTGTGGTGGAGGCAGCTGCGCATGCAATACCCATCGCTTGCGGTCCAGTGAATGAGCGAAATGTGGAGTCGGGAATACTCGCTCAACGAGGTGGATTGCGCATCGTGCAATCCGAGCAAGAATTTGAGAATTGGCTACTTGAGTGTATCAACGATCCTTCCAAACGCAGCGTATGGTCAGAGGCAAACAGGGCCTATGTCGACCTCAATAAAGGAAGCAGCTTGAGAGCGTGTTCTGAAATTCTAAGCGAGATAACAACGCGCAGCTAATGGTGCACTAGAGAGTGCTTGCTTCGTAGGAAATCCCCTTCTTTCGCATCAATAAAATTGTACCGGCGACAAAGAGAGCAACGGCGATCCATTGTGCTTGGGACAAGCCAAGATAGAGAGGATTAAGTCGAATAAATTCAACGAGAAATCGCTCAATTGCTGCAAACATCAAATACAGTCCAAAGAGTTGACCCTGCAGACTGAAGTGCGATTTCTTTTGCAGACGGATGAGTATGGCGAAGATGACAAAGCATGCCAAGGTTTCATAGACCGGTGTGGGATGCACCATGATATCATAGGGCAGCATTTGACCGGGATGCATTTCCATCCATTTGGCAGCTAATTCGGGATTGATAGACGACAAGGTTGGAACTGCGCCGTGTGGGTAGCCCATGGCCCACGGAAGTGAGGATGGGATGCCGTAATCTCCGTCACCGGCCAACTGACAGCCAATTCGACCAATTCCGTAGGCTAGAATGAGTCCGGGCGCAGCGGCATCAGCCATAAAGAGGAAGTTGATTCCTTTGCGGCGGATGTAGAGTGCGATACAGAGAAAAGACAGGAGCAAGCCGCCAAAGAAAGTCAGTCCGGATGCAGAGAACACTTCCGACAATCCATTCTGAGCCACAAGGTCAGGATTTTCAATGAGATGAAAAAGCTTCGACCCCGAGATTCCGGCAATGAGAGCGATGAGCGTGACGGCAGAAGAAAAGGCGTTTGCTTTTTCCTTGTTCTTCCAGCGGCGTTCGAGTTCTTTAGTTAGGAGATAATTGGCGCTCAGGAAGGCAATTGCCATCATGAGACCGAAACTATGGACGGGAATAGGTCCAATGTAGAAAAGATCTGGCCGCATACAGGTACCATTAGTCCGACAGCATCACGTTAACGAGGGATGATGCGCGGGAAAAATCGTCCTGCATTTTAACACAGAGTTCATTGATGTTTACGCCCCGCAAATCCGGGTACAAACTACAAAGATTTTTCCAAGAGGAGCTTTCTGAGAGATCTTCTGCGTGGAAGGTTTCGCCAAGACCAACTCCGGTCTTCTCACAATAGAGGTCAGCGAGTCGCACCAGCGAGGTCATTCCTGAGTTAGCGCCGGCTGCTTCCGGTGAATCATGATAGGTTACAACGCTATGGAGGGCATTGGGCAGTCTCCAAGCGCGGGTAAGTACCTCACCCACCTGAGTGTGGGTAACACCGAATTCACGCAATTCTGCTTCCGCGTCGCTCATGTTATTATTAGCCATAAGTGCGAGCACCTGGCTATAGCGTTCTGCATCATACTGGATCATGCAGAGCTTTCCAATGTCATGGATCAAACCACCGATGAACTCCCCATCCTGAAAGTTCTTCTTCAAACCGGTAGCTAAAGTCTTTGCTACGCCTGCAGTTGAAGCGGAATGCTCCCAAAATTTCTTGACAAAAGGAGCCACGGAACTGTTCGACAAATAGACGAATTTCGAATAGATGCTCACTCCCAAAACGATGTTCATCATTCGGTTCATACCGATGGTGGCAATCGCTTGTGTAATGCTCGTCACTTCATTGCGTAAAGCGAAGACCGGCGAGTTAGCCAGGCGTAGAACTTTGAGGGCAATTGGGGCGTCGGTCTCGACCAAATCAGACAGCTCGCGCACGTGAACGTGCTCGTTGTCAAGTAACGTAAGTATTCGAGTTGCGACCACCGGAAGTGAAATGAGGTCTTGGGTAGATTCGAGGGAGCTGAGGATATCCATGGTGTGTTTGGAGTGGAAGAAATTCTATTGTACGTGACACAGGAAAATCATATTGCTATTGTTAATGAATTTACTATGTTGACGCACGAAGATTTTCACCTGAGGTCAAAACCGTTCGAAGCGTAGCATTGAACTGAGGGTAATAGAGAAGCCCGATAATTGGATAAAAATCACTTATCGTAGCTTGATCATAAGATGTATCGGCAAATTTTGCTTCAACTTGACACAATTTTGGTGGATTTCGTGAAATAACTAAAGGTTCTGCTTCAGCAACCATTGAGTCTTCGCTCGACCCGATGAGCGAGTTATCGAAGCCGTACTTACAAAAACGCTTACAATTATTTAAGAGTTTATACACATTTCTTGAGGTATACAATGTCGAAGCTTTTGTACCGTTTGATGGTCGTGCTCGCTTGTTTTGTTAGTGTGGGAAACTTTTCTCCACTACAAGCGCAGGGTAGTCCGGCTCCAAAGGAGATTCTCGAAGGTCGAGAATTCTACTTTGGTATTCCCCACTGTGACATTCAAAACGGAGAAGGTGCCCGCGGTAACCCGATTCAGCTTTGGATTTCATCCAAGGTCAAAACCTTGGTCAAAGTCACTGTTCCTCGTTTGGGCTTGACTATTGGCTCATATGTTTTGAACCCAAACAAGGTTCAAATCATTGGTATTCCTCAAACCATGATGAATACAGTAACCGGTATCACCGAGAACGGTATTTACATCAAGGCAGATGATCCAATTACAACGACCGTGTACGTCAGTTATAAGTGGACCGGAGAAGCCTATCGCGTTATTCCGGCCGAAGTACTGGGTCGCCGTTACTTTACCCTCAACCTGTTTCAAGACAAGACCGAACGTGAGCGTCCGGCTCAGGTTTTGATTGTTGGTACAAAAGACAATACAACCGTAACATTCTATCCGAAGGCGCTTACAGAAGACGGAACACCGGCAGGTGGCGCAAAGACCTACAGAATTCATCGCGGCCAAACACTGCTTATTAAAGCAAAGATTCAAGTTGGTAAGGACCTCGATTGGTCAACAGACTTTACCGGTAGCAAAATCACATCAAGCGCTCCGGTTGCCGTATTCTCTGGTCACACCAAAGGCGCATTCCCACGTTTCCAAGCAACCATGCTTGGCATTCCGGCGAACTTCATGCGTAACATGATGTTTGATGCGATGTGGCCTGTTGAGTTTCTCGGTCGCTCCTACTTCTCAGCACCGGTTATGTACACCGACCGTCAACGTTCATACTTCGACCTGGACTCATGGGGTGACTTGATCCGTTGTGTTGCTACAGAAGACAATACTATTGTCTACACCAAAACAGCTGCAGATGCAAGCCCACAACCTCACTACCCTGCTTTGAAAGCCGGCGAAGAGTATCGTATCGATAATCAAGAGCTTCCATGTTTGTACACAGCCAACAAGCCTATACTTGTTGGACAGTATGGCAAGGCTTGGCGCTTGAATCAAGTTAGCGGCACCAAGAAAGCAAGTGATATCCAGAATCCAAGTCGTAACGGACAAGGTATGATGTATGTCCTGACACCGGAAGAACAGTGGTCAACGTTTACGACCTATCATACACCGGACGAAATCGACAACTTCACCATGATCACCTTCTATACGAAAGATCGTGGAATCCTCAAGTTCGATGGCGCTCCAATCAATGCGAAACTTGGTAGCTATATCAAGCAAGTACCTGGAACCGACAAGAGCTATGTTGTTGCTCCGGTAGCTGCAGGTGACCACACCATTGAAGGCGCAAAGTTCACAGCATATGTATATGGAAACTGGGATCATTCAAAGGATGGTTTTGCCTATGGATACCCAACCGGCGTAAACTTCGCTCAGACATGTCCTGATTCAATTGCGATCTCCGGCACAATGCAGTGCGGTACCGTTACCGGCTTGGCTAAGATTCTCCCAGACACATCAACATGCGGCTCCATTTTCTCAGTTGAAATGGTAGAAGCAGAAAGCAAGAACTACAACTTCCAATTGGATCCGGGCTTTGAATCCGGAATGTTGAAGGCACCATTCACCTTGACGCCAATCGATATCCGTAAAGACGCTCATGCAAAGGTTATTGCAACCTCACGTTCAGGTAAGGAAGCAACCATTGAATTCAACTATGTAGCTGAAAAGATTTCTGTAAAGCCAACAGTTGTTGACTTCGGATCACTTCCGATTAACCTCGATTCTTGTACGACTATTGTTGTTACCAACACATCAAAAGAGCCAACAACAGTAAACGAAGTATTCCTTCGTCCGGGTCGTGCACAATTCCGCGTGGAGCCAGGTAAGTTGCCAAAGGTTCTTGCACCGAATGAAAGCATGACCTTGACTGTTTGTGCGTTGACCAAAGAAGCACTGACAGCAACTGTCAAGGATAGCGTCATTGCAAAGCTCTCATGCTATGAAAACCCACTTACTCAACTTCTTTTGAGCGGCGGCGTACCATGCGTTCAAATCAGCGATGTGACATTTGCTCCTTCACCGGTTAACGTTGAAAATGGTCCTCTCCCTTGCGGCATCACAAACACTGCCAAAATCGATGTCACAGTGAACTCTATCACTGTTCCGAATGATCCAACAGGCAAGAAGTTCCGTCATGACCTACAAGTTCCAATCAAAGTTGCTGCCGGTGAAAACCTGAAGTTCAACGTTTGGTACACACCAACAGATCAGACATCCAAGGATAAGATCAATGTTGTCATCGATGCTAATGGTGACGATGCTTGTAGCGACAAGATTTCTGAATGGAGTGGAAGCGGTCTGGATGCGGGTCCAATCGTTAGCCCATACGACTTCAAGGTTGTTCGCGTATTGGATAAGTACAACACAACAGTCAATGGCGTCACAGAATACAAGGGTACTGTAACCGTTGATGCCTTTGGTAACGATCCATTGCAAAACCCACGCTTGAGCTTCACAACGATTGAAGTTCCGGCAGGTGCTGATGCTGCAACATCAATGGTCTTCTCTACCAGTCAAATGCCGGGTCAACTCTTCCCGAATCAGCCAAAGGCAATTGATGTAAGCTTCATGCCGAAGTTTACCGGTGACTATAAGATTAAGGTTACTCTTACAGCAGACTTCAATGGTCAGCCTCGTGAGGCATTCAGCACTGTAATCGGTACAGCAGTCGTTCCAATCGAAGACTCACTTGGTTACACATGGCCAAATCCGGTTAACATCGGCACGACGGCAGCAGCACACGATGTTGTGATCTACAACAGCGGTTCAATGGATTTGACCATCAAGAACCTCAGTGTTGACGCTGCGTTGGATGTAAACAATGCATTCCAAATCGATCCGGCTTGGATGGCAGCAAATCTTGGCGGCGGCAAAACTGTCGTAGTTCCAAAGATGAGCGGTACAACACCATCATCAGTAAACGTTCCGGTACTCTTTACCGCTCGCGTTGCTGGATTGCACGGCAGCCGCATCATCGTTGATTGTGATTTGGACCCAAGTCAAATCAACCACCCGACGATCTATGGTCGTGGTCAGCAGAACATCAAAGTTGTAGTTGACTCACTCGACTTCGGCAAGGTTGATAAGTGTTCTTCGAAGACAGATGCAACAACACTTGTATTGACGAATCAAAGCAACGTCGATCTGACAATCAGCGACATCGCTCAAGTCGGCGATGCTGCAATGTTTGAAATCGATCCTGCTCAGCGCACTGCGTTGATCGGCACCAAAGTATTGGCTGGCACATCATCAGCTCCACTTACGGTTACTTTCCATTCCCCTAACCCGAACGCTACTCGTCGCAACATCGATCGCTTCGATTACAGTCTCGGTAACGGTGTAATCTGGAAGGTTACCGGTTCAAACGGCGAAACCAACGAACAGTATTCAGCACTTGCCGGCACAGCAGTTCCAACAACAGTTTTGGTTACCACACTTCCAATGAGTGGCGCGACCGGATATGTTATCGGAAGCTCACAGTACGACGAACCGGTCACAATGGAATTCAACCTCCGCAACAATCCGGATATCATTGACAACGCAGGTGTAACAGCATTCCATGCTTACATCAAGTACGATGCAAAGGTTTTGTCACCGGTAGTAGATGCGGCAAGCATTGGTCTCAGCGGTACTCGCTGCGATGGATGGAAGGTTCGCCGTGTTGTTACTGTTGGTGATACACTCGACGTTGAATTGTACAACGACACAAAGACAAAGCCGATCAGCGGAACAGGAACATTGTTCACATTTAAGATGAAGGGATACTTCTCACTTCTTCCACAAAGTGGACCTTCAATCCTCGGTGCTGATATGTATGCAACTGAATACAAGTCATGTATCAATGTTGACAATCTGCCTTCAGTCGTTGTATTCACACCAAGCTGCGTTGCTGACCTTCGTCACGCCAACATATCAATCAACGGCTACGCTTTGTCCGTTCCAAAACCAAATCCGGTTTCGACATCTACAACACTCTCATTCAGCGTTGCATTCGACGCTCCAACAAGCTTCGTTATTTACAACAGCATGGGTGAAGCAGTATTGACACCAATCGACGCAACAATGAAGGGTGGCACATACGATATGCTGCTCGATCTCACATCGTTGCCATCCGGTTCCTATTTCTGCAGAATGATCAGCGGCTCATATTCAAGTCCAATGGTTCCGCTCTCAGTTCAGAAATAAAGTCCTTCGATCGCTCGCACTTCATACCCGCATCATGTTCATGATGCGGGTTTTTTATTGCCCTGTTGCGAGGTTGAACTTGATGCACGAGCACGTGCAAAATGAAACGTTTGTTTCGTCGCAATGACTCTTCTTAGCATTTCCTACATTTTTCTCTGCTCGCATGTCCATTTACCCTCTCCTCAATCGTTTTGTGTATGAGGGATACGATGTTTGGAGGAACGATGATTGTTTCGCAACTGCAGGAGCGGGCAGGAACGCTTCAAATTTTTCGGGCCGCCAACAATCGTGATCTCTGCAGAGCGTGTAGTCCTCTCTGTGTCGCAGTTCCATCATCACTGACAGCGTACTCTCCTCCTTTGTCAGATGAGCATGGAATTGAACGAGGTGGGACAGAGCTGACGCACGAAAGGCAGGGCTTGAAGTCCCTACATCCATCCTAGTCATTGTGTCACTCAAAGCCCGTTCGTCTGGGTACTGCCACTCGGCGGGCTTTGCGTTGACACGTGCTTTCTTTCACCAAATCACCACCATCTATGAAAAAAAAAGCATTGTGCTTCTTCCTTTTGCATTTGTTACAATCAATGTCATTGCAAATGCTGCAGTGACGGCTCGTAGTCTTTCAAAAAACAAACTCAATCATTCACGTGCCTTTGCGTGGTCGAGATTGATAGGAATTGGCGTTGATATCAAGTTTGGGCAGAACGCACCAAAGTGCAAGTGTTGCTACGGCGGACTCTGTGAGCTTAAGGTGTCATCGGGTATGATTCAGAACGGTCCACTCAGCGACAACCAAATCGCAAACTTTGCCAATAACCTTTTGGCAAACTACCAAGCCGGAGTCGGCATCACGGAGTCGGGTGAAGCTTACTTGATATTCAATCGCGCGATTAGTCGACCAGAGTTCAGCGGCGCTCAGTTGGCAATTCAAAGTCCGGTAGCCTGGGATCCCGTGCTCATCAGCACCTATGGCATCCCTCAAATGCTCCCCGGCAACTATGACATCATCGATAATGGTCTTTTTAAAATGGTACGAATTCACTAACACCTTCGCGGAGCAACGATGTTCGGTCGGATTAAGCTGCATTCCCTTGGACGACGTATTGCAGTAGTAGTTCTTCTCGTCGGAGTATCACTGGCCGGCGGACTAGCGTGGTTTCACTTTGGTTTTCTCGGTCGAAGACCTTGGAATGATCACGCATATTCAAACGAAGAAATACAGCGATATGCCAAGCAGCATGGATTATGGGCCAAATACAATACGGTTCTGGATCGAGACGGAGATCGCTACTCAGTAGATGACAACGGAGGAGACACTGCAATCATAGTTCCCTTGTACAGGGTATTTGATGCTGAGGGACGGAGACTGCATCTGCATTGCTGCTTTGAAGCGGTTGATGCCTTGGTTGACACGATTATACAATCACACTCAATTCAAACGGACAGTCAGTCGAGTCTGGATGCTTTTCTCTCCCACGTCCATTGTCTTGACCGTGCTCCTCCACTGACCGGTTCAGACTTTGCACACTATCGCTATGTGATTCTCTATTACTGGGATACAACTCTAGAATTGAACATGGAGAAGCTCAGACATGCTCTTGAGAAAGTCAGGCAGTATTCAACTGAAGTTGCAATCGTGCTCATCAACACCAACGTACAGAGTATTGTTCGAGATGAGCACAAACCATATGGTAGCGATCATCCACCTAGAGATACAACAACGGTAGCTCGACACCAGCTCCGGCTTGGACCAAGTTCTGCGTAGAGCGTGCTTCTTGGTTCATTCGAACATCGTTGTTGCTCCACGAGACAGCAAGAAAGGAGACAAACGATGATGAAACATGCCGGTTCAATATTGATAGCAATAGCAGGTTTATGTGTACTTGTTTCAATCGTAGTAGCACCACATTGCATGCGTACCCTTTCAGAGAATCATGCACTGCGAATTGCTTCTACCATCTCAGCCAAACCACTCACTAAGTTCAGAGCCTTGAGTGCAGCCGACATGAGGTCACGAATCCAGCAATCTCACAATGACACAGTTGTCGTGCATTTATGGGATAGTTGGAGTAGTCAAGGGACGGCACTCTTCGGTCGCTTGCAAGAGATCACCCGGCATAGCAAGGGCAATGTGGAGGTCTTTCATCTCTGCACCGACATGGCAGGCTTGCGACAACGTCGTGCTTCAAGTACACTATCAGCGATTTACGGAATACAATCAAACAACTTCGGAATACGATCACAACCAAACTTATTCGATCTGCACAATGAAAAGGTGACCCAACGTTTCGTATCGCAGCTCGTCGGTTCAGAATCGACTCTGCATGCACCGGCAATCATTGTTATGAATCGACAGTGTGCAGTATTGTGGTCCAAACAACTCTAATCTGCTTTGAGGACAGGTAGTTCGCTATGAAAATCCATGATAGTAGTGTGTGACACAACCCCATGTCCGCTATCTGCTTTCAAACGCAGAACCCAAGGTCATGAGAAAACGTCTTCTAGGGTAGCTACGCCATCGACCAGAGTGAGTTCGAATCCCCCGATTGGCGTTAGGCTACACTGTGACAATGCTAAAACATTGCTTCAACCTGTAAGGTCGTTTTCTCATGCTCCACCGGGTCAACTGTTCGTGCAGACCGCATGCAATAAAACTCGATCCTTGGTATTGAGATCGAGTGTCGATTAGTCCGTTTTTCGTCTTTGATATGGAATACAAAGTTTTCCCACACTCCTGCTTCTCGCTCTCTCAAGCGCAGAAACGATGCCATGTATAACCCGTAGGCAGAATCGAACTGTTAATCATGACCTCGATTTCCCTTTCATCTCAGTTCAACGCATTGGCGATGCTGCTCGCTCTATCAATGCTATTCATGTTGTTGGTAGGTTGTCGAGCAAAGGGACATTCAGAGTCTGATAATAAAGCACTGAAAACGAGTCCAACAGATTCCGTAAAAGTCATCGACACTACGCTGAAGACAAAAGCAATGAACAAACTCCTCATACAAAGTTCCGGTACTGTAAACCTTGGCATTTCGCAACAACAAGTGAGTGATTGGCTCCAGGGCGAGCACAGTTTCGTGGATCTCAATTTTGATATGCGACACAGTCTCATCGCGGCCAATCAATTGATTCGTTGCTCGACCGCAACCAGAATGCAACTTGGACTCATTCACGAGTATGATGAATTCGCTAGTATTAGAGCCCTGCACACTACTGATAATGAGTTTCGCATAGAGACGATGCTTTCTTTGCTTCTCAATTGGCGTATCAATCCTTTTGTCAGTATGCGTTTATCTACTCCTCTGACGGAGTCATTTAGAGCCGGACTACAACAGGTCGAGCGCAGCGCGTCGTTTTGGGATCCCGTAACGAGTGATCAAAGTTGTGGTTTTCACTTTATCAGAAGTCACAGCAAAGGAAGCGTCGAGCTCAAAGCCGGTGCAAATACGCAGCAGATACGGGCGCGGTCCAATACGAGCCTTAGCGATGATCTGCTTACAACCTCGGTTCGAGAGCGTTACAAGTCCAATTTTTCCATTGAGGCAGGGATCAATGCTCTGCTCAAACTCGACTCCAATCTCATGCTTAGCTCGCAGTGGCAATCACGTCGATCGCTTCAACACAACGCTGTGTGGTCTCTTCGTTTGGACAACGAGCTGCGAGTTACGATTTGGAAAGCACTAGCACTAAGTATCCTTGCAAACCTTGTCTATGATGAGTCCTTGGACAAACGACTGCAATTCAAAGAGTCGACTCGCCTTGGATTGAACTTTGATTATTGAGCTCTGTCTTGACTATTGAAGTCAATTCGTCACCGAGTTGATCAAACTCATTAATCACAACTTCAGGTCTTTATCTTGGCATATGTTCATCAATATCAAAATGTTAAACCAAGCCTCATCGTTGTTTCGGGTATAATTCTTGCGGAATCTCCTGTGTTCGACACTATTCCATACACTCTAGGAGGTTCTATGCGTCGTCTACTTTTATTCCTTGTTGCCTTGAGCTCTTATTGCTCTGCTCAATCCAGTTTTGACCATGCCCAAGCTTCCGGCTCATCGATTCGTGCTGCGGATATATGGTTGAGCGCGGGTCATGTTAGCAAGTACGGATTTACCGGAGGTGCCGGCGGACGGTACAAGAACTTCGGTATTGAATTCACTGCGGAC
>JBGAUL010000005.1:0-171144 GCA_044228685.1 Chlorobiota bacterium
TTAACACCCTTTTTAGGTTGTTTTTAAGGCTTTTCGCGCTGTTAAGAACGCTTGGTGGCGATATAAATGTAGGAAACACCGAAAAAGAGTGGGTAAGCTCGTGCACTGACGATGTCGGGAATCTCACGGAGCATGGCGACAAATTCTTCCCCATAAGGAAATTTGGCGGCGGTTGCGGGTAGGTATGTGTAGGCGTCTGAGTTTGATGCGACGAGACGTCCGGCGAGAGGTATTAGACGACGGAAGACAGCATAGCCAAGTGCCATAATTCCTTTGGGTTGTCCTGTTTCCAGCACCGCAATACGTCCACCGGGTTTCAACACACGCGCCATCTCACGCAAAGCAACTCGCGGATCATCGACGTTGCGAATGCCGTAGGCGATGCTCACAATGTCAAAGCTTTGGTCTGCATACGGAAGCTTCATTGCATCCGCAAGCTCAACTTCTACAGTGAGTTGCAGACTCTTGGACTTTGGTGCGATGCCTTCAAGCATTTCAGCGCAGAAGTCTGTTGCAAGCACTCTGCCGTGCGAACCAACACTGCGTTTGAATTCGAAAGCAAGATCACCGGTGCCGGCTGCGCAATCCAAAACAGATTCGCCGTCGTGTGCCTTTGCCAACTCAACAGTGCGACGTCGCCAACGATGATGCATGCCCAATGTTATAACGCTGTTCATCAGGTCATATCGCGGGGCAATTGCTGCAAACATGGAACGAACTTCTTCACTCATGAGTCTAATGGCAATGGTGTGGTGAAACGCTCCTGTCAAGCGTCGCTTGACGAGCAGCGGTCTTGGGATCAAGACTGCAAATTATCGCTTCCAGAGCAATACAAGGGCATTTGAACGCTGCTTGTCATCGTTCGGCAGTCCTGTGTTGTCACAACGCAATGCTACGCCACACTCAGTATCAGTATATTTGTAGTTCCATAGAACACGCAATTCAACACTTTTTATTCTTTCACTAACAGGAGCTCTCATGCGATTTCCTAAACTTACTGCGTATGCTTCAGCCGCTTTGGTAGCTGTCAGCGCGCTCTTTATGAGCAGTTGTGATGACACAACCACAACACCATCAGTTTTTATTCCTAGTGCCCCTTCAGGATTGCAAGTAATGTCTCTCAGCGAGACCAGCATCCGTATTGCATTCACCGCTTCAGCATCTGAAAGCAACGTTGACTTCAAGGATTACTTAGTTACCGTTACAAACGGAACATCATCCAGCTCAAACCCTCTCGCCAAAGGCGCTATGTATTATGACATCACAGGTCTGAGCCCGGGTAAGATCTACACCCTCAGCTTGCAGGCTCGCTCGAAGGATTCCGCTTCTACAGCTATCACACTCGATTGGGCAACAGCAAAGCGCTTCAACGGTATCCGCGCTTATGACAAGACTTCATCACTTGGTAGTGGTATCGATCTGATCAACGGCATGAACCAAACTGTTGCTGCCGGCGACAAGTGGGATCTCTGCTACGATTCAGAACAAGGTGGCTTTGGTTCACCAAGCGCTTCGAACTACGTTAAGGGCGGTCAA
The DNA here is from genome assembly GCA_044228685.1 of Chlorobiota bacterium. GTDB lineage: Bacteria > Bacteroidota > Ignavibacteria > Kapaibacteriales > NICIL-2 > JBBATK01. The sequence continues at coordinate 1,537 of JBGAUL010000005.1, forward strand.
ATCGGTGGTAAAACACCAAAGACAACCTACATCTTTGCTAAGGCTAACGGAGAAGCATATACACTCACAGCTGATAGCTTGAACGAAGTATGGGAATCAAAGGCAATCAACGATACAACATCAACCCGCAAGCTCAAGGTTGAAGGCTTGGTCGGTGTAACCGGTGGTGTGAAGAGCTTTGTTATGTACATCTTGACCGGTGACAATCACTTTGCAAAGGTTCTTGTAAAGGCAGTTGGCGGTACACTTGTTCAGCATGATTCTAACGGCGATTTCGTCGAAGTTGATGCTTCAGTTCAACAAACCGCTCTGTTGCCATACGCTCTCAAGCGCAACTTCGTTGAAATCAACGATGCAGGTGTAAAGGCAACATCATTCTTGAAGGTTCACAATAACTAATTCACCATTCGATTAATCGAGGAAACAACTCTATGAAATCATTTATTGCTCTATTATTGATCGTCGTTATGGCTCCTGCTGCTTTTTCGCAGGGCTTTATCAAGAAGAAATCAGTTGAATCAGCTGCTACACCTGCGGCAACAACAACCGCTACAAAGGGTGATGCTCCGGCAGCTAAGGCAGCTAAGGCTGTTAAGGGCAAGGGCTGGACAGGCACCGTTTGCACAGTCGTTGGCTGCGCAAGTGGTAAGGGCGCCGGCCTTTCAAAGGCTGATGCTAAGAAGGCTGCTGATCGTGGCGAAATGCTCTGTCTCTGCGTCGGCAAGAAGTGCTATATCGTCATCAACTCAGATGGCACAAGCGCAAATGGCAAGCTCGCAGATCACGCTGGCGCAAATGTTACAGTAAGCGGAAAGCTTCTTAGCAAGAACGGCCTCAGTGTTATTTTGGCAGATAATATTCAGTAAGACGTAGTCATCACCAAGTCCAAGGAGCGTCCACCCACACATGGACGCTCCTTTCTTTTTATACCTCCGCGTCTCATCCTCTTGCACTCACCCTTTAGATTCCCACTACTTTTCAACCTGCAGCCTAGAGCCAATCGCAGCTGCTTCGCTTGACGTAATTTGACGCTCGCAAACGAGCTATTTCTTCTCTCATCTTTGACCGTATCATTCATGAGTACCAGTGTACTGCAGTGTCCGAATTGTGGAACGGATCTGACCGAAGCTCTCGCAAAACAATTGCGCGAGGAAATCGGAACAGAATTCCGCCAGAAGTTTCTTGATTCAAAAAAGGTCCTCGAAGAACAATCTCGTCAGCAACAACAAGCGCTGGAAAATGAGCTGACTCTGCAGCGGCGTCAGTTTGAGCAACTGCGTAACGATGCCGCTGAGCAACAACGGCGTCGCGAAGAAGAATTCCGTAAGCAATGGGATGAGCAACGTCAAGAACTCCACAAGCAAGCCCAACAACAAGCACAAGAGCAACTGAGTACCGAAGTGCAAGCAATGCGCGAACACATTGCAGAACAACAAGAGCGTCTGCGTGTTCAATCAGAAAAGGAACTTGAGCTGCTGCGCAAAACGCGCGAGCTTGAGCAACAACAGGAGAATATGGGTCTTGAGTTGGAACGTCGCATGAACGAAGAACGTAGTCGCATGCGCGAACAATTCGAAGTGCAATTCGTGGAACAACAACGTCTGCGCGAATTGGAGAAAGACAAGAAAATCGATGACATGCAAAAACTCATCGATGATCTGCAACGCAAGAGTCAACAAGGTTCACAACAAACCCAAGGCGAAGTCCTGGAGTTGGAGCTTGAACAAGCTCTGCGCAGCGCATTTGTCTGGGATGAAATCAAACCCGTTCCCAAAGGCGTCAAAGGTGCCGACGTTGTTCATCGCGTGATTGAGCAGGGTCGCGACAGCGGTATCATCCTCTGGGAATTCAAACGCACAAAGTCTTGGAACAAGGAATGGATCAATAAACTCAAAGAAGATGTTCGCGACATGCGAGCTCACATTGCGGTGATCGTGACAAGTGTGTTACCCGATGGCGTTGAGAGCTTTGCCATGATCGACGGCGTCTGGGTCTGCGATGTGCGCTTTGCTGTTCCGCTTGCGTCGGTACTTCGCGACGGCGTCATCGAAGTCGCTAAACAACGCGTTGCAAGTGAAGGTAAGAGCGAGAAGATGGAGATGCTGTATCACTACCTCACCGGACAAGAATTCGCGCAGCATATGCAGTCGATGATGGAGGTCTTCATCACCATGCGCAAGGAACTCGACGACGAAAAGCGCGCCTACGAGAAAATCTGGGCGAAGCGCGAAAAGCAAATCGAACGCACCCAACGCAGCGCAATCCGCATTCGCGGTGATCTTGAAGGTATTGTTGGTGCGGCGCTGCCTCCGGTGCAGAACTTGCAATTGCCCGAAGGAGACTAAGCGCTCGCAAGGAGAAATTCGTTGCCCAAGCTTCTTTGAATTGCATCAAGCTCATAAGTACACGCGCTCAACGCCGACTTAAGCTCCGCCCTTTGTCTCTTCCTTCTCGTTGCTATGCTCAATGAGCTTAGGCTTACGCGAACCGAAGTTGTAGGAAAGGGTTAAACTCCAGAGTTTGCTATTCGACTTTGAGTTCATATCCAAAATGTATCCCAATCCCGTTGTTGAGCGCTTGGTGCGAAGCACGTCAAATGGATCGCTGAGACTGAGTGTACAGAACAATGCATCTTCGAAGAGTTTAAGAGTTGAACTCAGATTTGAATTCGTTCGATCGAAGGAATGATCTCCGCCATAGCGGTATGGCGATGCGTAACGAACCGAGCCCGACGCTGTCCAATTGTGCATGAGCTCGTAGCTCAACGAGAGATTCGCACGCGCTGAATATGAATCCGTTGCAATGTCGCTGCCTACCGAACCTCCAAGGTTGTGCAAATCTTGTAACACTAGCGATGCATTTGCCGATAATCCACCTTTAGTGCGATGCGTGAGATTGAGTATCAACCCAAGGTTCCATGCGCCGTTGAAGTTCGCCCAGGTAGAATGCAGTATATCGTTTTCGAGATAACCTGAGTATTGGATCTCATCAATATTACGACTGAAGAATTGCGTCGCTGTAAAGGTTGTTGCCTTCCAAGAAGCATTCAGCGCGACTTCCTCATAGTGCGTTATCTCCGGTCGTATGTCGGGATTTCCCAACGATACACTCGTCGCTGTTTCACGATTGACACGCGGATTGAGCAGACTGATGTCAGGCAAGCCGATACTTTTTGAGTATGAAAAGTTGAGACTGTACACATCCGACAATGTCCATTCACAGGACACGTTCGGGAAAACGTTTGGATAGGAACGCTCGATACGACCACTGGCAAAATCTGCCCCCTGCGTCGGCAACTCTACGCGGAGTCCGGCCTGCACTTGCAGATCAGCAGAAACGTTGAAGTGGAGATTGCCATAGAATGCAAAGACTTTCATGATGGGATTGAGCTTGAGAGTCTGTGCAGTGTCGACAACGTTGATGCCCTGTACAAAATCATAGCGCGTTGCAGCGATATCACTGGGTCTGCGTTCGATTTCAATTTTCTGTCCGGCTTGCATACTCCACGTAGGATTGAGATCAACCTTGTAATCCAACTTCTCTGTCCACGCCGGATCCTCATCATCACCTAGCAGCCATGCACGAAGAGATTGAACCCTGTCGATCTCTTGTCCTGTGTAGACCACACCGCTCTTGTACTCGTCGCGATGATTGGTCCAACGCGTGTATCCCACCGTGAGTTTGATCTCGTGATTCTCTGAGAACGTGTGTCTGTAGAACGCCGATGCATCTGTCCAAGAGTAGTCGCGATTGGAATGCGAACTATCGCGAATGACCTGCGTTGAATCTCCTTGTGGATTGTAGCGAGCGCCGTTTCCAAGCGACTCCCAATGACACTTGGGATTGATGGAGTAGGTGGTGGAGAATGAGAGCACATCTGACTTCGACATGTTCCAATCTATCTGCGGTTCGATGTGATAGCCCGGCAGTGTAGCATCTTCAATAATCGTCTTTGTAATACTTGGCAGTGTTCCAAGCGCCGGTTCTACGCGCGCAAACTGAGCATTGGTGTGAGAGATATTCTTGTGTGTCCCGAGTCCCAACGAAGCACTCAGAGAGGAATCGGAATAGTACATCGTGCCGCCCGCTCTCATCCCTCCATTGTCTGTGATGTTGGCGTTAACTGTTCCCCCAAGACGATCCAGATGACTTTTCTTGGTAATGATGTTGATGCTTCCTCCGGACTGCCGAGCATCGTCAGTTACACCATTGGTGTTCTTAACTTCAATCGCTTGAATGTTATCGGCCGTCAAAGATTGCAAGTACTGTCCAAGCGCCTCGTCGTCCATTTTCAATTCCCTACCATTCACCATCACCGACACTCGCTGCGTACCGCGCAAATACACCAGTCCTTTTTCATCAACATTAAGCGCAGGAATCTGATCAAGCACTTGTGATACTGTGTTTGCACCAACGATGTTTGGATTGTCGTTGATGGTGTACACTTTCTTATCTGCTTTGATCTCTGTGAATTGTCGCCAACCCTGCACTTCCACTTCGGAGGTTGTCATGACGCTATCACGGAGTGCGATTGTGCCAAGACTAATGTCGTCGCTGCGCAGCTCGAGGGTTCTGCGAACTGAACTCAATCCCAATCGAGTGATTTCCAAGACGATTTTTTGATTGCCACTAATCTCCAAATCAAAATCTCCTTTTGCGTCGCTCAGCGATCCGCGTATCAAGCTGCTGTCGGGTAGATGACGGGCGAGCACACGCACATTGCGCAAGGCGGCTTTTGTTGAGTCATGGACGATACGTCCGCGCAGGTGCACCGATGCTGCACCAAGGGCGAGCAGAGAATGCGAAAGGATAAAACACAGCGCGAGTACGCTTGCGGTCACAGCAATGGCTGGTCGCACAACAGTGTAACGAAAGGACATGGAGATTGAGAGTTATAGACTGAAAAGATGCGTTGATCCAAAACGCATGTGACCCGCTGCAAGGGCCGATGCGAATATGGGGAAGCGGCGCAAATAGAAATTGCTTTTTAATTCTTCTTTAACGCAGAAGTGCCATTTTTGCGCAGAGCGTTGCGTGCTTGTCCAGCAGATTCAGACGAGCTTAGCGCGATTGGTATAACGACTTAAGGAAATTGCTATGCTAGAAGCGATCGATACTCCTGCGGTACTGACGGCATTTGCATCCGTTATTCTCTGCTTCTCTCTTTTGTTCCGCATCTTCACAAGTTCAATGAATGAACGCTCTGCTGCGTGGCTGCTGAAAATTGTTGTGCTGGTTGCTGTGTGGATTGTCCTGCAAAGTGTAGCCGGACTCGTCGGATTGTATCGCAGCTACGATCAATTGCCGCCACGAATATTTGCCTTTGGCGTCGGACCAACCATTGTCACAATAATTGTGATGATTGCTATGCGTCGCTCACGCGAAATCCTCATGCAGTGCAATCTCGAATCTTTGACTCTGCTGCACATCGTCCGCATCCCAGTTGAGTTCGGACTCTATCAACTAGCCCACAACAACGCCGTGCCAAGCGCCATGACATTTGAAGGAGGTAATTATGACATACTCGCCGGTGTTACTGCGCCTTTGGCAATGATTCTCTTTGCGCGTGCAAACTCATTGCGACGCATCCCACTTCTCGTTTGGAATGTTCTTGCTTTAGTGTCTCTTTTTAATATCGTGAGTATTGCAATTCGTGCAACGCCGATCTTTTCAACGCATCTTGCGTTCGAGCGACCCAACCTTGCGATATTCTACTTCCCCTGGGTTCTTTTGCCAACCTTTATTGTACCGACAGTTTTATTTGCGCATGTAGTGGCAATCTTAAAACTGCTCAAGACCGCACCCATACAAGAGAGTGCGGCCTGAGTTGATTTTATAATAGTTCTGCGGTTGTATTCTCAGCTGCCTAGTGCTGAATGCTAATGCTGCGAACAATCGTTCCGGTTGCAGTTCGGATCAGCAGCGTGTAGACGCCGCTGGAGAGTTGTTGTGTGTTGATGCTGGAGTTGCCTTGCACGGACCACGCGTTGACGCGCTGACCCAGAGCAGAGAAGAGTTCAACTTGCGCGCTGTTGTCGATGGAGAATCGCAATTCATTATCAGCAGGCTGCGGATGAATATTGATTGATGCAGATGCATGATCATATGCTACGTCAGCTCCAAGACACTCGCCCTTGCGCTTGATGTAGTCAGGTGTGATCGAGGTTTTCGCAACACTGTTTGCATTGTCGCTCAACACTTGTTTTGCCCAACCGGTTTTGATTGTACTGAAGTTTCCGTCGGCGGTCATATCCATCTTTGGATAGGGCACCGGAGGATCTTTGCTGTAGTCAGCATTGCCTGGACCCCACTCCCACGCCAACCAACCAATGCGATTAGCTTGACAGGTAGAGAGAATTGTTTTCCAGAGGTTGTCGGTAGAATTAGGATCGTCTGTATAACATCCCGTGTACTCGCCAATGATAAAAGGAATTTCATTTGTGACAACTGTTTTAACCGAGTTAGTAAACAGTTGATCAGGATTTTCGAAATACTTTGGATCCCAATAGGCGTGCAACGAAAAGATCAGGTTGTGCATGGCATCGGTGCTGATGAGTTTGGATGCAGAATTAATAATCACATCAATATTCTGACCATAGCCATCGGCATCAATGATCAAGGGAACAGCAATACCGGCATTGCGAAAGTTGTTGATTATGGTCGAGTAATCAGTTTGGAACTGATCATCCTTTACATTGAAATCGCCTGCTTCATTGGCGATATTCAACAACAAATACTTCTCGTGTTTCTTCACCAAGGCTATCATCTCGGGAGTCAGCCAGTATTCAGCCACCGCATTGAGCTTTGACCAATCACCGGTTGCGTCGTGCATCTCCACCATTGGGATCATGGCGTTATCAATGCAGGCTTGAATTACCTTATCGAGATTGGCTACCGTTCCACCCGGCTCGCTATAACTCCACACAATGCGCAGCACATTGGCACCGGTCTTTTTAATCTCCGGAAAAATTGGAATGCCAAAGTTATTGGCATCAAACACACACAGCTTGTTGACGCCACGCAACACGACGGTGTCGCCGCAAGGCGTGGTCAGAAATCTACCCTGCACCTGCAAGGTTCCATCCGCCAAAACAAGCTCTGAACAACAGAGAAAAGCAAGAGCGCAACAAAGTCGCAGCAGAAGGTAAGGTACTGTCATTCGAATCTCCGCAGTGATTAACGAGTGTATACAACCAAAGTACAATGAAATAGTTGTCCGTGAGGAACAAATTCAAATTGTCGCGAAAGAACAGAAGGACCAAGCGTCGGTATGCCATTTCAGAGACACGGCATGCGCCAAACTATAAATCGGTTTTGCTGTAGGCAACACGATGTTCTACACTCGTCGCGCGACTCTACTCCATCGCCTCAAAACACGCATCCAAACTACCATCTTCAATCAGCGAGCGAATAGCGGCTAGATCATCATAGAGAATTCGATCTGTTTCTGCAAAAGGAACGACTGTGCGGATGCGGGCGTGAAGGGCTTCGAGGATGGGACTGGTTGTGAGTGGACGGAGGAAGTCGATTGCTTGGGCTGCGCAGAGAAGTTCGACGGCGAGGACGCTTTGTAGGTTTTCGACGACGCGACGGGCTTTTAAAGCGGCAATGCTGCCCATTGAGTTGTGATCTTCTTGATTGGCACTCGTCGGAATTGAATCCACGCTTGCCGGATGCGCCAGTACTTTGTTTTCAGACACGATGCTGGCAGCTGTGTATTGGGCAATCATCATTCCGCTTTGCACGCCACCGTTTTTGGTGAGGAAGCGAGGCAGACCATTGCTCAAAGCACCATTGACCATGCGTTCGGTTCGACGTTCGCTGATATTGGCAAGCTCAGCGCAGGCGATTGCGAGGAAGTCCAGAGCAAGCGCCAGAGGCTGACCGTGAAAATTGCCGCCCTCCAGATGGTCTTCGTCTTCCGGAAATATCAAAGGATTATCATTAGCACTATTCAACTCCACTTCCAGCACTGATTGCACATAGCGTATAGCATCATGCGATGCGCCGTGAACTTGGGGCATGCAACGAATTGAATAGGCGTCTTGGACGCGTGTGTCGTCGGTGCGATGTGATTCACGAATGGCACTGTCGCTCATGAGCATGCGCAGTCGTGCAGCACTCTGCTGCTGACCTTTGAACGGTCGCAATGCGTGCAGTCGTGCATCGTAAGCTCTATCCGTGCTCCGCAGCGCATCGGCGCTAAAGGCACCGCATACATCTGCCAAACGAGCAAGACGCTGTGCTTTGTGAACTGCAAGAGCTCCGACGGAACATTGCATTTGCGTGCCGTTGATCAGAGCCAGACCTTCTTTGGCTTGCAGGCGGACGGGACTGATGCCATGACGAGCCAGGACTTTCTCGCTGGCTTCGATACCATTGGCCGTCAGACAGCGTCCTTTGCCAATCAACATCAACGCGATATGCGACAACTGCACCAAATCGCCCGATGAGCCCACCGAACCTTGCTCCGGCACCGCCGCAATAATGTTCTGATTGAAAATATCGATCAGCGTTTCAAGGGTCTCAAGTCGAATTCCACTATGTCCCTTCGCCAACGCGTTTATACGCAACAACATCATGCCTCGCACTGCATCGACCGGCAACCAGTCGCCGGTTCCTACGGCATGTGACAAAATCAAATTCTCCTGCAACTGCTCCAGCTGATCCCGCGGAATAACCACATTTGCAAACTCACCAAAGCCCGTCGTAACGCCATAGATAACCTTTCCTGCCTCAACCCAGCGATCAATCAAAGCTCGCGCTGCCAAAACCCCCGCCCGCGCATCCGCGTGCAACTCGAGTCTGGTCGACGTATCCGCCACCGCCCGCGCAAAATCCTCTAATCCTAAGTCTGAACCGGTTATCTGCAGTGTCATATCGCATATCAAATGTGGACTACAAAAATCGCATTTGCCATGACACAGGAAGAGAGTTTTTGAGTGGCGGGGGACTTGCTAATCTGGGTCAAGCTGAAGATGTTTCAACAATGATGACGCTCATGTCCTGCACCCATCTGAGCATGAGAACAAACGCTTTACCATGTTCTTAGTGCAGGGTTGCACACACATGACGCCATTCCCACTCAATTCAATCAACACGGCAATTCTTCTCTGGGAGCAAAGACTGCTTTGACGTATTGTTATCTCACAGACTCAGTGAAGTTCGTAGACTATGCTATGAGGCGATGGTACAGAATCATGTTGCATCAAGTGTTGCAACATTGAAGTTTTGAAATTAATCGTGGAGCATTGATTAATGAACGCAACTGACACCACTCCCCCTCAATTGACACTTGGCGGTTGAACTAAAAGCATCTATGTTTATCCCAGTGAACAATCACAATTTTAGGTACCATTATGAAAAAAGTCCTACTACAATTACTTAGCGCAGCGGCAGTACTGTTTGCCGGCGTTGTGACGCTGAGTGCTCAGGGACTGAGTCCACAGTATCTCAAACCCAGCAACATGGGTACGGAGTTTTATTTCACCTTTCTTCCGTGCTATGAGGAGTCAGGAAACAACAAGTTGATGTTGTACATTTCCTCGATTGATACCGGAACTGCAGTCATAGAGGTTGTAGGCAAGGGATATTCAAAAAAAGTGACATTAAAAGCATTTGATCCTGTGGGTGTTGAAATTGGGCCCGGCTTTGGACAAGCAATTAGTAAGTCTGTTAACGGCAGTTTTCCTCCGGAGCAAGTTTATCCTCAGAGTGCATTGCACATCACTTCGACCGTACCTGTGATCGTCTATGGCGTTACACGTTTTAATTACACGAGCGATTCGTTCTTGGCACTTCCTGTTGAAGCCTTAGGTACATCCTATGTTGTCAGTTCGATGGCGGACATGACGTGGATGTACGGAGGATACTCACTGCCCAGCGAAGCAGGCATCGTTGCGGCGTATGATCACACAACTGTGCACTTCACGCTTGGTGGTCCATCCGTAACAGTCACCGGTGGCGGCATGAAACCAGGCCAGACTAAAGGATTTACCATGAACAAAGGCGACGTATGGCTAATAGGAAATGATGCCAACTCGAAGGAAGGCGACATGACAGGATCTGTCATTACGGCTGACAAACCTATTGCAGTCTTCGGAGGAAATCAATGTGCTAATGTTCCGACGACAATGCGCTGGTGCGACTACATCTGTGAGCAAGAGCGTCCAATGGAAAACTGGGGTCGTACCTATCTCGTTCCCAAATACGCTACCCGTGCAAAGAGCTACTATGTAAAAGTTATTAGCGGCAGTACTCAATGTAACGTGACCTTAGACGGCGCACCTTGGCACACGTTCACCACGATCGGTGGTCCGGAGTCAACTGGCTGGACGCAAGGCTTTATCAATTCTGCATCCAACACTGTCGCATGTCTGCAAAGCGGAGATCCATTTAATGTAGTCGTGTTTAATCCCGGCCAGGAAGTGGATGGAGTATCAACTGATCCATTTCAAATGAACATCATTCCCTACGAGCAATTCGCAAAGGCATACATGTTCAGTACACCGGGTACAAAAGGTGGACTTGGTTTTACACGGAATTACATGGGCGTGATTTTCCCGGTGGTCAATGGAGCGATTCCGGATGATCTAGAGTACGGAGTCTCGGTTAATGGAACAATTTCTTGGAGAAAATTCAGTAGCGTTTTTGGCAGTGCCTTTAACACATTTGACATTTACCAAAGCCAAATGCCAAACGGGTATTACTATGCATTTAAAGAATGCGCTTTACCTGCGGATGGTGATTATTTCATGCGAGGATCTGTTCCTTTCGCAATCTATTCCTATGGTGGCGGAGACTACGACTCATATGGACATCCGGTTGGTGGCTTGAATATTGACTTGCAGAAGATGCAAGATGTGTCAAAGCCGGTGGCCCTGGTAACAAAGGACAGTCTGGGTTTAGTAGGAACAATCGAAGACATGCCTAAGGACGTAACAATCCGCAGCAATCTCTCAAAAGTGAACCTTGCTAGAGTTTCAACCAATGCAAAGATTTCAGTTGATAAAATCAATGGAAAATCAGTATCGATTGTGAACTGGAGACTTGATCCAATCGATCCGGAATTGGATATGACGGCAGATGTCGCAGTTACTGACAGAGCCGGGAACGATACTGTCTACCACTACACACTTGTCGGGCACTCGCAGCCACCGGTTATCACAAACACTACTAAGGACTCTCTGTGTGTCAACAAGACAGCGACACTTAAAGCCAATGCCGGATATACAAAGTACCTGTGGTCAACCGGCGATACAACGCAAAGTGCGACAATAACTTCATCAGTTCCGGGTTTAAAGACTTATACAGTAACCGTTACTTCTAGAACCGGAAAAGTGATGACCTCAGATGGTTATGCCTTGTACTTTGTTGATAATCCCGCCAAAGCGACAATTAGCCAAAACATCAATCACCTAAAGGCATCTGTCACAGGTGCCACGTACCAATGGTATTTGAATGACCAAGCCATCAGCGGCGCAACAACTGACACGTACGTAATCAGCGCTTCAGGTATGTATTCTGTCGATGTCACGAATAGCTTCGGATGCACGACCCGTTCTGAATCCTTCAGCGCCGTAGCGCTCGATGTTGCGGACGCTGAAAACGATGGACTGAGCTTGCAGCCAAGTCCGGCTACAAGCAACTGTACTCTTCGTTATCAAAACCTCCATCCAAAACACGTCGAACTTGTTGATATGGAAGGCAAAGTCCTGCTTCGCTACGAAGCCCAACAACTCGGCAACGATGCACTCAATATTCCTCTGCAAAACATCGCAGCCGGATCATACATCGTCCGCGTTTGGATCAATAATGAAATTCACTCGCTGCGCCTGGTGAAGAATTAATCTTCTCGCATAAACCAGAAGACGAATTGAACGGTCGATGTGAAAACGTCGACCGTTTTTTTATGCTCTTCGGTGAAGGACTTGAGTGCATTCGTGACTAAGTTCCTTAATCCCAACATATAAGGGCGATCCCGAAAGCTCTGTTCAATTGACTACTGAGTTATGATTTACCGCAACGTCAGCCTATCGATCATTTGCTTTCTCCTCATCGTTATGATTGGACAGATGAGCTCTCAACCGTGCTCACAGATGAATATTTCATTGCAATCTGAGATTGGTTCACAGTGTCAGACTATCGCAATGACGATGAAGAGCGACCGATTGGGTCGTTCATATCTCTATATCGCTCAGAAAGAGGGTGGTTTAAATATCTACTCCACATCGACGATCACAGCACCAAAGTTTGTCGCTAACCTGAGTCGTAGCGCGCTCGGTGGTTTGGATGTAATGAGTCTGACTCAAGATGGGAACTACTTGTTTCTGGCTCTCGGAAATTCCTTCGCCGACGGACAAGCTCCGGGTCTTGCAATTGTCGACATCAGCGATGCAACTAAACCAATCGTCGCCTCCACTTGGAAACAAGCAACAGGTACTCGCGGAGCCGGCTTCGTTGCCGTTGAAAATAATCGAGCGTACTTGGCGGCTATGCAGTCGGGTCTCATCGTCTTCGATATCACCAACAAGAACTCCATCCACGAAATCTTGCGTGTGAAACCTGATCTCGCGTTTCCGGATACCAAATACGACAGCGCAAAAATCAATGCCCGCGGAATGGAGGTCCGTAATGGCATTGTTTATCTCTGTTACGATGCCGGCGGATTTCGCATTATCGATTGCAACGGACTCGACCAGCCACGCGAGCTCGGTCGATTTGCCAATCCCAAACTCAATGGTCATCCAAGAGCATACAACAACATTGTAATCGACGACAGTCTTGCATACATCGCGGTTGATTATTGTGGTCTTGAAATTCTCAACATTAAAAATCCCCAAGCCATCAGCTTGGTTTCGTGGTGGAATCCATGGAGCTGTGAACTCAACTCCCTCAACTGGTTCAGTTCGAATGGTCATGCAAATGAAGTTGCGCTGCGAAAGGACTGTAAGAAGCTCTTTCTCTCGACCGGCAAGAGCGACATGATGGTCGTGGACGTCAGTGATCCTACACATCCCGACTCCTGTTCGACCTACGGCGGCATCAACAACAACCTCGGCACCTGGGGCATCGATGTTGATCAGAATAATATTTACCTATCCTATATCTGCGCCATAATTCCCTTTAGTTCGAACTGGACAGGAGTAAAAATTCTCTCATACAATTCCTGCACGAGTAGTGCAGTAGCAATTCAGCAACCCGACGAAAACGAAGTGCGCGCGGTTATCACAAACAATACACTTAGTATACACTCAGACCAAGAATTGCGACCGGAGAACCTTTGCGTTGTCGACCTTTTAGGTCGAAACATAGTAAAGTCAATTCAACGAGTTGATAATCATCAACTCTTCATAGAGTTGAACTACGCGCCACTACTATGTTACGTGCAGATTGTCGGTTCCTCTTCCAAAGCACAATTAGTGCTAGCGCGGGAATAGTATTCTTGTGAGCATCGAGTGTTTCGCTCACCAAAGCTGCAGTCTCAAGCTCTACATCCATGCATTCATCGTGAAGAGTGACCAAATCTGAGATGTCGCCTTCTGTCTGACAATACCCACATTCAGTATTTACCCGTATTGCCACTCCTTGATATTTGTCGGATCTTTGGTGATGCTCGCAGAGGTCCAGGTGAATCGACAGGTTAGCAGGTACGGTAAAAAGACAACGACAGCTCGAACACGGAGTCGTGTTGATGCTTTGCGCGTGTGCATCACGTCTGTACTGCTCAGTATTCTCTGCACTTCCAGCGTTGTGGCGCAAAGCGCTCCGACGCCATCACCCTTCAGTTTTATGGCGGTTATTGATAGTTACTACGCCTACGACTTCAATCACAACCAAGAACATGAGCTGCCCTTCTTCATGTTCAACACCAAGCGTTCGGATGAATTCAACATCAACTTGGCTTTGCTTCGTGGAAGCTATGCGACGCCGTCGGTGCGAGCTAATCTTGGGTTGATGTCGGGAACCTACGCGCAGTACAATCTCTATTCAGAGCAAGAGTTGTTTCGTTCTATATACGAAGCCAATGCCGGTGTGTCATTTGGTGACAGTTCCGGTGTGTGGTTTGACGTTGGCATCTTGCCATCGCATTTGGGATTCGAGAGTGTGGTCATGCAAGACGACTGGACCATTACCCGCTCGCTGTCAATTGAAGGTTCGCCTTTTTATCTTTCCGGAGCACGTCTCACTGCTCAACTCAGCGACGTGTGGTCGGTGATGGGAATACTGTGCAACGGCTGGCAACACATTCGTCGCAGCAGTGGCAATACTTCAATCTGGTTCGGCACTCAAGTGCAGTGCAAACCCTCATCAAAGCTCACGCTCAATTGGAGCACACTTATAGGTAGTGATGATGCGGATAGTATTGCGCGGGAGCGGATCTACAACGACTTCTATCTCTTGGCAACTATTAGTCCGCGCTTCCAAGTGGCTGTTGGATTTGATATCGGATATCAACAACACCAGTCCTCAACAGGTTCAGGCTACGCGATGTGGAACAGTCCACTGCTCATCCTCCGACTCCAAGCCCTCAAACAACTTGCCTTTTGTCTTCGCACCGAATACTTCAACGATCCCGAAGGCGTCATCTTTTCTGTTGCGCCAAACTCAGGTCTGATCCTTGGCGGCAATTCCCTCACTGCCGAATACACACCCAATCCTCAAATCACCATCCGTGCAGAAGAGCGATGGTTCGAGTCTGAGGAAAAGATCTTTCGTATTGGCTCCTTGCCTGTCGCTACGCAATCGATGTTTCTGTTTGCGTTGTCGGTTCGTGTGCCATGACGTCGTGTTCTCTCATCGTTGTTTGACAATGCGTAAGCGGGAGGCTGGCGCCTCCCCTACGGTGGGTGTTTGGCTTATCGTGCACGGCGCGTTTGATTACATCGCGATACCGCATTGAACACCTACACCTGAACGGGAGGCGGGAGGCGAGCGCCTCCCCTACAGGCGTGTACGCATTTGTGCGGCACGCCGCATTTGTTTACATCGTGATTGTGCATTAACTGCCGTCGCCGGAACGGGAGGCGGGAGGCGAGCGCCTCCCCTACAGGCGTGTACGCATTTGTTTGGGTCGTGATACGACAAAAAAAATCCCATCGTAAAAACGACAGGATGCACTGTTTACCTTTTCTGATTTACGAATGTTAGTCGCGCATTGCTTCGGCTATGCGGACGCGGTTTTTCGCTGCCACAAGTTCTTTCTTTTCTTCTTCGCTGAGGTGATGATCTCCTTGACCTGCAATGCGAGCGGAGATTGCAGCCAGTTGATTTTGGGCGTCTTCGTAATCGATTTCGGTTGCTGCTTCTGCGCTTTCAACAACGATTGAAACGATGTTGTTTTTGATTTCGGCAAAGCCACCGTTGGTTGCGAAGTAGAAGTCGTTACCATCATGATCAATGATCTTAATTACGCCAACATCCAATGAGGAGATGATAGGGGCGTGATTAATAAGAACCTGAAATGGTCCGAGTGTACCAGGCAGTGTCACAGCCACAGCATCCGCGCTGTAGGCGGTGTTGCGTGGTGTGACGATTTCGATTTTTAAGAGCGTTTCTGACATTGTGTTTCGTGTGTCAAGGATGAAGCTCTGAGCTTCATCCGCAAATTCATGGACAATGGATTATCGACTGTGTGATTGACGTTTGCAGCATCCACATCTCGGTGTTTATGCTTGCGCGCCGAATTATGCTCCAGCCTTCTTAGCAGCATCAACAACTTCGTCGAGCGTGCCTTTGTAGGAGAAGAAGTTTTCCGGGATTTCGTCAACTTCACCATCCAGAATCGAACGGAAGCCGGCGATGGTGTCTTCGATCTTCACATAGCGACCAGGGAAACCTGTGAACTGCTCAGCAACGTGGAATGGTTGTGAGAAGAACTTCTGGATCTTACGAGCGCGATATACTGTCTGCTTGTCATCTTCACTCAATTCATCCATACCAAGGATGTTGATGATGTCTTGCAAATCCTTGTAGCTCTGCAGTGTGCGCTTAACACGCATTGCAACGTTGTAGTGATCTTGACCAACGATCAGCGGATCAAGAATACGTGATGTTGAATCCAGAGGATCCACAGCAGGATAGAGACCAAGCTCAGCGATTTGACGTGACAACACGGTTGTCGCATCAAGGTGAGTAAAGGTATTCGCCGGCGCCGGGTCAGTCAAGTCATCCGCCGGTACGTACACCGCTTGTACCGATGTGATTGAACCACGATCGGTTGAAGCGATACGCTCCTGCAACACACCCATCTCGGTTGCCAGTGTCGGCTGATAACCTACAGCCGAAGGCATACGACCAAGAAGAGCTGATACTTCAGAACCTGCTTGTGTGAAACGGAAGATGTTGTCAACGAAGAGCAACACGTCGCGACCTTCTTCATCACGGAAATACTCAGCAATAGCAAGAGCGGTCAAAGCCACACGTGCGCGAGCACCCGGGGGTTCGTTCATCTGACCAAACACCATGGAGGTCTTTGCGATAACGCCCGACTCCGTCATTTCCAAGAACAAGTCATTACCTTCACGTGTACGCTCACCTACACCTGCAAACACCGAATAACCACCGTGCTGCTTAGCGATGTTGTTGATGAGCTCCTGAATGATAACCGTCTTACCAACACCGGCACCACCAAACAAACCTGTCTTACCACCCTTGGTGTAGGGCTCCACAAGGTCAATAACCTTGATACCGGATTCGAACATTTCTGTTCGTGTTGACAGCGAAGAAAACTTCGGTGGGTTGCGGTGGATAGGATAACGCTTTTCTGTTTTCAATTCACCGGCGTCATCGATGGTGTCACCGATAACGTTCAGAATGCGACCCAATACCTGAGGTCCAACCGGCACTGTGATAGGTTCACCGGTATCGATAGCCTTCATTCCACGAACCAAACCGTCGGTAGAGTCCATGGCGATTGTGCGAACGCGATCTTCGCCCAAGTGCTGCTGAACTTCGCAAATCAGAACTTCTTCTCTGCCTTCAGCAGATGTGCGGGGAATGCGCAATGCGTTGAGCACCGGCGGAATGTGTCCATCGGAAAATTCAACGTCGACAACCGGACCAATTACCTGTACGATAGAACCTTGATTCATTGGAGTGACCTCTTCTGGGTGTATTTGATGTCTGAGATTTGGAATTGAACCACAAAATTAGGCAAAAAAGAGAGAATGAGCAGGAGGGGAATTTTTGGAGTTATCCCCAGAAAATCAACAGGCTTAGGAGCACAAATCAACGTTTTTGATAAAATATCGGGCTTTTCCTCTCGTCAATGCCTCCCGACAATCGCTTTATTCCCCCACATTCATTGGGCCGATACTGCTGCTTGTGAATGACTATTTTTGGGGAATTCTGATTGGTGCTGTGCATCAGTACCATATCAGCTCTACGAATCGGTGCTATTCACTAATCGTCTTGTTCACAATGCTCTCTTTTGTACGCCTGTCTGTCGTTACTCTGTGGCTAGGACTTTTTGTGCTGATGCCTCTTCTGAAACCAATTGAACTCGTCGCTGCCAAAAACAAGGAGCGCATCGATAGCGTTCTCACACAAAGTCTTGCTTTGTACGATAGTACTCGTCAACGTCGTATCCCCGTCGAACTCTACGCACCCGCTCACCCGCCGAAAAACGGTCGTCTGCAACTGGTCATCTTCAACCATGGCTACGGAAATCGCGATGGCATGAGTTACAAGAAATCAACCTTTATCACATCATTCCTCGCAGCTCGCGGCTATATCGTTGCTAGTATTCAACACGAGCTTCCGGGTGATGCTGAGATTGCCAACTCCGGCGTGCTTCGTGAAACGCGTCTACCGAATTGGGAACAAGGTGTGGCTAGTATCAAGTTCGTTATTCAAGAGTTGCAGCGCGTGCAACCGTCGTTGGACTATCAGCATATCACGATCATTGGCACTTCCAACGGGGGCGACATGACGATGCTCTTCGCCGAGAAATATCCTCAACAACTTGCCCGCGTCATTAGTCTTGATAATCGTCGCATGCCAATTCCTCGCGTGAAGTCTCCACGCATCTATACACTGCGCTCAGCAGATCAACCCGCGGACGAAGGTGTGTTACCAACCGAAGCAGAGGCGAAGAAATTTGGAATTACAATCGTTAAGCTTGCAGCAACAAAGCATAACGACATGACAGATGGCGGTCCGGCTGAACAACTCGCCGAAATTCAACGCTGGATTCTGAAGTTTATGAAGAAGTAGTGTGGCTGCGGGTTTGCGAGACAATTGACACTGACCAGGTCAGGTCTTGACTATTAGCATCGCGATCTTCTAATACACCGGACGCAGATAAGCCCAATCCGGATCAGTTCTCAGATTGGATTCTGAGTACACACGGTCAATGGGTCTTGGCATCAGACCAAAGATGGCATTGTCGCAGTTAGGTAGAATTTTCGAATCACTCGTGCACAACCGATTGAGAATCGTCGTGATCGTCTTGCGTTCGAAATACGCCGCCGTATCCAAATGCTCAGGATAAAAGAGCAACCAGTTGCGTAGCGAAGTGTGCGATGAGATAATGCCAACCGTCAGTGTAAAAAACGCATTGCCTTCCGTCGGAGTCTCTACTTCATACTCCTCGCGCTGATCATCATTGTACGCATCTCGTATACCGTCGTTCCAGCTTTGGAACTCGCGCAAGGCTATGGCTGCAACAAGACTGTAATCCCACACAGCATATTGAATGAAGGCACTGTTGGTATTGACGATTGCAAGGGCACGCTCTAAACACTCGCGTTTGAACTTCTGATCGTCGCTGTCTTTGTAGCGCGTATAGATTTGCTCCAGCGCGGTGCGATTTGGATCGCCTTCGTAGGATGAAATCGCGAACTGTGTGACGAGAAAACAACTTTCGTCGTTTCGACTCATGTTGTCATTCAATAACCAATGTGCTCGCTCTTGATTCAGTTCTGAATTCTCAGCCATATCCACCTCCACCGCCTCTGTACCACGTATTACCAATGTAGTATCCTCCTCCACCCGATCCACATTCATCCAACGCGGCTATCAAAACCACAGAGGCAACTCCAAGACCGAGCATACCGAGTAGGAAATTGCGTCTTGCATCAACACTAAAAGTAGGCGCTGCTGCATCTGAATCTCGCTTTGTTGGATCGTCTTCATCACTGCCGGCAAGCTCGTACCACTTCTTTTGCAGCGAGTACACATGTCGGTCAGAAAAGGAAGTTCGTAGTTCTCCAACCTCAATTGTTCGCGAAGTCGCAACACGAATGCGATTGAAAGCAATACCACGCTTGAGTAAGTCTGCGCGACGATCTCGGTCGATTGCCGAAACGCTTTCAGGACTAAGTAGCAGATCTACAAAGCCTCGACCATTGATCTCGAAACTCCGTAGCTCCACACCCTTCCAACCACTGATGTCTCCAATCAGCGGATCTGAGGTTCCGGATACTATTTCTCTTATCAGAGTCGGCATTTAGGTGGATGTCGGTTCGGACACTGTTTCCGTGATGTAAAGATATGACAGAGGCGTTGAACGTCGAGTAAGCTCGACCTTCGTTTGTGTCAAGAAATCTCTGAGGTCGATATCATTGAGTGCAATCTCCTCTTGCCCCAAAGCCGCACGATGAATCTCAATCCCCGCAGCTTGATATGCCAAGAAATCTTCGTGCAGATCATCCAACTCAGCCTCACGCTTGGATTCGTGGATATAGAGGATGTGTCGCACTCCACGCTGCTGCAAGGCAACAATACTCGGACCATTCACCAGATAACGATTGTTGAATCGCTGCTCTTCGTCTTCAACAATTGCACACATTCTCCGCGCATCAAGAACAAGACAGCCCGGCAGCGCGTCGTAGTGCGTATCATCAAACTGCACATTGAAGAATGATTCATGTTCGCGTATGTAAGTCAAGCTCGGAGCATAGTCAATCACCCCGGCGTGATGGGCAATGTTGTTAATGTGCAGCAACAAGGCGAAGTCGTCTCGCAGGGCCGATGCAAAAGCCAGGGAATCAACGCCATCAAGATCACACATGATAAATACGCTGCGTCGCAATTCTGCATCTGCAAGCATCATCATTGCTCGGTAAGCACTTCCCTGCTGCTCAGCATTGTGAGTGTTGAATTGATTGTGCAATGACGACTGGCTATCACTCAGGTCGATCTCTAAACAGCTACAACTCAGTTCGCTGAGAAGCAAGGCTTGAACACACGAGGACCACGCGCCGCGTCGCTGCAATGTTCGACGAGTCGACTCTGCCCAGTGAAGTGAGAGATGCTCATTGCTCGGTTCCGGACGTTCACGTAATCGACCAAGGGTTGGTCGCATGCAATGCGGGACGACTTCTGCACGAAGATCTGTGCTCTGTGTAGAGCGACGCAGATAGAGTCCACAGGCTTTCGATCCCACCGAGTACACTCCATAATTCGTCTGTGCTGCATGCTCATCTCGCTTAATGTCGATATAGCGTTGAGCGATCCAGTGTTGAGGAAGGAGTAGATCAAGACTGCGTTGCCAGATCTCGGGTGTGACGTTTGGGCCAACCACGACTTCAGCTCCCTCGCATCCATAATTGCTCTTCAGCACCCACTGCTCTTGTTCAGTCCGTAGTTGCTGAATGCGCGAGTCGTTGAGACGAAGCGTCAGTGGTATACATCGACGAATAGCTCGCTGCAACTCATCAGAGAATTCATCAATGAGTTCGTGCATCAGAGCCATGCAGCTTTTGTTTTGCGTCAGCAGTGTGCCAAAGGGATTGATGATTCTGACTGTCTGTTGACCCAGCGCTTCGGCAATGATGCGCAGAGGTTTAAGCAGCGCGGTGGCATCGGGAAAGGGCATGGCGTCACGCCAGACTACGCGACGTTGCAACCACCAGTCGCTTTTGTAATGACGATGGATAATGTCCACTTTTCGACCAAACACACGAATGCACTTGTTCTCGTCCAAGTGCAAATTGTGCGGAGAGCACAACAGAACTTCGCAGCCACGATTGCGCAACCACTTCCACAGCAGACTAATCATTCCCATGTCTTCGGGAATGTCGCTTGGATAAAGCAGCGCAACAACAGGCGCTTGATTACTCGACTGATCCACAAACTGCGAACAGATTGCTTCCTCGAGTCGTTTGTTGAGCAACAGTGGGCCGTCCAAACTCTGCTCAACCCATGCATCCATCACCACTGCATCATCGATACCGCTGGGTGTGTCGGAATTGAGTTCGACACAGTGCAGCTCGCCGTTCGTTGATTCAAAAAAATCGGAGCGAGTAAAGCCTTTCCATTGCAATGCGGAGAGTTGCCAGACGGCTTGTTCGAGCTCGTCAAAACAGAAGACAGATCTGAGCAGTTCTTGTTTGCGCGCGACGAGCTCAACCAGCTCGTCCATGATTGTAAGCAGCGCTTCATGTGCATCAAACAACTGCTGCACTACACGCTTGGGAAGAACTTCGATCTCGGAGCTGAAGCGAAAATTGTCTTCGGCATAGAAACTCAGCGGCAAACTCTGCTCACGCAAGAATCGCAGAAGGCGCGGATCAGGTGCAGACTGTGGAGATGCTGGTTGTGCATCGGCTGAAGACTCAGGAATAGAATCAGCGGCTGACATTAGAATCCTACTGCAAGAGCAATAACTGCCGAAGCGATATAGGCGGCAGCTTCGATTGCACCGGCGCCGATGTTGTGGTGGTGTTCGATTTCGTCATCGAGTTGACCTCCACGCCAGCGGAAGCGATAACCGAGGAGAATCGTCTGGACGATTAATTGTCGAACCGGATAGAGCAACACGATGACGAGCAAGGCGTGAGCATAGAGTTGCAGCGAGGTCCACCAATCAACGAAATCACCTTCTACGGCATGAGCAATCAACATTCCAAGGGCGATGAGCAATCCGCCGTAGCTCAGTGCTGCTGCCAAATTATCTGCGCTGAGTTCCCGTCGGTCGTCATAGCAGGTCAATCCCCGAAACAGCATACTGAAAACCCAAAGGGTCACTAAACCAAGGGCAATGAAAATCGGAAGGGCCAGCAGCGTGCTACTTTCAGTGTCACCGGCTATTGAAGCGGCGATGATCATGGCAGATGAGATATACACACAAGCGGCGCTTAAAGCAACGGCGATGTTATTGGCAACGAGTGCGGTGCTGACTTGGATTTTGAGGAAATTGTTCAGAAAAAGACGATTGATAAAACCGAAGAGTGAGATTCCGATAAAGCCAAAAACCAGCATGTTTAGAATGAAATCCGTGTAGCTCAATTCACCACGGTCAATCATACTGGAAATGCGAGCGTCGCGTACTGACACGCCTTCAATCACAGAGGCAATAATGAGTAGCGCTCCAAAGAAGTAGCCGCCGAGTTCGATGCCATGACTATGTCGTGGCGTATCTGCTGAAATAATCTGCACTGTTTCTTTCCAAAGGAAGGAACGAAGCAGGCGAGCATAGACAGCCAGCACGATAACGGTTGAGATGACGATGAGGGCAACACTTGTCTCGGTAAACACAGGTCTTCTTCCTCGAAGTAGTGATGCTGCAAAATAGTGCCGATCAATGCCTCACGATTCTTCTAATCAACGGTGCCGGCGTATGCTATTCAAGTTTATTTTGCGACGCATAGTCTCAACGAGGTGCTGTTCCTCGCACTGACACATCAACATTAATGCTCTTAGCTCTATGAAGAATCTTCTTTTGCCTTCGTTATGCCGCACCGGCTTAGTCTATGTAGTGTTTTTGTTGAATTGTCTGCCAAGCTGGAGTGCACTCGGACCGGAAGCCGACATGCCGCGCTACACCATCGACGCGAGGCGCAATGGGGTCAGTATTGGCACCATGACCATCGAGCTCTACCCTCTCGCAGCACCAAAAGCTGTTCGCTACTTTGATTCATTGGTAAGCATACACTTTTACGACACAACCGCTTTCCATCGGGTGATACCGGGATTTGTTATTCAGGGCGGTGACCCCAATTCTCGTCATGGAGCAAAAAGCTCCTGGGGCATGGGCGATGCAGGTCAAGCAACAGTTGAAGCAGAATTCACACCCATTCCCTATCTCCGCAGCACGCTCGGTGCGGCTCGATCAACTGACACGAACAGTGCAACATCTCAGTTTTTCATTAGTGTTGTTCCCACGCCGAACCTGAACGGAAAGTACACGGTGTATGGACATGTGGTATCTGGGATGAACATCGCCGATACAATCGTCAATGCTCCTCGAGATTTAAGTGATAATCCTTTGCAGAAGATTGAAATGTTCGTGACCAGAAGCGGACAGAATGCGGAAGTACCTGAGGCACCGTTGGCGACGCTGCCGGGAATAGACTCAGTTAATATTGGTAGCGGACTCACCTTCGCATGCAGCACGGTTAACAATGCTGTGCTCTATCAATTCGAAGTCGCACGTGATTCGCAATTCACGGAGTCAGTAACACGCGTATTAAGTGGAACGACTACAGCGCCTATCTCCGGTTTGGAGACAGGCTTGGTTGATTATTACTGGCACGTCCGTGCGGCCAATGGCGGACACTGGAGTGCATTCTCAGCAACTCGCAAGTTCACCACAGCTATATCCCAAGTGCAATTAATTAGTCCTGAAACCGGCAGTACAAATCAATCCATCGAACCGCAACTGCATTGGTCGCCTGTTAAAGGTGCTACCGCTTATCACCTCACGGTAGCCACCTCATCGCTCTTTATTCCCTCATCGATTATTCTCAATAAAAACGACATACACGATACCACCTATCGTCTCAGCTCACTACTCGAATCCAAGCGCTACATGTGGCGCGTGGCAGCGATAAGCGATAAGTACGAAGGACAATACTCACAGACATTCAATTTCACGACCGGTCAGAAGACCGAGGTGGAGGAGAAATTTGAGCCTTCATCCTTCTCAATCTCACCTCAGCCTGTGTCATCTTTAATGCGCATACACGTCGGACCAAGCTCCACACCAATAAAGCTTAGCATCAGATCTTTGATTGGTACCACGATTTGGCAACACGAGTTAGAAGCTGCCAATTGGGGTGGAACAATAGATATAGATGCCTCTTCCATGCCGAGCGGAATCGTCACCGTCGAATGCCAATTCGAGGGTCGATTGCTCAGCAAAACATGCCTCATTAGCCATAACTGAGATAAATAGGCCAGGCTCAGAAATTTTTTCTTTTCCCTTGCGACTTTATCCGAGTTCGTGACTCTTCCCTTTGGTGACGATGCATGAGGCATCTGAAAAACGAGGATTGAGTTATGATAACTGCCATTCCACTGGGCTTTGAAACGAAGCATCAGAGCATGCAAACAGCAACACAGACGGATACGAGGGTGAGTGGACACGAGATAAGTGCCGAGCTCATTCGCGACTTGCTTCCTTCACTTGAGCGTTTTACGCTCTCGATGGTGGCAAACCGTGCTGATGTCGAAGACATCGTTGCCGACGCTGTGCTCGTGGCTTTGGAACGTCAGCACAAACTCAACTCTCGTGAGGCTCTGCTCTCCTATCTCTTCACCACAGTTCGCAATAGTATACGCCGTCGACATCGAAGAGCTCGGTGGTTTGGTCAGAGCGATGAAGATCCAGCAGAGATCATCCTCAGTCACGACCTCCCTGCCGATCAACAACTCGACATTGCGATTATCTATGAGTGTCTGGATCGACTGCCCTTCGCCATGCGCGAGACCTTCGTGATGTTTGAAATCTCAGGTCTGTCTCTTAACGAGATTCATGCAATTCAAGGAGGCTCGCTTTCAGGAGTAAAAACACGACTTGTGCGGGCAAGGGAATCGATTCGAAAGGCTCTGGCTGACAAACCACAGAATTCAGACGAAAACGAAAGGACACTATCATGAAAACGCCAGATCAACGACTCGAACAAGCAATAGAATCATTACGCACAGAAAAGACAAGTATTAGTCTCGAAGACATCCAAGCACGTCAGAGTAGCGCCGGCACCTCTCGCGACAGCCAGGATACGTCTATCCCATTCTTCTCACAATTTTCCTTAGGAACTAAAATCATGACACTTACTGCCCTTGGTCTCAGTACCGCCCTCATCGGCTACCTGAGCCTCTCCCCAGCACCGGCGCCAAATCCGTCGCCATCACTTGCTCCGCAACCTACAGCCCAAACACAGTCGCTGCAAAGCAGCTCGATGAACAATCACGATGATACACCGCAAGCATCATCAGCTGCATCGCAACTGTCGACAAAAGATGCGACAAAGACTTTGCAAACTGAGCAGACGCAGAGTACTGAAACGTCAACTGCGTCGAACAAAGAGCTTGGACATCGTCTGCCAATCGAGTTAAAAGGACAGTTCCTTGCGCTTAAAGCTGACGCCTTGTCAAAACTTGGTATTGTGACTACGGTATCAGAAGTTTCCACTTTTCAACACAAAAATCCCACCACAGTAAATGAAATGTTTTACTCCCTCAAAGGTGGCGTTGGATTCCGTAGACACACAGATACTATAGCAACTGATTTTGTTGAAACAAAGTTCACTCCAGATATTGTCACGGATTTGAATGGAATCCTGCGCTCATTCACAGCTCCGGTACCTCTGCGCCCCTCTACTAGTATGAATCCAATAATTCAAAAGATCCTGGATAAAATGAGCGCTGAAGCAGATGAAAAAGGACTCAGATTCTTAGTTGACTATCGACCGTTGAAAGATTCTACGTTGCCCATGGAAAAGAGAGTCTCGGCGGATCGAGATAAGAACTGGATTGTGGCTCACGTACAATTAAGCTCTGAAGAAAACGAAAGAATGTCAAAAGAATCGCAAGCCAAAGTCACAGAACGATTCCGCAACAACAACATGATCGGCTTGCGTATTGTCTTAGTACATCATGGAGACATTGATAGCGGTTTCATCTTCTGGTATTCGCCATCTAAAGAACTTCTTGCTGCATTACCGGACTACTACAGAACAAAAATCGAAGTCGAGTTAGGTTTAAGAGATGAGTCGGAACAGTTTACTGCTGGTTGCACCTATACTATTTCATGTCTGAGTTCAAACGGAGCAATCACCAATACCGGAATTCAACCCAACCCAACGAAAAGCAATGCGCGCATTTTGTTGAGCCTTTCGGCAGAGCGTCAAATCAAAGCTGAGCTGTACAACATGAATGGACAATTCGTCCGCACACTTGTGGCTGAGCGCACGCTGTCTGCCGGTCAATCGGATCTCCAAGTCGATCTGCGCGGCGTGGAGCCAGGTATGTACTTGCTTGTGATGCAGAGCGATAAAGGTGAGAAAGTCGTGCAACGATTGATTCGCACCAACGATAACTAAGATCAGGCTGTCAGTCGAATAATGAATTTCTAAGAAGAGGGATCGTGAGAACGATCCCTCTTTTACTATTTGCTGTGCATTCTAGCGGTGAACAAGCAGTGTTGCCGACTCTAATGATGCTGTATGGAACTTGACGTCCGTGTCACAGCCGAACGTGAGCTTTGAAAATCGGGCTCGAATGTAGCTCGATGTGACTTCGAGAATCTCAATGTCCTCGCGATGGTTCAGGGAATCGTATGCGGGATAGTATTGCGATCGATAACAAGGATTAGTGTTGTGTTCGAGTGAGCTGTAACGCATTATGTATTTGCCGACTGCAATGTCTTTGTTCCAGTATCCAAAGCTGATGTAGATGGAGTCGTTAACAATGATAGACTTTGTACCATCCCAAATGCTACTGCTAAGGCGTAGGTTTGTCCCTTCAATCGCGGACTTCTTCCCATTTTCAGAGAATGTGGCGTGGAAATACTGTGCCGGCGGAGTAGCATTATCATGAGGTTGAGTGGGATTGGATGAGATGTCAAAACAGGAGTACAAGGTGGCGCACAGGAGCAATGCAAATATGAGCGAGGTTTTCATTGTGTTTTATGCGTGTGTGAATAAACTTAGCTGTACAAAAGTCCTCCTATCGGAAAAGGTCTAGGCCACGCACTTGTAGAAGAATTGTCAAAAAAAGGTCGCGAGGCTTTGGTCAGTTGAACCACTCGGTGCTATTCTCCTATAGTCGCAGCACCTGATCGGAGATACATGAGTCTGCAACCATGTCGATCATGACGAAATAGGCGCAAACAGAGAATTCTCGCTCATCTACGATTCTCCCTTGTCGATTGCCTCGTGTGATGATATTTTGCTAAACATTATTACACCAGGGGACACCATGAAAACACTTGCTACGATTTGTCTGACTTTCTTCGTCGGTCTTTGCGCGCTCAGTGCGCAGAATTCAGGAACAGATCTTGGAGCTTCGAATACAATTCAAGCAGCAACCACCAGACCACAGATCGTCGTAACAGACATCAACTTTGGTACCGGAGCTGTCGGCCTCCCGGCTCTTGTTTCTCGCACCTTCCGCATCATCAACCGTGGCAACGCACCATTGGTAGTCAGCAAGCAATCAGGAGTACAACCGGCATCTATGGCTTCGTCATTTGATATTTCGGATATCACCGGTGCTGAGTTTCCCCTCACTCTCGACGATGTGAACAGCGGCTTCAACGTCCGCACCTTTACCATCAAGTTCAATCCTCAACATACAGGCGCTTTTGAGGCAACGATCGTGTTTAGCAGTAGCGCAACCGGCGTGGACAGTGTCTGTCGTCTGCGCGGCGTTGGTATCAACCCCGGTATCGGCGTTAACTCTGTTGATTTCGGTCGTCGTCGTATCCGCGACACCTACGAGTCCGATGCCGATGGTGGCGCAGCTCAGATCATGATCAACAATACTCTTGGTGGCAAGACATCGACCATCCTCAAGGCTACTGTTAGCGGTAACACAAGTGAGTTCGTCTACACCGATCTCGCTGAATTCACGAACATGGTTCTTCAGCCGGCTCAACAAGTAACACGCATTATCAAATTCAAACCACTCACAACCAAATACGACACCCTACGCATCACCTTCCAAGTGAGCACAGGATCTCCGATTGTGTTTGAGGCCATTGGTACAGGCGTGGTTCCGCACGTGACGACTTCGGATCTTGACTTCGGCACCATAGACTTGAACAGCACAACGAAATCAAGTTCACGCAAATTCCAAATCACAAACCTGGACATGTTCACTACTCCGACTTGGGAGTTTTATGATGATTTGAATATTGATGACCTAACTGTGCTTGGCGCCGGAACAGAGGTAGGCACCGGCGGTCAAAGCACGCCTGGGACGATGGGATTCTCCTTCGACAAGAATCAGCTCGAACTTCCTCTCGTTATCCCTGCCGGTCAAGTCTCTAAGGATTTTGATGCTTGGTTCCAGCCATCCAAAATCGGAGACTTCAGCGCTCAAGTTCAGTGGTCATGCGATGCATCTGCAAAGCCAGTTTCAACCTGGAGCGGTCATGCTACCGGCACTCCAAATGCCGTTGAAAACCTGCACACCATCGCATTGGTCTACCCAAATCCGGTTTGTCATGAGTTAAAGCTTGGTGCTGACTTAGATGCCGGATATCCCTATGATATCGTTGATTGCTACGGCAATGTAGTGTCAAGTGGAACGACCCAAGTAAAGGGTTTGGATGTGAAGCAATTGACTCCTGGACTGTACTGCATTCGAGTGATGCGCGGTGGACGCATTGTTCAGGCAGAATTTATCAAAGACTAAATCTTGCGACTTTAGAGAAGATCAAGGTAGTTAGGACGAGAATTATTCTTCATCGATCACCGTTCCGCCGAGGTACGGTGCTTTGAAGTTGTGCGATCCAAAGGCTGAGAACAATTGATCGCTGGTGAAAATGATTCCCGCAAATCGTCGCTCGTCGAAATTATAGGCAAAGTCAATGCGGATAACCGCTGCAGAACCTGAGGTTTTGGTGTTGAATATTCTCAATCCAATTCCGGCAGAGTGACGCATGCGTGTATCAACCAGATTCTGCGCCTGATTCCAGACCATGCCACCGTCATAGAATATTGCTCCACCTAAACGCAAGATCCACACGTCGATTTGCGGAAACCAACGTAGTTCTGTGTTGGTAATAAAGCGGTTTTCGCCGGAGAGTTGATTGAGAGTATAGCCGCGCAAACCGGCGTCGTTGTCGAGAATGAGCTGACGAAAGGCATACCAGTTCCAGGCGGTTTGCTGACGAAAACGAGTGGTGAGCATGAGACTGCGGCTGATGTGAAAGTGTCCCTGACCTGAACTTTCCAAGTATGTGTAGCGTCCTTCGCTACCTGCAAAAGCCGATGAAGCCTCTATTGCCCCAAAAAGATAGAGTGCGCTGTCGGCAAAGAATCCTGATTGTTCCGCGCGAGCTCCAACGTAGTATAGTCGCTCGCCGCCTTTTTGAGGAAATATGTAGCCGAGTACGGCCTGACCCCAAGCGCCAACCGCGACGTCTTTGGTTTCGTAGCCGTCAACAAGACGAGATTGGACGAATTCTTGTCGCAAAGAGCCAAGTGAGAACAGCACGCGACCACTATTATCAAAAGCTTGACGGTACTGAGGCGCCAGGCGCTGCACGTCGTCGAGCGATGCCAGAACTGACCAATAGTAGCGATCCCGATTTCCTGCCGAGCGTGCGAACCAACCGCTAATGCGGCGGGTGTGATAGGGCAGTTGTTGCGGACTCTGACCATCGTTATACAAGAAATCATCACCGTAAGAATTCAGCACATTGAGCGAGAATGCAGAGCGAGTGCTGAGAGTGATGAATGCTTTGTCGAAGCTCAGCGTTTCTATCGTCCGCAAGCGATTAGACAGAATTTGAGCACTAAACGCAACCGGTGTCCGCAAAACACGACGTGAATTCAGCGTCGCGAAGCCTTGCCAACCAATAGAATTCTCATTACGATGAAGAGCATAGCCACCCAAAAGAATACCCGAGCCGGCGATGTTTTCCTCGCGAAGAGAGGCGCCATAATTCGTCGCTCCGCCGCCGGTACCAAAGAGCAGTTCGCCCATGGTGGACCACTTGTCTTGGGTATTGATGACCACATCCACGCTATCGCGATTCACGTTCTCGATGCGGATGACGACGCGGGTAAAAAGCTGTGTTCTGCGAAGATTTCGTTCGGTTTCGTCCAGCACTTCATCATCCAGCTCATCTCCTTCGTGGAAGAGCAATTCATCTTCAATGACATAGTCGCGAGTGACGGTATGCAGGGCGTTAATCGTGCGGGCAGCGAAGAACCAATCCTTCTGCGTACTGTCGAAAACATCCAATTTTTCGAAGTAAATATGTCGGATGTAGCGCTGCGCTTCACATTTGGAGTTCAGAAGTGCGAGTAGACAGACGATACAGCAAAGAGTGGCTTTCATTCCGCGCAAAATCGCAATTGTTTGTGAATTGTTCGTTAGGAGAAGCACTTCGACAATTTCGAGTACAGTTTTACGCGGCTAGGCCGATACTTGAGCGAAAGTCGACTCCACTCATACAGCACGAGTGCTGTTTTGGAGTTGTAGGATTGTCTCTGACGGCAGAGACGCCACAGCCTCAGACAGAGTGGAACAACTCGCTGCAGGTTTAGTATAAATCTGATTTGGAAAGGATTCACAATGGTGTTGCAAGAGGAACACATGGATGTGAGAATCGTAAAAACAGGACAATTCGGCGACCTCAAAGTAGAGCCGCAACACGTCTTTCGCTTTGCAGAAGGTGTTTTTGGGTTTGAAGATTTACACGAGTTTGTGTTGATCTCAGACGACGATTCCGCACCACTTCGATGGCTCATTTCGATTGAGCAACCCGAGATTGGTTTTGCTGTTATCAGCCCTGCCTTTGTTGACGCACAGTATTCAGCCGGACGAGACTACACTGACACAGATCGCTACGCGGTTCTGGTTATTGTCACGCTCTCCCATCACGGCATGACTGTGAACATGAAGGCACCGGTCATTCTAGACTGCAATGATCAGAGCGGCAAGCAAATCATTCTCTCGTCCGACAAGTATTTGCCCAATCATCCACTTGGAAAACAAACGAAAGCATAAGGAAAGGATTCATCTATGCTGGTACTATCAAGAAAAATCGGTGAGGTCATCACCATCGGAAATTCGATCACCGTTACGATCCTCAGTTTTGACCGCGGTATCGTACGTGTGGGCATCGAAGCTCCGAAAAACATCGCGGTGCACCGACGTGAGGTGTATGACAAAATCATTGAGATGAACCAACAAGCTGTGAAGTCAGATGCTGCTGCTCTGCAAAGCGCCTTTGGTTCTCTTGATTTATCGGCTGCAATGATGCCCTCTTCCGAGAGCATTGGCACGACAGTTAGCATGCGTCATCGCAAGAATGGCTCACGCACGACTGACGATTCTGCCAAGCATGCTTAATAACTCTTACTGAAACACTCATGGCCGATACGAACCAGGATCAAGTATCAATTCTCATCGCAGATGATAATACCTGGATGCAACGTATTCTGGCGAAGATTCTTATAGCCTACGGTTGCAAACCTCTGTTTGCCTCAAATGCCTATGAAACAGTCGCGCTGACGATCGAGCTTCGTCCGCGCGCTGTAATTTTAGACATCGTCATGCCCGATGTCAATGGTCTTCAAACTCTTCGTCTCCTCAAGACAATCAGCATTACCCGCTCAATCCCTGTGCTCATGATTACTGCCGCAACCGATCCCGACAATATCGGTCAGGCTCTGCGTCTTGGCGCTGATGGATTGATACGCAAACCATTTACCCGCGCATCCATTCACGAACGTCTGACCGAAGTACTTGGTCCCGGAGTTCTTCGTGAAATTGATAGTCCTGCCGGAAAAATCCCCGACGAGCATCTCGACACGCTCATGGAAATGGGTCAGTCGCCACTAGTCACCGATCAGCCTCGCGCTCGTCAACGTTCTCATCGTTCGCAGTTGAGCATAAAACCGCTCACCGGCGAAGACGATACCGATACATCAATGAAGCAACCTGACTTCAGTATTGTGAGTCGGCGTAAACGCTCCAATCACTCCACCGCTCCGGGTGAGCGTCCGGATGAAGAAACCATCCGCGAAATTCTGCGTCGCACATCGCGCGACTAATCTCCGCATTGCATCATCACTCCTGCCATGCACGGTCTTTGTAATTTGTACCGTCACTGAAGGAATTGCACATGATCGATACCGCGGAACAACTCCAACACTTTTGTCAGCAACATCAATTGGCCGGACGTCGCGTTGTGTTCACCAATGGCTGCTTCGATATTCTGCATGCCGGTCATGTGAGCTACCTAAACGCCGCACGTGCAATGGGTGATGTATTGGTGGTTGGACTTAATAGCGACGATTCCGTGCGTCGTCTTAAAGGTCCAACACGTCCACTCAACTCCCAAGACGATCGCGCGCTCGTCCTCGACGCCCTACGCGCCGTCGATGCCGTCTGTATTTTCACCGAAGACACACCGCTCGAACTCATCACTCTGCTGCAACCGGATGTGCTGGTTAAAGGCGGAGATTACACTGAAGACACTGTGGTTGGCGCCGATGTGGTGCGCGCACGCGGAGGACGTGTCGCACTGGTTGATTTGCTGCCGGGTCGCTCAACAACATCCATCATACAAAAAATGAGCTCGCCCTGCTAGGCATTCATCACACTCCCCTTTACACGATCGAAATATTTCACTCCATGGATCTCATCATCGAAGACAAGCGTTTTGAGAATGTGCACTTCACTGTGAAAGAGCTTCCGCGTGCGCGCTATGAGAACTGCACTTTTGTCTCTTGCGATTTTGGCGGCATGGATTTAAGTGAATACGTGTTTGCAGATTGTCGTTTTGAACGCTCCAACTTTGCACTCAGCTTGATCAAAAACTGCGGATTTCGCACTGTTGTTTTTGAACATTGCAAGCTCATCGGACTCCGCTTCGACTTGCTTAATACCTTTGGACTTGAATTCAGCTTCGACCATTGCATCCTTGATCTCTCAAGCTTCAGCAAACTCAAAATCAAAGGCACGCACTTTACACATTGTCAGTTGCACGATGTAGACTTCGGCGAAACTGACCTCAGCTCCGCCCTCATCACCAACTGCGATTGTCAGCGCACCACCTTCGAATTCACCAACCTCGAGAAAGCCGATCTTCGTCACACTATCAATCTCGTCATTGATCCAACGAAGAATCGTTTGAAAAAAGCAAAGCTTGGTTTGTCGGCGCTTCCAGGTTTGGTGCTTGAGTATGGAATATCCATCGACTACGATTGCTAATGACCCCTTATATCCTCGAAGCGAGTCCACGTACACTTATTGCGATGCAGCATCGCATGTCATTGGTTGCGAATACAACTGCGCAGTTGTGGCAGAGTTTTAGAATGCGACGTAGTGAGATAGAGCATGTGATTGGAACGGATTTGTATTCCGTTCGCAGTTATGAAGAAGACTACTTCCGTGCCTTTCGTCCGGATCGGGTATTCAGCAAATGGGCAGCGATTGAGGTTGAGAAGGTGGATTCGATACCTGAAGGAATGGAGCTGCTGCACTTGCCGGGAGGACTCTACGCGGTGTTCCACTACGTGGGCAATCCTACAGCCGGCACCGCATTCTTCACAGCAATGTACTCGCAATGGATTCCGCAAGCCGGATTGGAAATCGACACGCGACCGCACTTTGAGATTCTGGGGAGTCAATACAAGAATAACGCAGATGATTCCGAGGAGGATATCTGGGTTCCAATTCGAGCGCAGTGAATTAACGAGAAGCGCGCACTTGAGTGCAGTGCCGTCCTTACTGACACCCCAAGCACTTCAACTCACATCACTTCTTAGCGTGCTACATGCAGCGCGGTCATGCACTCAACACGTCCGGCGCGAAGGCGAACGAAGTATGTACCGACCGTAAGATGATCACAAGGAACAATGATGCTTTGCAATCCTGCTTGGAAGCGAGCGCTTGTTCCGCGACCAACCTCTGCGCCGCGCATATCATGGATGCTGATTTGCACTTCGGCTGATTGTGGAAGATTGAACGCTATCGAAGCTTTGTCATCGCATGGTTGCGGCATCACTTGCAGTGAGCTTTGCAGAGCGAGAGTGTCGGGATCGTTGACGGACGACAGAGTTTGGAAGAGCGAAAGAGGCGAGAAATCGCGGAAGAGAAGCTGCGACGCGTCGTTGCTCTTGTTACCGAACCACTGCATGAGTGCTGCTGCATAGATCTGACGATAGTCGTACTCCATGAGAAGGTCACCGCGTGGATCGAGATTGACGAGATCCGGATTATGTCCGAGAATTTGTCCGCCAATGACTTGCTTACCAAACACAAACAACGGAGCAGCCGTTCCGTGATCCGTTCCTTGCGAACCATTCTCAGCCACCCGTCGTCCGAACTCGGAGAAGGTCATACCGGCAACGCGATTTGCAGTTCCCAGTTGCTCGCAATCATCGAGAAAGAGCTTGACTGCTTCGCCGACATAATTGAGCAATGTCGCGTGGGGTCCGCTGGCTGCACCTTGATTGTAGTGCGTATCAAACGAACCACCGGCGATATTGACCAAATAGATTTTCGTTCCGAGTCCGCCGGCAATCAAGCGCGACACGATCTGCAAAGACCGCGCAAGTGGATTGCTGTTGGGATAAGTGACCGCGTTCTTCTTGACTTTGTCGGCAGCTGTCTTGACGATCTTCGAATAGACTTGTGAGGCTTTCTCAACGCTACGGACGAAATCCAACTCAGCTCCACCAATTGTTGCGGGAGCTTCATCGTAGTTTGAATTGACGTTTTGATCTACTAACGAATAGAAAGCATCGGGATCACGGAAGGTGATGCCGAGTGAACCTTTATCGGCTTTGAATCCAAGAGACAAAGCTTCGCCGATTTGAATTGCCAATGGTTCTGCCGGCATTTGCGCCGGAAAGTTTGGCGCGAGTGTTTGCAGATAGCGTCCAATCCAACCCGTACTCTTAAACACATCCGCATCAGTTGCGGTGAGCCAAATATCTGTTCCGCGGAAGTGCGAGCGATCAGGATTTGGATAGGTGACGTTCTGCACCACGCTCAAGCGACCATCTTTAAAGAGATCGCGGAAGCCTGTAAGGGCCGGGTGAAAGGCCAATCCATCGCGCAAGGCAAGGGTCTGCGACTTCGGAATAGCAATATTCTTTCTGCTATTGTAGTACACCGGATCATCGACCGGAATGACCGTATTCAAACCGTCGTTTCCACCGGCGAGTTGAATAAGCACCAAGACGCGATCTGAATCACCAACCAAGGATTGCAGCGACTGCGAGATGGGCGATGAAGCAAGGGCGCGCATATTGACGCCACTCACACCTGTGGCAAGCGTCGCAATGGCCATACTCTTAGCGGAAGCTGAAAGAAAATCTCTGCGTTTCATAGCTGTTCCTTGTTTGCGTTATTGTAGTTGGTATTCCGGAAGTGTCATGATAGCCTTGAGCAATTCGCGCAAACGAAAATCAACGTTTGGCATGTCGATGTTCCACTCGTAGTCCTTTGCGCCTTGAAGCAAAGCTTCTTCCAGCAGCGTCAGTTCTTTTGGACCCGGCGTCACCGGCAAGAGATAGCGCGCTACATCTTTCACGAAATCAGCTGCGACACCTACCGAACTGAACTGCTTTGCAAATGCGATCACATCGGCTTTGGCACTGAAGTTTGCACTGTTGTCTTGACGACGTCCTTCAACTGCTGCTTCAGTAATACGATTTCTCAAAGGATACAAATTTGTGTTCAGCCACGAGTGCGCACCCTTCCATCCTTCAACAGTTGGTGGATAGAGAATTTCTTGATTGAGACTCGTTGCAACAGATACAGCATAAGCATCAGGCAATGCGCTGATATTGATGTGTCGCGATAAGCCCACGATGAAGTCCACCGGTGTCTTGACGATACTTCCCCGCAACTCAGCATCAAAAAAGTGCGCTGAGCTCAGCAGGGTTTTGAGCATTGGCTTGAGATCGAAATTGTTCTGCTTGAGAATGGTTGCCAGTTGCTCAACGATCGCTTCATCCGGAGTGTCGTACACGAAGTACTTGTACACGCGACGTGCGTAGTACTTGGCGGCGGCTTCTTGTTGGAAGATGATATTGACGATATCGTCGGCGTTGAAATTCCCGCTCTGACCAAAGAAGGTCTTCGAGCTGGCATCCCACAGTTCCTGACGAAACTCACCGGCTAATCCTTTGATACGCCATCCGGTCAATGCTCGCGCTGCTTCTACAATGTCGTGTTCTGTGTAATTGTTCACGCCCAGCGAGAACAACTCCATCAACTCACGAGCAAAATTCTCATTGGGATTTCCTTTGACGCTGTAGAGATTATCTAAATAGAGCAGCATCGCAGGATCAGCAACCAAAGCGCGAATCAGCGTCTTGACGTTGCCCCATGCATTCTTTCTGAACAAAGAGTTCTGCACGTACATGTACTGCGGATAGTAGACTTTGATATAATCCGAGCACAGCATCGAGTGCCAGAAGAGCGTAAGCTTTTCGAGAATGGAGAATGAAGCGCCTCGCATTTGAGAGATCCACCAGACTTGCAGATCGGCGTAGCGACGGTAGTATTCAGACTGACGAGCCTGCGGATCCGTAAAGTTCTCAGTATCCGGATTGATACTCGTCCAGCTCGGTGGCGTCGGATTCGCATTCCCCGAAAACAAAGCCTCAACTGCATCAGCCGGCTTCATCGTCATTGCCCGCGTCAAATCCGCCCGACTTACCCCAAAAGTCGTACGCCCCAGCAAGTGCAGAGCATCATCATATGATAGGTTTTCGGTGGGCTTATAGGGCTCCAATCCACTACTAAGAGTCAACGCCGGAGCCGGCTCGGCTTGCAACACACGTTGAAAGAAGTGACGACGGTCCATGATGTTCAGTATCGGTTGGTGACGAGAAATGGTCGCACTCAATGCATTCATCAAACATAGCTCTAAAGTGTAAGGAAAGCAAGATGATACGAAGGGAAAAATGAGCTAGAGTGAGAGGGTTTCGATGAATCTCCGGGTCGCAAACGCAGACCATAGTCATCACTGAACATCCCGGAGCGCGAGTATTCGTTCAAGTACAATGAACGACTCGACATCAGGCTATTGACCTCTCAACAGATCTGGTGAAAGTCCATTGAGTAAATCTACCTCGCCGAAAAACAAACTCGCTGAAAATGCTTTGAGGAGACTTAGAGTCCGGCTATGTAACTATACAAATTCGCATCTCTATCAAGACCCAACTTCTTTCGAACGGAATAGCGATGGGTTTCGACCGTTCGTGTTGAACACCACATAATGTTGGCGATATCTTTTGTTGAGAGGTTTAATCGGATCAGAAGACAAATTCGAACTTCAATCGGACTGAGTTTAGCGTGTTGAGCCATGAGTCGTTTTTGAAAATCGACATCAACACTTTGTATTTGTTGTTGAAGAGCAATCCACTGTTGTTGTCCGGATTGTTTTAAGAACTCAATTTCATTTACAATTTTCTCACAAGCAGATTTTCGCGAGTTATCGTGAGACTTTGAAAGCAACTTAATCTGATGATGCAAGTGATCAATAACTTCATTCTTCTGAGAGAGTGCTATTGCAAGTGCAGCAACTTCAGCTCGTTTCTCACGAAGCACTTGTTCTAATTCCAGTGCTTTGCTTTTGAACTCTTCACGTTCGCGTGCCGCACGTTCTACTTCTAAATTGTGTTTTTCCAATCGTACACTTTGCTCAATCTGACTATCTCGCACACGTTCTCTCCATCGATGATAGAGTTTGTGATATTCCAGAGCTTGTTTAAAGTCTGATCTGTGCTCAGCAATCTGAGAGAGTAAGGGATAAATAGCGCTAAACTCAGGAGCGCTTTCAAAATGCTCTTGTAAATAATTCAAACAATCAAGAAGAACTGTCTCGGCTTCATCGTAGCGTTCACATGCTATGAAGGCTGTAGCCAAGTATCGACCGCTATAAGCGGACAAAGCTCGATCTGAATTTTCATTTGCGAATTTTCGAGCACGTTCAAAACACTCGATAGCTTTATCGAAATCTCGAAGTCCACAATAGACATCT
Source organism: Chlorobiota bacterium (assembly GCA_044228685.1). Classification (GTDB taxonomy): domain Bacteria; phylum Bacteroidota; class Ignavibacteria; order Kapaibacteriales; family NICIL-2; genus JBBATK01. Next base: position 39,449 of record JBGAUL010000005.1, read on the forward strand.
CCCAAGCTTAAGAACATTCTTCCCGTTAGAGCACCACACTCTTCAGCCAGTCGAAGACATTCCTGGTGGACTATCAGTGATTCATCAAAGCGACTGTTGTAGTTCAAAAAATTGGCTCGTGCTTGCAGCACCCCAACCAAACCGCGCTTATTAGCAATGGCATTAAAACTCTGTTCAGCGCGCTCTACGATTTCCCAAGCTTTTTCGCGATCATCCATTAGATAGCAGATGATGCCAAGTTCGAGATAGTAAGAGCCGAGATTGGGATCGTTATTCTCCAACGCAATGTTCAGAGCTCGAGAGCAGTGATGAAAGGCCTTGGTGAAGTCGCCAAGCTCGCGATAGGCTTTGGTCATGCTATGAGCCGCTTCCATCACGAAGCGATCATTCGCCAGAGCCTCAAATTCATGCAAGGCTCGTTCGATAGAACTGAGGGCATTTGTCACCTCGCCCGCGCCATGCAGCAATTGCCCAAGTACAAGCAGGTACCTTGCATGTAGTAAGGGATCAAGATCCGTACCGAACTGTTCCTCAGCTGTTCTCATGACAGCAAGCGCTTCCTGGCGCTTTGCAAGGAGTCTGAGGCAGACAGCCCTTTGAATTGCACACTCAAGCTGCACACGATGCCAACCTTTAGCGATAGCGATGTTCTCCGCCTCCTTCAGATAAGAAAGCGCTGAATCCAGTTCAACACTGTCAACGCTCTGATGCACCAAGCTGTTGCCATCGATCAGCGCCGAGGCAATCGCCAGCGCCAGCTCTACTTTCTTGCGAGAGTGCTTTGCGCTGCCATGAAGTTTAACCAAGTGCGATATGTCAACGACTTTGCGCTTATGCATAAGCAACTTTCTTGCCTCTACGAGTTATTTACGTAGCCCCTTCGCTCAATATACTCTATAAATTAATCGAGAAAACAAGCCAAAGCTCCGGTCTCAGTGCTCAATCGCCACTCGAATCGCTCGAGTCTGTGCTCATTCTGCGCAGTACTGCGCCGGATGACGTACTAGTCGGTAAACGTGCAAGAAATCTTACCCAGGAGGTACAAGCATGCTTTCTAAGGGGCATTTGAGCGAGGCTCGGCACAATGTCACGACAAGGTGACTGTGCAGCAGACTCATACTATGCAATGCAGCCTTTGTTGTGCTTGCATGGATTCAACGAAGCAGGTTATCAGCGCAAAGCGGGTACAGGAGAGTCACAGAGTTTAAGGCGCAGCACGTTAATGTATGTCGAATCTCATGTTGCCGACGGCATTGGCAGTATGATCGACTCAGTTGTAATGCATTCAGCGTGAGCGAAACCACAGTTCGAGGGGAGCACTTCAGGGTGCGAACATTGTCAATTCCTGCATTTTATAAGTCAAATCGACTCTCAAAAAACAACTCATTTATTCACTATACACATTCTTACTATGATTACACCACGAATACTGCTGCTCATGAGTACGCTGATCTTAGTTGCTTGTGTTATAGTATCGGCGCAAAGCGATTACACCTTGGAGCAAGTTGATATGAGCCCCTCCAATGAGCTTCAATACTACAGCACATATGTTTTGGATATCAACAATCGCGGCTACTTCTGTGGTTACTACACAAACTCTTTGAAAGAAAATGTTGGCTTTATTGTTACGCGCAAGGGCGTACAGTTTGACTTTGATGTATCAACCACCGGTAGTACTGACAACAAGGTCGTCTCAATCAATGACAATGATGTAGCATTGATAAGCTCTAATACGGACGGACTTACTACCCTTTGGAAGATTCACGTTGGTGACGAGCAGAAGTCGGATTTGGTCAAGGTGGAAGGTGTGCGGATTAATACCGTTACTGCCCTCAAAATCAACAACAGAAACGACATCAGTGGTTGGTATCAAGGTCAGAACAGTCGCTGGTTGTTTATACTCCATGACAGTATCGTTCCTCCCGGACAATCGGCATGGCAAGCGAGTCGATACATGTCGGGCTCAACTGCTTACAATACTTTTGGCAGTGGTATGGATACCAACAATGTCATTACCGGTTTTTACAATGATTCTCCAAATTTTATTCCATTCCTCTATAACGCCAACACCGACACGTATCGTCGTCTTGCAAGTGCAACACGTGTGAAATTATGGGATATGAATAATTCACAGATAATGGTTGGCGAATATCAGCAGGCAAATGGCGTGTACATGGCTTGCATTGGAGAGGTTCAAGGCGCCAGTTTGAAAACTACATCACTTGACTTCATTTTTCACTCGAATACGATACAGTCTGTTGCAAATGGTATTAACGACAAAGGTCACGTAGTAGGTCAATTTTATGATGCAAGCACTAAAACCTGGAAGGGATTTATATATCGTCCCGGCAAGGATCGGTACGGATACGAAGGCTATGATGCAAACGGATACAAGAAGAACCTCTTCTCATTCGAGAATTCTGAAAGCGCACAAATTGGCGATATATACTCTCATTGGAACAAGGAGTTCTGCGATAAGTACATTGACTACGATCGCTCCGATACTTATCTAAACGACGGATCTCCGTTGTTAGACGCAGAAATGAAAAAGTCCTTTGCGATGGAAACGGTACCCAACAGAAATCACTTAGACTGGAAGAGCTTTTGCAGTGAGGTTGACAACAACACGACATTAGTGGGAACAGCTCTTGACAAGGACTACTACAGAAAAATCTACAAGAAGCAGTTGTTTGAAGCATGGCTCACTTGGATTGATGATCCAGACGATAGTACTGAGTTTTTCACCGGAGACTGCTTTGGCTTTGCGACTTTGAGTCTTTTGAACTATGTCAATCCTCAAGTCTTAAATGACTGGTTCAATATTCCAATGAATGTTGACTTACATTCATTCTCAAATATGGATTCACTAACTAAGCGAGCAATCGTACGCAGTCAATTCAAACAGCACAACCCGGTTCTTTCAGAAAAGTACTTCATCGAAGACATAGCTCGTACCAAGCAGTGGTATGGTCTCTATCGTACCAAAACCTACATGATGGACACTTTGCAGAAGGTGAACATTCGACCACTCGGAATTGGCGGTACGGAAGATAGTGCTGATTGGAGGCACGCGGTGTTTCCTCATCACATACATACTCCAAAGAAACTACCTTTTAGAAATCCATCTACCTTGACACTCGAGACAGACACGATAATCATATACGATCCCAACTATGCCGACTCGCCCGGTCGCTTCGTAAAGCTACGCTCAGATTTAAATACTATTGATAATGCGGGTCTCTTTTCATTCGACTACGACTTGAATTTTATCCTATTTGATAAACCGACGTATACCGAATTGCTAAATACCCCCTTTACGTTTAATCCATACAAAACGGTAAAGTCTGGTAATAATGTAATTCTGGCCGCAAAAAAAGACAACAGGTTTCGCTTCGGTTTTAGCCGCAATTCCGACTATGTCATACAAAGTAACTCTCAATTTTGCTCGAAGCGAGGCCGAAGCTATCGCAACAAGATATCAGACCTAATTGATGTTAAGAATTATGGCGTCAAGTCCATTCTTCCAATCAACTTCTTAGCCGACACTTCGAAGAGTTTGTCGTTTAATCTGTCGAAGTATGGCAACTCACAAATGCACATCGCGCAAACTGTCGATGATATCAGCATGACGATTAACAGAAAGTCCACACTTGACGAAACTGATAACGGCTCACTATCAAGACGAACTATTTGCTATGGCAACCCAGAGTCCAAAGCCAAAGAGATCAGTTGTACGTACACACAACGCAAAGGACCGGAGAACAAGGCAGTAAGCATCAGTGCCACATCAATAAGGATGCAGGCGCACGACTCTCTCATCACTCGAGTCCCAAAAGACTACAGCTACGAGATCGTCCATCCAATCGATGGCACATTGAGCTATGATCTCAGTATGTATGTTTTGTTTCCTAATGAGCTGAGACATTTCGCTCGTAAAAACATTTCCCTTCAGTCGCACAGTTCACATACTATTACCGCATACTCTTCAACTTCTGCCGACGGTTCCGCAACAATTCAAATTGATTCAAACTTGGATGGAGTTGTTGATGATTCAATTGCTGTGGTTGAATCGCCTGTTGAGGTGGAGGACAATCAGCCATCAAACAACTGGATTAGCGTCGGACCAAATCCAGCCAAGGACTTCATCAATGTAACAGTCGATGAAGAGCATGTAGGTGATTACACCCTAGTCTTGTGTGATCTCGACGGAAGGATCCTCAGCAGCACTGTCGCAACCTTTCAAAACTCCAATACCAGCGTACGAATCGATTTGTCGAGTTATTACGCAGGAGTCTATTCGCTGGCGGCAGTTGACAAGTCGCAACGTGTCGTATTCGTGAGCAGAGTGGTGAAGGAGTAAAAGCACGTCACTATTGGCCGTGTTTGCTTATCGTACCCAGAACAACGCTCTCAGCGTTGAGCAATTCCGTGACGAATTGCGGCAAACCTAGCGCCTTGGTAGAAGCAACATCGGATTGTTTTGATTCAAGGATCAAATTCAAAGATTGGTCTGGTGGGCATCAAACAATGGTAGTCGTAGTGGACATCTACTCCAGCATTTCTCGACAAAAGAACATCATGGTTGATTTGTTCGCTGTAGACTCATGAAATCGTTCCTCTGCACTCTGATAATCTCTAACAACGATCTTCAATTGAACCATCAGTCAGACTGCATACTTGATCTCACTTGTTCGTAGGTACGGCATCCTCCTCGATGACCTATATTGCTGCTTCGATGAAAACAACGCTTACGACGCAGCTCAGTTTATTAGGACGGACGGACCTGCATACGCATACAACGGCTTCGGATGGTTTCCTGAGTCCGACCGCTTTGGTGGAGAAGGCTGCGCGCTATGGGATTAGTGTTTTGGCAATTAGCGACCACGACACAACCGATGCGCTGGATGAGGCGCAAGTGGCGGCGGCGGCGAGTAATGTCGAGTTGTTGACGGCATGCGAGCTGACCTGCTCTGAAGGTGGACATGAATATCACTTACTGGCCTATTGTTTTGACAAGCAGAATGAAGCCCTGCAGAATCATCTGCGTGAGACGCGACGTCTGCGTCGTTCGCGGGCAGAGGCTATCATCGCCAAGCTGAATGAACGAGGTATTGCCTTGACGATGGAGGAAGTGGTTGGCATTGCCGGAGGCGACAGTATAGTCCGACCCCACATCGCCGCCGGATTGGTCAAGATTGGTGCCGTACAATCAACCCAAGAAGCCTTTGATCGCTATCTCTCGAACTTTGGTCCGGCATACGTGCCCATCGGCGAGAATCCCATCGATGTCTCGATTCCCATCATTCATGCTGCCGGAGGTATCGCCGTTATTGCACACCCGGGCAGAAGTATTAGTCCGAAACGCGTGGTTGAACTCATCGGCATCGGCATGGATGGCATCGAAGTCTATCATCCCTCCCACAACCGTCAACAACTCTCCCACTACCGAAATCTAGCCAAGAGCTACAAAGTCCTGGCAACCGGTGGTTCTGATTATCACGGCAATCGCGACTACGATGAATCATCCTTCGGTCGCTATAGCGTCGATTTGGATGTTGTCACGGAAATGAAGGCAAGAGCGGCTAGAAATGCGGGTAAGTAGACTAGACCCTTCGCAAAGAAGACAAATGAGACACTTATTGATGGCTGAGTTAAGAGGGCGTCGCAAAAACCCACAATGATGTACTAATCGAGATCGACGCTACAATCGAGGATATACTTCTGTTGATATTCCCGTGGTTAAGGCCTAACTCTGGTTTAACACCTAACGGAAGACTGTGGTTGCAATATTGTGTTTGATAAATGTGTTAACTCACAACCGAGTAATATCGTCACGGATTCATTAAGCAATCTGAAGCAATCCTTTCAGTAACGTCGCAGGAGTCGCCCGTATTCCACCATAATAATATTTTACGAGCAAATAGTCTCTGATGGCGCCTCTTAAGTTTGACATTCGACTTAGATCCACGCACTAATAAGATTATTATTATTTGGTGTGAAAGAATATTATTCTATTTTCAATTAGGGTTCCCAGACTAAAATACTTTAACTCGACGGCAGATTAAACATACTGTTCTAGATAAGGTTCACACTAACTACTCCGTTCTTCGTTTCCATTGACGAACAAGCTAAGATTCCCACACTATCTTAGCGAACAGGTAGAGTCGATTGCAGGTCTTGATTTTTCACAAGTGCCTAGCCACGTGTAGTGGAGAGGAGTGTATGCTCACCAGACAAAACAACAATAGTGCTCGCTCCGGCACGGGAGTGTCGTGTCATAACGAATCTTTACTAACTATATGAGGCTAATTATGCTTAAGCAAATTAGGTCAATAGGTGTGGTGTTGATGATCTTTACGATGTTTACAATATCTTCGTACGCCACGTGCCCTAGCGGTTATTATTCGGCGGAGTATTCTGTATACCTAGATGTAAATTGCAAATTGGTAATACAGTACTGTTACAAGTGGGACGCTGGCTCGAATACTATGAGTATCATAATAGGCGATTGCTATCAAGTCTCGACTAGTGGTTCAACAGGGTGTTCGTCAGTGACTAGTACACTCACACAACTTATTCAAGATCACGTAAACGACGTTATCAAAGATGCGGTCAAAAAGTATAACGATGGTGGTCCAGTGAATCCAGTAGTTATCCCCTCCTGTGAGAGTCAACCTTGTTCATCGAATACAACTGGATCATTTTATGCCGACGTAAGTTTCGGTGGGTGTCGTTCGGATGAATTTTATACGACCTGGACTTCGTGGAATGGCCATGAGTGGGAGGCTGGATTTAAAAAGATTACGGTGAAGTGCAATTCGAATTATTTGTGTTGGAACACGTATGTTGTTTGCGAGATGCTTGATGGATCGATATGCAAAAATTACCTTTCACATCATGCCGAAAATGATCCTTGTGGCGGTGTAACTATTGAGTTAGTGCCTCCGGATCCTCCACTTGTTGTTCCTTGTAATCCGGAACAATGCTAATATGTAGTCGCTCACTTATCTCGTAGTCAAAACAAAGGGTAGGCCGTCATGAAAAGTTCAATTGTTTGCAGTCTAATAATATCGTTTACACTGAGTGCTAGTGCACAGATGCGTTGGGAGCTTGTTGACTTCAGTCAAAGTCTAATCGGTGGACCAGACACTTGTGCATATAGTTTAGGTGCACCATCACTGTGGGGCTCGAAAATGTTTCGAACAGGAATATGTACAACGGATCTCACAGTAACCAATAAAACTGTCACTCAGTATCTAAACTTTGGGAGCTCTTCGACGAGAGGGAGACAGTGGTCCTTTGTGCCCACAAAAAGCAGAGTCTTTTCGAAAGACTACTACTTAGTAGCTGGGTACATAACCCCAATAGATTCGAACAACGCTGTTTGTGGCGGACTACCTTATATATGGCATAGCGGTGATGCGGGAAGTACTTGGGATACGGTTAGTCTTTCAGAGAAGTATACCGGTAATCACATGTTTGCATCCTTTAACAATAAAGGCGAAGTCGTGTTTAGTACCTTCTATAGCGGAACTATTCCTCTTTCTATGGATAGAGGCGCGAGTTGGAAAGTCATAACGCCTCCGGAAGCTGACAAGGATACGTATATATCTGCAGCAATAACTGAAACGGGTTGTGTGTTTACAAGTCAGAGAGGTATTACCCACAATAAATATCACACGGTTAATTTCATCTCAGACTCGACCAGAGAGCACTGGACTCGAATTGGCTATTCGGTTGACGGAGTTGTGAGGAGTAGCAATGATTCGGCAATGCTGTTATCAATAAAATTTGCTACCGATACAGTTGGATACAGTTTGCTTGATGATTGGAGTGGACCGAAAGGATTCTCACGTCGACTTATAAAAACTGTGAATCAAGGTAGGACATGGTCAACGATCTTCGTGGTTCCACAGATAGACGCAAACTTGGAAATACCGGCAGGTTTCTTAGTAATCGGAAGAGATAGCCTTGTGATCTATTCAAATTATGGGCGGGTCTTCTTGTCCGTCGATGCCGGAGTCACATGGCAGAAATTAGTTTCGAAGCGGGCCAAGACTGAGTCAAATGACCTGATTAGTGATGTGGGTATTGCATTGTTCCGAAATCTGCAAGAAGCTTACTTGTACGCAGGTACGAATGTCGGAATGCGATTTTACCAGCTTGTGCCTGACAGTACTAGTGAAGTTATTGAAAACGATTCAATAGTTGCTAGTACATCCTCAAGTTTCATTACAGCTATTGCCCCGAATCCGGCAGAGCACTACATAAATGTAAGTGGTTTCTCGCTGTTCGGTACGGGAGATGCAAACAGTAGTTTAAAAGTCTATGATATTTCCGGCGAATGTGTTCTCGACTTTACAAAAGAATTTAGAAGGGTAAATAGACATGGTACGTTTAGCTGTGTTTTCTCAATTGAGGGTCTCAACGATGGCCTATTCTTGCTTGTCATCTCCGACAAGAAGTCTATCTCCTCAAAATCACTAGTGATTCACCGGTGACAGTCATTTACCGTAAAATCCGCCATAGTTGGCCCACTTAATCCCGTTCAAAGTTTTGGCATGTACTTGCTTTCTTTCTGATCTCCGTCAAACTGATACACGATTGTGTTCCAAAAGTCAAGAACTAACCTTTTAATACCCTGGGTGACGACATAGTACTCTGCGTCTCCAAGAATGTTGACCAGTGTATGTTCCTCGTTCTCCAGCAAAAAGGAAGCAATCCCCTCCAACTCCCGTAAAACATCACTGTCGAAGTGCTTGTATATTGCACGAAACCACGTTCGAGACTCAAACATGCTCAAGGAAATTCAAGATCAAGAAATTAGTGCGGCTGGACTTCGCTTTGCAATCGTGGCAGCGAGATGGAATGCTGAGATCGTTGAGCCCCTCGTGGCAGGTGCAGAGGCGTGTCTGTTGGAAAAAGGCGCAATTCGGGAAAAAATCGAGCTTTTTCGTTGTCCGGGGAGCTATGAGATTCCCTTGGTGGTTCAGCGCTGTGCACAATCAAAGCGCTACGACGCCGTTATTGCTTTGGGTTGCGTCATTCGTGGCGACACCTATCACTTTGAACTGGTAGCCGATGGAGTATCGGAAGGCCTCATGAAGGTGATGCTGGAGACGGGTTGTCCGTGTATATTTGGTGTGTTGACAACCGAGAACATGGCCCAGGCAGAAGCCCGAAGCCTCGTTCCCGAGAATAATAAGGGTCGCGAAGCTGCGTTGGCGGCTATTGAAATGGTACGACTCTTAGCCACAATTCCTTCGTCGAATTGATTGGCTGTTTCCGCAAGGATTCTCAACAAACGTTTTTATAACCACACATATCAAGCTCGCATACGAATGGTCCATTGATACGATTCATTACGCATTATTAGGTGAATACGTTATGCTCTATGCACGCATTGTGAATCGCATCAGCTTGCTTGTCGCGGTCTTTGTTTTTCTTCTTCCCGCAATTTCAGCCGACGCTCAGGGTTTGAGCGATGTGACTCCCCAACAGTTTCAGCTTTCCAAATGGACGTCGTTTACTTCTATGGTAAATGCACGCTCTGTTTGTAGCGATACTTCCGGTCGACTCTGGGTCGCCACCGGCGGAGGAGTCTTCAGCGTCGATCCTCAAAGCAATGTCTACACCGAGCTACGTAACACCGAAGGACTGCTCTCGCTGGATGCGACCTGCATCGCCTATCACGCGAAGAACAACTCAGTGTACATAGGAACATTTGACGGCTATATCGAGATCTATAATCTGGACTCGTTGAGCTGGACGCATATCACCGACATTCAAGTAGCCGGTGAACAGTATCCGCGTCGCGGTATTAATAGCATGCTGTTTCGTGGTGATACCCTCATCCTCGCAACCGACTTTGGTTTGTCGCTGTTTGATTCTGATCATAACGTGTTTATCGAAACCATCGACCGCATTGGTCGCATGGAAGAGAAGTTGCCGGTGCGTCGTGTTGTCGTTTATAACGATACCATCGTTGTTGCAGGCGACGGCGGCGTGAGCACTGCGCCATTGCGCAGTCCGACGTTGCGTCAGCCCGGCGTTTGGCGTCAATACACCGTCCAAAGCTCCGACTCTCTCAAAAACGCCATCGATCTCGTTCTTGATCCTGCAAAGCAACTCTACGCAATGAATGCTCAGGGCATTTACAAACTCAGCGCAGATACTTTTCAATTGGTGCATGCAGCCGTGAGTGCGTCCTTGCCTTTCAAGTCAATGTGCGTGTTTGGTGACAAGGTGTATTACTGCACTTCAGATCGCGTTGCAACGCTCCAGGACAGCGTCTTGGCAATACAACATCCTTCATCGTTGAATTCGATTGCGCTGACGCGAATCAACAATCAATCTGTTCTGACCATTCTCTACTTCAGTGCCGGCGTCGGCGTCATGCAGTCATCTGTCATGAAGAACTACGCTCCCAACACCATGTACAACAACCGCGTGCAACGCATGTGTCAGGATGCATTGGGTCGTCTGTGGATTGCTACTTCAAATCGCAGCACTGATGGTCAAGGCATGACGATGTTCGACGGAACTCGCTGGACGAATTTTAATCGTACACTTGATGCTTCTTTCCCAAGCGATGTTTTGTGGCGTATTTCAGCAACCAGCGATTCATCAGTTTGGGCAGCAACATGGGGCGATGGAATGATTGAAGCGCTTGGTCCGAATAAATCTGACATTAAACAATACAACGCATCAAACTCTCCTCTCACCGGAATCACCGGTTCAACGACCTACGTTTTGAGCGGTGACGCCGCGAGTGATTCCAAAGGCAACACGTGGCTGTTGAATTTTGATCCGACCAATGGCGCAGGTCCGATGTTGTTGAAGCGTTCGAAAGACAAAACCTGGTCGACCTATACTAACGACGCCGGCACAGGACGTAACTACTACATTCTCGATATCGACGCCAACGGCACCAAGTGGATGGCCGGTTCTGCGGGATTGTTATGGTACAACGAAACAGCGAACGGTGCGAAGTGGGGATCAATTACATCGACTAATTCTCAACTCCCCGATAACGAAATCACTGCCTTAGCAGTCGACAACAATGGTGCACTCTGGATTGGCACTGCCAGCAGCGGCGTCGCAGTACTCTCCTTTCCGTCATTGGTTTTGCGCGGCTCCGGCACGCAACCCAGCATCACTCGCTTGCGCTTGCTTCGCGATCAGGTGATCAACGACATCGTCGTTGATGCGCTGAACAACAAATGGATTGCAACCAATACAGGTGTGTGGGTGATGATGGAAGATGGTAGTGATACGATCGGCTACATCAATCACAAACGCTATCCTGCATTGTTGTCGGACGAGGTGCGTTGCTTGGCAAGCGATTGGTCAACAGGACGCGTGTACATCGGCAGTACTCAGGGTCTGAATGCCGTTCAAACTCTGTCCATTCTTCCGCGCGGCGATTTCTCCCTGCGCGTGTATCCGCAACCATTTGCGATTGAGAAAGACAAGCAGATGACAATCGACGGATTGGAAGCGGGCACTGCGTTGAACATTATCACGCTCGACGGAGTACTGGTGCGCTCAATAGAAACGACTTCGCGTCAGGCTATTTGGGATGGACGCGACAACAACGGTCGCCAAGTTAGCGGCGGCGTGTATCTTGCGCTGTGCGTCTCGCAGGCGCATACAACTACGGCTGTGACGAAGATTTTAGTCAAGCCATAACAAGGATTGCAGAGTACATTAGATCAATCTCGAAAGCATAGCGTTCAGTTTTTCCGAGTTGCAACGACTCTGTAAATCATACGATTTCCTCGATCCACTTCATTATTTATTCCATGGATCGTCAATGCATGCTTCGAGAATTGCAATCGAAGTCGAATTTCTCCGCGGAAGATTTTGACGCGTTTTCCGCACTATTCACTGACCGTATTCTTGAAAAGAAAGAGCACCTGTATCAGGCTGGCGAGATTGTGCGTCACGTGTGCTTTGTGGTGAAGGGTTGTCTGCGACACTACTACATGAGCGACGATGCCACGGAACGCATCATCTACTTTGCAGAAGAAAATTGGTGGTGCGGCGATCTTGTCAGCTTCCGTCAAAAAACTCCCACCAACCTCAGTCTTCAAGCCCTCGAACAGTGCGAACTCATGATCATTGAAAAAGATGCCTTTGAGTGCGCGCTCGAGAAGTTCCCTGGCTTTCGTGAGTACTACATTCGCGGCACGCAAAAAGTCTACACAAAACTTCAAGAGCAAGTCGGACAATCCCTTGCCGACTCCGCCGAAACCAAATACAAGCGCCTTCTTCTTGAACGTCCCTCCCTTGTTCAACGCGTTCCTCAACATTACCTCGCTGCTTACCTCGGCATAACGCCAGAGACCCTGAGTCGTATTCGAAAGAAACGTTGTTAATACGGTTCTTCGTTGAGCACGCTGCTTTGCACGAGACCATCAGCACTGCCTTGCAGAGATTGACAACCTTCATTCACTCTATTTATTAACTCATTTCATTTCTTGATCTATGTCAATGAAGCTCGCTTAGCGCATGCTGTAGTTTCGCTGTGTAATTATTTACAAACAACACAGGAGCACAGTCATGGCAGTTATGCTTGTACGCCACACAGTGGCAGATTTCGCATCGTGGAAAAAGGTATTTGATGAAATGCATGATACACGCGTTTCGCACGGTTTTACCGGACATGAAGTCCTGCAAGAAGCAGGCAACCCAAATAGCGTGATGATTATCAATCATGCAAAGTCGGCTGAAGGTTGCATAGCCTACGGACAATCCCCAAATCTCAAATCAGCAATGCAGCGCGCCGGTGTTACAAGCGCTCCTGAAATCGTTCTCTTTGAAGAAAGCGAAGCGGTATCGTACTAAGTGCTACGACCCTTCTTCTCAGCAATTCGACGCGTCGAGCATTGTGTTACGACGCGTTTTTTGTTGTCGTACATGAGTATATCGCAGCCCTTCACCTCAGCAATTCTCCGTGTTTTGCGACGGTTCACCTAGTCGAAAGTGCTGCGTTCAAAACTCTACAAGAGATTGATCTCCGGAGGTTATAGTTTTGCTGAGAATTGAAGCTGATTACTCAACGGAACAAGAGATTGCATGACTGACGGTCAACTCATCGACACAACACCAATCGTTCTTCCAACTACCATTCGCAACATGATGCGAAGGGCGTTGAACGATGTTGACTTCGCGAATTTTCTTGGGGTGCAGATGTTTGCGATTCGCTATTGGAGTCAGGGACTACGCATCTCCGGTTTTCTTGCTTTGCCGCCGGCACAGTCGGTGCAGAGCTATGCGGGACTCATCTTCAATCGTGGTGGAATTGGTCCGCGTGGGGCATTGTCTGCTGAAAGTGCCTACGCCACAGCCGGACTCTACGCCAGCTGGGGTTATGTCTGCGTTGCCAGCAATTACCGCGGTCAGGGAGGTTCTGAAGGCGTTGAGGAATGGGGTGCGCGAGACGTTGATGATGCAGCGAACTGTATACCGCTGCTTGCCTCGCTCGGCTACGTCGATATGCAGCGTCTCGGAATTGTCGGAGGAAGTCGTGGCGGCATGATGGCACTCATGATGCTGCGCTCTAGTTCAGCATTCCGCGCAGCAGTTACGATTGGAGCACCAACCGTTCTGCACTCGAATGATCCTCACTCGCCTATTCGCAAGACCTTCTCTAAGTTCGTTGCCAACGATGAGCAGATGATGACGGAGATGATCCGTCGCTCCGCCGGAAGTTGGGCAGCGGAACTCTGCAAAACAACTCCACTACTCGTCTTGCATGGCAGCGGCGACAAACGCGTGGATGCAATGAACGCAATTGACCTCGCGCGCGAGCTGCAGCATACACTTCATCCCTACAAACTCATTATCTACGATAACGCCGATCACATCCTCGCCGGACGTCGTGAAGAGAGTAATGCGGACATACGTTGGTGGCTAGATCACTACGTGATGAATAAATCAGCTCTGCCTATTGTGGGTCCACATGGAAATTGAGTGCGCGTCGCACACAAGCGTGTTAGCTGCACACGCGTCAATCATCGTGCGATGACGATTCGATAGTTCGGTTCAATCACAAAACTCAATCAATAAAGAGATAGGGCTTCCATGGTTCATCAACCTTGCCCATGAAGTGTTTGAGAAACACGATGTGATTGGGACGTCGCGGCACTGTCAGGAGTCGCATGTTTGCTTCTTCCGGCGTACGATTGCCTTTGCGGTTATTACATGGAATGCAGGCTGCAACCAGATTTTCCCACGAGTCTCCTCCACCACGTGAGCGTGGAATGATGTGGTCAATTGTCAGAGGATGCATATGCGATCCGCAATACTGACATCGAAAATTATCCCTACGCAAAATATTCTTCCGCGAAAGCTCAACCTTCTTGTACGGAACGCGGATGTATGATTGTAAGCGTATGACGCTGGGATAGGGATAGGAGTAGTGAATGGTGTGAATCGCATAACCATTGCGCGTTTCAACCATCTCTGCCTTGCTCAAGAAGATGAGCATCACGGCTTTTTTGACGCTACAAACGGAGATTGGTTCGTAGCTCTGATTCAGCACAAGAACTTTGCCTCCAAGTGGATTGATGGAGCTGAGCGATGGCTGACTATGTTGGTTGCGCTTCGATATGGGAAGCAGCGTTCGACTGAAGACCTGGGCGCTGAAAACACTACCCTCCTCGCGAATCCGATGCCCTTCGGAAAGTGTGTACTATCAATACCTTCTGAACCAAAATACAATAAAAAGGTCTTCAGGCAAGGTGAAGAGATAGTCTGCAGTACTAACACTCTGTAAACCCTCCCTACGAGCCTGAAAAGCCATTATTCCCCTTCACATTAACCAGCTTTACTTCATGAGCGTACAGCAGAACAACGTCATCTCGCGGAGTCCCTCATCCATTCTTGTCAACACTGTCTCCCGTACTTCTTTTGCATTTTGCTGCTCCACGCACAAGCACTCGCATGACAAGTATCAAAGCACGACTTGGCACCTTTGATTTGACAATGGTCATCATCTCTTTGGTGATTGGCATCGGCATTTTTAGAACGCCACAGATGGTCGCGCTCAAAGCCGGCACGCTCAGCATGTTCTACACCGCCTGGATCGCCGGCGCTGTCGTCAGTGCCTGCGGCGCCTTGACCTTTGCCGAGATCGGTTCTCGCTATCCTGTTGCCGGTGCCTTCTATCGCATCTTCTCACTCTGCTATCATCCAGCCATTGCCTTCATGTTGAATTGGTCGCTGGTTATCATCAATGCGTCCAGCGCAGCCAGTGTTGCACTCATCGGCGCAGAATACATTGCTCCGATATTCTTTACAGCACCTATCGCGCATAGCACCATTCAACTGATCGTTGTGAGTACAATCGTCGTGCTCTATGCCCTCAACATGTTCGGCATTCGAAGCGGTGCGCGCACGCAGAATGTTTTGTCAGTGCTGAAGATCGTACTCATTCTCGTTTTTATCAGTGCCATCTTTGTGTCGCCGAGCGCGACATCGACTGCGATGTCATCAACAACTCAAAGTGCGATCGCGTCAAACCAAGTACAGTCGTCTGCTGCTGCTGATTCTTCCAGCCTTAGCATGCTGCTTGCTCTTGGTTCGGCGTTGATTCCGGTCTTCTTTAGCTATGGAGGATATCAAGGAACCATCAACTTTGGTGCTGATGTACGTGAGGCCTCACGTCGCATGCCCAGAGCCATTGTTGGCGCTATGACTATTGTTTTGATTTTATACCTCGCCATCAATTACGCCTACGTCAATGTACTTGGCTTTGATTCCTTGCAATCATCTCCGCTCGTTGCAGGAGCTCTTGCCACGCGCGTCATGGGTTCAGTCGGCGAACGATTCACTGCCATTGCCATCTTCATTTCTGTTTTGGGATTTTTGAATTCCGCCTTTCTCTTCAATCCGCGCATCTGGTACGCCATGGCCGACGAGCGCATGTTGCCGTCGATATTCGCTCGCATGAATGCTCGTACAGGTGTTCAGGAATTCTCGCTCACGCTTTTTACAATCATGGTGCTCATCATGTTCTTCGCACTGGGAACATTTGAAAAGCTGTTGAGTTACGTGATGTTCACTGATACCATCACACTTGCGACGGCTGCCGCATGCGTGTTTATCATGCGCAAACGCAATGTCAGATCTGACAATGAAGTGTACACATTGCCGAGTCTTGTTATACCGGTCGTGTTTATCGCGACTATCTGCTGCATTACTGTCAGTGTGACTATTAACGACACTCAAAACGCGATCATCGGAGCGACGGTGATTGCGCTTGGTTATCCATTGTATCTGGTGTTTCGTCGTATGCTGCGTGCTTGATCGCAGTGAATTTCAACGCCACTCTGAATTAAACAGCTGTACCGAGAACATCGACGAGTTTGGGTGCATAATTTTGTACACCATTCTTTATCGTTCTGAAAGGACAGCACCATGACTACTCTTCTTAGCTTTTTACAATACGACAAATGGGCAAATGATCGAACGCTTCAATACTTGCGCGATGCAGCGAATCTGGATGCGGATGCCTTGAAGCGTTTTCAGCACATCCTCTTTGCACAAAGTGCTTGGATGAATCGATTAAAAGGACGCGATGGCGCGCCTGCGCAGGTTGAAGGCGACCTCGATGATGCAGCAGAGCTCTTGCAAAAACTCTATGATGAATATCTCGAGTTCGTGTCGTGGATGCAGGAGGATGAGCTCGACAGTATCATTGCCTACAAGGACTTGAAGGGAAATCCTCATCAACAGCGTGTGCGCGATATCCTCATGCATGTGTTCAATCACGGCACCTATCATCGCGGTCAGATATCTTACATCGTTCGTAACGAAGGCGATGTTCCAATGGCAACTGACTACATTGTGATGGTGCGCGAAAAGGATGCCTCAGAACAGTCCTGATGTGGGATCACAAAAAGTACACGCTTAGTTGCTCTGCAACTGAGAGTGCACCGGACATCCTTTGCTGATTGTTTGCAATACAACGCAGTATCGCTCAGTCACACTCAGAAGCTTCTGTAATTGTTCTTCTGAGGCGGAGCTTTTGAGATGGAAGAACAAACGAATTGACTGAAAGCCGACTGCTACTGTTTTGTCTACCCCAAGCGTACCGCGAAAATCCAAATCGCCTTCAGCGCGAATTCTTCCTTCGTCGAGCGGAATCTCCATCGAGGTAGCGACTGCCTTGACGGTCACACCGGCGCATGCAACCAAGGCTTCAAGCAACATATCACCTGAGCACAGCTGCGTTCCATCACCACCACTTGCAGGATGCAAGCCAGCCGTTGCCAAAGCACGTCCGGTGTGTACTGAACAGGACACTCCCTCGCCCAATGATCCTTCCGCGCTCAAGCAGATCATTGCTGCTTCTGCGTTCTCGCGATAGGTGTTCTTCAACGGAGTCTGACGTTCTAACAGCTGTTCTTTGGTCATGATTTTTCTTTCGTTCTATGATGTGTTTGTTTGAGTCAATCTACAATAATTCATCTGCAATTGACACCAAGTTCTCAATACTCCTGAGCGGACTTCATGATGCGATGGAATTCGGGCATCGATTGTAGGTCATCGACGAGGAGCAGGGGTCGAGGCGCCCAATCCTCTCGCATCAAATCACGCTGAAACCAGCGCACTGTGTGCCATTGTCCGTGTTTGAAACCGATGCGTTGAAAATCTCCTATGTGTTCAAATCCAAAAGCTCGATGCAGTCCTTCGCTCGATTCATTCGGCAAGGTCACTCCGGCAAATACACGTGCATAGCGCTGCACCGTAAGCAGCGAGAACAGCGTTGCATATAAGCGTCGCGCTATCCCACGTCGATGAAATCCCGCACCAACATAAACCGTCGATTCAACCGACCAATCGTAAGCTGCTTTTGCTCGATGTCTACTTCCGTATGCATAACCAACAATGCCGCTTTCATCTTCGCACACGAGAAATGGATAGATAGCTGCGCTTGCTGCAATACGACTCTGCATCTCCCCCAAACTCGGAGCCTGAGTTTCGAAGGTTATGGCAGTGTCGAACACATACGGAGTGTAGATGTCGAGAACTGATTCAACATCTGATAGATTGTTTGGATCGACGAGTCGGAGCGACAGACTTTCTGTATTTGCCATTCTTATCTAGCGTTGAAATTGCTTAACAAAAGATACCAACTACGCAGGGCTGCTGATGACAAGATCAACTCTTTGTGAAATTCATATCAAGCACTTGCACCCGAGTAGCGTGAGAGTGCTCGATAAAAGACTCGAAGCGAGATGAACATGTAGGCCACGGCGCAGGCGCCGGAGATGCCTATGAGCGTGTAATCAGGATTTGGCAGCAGCAGACGTGTCGGAACCGATGCCAGCATTGCCATTGGAACAGCTGTGAGCAAAATCTTGCGGAATATTCCGGTGTACATACTGTCGGGTCGTGCGCCGAGGGTGTGCAGATTAAACAGTATCCACTGTATTCCATCAGCACCGATGGTGTAGATGGAGATGGCCATAAAGATATACTGCATTGCGACCATTGTTCCGAGACCAAGTCCGATGTAGAGCGGATAGAGCAGCAACCCTGGCATACGATCCATCAAGGGCACACCGGACATTGCGTAGATCAGAAATGATAGCGCAACGAAGAAGTTAAAGAGCGAGCCAACGCTTGGGTAGCGAAACATGCTGAGGAATGCCGGCGACACCGGTTTGAGCAGAAAGAAATCAAGTTCACCGCTTCGCACCATCTCAGGGAATGCCCAGAAGTTTGATGAGGTGAGCATCATGTTGAGGGCATCGATAACGAACATTGTGCCAAGGAAGACCATGATCTCATCGTGATTCAAACCGCCGAAGCGAGGCACGTATAAATACAAAACTTCAAAGAGCAAGTACTGGACGCCATACCACACGATGTCCATGCAGAACATCGCTAGAAAGTGCCAACGAAATTCCAGTTCGCGACTCAGTGCATTCTTGAAAAAGCTCCACCACAGTTGAATCAATCTCATGCTCAGCCTCCGTATGCATTATATCGAGCCAATCCGGCGCGCCAAATAGCTGTCACGCAGAGCGTCATAAACAGCGTCCATGCCAGCGCCTGCAGCAAATACAAAGGCGCAACATCGGTCGACATAGAGCCATTCATCAATGACGCAGGCACGAAAGCAAAGAACTGAAATGGAAGCATTGACGACACTTCGCGCCACGGATGTGGCAAGGCAGCAAGAGGAAAACTCATGCCACTAAGCAAGCCCAGGGCAATGTCTTTGATGGCGTGAAAAGTCCACACCTCATCCAACCAAAATGCCATATAGGAAATGAAGAGTCCCATGAGAAAATTCATGATGCCTCCCAAAATCAGAATAGCAATGGCCCAGATCGAACCGTGAATCGACAACGGAATTCCAACAGATGCACAGAGCGGAATGATGATGCACACGGATGGCAGGATAACAAACAGACTCTGCGAAATGCGTTCTGAAACTGCCAACGAAAAAGTATAGACGGCATGAGAGATGGGCTTTACGAGAAATCCATTCAATCCGCCGGTGCGAATAAGAAACGCTTGCTCACGCTCACGCATGCTGTTGCGCGTAAGACTAAAGCACATGACGGAGCATGAGAGATAGACGAGCATGGAGTTTAAGTCCATACCGGCAATACTTGTATGCGAAGTACTATGAAACACCGTCCACCATGTGAACATCTGCACGCAAGCATAAACCAGCACTGTGAGAACCGTGTTCACGACGAAGTTCACACGATACTCCATCGCGCCGGCAAGGCCGACGCGTACAACTGCAAGGTAGAGTCGTATTTGTCTCATCATGTGAACCTCACTCACAAAGCACGACTACGCACTGTATCGCTCGAAGCGATCGACTAAGGATAGTAGCGAAGTCCGCAGTTGAAATCCACTACCGTATAAAATCCCGGAGATACGCTAAACATAGGACCAAGGCCAAGAAAGAACTCGAGCGGCATGTTGCGTGGTACAACGTTGATACCAAACATTCCACGAACGCCGATGGCTACTGAACTGTATGAATACTTGTTATCCCAGTCATGACGGTACCACCATCCCTTACCATATCCACCAAAACCCAGAACTAAGCCTGGTCCGGCAGTAAACTTCACAACCTGCGAGCGGAACAGGTTTTCATGCCATAAGTAATCGACGTCCAAGCGTGGCTGACCATACCATGAGCTACCAATATCAGCAACGAAAGCGTTGCCCGGATTTGTCCAGAATTTCAGGGTCAAACCAAGAGGTTCACCCAATACCAAACCGAAACCAAAATCACGTCCACGCGGACCCTGCGCCATCAGCGCACTCATCGAACACAGCATACAAAATGTGATTGCGATCCATGTCTTCTTCATCTTCCGACTCCTCAAAGGTTGATACAATCGTTAGACGGCACCAGTCACACGCACCCTCAAGTGCATGAACACGGTGTAGTAGCTCAGTTGTGTTAAGAAGTGCCGTTCTCTACGTGCAATTTAGCCTAATCAGGTTACAGTGATGAGTGATACCTGCACAATCACCCGAAGGGGCGGAAAATGAAGGGTTGAGCAGTGTTGACAATGAGTGTGCGGCATGCCGCAGGGTGCGAACGCGCATGTGTAGGGAAGGCGCTAGCCTTCCGCGGTTATTGACGTGGCGTCGATGTTGTGGCGGTCGATGTTGTGGCGGTCCGCAATGAACCGGACGTCGAACGATTGGGAGGCTTGCGCCTCCCCTACGGTTACATCGGAAACCGTTGCGGCATGCCGCAGGGTGTGTACGCGCATCTGTAGGGAAGGCGCTAGCCTTCCGCGGTTATCGACGTGATGGTTGTTGACGTGGTGGCGGTCGATGTGGCGGCAATTTGCAATGTACCGGACGTCTAACGATTGGGAGGCTTGCGCCTCCCCTACGGTTTCGAGGGCAATGTGGGCGGCATGCCGCATTGTGTTAGGGTCAATCTGTACGGAAGGCGCTAACCTTCCGCGGTTATTGACGTGGTAACGGTCGATGTTGTAGCGGTCCGCAATGAACCGGACGTCGAACGATTGGGAGGCTTGCGCCTCCCCTACGGTTACATCGGAAACCGTTGCGGCATGCCGCAGGGTGTTAGGGTCAATCTGTAGGGAAGGCGCTAGCCTTCCGCGGTTATTGACGTGGCGTCGATGTTGTGGTGGTCGATGTTGTGGCGGTCCGCAATGAACCGGACGTCGAACGATTGGGAGGCTTGCGCCTCCCCTACGGTATTGTGGGCAATGTGTGCGGCATGCCGCATTGTGTGGACGCGAATTTAATTCTCCGAATGCAACGCTACGGTGTTCCCTTCGCTATCACTAAATATTGCCATGTATCCGATGTTCTCATTGATGAGGGTGCGGGGAAGCAGTACTGTGCCTCCAGCTTGTTGGATACGTTCGAGCATGGCGGGCATGCCGCTGTTGGCGTTGAGGTAGACGAGGGTGCCGCTTGATGATGGTTTGTGGAATTCACCGAGTACGACAGCGCCGGAGACGGCTGTGTCGCCTTCGCTTGGGAAGATTCCCATTTTCATGGGACCCATGTCTTCGGTCTTGAGCGGACTATTAACGACGCTTGAATAGAATCGTACGGCGCGATCGAAGTCGCTTGCGGGAATTTCAAACCAATTGAGTGCATTGTTCATGGTGATTGTATCTCTTGAGCTAGTTGTGAATTGAATTGTTATGTGCTGAGTTGCAAAGGAGCGAAAGTGTAGAGCTGTAGTAGTGACAAAGAGCTTCGAGTGATTTACATGCTGGCATCGTCGGCGCTTGGACCGTAGCTGCCGGGAATTGGAATGTTGAGCAAACGAAGGTTGACGCCGAGTTGGGCGCGGTGGTGTGTGATTTGGTTAAAGGTCAAGCGGATCACGTCGAGCACAGGATCGGTGAAGTAGATTATTTCACCATTTCTCAATGACCATGGTTTGAGCAAGTCGCTCTCGCTTGCCTTGCTCAGTGTATCACGTCCCTGCGCAAAACACTCTTCTGCATAAGCCAGTAATTCAGCAGTTGTTTTGATGTCTTTTGGCGCATAAGGTGTCGTTGCAAAATCGAGTTCGCTGGTCGTCAAAGCCATGGTGACCCATGTTGGGAGTTCAGCAATGTGTACCGAGAGACGCTGGATCGTCATGCTCTTCTCGTGGGCTTTCCAATCGTATTTGTCATCGGGAATACGAGCGAGCATTTTACGCGTGATGACAATCTCGCGATCCATTTCTTTTAAGAGTACCGGAATCATATCCATGATCTGTTCCTTTGATAGTGATGGTTTTAAATGAATGTGTTGACTGCGTGCCGGCGTAGTGAACGGGTGCAAACTAGAGGGAGGTAGTGACAACAGTGTGTCAGTAGGATTTTGGAAAAGATTGGATGCGGTGGTGTCTGCGGAGATGGGAATTTTCTGTCAGCAATTCGAGTCCAAGCGACTCAACACGGACACTGCGAGTTTGCGCAGTCTATCGCTAAGTTCAGTTGGTTCAATGATACGAATGTGGTCAGCGTAACTAAACAGCCACCTCGAGATATATCGCAGACTAGGAGTAAAGAATGTCATTTCAATCCCATCATCCCGCAACTCTTCCTTCACAAAGCCGAAGTAGTGTTTGTTTCCGACAAAGGGTGCCACCTGCGCATCAAAGACAACGCGAACGGTGATCGGGGATTCGCTGGAGTATTGGTGATTGAGAAAATCCAGGATATTAAAATCGAGATGCGGCGCGAAACGGGTATCGCTGAGTTCGAGGTGCGTGACGCGGTCGGTGCGGAAGTCGCGTATAGCCTCACGTAACTGACAGTAGGCAATGCAATGCCAATAGTTGCCATAGAACACCATTCCCAAAGGTTCGATGCGTCGGTGAGAACTTGCGAGACCGGCGGTGCGGTACTCAATGTCAACACAACGTCGTTCAGCAATCGCTAACTGCATGTCGCTGAAGATGGTAGGTATCTGTAAACTCGGTTCCTGCGCTTGCTGTGGACGAAATACTGCCGTCGTGTTCTGAAGCAGATGAATTCGCTCTTTCAATTCTTCCGGAAGAATCGACAAAACCTTTGCCACCGCACGAGCACTTTGTTGCGTTAGTTCCTTGTTGGCGGACATCTTGGAAAGAAACTCGGCTGCAATCACAATCGAAGATGCTTCTTCATTGCTGAACATCACCGGTGGCAACGTATAACCCTTCACTAATGAATAACCAACGCCCGCCTCTGCCGCTATCGGAACGCCGGCATCACAGAGAGTATTGATGTCGCGATAGATCGTTCTTAAACTCACACCAAAATGCTCCGACAAATCCTGCGCCCGCAAAAGTCGTTTGGAGTGCAGCATTAAAACAATGGAAAGTAATCGGTCGAGCTTGATCATGAGGGATAATTGTTGAATGCAAAGTTATGCGCTGATGGATGTGTGGTGAAAGGGAAAGAGATGGGTGGGGGGGTATGGGAGGCTAGCGCCTACGATACGTTGGTGTGCACGCGGGGTGCGGGAGGCGAGCGCCTCCCCTACGTGCGCGCGGGGTGTGGTTCTTGGTGTGTTTAATACCGATCGGCAAAGTGGGCGGGAGGCGGGCGCCTCCCCTACACGCCTCCCCTACGTGGCATTGGTCACATCATTGCGCCGGCGCGCGGCTTGTGGTTCTGGGTTTTCGTCTTTAATACTGCCCGTCATAGCAATTCTCTTTATCCCTTCATCTCTGTCAGCATTTTGATAAAACGTGCATCATCTCGCAGTGGTGCAAAATCTTCGTCTGCTGCGAGGTGGGCGTGATCGTTGAAGCCTTTGGCGATTGCGGTGCTGAGTGTTTGGAGGGCTTGGTCGTGTTGTTCTAGGTTCATGTAGAGACAGGCTTTGTCGTAGTAGGCAAAGACTTCGTTTGGATGAAGGCTGATGCATTCATCGAGTGCATCGAGAGCTGCTTGTAGGTTGTTGGTGGCTCTGGCGACTTGATATTTCTCGGCCCAGGATTGTGGATGAGCTAGGATCTGCATTTCTTCATCGCTAAGAGTGAGCGAGGCTGCTTGAACGTTGGCAAGAATGTTCTCGCGTTTGGTTGATGCGGGAATTGGAATCACGACCGGTGATCGCTTGAGTAGCCAGGCCATTGCGATTGCGAAAACGGAGTCGTTGCGATTGAGGTGTGAGTGCAGCCATGAGTCGTAGTCGTGTAGACGACCCAAAGAGCGGTGACCTCCAAGTGGCGCATATGCGAGATAGCTGATGGAGTGTTCGGTGCAGTGATCGAGTACAGCCAATCTATCGGGTGTTGTGCTGATGAAGTTGAGTGGATTTTGAACGCTTACTATTTCTACAATGCTCTGTGCCGTTTTGAGTTGTTCGAGTTTAAAGTTTGATACACCGATCCAACGGATTTTTCCTTCGGCTTGCAGATCGCGAAGACAGCCAAGACTTTCTTCGAAAGGTGTTTTGGGATCGATGGTGTGGAATTGATAGAGTTCGATACAATCTGTCTGAAGAGCTTTGAGACTGCGCTCGCAGGCAGCTCGTAAGTGCTCCGGACGTCCGTCAGGAACCCAACGACCGGCTGGACGTGTGAATCCGCCTTTGGTGGCAACGAGCACGCGATCACGTCGTCCATCGCTGAGTGCGCGCGCCAGAAGTTTCTCGCTGTGATTTGCGTCGTCGTCGTTGAGACAATATGAATCCGCTGTATCAATAAGCTCAATACCACATTCATCGACGGCGTATTGTATGAGCGCTATCGCATCGTTGTCTGGCATGCGGTGTGGAACTATCGACAAGGACATCGATCCATATCCAACCTCGTTTAGCTTTCTTCCGGTTCTGCCTAGTTCTCTTTTGTTCATTGTGTACTGATGTAATGAATGATTATTCAAAGTAGCTGAAATATGTTCCACTGCATAGAAGTCTAGAGATTTTCCTATGCGAAGCGGTACATAGGTTAAAGACACGACAGCTGCTAAATGCGTGACACATATACTCCTTAACCTGATCTTCAGCTCAGCAGAAAGACTCTGCACTCAGCATCTTGCAGGCTTCCTTCAGAATGCAATGAATTTGTAGTCTGGTGGGCAAAGCAGATTACATCGGCAACAATGTGCTGCTCGTTTACTCTCGAGTAGAGCTCATGCGGTAACAACACGTTTTAAGCAATAATTCAATTGTGATTGTTACAGGTGCGAGTAAATTGGACACCATCAATCTAATCGATGAAGATGGCCACATTCCTTGGAAGTTCGTTTGTTCTCGCGCTTCGTGATTTGCAGCCAACAAGCGAAGTGCTTAGGCAGTACTTGCAGCTTGAGGTATATCCGAGTCCGCCGGGCTGGTCAGTCCTCGGTTGTAGCGCCTTTGTCATTTGGATGGGCGAATGTCCGGACGCCATCCCCATGTCACAATGCCCTGATCATTCTTTCTTCGCCTACCTCGTCGTTGATGACGTGCAAGAAGTCTTCGATCGATTTGCCGGCAGCAGCGGAATCGTCGAACGAACATTGACGAATAATTACGGAACGAAGATGAGAGAGTTTTCGATCGTGTTGCCTGAGGGACATCGCATGAGCATTGGACAAAGAATTGGCTGAGTTTATAAAGTCTTAAGTAGTCTATGCCGCTCCCGGCAGGAGTCGTGATGCGACGCAATTCATTATTAAGAATACAACTCTTCTATACGCTTCGTCGCACACGCGGTGAATCACCGATATAAACATGTAGCATGCTAACACTGGAAGAAGCTCGGTCCTTTGCTTTAAGTCTAGACGACGTTGTCGAACAACCTCATTTTGAAAAGAGCTCGTTTCGGATCAAGAACAAGATCTTCCTCACTCTCGACGCCGAACGCAATCGCGCGTGCGTGATGTTGGATCCGGTGCAGCAATCAGTATTTGTCTTGCATGACCCGCAGACCATCTATGCAGTACCCAACTCATGGGGAGCTGCCGGTGCAACTTTTGTGGAGCTTGGGAAGGTTCGCAAAACAGTATTCCGCGATGCAGTACGCACTGCGTATAAACTGAAATCTGCGCCTAAGAGAAAATAGACGTAGAAGTGTTCGGTGCTAACAACTAGTCGTCTTGTGTCGAGAGTTGACAATCTCTTCGTTACGCGGTTGGAACTAATAGCTACGGATTTGAAACGCCACTGCGCATAAAGACAGAGAGTAGAGACACAGTGACTGTATCTCTACCCTCTTTAGTAAACGAGTATTCACTTCAAGTATTAACGTCAACTCAATGCACAACGCAGAGCACACTTTGCCACATTTGTGAGTTCATGCGAACTCGCAGGAAGTACACATTGCTTGGCAATGAGGAAATGTCAAAGCGAAGGAAGGAATTTGAGTGAGCGTCCATGCTCATGATGAGTTCACCGGTTTGACTGTAGAGATCGACTCTTTCGATGTAGTCGGTTGGTTCTGAGCCAGCAACAGTGACGATGTCCTGAGCCGGATTCGGCATCATAGTGAGATTGTAACCGAAATCAGCAATCGGCACATCGCTCCCAACGTTTGACACATAATCGGCTGAGGTGTAGCGTGTACCAAAGCCTCCAAGCGAGACCCCACCGATCGTGAGCAATGAGCCTCCGTTGAAGTTTGGTGAGAAGTGAGAGTATCTCAGCATCGTGACCGTGTATTTCTTCGTCGTGTCGGAAAGCTCAGCCATCGTGTATTGCGCAACACTTGCAACGCGTGCAACATCCGTGTACACAATGTTGTGCGGCAGTTTGAGCGTTCCAAATCCGTCGACATATGAGCTGTCGCGAGCACTGTAGATGATATTCGACTCACCTGTGACGCGACCTGCATAATTATCGACAACGCTTGATTGATATGCCCTCGGGAAGGTTGTCACAATGCGTGTATTCGTCATTAAATCCGTATCGCTTGAACTAGCCGTCCCAAAAGCCTCAAGCTTTGAGTTGCTGAGGAAGAAGTAGGTATAGGTGATAGCACCTTGTTCTGAACGCACTGCAACGTTTGCATCACTGAACAGATTGTGATAGGGCGTTGACGATGCATCGAGATATTGCTCGGTATAGACTGAGCCGGAATCAGTGAGAGTGCTGTAGTCCCAGACTTTATTAGCGCCTGCAGCGCCTATCACAATGCCACTCGAGCGTGCGTTTTGATGACCAATGACTTGACCGATTTGTGGAACACAGGAGCGGGTAATTACCGGACCGTCGGCCCACACACTTTGCGTTAAGGCACCGAAGAATACGGTCAAGAATATGAATGAAATAGTAATGCGAGTTTTCATAGATACCTCCATAGAGTTGAATATTCAATTCGCCAATCGGTCTGATTTGCTCCTTAGATGTTAATGTTGTTTAAGTCTCTAAGTCGAAAGCTCAATCAGGCATTCGAATTTCACATGTTGGGCAGGTATAGAACATGATCGTCATTATTTCTAGAGATGATGTTGGTCATCTATGTTGGAAGCAAAGAAGCGCACGCCTGTATGCAACGCACAAATCCACTTGCATTTTGCTGTGAATCAGACGGTTCAGTCAGAGATTCGCGACCAAGAGCATCGTCCAAAGTCAATCACCCTGCTTGACGACTCGCGCGCGCAGAGCTTCACGCATTGTAGATTTGCTCGCTATTGTCATTGATACTCTCGACTAGTGTCCATAAAACTCTTCATAGCTGCGCTCGTTTTGCTAAGCGGTACTCTATCGCAAGGTCTCTACGCTCAGGACAGTAGTGCGACACATACCATGTATCTTGATCTGGGAGGATCAGCAGGTGCTTATTCCATCAACTACCAAGAGCACCTTATTGGAAACGCTTGGTGGGAGTTTCAATGGAGTGTGGGTCTGAGTTGCTTTCCTATCGATAAAAACAACGGTATAGTTCTTGTTATTCCAACGCTGCTACACCTGGATATCGGACAAGACCCCAGCAAGCTCGAGTTTGGCTTTGGTCAAGCTCTCAGCGTCACAACGAAGGGTTCAGGTTTCTCAATGCTAACGCCTTTCGTTGGATATCGCTACCACAATCCTCAAAGTCGGTGGATGTATCGCGTCACTTACACACCCATCGTTTCCTATCTACTCCAGTTCCAGTATCAGCACTGGATGGGCTTAAGCGTGGGGTATGTGTGGTAAAGAAAGCTCTTCATTATAACGCCATATTGATTGTGTCTATCACCGCATTGCTTCTGAAAAGTTGCAGCTATCCTTTGGATGCTCGAGGAGGAAGTGAATATGTAGATGATTTCGAGACTGTATATCAAGCCGATAGTCTGTTTGCTGCAGACAAATCACGCTGGACTTATACTCAACAAACTCTTCAAGCAAATCGCATCGACATTGACTCAAGCATTGTGCATGGATCAAAGCATAGTGTGCGTTTCATTGCAGCGCGCTCAGCAGAACAACTTTCCAAGTGCTCGATCTCGAAATCAAACATGTACTTCGCTGCAGGTGATGTGGTGGAGTTTTCGGCGTGGTATTACTTGGTTGGCACTCAGGCTCTTCCCTATTTGTTTCTCGTCGACATGGAGGAAAACGTCGCGGTTGGTGCCGGACCCGGCATCCGCATCGCGCTTGACGCCGACGGACGTTCGCTTGAAATCGAGCGAGGCAAGATGCTTGCTTCAACCCTTCATCAAAGCGGCATCGCACGGGTCCTTCCTCGAGATCAATGGGTGAATATTCGCTATCAAATCAAACTCTCGCAGAGTAGCGCCGGAAGCATACGCTTGTGGCAAAACAATGAGCTGCTTATCGAAGCTGAGAATATCCAGACAATGCCGCACGACATACTCTACTTTATTCAAGGCACCAAAGGCGTGTACAACAGCATAGAAGTTGGTATCACCGCAAACTCCAATCAGGGTGATTGTGTGTTGTATATGGATGACGTTCGAGTGCGGAAGATTGAGTGAGAGAACGTTGTCGGCGCGCTACAGTGTTGCACCCTGGACCGTCACACACATCCAATGCAAGACGCGTGAACTTATAGAGTCAAGACTGACCCACCATTTTGCCATTGTGTTTAGAAATTGAATTGAGCTTGCAATCTCAAGTAATTGCCCTTCTGATTGTTGGCAACATTTGCGGCGTCTGAATTATTGCGCTCGCTCATGACGTAGGCGGCGGTGAGTTCAAAGGCAGATGACTGTTGCCATTCAAGACCAAATTCCAACTCCTTCATATCACAATAACGAGCATCGAGTTCGAGCTTTTTGCCTCCTTGGTAGGCTTGAGCTCGTGTGTAGAAGACGAAGGGCATTTGCATCATTGTCCATTTGTAGGACACCGTGACAAAGCCTCCGACCACCGTGCCGCCGACGATTTTGTTTCGTGCAATCGTGTCAGCTGGGTCTTTGGCTACAAATCGCGGACCGTGTCCCCAATTATACTCAGCGAGTATGCCGAATGGTTGTGGTGCTAATGCAAATGACACTGCTGTGCGCTCATCCAAGTACTCTGAGGATTTAATAACACCAAAGGTCGTTGATGGAAGAACGAATTTTCCATGATAGGCCTGAACACCTAACTCAAGGATTTGTCCACTGAACTGCAGAGGATACGAGACTCGTGCAACGAAGTGCAAAGAGTTATTTGCTTCTGCTTTGTTTGACGATTGTCCGTTGTACATGCCAATTCCAACAACGCCATAGTCTCCAGTACCTTTTAGTCCTTTGGCATTCATGTCGTTGTACAGTTTGCGAATATCAGCCGGTGCCCAGTATGCCATGACACCGAGATCGCGCTCGTTTGGAACAGCGCTATTGAGCGCATCGGCTCTGTCTAGAGGAAGTCGGTTTTGACTTGATTGCAGATTCTCATAACCAAAAGGAACTTTGCTCTGACCTAGGCGAATGCGAAACTCTCGTGCGCTATCGAGGCTGACATCAAAATAGGCGTCGCGAATTTGGAAGTAATTCAAATCACCCGCTGATGCTGCGAAGTCAGGTTGAATATATATGAACACGTTGTCGGTGATCTGGCCGCTCAATATCAACCGAGCGCGGCGCACGAAAAGTCCACCGTTCTCGCCAATCGATCGATCGCATTGTTCGCACTTCAATTTGTCGTTGGTTTCCAAGAGTCTGTTGTAGCGTAGCTGCAAATAGCCTCGCAGAGATAGTTTATCATACCACTTTCTCTCACTCGACTTTTCACTGGATTGCGCTTGAGACGCAGTTGTCAGAAGAACTATCAGACTGAGAGCAAACAAAGAACGAAGTATCATTGGCAGAGTTTATAGTGAAGTCTCAAACATAGGGATTGTGAGAAATTGGCACAACCCAAAGTGGTCAAATCTGATTCAACAGGACCAAATCTCAGGTCTACCTTAGTCAGCGACTATTATGCTTCTACGGAGCGTATTACCTTGAATGTTGGTTTCTAGGATATACGCACCGGCACCAAGTGACCGTACATCAAGTCTCTCGCTCTGCGTCCATGCTACTACTTCTTGACCAAGTGTATTCAAGATTCTCGATGCATGCACTGCAGTTGTGCCATTGAGTTTGTCAGTACAATTCACATGCAACACCGTCCTAGCTGGTTGAGGATAGGCTTCGACAGTTGCGTTGACGGAGGGAGATTCACCGACATCAACTGTGCGCGTACCGGTTTTGATGAGGTGCATATTGTAATAGTCAGACCATTGTGTTGTGCTGTCCGTTAGCTGTGCACGCACATGAGCGTAGTAGCTTGTGTCTGACTTGAGCAACACCTGATATCTCGGCTCTGTCAAACCCGAAACGTCGACGATGAATGGTCCGGTCAGACTTTGATCAGGCGATGCAGCGATTTGCAAGCTGTACGAAAGCGCACCAGGTACTGCATCCCATTTATATGTCGTGTTGATCGGCACGTCATACTGTCCATTGGGTGGACTAACAATGCGTGGCGGCATCTGTTGACCTTCAATCAACAACGTTGTATAAACCTGAAAACAGTTAAGACGATTCCAGCTGCTCGTGTCGCGTTCATTCATGGCGCGAACTCGAATGTCATAATGATAGAAGTAACTTCGATCCAGCAGTGTCAGGCTCGTGCTCTCAAGCGTTGTATCGAGATATGGAAAATCGAAGTACCAATAATCCCAATTATTCTGGTTTTTAATAGAACGTTCGACAACCTGAAGTTGATAGTGCGTAGCACCAGCTATCGGCGTCCATTCAAAGTGTATTTCTTGCGGCTTCAAATAGCGTCTATCATAGACATCAGGCGATATGATTTGTGGACTCGCTAATGTCTTCTTTCCGTGATACACAATAATGGAATTGTCATTCGCAAGCATGACAGCATTGTCGGCATTAGGATAAACAGCTTCAATTAATCGACCGTTATAGCATTGCGGAACAGGAACTTGTTGACGTGACCACGTTGCACCACCATCGGATGTGACGAAAAAGCATTGTCCGGATCCATAGGCTATACCATGCAGCTTGTCTGCAAACACGACCTGACCTAGACGCTCCATCGATGTACTCTGTTCTTTCAGCAGTGTTTGGATACTTGAACTTGTATCCTTGGCATACTGGACGGTGTGTATGCCGGGCAGTGTGTAGCTATTTGCGAGCAGCTCTGTGTTTGAACCATAGGACTCGTACAGTCCGCTAAAGAATGGAGCAAAGAATTTGGATTTCCAATTTGACCAGCTCTTCCCTCCGTCACTTGTTGCATACACTCGCATTGTTTTCAGCGCGTAGTTATAGCAGTTCATGACAATCTCATTCTTGCCAAAAACTTTCACCGGATCAGCCCACAAGAGAGTATCCGGTAAAGCGATCTTGATATATGTTTTCCATCCGTCGTCGGTGCGACAGAGTACACCTGGACGAAAGAACAGTTCTCGGTTAGAGTCATTACCGGTCATTGTCAAGAAAGCATATCCCGTCAATGAATCGCACATAGCCACTGATGAAATGCGCGTGTTTGTATCGAACTCAAGTGTATTCCACGTTGCTCCGCGGTCAGTAGTACTTGCTAAAAATCCCTTGCGTGTCACATCCCCGCCACCGGCTTTGTTGACATATTCTGTAATATGACCACCAATAGTCAAGCATTTCGGTGAAGCAGAATGTATCACTTGATAGGTGTATGCTTCCTTGCTATAGGCTGCGCTCCACGATTTATCGCGAACGATTGAAAACCAGTTAGCGCCACCGTCGGTGCTTGATAGAATTGTGTTGGAGCCTATCGACAGGTCACGAAAGTAGATAGACATTCCATCGCAACTGGTCAATTGATCTATCGATCCAAATCGATCAAAACCACCATAAATACTCGACGAAGGATCGCGTGAAATCGTCCACTGGTCAGTCATCTGTGCCTGAAGAGTCGAAGTGCCACATACAAGACAAATGATGATGATATTCAATAACAATCTGCAGCTCTTCAAGCTTGTATAACGCATAACCTATTTATTGAGAATAAAGGTTTTAACCAACGATCTTTCTACGGTACCTCGAAAATATCAAACTCTATACCTTAGGCGTTTAAGTATAGTTTCCCTTTTATGAAGTCTGTAGAACAGTGCTCCACGTCCTCTTTGCACACTACACATTCAAACAACTTAGCTCTTCTTCATGCTCTCAATTGCCATCCATCCCGCATCAGTTACGCCCATGATTTCTGTAACCACGCCATGCACATCATAGGTATCGAAGAAGGCCATGTGGGCAATTGGATGATTGACTTCGCTGATGCGTTCATGACCCAAGGCGCTGATCTCAGCGCACACGCGCTCGAAGTCGGCAATAGGCAGACGAAAGGCCAAGTGCTGCGTTCCGCCTGTTGGACAGCGCTGCAAGTAATCATGGAACATACTTTGACCACCCAGAGGCTGAACGAGTTCGATAAACGTTCCGCCGTGAAAGGTCTGCGTCGTTAACCAATCAGCCTCAACAATCTCACCGCGATAACTCATACCCAAATCTTGCGCACGCAGATGCGCGACTTCCGGAAATGACTTTATTCCAAGAGTCGCGCTGAGAAACTTGATTGCCCTATGAATATCAGGGACAACCCAACCAATTTGTGCGAATTCTAATGTAGAGAGCGTGTTGTTGATTTGATTCATTTCGTGTTGCACTTGTTATGAAATTGAATTCGTAGCGCTTGTTCAGAGTTTCTCTTATCGCGCCTGAATCTTTGATATATATGAGGCTATTTAATTGTGTCGATATTTCACACCGTATAGCGCTTATTCCAACTCTCCGGAAAGCTGAGTTTGTTACCGTAGACTAAGCGAATCAGTTGACCATGATGCATCACTTCATGTTCGAGCAGTTCCATCATGCGTGACACTTGAGATTCGTTAAGTGGAGTCTCGCGAACAAAGCTGACAACATCATGCGCGCTGCTTTCTAAGCTAGCCAATACTTTCGCTTTCACGGTACAATCTTGAAGCGAGCACGAGAAGCCCATCCATTGTCCTGCTTGTGCTGCTTTGAGCATACTCTCGCGCGCACCAATCATGCACCAGAGCTGCTCACCAATCGTGTTTGATGGAAGATTGGGCAGATCTTGACGCAAGTACTCTTCGTCCAGTTTCTGAGCCAGATCGCGTGTTAGGGAGAATGCTCGTTCAAGATGAGAGAGAAGGGGCGTCATGGTCGTCCAATGTTTGATTGATTGTCGGGCGATGGACAACATACTTATTTATTCCACTTCAGGTGATCACTAATGTTGTCTGGCTTCTTAGTCTCTTTAGCACAAGTTCCAATTCACACCGGTATGTAGGCGAGTGTATTTCCGACGATCTGACACGCGGCACTTACGTAGTCATTTCTTCAATCGGAGCCGGTGAATCCTACTGTTGCTCCTACGTCTGTACTTGCAATTCTAGGTCGGTTACAAGGTGGATTCCCGTTCTTGTTTTTCCCAAGAAAAACAACTCAATAGATGTGGTTGTTTTATGTGATTGCTCATCACGTGAATTGATGAGGCACTTGAAACGTGGATGGGAAAGGTGCTTGCGGATCTAATACTCTAAAAAAACGAGCGGTAGAGCGCACGTGTTATTGAGTGTGATATCGCTAACGAACGGTGTCTTCGCATCGCTTGCGTGTTTCCTTATTCATAACATATGTACCCACTATCTTGGTTCCATACATTATGAGGCAACGTCTGTTCCCAGCTCGGAAGCACAGTTACATTGATTGTGAGGCATAGCGTCATCCTCTCCCACGCCCCTCCTCCACCATAATCTATTCCCACTCTGCACTTATCTTGCCGCATTGCTCTCTACAGCGATCGCCTGAGGGCTACCGAAGGGGAATAGCGTTTCGACTCACACACACGATCTAAAGCGACATGACATCTACAGACATAGCAGCAAAGGCTGATGAGTTGCAAGAATTGGTGCAGGGTGCGCAGCACTATGTAGAAGCTGAGAAGATGGCGAGTGATTTGTTAGCCAGTCTGCCGGACGACGCCGACTGCAGCCTGCGGTGTCGCATTCTTTTGTCGCTTTGCCAATCTCTACTCCAACGCGGTGCTGCTCACGAAGCAGTCGAAGCAACGCTCGAGGCGGTGCAATTGACATCGCAGTGCAACGACGATAGTTTGCATGCAAAAGCCTTGATGTTTGCCGGAACATTGTATGCTCGTTTGGGAGATTTCACGCAATCCGTCGAGTATTACCAACGAGCCCTAGAGATCAATATCAAGATTGAGAGTATTTACGGTCAGGCACGATGTTTGGCGAATCTTGGGGTCGTCTACTACACACTCGGCGATCTCAGTAAATCTCTCGAGTTGTATCAGCAATCACTGGAACTCGATGATCGCATTGAGAATCGAGTAGGTCAAGCAATAACCAATGGCAACATTGGAAACATTTATTTCACTCTGAGAAACAACTCGGAGGCGGAACAATTTCTTCGAGCAGCCCTTCAAGCCAATCAAACACTGGGCAACTATCGAGGAATGGCTGATAACCTTGGCAACCTTGGAAGTGTGGCAAAAGAGAAAGCTGAATACGCGCAGGCTATTGAGCTTTTTGAAGAAGCAAGTTCCGCCTTTGAGAAACTTGGTGATCAGAACGGACAAGTTGGGATTATCGCAAACATTGGCTCGGTGTACTTGATGCTAGGTGATTATTCGCGTGCACTCGAGAATTTCAGACAATCTCTTCATCTCAGTGAGCAGCTCGGAAACAACAACATTGCTGCTCAACAACTCGAGAACATTGCTAAGCTGTATATGGATCCGGATTTCGAAGAGGCGGATGATGACTTGGCGGAGCAGTATTTGAATAAGGCAATTGTTTTACACGAACAATTCGGATCGAAACACACGCTTATCTCGTCGCACTTTGCATTGGCAGCGTTGTACAAAGCTCATTCGCGGTGGGAGGAGTATTCGCAGCACTACGAGAAGGGTCATGAGCTTGAACACGAAGCCAGAATTGAAGAACTTGACAGACAAACACAACTACTCAACTATCGACGTCAACTTGAAGACGCCGAACGTGATCGTCAGGTCCGTTTAGCTCGCTTCCAAGAGCAAGAGAAAATCCTCCATAACATTCTACCAACGCACATTGCCGAGCGCATGGTGAGCGGTGAGACGACAATCGCGGATACCTACGACAACGTGACGGTATTCTTTTGCGACATTGTTGATTTCACATCGCTATCGCAAAGCGTTTCAGCTTCCGATCTCGTCGCCTTCCTCAATTCCCTCTTCACTCGCTTCGACAAACAGGCGCGTGTCCACGGCCTGGAGAAAATCAAGACCATTGGTGATTCCTACATGGCGGTATGTGGTGTTCCGAGCAACTACGATAACCATGCTGAGCGCGCAATGCTCTTTGCTCTTGATGTCTTGGATATTGTACGCGAGATAAGCGCAGTCAATGGTCATCCGCTACGCGTTCGAATCGGCCTCCACAGCGGCAGCGTCGTCGCCGGCGTTATTGGTGAATCCAAATACGCCTTCGACCTCTGGGGCGACGCGGTCAATCTTGCAAGTCGCATGGAAAGTCACGGCGAAGCAGATCGCATTCACTGCACCGAAGCGGTTGTTAAGCTCTTGCAGTCATCGACGGAGCGATTTTCTGTTGAGGATTGGGGTTTTGTGTGAGTGAAGGGGAAGGGTGAGTTGAGGACGTTTTTTGTGGGGAGAGAATTGATCGATTCGAATTCCTGAGTCGGCTGGTGTGGAGTTGGATTCCTATGCAACAGTGCGAGGTTGCGATAATTATATTTTGCGCGCTAAAGCAATTGTAGCTTCTGTTTGTATTGAATATCGGCGAAATTTGATCCAGTAATAGGCTCGATAATGATCCACTCAATCCGAGTCGAACTGACCTTTATCGTCATCTAACTATTGGTTTTGCCGAACCTTGGCTGGGTCATTTTGCGGCGGAATAGGTGGGTCAACTACGGTGGATTTTACAGTCTACAACTCAACCGGGCGGTTTCGATTCTCGATACTGTTTCACTGTGGCGGATTGGACCTGTACCCAACTGGGTGCCATTTTTAACACACTTGATTCCCTGAAGACCCACGAAGGAAAGTAATAACAGAAGATTGATCTGACATGCCGTGTATATCCAAACACATACATTTGTTCCACCATCTTTTATCGTCATAAAACCATAGGCTTCACCAGCATACAGGTGGGTCAGTTTGTCAAGGAATTGATGGGTAACTATTGGTGTAATTTCCATTAAACAGCGTAAATACATGGTACTAAATGACGATTGCAAAAGCAGCTATAGTCATGTAAATCGAATAGTGCGAAGCAGCGCCAATCGCTGTCTCAAGATTTGCCTAATTGTCACTTCGGTTTCTATGTGCTTTGCAAATGGAAGTAAGCCACTCGGATTTGTAGTCGTAGCGTTGAATATGTATTCCGAGTCAAATGTGGCATATACCAATGCGCGCTTACTTGAGTGTAACACAATGTTGTCTTCGCTTGAATACTCTGTTACTCCCTCTGTAGATAGTCTATCGAGCGCTCAACTTGACAGAATATTAACAAAGATGAAGTCGGATACTGGCACGCTTCCGACACCGCTGTATGGCAATGCTCGCATAGCTTTGATTCTCATTCGCGAACAGGCGAACAGCGACGATTCGCTGTTTATCGACCAGAGTGGATACATGTGGTATAAGGGTGAAGTGAGATATCCCAGTATTGAAATTATGAACATCGTTGAAAGGAGCATTCCTACCTCGCTCAGTACGCCATATAGAAAACTTTTTCAACGATGGAAAGCACATTATGCACAGCTGTCCAAGAAGAGAAAGCCTTATAAGCAAGGAATGCTCGAAGTCACGTCGGCGAAAATGGGATACAAAATGAGGAAAGACAAGAGATAACCGGATTCACACAAGAATAGTTCACTAAGCAGAAGTGAGCAAAGAAGCGGATTGCGGTAAACGCGTTACAAATTGCATACAATTTGTTGCGATTGTAAAATCCGCCGTACTTGCCCCACCTATTCCGCCGCAAATTGACCCACCTTAGACCTAGCGGAGACTATCAGTTTAGCTCGGTAATAAATGGTTGAACAAATGTATGAATTAGGGGTCTAAAATCATGTCGCTTAATCTTCCGTTTTCACCCGCTTTCAGAGTGTCTCACCCTTTAGTTCTAAGCGATGAGCTTGATGGATGTTTCTGTCCATAACGGCATCAACGACGATGTTTCATTGATGAGATCATGCCAATTGGAAGCGGGAACTTGCGAGCTAATGATCTTGGAGTTCTTTCAGTGTCTATCTTCGATGATCTCCATGAGAGCTGCTCTTTGTAGACCGCTGAAATGTTGGCTGTCAATACGGCTCAAACTAACTGACTCCTAACACTTCGGAATCGCTGTATTCATGATGAATTGTAAACTTTTCGAGAGGAATAAACGGGTTGGTAAGGGCGTTCTTCTCGGACTACTCTGTAACATCTATTATGCGGGGTCTTGACAGATGCTTTAAAATGACTCTAAATGGTGGGTTAATGTGACGCGGATCGGGGTGTCAATCTTTAGTGACATAGTGGGTCACGATGAGACGGCTTGAGTAGATCATTCGGCGCGGATTATCCACTATATTCGTTCGGCGTCGTAATATTCGGAGTTGAACTTGACTATAAGCAATTGGCCTACTGCTTTCTTTCTTGACTTAGATGATACCATCATAAGTTACGACGTCAACACAGATGAATGCTGGCAACGCGTCATTGGTAGATTCGCTAAGCGATACGGTGCATTAACTCAGGAGAAGGTGCAGGCGAGTATAGATAGGATTCGGAATTGGTATTGGAGTGATTCTGAGCGACACCGCTTGGGAAGAATGGATTTACCTGCTGCTCGATTGAATATTGTTCAGTTAGCGTTAACAGAGTTGGAAGTGTCCGATGCAACTCTTGCACAGGACATGGTATTTGAATTCGGTAGGGTACGCGAGGAATTGACTCAAGTTTTTCCGCGCGCTATCGAAACGTTGCAATGGATACGAGATAGAACTAAATATCTTGCGCTAATAACAAATGGTAAGGCTTCAGAGCAACGGCACAAGATCGATCGATTCAAGTTGGCTCATTACTTTAACCTCATTATGATTGAGGGAGAGTTTGGGGTCGGAAAGCCGGATGAAAGAGTGTACGAACACGCGTTGAGACATTTCAACGTCAAAGCGCAAGAAACTTTAATGATCGGTGATAACCTCGAGTGGGATGTGGCGGCACCGCAACGATTAGGAATGCAAGGAATATGGGTGGATGTGCGATCAACTGGATTGTCCGCCAATTCGACTGTACGACCTGACGGCATCATTAGCACGCTGAGCGGCATCGTTGACCTACTTGCTAAATAGAGCTAAAGGATAAAACAAAAACGTCTATAAGATTGTTGCCATCAGTAGTGACAGCTTAACTTAAGTGGTGACGCCGTTGAAAATAATCACCTTCCGCCGATGAAAGTATCCAGTTAGCACTGGAGTAAAGAATGCCGTCTTCGCCGGACCAAATGTTGGCAGCTTACAGTTGATCGAGGGAGTTTGTGGTGTTAGGTTGTACCTGTAGATACGTCGCACTAACAAAGACACTCAGCAGCTCTAGAATCGACGTATTTGGAGCAGAATTGTGAGTTCTTCGAGCGGTGACCGTGCGTCACTCGTAGCGATTTTTGCAAACATAGATTAGAATGGATGTTTTTTAGCCATTCTACAGATGGATGTTAAGGTCGATCAGTTTGACTCATATAGCGTGAGTCACTTTCGCGCGAATTAAGGTCTATTTGTTGTGGATTTTCTACCCTTATCGCACAACACTAATCGCACATCGCGAATCCGTATCACCATTCCACACCCGAATTCAAATCCCCCTCATTCCCATTCCCCAGGGTTGCTCCCTGTGCTGGTATGAGGTGCCCTTTCAGGGCATTTGTATGCGTGTCTTTTTGGTTTGAAATGAAAAAGCCGCAATCTTTTGAGAATTGCGGCTTTTAACATGTGTGGGCGCTGAGGGATTTGAACCCCAAAAAAACGCATGTATTTCTTAACATTTCCAGATGTTTGTAGGCGTTACTTTCTAGGAACTTAGCAGAAAATTGCGTTTCTGTATGTTTCCTGGTATTTCGGAAAAACGTCCGTGAAACGTCCGTGGAACGTCCGTAGGATTTTGGAGGAGATATGGCAGCGTCGAGAACTACATTGATCAAAGCAGGCGGTGTTGCCTTGCGCAAAGTCAGGAATCAGTCCGGAAGCTTTTCGTTGCTTCTGGACATAAACCGTGGCGGATTTCGCGCTCGGGAATACTTGGGCAAGGATTTCCTGTTAACCGGTGATCGTGACGCGGACGCTCACAAAGTGAAGCTGGCTAAAATGATAGCTACTCAAAGGGCGACTGAACTGCGCGACGAAATGTATGGCTT
Organism: Chlorobiota bacterium; assembly: GCA_044228685.1. GTDB lineage: Bacteria > Bacteroidota > Ignavibacteria > Kapaibacteriales > NICIL-2 > JBBATK01. Next base: position 79,275 of record JBGAUL010000005.1, read on the forward strand.
GAAATCGGTCACTAAGCGAAAGTCGGACTTCATGGCATTCTTCGCCAACCTGTTGATTGAGAAGACCACAGAGTCAAAAGTCGACGAGTCCCTCAAAACAGACAAGCGCCGCAGAGGCAAAGCATGGATCAACACGTATAAGAAGTTAAAAGCATACCTTAGAGGAAAACCGATCGCTTTTGCTGCAATCAGCAGTGAGTTCGTAACAGGTTTTCGCGATTACTTGTTGAGAGAGTTGAAGCCGAATTCTGCTCGAACCTACTACGGAAACTTCGTTGCAGCACTCAACATCGCCGTGCAACGGAAGATTATCATCAGGAATCCGGCAGATACCGTAAAAGGAATTCCATCACATGAGACGGTAAGAGATTTCTTGACGCGCCAGGAACTGCAGTTGCTTGATGAAACACCGTGTGAAATAGACGAAGTCAAAAAGGCATTTCTCTTCTGTTGCTACTGTGGGTTACGCTTGAGTGACGTGAAAGCACTGATGTGGTCGCAGGTACGTCCAGAAGGAGTTCAGTTAATTCAAAGGAAAACGAAGAATCCAATTTATCTGCCTCTGAATGCTAGTGCTCGAAGATATCTGGGAAAAAGAGCTAACTCGAGAGATAAGGTATTCGATCTTCCGGAGAATGACGAGCGGATTCGTCGTCACTTGAAGAAGTGGGTAAAAAAAGCCGGAATTGACAAGAACATCTCCTTTCACAATTCTCGCCACACATTCGGAACACTATTAGTTTCGGCGGACGTATCCATCTATACTATACAAAAGTTGCTTGGTCATACGAAACTCGAGCACACTGAGATATATGCAAAAATGGTATCAAGTGTTAAGCAGGATGCCGTAGACAAGTTGGATAAAATCTAAACTGATACGACCAAGTAAATGCGGCTATAATTTATTCGTACTTGCGGCTTCCAAATCTCTTTCTATTAGCTCACCACTCATTTATAGAGCTTTGCTACCTCCTAAACCAATTCTAGTACTTAGCTAGCGGCGGACCACCTTCGGGCCTCGTTTCTGCAGATGATCTAAACCCCTCAGCGACATTCTGCCATCACACGAACCCCAAATATGCATTCATGGCTGGACTCTGAAATCCACGGACACTGGTCGCTCTGCTCCAGCAAAGGATGGTCATTTTAATCGACGTATAGGCTCGAATATCGCAGGTACAATCGACATCAGACGCTTTCAACTCGCACCGAATATTTCCAAACCGCATTTAACTCTCATTTTCCTGAAGCTGTTGCTACGACGATTATCAGTAGCCACAGTTTCTCTGACCTCTGTTAAAATTTATTTAGATGCCATCGCACCATCAGTGGATGTTACGCTTGTCGTGTAACGTTTGCCTCATTTATGTTTGCTTATCACCAACTTGGGTTAACCGATCTGGCTAACGGCTGTTTGGGACAAAGAAACTGTATCCGGTCCGAAATGAATTCCATGTCCAGCGACAATTGAAGGCTAAAACATTTTCGCGAACCAGACAAAGCGGGCGAGACCCGCAAGGGAACAGCCTGTCAGTATTAGCATAATCGCAGTATTTATTATGTTCTTTTCCGAGACTATGTCGAGGATGCGGGCTTTACCCAAATCCATTCGATTCAAGAACATTTCTTGTTATATTTGCGAGTCACTACGGTGTATTTGGTTGTATTGGCGGACACGAATTGACATAGAAGATTAATGCGGCGAGAGATCTAGATCTTGACCTGATCATATGTGTGCTGCTTAAAGTCAACCGTCATCGAAAAATAATTCTCAGTACCCCATGCTTTACCAAGTCCTCAAGTTGATTCACATCTTAAGTGCCACACTGATGATTGGCACAGGGTTAGGTAGTGCCTTCTTTTTGTTTCTGACTTATAAAGGTAGAAACGTTCAGAACTTAAGGCACGTCGTAAAGCTCGTCATTCGGGCCGACAAGTACTTTACCGCCCCATCGGTAATCATTCAACTTATTACCGGTATACTTTTATCCAACATTCTCGAGCTGACCTACTCTCGATGGTTTTGGATTGTCCTCAGTACAAGTCTGGTAATTTTCATTCTTTGGCTGCGGGCTGCCTTCATCCAAGTATGGCTCTCACGTCAACTCCTTCAGTCTGAAGTCTTAACACCGGAGTTTCATCAAAACATGCGCTTGTGGATTCTACTTGGCGTGCCATCCTTTGCGCTTTCCATTTTCATTTATTACATGATGGTGTTCAAAGCCTTCCTCTAACATGAACATTCTGCTTTTGGGCGCTAGTGGTTTCATTGGCAATGCTCTTTTCCACGCATTGGTTTCCGCGCACAACGTCACGATCGCAGGTAGAAAGCCGTTGGAAGGATACAGGAAGTGGGTACATGTTGATTTTGAGCAGGCTATAGACTGGGATCACATTGTGGCTGACATCGACCTGGTCATCAACGCCGTCGGTGTCATCGACGGACCTCTCGACCTCATTCACAACGTTAGCCCTACTGCGCTAATGCATGCTTGCATAAAGCGTGGCTGTCGAATTATACAGATCTCCGCTATTGGCGCGGAGCGCGATGATGCACCGACGGACTTTCTCCGTTCAAAGCGGGCCTTCGACGAACAGCTCTGTCAATACGCTAACGCACGAATCGTGTACCCGGGTATTGTTATCGGGCGAAGGGGCGCCAGTACACGCTTCATGAAGGAACTTGCAGACATGCCAGTTGTTCCAATTTTACGAGATACTAGACCTCCTCTTATCCACATTACACAACTTGTCGAGGTTGTGATGAACATCGTGGACTCACCCGAAACATTTGAATCAAGGACTTTTGTCGTGTCGGAACCTGAGTCTCTTGAGATGCTTCTGGAAGCTCTTCGTGGTCGCCCACTTCGCTCACTCACCTTCCCGTATTGGGCTCTGCGAACTCTCTTTGCTGTTTTTCCCAGACTAAGAATCGGGTTGCTTTCGCGAGACATGTACACGATGCTTGTCGAATTGAAGGCAGATGACTACCAAAGCTGCTGCGACGCCGCCAGTCACTGTATTCGCTCGCACGAATATGAACGTAGTATGGCAATACCTCGTTTGCTTGGCTTAGCATCTGTGTTCATCGTTTGGCTTTGGTCAGGAATAGTCAGCCTTGTCTCCTGGCATCAAAGCACAACAATTATGTCGGACATTGGTATTAGTGGCGGTCTCAGTCAAAGTCTAATCTATGCCGGTGCCATGGCCGACATATTGCTGGCATTTTCTTTGTGCTTTCAGAGATACACAACACCTGTTCTCTGGCTGCAGGTAACGGTGATCTGCTTTTATACTCTTTTCCTTACATGTTTCGCACCTGCATATTGGCTACACCCCTTTGGACCACTGCTGAAGAACACTAGCCTCGTTGCCCTACTGTACCTGCTGAATCGCTTAGAAGAACATCAACGATGACAAGTTTGACTTCTATTCGATCGTAGACACAGATGAAAATGACTAACTGAATACGCTGCTCTAACTGATACACACTCGTTGTTCGAGAATCGAAGAATTTGTCCGGAATAGTGAGTTCTTCGAGCGCCGCGACTGCGTCAGTCGGAGCGATACTTCCAATCTTAGCCCAAGCACGCGATACGCTCTCGTCTTGAGCTAATGAAAGATGCAACGCAAACATCATTGAACAACCTCCAGCGTATCATAAACGCGACTGCTCTATGTAAGACGAATGCGAGTGCAACAATTACTAACTCAACGATCCGGACAATTAGATCGAGAGCGCAGGGGATCCATTCTGCGAAGTGGTTTCGATTCTCGATATCATTTCACTGGGACCGGTTAGACAAGTAGCAAAGTGGGTGGCATTCTAACCCACTCGATTCCCTGAAGACCTAAGTTATCTGACGGTTGTTATACAGCTGGTTGCAGATCATTTTGAACGTCTTTGCTACTGGAATTTGCCTCATTATCGATTGCCATTTATTGTGATTGCATCTATCTCTCCGTCGATCTAACGCACTATTGCGAGCGTTCCTGTACAGTGTGTACCTCTGCTGATGTAATCAAAAAAGTATATGCCTCGAGATAATCCTTTAACGTCAATCGTTGCTTCAGATTTACGGATAACCGCTCTCCCCAGAGCATCGTAAATGGTGAAAACGAATCTGTCACTGTGCAGACCAGATAAAACGAGAACGTCGGACGCTGGCTGAGGTTGAATTCGAATCTCATTCGACTCATTATTGCCACTCACGAAAACATCAGTTGAAGTAGTAAATGACCATATGTCTGACCATTCACCTACCCCTAATTTTCCTATGGCACGTACATGCCAGAAATATTTGGTTGCCGCATGTAGGGTCGGAATATCAATCAAAGTATCAACTACTGCCGAATCGCGAAAAACTACCGACTGCATCAGCGAGTCTCCGAATTCCAGCTCATAACGCTCAGCATTGTCATCACTTATCCAATGTAGCGTCGGCTTAAATAATACATCTTTTGCATTATTAGGGGGCAACAACAACGAAAGCTTAGCAGGGACTGCAGTCACCGTTCTGAATTTCCACACCGGTGACCAATCAGAAAGAAAGTTCTTGTGAATAGAACGGACTCTCCACGAGTATTCTCTGTTCCGACGTAATTTATTGAGCACTATCGTTTGCTTCTTCAGACTTGAATCATTAACAATCAAGCTCTGCATATCATTTGTCGTTGAGAGCTGAAAGTGAAACTGTCTTGCGGATACTGCTGTGTCCCAGTTGAATATGACTCGACTATCAGAAACATCAGAACTATCATACGCTGGGGTGAGGAGTTGTGGAGGATAGATGTCTAGAGTGTTTCTATTCGTTTTGTAAACACCATGTCCACTCGTCCCTGCGAAAAGAAACCCAGATGTATCGGCTACCAAAGCAGTTGCTCCCACGGTAGGCAAACTGTCACCATACACAGCCCAGTTGCCATCCGGCTTCCACATACGATAGACACCTTTATTGTTAACGCTGAACAACTGTGATAAGGCATTTGTTTGCAGGTGATACACCGTTTGTGGTGTGTTGCCAGTTAGGTTATCGACTTTTACAGGGGTCAATTGGTCGTTTATCCCGGTAATTCCAACTGAACTTATACAGTATAGCTTATTATCTGCGTCCTGAATAAACTCACGAGTGGGTATTGCCTGCATATTTCCCAGCTCAGTGTTGTTCCAGTTTTTCATTCCATTGGCAGATGACCAGTACGTGTTTGTATTACCCTTACACCACCTCTTTGTTATCTTGTTGTAGTAAATACTTTCCGAATAGATTTTCAGATTGAGCGAGTCCGCGTTATGTATTGGACTCCACGTGCCACCACTATTTACGCTGAGATACATCCCGTCAGATATTGTTGCAACGACCAGACTATCATTAGCCCCAATGGCGATGTCATTGAATTCTTGTACTTCGGATGTGCCGTTGAAAACAGATACTTTGTTCCATTTTAATACATCAATTCGGCTCTTGTATAATCCATGCCAGGTCAAAGCATATAAGTCTCCCTTGGACGACTGCACGATTTTGAAGACGAAGTAATCGTCAAGCCCATCTGAACACCTAATCCATGATGTGCCATCGTCCGTCGTATTGTACATACCGGAGCCAGTGACGACAAAGATTCTTTTCTTAATTGCATCGAAGTAGCAATAGTACACGTATGGATCCGAAAGACCGCGAGAGCTGCCGATCCATGTCTTACCCAAGTCTGTAGAGCGATAAATACCTCCGCCAGCCGTACCCGCATAGATGCTACCATCGCTGTGTTTCATCATGCAGCTAATGAACTGATACTGCAAGCCCTTATGAGTAAAGGAGCTTTGTTGACCACCTAAAGAATCAAAGATCGTAGTTCTAAGCCCCAGATCGTAGGCAGAATTGATGATAGTAGAGTCGCTTAACACGACGAACGCATTCGTAAGTGAGTACGGTCCGGGAATGCTCATTCCCTCACGCACCAGAGAAGCAACAATATGGTAGCCAAAAAAACTGTTGATCATAGAGGTATTTACAAACCCCGTGCTTAGATCGCGGTATACATTGCGACCAAATACAACAAAATTGGAGCTATCTGAAGCGATAAGGTTGTGCGACGATACGTCGTTCAACCGTTGCCAAGTCAATCCGTTATCCGTGGATTGATAATCCCCTGTTCCTATAGATGCTATGATCTTGTTGTTGCGTCCAAATGCAATTGTACCTCTTTCTTTAACTTTTTCTGAATCCTGATGTGGGATGTTTCTCGCGTAAGGTTTCCAAGTATTACCGCTATCGCTGCTAACATGCAAGGCACCTAATGATCCGGCAAATAGGCGTCCGTCTTTGTGTGCGTATAGGAAGGAGACATCAGAGGGAGTTATTGATCCGGTTACATTAGTCCAACTATCCCCATTATTCAACGTACGGTAAACAGCGTTCTTCGTAGCCGCGTAAACAACCCCTCGAGAACTCGCCATGCTTAAAATATTGAGACTGCCAAGCCCAGTGTTCCCACGAGTCCACGATTGCCCTTTATCTGATGATCGGTACGCACCAAACGGGGTTCCAACAAGAATGGCTCCACTTGCCCCCTCGGTCATACAAATCGTACTCGTGCCTTCAAGTTGGTCGTTAGTAATATTGTGCCAAACGACCGGGGACACGCCATTACTTGGCACTTCATAACTAGTTAAAAGAAATATCAACATTATTCTTTTTATCATTTATTACCGTAATTATATTTTTAGTTGGACAACTGGACATCTGTACAATTTCTGACGTACTAATAGCAACTATTCTTCACTTTCACTTTATAAAAGAGACTTTTCTTTCTACTTATATTTTACATGAGACATCCGTATTTTCGTCTAGTGTTCTATAAGCGTGGCCACTGTATATCTACATAATTGACAATTAATGTGTATCTGTTTGGCATTACCTATGTTCAGTTGTTACTCATCTCAGATCCAAATGCTTCTTAGACTTCGGGGGTAGAATCACGAACCCAGTCTTTTTATTGTAGACGCAACTCACCTAAATGTGCTCATAATTGAAGACTCACCAGACCCTTTTGCAGATCTGCTCTGTTTATACAAACAACGTCGCAATAACATACAGCTTCTTTCTTTTGATAGCTCAGACCCAAGGTTAATATCTCGATCTTTAGGTTTGGGTCTTCAAGGAATCGAGTCGGTTACAAATGGCACTTAGTTCGGTACATATTCAATCCGCCATAGTGAAACAGTATTGAGGTTCTAAATCGCACCGCCGTGCGGAAGCTGCGTGCTCTCAATGCAATAGCCTGGATCTTTGAGTTAACGCTTTCAGCTTTTGCATTCGTCTTACAGAGCACGATAGCGTTGATGATGCCCTAAAGATTGTTCTTTATTGCTCACGTTGCATCTTTTACTTGCTCAAGTTGCCAACGTATCGAGTAATTGTACCATACTGTCCATTGTTTGACCGCCTACGTGCGAGTTAGATAATTCCAAAGATGCTTTGCGGATCTTTGATGTGCCAGGCGCGAGCTGTCTTAAGCGTGCTTTTGGCTAGCTCTTTAGAACTTAACCACGATGCCCGGCCCATCTTTGAAGAATTATGTTGCCTTTCATATCGGGTGTTCTTCAAAGAGTCAACACCGATTTTGAGCAGTGCCTTGTGTTCTACGAGACGTACAAGATCAACGGCCATGGACAGGTACTGAGCAACATAGAATCAATCAAAGCAAATCTTTGTATCTGCCTCAGGAATCCAATCTCTTACTGCCCCGATGTTCACTGGAAACATATCAATCCAAACGCTTTCAATGGCCGATCTCACCTCAATGGTGAGGATTTCGAGAAACGTCGACGGACGGACTTTCTTACGATCTTTTTTAACTTCGTGAACAACTCCAGTATTTTGATCTGTAATGATTGTCAGATAATGATGGCTATGCCTGTATGAGGTTTCATCCATACAAGGGTCCTTTAGTTCAGTAACTTCGCGGCGAGCAAATCCACGTTCAACAACGCTTTTACGTATTCCACTAATTATATCCCAGCTAAGGTTCATATTACGAGAAACTGAAGAAGCAGATGCCGCAAGCAGTCGATTGATTACCATTGATTCAAACATCGCTGAAAATCTCGAACGTGCTTCAGTCCACGGAACAGAGAGTTGCAGGTCCCCGTGTTCTACACACTCTACTCTGGGGACGTCACACTTTACAAGCTTTGCAATCTACATCGTATCCAAGTGTCTCCACATGCGCGGATTGCTGTCGTAGCGTGCAGCTTCTCACTGCTCTTAGGACAGTGCAATGCAGCCTCATGGCCCAAATCAATAGTCATTGTCACGCTTTTATCTGCCAAGTTCAGAGCAACATCCGACACATGCCATGGAGCTGACAGTTCCAGTATCTTCGTTTAGAGTTCTGCATCTCTCATACCTCGTATTTAGCCATATTTCAAAGGCGCCTACTCCAATGTGAGGAGACCCTTTAGTTTATTTTCTTTTACTCGCTAGGCAATTACTATTGTTTATAAAAGGTACAGGAAAGTACCGTTTCTGCTATTGTTCACATCCTTCATGAACTATTTATGATAGTATTACTTTTTGTATCTGACCCATTCCGCTATATATATATACTATATCACCAATTAAACACGGTGCTCGAACATAATTAGACTCTAACAATTGCTTCTTAGCCCATGTTTTGCCATTGTCTCGACTATAATACAAGTCATATGTAATGAATATTCCTTCTATATTGCCTAGGAACATCACAATGTTATCTCTATCAGCTTGGAGTCCCTTTACTATTGTGTAATCAGAAAACTGCGCTAACTGCTCAACACGATTTGATCTATCATCATAATTGCATACAACTATTTTATTTTCGTTATCTCGAGCAACTCCAGCTACTATAAGCCCTTCGTCACCTTTTGTACTCATCATCATAGAGTGAATTGGCATATCAATTACAGTGGCTACTGTGTCTCTATATTTCCATAAATAATCCGATTCGCTTGTCGATTTTATAGTGAATATTGTTTTTTCTTTACACACTACCTGATCCCCGGTCTCTACGTACATTTCCTTATCTTTCTTCGACATCGCAGCAAAGGGAGTAATGACAGCCCTCTTTTTTTGATTCTTTGTAGATATATAAACTGCGTGATCATAAACAAATATAGACCACAAGGCGCCTACCTCAAACAATTCAGACGTTATACCGTCAATGTGATATGTATACCAACTAACGTTTCGGCTTGTATCACTGGCCAACCCAACATATATCGTTTTTCCATGCAGCAAACCTTTTTGTGTAAATCGAGCGTTTTTTATGTTGTCCTTTATCACCCAACTCTTGCCACCGTCGGTCGTGCCGTAAACAACTGCCTCATTTACAACTGTGTCTGTAACATTTATGAAGTCGCGTACATCTGTAATACTACTCTTACTAATAGTTCCGAAAATGTATCCCTCTCTATCGTTGACAAATTGTATATATTTTACTGTTAGGTCTTCATCGGGTAGTCCACTCCCAATGTACATTTGAACTTCATTATATTGATCACAACGAATACTTAGAATCGATACAATGATCGCGCAAACCATCAGTATACATTTAGTTAGATTTTGGTTGTCCATTAGGTGGCTCTATTATTAAAAATGGCATAATTGGTGCAATCGCGGCTTTCAACCTATCAACAGGTACGCCCTCCTTCTGCGCCTTTTCCTCGATCAATTTACGGATTAGCTCACGATCTCTCCATGCCTCTTTTGCTCGCTTTATAGCGACTTCGGGGTGGCCTATAAAATAATCGACAAATTTAGCTCCGATTGCCGCCACTTGTTTTATACCTTCTTTGCTCGTAAGATCTGCAGCGTCAGGTGTTAGCAATATTTTTACTAAATCAAGGGTCTGGAGTTTGTACAGTCCGGCCTTCCAATACGCATCTGGGTGTGAATCGAACGCAAATCTTGTAAGTGCCATTCCATTTTCTGCTGCCTCAAATTTACTTGCATCCTTATTCTGATTTTCGTCAAGTCTCTCCTCAATAGCCTGTTGCAAGAGGCGTCTTGCGTTAATAAGCCATATTTTTCCCTCACGGGACAGAGTTTTGAATGTCACGTTAGTGAATCGTAGTGCATATTTAAGACCATAATTCAAATAGTATTCTGGCGGTGTTTTGCCTGGATTTTGTTTTATAAAATCTCTGTAACGAAATATGTAATAGTCTACAGATCCAAGATGATGCTTATCGTAAGGTGTAGGCGCTAAACCATCCGGATCAATACTATATATTGGATTATCGAGGCCGTAATTATAAGGACTCCAACTCGCAAACTTAGCGCTTGCAGGATCCCTACTGTACCATCGTATGACGCGGGGGTCGAAGGCGCGTGAACCATAATCAATGTAATTTCCTTCTCCTTTGACATCACTTTCAGACTGTTTGCCATTAAAACCATATTCATAGTTATTTATCGTCCAAGACCTACCTGGCTGCTGCATTCCATATGGATAATAGTTACGTACCGATCTCAATTCAGCGATAAAACTTCCATTTCCATCTAGCCTTTTAACATCAGCAAATACAGCACGGACAGAGCCAAGGTGGTCGTTGAGTTCGTAGTTCTTCATCCCAACCCTTCGATAAACCGTAACTCCTGTAGCAATGTTGTAACTTGATTGAGATGTACTAGAATGAACAACTTGCTCTGTTCCCACGGTACTGAATATTTTCTCGCCAATCCGATGTTCACCGTATAACGGGCATGTGTTGAGGTGATATTCGCCGATCGAGTTTCCTACATTAGATGCTGTGTAAACAGCTAATAGTTGCTTTTTCACGTCATATATATAACGTGTTGACCAGTTAGAAGTTAATCCACTCCCATATTGTACATAAATATCTTTACCCACTCTATTCATAGCTGCATCGTATACGTAGTAGATGCTTGTCGTTTTGCCGGGCTCTGATCGTATGGATGATTTTATTCTTCCATAGTGGTTCCATTGTATGCTTATACCCTCGTTCGCATCATTTGTTAAATTGCCGTCTTGGTCATATTGGTAAGTCATTGGGACAGCAATGTTGGTTCTTCCTAGGTCGCCTGTCGCTGCTGCATATGAAGTTGATGACGCATTGTCAACAATTCCTTGTACCTTGTTTCCGTTTAATCCTATCAGACTTGGTACACCATAGTCATAAGTAAGATTGTCTAACTCAGTCGTATTGGATGTTGGAAAAGCACTGCGTGTAAGTGACAATACGTTACCATTAGCATCATAAGAATAACTGGTATTATATCGATTGTCGATGTTGACCCAATTAGTACCATTTCTATATCTGTAATCGCTTTTTATTATACGATTCAACTGATCGTATTGATAGATGTCACCTGTTATTTCACCATCTTCATACAGACCAGTGCCGGTATTTTGAGAACGTATAGTACAAGCAGAGATATTACCTGAATAAAGGTTATTGCCAATTAAGTGATCTGAATTGAGCGTATAACTTTGACCATTTTTTTCTGACTGCGAATTAAATGGCGATTGAATATTAGCAATTTTACGCGTGTAGTCGCCATTGTAATATGAGAGTGTAGAACTAAATATGTCTTTTGCCACTGTCGTCTTTGGAGATGTGTTATTTCCAAGATTTATTCCGTCTCTACCAGGATCTTTTTGATACTCGCTTGAAGAAGTCCCGTTAACTGCGACAGAGTGATTTATGGATTTCAACCATCCTTGTATTGTATAAGTATAATCAGTTCCCTGAAGAGAATCTTCTCCTACAACTGTTCGTTGCAAGGGACCGTGAATGTAATGCTCATAGGTCGCATCTTTATCCCAAAGTAGTGAATCAGATGAAGAGTATGTGGAACACAATCTACCGTCTCTGTCATATTCATACTTTCTGAAATACTGATCTGTAAAACCACTTCTATACTTCAACATGTTTACGGAACCGCTAGTGACGTCATATTCGTACTCGATTTTAATACCAGACAAGCCTGGACTTTGTTGAATCATCCACTCTACGTTTCCTTCATTATCATAGGAATAATAAGTAGTGGACTCGTCAGCACTATTTGCAACACCGTCGGCGTCGTAAATAATACAATTAACTTTATTTCTAAGATTTCTTTGAACCTGCGGTGCTACCCCATTTGGACCATAAGGATCAGGCAAAACAATTGATGTACTGTACCCATAGATCGTGCGAATTATTTCCGTTTTCTGCATACCTACTGCGATATCGGGAGCAAGTTCATAAGTCTTATTAATAACGTATGCCTGAAACGAGTTGAAGTTTGTAGTCGTCAAGTTACACTGTCCTGATTCAATAATCCTGCCGACTTCATCATAGTTTTGATAACTACATAAACCTGCAACTCTCTGGGCGGATGTTTGCGTAAGCCGAAGTTGACCGTATTTGTTATATCCGAACCATATTTCGCCGCCATCAGGTGATCGTTCACATATGACATTGCCAAAAGAATTGAATTGATAATGAGTACTTAGCCAGTGCTGCCACTGATTTGATCCGGTACCTTGTTGAGGTATAGTTCGTGTCCTTTGTGGATCGATATTTACTCCGCGTGGTGGCACGGTTCTCGTTACATTGCCAGACCTATCATGATAATACAGAGTATAATGATAGTATTCGGCGCTGTACGATATGTTCAAATTATCATTCCAATCTTTTATGGCCGAGCAATTATCGTTATACGCTACATCTACTGCTTTAATAAGACCAGCCTTAAGATTATGATATTGATTTTGAATATCAGTCAGAGCTGATGCAAGCGTTATAGTGCTACAATCTTCTGGATATTTAACGTAAGTAATCGTAGGAACTTCTGGTTCATTATCTGGCGGAATTGTGTATCGGATGCATAAATTATCGCACACGATGACATTAGGACATGGAAGAGACGGACAATCGAGTTCAATGGTTTCGGACTCATAGAACCTCTCATAGTCATACCTAGTGCCTTTTCCGCTAACAATATCATAATATGTCAGATAGCCATCAGGATTTTCACCAAAATATCCAATTTTCTGAACATAACTTCCATTTACTAAATTATCAAACTTATTTGGAGTGTTGTAAAAGTTGACAGTGACTTTTTCTGCGTTAGCCCTAAGTCTGAAATAGTCGGTCATTGGACCATTTGAGTAATTATTGCTACCTGTAATATTAAAAGTCCCAGCGTAGTGCTTCAGCGATGCGTTCACCATACTTGAACCGCTCATGTCTCCACGACTCAGCTCAACAAAGAATAATGAGCTGGGATCGGATGAATGAAGCTTTGGAAGAATGATAAATATGGGTCCATAAACACGAATAATTTCGTCTTCGTCACTCGAATTGGAAAAGAGTCTTTTAAATAGATTTAAATTGACAAGACCTAAGAAAGCTCTCGAGTATGCATTGTATTGATTTGCTTGCAAGGACTGCCAATATTGGGTGAACGAAGGGTTGCCGTCAAGTGTATGAGGAGGAGTTGCATTGTCGGTGTAGGATGGATGATAAATACACAATCTGTCGTAACCAACTTCAGAGAGCTGGTACTCTGTGCTGAAACATCTTGACGTGCCGTAAAACATGGGAACTTCATTGTCGCACTCAGTTCCAAAGGAAACCTTTCTCCGGGCGACTCTCAGATCTGTAGATATTGCCAAAACATAGTCAGGGTGATAACTGAAGACACCAAATCCATCACAATTCATAGTATTTTTTATCTCCTGATCCATCAAATAAGCATGCTCATAAATAGGGTGTGATATTGAACGCGAACCGGAAGTTTTGTACTCAACATAATTCGGTCCACTGCAAACCTTCGGTAACAGATTTGGCAGAGTAGTGTTCGTGCACTCAAAACCGTCTGTATTCTGATAACGTGCGACATGTCGTGTCTTTAAAGAAAGCCCCCAAACAGAATTCAAATAGGAATTGAGATCAACAACATATTGAAACGGCGAGGATGTTGTTCCACAGATATTCTCTCTTGTAAAAATGAGCCCGCAACATCCCGTCCCCGATCCATCTCGACGAGGGTCTTTGATATGGAAATTTGGAAATGTGCCTAGTGGACCTCGTGGTACAACAAATCGCAGCTGTGGGTTGTTGCAGAGACAAGATGGTGGGTTGCTGACTCCATTGTTAGCTAGGAAATTACACGCCAGTACTCCAAAATCAACTTCTTCTCCCCATGGCTGTGGCGGAACCATCGAGTTTTGATGATTGTACTTCTCTTTCCATTGGTCGTTGAGGTAATTTGCCATCGCATCCATTAGCTTTAACCCACCGTTCGGATTCCCGGAAGTGATATCACGAAATCCGATCGGACAAGCATTCAGATTCGCATCTTTTAAGGCTAGGTCTGGTGTACCTTCGAGTACCTTCTTGAACTCGTCAATTTCAGAAGCTGAGGACTGCGACGTAATTGTTACTTTCTGCTGACAGTCCAAAAACATGTTGTTTACTGCACATTCGATTCGAATGCTTTTTAAACAATCATTGTCCATCTCTTGTATCGTTGTACCGTTACTACGCTTCGTCCCTGCAGGATACAGATTCCATGTGGCTGCTGCAAAAGCAATAAATTTTTGCTTATATGTATCTTTCCTCTCTTTACATCTGTCGTCTCCCATCTTTGTGAGCCCGGCGTAAAACTCATCCAGACAAACAGGGTCTGGTGGAATACACATTTTCAACCCAGTTGATGATTGTTGGGAGCTCATCAATTTGTTTCTGACGCAAAGATCAAATGACTGTAGACGCTCACGAATCCCTGCAACAGTTGAGTTATTATAATAACTAAGACACTCTAGTGGATAATTAAGCTCAAATGGACCGGGACGATAAATCTTCTTGTAGCCGCGCGTTAAGAAATCACTGTATGACTGAGTTTTATAGTCAGCAAGATTCTGGCTAGACACACAGCCAAATCTGCCTATTTCATCCAAAAACATTTCGTACAGATCCAGGAATATCTCGCTACTACCGACATTGATTTTTGCGTACTTAGCTACTGTATTATTTCTTTGAGTTTGATCTAGAGCCACCTTATAGGCCCCGACAACTTTTACCCATGCACTCCAGAGCTTCTTGCAAGTGTATATACTACACTGCTCATTACGCATATTCAATACTAACGAATTGAACCAACCAAAGTTATCTGGATAAGCAGGCACAGGAGTGGGAACGTAAACACTCGTCCCAGGCTGAAGGACCCATACTAGGTCGAATCGCTTCGCCATACCTGATTTATCAACAAAATAATCGTCTAGATTTACGGTTGGCACGTCAGGCATACCTGGGTGGATTTGTTGATATAAGTACTTCTCAAAATCTAGATTCTCATGACTGCAGCCACATTCTGTATATTCTTTTGCTGTATTGCAAATCAGCTCATGAATGACAATTGGTCTGCAGGTATTTTCCGTGATATTGGAACAAGGCGTATTGTTACTGAGATAAAAGGTGTGATCCTTATGGGTACAGTCAAACCATGAGTTGTATTTCTCCATCATAAGCTGAGCGCGTCGATTTGGGTTATTCAACTCCTCTAGCGATCGTTGTGTAGCGGGGTTAGGATCAACATTTGGTAAATGTGCATATATTTCATTCTCGATTTCATCAATTTTGAATATGCATCTTTCCAGCTCCTGCTCAGGTAATGTTGCGAAATTTGGTGTAGCATTGGAATTGCGGTCCCAGCCATTAGTTAGGTTCTCTCCTAGACACATGTTTTCGTGAAACTCTGACCATGAATTGGAGGCTGGTGGTAAGGTCTGCACCTTATCATTTTTGGATTTCAGAATTCGTTGAATCGAGTACGTTCCCTGATTAGGGATGTTAACTGTCCATGTCAAATGAGTGCTTGTAACCGATGAATTGCAAGCGCGAAGAACATCGGGCAGTTGATTCCTGTCAACTGTTTGTTCAAAAATCGTTGACTGAGTCTCAACCTCTACTACTCTGATTATGGCAATTACGTCACAGGTAGCGCAGTATGTTCCGCAGTTAGGAGCTGCACCTTCAACTGAAAACGTGTTTGGAGTAAGATCATAGGTGAGGGTTACTGTTGTAGGTTTTGCAAAACAATAGGGCTTTTCGATTACTGCCTCACGATCTAGCGAACTTCGCCTATTTTTGTTGTTTAGGTCATCGCTTATTGTCGGATTGTTTACAGTGTCACCTACGGGATACTTGAGAGCACCGCTTCCCGCAGAACCGATGATGGTTTTACCATTTGGGCTGGTCTGAAGTGTCGCACTAAGACCGGCATCACCTAGCAGGCAGGTTGCAATTATTTTGCCCTCCTTAGAAACGTATTGCGCTGTTATAACAGATTCTGGATCAATGGTAATTTGTTTAAACACAGAGTTCGCATCTGGCGCCTCATCTCCGAAAACAGAAGTTAGCTCTTGGGTAGCGACTCCAGAATAATAGATTTTGGTTGTCTTACCCCCTCCGATACGCAGATCCCAACCAATACCTCCAGTTTCACGTAATCTACCGTCTGCTCCAACTCGTGAGCTAGAAAATGGGTAGCCGTCTGCATTTGGTACACTGAGGCTTGCCGTGTTACTATTTGAGTAATACTTAGATATCAAACTGGTACTGCCACTGCTAGATATTCCTTCTGGCTGTCCATACTTTGAAGAGAGGAAAGAAGAAGAGTTATCAATTTGGTCCTGAGTAAATAATCCGCCGGCAGAGTTCGTGACGATTGACTCCCTGTGAAGAAATCCTTTTTGACCTACGGGAGCCAATAAGGTCTTTATCGTTTGGCGCCCGGTATAGTCATAAATGCTTTCGCTAACTAATACCGAGTCCTTGGAAGCAACTCTTGATTGCGTTTGTTTCTCTTTAAGCAGTCCATCTACATAAGTAATCGACTCAGCTGATGTAACACCTTGTGCGCTACCTTCCATAAAATTGCGGGAGTAAACCCAATTCTTATCCTCATCAAGACCATCATAGAAGAAGAACGCATCCTGATTGTCGTATGTCATCATGTAATTCAAGTCGGTCATGGATGAGTTGCTTCGAGGGTCTATTATTTGTCCTTCTGGCTTTGCATTGACGGCAAAACACCAAGGACCCCAATTAGCAGGATTTGTCGATCCTCCTGAGAAGAAATTACCAATTGGTCTTACTCGCCAGACATAATATCCTCTTCCTTCTGTCAACATGAGACTATATTCTGGAATATTACTGTGCGTCTCAATTGTAAGCGCCTTTGACCAGTCAATTACTGTCCATATTCTTTTCTCATTATATTGGGACTCATCTTTCATGTTGTATAATCGCAGTACTTGAATCTGATAGCTGGGAAATGAATCTTTACACGGCATTTCCGTGTCATCAAACCAACGTAGCCGCACCAGTCCCCCATTTGACGTTACCTCCTTCACCGGGTCGCAATCTTGCCCGCTGATGTGCAAAGTTGTGGTTACGTCTGGTAACCTCGCAATACACCCAGAATAGAAATTCGGGCTTGTTTGGTTTAGTCCGAAGGCATTTACTTTGTACTCCTCATTGTACTGTAATTCAATTCTCAACTTAGAATACTGATTCGGAGCTGTTGATTTCCAAGCCAAATCATTGGATACCTTGGCAGGTGGGACTGCAATTAACTCAAGACTGGCAAACTCATCCCCACCTCCACAACTACTTGATATCGAAGGTAAGGGTGCGTTTTGAGTTATATCCTTAACATAAAGTAACTCAGGTGTGTCTTGGTTTATTGTTACGATTTCCGGTCCCCATAGCGTTTCATCAGGCAGAGAAGTATTGCGATAGTGACCTAGAACTTTCAATGTACAGACCGCGTTCCATGTGTAGGTATTACTGGTGCTCTGTGCCTCGTATGTTCTTAAACTCCCACCTGCATGAAACGAAACTCGAACCTCAGCTTTCTTTACACATGTTGGCGCGCAAAATGTCCGATTTGACCATACTGCAGTCCCACCAGAACTGTAGAATACGACATTACTTGATTGAAAAGTATTTGTGCCTTGATTCCAATCATCAGGTCCTAGAATCTGGGGATCACTTGTTCTCTGTAGTACACTTAACGGTTTTACTTTTCTCACCGAGTCTTTAAACATACTCAGCAGATGCGAAGCACGACCGGTTGAAGGGCTTTCTATACTATTGTGTGGAGGTTCTCCTTTCGGACCTTTTTCCATTTGAGCAGAAGTCGCATGTACTCCGAGAAAGAAAATCGCAGACACGATAATGCTTAGGTGTCCGCTCAAGAACGTTACTGAAGTTTTGACTTTCATATTCACCAGAATAGTATATTATAATTGTCTTCTAGCAATATTTGCAAATAATAGTTCGCTGCTCTGCTAAACAATCAGATATTTAGTATTACCAGCTCTTTTTGCTAATTGTGTAACCTGTATACTTCTTGAGAATGCTACCGTCATGGGAATAAACGTTACTTGCAACAACTCCCAAAGTCTTAGAGCAATCGTT
The DNA here is from genome assembly GCA_044228685.1 of Chlorobiota bacterium. Lineage (GTDB taxonomy): Bacteria > Bacteroidota > Ignavibacteria > Kapaibacteriales > NICIL-2 > JBBATK01. The sequence continues at coordinate 97,747 of JBGAUL010000005.1, forward strand.
TATAGATGGCGGACTGTAACTAATGGTCATACGAGTTACTCTCGATTTGGGAAGCATGAAGTACACAGCGCTTACTAGTATTTCAGATTTTGATATAATGTATATTGCTCGATTAACTCCAAGCTTTTTTTGATCTTCAGTAGCGTAAACTACAGTAATGCATTTTACCTCTTGACCAGCCACAACACTGTCTGAACACCGTTCGATCACAGCTCGCTCAAGTGCTCTTTCCTGCAACAGAATTGTTTCGCTGCGAGGTTGATCGAACTCGACGCTTTTATGGCTGACTCGATGTATGCAAGATATTTTTCTAAGAGAATGAAGAACAACAATCAAGTCATTACTATCTTGATATATTTCGTAATCCTTTGTTACAACTGAGCTCTTCTTACCGGCAAAACACAATCTGATCGTTTTAGGAGGCAAAGATTGCACCTTGCTTTCCTCAGGATTCAAGCGTATTTCCTCAACAACTGTGCAATCGACCACAAGCCCAGCTCTCACGGAAGCTGCTGATATTTTACTGTTGAGATCACGGACAATTGCCAGAATCTTGTCTTTACAGACAACACTCTGGCACGCAGTTTTCACACTGAAACTTGTCATCGTCAATAGACAAACAATAATGGCTCTCATAAATCACTCTCACATAGTTACTGCGCTTTACTTCTTCCGTCTTTTTACAAGGTTAGTTCCGTCTAAGTAATACTCTTCGCCATCTGCTATGTCAGGACAAGCCCATGAGCAGTATCCACTCACTCTTCCCTGCATTACAAGCGCTTGTGACCAGTCAATTGTATTACATGGATAGGTCGCACTATCAATAATTGTGTGATGTAACGTATTCAAATATCTTTTTGCAAACACAGTGTCAATCATTCCAGTTGTGTCGTTCCCGCATCTGTCTTGCAGTGATGACATATCACGCCTTGAGACATCGTATGCCACCAGCCCACAGTTCTGATGATTGTTCAGTCTCATTGACCAGAAGGGGGCATGAATCCCAACGGGTTGTCAGATCTAAATACAGCTCCACCAAATACTAATCGTTGCATAATGTCCGATGCATTAGTGGCATTAGAGCATGCACCGTTGACTTCTACAGAATTGATACGTAGTTCTGTGACCCCCATGCACACGCGTTTTTGGAAGCACACTTTGTACTTACATGAGCTAGCAGCGTCGATACTTGTATCACTCATGTTTATCGTCTTGCACGTATCTTCACTCCAAGGCGTAGCATTATCCGCACAATCGCAATGAGCTCCTGGAATGCTAGGCGGAGGTGGGTCATCTGGAGCAGTAATTGTGCTGGTTTGTATAAACGGCAAAAGAACTCCGAGTACGATTATTTGTTTTAATAACATCATGTTTAATGTCAAATAGGTATTGTGAAAAGACCGTACAATGCTGTCGACTAGTCTGTCATGATCTGTTTTCGTAAGAAGTTGCATACTAAGAACACCCTCCTTGTTGAACTCACGGAATTACCGTATCACTTAATCGTGCCTCGTTTAACTTTTTGCATCTCAATGGAATCTTTTATGAGATGGAGTTTCGATTTCAATGTGTCAACATGTACCTGTATCGCGTTTCGATTGGTTTGCATCTCTTTTCTCAGAGCGTTAGCATCTTTTTCTATTCTTTCTTTGCTAGTATCGAATTCTTGTATTTTATCGTGTTTTATAGAATTGTTGGTGGAATCAGCTACTTGTCGAAGCACTGATTTTGCTTTTATGTTTAGCGAATCGGAATTGAAGGTCGGTATTTTGAGACTATCAATGTCAGTCCCAAACGCTTTTACCTTATACTTATCTGGGGAAACATCTAGATCAAATAAGTCTTGCTTGCTATTTATCTGAGATCCGTTCGGTCTCGAGGGTCTCATATTTCTCGGATACGATGGATATTTTATCATTGAATTATCAAATACTTTCTTGAACTCGTTTGTTTTTGGAACGGCCGGCAGGCTAGCCGCGACACCTGGCCGATATTCCTTTTTTAGGTTTGTTTCTTTCTCAGAAAGCGTAAACATACCACGAGAAGTTTCGGAGATATTTCGCAGGTATTTTCCTTCAGCGTTATACTGATATTGTGATGAGAAGTGGTCGTCGTTAAGTGATGCTGTGAGACGTAGGCTAGCATCATCATACACGTAACATGTCATCGAAGCGTCGACAGGTTGGATTTTAATATCGTCAACAAATAGATACTCGTTACTTCGGTCTATATCGAGGAGCTTGTTACCACCCTTCTTTTTGTTCATAACAGATGAGTTGTCTGTAGTAGACGCATCACCTGGGCAGAAGATTAAGGTTAGGGGTTCTTGATTGGATGATGGGCTGAGACTTAGGTTGTATTCGTACAAAGTCCATTCTCCTACTCGTGCAATTCTTTTACAATCGGAGGGATTAAATGCAGTGCCGGCTGAATTTGAACCAATATTCTGAGAATATTTTAAGTAGTCAGACACATTATCAACCTTTATGAAACGGTTCATCCAAAGCCGGATCATATATGTTTTCTGACTTTGAGGTTGTATTGAAGTTTGCAGCATACGGCACTGATTTTCTTTTACGGCCATGCTTTTTCTACCAGTGTGTGCAAATGTTCCACTAGTGAAATTAGAATTCGTGTAACGTGGCATACCGGTGTCTTCGAACGACTGATAATAGATGTCGGTTCTTTTAGCATTTACGGCAGTACAGGCAGGCAGCCTACCGTGGTACCCATTTAGCGTTGCTGATGAGATGCCAATTGCATTGTTATCCTGCAGAGCTACTCCCTGCGGCGAGTATTCAGACACGTGGTTAGATAGTACCCAAGCATCAGGGTGTGTACTCGAGTGCCAATCAAAAGGTGCGAATGTTGTCAAGTATGTACCGGCATTTGTGTAGACTCTGTCTCCTGTAACCGGTTCATCACTGCCTTTTTTGCGTTGTACATTGTAGGCGTAACTGTTTACCGGTTTCAGTATTGTAGTGTTAGATTCAAAAGGAGCAACGAGATTGTAGCTGCTGGGAGCATCGACTAGACCCTCAAGAGTAAGATCGTGAGGAAAGTAGCGCGAGAATTCGCTTGCCTCTGCACTTATCACGAACTGATCGAGCTCTGGTGCAAAAGCATTTGTTCTATCTACATGGCCCGGGTTTGATAAGCTGAGGGGGTCGATTATCGATATAGATTGGTCAGGATTTCGTACTTGAACCCGTGAACCTCCTCGAAATCGCCAATTAGTATTTGCTTCATGAGTAATTCCGTTAATAAACGTGTAATATGTCAATTCACCGTCATCATTTACTCCGAATAACTCAGAGCCACTGTAAGGTAAATTTTCTGTCAGAGAGACAATGCACGGGTCAACTGGATGAGGATACGTTAGGCTAACAACATTTCTCTGGTTATCCAATATTGATGTGACAATTTGGTGGTTCTCGCAGTCCACCCTGTATTCAAATATGTAACCAGGATCCGTACCTGAAAGTCCACCATTGAGAAAGATATTAAATGCAGATATTGCGTCATACGCTCTTGAGCAATAAGATGCGTTTGGAAGAAAGAAAGTCAAGGTTTGATCAAAAATGAGCGAACCGGTATACAATCCGCTATACATCAATTTCGTATTAAGCGCATCAACGTACTTTTGCCGCTCGTACAATATACCTGCATAACTCAACGCCTTATTAACATATTCGTCTCCGCCATAGACTACTATTTTACCGGCAGATGCAGCAAGTTGATTTGACCGATTACTTTTCAGTACTTTTATCGAAACAATATCTGAATTATTACTAGGAAGCGATGAAGATACATTACTGATTGATCGTAAAGAGTAGGTCAATGCGCAGGAACAGTTCGCAGTGGGTACGACACTGGACGCAGTCTTTTCCAAGAAATACACTTGCCTTCCAGAAATGGGTTGGGTTTTTGTTCGTAATTCAATCAGGTCGCCGTTCTCAATTGACTGATCTATCTGTAGAAGTTTTGAGTTTGGATCTTTGAGAATTTCGCTAGCCGGATGACTTGGATAAGAGAATGAAAGAGTACTATTTGTAGTATTAACAGAGATCGAAATGTCTCCGAACAAGGGCTCGTTATACTTTCGGGTTGAAGTACTCGAATTGGCATAGTCGTAAATCTCAAAATCGCTGCCAACGGACACTTTTCCTGCACCAGCGTACTGACTATGCATTGGTATAGTATACGAATAATATGATCCTTTGTGAGGCTGAGTGTTGCTTCCGAGAACAAGTGCGTCGTATCCATCTGAGGTTTGCGTTACCACTGGTTCGCCGCTACTTGGATCGAATGCTACATTTTTCGTTCTATGCACAATTCCATCCTGACTTGAAGTGATTGACTGGAGGAATATTGGATAACTTGTTACGTTTGACACAGTACGTGTTGTCAGCTGTTCATTGTCAAAACTTATATATGGTGCCAACCCGAATATCAGAGTTGCTGGTGGAACCGGATTCTTCATATAGCCTAAACTAAACTGCATTTGAAATGTTTCACTGTTTGTGTTACTCCTTCGGGTCTCCTCCAAGACTTCGACTTCTTTGCCAACATCCTCATATTTAAATGGTCTGTTGAGATCAGACATAGTTGGAACTGGACTGCCGTTTTCGTAATAGGTATATTCTTGCGAGCTAACTGGTTGTCTTTGACTTAACGCTTGATCATTGTAGTCCCCTGCGTATTTAAGTACACTTTTAACTGTACCGTGCATGTTGTTTAACGTGAAGTCGTATTGCGAATTCGCTTGACACGTAGTGGCCTTAGCAGGAAACAGGAAATCATAGTCAGCAAATGCTGGAGTTATTTCCTCTTTCATAGACATTGGAGCATAGGTAACAGCCACAGATTTATACGCTTGTTCCTTGCAAGTATTATATCTACTAACTGTAAAGCCTCCTACTGAGGGACCGTTATTTATATTTACAGCAATAACTTGTGAGTAATTCACTGTAGCCGAAGGAAGTAGCTCCTCGCCAATTGGACCTTCATAATTTATTATCTGATCACCTGCAACAAGTTGATCTACATACTGATCCGCGCCATCGCCTATTAATCGAACAAGCGAATTCTCCTCCCTGGCTTGCGTTGGTTCATTTAGGGCAACACCTGATGTGTTAAGACTTTGAGTTGACTGATTGTACTCTTTGTAGATATACTCCGTACCGTACACCATTTGATCTCCACCAGAAGTCTTTTCCAGTGACCCAGATGGATTGTACATCAAGAGTCTTTTAACTCTAATTCCACCGCCAAGTTTAGCCTTGTTCCATGGTATGCGCAGAAAAGAGCGAGTTGGCTGCAAGTCTGGCACTAAAAACAAACTCCTGTATATTGCAGGACCTGTCGTAGCAGCATTAGCATAGTCAAAAGCAGTGGAAATGTCTTCAGCATTCAAAAAAGATGCTACTGTGCTGCCAAGTTGTTCTAGTCCGACCGTTGCTTGAGATAGTGCTGAAGTACCGTCATCGCCATCTTCCAAATTGTTAGCTTTCTTGAAATCATATGCCGCAGAGAGTGGTCTCGTGGCATAATCCTGCATCTTTTGTGCTGTACTTATACCTGGTATTGAACTGTAATCTGTGTACTTTCCTAATTGAATTCGAATCATTTTCTTAGAATTAACCACTGCTATTTCGCATTTATTAACTTTGGCATAGCCACAGATGTATTCGGAGTTCGAACTACCGCTGAATCCTTGACCTTTGAGATTGTAAAGAAATTTGAAATACATTTTCTCGCCTTTTCTCACAAACTGATCGCTGATTGAGTCTGCCAATCTGTTGATTTCCGAGTCCGAGATACTTGACGAAAAGTCTAAATAATAGTTATTCCCACTTGTCCCGCCGAATGACGAGAGCGCATATTTACTAAAACTGTCGTCGCTGGATGCAGGATCAAGTTGTGCCATAATCATTGCCTTACGATCCTGCACGTAACCGTAATCGTTTTGTTCATACTGTACATGAATCTCACCTCCAGAAGGTAATTTTACTACTTTTAAGTGCCAGGCGGACGGATCAAAAGAAGCGCTGGTAAACTGACTATTCCACAGTATATTGTCACCTTTTCGAGTCATTCCGTTTTCGCAATAATATCCCCATCTATCAATATTATCCGGATCGTAATCAGGATTTTGTGAAGACTGACTTAGAGACGCATACTCGTTGTACTTTGAGGAATAATTAGCTGGCAGACCCGATGGACAGGTCGGATATTGATAAATAAATGTATATGGAGAAATCATTGCGTTTGCAACTCCATCGCCTTCAATCCATAATTTCCGTAGAGTTAGCTTACCATTGCCAGAAACAGAACTCGGATCATTTTTCATTAGAGAGTAGTCATATTCAAATCGGACGGTCTTTATCAATTTGTTTGGTAAACCATTGATGTCTTTGGTAAACACTTGTATATTATCAAGATATTCGGATTGATTTATTCCCGACACATTTGATGTTGTATTTCCGGCATTATTTTCGTCCGTCGGCGCAGGATAAGCATCCATACGCTCATCAGTGTGTTTAGGGGCAATTGTCACCCCACTACGAGGTGTGTAAGCCGGTGTTTTATTAGTGACAAAGTACGCTATGTGTGTTTTTGTCTCAATTGTATGTAGGTAATAAATCTCTTTTTCACCAAAGCTTACGCATGCATAGTCGTCTTTTGACACCGATATTTTGTTCTTTTGTAGGCTAAATCCTTTGCTGGGGGCTCGCCATTTAAAGAGGCTATTTTGATTTGCAGTTGGTCGTCTGTAATCGAATTTTGTATAGCCCCCTAAGTCATCATCAGTGAGACCGTCACGAGTAACGTCAACATAATCTGGTGTCGTTACTTCAGTGAGTAGAAACTCTGACGCATATGCCTGCTTTGTTCTTTGACCATGATAAGCACTAAGCTTTTTAAGGCCCTCACCTGGATCCGTACCAGGACTAAGATGGCTGCTATAGATTCGATAGTTGTTTGGCACGCTTGTAGACAAATTTTCAGTCGGAGAGAACAGGCAATATTGCCATGTCTGCTCGTTCATTGCATAGACAGGGAGTCCGTAAACGTATTTGCCACCATTATCATCAAAGACAGCAAGCTCTCCAATGCTTGATCCAATACCTGAATAAGATGACTTTGGTGCATTATTTTTTCCATATGTGGTAACTCCGACTCTTTCAATGTAGCTCGCCGATGCGTTTTTCTTCTCAGCATCTACTTCATCAACAGTTCGATAACCGATGTAATTCTTGGTGGTAAGTTTTCTCCCATAATTTGAGGGTGACATGATATATCCACCACTCATGCCAACATTCTTACCACCCATATCATTCAAAAAACGGAACCCAGACTGAGGAGGGTTATCAAAGCCACGTGTACAAACTTGCGTCGATTTGAACCCCAGGTCAGAATTCGCTTCAGTACGGTACTCCGAATCACCAATTTTTGCTAGCACGCCATAGAATTTGGTTGAGAGACCAAAGTTGACGCCCCCCCCAGTGGCAGCGTTTGGATTGCTCGAGTTTTTCGGAAGCATCAGCTCGGGTTTGCACGTCCAAATCTCTATATCTCCAGAGCTAGTGGGCGGACGCACTGACATCATTTTATTGTGGTAGAACTTAAACTGCCCTTGAACTCCCATGCCAGTAGTCACAAAATAGTCTGCACCTGATAAAGGAATTGGCAGAAAACGCTTTGTATCCTGGTGCATGCTAAACTCATGTTCCTTTTCCACGAGATAATCAAAGACCGCATCATTGCCGGTACCCACATCAAACGGACGCATATAGCCGGAACCACGGAGTGTGCGTTTATCTTCATAATTTGTTACCGAAAGAAACGCATTCTTTTGCTTCGATTTTCCTTCGTTGGCATTCTCTGTTTCGTGGTACCCGAGTTGCCCTTGTACGCTGTAGCCCGAGTAATGAACATCAGAAAAGCTAAAATCTCTGGGCTTTGTGTTAAGGTGATATGAGTTACTTGGATTTACGTTATCCAGATTCAGATAACTGTCTCCGAATATGTTAAACCCATAACTCTGTTTGTAGTCGTTCGGATATAGTTGGAGAAATGTGTTCAATGGCGATATACTTCCGCTGAACGATATCGGTTCATCGGATATTGTCATACTCACGTTGGCCTGATATAACGATGTCTGACCACTTTTTTCTAATCCATTATCGCACTCGTATGAGTCTTTAACACCAGAAACTGAAAACATTGGTTCTACAGCTAAACTCCAACCACGAAGACTGTTATATCGCTGCCACAAATTGACCGCCAAATGCCCCTGTATGCTTTTCCAACTTACTTTATAAACATCTGGATCATCATTATTTTCGTCATTCTTATTGCTCTTCTCGATATCAAATTTCTCTTTTACGGTAACTTTGTTCATAGTTCCCCATGAAACATTTGGCATTGCTTTAGAGAATTTCTCGACTTCAATATTATCTAAATCATCGGGCATGTTTCTTTTCTGACGAATCACTGCCCCAGGATTCAACGTCCAACCCCACCCTACCCAGGACGCCTGATCTTCAGGTTTTAACCCGCTATGATATGCTAAGGACATAGCGTAGCTACTTCCGCTCGGACCTGGAACATCAACCAGCGGTATATTATATGTAAACTGACCAGTTAAAGGGTTTACCATGTCTGTTGTAGACACTGGTTCAAATCCAGCAAATTCGGGCTGAAATGGACCATTTGTCCCTGCCAACCCGACTAATGGTATAAATGTTTCGCAAACCATGCAGACTAGTAAGGATTTGGAGATTACCTTCAGACTTCTTTTATTAAACATATATTACTCCGTCTTATTGCAATAAATAGTATCGACACTTCTTATAATAATTAGTAATGGACCAGTCTTCGAGCATAGATTTTTCCATCGACAACAATTTTCACTATGAAATCACCGGAAGCGGCGGGAGCAATATTACTTGTCATACCGTCCCACTCAAGTTCGTGCGAACCCGAAGAGAGATATTCACTGGCTGTCATTGTCCTCACAAGAGAACCTGCACTTGTATATATTTCAATTGACACACGAGCCCTCGCTGCAAGATCGAACGATATTGCACACGATTTCGAAAATGGATTAGGAAACAGTTTAATATTTGTAATCACTTCTGGATTCGATGAAAGCGCTTGTCCATTATCACGGTGTAGGGTGGTATAGGTATTTACTGCAACATTTGTAAATTTTTCGTGCAGTGCATTGGCTCCAACCCAGTCAACAATAATAGAGTCGATCATTGAGGCATCTCCAATTCCAAAGTGGAGATTTGCGGGATCCTGCATTAGCAACCCTCTGCCCGAGGTAATCGATTGTGTTGCAACTTTTCCTGCGAAAAATACTTTTACTGTACTTCCGGCCACAGCGCGATGTTTAGGGTCGTCTAACAAAAGGGTTACATAATTGCCGGTTTTGCCATTGTTTTTTTGGCGATAAAAACGCGGAACAATCTGACCTGGAAGCAAAAGGTCTAAGCGTCCATCATTGTCCAGATCGGCCCAAACAGCATCTTGAGTGTTCGCTATTCCGTCTAATGCAAATGCCGAAGTATGAAGCAGATACTTTTCATTATTGCAATTATGATAGACATCAGCGTAGCGGCACTCGCAAGACGTTGTAACGATGCAATCAACAAAACCGTCATTGTCAATGTCTCCGAAAACTCCGCCGGAGTGCATCTCTTCGTACTCAATCCCTAGGATCAATTCCTTTGCATTTCGAATGCAAGTATTTTGGTCGGGTTTTCTGGCGCAAGCGCTTATATAAACTGGACTCAACACTTCATATCTGCCGTCCGCATCAATGTCTCTTACGTGGCAACCCCTGCCAGCACAAGAACTTTCCTGTAAACCATTCGAAGATGCCGTTATGCCTCGGAGTTCTTTAAAATGTCCTGCACCATCATTTTCAAGTTCAACTATGTCGCTGTTGTGTGAGTCGATGATGATGAGATCGTTGTCACCATCTTGATCAATATCATAGAAACTAGCACCTCCGCATCCAAGCAATCGCGATGTATTTAGGCGCTGTGTAATAAATCCGTCTCTTTTGTCATTGACAAGCAATACTTGAGATGCTATCGAATCGCTTGTACCTGTTTGACCGACGAAGACATCTAAATATCCATCGTTGTTTATATCTGCTACACAAACAGATATAGGTTGCTCGATCGATTCAATTGTAAATTCAGTCGAAGTGAAGAGACCATTCGTGTTGTTCAGCAGTAACGCTGCATTCGCTGAAGAACTGTCAGAAAGTCCAATAAAAAGAATGTCTTCAAACCCATCGTTGTTTGCATCAAGAAATACATGTGCTTTTGCGGTATGTGTGATATTACTTGATATTGTTTCGTCAGAAAACGACTTCCCTGCATTATTGATATAGAGACGGTTGTTGTACAGTACGTCTAGAAATCCATCACGGTTGACGTCAATACATGATAGAGATCCGTTAAGTACAGTAGTACATAGTTCAGTCGAATTGTCAGACGGATCTCCCTGCCTGATGTGCGTGTCGAATGAGGTCGTATCGACCACGAACTCTGTAACTGATTCCTGCTCAACACTTTGTACTACTGCTCTCAGGCAGACAGGAAAATCATATGAGTACCAACTTCCAAACTTGTCAGAAATGTACTGTGTATACTGCTTTACTCCATTGACGGAACAGTAAGAAACTCCCCTAGCATCCTCCGACAGCAAAGACACATCTTTTGATAAACTATCAAAAGCAACGAAGATATCGTTATTGCTAATCGCTATCGGGCTTAATAGTGGAATCCAGATATTCTCAATTCCATCGATCGATTTTACGACGTTAATTGGCGGGCAAAGATCAACCATGTTATATGGAACAGTAGCACCTCCCTCATGTCCAAATATCCTGAGTCGGAAAGTTCCACCAGCCAAACCATAAGTTTCAACTGCAATCGTCTTTAATAGTTTAGGTGTAGCGACTGATATTTTCTGAACCATCAATTGCGATGAAGCAAAAGAGAAATAGACCCTCTGATTGGTGATAAATGTGGAGAGTGTGTCTAACTGTTCATTTGCTTTTACATATTCTGCGCAGGTTGATAGCAAAACGAGTACTAGGGTTACATAGCTCTTAAGATATTGCATTGGTAGATCCTGCGTTTGAGTGGATTTAGAATACTGGTATTGCAATAATTGATGTCAGCCGCCCGCAATTTATTCTAATGATATATTTATCGTTATGGTAAACCGTAATGTGAATGCGCTGTATGGTGATATTTACTAAATTTGTAATCGTTATATTATATGCAAACGCCAAGTCACGTGAATAGATATTAGGCGTTTTTTAATACTAAGTATACTATGAGCAATAATCTTTTCTTCTATACTTATCATTCTGATAACCTCTTAACATCCACCGAGAGGGATATTTACTGAATAAGCCAGATAAATGTTCAATTGACAGTCTATGATTTTATCTTTGCGACCATGTAAGAATCTATCTAAAATTCTTCAGCTGCCTTCAAAACATTATCATTCGACTGTCATAGAGATTAATCAGTTCGCAAGTCATAAGCACTTGATTGCGATTCTTGACTAATCCTCGTTAGCGAGCCTCTCGGAGTGGAAAACGTTTTACACGGAGCCAGAATTGCACTCAACCCCTACATGAACTCTTGTCGCAGAGATACTTTGCTTCAAGTGACCTTAATTGATTTTCGACCCGAGACTGGCTTTCTGCATTGTTGTTTGCAATAATATTACTTCAATCGTATTAAAAACGTACTCAAATTCTCGTTGTGAGCAAGTCCTAACTTTCTACGTAAATGCGTTCTGTGATTTTCAATGGAACGAGGCGAGACACCAAGTATGTCCGCAATCTTCTTCGTATCAGTAACTTGAGCCAGTGATATAGCGACTTTCAGTTCTGTTGTTGTCAGGTTTGGCGCTATGGTTCTGATTTTACGGACAAAGCTCTCATTTGCTTGTTGAAGCACGGCGTCAAGCTTGGTTGCCTTTCCGCTCGCCTGTTTGATTGTCTTGATTTTAGCGACTATGGTTTCGGCTGCTTTTTTTGCTTCTATGGAGTTGGGAAAGCTTAGCGTTTTAATGTCATCTTCAATTTCATTAAGTAATTCTCGTCTCTTTTGTTCCGCAAGAACAATTCCGTTAACATCTCGGGACTGTTCACTAAGCTTATTCTTCAAATCCTCTGCTTCCTTAACTGATTTGGCCAACCTGAACTCGTATCTATCGAGCTTGTTAAGTATAGCGAGGTCAGCCATTCTTCGTTCAAACTCTTCTGTGTAAATCTGTTCGGACATGGAGTGGAATTCTTCTGAGTGCATGAGCGCCATGTTGGAGTCACCAACCAGCTTGTAGTACCCGCACAATTCACGATGCACAAGCCGGAGTTCTTTTCGATTTTCTCGTTCCTTTGCAATGATGAGAGCTAGTTGGAGTAACTCCTTTGCCTTCTGCGTGTCGCTTTCCATGAGGCATCTGCCTTGGATCCGGTAGCAACTCGTGGCTACGTCGCCTAGATTTAACATCTTGGCCAATTCCAAGGCTCGATCGCAAATAGAAAGACAAAGAGGATAGTTACCAGCATCAGCGTATAATTCAGCCATGTTAGCGCAAATGGCGGCTTCTTCTCTAAGCATGTTCAACTCTTGACACATCTTCAGAGATTCTTCGAAGTAGGCCTCTGATTCACTTTTAAGGCCAATTTTAAATGTCGACTCTGCCAAGTTAGATAACACGACAGCCGTTGTGGAACTCTTGAGCTTGTCGATTCCGAAGATATCAATTGCTTCTTGAAAGTATTGAATGGCTACTCGATAGTTCTTTTTTGCGTTAAGTACACATCCTAGCTGATTCGACACCGATGCAACGATATCTAATATGCCATTCCTAGAGGCAATACCATGTGCCTGCGTATATAAGGAAATGGCCAATTCCTGGTCGCCCAAATCAAGCACGGTGTTGCCATGATTTAGCGCCAAGCAAGCAACAATACGTGTGACGTCCACAGATTTTTCACGAATTTCTTCAACGTAGAGAAACTCGTTTCTTAGGAAGTACTTCTCGTCTCTTACTTCGGCGGTTTTGACGATTTGAGAACCAATATCTGCATAGTGAAGTGACAGTTCCTTACTCGAAATGTTATTTGCTACAGTAGTACCATTGACACAGATCTGGAGCGTTTTCGCCGGTGCATTACCTTGCAGTGATATAGAATAAGCTCTTTCAAGCAGGTCAAGGCTTTTCCAAGGATCATGACCTATACAATAGGACGCCAGGGCATAATCATTAAGAATGTTGGCCAGAAAACTGGCGTACTGTGGTAGATCAGAGCTGTTCTGAATGCATAACTCGAATTGTGAACATGCAGAACTCCAATCCCCTTGAATTGCACAGTCATTTGCAATTCGGGCATTTACGCGCAGAAACCACACCTTATTACCACTGTCTTTGAAGATTCTTGAAGCCAACTCAAGTGCGATTCGGCTTGCCTCATGAAATCCTTCTGAAAAAAGAACTCTTGAGTGCAAATAATGATAGTAACCACTTAACTCAGTATCTCGCGCGTAGCCATGCTCAACCAAAAGGCGACTTAGCTCGGTGTAATTCTCGACATCGAGAAACTGGAGTGCAGCATCGACCCAATCGGCTTTCGAGACTGTCATTTTTGGTTCTTTATCAGTAAACATGACGTGAGCCTATCCTAGCGAAATCTTTTACTACAAATGATCTACATCAATTAGAAAAACTAGACTTTCTGTAAATTCAGCTCGATAAAGGTTGTACCGGTAGATTCTGGTGTAAACGTTTTCGAATCACTATAGCTTTCTCCGCCCGTCTGATACGATGCGCTAATAACATACGTGCCTGTGCCAGGCACCGATAAATCAACGATTCCAAAGGAATTCGTGGTGCCTGAGGAAACAGTCAAGCCTGCAATATCCTTAATGGACACCGACGAACCAGCAACGACATTGCCGGATATTCTGACAATTGCTTCGACATTGATTGACATAAACGTTTCAAGTAAAGGGATGAAAACTATATGTACGATGGTTTACCATTTACCAAGTGGTACCAGCACGCAAATCAGTTAGTAACGAACTGCATGCGTTGCGTTTTTTCATAAGGATCGCCAAACACCATTGATCTGTCAATATTGACGAACCAAAAGACTTACTAAAAGCTAAACTCACGTGATGGGTGCCCTCTTTTGCCAATCACTGGGAGCAACATACTCTATTTTTATTTTAACATTACTACACGATTTCTACACGAAACCCTCGGTAACAGAACTATTTTTCCACACTATTGGCGTTGCGCATATATGTTGTCTGATCATTAAGCCTTAAATGGCTCTAACCCCGGACGAGGTAGTCCTCAGTTTTTGTCTAAGTCGACAATAAGAATACATCGGACTTAGCGGCAATACAGCCCTATGTGGTCTTAGAATCCTCCAAATCCTGCAGGCCTTTCCTAGCATTTTCACTTGTACTGATACTGCTCATGTAGGTTACAGTTAAAAAGCTGTCTGTTACAACCGAAGACGCATTTGTTTGAAAGCTCTCACCAAATTTTATGACCCGTGCCTAGGTATATCGTCTGCTCAATACCTCCGATACAAGGGTGTTAGAGAAATAGACATTCATCCTGTTACCAACTCGCTAACGTGTAGAAATCGTGTATAAACTACCTTACTTACTGCAAGTATTTTTGCGAAGGGATATTAAGAACATGAAATCCGATAATTGCTGTTGAGGGGACATCAACTACTAGGTTTTTATGCTCGCATAGTAAAAGCGCACGTTCTTTTGGGGTTGCGTTCTTTGGGATGATTCCATCATTCAGTGTGATAATTACGACTGGCATCATCTTGATCAGCGGTCCGCTGCTCAGAGCACATCATTGGACAAGTATCTCACTGCATAAAGTGAAGGAATGAGTCGTCGTCGTGGTCAGATGTTTCTTTTAGAAGGCAAATACACTTAAAGTGTTAGATAGGCTCCTAAGAGTTAACGAATGCCACCGAATCAAAGCGAACCCGGGCACTTCATAGAACTATATTCAGATGCTATTGAATCAACTCGAATTGAGTATCACTTCTCTGTCCAATAAAATCGCATGCTAATTGACGTTCACGCGCACCCATCGCTCAAAAGTTGGGTTTTTGATCATGATTTGACCCACGACAATCCGAATCCGGCTCGTGACCTTAATACTCTCGACGCGCAGGTTGACCTTCCCGGCATGATGGCTGGAGGTGTAACCGCAATGGTGGCAGCCCACTATTTAATTGAGAAACGTTTTTTCGACCGATGGAGCGCACCATTACGCCTTGCCGCAGGTGTTCAACAGTTTATCCATCACCGTAAAGTAGTAGAGGATCCATCCATTAAAGGAAAACCTTTCACTCAACTCCTCGATATCATCCAGTTCTTTCAGAAACAAATAGATATTGCTGCTAAGAAAGGCTTCAGAACTGCCGTAGCGAAGAGTTACTTCGAGCTCAACTTAATGCTTTCACAAGGAAAGACTGTTTTCCTGAACAGCGTTGAAGGATCTAATTGCTTCAACACCCTGACGACGGAACACGAACTCACCGAAGCTATCCGCAAGCTTTTTGAGTTAGGTGTATGCCAGTTTACCATTGCGCACTTGGAGAACAGCGACATTGTACCCAGCGCACAGGGAATTCCGCCCGGTACTAAGAAGACTTTAGGATACAAAGACTGGAAACCCAACCCAAACGCAAAACTGGGTCCAATGGGTATTCAGGCAGTGACGCTTATGCTCGACTTGGGAATCGTGATTGACCTTCAGCATTGCACACCGGCAACAAGGGCACAGATCTTCGAACTTAACTCAAAGCGTGAAACACCTCGACCAATTGTTATGTCTCATACCGGTTTACGTTCAATTGCCGCCAGTGGAGAAATGGGCCGTAAAAACGGTACCACGAACATCTATCAAGTGGACCTTGACAACCTACCAAGTGATGACGAAGTGAAGTCAATCATTACTTCTCGAGGTACAATTGGATTGATTTGGGCAAACTATTGGATTAATGGCACCGAAGAGGATGATCCTTTTCGAATCGATAACGGAATACCGGACATTATTCGAACCATGAAGCGAATAGCAGCATTAGAACGCGAAGTCAATCCTTCATTCGATTGTGATCATATCTCTATTGGCAGTGATCAGGATGGGTTTACTCAACGACCGGACGATCTGTACTCACCTCGATGTACAAACGACCTTATTAGCGCTATGGAAGCTGCTGGTTTCACTTCAAAACAAATTGAGAAGATTAGCTGGCGCAATTACATGCGAGTGCTAGAGCTGGGTTGGGGAAAGTAGAATCTATGTATCAACCAAAGGGACTCTAATATGTGTTTCGTAAAATCTTCGTTCAATTTCTCCAAGGACATCAACTGGGAAGGAGACAAAATTGTTTTCGATACGTCGATTCCTGCTATGCGCCCAATTCCGGACAAACATCGCACTAAACGCTACCCAATCGACATTCGTGAATTTCTGACTTCCGAGCGCAACTCCGTAATGAGCAGTGTGTTAAGTGAGATTGCCGACTCAATTCCTAAAGACTCCAGATATCGCTTTTTCGAAAGAAAAAGAGGTTACTTTGACTACAGGGCCTATAAAATTCTTGAATATGTGTGTGATAATGTACGCTATGTGTCTAGAAGCTCTAGGAATTTTGATTCTTGGCTGTTTCCTGACGAAACGGTTGCACAACGCAGCGGTGATTGTGAGGACATATCGTTTCTAATTGCAAGTCTCCTTATCGCCTCTGGAATAAGTCCTTACATGGTAAGAGTAGCTCTGGGACACGTGCTGGAAAAAGCAGCCGGCACTAATGAGACTACCTCGATACATCAACACGCATGGGTGATGTATCGCTCGGAGAGTGGACAGTGGCTGTTGTTTGATCCACTGGCAACGAACACTTCTTGGACAGCGAGTAAAAGTGGGAAAGCTGGAAAAAGAGTTCCCAAAAGAACAAGCTCTCACTCTTTCGAGTATAGGCCGGCATACGTCTTTAACAGTGACCATCTATGGCGGATGGAACAACCAAAAACAAATACAGACTCCTTCACGAAATACGTTCACTCAAATTACAAGCGGGGAAAGAAATTCTGGAAGTCATTTAATCCAAAATTTGGTGCTGGAACACACGCTAGCATATTTATGAGTGCGTTGTACGACACGGGTCTCTTCTCGCAGGCCGAAATCTTCTTAATCAATGCTGCGAGCTTGGCTATTGATGCAGATGTTTTTTCATATCATCCGTACGATCACTTTGACAATGGTTATATCAGCGAAGGATGGCAAAGAGTGAATGAAAGACTCGCCACAGGCAGTCTCGTTGACTTTGCCCATGCGGTACACGCTGTTGCAGATTTCTACGCTCATTCTAGCTATGGTCACTTCTACCTAAACAAGAAAATTCCCATTTATCAGGGCGGACTCGATCTACCAAACAAACAAGCAGTACTGGACAGTGTCTACATGACAAGCGCCATAGGCGCTAATCTCGATTCATTGAATTTGGACAACTTCAGTTCGAATGACTCTAACGCGCCGAGTAGAAGAACAACACAAATGAAGTCGTTCTGGAGGGATCATGAGATTGTCTCTGGGCGCTACGCACAGCCCGGAGATAGTCAAGAGGGTTTTCTAAGTCCTGGGTACTTAACTCATTACCCGCGTCAGCTAAAGACTGCCTCTGAGTTAAGCAAAAGAAAATGGCTTCCACACCACAATGAAATCGCAGTAGATGGCGATACGATTTCACCTGACCATAAGCTATACTCTGAGACGACGTACAAGAGGCAATACGATGCCCGAGTCGATGCAGCTAAGCGTCACACAATGGAATTAGGAAAGAAGTGGAAGGCTGCTCATCCTGAAAGCGGACTATAACTAAAAACAACATAAGAACAGCATGATTCGGGCATTCAAAAGTCTTTTGATTGCTCATCAATAAAATGCGTAAACGAGCAATCAATTTGGGTCTGTTTATATGGCTATTCGAGAAGTCAATGATGCTGGACTTGCACTCATTAAGGAATTCGAGGGAATTCGCGATGGAAACCGAACTACTCCTAACATTGATCCCTACATGGATCCAGTCGAAATTTGGACCATTGGTTGGGGGCATGCAATACGAAGTGGTGGGCGATTTCTTCGCGGAGAAGCTGACAGGTCACTGTGTCACGCCTTGTATCCCGACGGTTTGTCACGAGAACAATGCGAACAGTTATTGCGAGCCGACTTGCTTGGGTTCTGCCGCGACGTGAGTGCGGCGCTTACCGTGCCGACCACAGATAGTCAATTTGCTGCGCTGGTGAGCTTCTCATATAACCTTGGAGTAGGTGCGCTTAAATCATCGACACTGCTTAAGTACCACAACCGGTCTAAGTTTTTAGAAGCCTCAGAGTTTTTCGAGCGGTGGAACAAAGCTGGCGGGAAGGTACTTCCAGGGCTAACTCGACGCAGGCTGGCAGAGAAAAAGCTGTATCTCGGTGGATCGTAAAGTCTAGCCAACACTCGTCACATGAAACCTTCTCATTGACAGTTAAATCAGTATCAACAATTCTACTTGAGTATGACAGGACTTCCAATTCTTGATCTCGTTGCAGGATTGATATTCGTATACTTTCTGTTATCGATTATAAACAACTCACTAATCGAGCTTGTTTCTGCTGTTTTCAACTTGCGAGCGCGCTATATGCTCCAATGGTTGCTGAAGACATTCAATGCTGATCTTTCAAGAACCAGCAAGGAAGGTAGGCCACCATTTTATCAACTCATCATCGACCACCCGATCATTGATGGCTTGAGTAAATCAGGCATTTGCCCAAACTATATATCATCGAAACAGTTCGCCTCTGCACTGGTTGACATTATTTGTAGTGATCAGAATAGTGTGCCGAATGGTGTAGTAGAAATGCAAAAAGTAATCGCATCAACTCAACTCGTACCAGACCAACTCCGGTCTACGCTCTTGATGTTTCTAAGCAAGTCCCTCGCTGCAGAGAAACGTATCGGCGATAATGTGATCGGGTTGGAGCACTTTACCCAGCAGGTTGAAGAATGGTATGATCACGCTATGGACAGGGTGGGAGGAGTATTCAAACGATCAACAATGAAGATGACCCTCCTCTTCTCAATAGTTGCCACATTTTCACTTAACGTTGACAGTATCACGCTCGCACAATATCTGTATCAAAATCCGGAAATCCGCCAGAAGGTTGCAGCTTCAGCACTCGGCGCCATTCAAGACTCCAGCTACATCTCGATTAGTCGAAAAATAAAGAAAGCTCAGGCAGCTGTTTCGGACTCTTCAAATACTGATTCTGTTAGAAAGCAGAAAAACATCTCTGTTGACTCGACATTGGACCAAACTCTGTCAATATTGAGCGATCAGAGCAAGACCATACTTGAAACATATTCTCTCATCAATACCAGTATCCCTATTGGTTGGGGCCAAGCTGATGTTGAATCGTGCAGAAAAGCACACCCAAATGGCTGTTGGCTCTTGTATTATCTGCTGGAGAAGCTCCCTGGTTTTATTGTCACCATCCTTGCTCTTAATCTCGGGGCTCCCTTTTGGTTTGATGTACTTGGCAAAATTGCGAATCTGCGTAGCAGTATCAAGCCGGCTAAGTCTACGGTCTCTTCAACGCAATAAGACGCTTATCCTATAACTGTATTAGCACTACAGTGCAACGAAGTAGAATTGTCTAAAGTGCTCAACCCTAATTTCATTCGATCAGAGGAACAATACAATGAAAACAATCGCCTGGATCGTGTTCTGTTTTCTCTTCTTCATCTGCGCAAATCATAGCGCAACTAATACCCCAAGTGCTAGCCCCCACCAAAGCACCCAGGCTCTAGCGGTTATCAACAATTATTGTGATGGAGATGCTTTTGATGGTGCAGACCGTCGGAGAGCTAAAACAAGCATCTCAAAAGCAAAGGTTGAATCGTACAACAACCTGAATGACATGATCGCAACACTTCCACCTGATGATGATATGGGTGTAAACCACAACCCACGAATTTCAAAAACTACAACATCTACTCGAGTTGTAGAGGAGAACAGAAATGTTCACATTAAATCGGCATGGATCTATGCTTACAAGCGAGAGACCGATGAAGATTATCATGTCCTCATAGGTTCATCGAAGAACAAAAAGTCAGCTACATTTTTCAATATTGAAGTATCGGGTTTACCATCTGCTAGCGCATCGAGTTATGCGAGGTTGAAAAAAGTAAGAAGTGCATTTGAAGAACTCATTGGGGACCACAATAATTGTTCTGGTAAATATGAAGAGCAATTCATGAGTCATCCTAAGGAAATCGAATTCACTGGGTCTCTGTTTTTCGATATTCTACACTATGAAAACAAAGCATCTATCGGTCACAAATTTGCAAAAGCAAAAAGCTACTGGGAAGTTCATCCCGTGAGTGTGTTTAAGTCGAAGTGACGGTTCGAACAATAGAACAGATACCCCTTGATTGGTAAACGAGTCTTTCTTTCCTCGTATGTAAGTCATCAAGTAAGCTGACAGCTCAACTCACAGCTATCGATATGAAGTCGAGACAGCTTAGATAGACTTAGAAAGGCTAGGGATTGTAGCAAACTCTACTTCCATATCAATACGCGTGGTATAAATAATTGCGACGAACAACAGAGGGTAATGTGAACAATCTATAGACTATGAATTCAGACACACCACATGGTAAAGCCGAGGTACCGTCGACAAACATGGATGCGAAAAAACTGTTTACGAACTCTTTTCATGACGTCTACGAGGCAGAACGATCCTATTTAGAACGAAGACGAGCGAAGTACAATATTCCTAAAGACAACCTCGACTCAAACCTCTGGGGAATCAGCTTTTCTGGAGGTGGGATCCGCTCTGCAACTTTTGCATTAGGCGTGATGCAAACTCTTATGCGCAAAAACGTCTGGTTCTCAGAGGGCGTCTTTAAGCGCTTCGACTACATGAGTTCTGTTTCTGGTGGTGGATACACTGCCACCTGTCTTTCTACGTTGCTAACCCCACATCGTAAAATTCCTTATCAGAACGGACTACCACCCACTCAGCAAGTAGTAACAGTCGAGAGTAGCTCGTCTCCATTTGTTGGACTTGAAGAGAACTTACCTGACGAAGATGCCAATACGCCTCAACTCAAAAACTCCGTGCGTCACCAACTCCACCATCTACGTGCACATGGAAACTACCTGGCCGACCGTAAGTCACTATTCAGCTTTTCCTTACTGCGATTTGTCGGGACCGCAGTCTATGGTTCAGTTTTTACGACCATACTGGTCGGATTATTATACCTGAGTGTGATAACAGTTCTTCACTTCATGCTATTGACGTTCTCGGGCATTGATGCTACTGATTTGAGTAACAAGCCGTCACCCACTGCCTCTCAAACTAAGGGTATCAAAATCGCAAAAAACCATTCGCCGGACGAGCTTGTTCCTGATGCGGTAGCACATTTTGGTTCAGATCTAAGCTTTGACCCTTTGAACAATGTCGTGATGAACTTGGGCTACTCACCAGTACCAACTAGTGACGTTGTGACCTACTCATCTTTCTCACAGCTACTTTCAGATTACTATCGGTCGGGACTACAAATACCTGTATACAACATTCTCGCACCTCTTAATCAAGACTACGTTTGTTCAGTTTTGTTAACGGTAGCTATTGTAGGATTTGGATGGGTTCTTGCGTGGATATGGGTCGCAGACGGATTTGCACATCACATAATGCGAAGAAACAAGTATAGCCCAGACTGCAATACCCCTGCAGGTGAAACTATCGACGTTGGGACTCATCGTTTACTTAGTAGAGCATACGTTAGCATTTCAACAACTTTTGCGCTTGTTGCAGCCGTCCTCATTACTAAATCCAGTCTTGGACCAGCAGACAAGCTGGCAGGTCTTCTTGTTCCAGGAGCATTTTCAGCAGGAAGTATCATTGGAGCTCTTTTTGGCATTACGTTAAAGGAAAGTCACACGCCACTTCTTTTTCGTGTTACACGGTCAGTTTATGCAACTGTAAAAGGTGCGACAGTTTATGGCGGTCTTGCGTCTATTGTTATACCTATTCTTCTCGTATTCGGATTCTCAATTTCTCATTTTACAGTCGGCGCTGTTGCCGGTGGCATCACCTATTTGATTGGATTCGTCGCATTTCAGCAAGGAGCCACAAAGGTCAATACTATCAAGCTGCCCAAGAACATAGTTTTGAGATATTATCGAGCGATACTGAACGGTATTCTGTTTGTGCTACTGATAATGCTGCTCTCTCCCGCTACAAAGTTCTTACTTGGAACCTATGCCCTCCTGGGAACTCCAACGGTGTACATACACCCATCGGTAATAACATTCTGCATCTTGGTGGCACTGCTAGTGTTTTTGAGCCGGTTCTTTGACTTAAACCGCATCTCACCGTTTGCATTTTATCAAGATCGTCTAACAGAGTCATACTTGCAAACCAATGCGCGTGTTCAACGATCAGATTGCAACCAACCACGCCAAGGAAGACCACTAAAGCAGGTCAGAGACAACGAGTCAACTCTGCTTTGCAACTTGGGCGATCAGGAATTTCCAACATCCCCATATCATATTATCAACGCTGCGCTCAATTTACATGGATCTGATGAGCTTATCCGCAATGCATACAAGTCTGACCATTTCATGTTTACCAGTAAGTATGTTGGATCGCGTACTACTGGATACGTCGCGACGAGAGATTTTATGCTCGATAAGAAAGGCCAGAGTCGTCTAAGAGTTGCACAAGCAATGACGATTTCAGGTGCTGCCGCCTCATCAGCAATGGGAATGTACAGCTTTGTTGCCCAGTCATTCTTGATGTTCATGTTTAATATTCGTCTGGGACAATGGCTGCCAAACCCCTGGGCTTATTCGAAAGTTCCGTCAAAACGTATTCATCAAAGTCCTCACTTTTGGCTTCCGTACATCTTCAAGGAGATCCTTGGTCGCGCTCGTGCCGATAGCGATTACATAAACCTCAGCGACGGAGGTCACACAGGAGATAACCTTGGTCTCATGGCTCTACTGCATCGTCGATGCAAGCTTATTGTTATAGTCGCATCCGAGGACGACGCCAAGAATCAATTCAATTCTCTTAACCAAGCCATTCGTATCGCAAAGATTGAGGAGAATATCACTATTGATATTGATTTGTCAGCTCTACACGTCGAACCGGATGCAGGATCTCCTTTTGACTCAGAGACGTGCGTGGCAGTTGGAACAATTCGTTATCCCTCTACTGACCGTCGGTTCCCGGATTGCAAGCCTCGAAGCGATGAAGACGGTGTATTGTTATACTTAAAGGCTGGCTTATGCGCACTTACTGCAGCAAATGACGGAGAGCATCTAGATCTTATCGCCAAGAACTTCCTCACTTCGCAGGCAAATGATATGCATACAGAACCGAAATCGTTTTGGACGATCCCAGCGGACGTCATTGGCTACAAGCGTGTAAACCCTGAATTCCCAAATCAGACTACTGGAGATCAGTTCTTTGACACAAATCAGTTTGAGGCATATCGCGCCTTAGGTGAGTATTGTGCAAAAGGATTACTACCTCTTCTACGCCTTTGTACGTTCGAGTGCTGAAACATCGGGACATTATTTGTGCAAACCACTCACGCAAGAGTTTAACTCCACCCTTCATCACTTGGGATTTCTTCATGGAAGATCAAATGGTTGGGGACTTGATACTGAAACCCATAACTCCATTTACAAAAGATTCGACAACCGATAACGTGATTGTTAAAATGGATCTTTTTCCTGCGTCCCACGAACTGATTTGATCATGACAAGATGACTTGTGGTGGATGAGATGGGCGAAAAACATGTTTCACTTGCAATACATACATAAGCTTTATGACAAAGACAGTTTACTTTTTCGGCGCTGGTGTTTCAGTGCCATTTGGATATCCAACCACCAAGGAGATCATGACGCGGATCTTCGAATCAGGGAGACGCAAGCCAACTGTTGCGGGAACTACTTTCGAGACCCTTTTTCGAAAGATTGTTCCTGGATTTAGACTACACTCAACATCTCTCGGTGTTGTGGACGTGCTCTCTCTGCTTGACTATTCCATCGACCAACAGTTTCGTTTGTTTAAATCCCATAAGCAATTGACAGAAGTGGAACTGCGGCGGCTCATTGAAGTGCGGCTCATAGCTAAATGGCAAGAGATCTCGTTCTCAGGCTTTGGCACGGGTGACTACAAGATATTTTCGAATTGGGTGAAAAGGGTTCTTAGTCGCAAGAACCAATCGACAACATTCATCTCGAGCAACTATGACTATGAATTGGAGCACGCGATATTCGAACTGTCAAACATTGACTTTACGACAATCGATCATGGTTTCAGCTGGCGAGATCCCAGTAATAGCGACCGATCGTATGTGTACCACAGACCAACCGACCCGGCTTGTTCACTGTTCAAGATTCATGGATCTGTCAATTGGCTGCAATGCCCGAGCTGTAAACACATATACATAAACCAAGGACAAATAGCAGGATTGACCAACGAAAAATGTCATTGCGGATTCAGCAGAATTTTTCCTCTTCTCGTAGCTCCATCCCTCATTAGAGGAACAAGTGACCCTAATCTACAATCTATTTGGCAAGCCTCTATGGAGGCCCTTCGTACAGCCGACAAGTGGGTTATTGCTGGATACTCACTTCCTCCTGAAGATATTAACATTCGTAGTATGTTAATAAGGGCTTATAACAATAGGGATACAAAGAACAAACCACTTGTCACTGTTGTACAAATCGATAATGAAGCCAAGGCCAAATACACTGAATTGTTTCCTAATTGTGACTATGTAACTCCGCCGAACGGCTTCATCGGATACTGTAAAAGTCAGTTAATCTAATACTTGTTTCACCGATTAATGATGTTAGTATGGCCAACTATCCTTGTTCATTCGATCCACTCTGCAGCACACCTCTAGGAAAGCACAGCTCGATCGTATTTAAAATTCCTCCGTTTGTAGATGGATCTTGCCGAAGAGAGCCTGATTTTGAGCACTCCTTTCCTTCCATTACTGGCCTTTGTCGTCCAGACGGACAAGGCAATGGGAGTTTTGCTCGACGACTCAAGGTCGGTGATCGAGTAATCTATTGGACCAACAAAGTGTACGACGTGAACTATCTTGTTGCCGTACTAGAAGTACAGGAAAAATTCGATTCGCATAGCCTTGCAAGCACATGGTATCGAACTCGCGAGCTCCCGTATCCGAACAATCTAATGATCAGAGGCAACGACTGTAAGCCTTGGCTGCAAACTCATCAAGACCCGAATTGCGTCGACGACCCTTATGCTTTGAAAGCCTGGGACAATGAGTACAAGGAGCGTGCATCACATCATCCGGATGTTGCTGTTTGTCAGTTTTGGAAAGGCATTAGATTTATTAATGATCCACCTGCATTCAACGTAGTTGAAGTTTTCGGCAGACGGGTAGGCACAGAAAATCCCGGTGCACTTCAGGAAAATGAGTGGGTTGCATTTGAACAATGGCTACATGCAACTCTAAAGAATAGATATGGGTCCAAATATTACGACCTTAACTCATAGTACGAACAGAGGCACCAGTTTCAGTATTAGAGTGGACTTGATGGGGCTCTTGTCGTGTTACCCCAGTTTGTTCATTCGGGATGCACCACGATTCCATTCGGATGTAGTCAATTTATCAAACAACTGAAACTCATCACCCAGTCGTCACCGGCTAGCCACGGTAGAGAATGAACCTGATTTAACGTAGGTAGCCGGTTTCGGCTTTTTGGGCGATGCTCTACACCGTCGTCCACTCAACTGAAAGGCAAACAACTTGCTGTATTCTTCAGGTATCACCACGTCCAACAGTGAACCAGAATTCCAGGAACCAACACCTTCATCTGTGAGGTAACACTAGTGATGTCGGTTCCCGCATTAGTCGCTAGCCCTAAGATGTGATCGTCATACCAAGCAAGGAAGCTACCCGGCGAATGATACGCATCTCCCACGATGCCCTCGCTCAAGCTCACTGTAGCTTGATCAACTTCCGTTCGAACGATGGCACGGATCGCTTTTGAACCATTAACAACTGTAGTTTCAGTCTCATAGTAAAACAGTCGGCTTCCGTTCGGGGAATATCTTGGGTCCGAACGCGAGACGTCGTCATTTTTCTGTACCACGGTTTTACCAGTTTGAACGTTACAAAATGCCAGGTAACGCACATTTGCCCATTTTCGAGACTTGATGTCCAGTGCTACCGTCTGACCATCAGGCGACCACGTTGCGTGTTGAGGATAGTCCATGTACGAAACTACCTTCTTTGCATTCTTTCCATCATAGTCAGCGATGAACAACTCCGGTATCGTGCTCTCCCGGCCGTTGTCATCAGTTACAGCCGTTCCTTGATAGTACAAACACTTCTTGCCGTCCGGAGAAAACGAACATTTGTCTACTCCAGAGAACGTGCTCACTGGCTTGCCGGTTGTGGTATTAATAATGTAATACGTTTGGTCATAACGCGTAACAAGTAAACCAGACGGTAGCCATGCTACAATACTGGAACCATTATTGAATTTCAAGTAATTAGCCTTCAGTGAGTCAGAGTTGACCGAATAGGAACCCATATTTTGAAACACATACTTGTCTCCTTCTTTCTTCTGGTTCATGAAGTTAAAGCCCAGCGTCTTTTCATCGCGCCATGCCATGGCAACAAGCGCTGCGTTCGGTGAATTAGCAACAACGTTAAACTTAAAAGGACGATGGTTCACGATGGCGACGTAAACAGAACTCCCCAAGCGATACGATAATGCAAGCTTCGTGTTGCCAGGTGACACTGCCTTTTCAAAAATCGAGTTGGTGGTAGCAATAATTAATGTATCGAAGTCCGCGGACTTATCGAAGTAGTGATATCCTGACCCGCTGTCGAAGCGAATTCCGGCAAGCGGCATGTTAGCGCAGATGAGAGTGGAGCTTGATGGAACAACTGTTATGAAGCAAGCGAACACAATAGCGAGCCAATGGCATGTGAATTCATGAGATAATTTTGCTTTCATGACGTGCTCCTTTCACCAGTATCCAAAGCAAGCACCGACGAAGCGCCGACCTGCCTTGAAAAAGAGTGGAACAATCAGGCTTACTGCCATGAATCCAAACATCCAGCCAAAAAGAATGAAATAGATCCAATGCATCTTTCGAACTTTCAATCCCGAGATGCCACTAGGACCGTCGGTGATAATAATTGTCGACATACTCACCTCACATTAATATTCCCTGCAGTGGTTGACTACAAAGCCTAAACTGAGACGCAGGTATACCACAGGTTTAGGCAATAAAAAAGGCACGGAAGCCACCTATTCCACCACAACGTTCAACCACGAACGTAAACGCGAAACAGGACGGCCCCGTGCCTTGTGAGCACGGAGCTTGGCCCGTTTCTGCGCGTTTAATAAAAAATGTGGTTGATTTTGTGATGCAGAACCGAGTAAAGCTCTATTTAGACTGACAGATTAAAGTCCTTTGATTTTCCTTGTTAAAGTGTGAATTGTTAGTACTGATTTCAAATTGAGATTCCAAATGACCGGAAGTCTGGTCGCTGTTTTTCTCAACCAGTGATCTCAATGGCAAATTCCGAATTATAGCGCGGGCGAGCAACTGAAAACTCACACGAAATCATCAAGAAGCGACGAGTTACAGTAGGACATTTATCCGGAACGTCTCGTTTCCGTCTCGCGGCCAACGATTTCTCGTTTACAATATCATGTGTAAGACCTGACAGAGTCATGAGTTATGCAAACAGGCACCGGTCACAGCGCAGATTTGAGGTTGAAATCTGCTAGAGATCAGGATCAGCTGATTTGAGTTTGTATCTGTTCCCACCAGACCCAAACGACGTGTTCGTTCGGCCGGTTTCCTCAGGACTTCCGAACGGACGAACGGATCCAACAACGTGTTCGTACTGCTGGTGTCCCTACGCCTTTCGAACGTACTGATTTACGAAACGTCCGGAAACCGTCCGGAATCAACTCCCAAGATATTTACAGCCTATAATGTAAGTCACTGATCTATAAGGCACTTCTACGTACTGAACTGTCAGCCTGAGAGCATTTGACAATAAAATGTTTGCCAGATCAACTATACCAGCACAAGTTTTCTCACAAATACTGCAGAATCCTGCGATTCTGCCATTTTATGACTTAGGAATCAAGAATTGTGAAGCACTCTACAGTAGTGTATTCCTTTGGTGGTACAACGCTTCGACGCGTTGCAAAAACTCGAGGATCAAGCCTATACATCGACCTCTGCAACGGCGGTCGACGACACCGAGAATCCCTGGGACGAGACTTCTGGCTTACAGGAGACGCAAGAAAAGATGCAAAAACTGTAAAAAGAGCCAAGCTGCTCGTTCAACGACGAGCATGCGAATTACGGAATAATCATTACGATATTGCTGTTCTACGCAAACGAAGGACGTCTTTTTGTTCATACTTCAAAGAGTTGGCTTTTGAAAAAGTCGGAGATAGGTACCGGCGCAATTCATCGTGGAGAAATGCCGCCTATCATTTGAGCGCATTTGTTGGCACGCGCAACGTAACGATCTCGGATCTTGACAAGGCGACGGCCTGTGATATTCGTGACTTTCTTATGAACCGGGTCAAGGCTAACAGTGCTCGGTTGTACCTAAGTCACTACCGTTGCAGTGTCAATTCGGCAATTGATGGTGGGTTGTTGACTAGAAACCCTTTTGGGACAATAAAGTGGCCGAAGTACGTTGCCAGCGAAAGAGTTCATCTTACGAAAGAAGAGCTGCTAGTACTTTCGTCAACAGAGTGCCCACATGAAGGAATCAAGACGGCTTTTGTATTCTCTGCAAATACGGGCTTGCGACTTTGCGATATCAGGAATCTATCGTGGGACAATATCCGCGATGAAACGATTTGCATTCGACAGAAAAAGACCAACACGCCGCTAACAATCCCTCTGAACGCAATGGCTAAAGGTATCCTTGCAACGATCCCACAATCCACCAATCGAATATTCACCCTACCAAAAAGCAACAGCTCTATATGCAAGATTTTGCGTAGATGGTCTGTCGACGCATTGATTAAAAAGAGATTCGGCTTCCATGCTGGTCGTCACAGCTTCGCCGCAAACCTTCTGAACTCTGGTGCTGATATTGCTATTATCTCAAGGCTCATGGGTCACGCGAATCTGAGTACAACCATGATCTACTCTCATGTTGAGCTTCGAAAGCTGGTCGTGGCTGTGAACCTATTGCAATAATTCTTGGCATTTTCCTTGTTTCCTACTGACGGTGTGTATTTTCGACGCAGCACACCGCGCTGGTCATGTTGCAATCTATTTTTCCTCCAAATAATGATGTTATGTTCGAAGTATCTTTGTCAGTTCATTCACAGTATCGAGGGTATAAGATAATGGGTATCAAGAAGAACAAGTTGTTACGATCAGTAAAGCCCACATCAAAAAAGCGACGGAACCAGTCAGCGAATCCTAAGACCCATGCCGACTCCGTCGAACCGCCATTCTCATCGCTAACAAACGGTACGAATTCCACCGAAGAGCAATCCTCAACCACCTCTAAAAGTTCGACACTTAGTGCTGCACCCCAGAGTCCTGAGTGGCTTAATGCGCCGCGCGCAGACGAATCTGATGTCCAACTTGAACGCTTACTATCGCATTTCATACATTTAACTCATGAGAGCAGACTAACACTTCAGAATGCTGCAGACATGAATCTCATGCCCCCAAGAAAACTTGCCTGGTTTGGTGTCTACGTGAATATGGCCCACCAACCCAGTCAATTTGTGTGGTACAGCGCAGCCAGTCATCTCTACGCCATGCTGCTGAGTGTCATTGATGATATAAATGTCGATTTACTCCTGGCCGATGAGGGCTCTGAGCAATCAGCACTGCGAAGTCTTTTAACCTTGGCACGTGCCCTTGCTGCACGAGTAGAAGTTTACACTGAAGAGTGGAAACGCACTACAGAGGAAGCCATAGAATTTCATTACACAACTTATTCAAGGCGCTTTGATGCTTCGGAAGCAGCGGACTATTTGAGGAGACTTGAATTGAGGGAGCAGCGTTTTCTCGATGCCGATAGTACCGATGACTCGCTTTTCGTGCGTTCAACTCAAGCCAAATTGACGTTATCCATCTTACGTGATAATCTCATTCCTAAGTACATCCTAGATAAAAAGCCTAAACTTATCAAGATTTCTCGCCGAGCTTCATGCTCTCTTTCATCACAGGAATTATCAATGTTATTTGACGTATTAAAAGCTTGCAATTGGTTTGATAGTGACTCTGCCGCATTAATTGAAGATCGATTCGTTGACTTGTTTCGCACTCATTCAACATCAAAGTGGTTAAACGAAAGAGGTCAGTTATATTTTGACTACAAAAAAGATATTAAACAAGAAATCACGCCACGTCCAGGTCGACTACGAATACAAGTACAAACAAAAGAAGTGCTATATTTATTTCACGCTCTTCAGAAGTGTAACTTTTTTCGATCTGATTCTGCAACGAAAGTCACTGAAACTGACTTTCTCAATCTTTTTGACCCTACTGATCAAGATTCGAGTCAAGCAAGACATACTGTTAAGGGGCGCAAGGTACAAGGTCATAAACCAAACAAGAACAGCCCCATTCGTACTGTTGCAGAGAATGTTAGTGCACTTGCGTCTGATCTCAAGAACAACAACCCGAAGGGCAGTATCTTCTTTTCTAATTTATCTCGAGCACTGCTTGAGAAAGCATAGACTTTTACACTACTTACGTAAAGTTCTAACACATACTTCGACTGTGAAGGGCTTCTGATAGTGCTCTCCCCTTCAAATTCCTACCCATTTCCTGCCTTAGGCTGAGTTCCGTGCGTACGGCCATCCGACGGGTATCGATGAACACGATTTACATAACCTGCGAGACAAAGCCGACGTCTCTATTTCCTTCCATTGGATTGCGTCAAACACGACATCTCGTTCAAGTGAATCTAATTCGAATGAGTTGAACAAAGCCTTCATTGTTATCTCTTTTTTTGTATCGTTCAACTGAAGCAACTAAGGTGTGCGCAATACCCGGCCACGATACAAACAAAACGTAAACGAGAGAAATCTTGCTCAAGAGTACTTGGACACCGAGCGTGGCACCCGTTTCTGGTCGACTGCCACAGGTGCACAACAAAGAAACAGCAAGGAAGCACTTTCAAAACATATATCACTGTACACAGAACTGATCTCTGTCCTCAGTACAGCCGTAGCTAAACTGCCGAAAGGTAGTTCAAAATCAAAAGCAGTCGTTCGTTTGGCTGACTCCACTGTGCCTAGACTATGTCAGGTCAGAGATTCATTACAGGAATTCTCGTGGCGGTTGCATCTCGTATATCAAATGGAAGCAGCAAAGCGCGAGCGCTTGATCTACCACAATGGACAACTGCTTACACTCTTACAGAAAATACAGTTCCTAGACAATCAACTGTCTCAGCCAGCAGACGGCACAAATAAGTGGAGCTTCGGAAGGTCTAGCAGCGGCGAACCAATCAGGTTACTATTTGAATTCACGCACGACATAGGAAAGAGTCACGAGAGGATCGTCGACTATCTCACGCGAAATCAGATTACTCCCTTCGGAATCGAACACAATGAATTGGGAACCTCAACCGATAATTCACATTTGAATGTTCCGAGAGACACAGCAAAAGACAAATTAGTAGTTGAGAGCGAAGGCAACAGTAAATGCACAGATTTGATTACTCAAGCGGATGGCACACTTAGATACGTCGGAGATCTTAAAGTGCTTGCGAAAATATTATTGGACATTGTAAATAATAATGTGAACGATCGAAAGTTCAGGACGCCATTCGGTAAATCTGAAATATTCGAGCTGCTTCACAAATCTAAACTAGTATATGCACGAAATCCGGAGACTCTGAAAACCTACTATCGCAGAATAGTGAATGGTACGATCCTCGTTACTCCAGATAAAGTGCTGTACTCAGTGATGCTCAACATTCTAGAGTACCGTGCCACCACTTTCGGACGAAATCCGGATTAAATCCAACAAACGACGCACTAGTTTCGAACCATGAAAAGAAACGATATACACTCGAATAACACAGACTCCACTAGGCTGCAAGACTTGCGGAGAGTAAAGTTGACCGACTCAAGTCAGGTTTTCCTAACGGCTGAGCAGGCAGCTCAATTTGGTTTGGCTAAGTCAGCGAATGCTGTCCGAATACTAGTCCATAGAGGTAGGATACGCGCATATAAACCCAATGGCCGTTTACTCTTGAAGCTCACTGACGTGCTTGTTTTTATCGAGAATACCGTGATTAATCGGTCAACATAAGTGTATCATTATTCACTACTCAGTTTCACAAATAGTATGAAGTACATTTTCGACAAGTACAGTCGAGTTCGAAGCACTCAGAATCAGCCGGCGATTCCGTCTGAAAGCGAAGTCATTGAAATGTTGCGGCACTTCCCGGCTCGTCCAGAGTATTTGGTATGGATTCGAGTTGTTAGTGCGATCGGTAATTCATTTCCAAAGGATGTCGCTTTGAAAATCTTGTTCACGCACTTTCGAGATGAGAAGCCGAACGAGACCGAGAAACTCATCGATAGGCGACTTTTATCGGTTCGCTTCGGGTCATTTGTCTACATGGCAAAACAATTCGGTTGGCACGCGGGAAAGTAGTCGTAGCGCTGTGACATCTTTTATTAACTCAATTATTATACACCACAACAATGTTCAGCAGTCCTGCGATATATCGATTTACAGACGATGCCCTTGAAGAGCGCGCGGCTTTGCTGCAAAGTGCATCGGGTGTTTCAAGAGTTGAAGCTGACACAACTATATTACGCGAGTTTCCCAATGCTTGTCGACAGAGAGTGTTCAGGGTTGCCATCAACAAGCACTTCGTCGACAAGACAGGAGACTATGAACTACTCAACAGCAAGTTCCGAAACTGCGAACTCACTCTTGACGAACTACTGCGAAACGTTAAGGCAGGTAGTGCAGTCTGCCCCGCAATTCTCAAAGCTGACAGCAACGGACACACACGACGAACTAACGAAAATTGGTTAGGGTCGGAGATCGTGATGATCGACGTGGATCACGGGATGTTGCTTGAAGATTTCCAACAGCATGAACTCTCAATGTATGCATGTGCAAGGTATACCACTTACGGTCATACCAATGAACATCATCGCTTTCGTATTCTGTACGCTTTGCCAGGAGTTGTTACAGATCCTATTGTATACCGTCGGATTGTCTCATGGCTCATCAAGCAGCTAGGAGCTGATGAAGCCCGAAAAGATCCGTGCGGAGCATTCTTCGGAAATCAAAATGCTGACGTATTCATAAACCCCAACAATGTGGCCGGAGAATTAGCTGGTGAGTCTATAGTATTGCCGATAGAGTTGTTGAATCAGTTGATATCGCCTGACCCGATTTCCGTCAGCTCTTTGGCGCCGGATTTCAATGAAACCAATCGTGTTTATACCGCGACTGAGCTGCTGAATGTAAAAGACGACGACAAATACTTGTGGCATCCCTTCTTACGCTCCCATGCGGTGGTAGGAATGGTTGGTCTACCAGATTCTACGAAAAGCATACTCTCGAGAAACATCGCGCTGGCGATTGTAACTGGGCAAGATGAACTTCTAGGTTTGCCACTTAAACCAGTGCACCGTCGTGTATTGATCGTTGCGAGCGAAGACAGCCCGATCGAAATCGGAAGAATGCTCAAGCGCCCGTTTGAGGCATTATCAGTAGACAAAGAAAGCGCGGACCGCTTGCAGTTTCTGTTCATGGCTGATCAGACTAGCGATGAGTTGTTCAAGTTAACGGAAGACCATCTGCGAAACAATCCAGTCGACTTGCTCATTCTTGATGGCTTCGGTGACATACACGTAGGTGAACAAAACTCAAACAGCGACGTCCGTGCCACGCTAAAAATTATCAACGCGTTTGCCACTCGGTACAAATGCAGCATTCTAGTCGTCCATCATTTGACAAAAGGAGGTTACGGTCAAACGCCCGCTCACGTCCACGTTGCTGGTGCGTCCTCCTTTGTTCAAAAGGTCAGAGCTGTGTTAGAGCTCCGAAATGGAGAAGACAATACGAAATTTCTGTCAGTAATTAAAGGCAATTACATTTCACAGACTTTAAAGTCCTCAGCAATGATCCTCAAATTCGACGAGGAAACGTTTCTGCATTTTGACACGGGTGAGCGTATTGCGATCGAAGATATACCAACTAAAAATCAAGCCACTTCAAAGTCTGTGATAATAGATTGGGTGAGGTGCTTCAATCCCCCCAGTGGTCGATTTACAACGAAGGTAGTTCTTTCGTGGCTTCGTGATACTTATGGTCTCGGTCGCACACAGTCATATCAACGCATCAATGAAGCAATCACTTCGGGTCTGATTCGCAAAGAGTCACTCGGTCGTGAATCCTGTTACCTAGCAACTGAGTTACTGGTCGGAAGCGATGCACGACCACCACCATGATAGCGAGGTGGTATCTCATTACTGTCATGATTTTCCAGTTATTTACACTACATCAAACGTCACCCATGACAACAACATTCATCAATACCGTGCAAGCTTTTGGCTTCTGTTACCAGCAGTACATAGATCAGGCAATCGACAGCGCCAGCAACCGTTTTCCCTTTGATGGGTCAGATAGCTGCGGAGGATTCCTGAGAAAATCAGCATTAAGCCTGACTCGATTGAATTTAAATCATGCTTTAGCGGGAGTGACAAAACTCTTGCGTCGAAACGGTATCAATGCCTCGATGACCATTCGAAACGGAGGTAGAAAAGGATCTGAATGGATCCAAATCGTCATCAACGTTCCGCTGCCCTCGCCGAGGTCGTCTATGCCTTCGGATATGGAAAAACTTGTTTTTCATATACAGGAAGAATTCCCCACTATTGTTGCGTTCTTTGCAACAACAATGTTTGACAATAGCCGAGGCGGGTACGCCCTAGATTTACTGCCAATCCTCGAAACCGTTAAAGACTTTAGGCAGCAAATATCAATCTTGACGTGTGCACAAAGTCAACATGACGAACATAGATTCGCTCGTAGGACTGATTGCGGAATGGATCAAATCAACTCGAAGGACGACTGTCTCTCGCTATTCGGCACGGACCTGGATGACGGTGTGTACTTCCATATCACCGTGGAGTCAGCAGTTGTCGACGTGAGTGATCTTAACCAAGACATACTTGAACAACTGGTTATCATGGGTTTGTCAGCAATTCTGAACATTAACCGATGCTTCTCTGACTTATCGGATACATCAGAGTTCTATGCCAGCAATATCCACGACATACGTGGTCGAACCTGAAACTACTATGTCGTGACGCTTATCACATTGAACTCTAAAGAAACCAAACTGGCTCCTTCAGTACCGAATGATACAAACGTTCAATGGGAACTTGTATGTCACTCCGCGCACCATTATTGAGCGTGTTATATGTCATTCCCTATAAAGTAGGCAGTATAAACAATTGACAATTGCATACTGCGAAATCTTACATGTTTTGGCCATGAATATCTTCTCACCGGAGACAAGGGACACAAAGGTACGTATAGTTTTTTTATTTTTTTGTCCTTTATTAAATGTAGAACTATAGAAAGTAATAAAATGAAACAGATACAAAATACGGGGCGCAATGGCGCCCAATTCGGACTTCGCAGAAAGTCATTATCAGGTGTAAAAAAGATTGACGTGGAACGGCGCTTACAGAAGTACCTGAAGTGTGATGGTTCACGGATCATCGACGATATGCGTAAGTATTTGCACAAAGCTAACGTACTCACCCATATGCAAACTATCTCGGAAGCCCTTGAGAAGGATGGGCACAGCATTAGCTCCGACATTGTGACTGGAAGTGGTTTTCTACCGTACATTTTCGGCGTTGTTGCTTTACGTGCTCCCAAGAGACAGGAATTTGTCGAGGCTTATTCCTACGAGATTAGATTTGGTTGCACATGGGATCGACCCGGTCTCATTACCGTGACCATCGTCAAGCGCTACAAAGAAGATGGTGAAATGCACCCTTCGTTTGGCGAGGTCGTTCGGTGTAAGTCTTGGGATGATGTGAGGGAAATGCAGGCTATGTACAACGCAGTTGCACCCAGACTCGGCAAAACATACGACGGACACGACATACTCTTTTGCGTTGAATTACAAAAACCACAAATAGGGCGTCGCTTGATACGGGAAGCAACGTTGAAAGTCGTCGAGTACATGCGTCGTTCTGAGGAGTTCGATTCCACTGGTGAAGTAACTATCGTGGTCTAACTTAGATCATTTAAGATTTCGAGTTACTACTCCCTTGATGAAGATCCGACCTTTCAACATCTTTAGTGAAGGGTCGGTCTTTGTTGAGAGTTCGAACTCTGGCTGGAGGAAGTACGTTATAAATACAATAATTCATGGTACGACGAGACTCGCCTCTCGCGTGTACCGCTAGAATCATGTTACACTGTATAATATCACCAATATGGAAACAATTGAAAAACCGCGCCACAAGATATCTTGTGTTGCCAACTCTATAGATCAATTTTGGTGGCCGGAATACTTTGCGCAAATCGAGGAGTTCACAAAGTTCGCCGATGAATTTGAGGATCATTGCGTTCGCGTCATACGACCTGCCATTCGAGACTTTGGGGCATATGTGGCGGGTGGCGGAATCGAGTTCTTTCTCGAGTTCGCCCGAATCGAAAATCCAATGGCCCCATACGAGTGTTATGCAAAGCAGCTAGTGAAATTTAGACGCTTCTTATTCCACGGTGAGCTAACCAACAGCAGCTGCTGGAAAGCCCTGGAATTCGTCATAAGGCATGGTCAAACCGGAATACGTGTACATTACTGCCGGGACATCTCGAGTAGTGAGAGCATCTGTGCTTCGATCTTAGGAGAGGAGCTAACTTTAGATGAATGCACTGTCGAAGCAGTAGTGGATTTTTTCGGCTCGGCATGTTAATAATGGTCATCAGCACAGAAAATTGGAATAGGTGCATCAGGTGTTGGCGTTTTATAAGTGATGTTTTTTATAATCTGCTTCGCATACGATGACGCATGAATTCCTGGCATCCGAGAGGACTGTACTGGCACAACCTGATGCCAGTGTGATGAAGACCGACACTATTAGTCCTCAGCTTCCTAAGAAGCTGACAGAGTATGGGCAAGTCTGTGACGAGTTTCAACAATGTGTCAAAAACGTCCTGCGGCCCGCGTTGACGAGGGCATTGGCTGTCATCAGCGCGTCAACAAATGACGTTGACATTCGATCGGCGCAGCAATTGGCTTTGGCTGATATGGATAGGAATTACTGCGTTATCGCCGTCACCGTAGCGGTGAAACCGAAAAGTCCAAGATCTGTGTTTCATATTGAGCGCCTGCGACTCAGCTTCTCGATTCAGTTTCCAGACACAACAATAACAACCAAATTCGTGCGATTGACACCCGCTGAGGGAGTACTGAAATCTGAAGTTTTGGCTTCAGGGATTGAAATCTCCGACGTGAATGAGGAGGTCGTATCGTCGCTGCTCGACCTCTTCATGTCTCGTCTGAATTTTGATCCAGATGGGATCTCTCGCAAAAGTGCAGCGTAACGTCAAGCTTAGGACTCCAACATTGACTCTCTCAGTTTTGTTCTATTGAGTAACAGTTGAGGGCATTAGGTCGTCAAGATAGATTTCAGTATGCTTCATGTACATTGAACATGATTCTAGTCAATGAGGTATTTAAGCAGATATCTATCTGTGATCCAGCACTGTGGTGTTCGGCTCATACTGAAAGCAGCCTATACTCGTATGGCAGCTATGGTATACTTTTTAAACACACGACTCAGATTAGGCCACGTTCTTTAAAGCTCGTGAAGTCTGAACCTGCTATTATTATGTGATCAAGCACCTTGATATCAATGATTCGACCGGCTTCTACTAGCTGCTTAGTGATAGCTAAGTCCTCACGACTGGGCTCTGGATTTCCACTAGGATGATTGTGAATCAATAAAACATTTGCAGCTCCTGCAAGAATTGCACTGCTGAAAACCTCTCGTGGATGCACAATGCTTGCATTCAATGAGCCAACGGTGATTGGCAACTCACGGAACACCTGATTCGCCGAATTCAACAATAGAACCGTGAATGTCTCAACTCGAGTGCCTCGATGACGCTGTGTGTAATACTCGGCTGCATCGCGGGCACTTCTGACAATACGACGCTCGTGGAACGGCGTTGGAGCCATTCGACGATCCAACTCACATAAGCATTCGAGCTTTCGTTGAATAGCCCTACTAAGACGTAAGTTTTTACCAAGAGCTCGCAGGTCAGTGCCAAGCAAGGAATGTAACGAACTGATAGCCTCTAATAGGCGTTTTACAACTTGTATCGATTTACCAGATCCGAACAATAGTATTGAGAGAAGCTCTGCGTCTGTCAGTGCGTTTACACCGTGTACATTTAGCCTTTGAACGCAATTTTCCGGTTCAAGTTGAAGCTCTGAAGACAAGTCACCTGTCTTTGCCGGCTCATTATTGTATCTAGCTGATTCACCTGAATTCATGACTGCATCAATCAGTGTTGCAACACTAATTTGGAGCCATCAGTCCGAATTGGCAACAAAAATCTGCCAGCCTCACAGAATTGTTAAATTCATCGAATCTATCAGGAAATAGGTGCTTTTCATTGATTCTCGCTGGGTGAGACGGATGTATTGAAGCCAGACCTTGTTGCCAGAAACGCCGCTAGTACACAAGTTTTCCAGTGTAAAGGTGCTTGTCTTACAATACGAGGAGAAACCAATGGCGACGATTTTTTTGGTCATTTTTGGCCTGCTAGTGGGAGCGATTGCAACAGGATTTGCTTGCGCACGAGTATATGCCAAAAAATTGATGGAGGCGGAGCGAGAAAGTGCAGAGCACAAATCAGCAAGCTTGGAGAGGCTCCGAGTGATAGAGGAACTGAATGCAGAGTTAAGAAAGTTGCGCGAAGATCTGACAGAATGCATGAGGCTCGAGGCTGATAGCCACGCCAAATTTAAGTCAGTGTCCCAGACGCTTGAGGCGGAACGTAAGTTTGTCGCTGAAGCTCAATCTTCATTGAAGGATTCCTTTGCTGCATTAGCCTCGGATGCATTAACGCAAAACGCAAACACCCTGCTACAACTTTCGCGAGCTGAACTGGATAAGCAATCCGCACTTGCAAAGAAGGAAGTCGACGCTCGTGCTACCTCGATAGAACATCTGTTGAAGCCAATGGTCGACACTTTGTCCACCCTGCGTTCGCACGTCGAGACTATTGAACACGCGAGAGTTGACGCTTATGCGGAATTACGAACTATGCTCGCAACGGTTAGTAGTAATACTGCTGAGCTACAGCGCGGTACGAACTCACTGGCGTCAGCGCTGAAGCAGCCAGGCGTGAGAGGTAAATATGGCGAGGTGAGCTTGAAGCGCCTCATTGAGGCTGCTGGCTTAAATCCGTACTGCGACTTCCAGCAACAACCGACTGTTGAACATGAGGATTGCAAATTGAGACCCGACCTGGTGATAAAAATGCCAGGACAACGGACTCTTGTTGTGGATTCCAAGCTCCCCCTTCTCTCTTACCTAAATTCAATCGAGTCCTGCAAAGAACAAGAGATCTCACAGTTACGCAAAAAACATGCTACTCAGGTACGCGAGCACGTCAAATCTCTCGGGTCCAAGACTTACTGGAAGCAGTTTACCGATAGTCCAGACTTTGTGTTGATGTTCATCGCAGTCGAGTCCTCCTACGTTGCGGCTTTGGAAGAGGATCCCGGGCTCATAGAATTTGCAATGGAGAGAAAGGTCATTGTATCTACCCCTAGCACGCTGGTTCCAATGCTCACTGCCATTGCCCACACTTGGCAACAACAAACATTAACCGATAACATGCAACTGGTTCAAAAAGTAGGAGCAGAACTGTACGAAAGGACGATGAAATTACTTAGTCACGTATCAGACGTTGGGTCGAGCATCGAATCAGCATCGAAGAGCTACAACCGATTGGTTTCCTCCTTGGAAAGTCGCTTCTTGCCTCAAGCCCGTCGCATGCAAGAGCTCTCCGGAGGTCGCCTAAAAACTGAAGTTCCGGAATTGGAGTTCGTGAACGAAGTCACGAAGCCCCTAAAACACTCAAAATCGCTTGACGGACATTTGGCCGTGAATGGAAACGGTCACCACGTGATAGCTGAATGAGTGTCCCTGCGCAGACGTCAGTGAGAATCTGTGCTCACCAAGATCAAGTCACTACTGGAAATCCGACTCGTATTCGAAGCTGCCTCCAAACTCATATTTGAGGGTGGAGGTATTTCTATTGTGGTATGTCCGGCAACTCAGAGTTGTCCTCGTGTGCAGGCACACCCTACCGCATCCGGTATTGAGGTTGAGCTGTACAACTGTCAACAATCAGTCTTTTAGCCTTGGAGACTCATTCTCCAGTGAATACGTCAGCACAAATACCACAACGTTGGCTTCATCGGAATCACTTATCACTACTACTGCGTCTACAGCCACTCAGGTGAGTGAGAGAGCTCATGATTAATCTGTTCACTATTTATTTTCAACTCGCATGGACATCTCTGATTATCATTTGTTGTAAGGTCAAGATAAAGGATGTCGAAATCGCGCCGCAATCAAAGCTACTAACCGTTACTTTACAACATCACTAACACTGCCAAGATTATGTATAACCAATTCAATATGTGGCTGCATTGTCCATTGAACTCTTCGGTTCTGAACATGTACACTCTGAAGCTACTTCTCTAGCCATGACAGTAACCGCTCAATTTGTGCTTCGTTTAATACACGACCTTTTCTACTTAAAATACTAACAGCTGAACCTCCTTGTACATTAAATAAACGACAAAGCATTGGGATAAATCCAGCCGAAAGTGTCGTTATTCGACCTGGACTCAAGAATGCACTGTTCTTAATACTGCCGACGATATAGTGCTCTCGTATACGCTCAAAATTATCATAGTGAGCCCACGCATCTAATTCGTTATACTCCATTCTAGAATTTACAATTATATTTCCATTTGGATTGGCCCCACGCCGCATACGTTTACACTTGAGATCACTGCGTCCATAAGCTTGCATATGAGTGATTTTTTCCTCGATCTGCATATATGCGTAAATCATCTGAGGCAATGCGCAGGTCTTTGGCAGAACATAGAAAACATAATCTCCTTTCGACAATTTGCGCCTATACTCTGTATGACAGATCCCCCAGGTAGGTGGATTGCACCAAAAGTGCGGGTCATTGTCGAGTTGGTAGCCACCGTCGATCGCTGTTTGTACATCGACATGTTTAAACGCACCACTAATGTAAATACGTCCTTGCATAAGTTTGCCTACCAGCTTATTTATTCATGCTAACTGTTTAGTTGCTGACCATACACTGTCGAGCCGTTCCCATTTTTGTCCATCTGAGTCAAATTCAGTCATGATGTTGGGCAAATTACAGTTTGGGGCATTCCGGTAATGATAACAGATTGTTTGAGGTAACGTCGTCCCTTTCAGTCCGCAGATACTTGCGCCCGTTGTGCTCAGCAATAACAACCCAGACTGAATTATGTCCAACTGAGACATAAAATTGATATTTTCCAGATTCAATATAATCAATGGCTGACTTTTCAGTCATCTTCCATCTCGTGTTATCTGGGTTAACGCCTCCAATGTTGATAATCCTTTCATGGACGTTATAACGATCGGATTTGTTTATGCAGGATATCTGGACACTTTGTGCCATTTGACACTCCTAATATTGTATAATATTTGTTTCTTAAAGTGACATCTTTGGTCCTGTGCATGCGCTCAGGTGTGTCACATGTATAAGTACTTGTGCGACGCGACTAGCGACTTCTAGTTCAGATTGCTGTCACACACTCGGTCTTATGCAACTCAATGTTTCCCTATAGCGGAAAAGATTGCAGATCCCAACAGAGTGAACAATGCGAATCCTACGATTGCTCCAATCAGTAACCATATCAAAAGTGCCTTAGCCCAAGCAGCTTTACTCGGGTGAGTGCCACTGCCGAATGCCCAAACAAGCAACATGATCCATCCAATTATGGGAATATTGCCGATGAAGATTGTTACGAACCATTGTCCAACGGTTATAGATTCACTTTTTGAAGCTGTATCCATATTTTCCCCTATTCATGATTTGAGATACTACTGAATCTACTGCATATAATGCCGACATTACTCCGCAATGAATGCATCGCTGAAACTGTTAAACTGACATTCCTCGCACAGCACCGCTAGTGGCTTAGCTTTGGCTTTCTTGTTTTGGTTGATTGCGTCGAATCCGGGGCTAAGGATGAGTTACGCGATTTCTTTGATGTTGGTTTGCATACGCCGCAAGTCCCGCCTTCCTTTGCACAATGTTTGCACCCGCTACAGTTCTTACACGCCGTACAGGAGGTTGAGCCAGTACAGCCGTGTCCTGCCTGAAGTGGGGCATTCGGGAAAATGGCAATCGAAAGGACAAACATTAATATAAGTCTCATCTAGAGTCTCGGTAAGATGTATAAGAAAAGTGATTTTTGAGATGCTCCTAAAACGCTTGGTCCTTGAGCCGTTGCATAATGTGTTTTAATAATAAGAACATTTCTCTATGACAATACTGCTGCTTCTATACTTCCAATAACTGGACGCGATAATGAAATGTACAACTTTTTCGAAGTTATACAGAGATCCAGTATCAATCACTACACGAAAACTACACGTTTATTCGATTATAAGGGTGGGCCGTTGAGGCGTTTAAATCCCGAGTTGTATCATCGCGATATTGACCTCAGGCTTCTGTGTCCGAATGATGTTAATAAATAGCAATCTTGGTAACAAGTTGGAAATGTGTGTCTTCTCAGCTTTACAATCCACGGGATCTCATCTAGCATTTCCGGATTGAAATGCTTCGATCTTCAGTTTTCTTTTGCTCAACAGATCATTGTCGTAAATGATACCACTACAGCTGCACCTCCAAAGAGAACTGTGACTTGGTTTTTAGTTACGTCTGGACTTACACTGTCCGGGACGCGTTTGGACAAACGAGACAAATTCTGTTACAAAGCTATAAACGCTTGCTAACGCAGGTATAGAACCCTTACTTTGACTGTCTGTACACCAGTAGCATTTGCCTGATCTTGTTCATGTCTATTGGGCGATTTGCCATAACTACTCGTTTAGGTCAAAAGCTTAAACTCGGCAATCATGGTCTACCAAAACACGAGCTCTCTTTATCCTCTCTTGGTTGGATACTTTAACCGGCGCAGGCTGGTAACTTTGCTCCGGCGCTAACTGGATACTTTAATCGGCCTTGCACTTGAGTCATCACTTTTGCCGAAAAGAAATGCAATTATCGATTACTGTTCTCCAGTTTTACCATTATATTACAGTTGTGGTGCGATCGGCCCCATTGAAACATGCTTGAGCCACACAACAAGCATGAGACCTATCGCACCTTTTTTTCTATTCCGGCTACTTTAGTTACTTGCTAAAAACAGTCTTTGTTCGAGATCCTGCTGACAGTGTCATTATGGGATCATGTGGAGTGCGAATCGATTTTCACGCTTGCCTTTTTCTTTGGTCGCAACATCACCTCCTCGGGACTAAGTACGATATTTCCATGATGTGCGCGAGCCAAGTCGGAGCAAACAATCGGGACTCTTAGTTTTATTCCCAAAGTCATATTGGGCTATATTTTCACTAGGAATATCATAAAGTCTCATTACTACTCTACTTTTTCGAGTCAACACCCGTCCACTAATTGTATTGATAATGGATCGTGTATTGCACGGCAAAGTTTTGTGTAAACGGCAACGTATTGACGTTTTTAATCAACACTTGATCAAAATGTACGACCGCGACCTGAAAATACTTGTGATTTGTTCTAGGGTTTGATTGTCCTATTAATATCCCTTGACTTCCCACCATAGGCAATGGATTGTTATGTAGAAGGTCACCAGGTTGGCTGTTGTTCGACCAAGCTGCCCAGTAAGCTGCCGGAATTTCTATCAGCGCCCTCTCATTAGGAGAAAATGAATCATATATTACAGGAGGGTCGGTCGGTTGTATTGGAAATATCACTCCTTGATTGGATCCAAGTTCGGGAAGATATATTTCATTGCTTTGTCCAACGGGGTAGCGATTTGTTCGACAATTAAATGAGTGATGGTCGGACCAAGCACCATTTTGATCGATTCTCCATATCGAGATGCTGTACGGCATAGCTCGGAATGCATTCTGATCATCTATTACGATTCCGGTTATTTGAGTAATGCAAAGACGCATGATGATTGAGAGTAAAGTGTAACATTGCACTAGTATTATATTTATCTTGGGTCAAGCAAGCAGTGATACACGGATATACTTGCCACGCATTATCTGACACTTGTAAGACAATGCTCATGAGAAATGTTCAGATTAGTTCAGTTCATGAGCGGCGACGCTTCGCAATA
Source organism: Chlorobiota bacterium (assembly GCA_044228685.1). Taxonomy (GTDB): domain Bacteria; phylum Bacteroidota; class Ignavibacteria; order Kapaibacteriales; family NICIL-2; genus JBBATK01. Next base: position 142,394 of record JBGAUL010000005.1, read on the forward strand.
TCTAGGTTTCTTCGAGCGACGCAGAAACTGTGGGTGGCGCGACACTTCCAATATCCCCTGTAATTGCTTTCAGACTCATATATTACTGAATCTTTAATTCAAAGTCATTATCTCCCACTTTTTTCCTTGTTGGAATCAAGTTGCGATCCAACTGCCCCTTGAGCGTATAGGCGAGGTCATCATACCAGATTTTGTCCTCTAAATACCATGAATGAGACTTGAGACCATCAATAAGTTTGAATTGCCTTGGATTCACCGCAGCATACCTTGGCCCACAGTCAACGTCCACAGCCTTCTCATGACCCGGATTGTCGGTCGGCATTCCAACACGACCGACTCGTGAGCTGAAATCTATGTTCTTGGCGTTGGAGAATGCCAAAGCTTCATCGTACCCACTGAAATAATTAGTCAGGCGTCCACAGTGATTGAAAACAGGTATCATATCCGCGTGGTCAGCTTCAAAGCACTCTGACGATAGGTCGGCGGCAAACAGAACAACCTGTCCTACGCGCCAATCATTTGATAAGCTCGCATCTCTTCCTTTATCCATTGTACGAAATGCCTCCCGAACAACGAATCCACCCATAGAATGAGCCATAACGTGAACACTTATAGGGCAATCTTTCCTGTTGTATTTAGAAAATGGTATGATGCCGCCGCTAACTAATTGACTCGATGCTTGCTGTGCCAAGGAGCGATCACGGAGGTACAGAAGGGGGCTTCCAGAAGTTGGCCAGTCGAAACCAATTACCATGCACGAAAACCCTCGATCCTTTAGCTCTTTTTCGACAAGACGCTGTCTTTTCAGTGCTTCTTCAGGCGGAGTATTGTAGCCGTGTACGAAGAAAACAGTGTCAAGCTCTTTACCTGGTGCAACCGATGCTTGTGACACTACAGCATCCAACCATGCCTTGACGCCGCCTTTCACTTTGTGAGTCGGTCTAGGTATTGCATCAGTTTCTGGAATCATCAGGTAGCTAGGCGCGGCGACTGAATCGCGAAACTCGTCTTCATCGTTGTTCTGGTTTCTCACGCATAACACAAAGCTGTTCATTTCACCTTCTCCACAATAGTCAGTTTATGGATACTCCCTACATATTTGGCTGCAATCATGACGAAACGAAGATATCAATTTCAATGTGCGATTTCACTACACGAAAACTACACGGTCAGCTCGATTTTAAACATGTGTAGACATCAAAAAGGGATGCGCAGAGGACTTTCCACTAAGTTACTTTATGTAATTGGGGATGAATAACCATTGTCCTTGTTATTGTTTAAGCCACATATCTATCAAGCATCTAGATATTTTATGGTGTTCTAGTAAATGTAGGTTGTTGCTTCAATCAATTAACTCATATATCAGTGCGAAGTTCGGAAAAGAAAGCGGCTCACTTTACGCTGGCGGTAGGAGTGTTCATTAGGGCTTGCTTTCTACGCAGTGATTTTTCAGCAATGTAGTCATGACCTATGGACCTCAGACTTACTCTCAAGCCGTACATACCGTTTTCAAGCCGTGCTGCATCCGATACCAATTCTGAAGGGCGGCATCCAAGCACAGGTAGGTCGATTTGTTGCCCAAGACAGTTAATAGCAGTTGCACATAATACTACAACGCAATTAGATACCCACGAAACGGGATAGAGACTATGTCCGACATGGGGGCAACGTGACGAACATTAGATTATAGCTAATAGAAGCTTCTCTGTTGGCACAGATCCATCCAATTTCTCACTTATTTCTCACTGCGGACACCTGTTTGCGATGACTTATACGGACAATGGTGAGAGGGTCGGCATACACCGACCCGTTACGTGAGGGTTCAATACACGCCACCATAATCTCTCTATGTTTTGCTGAGCAACAAGTATGCTTTTGCCATGGTCAATATATCTGTAAGATCTTGAAGCATTAGGAAACCGCGAGGGTCATCGGAGTATTCAATGCTCGTTAGCTTCTGAATTTGTACAGCACTCGTCAATTCAACGACGTATGTTTTCTCAATCAGTCGTACAAATGCAGCCATTGTCTCAAAATCGGATTCAATCAACGCCACAGAAACGTGCTCATATACATCCCACCAGTTATCTCGGGTGCTGAGGATTGTACTAAAGAGCTCATACTGAGACTCTGCTCTCGTCCTGGAATCTTCTGTGACTAAAGTGGTATGAGAGCTTTTAATCATTTTCTGAATCCTTCCGCGTTCTCGTCCCTAGTATCATTAACTTTAACTCCAAGTAATATCGACAATGCTACGCATTATGAGCTATCGATGTCTGTTCTGTATTTTCATAAGATTGTCGCGAACTGCTATGATCTGCCTGTCTGTTGGTTTCGTTAAATCTGTCGGCATTGGAATAAATAAGCCTTTCAATATCAGACGAGAACTCTTACGCATCTTAGATGTTTGATATCGAACTCTCGAACTTAAGAGTAGAGCGGCTCTTATTGAGGTCAATGAAAGATTGCAACGGAAAGAAATCAACGATCATTACCTCGCAAGTTCCCGTTTCTAAATCGCACGATCTCATCGGCGAAGACACCGTCGCGGATGCCACCATGGAAAGAATCATTCGTCAAGCTCACCGCCTAGAATGAAAGGGTGAGCCACTCTAAAAAAAGGTGCAAACGGAAGATTGACCAACATGATAATAGACTCCGAATTCATACCATTGTTCTATCATTTTTAACGAGCTAAACTGATAGGCTCCGCCAGGAAACTGGCGGGTCTATTTGCAGCGGAATAGGTGAGATAACTACGGCGGTTTTTACACACGAAAGCCAAAACCGTGCTGTAATAAGGCTTGCATGCTCATTCAGCAAACTTACACAATCACTACTCAGGCAGGCATTGATGCGATGAACCAAACGTTTAGGATAATGTATTTCTAGTGAGCCTGACTCTTATGCAATTTTAACTGCAAGTTTCTTAGCATGAAACGTATGTCCGCACGATCAATCGAACTCTCCTTCTCTTTGAGTGTATTGAACCAACTAGCAGCAACCTGAGTGTTTCCTGCATCCAATTCATTAGCACAAAGGTTGAGCACTGCTATAATGGCAAGATTTCTGTCGGGTCTACTGCTCCCGCTTATGATATCTAGTGCCGTTAGATATTTCGCATAACCAGCCTCCGATCTATTTGATTTATAGTCCAACATTCCTAAAGTTGCTGTGACGACTGCAAATAATCTCTCATCGTGCTCTATATCCTTCTTTTCTATCTCCTGTAACAATTTCTCTGCTCGTTTGACCTGACCCAACTTCAATTCAGCAAAAGCGAGATTATTGATAATCCAGCTATCCTTTGGATTCGATTTATAACCTCTCTCCGCGAACCGCTTTGCTTCACCATAGTCTTCGACAACACAGCTCACATAAGACCCCAGTCCGGCTGGCCTACTCGAAAATGGTTGATCATCGAGCCATTCTTTTGTGTCTTCAATTGAGGCTTTGTATTGTGACAAATCGAAGTTGTATCGGTAGCGCGCTTCCGCAGCGTTACTCACTACTGATAACTTGTCCTTGATGTGGTTCAAATTATCGTCATCCAGTACCTTCATCTCACGGTGATTCACAATTGCCCATACATACTGAGCCATGGCGTTCTCAGTGGGATTTATGATCGATTTTCGATAGTATCTCTTAGACCATTTCATGCTTCCCCCTTCGTACTCAAGCGAAGCTAGTGCACTGAATAATTCTGAGTATCTAATGTCCCTTTCATCAACATTCTCCGCTAATCTTTTCGATTTAGATGCGATAACAGATTTCAGGTTACCGGACAGCGCGACGGCTATTTCAGCACTCATAATCCATGGATCACTATCCAATTTACCGCTGTTTACTAGTAACCTGTGAGCTTCTTTGCTATTCTCACAATGCATAAAGTATCTCGAGGCACTTCGTAGTGCAAAACGATTGTACGGAGCTAAAGCAAGACCGACTCTTACTGGTTTTTCTGCGTTTCCGATATCGCCAGAAATCGTGTATGCCAGACCAAGGTCGAACCAGTGGAGCGGATTTCTTGGGTAATCTCTCGTCAATTTTCGCAGCTCGCTGATAACTCTGCTTAAATCCTCCGCTGTGGAATACATCGCTAATCTACTTCCAAACGAGCCTCTATGATAATAATGCAGGAGTCGATTAACTGCAGGATTCAGCTTTTTATTTCTCGCTTCCAGATACATTGCAATGTGAGCGACCTCGCTTTTGCGCTCTAGCAGGCAACTCAAGCTCACCAACTCTGTTGCGCGATACAATGATTCCTGGCCTGTATTCCATTCGTTCATCAAGTTGTTAAATCCGTCACTGAGTGATAAATTAGATTTAGAATCTTTTTGCGTCGATGCAAAATCAGAGATCTCGGATAAACTAATAATTGATCGAGAAAATCGCCAGCGCGGTAAGACATTTCGTGTGTCGGTCTTTGTACCAATGGTCATAATTCTCCTCAGAATGCGTGAATCTGCGCTTTGCGACTAAGGCGATCAAGTACTGAAATACAACGTTCAAGTGATCTTCGAGAAGAATCACCCGTAACAAATTCGTATCCTCTTCTCTCTGGGTTAGGATGACATAATTTTGAGACGAGCTCTCGTACATCCATCCTATACGCATCATGAAAGCTTCCAACAGTTTGATCGACAATTTCTTCATAATGTGTCTCTAAAAACGGGCGAATATCGGAGTAGTCACCTCTATATTGTCCACCCAATGTTGCTGGTTTTAATGAATCGCTTAGTCTCAAAAGTAGGTGCTGAGTGAAGCCTTGACCAGTCGCAAAAAACACAATCATACTTCCCAAGAGATAAAGATCACATCTTTCTCGTCTTATTTGCCATTCAGGGTGTATGTAATTGTACAGTAATTCTGGTGGTGCGTAAAAAAGATCACCGGCGCAGTAATTTACGTCGTGCAAAGATGGAATACTCTTGTGAGAAGCTCTTCCAAGGTCTCCAATTTTGGAAACGTTATTTTGGAATAGAAGGACATTGGACGGCTTAAGATCTTGATGAGCAATATTCTCGCCATGAAGTTGCCTGATACCAACGGCAATACTGTGCAGTGTTCTGAATATCCAAACAAGCTCGAGTTGATTCACACTTGTCACAAAGTCTCTCGAGTCTCCTTCTGCAAGCTCGAAGATTATATAAAATACCACAGATTCTAGTTGCTTTGATTTGTCCAGTACTATCTGACCATGTGTAATTGCTGTAACCACTCGTTTCAGGTTTTTACATATATCAACGACGTTAATCTCAAAGAGTATTTCCGATGTTTTCTTATATATTTGAGCCATCATATCCGAAGCCCCGATAGTATCAGTAAAGTCCATTGCCTTTAGAAACGCCAATGCTCCCTCTTCATTTCTGACCTTATAAGTGCAAGAAAAGTTCCCACCAGTGCTATTGACTTTGTGAGGAAGAGCTTCTATAACGCTCCAACCACCGGACAGTTGTTTACCAAGTAGCTGTGATGCATATATAAATGTCGGCACGAGATTCCCTATGTAAGAAGTATTAAAGTACAGGTATTAGTGTGAAAGTTCCGCTCTAAATGATTCACTCTAGCAGGTCTGAAGTATCTTTCTTATCCGGATTGCAACTATTGAAGTCTGGCGCAGGTGCGTCAAGTGTTCTGGCATTTCCAGAGATGCTTCATCCACGCATTGCTCTTATGGCACATTGTTCTCTAGCATGTGTATGTGGCCTCCTCCTTCCGATATAGACTCTCTGACCACTACCCTGAACTCGTCTAGGAAGTCATTCAATTCGATGGAAGAAAACTCACCAGGAATCGGTAATGACCGGCGATAGATGTCATCTATTTTCCTAGCCCTCTTGTAAGCTGATCCAATACCATTATAATCGTAGTATGCCTTTGACCAATCGCTTAGATTGCTTTCTAATAAGAGATCTGTTACAAATTCGTCGATTCTTCTATCAAAGGCTTGTTTGATTGCTGACTTTGACTGTTGCTGTGCTATCTCGTCTGGAGTATCAGCCCAACGCTGTGGTTTTGAGATGAATACGTTGAAAGCGTTAACCATGTATTGTATTAAATCTGCTATAGGTCTGAGATCCTCGTATTGATCCTGCTTCCAAAGCCCTAATCTTCTTGTTAGTGCTTTGACTCTACTCCAATGTTCTGGTGGGTGAGACGAGTCATATCTGATGCCAAGCTTGGCTTGCCACCTGTCATGAAACTGTTTCAAAGCTTTCTGCACCACCAAAACAAGATTTGCATCTGTGTAAATCGGGTGTGCCAACGAAGGCTCCGTGGGTGCTATTAAGTCGCTTGCTATCTCCAGTATTTTTTGCAACTGAGCCTTAGTGCCGCCACTTTTGGGTGATAGTGTTTCGTGTATTTTAGATAGGATAACAGTCCGGTCGGGTAATATGCGTCGGAGAGCCCGAGTTATACTGTCATCCAGTTTACTTCCTACAGCGGCAACTGCATTGTCAACGGATGCAAGCACCTGCGACCTACGCTCTTCCATGGTTGGAAGGTTGTCACCTTTAACTTGGTCGAAGTGAGTGAAGCAGAGTATCAGTTTCGATTCATAACCACGAGATGCAAGACTTGATAACACCGCTAAAGAGCCACCCTGCATGGGTTGCTTTGCATTGTCCACTAAAATGATTGCCTCAGCATGTTGGAATTTTCTTGTTATCGACGTAGATATGCTTGAAGAAGAGTCTGGAGTATGTCCCAATCCCTCACCGTCCATTATAGCTAGCAATGGTTGGTCTTCGCTCCATGATGGTATAAAAGGACCTCGGACTCGAATTCCGTCGACTAATGGAGTCAGAAGTCGACCAAACCTAGGGGCATAGTTGCTTGAGAATGTATTGACGAGATGCAGAAATTCTTTCCTATCGTGGCTCTCAAAGTACCATGTGACCGGCCAACCAGACTTGTTTTTCACCAAGTGCTCTGGGTTCAAGTAGCTAAATCTGGATTCCACATCAACCATAACGTCATCTGCAAGTGAATGCAGATCTTCCAATTCAAACAGTAGCTCCTCTATTTGTTCGCTTACCCTGTCGATATCCTCTTTTGATGGCTTTAACGCGTTAATATTCAATCGTTGGTATAAATTCGGCGTCTCGTCGAGTAAATGTCTGCTCAAAGTCACAATTCGTCTCAAGTAACTTTGAAGCTTTTTTTGCAGTACTTCACGTTCATCAGTTGTCAAGTCAGTAGCTTCCACATCAAATTCGCTATCATCGTCATCTTCGTCAAATAGGTCGGCATCAACAGGATTCACAGATGATGCAAATGTCCCCAATAAGTAGCTAAGTCGGAACCGTTGCTCCGTGTGTATCAAAAATCGACGCTGAGCTTCTTTTTCATTTTGATTTTCATAATATGCAATTACAGCTGCCACAATGCACTCCTCGATATACTGTCGCACTTTGTCCTGGTCTATAAATGTAACCGTACCACAATAAGGTTGGTCAGCCGCCGCTGTAATTATCTCGATATCTGCTATTGTAGTTTTAGCAGGGGAAATGGACGGAAACCGATCAGCATTTGGACTGCTTCCGATCAGTTGCCGTACAAGGGTTGTTTTTCCAGAACCTGTAGTTCCAACCAGAAGTAATCTAGCATATCCGTCTTTAGGTCCAGGAAAGTGGATGTTAGATTCACGTTCAGCCCAAGAGTCTCTGATTGTAGGAGTAAGATTATCGAAGAAGGCTGAAACAATTCTGCCATCAAACTGCTTTTCCGCCCGATCTTTTGCAGCTATGTTATGAAAACTGTGGTCACTCAGTAGCACATTGAGTTGGTCTTTCAACCTATTGGCCTCAAGTTCGTCGGTCGTCCCTAGTCCCCGACGAATGCGTAAACCCATTGAACCGTCCTTTTTAGGACGTAGTGGGTGACGGAAAATGAGACACCAACTAGATCTCCCTAAATCTTTTTGTATCGATGCGCTGTAATCACGACTTATCATGACTTGTTCCTTTTGTTGTTCCAGAGTGTTCCAAAAATACGAAAAGAGAGGATCGATGTCAAGGCAAATATGGAACAACGGGGAACAACGGCTTTTGGGGTAAATTATGCTTAATGACTCTAAAACCGCCGTTGTTGACCTACTCATTTCTCTGCAAAACGACCCAACCAAGGTTTGACAAATCGAATAGTGAGATGGTGATGAAAGTCGGTTGAACAAATGCACTGAATGAGATATTACACAATCGTCGGTTAGTCTTACGTTTTCACTTTCTTTCGTAGGAATTCTCAGTATAGTTGCAAACGGAGAACCTGGTGGGTTATACGTCCACAAAGGCGTCTTCACAAGTTCCCCTCGGTCACGCCGCGCCGCGCTGCTCCTTTGGTTCTACTTAGCGAGAAGTCTTCTTAGTGAAGTTAAGTCAGAAAGGGTCCTTTATAGCATGTCTTCAATGGGATGCCAAGATGGGCCAAATAAACGCGGATTGCGTGGGTCAGTACTACGCGGATTGGGTGGATCATGTTAGGCGGATTTTCCAGATACGCCGGATCACACATAGGTCCGTTGGAACAAACTCAATCAACCCAATGGGTTTATGTCGCGATTCGTTTATTCGTAAACAGGATCGTGCGTCTCTTCAGTGCCTCAGAATGTGTGCGTCAAGATATCGACTAGAGAAGTTTCAGCGCATTCGGTCTTGCCTAATGCAATGATTGGGTGATATAAATGCTCATTGCAAAGAGCTTGGATTTCGAAAATAATTGTGAGTGAATGTCTTAAAACTCAACTTAGCTGCATCGAGTTTATCGCAACTGACATTATAATCAGATAGTTCGTCTTTTACACAATGTATTATTTCTTGTTCATACTGCGTATGTGCATAGTGCTCATCTGATAGACTATTCGTCTGTAAATTACCAATTGCTTTCTTTACTTGGGAACATAGATGTGAGGCCTTTTTGTCTATATCGACTGCGATACAGTAAAGATTCCATTGAAGGGCACTGTATTCTTCATTGTGACCAAAATACAAGTTTGCTTTACCAGCCGTTATAATAAACAAGTCAGTCGCTTCCATTAACTCTTTTAGCTTTTGGTCTATCATGTCACTAGTAATTACTGTATCCGATATAGAGATTTTAATGTCCAAGCACTTCGCACTCCAATCAAAAATGATTTTGTCGAGTGACTCGAGTTCCTTTATGCGTGTTTCACTTATCAGCTTGTATACTGTCGCATCATTGACTAGGGATGTTCGATAATCTTCCATACTCTTTGCAATTATACTTTTATGATCTTCCAATGTTTTTAAGAGCCTGATCCTATACTTTTCCAACCACCTGTTGAAGAACCATGAAATCGCAATCGGAGCTATTATACTAATAGAAGTAGCTATTAACGCATAGTATTTGTTTACTACAATGATTAAATAATCCATAATAGTCATATAAAGTCTAGGAAACTCTAGAACACGAATTCTCGCCAAAAGTCTGTGATTTACTTTTTGTGGTAAATGTCTGAATGCATGCGCGGAATGGTCGGCACATCTGCTACTCGTTGTAGTGCTACGTGTTCAATGGTAACTCGTCGAATTACGCTCTCAATACTCAATTTACAGTAACGGAATCAACTTGTATTTCAATCGTAGCAGCAATGCGCCCCTCCACATGTTGTAACCCATGAGTCTAAGTGCAAAGCAGCCTGCTATTCGTTCTATTCCTACTCCGCGGATGATCGACCTGGATCCGCGTTTGAGTCATGCAAAGACATACTCAGTGTGACATCTTCGTTTGGACAAGCGATGATTGCGCGCATTCTGCTTTTTAGTTATTGCCTGATTTCGTTCACCCTTTTCTAATATTCCTGGGACAAATCCTTGCTCTTGCAACGATTCTAAGGGTCCTGCTGAGTAATAGGCACAATCCGTAAAGAGCTTGCGACTACAGCCCGCCTCATCGAGGTATGTCGTCGGTTTCAGGAACCATCAGGTAGCTTGGAGTGGCAACCGAGTCGCGAAACTCATTATCTTCATTGTTCTGGTTTCTCACGCATAACACGAAGCTGCTCATTTCACCTTTTCCGGTATAATCAATATCAGGAAATGCCCACATGTTTGGCTTGAATTACGACGAAACGAAAATATCAATTTCAGTGAGTGATTTCACTACACTAAAACTACATGGGCAATTCGATTACGTACGTATGTAAAAATTATAAAGGGATGCACTGACGATCTACAATGAAGGTTAATTATGTAATCAGCAGGTCAGCAACCACTGTCTGTGCTGTGGTTTCTGATATCATTATAACACTTAGTCCATTAGCTCATGGGGTTATTGTGCATGGTATGTTGTTGGTGACATCAACATATTCGCAGGTCGAGGCGACATTCAGAAAATATTCGACTCACTTTTAGGTTGCGGAAGGTCAGTTTAGGCTGAACTTGCTTTCTATTTAGTGGTGTATGAGGAAGTTGTCATAAAGTGAGTGTCGTCCGAAACACACGAAGAACAACAAACAGAATTGGCAGCTAGCTTCAACGTACCTCATCCAGAATCGGAATTCTGTGTAACTTGTCAGGATAAGCTTGAAACAAAAAATAAACTCTATCCCTTTATTACCCTCCGTATCATGAGTAGAGACCCCAATCACGCATAACCATACACGACGTAATCCATTGAACAATTTCAAACGGATTAAACTTATCTGGTAAAACACCCATACGAACGACTTGGTTGGGCAGAAGACTTAGTATGTGATTTGTTTTGTCACTTTCATAATCCCAAAAATGAAAGCAGTCACTCTTGTCATGTGCGCTTTTTCTGGGTCCAACATCATCGGTGCGCATACACATACTAAACGTCGTCCATCTTCTTTCGAATAGAAAGTCAAGAGAATCTTATTCTTTGAGAGAATCGCTTTAATAAATGGCTGAATCATGAGAAATCCTCTTGCTAGTAATAGATACAAAACCCTTATTTATATAACTGTATATTAAACATTTGTTGCTCTAGTAAGCTAATTTCTTTGAGCTAACATAAGCGCAATTCCACCACCGATGAAAACTCCAGCATTAAGCAAGCACGCCTGACGTGTCGTTGTGGAATTCTGTGTTAGGACTTCAGAAAATTTCTTCATACTTACTATGAAATCATTTCCACTGACATGCATTCGCAGCACATTGGCTGCCATGAAACTCACCGCTGTTGCTGCCAATACCTCTAATTTTTCCAATTCTGATTTATCAGGGATTGAAGTTAGGCCGATAACACCTCCGGCAAATGAAGTTGCTCCAAGCACGAAATCACGTCTCAGGTCTTGGTCACCAACTTGTAAATGACTGTTCATTTTTCTCTCCGCAAAGTTGAACATTCAGATTTAGTCATGTAAAATCCACAACTGAAACGTCTGGCCACAACAGTTATTATTATTTTTGTCAATATTCATATTCGGATTAAATCCAAATTGGTGACGCAGAAAAATCTACGTTGGGGAAAAATGATGTAGTGTTGTAAAAAGTAAACGCGGTACGTTTGCAAACAAGGGGGAGGATGTAATATTATATAGAGTGACCTTCGTATTCATGTTCCAAACTGTTGGGGGAATGGAGTGTATGGCATGCTGAATACAAAACGATTGAGGGAGCTTCAAGGGATCGTAAAGATTCATGCTGTTGCGACAAAAGCTGGTTTGAATGCTAAGTGTGTTCAGGTCAAGCTTCATCGAGGGACTGAGCTGACAGAATCCGAGAGCAGAAAAATTGGTAGGGTTTTGACAGAGTTTGGTTTCTCTGTGAGGAAGAAATAGTACGATCTTCTGGTATAAGATGACAATAAAATAGACTGTTACGTTCACTGTCGACGTTCAGAGTCAAGTATAGATGTGACAGCACTTTCACGAATGTCAAGGAATTTGACATGGCAACAAACACCGGTAAAGGCAGCCGACAAGGTTCGGTTCGCAACAGGGAGCAAATGCAGCTTCCGAATGGTCACTGGGTCAAGCGTGATACCGATACTGGCAAGTTAATGGACGTAAAGTCTGACAAGGAGCCGTTCAAGGGTGTTGCAAAAGAAAAGGATGACAGACGCTCCTGATTTGAACCCAGGCGTTAGTCATCTTTTGCGTGCGGTGCCTTGCCTTCAGGCAGGGCACCGTTTATTTTTGTGTTTGGAACTTTCTATCAAGATTGATGCAACCAATGACCAACCAAGGCCTTCAACTATTTCCTTGTGGTATACAATATATGAAATGGTAGTCTTTTGACCGTGCACTGAAGCTAGTTTTTAGAAAAGCAGACCGAACTTACCTACTACCCTACCCTTACATAGATTTCCATGAGTTTTCGGGACAAGATGTAGGCGCCGATGAAAATAGCCACCTCCCGCCGAAAAAGAAATCAGCTGTAAAAACGTTTTGTTTTTGAGTAGTGCCTCTCTCCATGTTACAATTTGGATTCTTACAGAAATAGGGCTTTAGTGAATTGAATAGATATGAGGCATTTGTACTCCAATATTGTAAATCATCGCCAAGGAACAGCAATAGTCCCTTTACTGTGGTCATCGTGGATACGCTACTCTAACGAACCCTTTCCAGCCGCTTCAAAAACGAGGTATTTGAGCAGAATTATGGGTATATCGAGCTTAGCAGGCGCGTCATTCAAAGCGATATTGTAGGCTTACAATCTAAAAAGAGAAAGCGGACACACAACCCTGAGGAATACTCGCTGGTATTCACGTCGGCATGGACTCATATCACACGCGATCTTTTTCATTCCTTTAGCCAACCAAAGCCCCCAGTAAAATGGCAATCTTTGCTATGCAGGCGGGATTGAGAAAATCATCCTACAGGAGGACTTGATAGACTTCCGAGGTCATGGTATTCTTACAAAAATCGATGATTTAACTACCTACACAAAGTCGAATACAAAAACGTGTAGTTTTTGAGTAGTGCCTTTCTCGTAGTCGTAGTATAGATTCGTGCTGGAGTTAAGGCGATGGTACATAACTCGGAAAAGTGGCATCAGTTATCCAAAACCACCGGTCATTACCACCGCAGAGGAATGGGAGCGTGCCTGCGGTATCAGTCTGATGCCTTCTGGAGACTGAGCTGAAAAACGTATTTCTGAATCAATTCAAGGTAAAATGTATGAAGTACCTGCTGACTGTTGTTTTATTTATCTGTTTTGTTTGGTACGTGCCCCTACAGGCAGGTCGTGGGTGTTCCGGCTCAACGCCATGCACAGCGTGCAAGAATTGCAGCGGGTGCAAGCAGTGTGCAAAAGAAGGCGGGACGTGTGGGGTTTGTAAGCCAGTGACGACCAAAACCATGATGAAGGCTCCCGAGAAATCAAACGTCTCACCTGGCAAAATAGTGAAGCGGTCTAATAGATTGTTATATCTGAATTATTAGGCGTTGACACGATAGCGCAGAGAGTGAAAAGTACAAAAAACAAATGCACTATTTTCTCTATTAAAATTGTTTATCATACGCAGTCAGCCTAAGTTAAATGCAGTCAGTCTAAGTTAAATAAAGTATGTACACAGATTGTTGTCTTTTTCAATATGGAAATAACCTCTGCTGCCCTGGCAACAGCGTTATCGGTATCGATTTCTGCGATAATAACCATTTGGTACAACCGCCGAGCGTATCAACGAAATCTCGACGAACAACTTGATTTGATCTTAAAGCTTGCCTTCGAATATCCACAAATGGAGAACGAGGAGTTTATTGCAACATGGGACCCAACAAAGAGCTCCTCCCTCGAAGAATTTATACGATATGACCTGTATTGCACGCTTCTATTCAACTTTTTATCTCGATTATCAGCATTTTACAAATACGAAATAGTTTCTATAGAAAAGCATGTTTCGATTCGTGATTGGGTACGAATTCACCGTGGCTACTGGAACAAGCCACTCCATACTTATGAAAATTCTGAGGCATACGATCCGAAGTTTGTGAGACTAATCAATGACCTTTTGAGGTGAAAAGTGCGAAAAGCTATTTTACTTATTGGCAATACTCATGGATTACCTGGTGTAAAGGTAGATCTTCGTGCATATCGATCATATTTCAAAAGTGACCGAGGTGGGCAGTGGTATGACGAGGAAATAACTGAATGCTTAGATTTCAGTAGGAGTCAGTTAATTCTAAAACTCTCGGAAATGAGGACAAAAAGTTATGATTACGTAATCGTAGTTTACAGCGGCCACGGTGGTAGCGTTCATGAGTCTGTCTTGGAAATCAACGCTAAGGGTGATATGATACTTGAATCAGAACTTACAGGGATTGCAACAAGGCAACTTACCATTTTAGATTGTTGCAGGACTGTTTTGTCGCTGACCACAGAGAGTCTCAAAGGTCTCGGTAGCATGACTTTCAGTGCACATAACAATACGCCGCGCAAAATTTACGAGGATCAGATTAATAAAGCTGCTCCTCAAGAGGTCATTTTGTATGCATGTCAAAGGGGTGGTGCAGCAGTTGACACTCCCGAAGGGGGAGTATACTCTCGTCATCTACTTAGAAATGCAAATCGCGCTACTAGAGAGAACCTGTTATATATAAGCGATGTACATGAGTTGGCAGCGAGAGCGACCACATTAGAGTATCCGAAACAAATGCCAGAAATTATTCAAGGTCGATTTATGAAGAAACATCAGTTAATTATCGGTGTAAATACTCAAGGAGTATTCTACTGATCTGAAGTGCACAATTTGTATCTATTAAACTCTTTCTGATTCATATGACATCTTATTCACTATACGAGGCTAATCACAAGGTTGCGCTCAAAAGAGCTTTTATAAGTTTTGATGTCGATCACGATGAAGGAACTAAAATTATGCTTGCTGGACAAGCCAAACTACCTGATAGTCCTTTTGATTTCATAGATGCATCGATCAAAGAACCACTTACTGGCGATTGGAAGGAGAAGGTAAAGCGCCGGATGTCTAATATAGATGTCGTCATTGTACTTTGTGGTGAACACACAAATACTGCAAGTGGTGTCGCAGCTGAGCTTGAAATTGCTCAAGAGACTGCGACTTCCTATTTTCTGTTGGCTGCATATTCGAATAAAATCTGTGTTAAACCCACTTCCGCTAATGCAACGGACAAATTGTATAATTGGACTTGGGAAAATTTGAAAGCACTCATCGGTGGTGGTAGGTAACTACAATGAGAAAGGCGTTACTGGTTGGAATTGATTATTATGAAAACGTCTCAAGTTTACATGGATGTGTAAATGATTCATATAATGTTAAGAGTGCGATAGAGCGAAATAGTGATGGGACGAAGAACTTTGAAGTAAGGCACCTAATTGGAACAGGCGCGGACGATTTGGTTTCACGCTTATCGCTTTGGGAGCATATTCGAGACTTGTTTTTGGGGGATGGCGAAATTGACCTACTCTATTTTGCCGGGCACGGTCACATAGAATCAACTGGTGGGTATATACTTGCCAGTGATGCTAAGGCTGGTAATGAGGGAGTGCCGTTGAGCGAAGTTATTACATTCGCAAATCAATCTAAGGCAAAGAACAGAGTCGTTATCCTCGATAGTTGTCATTCTGGAATTGCAGGCAACTCTGCACTTGCAGCATCTGTTGCAGAGATCAAGGAGGGTACGACAATCATGACAGCATCAACAGCTGAACAATATGCTTCTGAAGAAAATGGATCAGGAGTATTTACGACTCTTTTCGTCGATGCGTTGCATGGTGCAGCAGCTAATCTGTTGGGTGAGGTTACACCTGGTAGTGTCTATGCACATGTTGACCAGTCGCTGGGTTCTTGGGATCAGCAGCGCCCAGTTTTTAAAACTAACGTAAAAAAATTTGTATCTCTGAAAAAGGTTAAGCCTCCCATCAGTCTTGAAGATCTCATGCGAATCACTGAGTTTTTCCCAAATGCAGGATTTGAATTTCCTCTTGATCCAACATTCGAACCAGAACGCTCCCCCTCCGACTCTTCACTACCAAAGCCAGACCAGGAGAATAATGCAAAGTTTGCAATACTTCAAAAATATAATCGCGTGAATCTTGTTATCCCTGTTTCTGCACCTCATATGTGGCATGCGGCAATGAGCAGCACTCCCTGCAAATTGACAGTTCTGGGTGAGCACTATCGAAGACTTGTTGAAAGTGGAAGAATATGAAACACATTCACACCCAAAATCGGATGTCGTAGATTTTTCACATCTGACAATACCTCCCTCAGTAGATCAACACGTATAGTAGAAACGTCAGTGCCCTTGATGTACGTTCCCCGGTCTGAAAGTATGATATCACTACCAATAGCCAAGCTTAAGTGGCATGGGTGAGTCTATCAGAATGACGCGTCAACTTCGACGTTTCCACAATACACAGTATCCCATCATAAGTGAGTCCGTGCTTCGCTATGGCTATACGATAGACCGCCCAAATCCCTCACACCAACTCCGCAACCTCACCACCACTCAGTTCCGCACATTCAAGAGTGAGAGTTAGACCGATATTAACATTTGACACGACTCAATCATCAAAATGTTTGATAACGCCACATTTTCTTTAACACTCTCCAGAAATTCTCAGAAACGTTTGGACATTTCTGGCAATACATCATCACTAGATTTTGCTCTGATCACTGCGCCATTCCGTCAAAAACGTCCGTGAAACGTCCGTGGCACAAATTTCCCTAAAAATAAAAAACCGCATAAGTCTTTGATGAGTCATCAACTTATGCGGATCATGTGTGGGCGCTGAGGGATTTGAACCCCCGACCCTCTGCTTGTAAGGCAGATGCTCTGAACCAGCTGAGCTAAGCGCCCGAAATCGAGCCGCGAATATATGCTGTAGCTGGGAAATATGGAAAAAATCTTGATGATGGATGGGGTGGGAAGAGCACTGTTGATCGTTGCGCGTCGCTCTAAGCTACCTAAAAATAAGAGCTTAGAATGATGACGTTTTAGCATCAAGCTTTCACCTTGTACATAACTCCGTTCTGTGCTTTGCAGCTGTCTTGAGAGTGCTTAGGATGCTAAAAGCGCTTGTTCGGCTTGCTGATAGCTTTGGGTGTCGATACGTGATTGGAGCTCGGCTTTGTGCTTTGCAATGAGATCAAGGCGCAGATTTCCGAGGCTGCCTTCGTGGGTGTGTTGGAGTTGTTGGGGTGCTGCGAAAGTGTTGTTCTTGATTTGTAGTGCGATGCTTTTGTAGGCGTCGCGGAAACTCATTCCTTGTTGTACGAGTGCATTGACGGCGTCGACGCTGTAAAGATAGAGGTACTTGGGATCTGTGAGTATCTCGGTCTGAATTCTCAGTTGCGCGACGGCATCTGTAAAGAGATCCAGACAATCCCGGATTTCGCTGAAGGCCGGGAAAATCAGCTCTTTGAGTATCTGAAAATCACGATGATAACCGCTGGGCAAATTGTTGATGATCATGCTGATGTCCATCGGCAATGCTTGCAGACGATTGCACTTGGCGCGGATCAGTTCGAAGACGTCGGGATTGTTCTTGTGTGGCATGATGCTCGAACCGGTGGTGTACTCGGTTGCGAGACTAACAAAGGCGAAGTTTTGGGAACTGTAGAGACAAATGTCGTAGGCCATCTTTGAAAGCGTGGAGGCAATGGCTGCGATGGCCGTTGCGCTGACGCGCTCGCTCTTGCCGCGGGTCATTTGTGCGTAGACGGAACTGACGTTTAATGAGGCGAAGCCGAGGAGTTCGGTGGTGCGCTGACGGTTGAGGGCAAATGACGAACCGTAGCCGGCTGCGGAACCGAGAGGATTTTTGTTGACGACGTTGAAAGCGGCTATAAGCGACTCCGCGTCGTCCATTAACGACTCTGCATAGGCACTAAACCAGAGTCCAAATGACGACGGCATCGCAATCTGAAAATGCGTGTAGCCCGGTAACAAAGCGTCTTTGTGTTTCTCAGCTAATTCCAAAAGCACATCAAACAAGTGCATGCTGCTTGCATGAAGCGCCGTGAGCTCTGATCGTAAGTACAGCTTGAGGTCGACGAGTACTTGGTCGTTGCGAGAACGTCCGGTGTGAATCTTCTTGCCAATGTCGCCGAGTCGCTCGGTTAAAACTTGCTCGACATAGGAATGCACGTCTTCGGCATCCACGGAAATCTCAAAGCGCTGCTGCATGACGTCTTCGTGCAGCGCGCGCAACTCGCGTGTAAGTGCTGCTGCTTCTTCGCTACTAAGTATACCAACCTCTGATAGCATGATTGCATGCGCGATGGAAGCCATGATGTCATGCGATGCCAACAGCTGATCGAACTCTCGGTCGCGCCCGACCGTGAATCGCTCAATACTTTCTTTCGTAGCTGTTCCTTTTTCCCAGAGTTTCATGCGTCAATGTCAAATGTTGTGTTGTATGGTCTCGATCAACTCAATGAGCTGATCAATGCCATTTCGAATCTCACTGAGTTTGATGTATTCGTTTGCAGTGTGCGAACGTGAGCTGGAGCCCGGACCAATCTTCACGCTCGGTAGTCGGAGTAATGCTTGATCAGAAAGCGTC
The DNA here is from genome assembly GCA_044228685.1 of Chlorobiota bacterium. Lineage (GTDB taxonomy): Bacteria > Bacteroidota > Ignavibacteria > Kapaibacteriales > NICIL-2 > JBBATK01. The sequence continues at coordinate 160,873 of JBGAUL010000005.1, forward strand.
GGTGAACCATAAGTAGCAATACCCAACTTCTCCGCCGCTCGAACAAGCACGTGATCGGCATCAATGCGCGATGGCTGAAGACGTCGCGATACTTCGCTTATCTCCGACTGCACATGTTGCTGAATGATCTCCAGCGTCTCCTCATTCGTGTAGGCGTCCGTCGTTCGTACGTCAACCGTAAATGTACACCGATCCGGTACTACGTTGTGCTGCGTGCCGGCGTTGATGATGGTGGTGGTCATTTTTATCGGACCCAGCGTCGACGACTCTTTGTCGAATCGATGACTGTGAAACCAAGCGATGTCGCGCATGGCAATGTCGATGGCATTGAGACCCTCATTGCGCGCCGCATGACCGGAGCGTCCCATCGCTACACATCGCAAGACCATCAAACCTTTCTCAGCAATAGCCATCATCATCTCCGTCGGCTCGCCAACCATGGCAAAGTCTATGGACGGTAGCAGAGGAACCGTCGCGACGATGCCTCCTGCGCCACTGATCTCTTCCTCGGCAGTAGCAGCAAAGACGATGTTGATGCTAAGATCATCGCGCTGCAGAAAATGCAGGAAGCTGGCGGCGTAGCTTACAAGCGGACCTCCGGCATCGTTGGATCCTAATCCATACAACACATCGCCCTCAATCGCCGGATCAAGTGGATCTCGCGTCCAGTCTGCGTTGGCCTTCACCGTGTCGAGATGAGAATTCAAAAGCAGCGTCGGACGCGATGCGTCGTAGCTAGGATGTACCGACCAAACATTGTTGCCATGACGTTGCACCGGCGCTCCATGCGAACGAAGGAATTCAGCCATCAAGCTCGCAGCAGCATCTTCTTCGCGACTCAATGATGGCGTCGCGATAAGCGCTCGTAATAACTCTATGGCTTCGTCGGCTAAATGCATGGTGTCAATATAGATGATAGTTGCGCAGTGTTAGAACAGTGTTTGAACAGTGTTTGAACAGTGTTTCAGCAGTGTTGCGTTTGAATTCACGAGAAGATTCATTCTCACTCACTGCGCGTCAAGACATACCCTCTCTCACTCAACCAATACTCTCGTTCCCTTTTGTAAATCCGCATAAGAACACAAGCAAACCTGCACGCCTTGTCGCACCGCCTCGAAGGCGTTATCGAGCTTGGCAATCATTCCTTTGTGAATCACTCCCTTGGCTTTCAAGTCTTCGTACTGATCTGGCTTAATCTCTTCAAGCATCGAGCTCTCGTCGTGTAGATCAAGCAGCACACCGGCTTTGTCAAAGCAGAGAAGGAGCTGTACGTCATAAAACTCTTGCAGTGCCAGTGCAACGCGTGATGCGATGGTGTCGGCGTTGGTGTTCAACAACTGACCCATTCCATCGTGCGTGATAGGCGCCACGAGCGGCACCAAACCGGCATCCATGAACTGCTTGAGCACAGCAGCATTCACTTGATCGATGTCGCCCACAAAACCAAAATCGTGCTGCGCGTTCACGCGTTTGTGCGCACGAATCAGGTCGGCATCAACGCCACTCAATCCCAAAACATTAATGCCCTGCTTCTGACAATCCGCAACGAGCTGTTTGTTGATGAGACCGGCATAGGTCATTGTTACAAGCTCAAGCGTCGCTGCGTCAGTCACACGTCGACCCTCAATCATTGTCGTCTCAATGCCCATGCGCCCTGCCAACTCAGTCGCAATTTTTCCGCCGCCGTGGATGATGACGACCGCACCGCTCAGCTTCGCGATGGCTTGCAGTGCGAGCTCGCGGGCATGGAGATCGTCAATGACGGCTCCGCCTAGTTTTACGACGGTGCAGCGGGATTTCATCAGGACAATCCCTCAACCATCATCTCAAGCACCGTCTGTACTGACACTACGCGGTTGGCAGCTTCAGGAAGTATGAGTGAATTCTCTGAATCCAACACCGCATCGCTGACGATCATGTTGCGTCGCACCGGCAAACAATGCATGAACTTCGCACTGTTAGTCAAATCCATCTTCTCCGTCGTTACTTGCCAGCTGTGATCTTTGCTCAGTATCGAGCCGTAGCTTTCATACGACGACCAGTTCTTCGCGTAAACAAAATCAGCGCCACGCAAAGCTGCATCTTGATCGTGCATCACTGTCGCACCTTTGGTAAAACTCTCATGCAAGTCGTAGCCTTCCGGATTCGCAATCACCACATCATAGTTCATCGCCAATACCCACTCGGCAAAGGAATTGGGAACGGCTTGGGGAAGTGCTTTGGGATGCGGCGCCCAAGTAAGAACAACGCGAGGACGTTCGGTGGTCTTGTATTGCTCGATCGTGAAGACATCTGCAAATGACTGCAGAGGATGTCGCGTCGCCGATTCCAAACTGATCACCGGCACACCCGCATAGCGAATAAAACTCTCCAACACTTCTTCGCGATAGTCTGCATCGCGATCAGACAGCGAAGCAAAGGTCCGTATTCCAAGTATATCGCAGTACTGCGCCATGACAGCCGCAGCGTCTTTGATGTGCTCCACAGCGCTTCCGTCCATCACAACCCCATCGCGCGTTTCCAAGGTCCAGGAATCTCCACCTACATTCATCACCATCACATCCATTCCCAGATTAAACGCCGCTTTCTGCGTGCTCATGCGCGTGCGCAAACTGGGATTGAAAAAGAGCAAGCCTAAAGTGCGATGCTTTGCAAGCGTGCTCTTGGCCAAGGGCTGCGCTGCAACGCGACGCGCACGCTCGAGCAATTGATCGAGCGAGCTGATGTCATGGACTGATGTAAAACGCTTCATGGTCAATTCTGAATGTGTATGCTATGCGATGTGAAAGAGATGAGCTGATGCATGACGAAACTTAGCGTTTGCTTGGAGATTGTCCTAACTCACGGCACTCAACGATCGACGGCGATCTCAAAAAGCAACGGCTTTGAGACGGAGCGCGGTGCTTTCGTCAAGACCAAACATGAGGTTCATGTTCTGAACTGCCTGACCCGATGCGCCTTTGAGCAGATTGTCAATGACTGATACCACCAGCACCATATCCTCATGCTTAGTCACGTGCACCAGTGCTTTGTTGGTGTTCACGACCCTCTTCATGTCCGGCATCTCCTCAACTCGTTGGGTGAAAGGATGTCCGTCGAAATATCGATCCATTGCAGCTTGCAACTCCGTCACACTCGCATCACTACGAAACACACTCGTTGCGTGAATACCACGCGTAAAGCTGCCGCGTTGAGGAATGAAGTGGAGTCGAGGAAGATTCGTCGTGTTCACGCTTCCCAACGACTGCATGATCTCAGGAATATGCTGGTGCTGAAAGGCTTTGTAGACCTGCAGGTTTTCGGCGCGCCAACTGTATTGCAGACTATCCTCTTTCTTGCGTCCTGCTCCTGTTGAACCGGTCGTTGCGTTGCACACAATGTCGCCGCCAATCATTCCCGCAGCTGCAAAGGGCAACAGACCAAGTTGTATTGCCGTCGCAAAGCATCCCGGATTGGCAACGCGCGAAGCGCTGCGTATGACATCGCGCTGGAGTTCCGGCAAACCATAGACGAAATCATGACTAGGGTCAGCAAGACGATACTCATTGCTAAGATCAATGATCTTCGTCTCGCGCAGCCACGGATGTTCGCGCAGGAAAGTCGAAGCCTGACCATGATCAACACACAGAAACACAACATCCAACTCAGCATCAATCACATCACTGAAGCGCAAATCGCTATCACCGATCAAATCATGATGCACATCAGAGATCAACTTACCCGCGCTGCTTGTGCTGTAGGCGCATTCGATGCGCACTGCGGGATGTTGCAAGAGAATGCGAAAGAGTTCTCCGGCTGTGTAGCCGGCAGAACCAACGATGCCCACGCGGATCATTGTTCGTTGCCGTTCACCGAACGGAAGATGAGTGATTGGTTGGCGAGTATGCGACTAAAGCCGCGAACGTCGTCGCCGCTAAAGAGACTGTTCATTTCACCGTACTGACCAAAGCTCGGATTCATGAGATCGTTTGCTGAAGCAATACCATCGATGCTGAAACGATATGGCGCCATAGTCACAAACACATCGCCATTGACGCTTTGCTGACTATCGCGAAAGAATGCTTCAATGCTGCGCATAGCAGGTTCTGCGAATTGTCCTTCGTGGAGTAATTGTCCATACCACAGCGACAATTGATCTTTCAAATTCAACTGCCAGCGCGTCAAACAATGCTTCTCTAGCGCATGGTGCGCTTTGATAATCATGAGTGGTGCTGCGGCTTCGAAGGCAACACGACCCTTCATGCCGATGATGGTATCACCGACGTGAATATCTCGTCCAATTGCAAATGCGCCCGCTCGCAAAGCCAGCGCTTGAATTGCATCAATGGGATGCGCGAAGCTCTGGTCGTCAATTCCAACAAACTCACCGCGCTTGAAATGCAGACAGATCTTTTCTTCATCGCTACGCGTGCACTGCGACGGATATGCTTCTGAAGGCAAGGCAGAATCTGAGCGCAAGGTTTCACGTCCACCAATGGTCGTACCCCAAATACCCTGATTCACCGAGTACATCGCCTTCGTCCAATCGCCTTCCACACCTTTGGATTGCAGATAAGCAATCTCCTGCTCACGCGATAAACGCTGATCACGTATCGGCGTCAGTATTGGGATCTCCGGAATAAGCGTACGGAACACCACATCAAATCGCACTTGATCGTTGCCGGCTCCGGTGCTACCATGAGCCACATAATCAACCCCAAGTTCGCGCGCCTTCATGGCGATAGCGCGAGCTTGGAAGACGCGCTCAGCCGACACCGAGAGCGGATAGGTGTTGTTCTTCAGCACGTTGCCATAGACCAGATAGCGCAAGCATTCTTCATAGAGTGCAGCGCTTTCGTCGATGGTGCTGTGAGTGGCAGCGCCGAGCGACATCGCGCGCGCTTCGATGGCGCGAAGTTCGCTCTCGCTGAAGCCGCCCGTTGTGACGATTGCCGTATGCACTTCCAATCCACACTCACTTTGAAAGTAGCGCACGCAGTAGGATGTGTCGAGTCCGCCGCTGAACGCAAGCAGAACTTTTTTACCGTGCATTGATGAGCTTGAGCTGCTCTGTGCGGAATCACTCATGATTTGTTTTCTCCTCTACAGCAAGTGGTTGCTCGAGCTCGGGCATGGTGATGGTGACGAGCTGTGAAACACTCGACGGACGTTGTTCTTCCGCCGGATCAAAGAGCATACCGGTACACAAACACATCGTACGATTGGTGCGCTGCAGAATGTCAAAGTTGTTGCAACTCTCGCAGCCCTTCCAAAAGGCATCGTCAGTTGTCAGCTCGTTGAAGTGCGCAGCGCGATAACCCAGTTCGTTGTTGATCTTGAGCACAGCTGCACTGGTCGTGATACCAAACATCTTGGCATCCGGAAACTTCTCCCGCGACAAATCAAAAGCAGCCTGCTTGATACGCTTGGCTAGGTGCATCTTGCGGAATTCGGGAGCCACGATCAAACCTGAGTTCGCCACATACTTGCGATCCTCCCATGTTTCGATGTAGCAAAAACCTGCAAAGCGTCCGTCGTGCGTCAACGCCACTACCGCCTTACCCTCTCGCATCTTCGATCGGATGTAATCCGGATGTCGCTTCGCAATACCCGTTCCCCGCTGCTTCGCGGATTCCTCGATGATGCTGCAGATTTCTTCTGCATAGCTACTGTGTGCCTCAGTTGCCCGATGGATCGTGAAACTGAGACGCGTCGCATCGCTGCCGTCTGGTGTACTCAATGATGTGTGCTATAAGGTGAGAAAACAATGAAAAACAAAGGGCGCGAATATACTCTATAGCAAGGGCTTTGCGAGGGTCGTGATGAAAATTTAACGAGCCGTCTCGTTGCCTTCATCTCATGTCCGATTTCCTATGCTAAAAGTCAGAGTTCATCATGGTCGCCTCCAGCAATTCCAGCGCCTCCTGCGCCACAACCCGGTTGGCTCCAAACCGCTCCCACACTTGCGTTGCGGGTATTGGTGATGATGAGACTGTTGATCAGTACTGCTCAGAGTCACGACAGACGCGGCCGTCCGTCGCATGATGGCTTATGCCTCGAAACGTTTCATAGCGATAACAGCGTTATGACCGCCAAAACCAAAGGTATTGCTCATCACAACGTTGATAGGCTTTTCAATTGCTTTATTGGCGGTGATATTGAGTCGTGCATCAACCGCTTCGTCCATGTTCTGAACGTTTATCGTTGGAGGAATTGTATTGTGTTGCAAGGATAGAACCGATGCAACTGCCTCGATAGCGCCGGCGGCGCCGAGCAAGTGACCGGTCATGGACTTTGTGCCACTGACGTGGAGTTTGTCGAGACAATCACCGAACATGCTCACGATAGCCTGCGCTTCAGCAGGATCACCGACCGGAGTCGAGGTAGCGTGCAGGTTGATATAATCAACATCGGATGGCGCGAGTTCTGCCTCGCGCAGTGTTTCTTCAATAGCCAACATCACTCCCAAACCTTCGGGATGACCTGCTGTCATGTGATAGGCGTCGCCGGTAGCACCACCACCCACGACCTCAGCATAGATGCGGGCTCCACGGCTGAGCGCGTGTTCAAGTTCTTCGAGCATCAACGCGCCGGCACCTTCACCGAGAACGAATCCGTCACGGTCTTTGTCAAAGGGACGCGATGCCGTTTCCGGCGTCTCATTTCGCTCGCTCAATGCTTTCATTGCGTTAAAGCCACCAATTGCCGATGGCGTCACGACTGCTTCACTACCACCGGTAAGAATAGCCTTTGCCTTACCAAGACGGATGTAGTTGAAAGCGTCGATAAATCCGTGCGACGAAGAAGAGCATGCCGACACGGTACAGAAGTTTGGTCCGCGGAAGCCATATCGAATGGAAATCAATCCCGCACCCATATCACTAATCATTTTCGGAATGAAGAATGGCGAATAGCGCGGCGTGCCGTCGCCTTTAACATAATTGGAGATCTGCTCTTCCAAAGTCATCAGACCACCAATACCACTCGACCAAATCACACCAATGTGATTCTTGTCAACAGTGTCCAGATTCATCCCCGAATCTGCCACACACTCAGCTGCACATGCCAAAGCATACTGACAATACAAGTCCGTACGACCGATCTCTCGTCGGTCCATAAAACTCATCGCATCAAAACCCTTGATTTCGCACGCAAATCGCGTCTTGAACTTCTCAGCATCAAAATGCGTGATGGCTGCGGCACCGCTGCGTCCCTGCACCAAACCCTGCCAGTATTCCTGCACAGTATTTCCTATCGGCGTCAGAGCTCCCAACCCAGTGATCACAACTCGCTTCATGTGTCAGCTTCCTAATTGTTGAACCTGCAAAATACGGATTTCAAAACTTCGGCAACAAGTGTGTTGGGCTAAGCTTTTGAGGTCACTAGCGCCAAAAAAATCCCCTTTCGGCCTCCAGCCGATCAATTCCTAACTTGCGGCGTACATGGGGTGCGAAAAAAATGAAACGTATTTGTCTTGTGTTTTTGCTTGCAACGACCTTTTTAGGAGCGCAAGCGCTTGGTCCGCGAGTTACTCAGCAGAAGCTGGAACTTGGGGAGTGCAGTGTAGGACAAGAAGTAGAGTCCGTCCTAACGCTACAGAATTCCAGCTTAATCTCATGGGAGATTGACTCCGTGGATCTCATGGATTCCCATTTATATCAAACTGCTCGCGTGAGTTCTGCGCGGACTTTGCCATTTCTGCTTGGAGCACAATCCATCGACAGCCTAGCGCTGCGTTTTATGATTCGACACAACGTACGCTCAAGTGGCTATGTGCGTTTGTTCGTGCATTCAGCATGTCAGCAGCAGGTACTGAGTGTTCCATATTCATTCAATGCTCATCACTCTGCAGTGCAGTACACTGACAACCGTGAGTATCAGGAATTGTACGATTCGCTGCGCACTCATGTTGTCAATCACAACTCACTTGGTTACAAGCCCGCTCGTGAAGTCATGTTTGGAAAAGCAGATAACGTGAACGACAGTGTGGAGTGTATTTACACAGGCAAGAAGTTGAAGACAGTCGGCATTCCACCCAACGGAGAATTCAACACTGAGCATACATGGGTGCAGAGTCGAGGCTCTTCCGTCGAACCAAACAAGAGCGATATCAATCACCTTTATCCAACAAATCCCAACGCCAATTCGCTTCGCGCAAATTATCCTTTTGGAGTTGTTTCAAAAGTGTGGAAGGACGTCGGAGGCGGATCCTATCTGGGTTTCACGGCTCAGGGCGATACCGTCTTTGAACCACGCGACCTCAGTAAAGGCAACATCGCACGCAGCATTTTCTATTATCTCGTTCGATATGGTAATCTCACCGATTACTATACTTCACCCTACCGCATGGATCACGACCTACGCATGTGGAACGCGATGGATCCTCCGGATGCAAGAGAGCGTCAGCGCTGCGACACCATCGCAGCCTATCAAGGCAAACGCAATCCCTTTGTTGATTATTCCGAGTTGGCAGAACGCATTGACTTTGTTGAAACACAACACGATGCACAGCTGCGCGTTGTTGAGACAACAATTGTAGTGGCACACGAAAGCGATAGCGCAGATCTGCAGTTGCACCTTGTCAATCGTAGCGCAACTGCAAAGCATGTGAATTCTGTGATGATCCAACCGGCAGCTGAGTTGCAACTCGTCAAGGCTGATACCGCACAAGACATCCCGTCGCACAGCGACATTGCCTTGCAATTGCGATATAATCGAAACCAAACAGTCACATTACACTCGTACACCTGCATAATCACTGCCACTGACGGCAGCGCCGATACCATGCACTTCAATGTATGCGCCGAAGTTTCAGTTGAGGAACCGGTAGTGCAGAAGACTACGACGATTATTCCTCAACCAATCCACGATCGCGCACGCATACAGGTATGCTCCACGCAGAAACCGCTATGCTTGAGTGTGTATTCACTGCTTGGAGAGAAGCTTTGTGATATTATTGGTGGCGAAGAGATTAATGCGAGCGTGTGGGAATATCAACTCGAGACCTCGCGCTTGAACATTGCTAAGGGTAGTTATATGTTACGTATACAACACAGCAATGGCGTGGAGACGCAATTGTGTGTTGTACAATAATTCGTGTGAGCTTAGGTCGGCAGATGAATCAATGATCAGCCTACAATTGACTTAGTGCTGACCATTAACGGCATCCGGATTACCCATTTTACCGCTGCGGTAATCATTGTAGCACTTGATGATTTCTTGTTCGGTGTTCATGACGAATGGACCGTAAGCATAGACCGTTTCGTTATGCGGTTGACCGCCCAACATGAGTAGTTCTGCGCCTTTGGCGGCAAAAATCTCGACCATATCATCGCCGCGTTCGAAGAGCACGACTTGGTTCTTGTCGACGTGACGACGTCCTTCGGTTTCAATCGATCCATCAATCACATAAATAAATGCATTGTGTTGTGGAGCCACCGGCACCGACAACTTTGCACCTTCTTGAAGTTTCAAGTGATAATAAAAGACCGGGAACAGGGTTTCAATACCTGACTTTTTCCCAAACAACTCACCGAGCACCACGGTGCCGCTGTAGTTCTCGCCTTGGACTTCTGCCATCTTATCACGACGATACACATCGGTTGCAGGATCGATGAATTTGTATTTCGACGGCATATTCAGCCAGATCTGAAAACCGTGGTAAATACCACCGCCATCAAACAACTGCTTACCAGTCTCCTCCATGTGAATTGCACCCTTTCCGGATGTAAACATCATGAAGTCACCTTTGCTGATCTGAAAATCATAATTCAAGCTGTCGCGATGGTGTCCGCTACCATTCAGAAAATATGTCGTCGGAATAATCCCCGCATGCGGATGCGCATCCACGCGCAATGGTTTGTCGTTGGGATTTACCATCACCGGACCAAACTCGTCGAAGAACACATAAGGCGACACGTAATCATTGTGATCACCCGCAAATGCCCGCAATACCGGCAAGGTCCCAACCATGGTCTTGTCAGCCCGCAACACTCTATACACCTTGCGCGCCTTCTTCGAAGCCACTAAACCCGACTCCGCACCCAAAACCGTCGGAGACACAACCGTTGCTCCAATGATTGCCGATCCCTTGATGAATTCACGACGTTCCATTTTCAAACCTCAATTGATGTTGTAACAGCAATCTATGACGATGCAGGAAAATAATTGTTTGAGAGGTCAAAACAAGGTGGGTATTTGTAAATGGTGGTGGGGATGAACACAATCCACATCGTCGCGTTTTGGAAACACGTTGGGGAGGCGCATGTAGGGGAGGCGCTAGCCTCCCGCCAC
>JBGAUL010000040.1:0-24325 GCA_044228685.1 Chlorobiota bacterium
CCTTTATAACGAAGGATTGACGAGCGGAATTGAATGTACTCGGATGTGGTTTGAAATCCCGTGTGCTCGTTGAGTTCTTTTTGACTGAGGCTCTTTGCAAAACTGATGCGCATCGAACTGCCTTGGGCTTGCAGTAATTCAGGCACAAGAAGTAACTGGCTTAGTATCGGCATGATCGTTCTGCAAATCGCTATTCCTAGTCGTGGATTTGCGTGGAGGAAGGCTGGGATGACGCTTGCCTTTGTCATTGTTGCTAGTCGACCAATCGCTTCATGCCATGGTCTGTCGCGTAGTTGCCAAACACTTGGCCTAAAGCGTGACACTTCGCCAGCTGGAAAACACAAGAGCATTCCACCACCCTGTAGATGACGAAGTGCTTCGCGCATTGCTTTCTTGTTTATTGTGACTGCATTTGATTCTTCGTTAACATCAACAGCAATGACGAATGGACGAAGTTCAGGAATGGCTTGTAATACGGAATTGGCAAGGACTTTTACATCGCTACGGACTTGCAGAAGTACTGAAAGAAGTACCACACCGTCAATTGCACCGCCGGGATGATTGGAACAGATGATGGTTGGACCTTGACGCGGGATGCGAATGAGCTCATGTCGCTGAGTCTCAACCTTCACGTTCATAACTTTTAGTACCTCAGCCGGAAACTGACCCTCATCACGCTGCGGAATCGAGTGATACACTGCGTTCAACTCACTGAGTCTACTAACTTGGTTGATGATTCTTTGTACAAGTCGGGAAGGATGAGGAAATCCCAGAAGTGGTCGCATAGTCTTGGCGTATGGTTTACGCAACTTCGCATCCGCCTGTGACCTCAATGTTTGGGCAGTATTATGCCTGTTTCACTCTGTGTGAATCTGCCGTAATACCGTGACAAGTAAGTTGTTGGAAAGTTTTCGTGTACATAAAAACAAAGAGGCTGTCCTTTTGAGACAGCCCCTTTTCTTGTGTGTTATCCCGCTCGCCGACTTCTAACATTCGCGTGTGAGAGAAGTTGATCGGGAGTTTCGAGGACACTGTGCGAGCATAGTGTCCGATTGTCTTAGTGCACGACGACCAGTGGCATCGACATGCGACTTTCTTGCGTCTGGAGTACAAGCTGGTAACGTCCACTCATCAATTCCGAACTCGGAATCACAAGCTCGAGTACACCTGGTGTCTCCTGCATTCCTGAAATAATCGTGCGTACAGTTTCACCTAAGCTATTCACGATGAAAAGATTCAATTGTGAAGCTTGCACAAGAGAGATTCTCACGCGAACGCGGTCTGAACTTGGATTCGGACTGAGTTCCATTGCAAGGTCTTGTTGAATCGACGGTACATCAACTACAGTATCTGGCTCAGCTTTGTAGTCCTTGTTCTGTGGATCATACTCTGCCCAAGGCAAATCCCAACGCTTGCTCACGTCTGATGCAAAAGCACCGCGGTAGTCGACCTTATCAAAGTAACTATCATCGATTGCTACAGCGCCGCGACGTGTAAAATCAGATCCGCTTGTAAATGATGCGCCGTTAACAGGAATTGGTGAGAAGCTATTTGATGCTTCCACGAATGCATCACTCATTTCATTGTATGCTGCAATGCTACCGCTCTTGTTGATGATGACGTTTGCATTCGCCGGTGACGTCAGCCATGCAGCCGTGAATGAGGTTGAACCAGCAGGCACGGCGTTGCGCCATCCCGGACTGCCAGCCTTGATACCAATGAAAGTGTTGTTACGCACTTGCAAGGAATCGTGTGACGCTGCATCTGCTGTCAAAGCTGCGTTTGGATTGCCAAACTCGAGTGAGAATGGCCAGCCAACGAAGACTGAGTTGAGAATTGACTCGCGTGAGTTGCGACGAATCATCATTGCTGAACCGAAGAGACGATTGTATTGATTGACTTCTGAGCCTGCAATCCAGCTTGTATCCTGAACGGGACCAATACAGGTTGCATTGGAGAAAATTGCCTTGGTAAGTGGAAGATTTGTTGATCCACTAGCATCATTATCGCTCTCGAATGCTTGCGATGTTGACTGGTCAGCAATTTGATGGAAACGCTTGCCGAGCAAGAATTGGTTGCGACCACTGTAGCCGTTGTCGGTGTCAAAGTCATCGTCGATACCGTTGTAAGCAATCAAGTACTTCGTGTCAACATTACCGCCAAACCATTCGAACGAATCGTCACCGGCATATGATACTTGTACGTGGTTGATGGTCGTTCCTTTACCCACAGCGCACAATGTCAAACCATTGATTTCCTGATTTGGGAACAATGCAATACCGCCGAACTCAATACGAACGTATTCGAGTACACCGCTGTTGTCATTGTCATCGGGATTAGCGCCACCACCAAAACGAGCATTGATAGGATCATTTGGGAAGCCTTCCATCACTGCTTCGCCGCCCGGATGATTGGTTGTTGCACGACCGCAGAGCAGGATTCCACCCCAGTCGCCACGATCTCTCTGACCAACTGCCGCACGACTTGTAAACACTATTGGCTTTTGTGCCGTACCGCGAGCGTTGATCTTGCCACCGCGATTGACAACGATTCCTGAGTTCACTCCCGGAATGTCACCAACAACGATAGTACCTGGCAGTACATTCAGTACGCCGCCATTTTGAACGTAGACGAAACCTGAAAGACCATAGATCTTCTTCGGACTAAGAGTAACCGTTCCACGAATGTCTCCCGAAATCGTAGAGTCAATCGGAACCGGCTGTGCTTGCGTGATCGTGAATGGTGTTGCATTCATACTGGTCATGCTCAGATCCATTGATGTATCTGCTTTGTTGAGCAGAACCATGCGAACATAACCGGTAGTTGTAGCTGTTGCCGGAACGCGGAAGCCAAAGTTGTAAGCACCGCGACCACCCACGTTACCAGCTGGAATTGTTGTGGAATCACGAACAAACTTTGCTGTACCAGGAAGAGAAATATCTGTCCATGGTCCTGTTGATGATGTTGCCCACTGGAAGCGGAACCACTGACCATTTGTTCCTGTTGTGTCCCATTGAAGTGTTTGTGATGTACCTGCGCGGAAGATTTCACCACCTGCTGGTTTCAATAGCTTAACTGTTGGCGGCGGTGGAACTGCGATTTCAAAACCGAAATCGTTCTTTGCATTCAAGGTTGAATCACTAAGACAAACCATGCGGATGAAACCGGTCTTTGTCACGCTGTTCGGTACTGTCCATTGTGCCTTTCCACGGGTAGCGCCGGAATCGACAACATCGGTCATGCCGCTGATCACAGTCCAAGGACCATTCACTGCTGTACCAAAGCTGATGCTGTAGTGCAATCCTGCCGTGTTTGTCGTATCCCATGTGATGGTCTTCTTTTGACCAACTATGAACTTCTCACCACCAACCGGTGATGTCAGACGCAATGAAGCTTGAGCTTTGTACTCGCGGTGAACCGGATCGTATTCTGTCCAACCTGTATCCCAACGTTGATTGAGATCAGGCGAGAATGCGCCTTCAAAGGTCACTTTATCAAAGAAAGGATCATCGATTGCCACCGTACCACGCTTCACGAATGAAGCGCCAACGATGAATTGAGCGTTGATTGTTGGAACTGCGCAGAATGCATTGCTTCCTTCAACAAAGGGGCTGATTAGCTCAGCATACATTTCAATGTTGCCAAGGCGATTGATGAAGTTGTTCTTGTTGTTTGGATCTGTTAACCAGGATGAAGAGAATCCTGTTGTACCTGCCGGTACTGAATTGCGGAAACCAGGTGTACCACCTTTGATTCCGATATAAGTGTTGTTGCGGAATTGCAGTGAGTCACGTGAAGCCGCGTCAGCTGTAAAACCTGCGTTTGGATTGCCGATTTCCATCGAGTTTGGCCAACCCACGAAAACGGAGTTGACAACGGATGCGCGTGAATTGCGACGGATCATTGCTGCCGAACCGAAGAGACGATTCCATTGATTGTCAGCGCTACCGGAAACCCATGCTGTGTCTTGTAACGGACCAATCAAGGTACAGTTTGAAAAGAGACACTTTGTGAGAGGCAGATTGGTTGAACCACTTGCATCGTTATCGCTCTCAAATGCCTGACTTGTCGATTGATCGGCTACTTGATGGAAGCGCTTGCCAAGACAGAATTGATTGCGACCGCTATAACCGTTGTCTGTGTCGAAATCATCATCAATGCCATTGTATGCAATGAGGTACTTACCATCCACTGTACCACCGAACCACTCATATGAGTCATCGCCGGAGTACGAAACTTGTACGTGATCGAGAGTTGTTCCGCGACCAACTGCACCAAGCGTTAAACCATTGACTTCTTGATTTGGGAAAAGAGCAATACCACCGAATTCAATACGCACATAACGGAGTATACCGCTGTTGTCGTTATCGTCCGGTGAACTTCCTCCACCAAAACGTGCATTAATCGGATCGTTAGGAAATCCTTCCATTACAGCTTCGCCACCAGGATGATTGGTTGTAGCACGACCGCAGATCAGGATTCCTCCCCAGTCACCGCGATCACGTTGACCGGCAGGTGCACGACTTGTAAACACGATTGGCTTTTCTCTTGTACCATCTGCGATAAGCTTTCCACCTCTGTTGATAACAAGAGCAGAGTTAACACCCGGCGCGTCACCAACAACTACGGTTCCCGGAAGTACTTTGAGTACTCCGCCGTTTTGTACATAGACAAAGCCGGAAAGACCATAGATCTTTGTTGGACTCAGTGTAAGAGTAGATGTAATGTTTCCACTAAGTGTTGAATCTACAGTAATAGGAGTAGCCTGAGTTACTGTAAAAGGGACCGTGTTACGACTGCTGACATTCGTGTTGAGCGAACCATCCTTGTTCATCAGTACCATTCGAACATATCCGGTTTGTGTTGCCACCGGAGGAACACGGAAGCCAAACAAGTACACTCCACGACCTCCGAAGTTTCCGCTTGGGATGGTGGTTGAGTCTACTATATGATTTACTCCATTAGGAAGAGGCAAGTTATCCCACGGACCATTTGGTGTGGTTGCGAATTGAAAAACAAACCAAGCACCGTTGGTTCCGGTGGTATCCCACCGAAGATCCTGCGATGTGCCGGCCCGAAACACTTCTCCGCCTGCCGGCTTAAGAAGCGTAACGGTTGTTGGTTGCGCCAGGCCTATACAGCCGAGCACGAATAGAAGAAAGAGGTGAAGGTAACTTCGTCTCATGATTCCCTCAAGAGTGATAAAAATGAAAACTGCCTTTGTTACTTGTAGTGATTTCGTCACAGTGCTGATTTGAGTCATCGTGACGAATTATTTCATGGTGTACGACAGACTCAAACTGATTGAACGACCGCGCTGTACTGAGCTCACAATAACGCCACCTTGCTCCCACTGCACCGGCGCGTTAATGAGATCGCGAACACTCAATTTCAAATTCAAGTCATCCGTAATGCTTTGCATAGCGCTCAGGTCGATTTGCCAACGCGGACGCTCATATACCTGCGGATCATCGAAAGCATAGGAACCGATTTGGGCTACTTGCACGATGCGACGTCCAACAACGTTTGCTGATAAATTGATCGAAGTGCCACGTCCTTCGCTGACGTAATAGAGTCCGGCGTTAAAGCTGTAAGGAGATTGTCCCCACAACGGACGCGTATCAGTCTTCAATCCTTGCTGAATGTCGATTTCTGAACGGATGAAGGCGTAGTTGACTTGAGCACTAAAGCAATTCATCCATGAAGCCACGAAACCAAGGTTCTTGCGTGCTTCAAGCTCAAAACCGTAATTGATCGCGTCATTGCTTGCATTGTCAAAGGAACGCTCGATTTCACTTGCGGCCGGAACTACTGTTTCTTCAATTGCATGTTTGAAGCGCTTGTAGAACAATCCAACCGAGAACACTTCTGCAGCGTGCGGGAAGTATTCCCAACGCAAATCAAAGTTCTGAATCAGAGCGCGCGTCAGTCGCGGATTGCCTTGCACGAGAGCAAGGTTTTGGAAATCGTAGAATGCAAATGGTGCAAATTCACGCAGAGAAGGACGAGTCAATGTTTGTGTAGCAGACAAACGAACGTTCATTTCATCTGTCGTCTTATACACGATGTTGATTGCCGGCAAAACGTCGGTTGTGTGAAGGTTAGTCGCAACAATGCTGTCCGGCACATTCGTACCTGACTTGTAATTCTGAACAGTTGAAACATCGGTGTGCTGATCTTCAACTCGCGCACCGACAATAAAGCGCAGATTGACTCCGGCAACCTCCGCAGTCCAATCAACCATTGCATAGGCAGCATTCAGCTTTTCAGTTGCTGAGTACGAGTCTGATGGCTTGGAGTCTTCGGAGATCGCTAGACCATTAGGACCGAAATTCTCAGCCGAAAAGATTTTATCAGGACTTTGAGCAAGGATGCTGTCAGGAACAACCGAGCCGCGTGAAAAGATTTTCGATTGGATAAAGGTAAATGAACGCGTGTCAAACGAACGACTACGTGACTCATTCACATAACCGAACTTTACTTTCGCTTTGTCGATAGGAATGCTAAGATTCAAACCTGCGTTCCAAACATCATCGTGCATATCTGATGTGAAGCGTCCGGCAGACGTACCGTCACCGGATTGCGAACCCGGATAAGGAATGTCGGCAATAAATTGATCTGTGGAATTCATGTCGCGCGAGTAACGCAAACGACGGTAGTCCGGTTGATAACGCGAAGAAACTGAGTATCCACCTTTCCAATCCAATTGGATATTTCCAAAATCACTCAGAATATGTTCGCCGATGAGTTGAGATGAGAAAAGAGATTTTTCTACGTAGTCATCTCCATTAAGTCTCAATTCGCGGGTCTGTGCGATGTTTACACCTTGAAGACTTACCAAATCACTTTCTGCGCCATGTGAATAGGTATTGCGCAGACTGATAGTACCCGTCGATCCAAGTCGCAGTGCCGCATTGAGCAATCCACTCAATGCTACTTCTTGTGAGTTATCGTTTCCGGAGAAGATAAAGAGATCTTCACGGTTTGAGGAGATTCCCCTGCGTTCAATGCTTGATAAGCGCATCGAATTGTTGTATCCGAGCGATGCAATGACGCCGAGATCTGATCCGGCGACTGTAAAGACATCACTGAAAGAGGCATTGATTGAGTTATTCGGAGTAGCTGTATGAGTCTCGCGACGCCACACAGAGTTGTTGAAGCTTGCGCCCAGTGATTCCCAGCGTTGGACCGCTTCGGTGTTAGCAGGACTACGATCGCCCGCATAGTAAGCGCGTGATTGTGCAATAAGTTCATTCATCTCGTTGCGATTAGCCGGGAGGATGGATGGTGCGCGACGACTTCCGTCATCGAAACCAATCCAATCACCTTTTTCAACGGGATTTGAAATTGCCTGACCGGATTTCCAGGTGAGGTTATCGCTGGCACTCGAGCCAACAGAGAACTTCATTGCATAACCATCCGGAAAATCGATAGTGTTAAGCTGAACCAATCCACCGGCAAAGTTTCCGGGAAGATCCGGTGTGAATGACTTAACAACACTGGCGTTTTGCAAGAATTCTGTGGGGAACATGTCGAAGGCAAAAGCCTTCTTGTCGGTTTCGGTTGATGCAAGAGCAACACCGTTCAGAGTCGTTGTGTTGTAACGCTCGTTGATACCACGAACGTACACGAACTTCTCTCCGACCAGCGTGACACCGGATACGCGCTTCAGCACTTGACCCGCGTCACCATCGCTCTGGCGCTTCATTTCTTCTTCGCTCACGCCATCGCTCACCTGCGAAGCATTCTTGCGTTGAGCAAGAATTGCAGCGTCGGTCTCACGCGATGCACGTGCTTCAACAACGACATCTGCCGTTGTCTTTACGACTGGCTGCATGATGGCGTTAAGAGTGGTCGTTTGATCCGCGACGATCTTCACGCCTTTGTAGATTTTTTCTTGATAGCCCAAGTAGCGTACATGGACTTCGTACTCGCCTTCAGGAATTGCTCGTAAAAGGTAATGTCCTTTCGCATCCGCAAAGGCACCTTTCATCTTGCCTGAGACTGTGAGATACACGCTGGCGCGAACCAGGGATTCTCCGGTGACTGCGTCGCTCACGCGACCGCTCAATTGACCGTTTCCAGCAGAGGCTGTAACGGCTCCGCACAGTACTAAGACTGCGCACCAAAGTTGTAGTAAGGATTTAGACATATAGGTTGGATAACACACACACAAGAACAGATGCGAAACTATCCTTGGCCCATTGCCTTCATGTGATGCGTGGATTACGCTTGTGTTACCTCGTGTTAGCTAAGCTTAACACTGCTCCATTTGAGCCAAATTCTGCGTTTCAGACGCAGTCTTCTTCCCAATAGACAATCCCCGATTGTCCTTTTAGTACCTATTTATTCTTTAAAAGAATGCGATCAGTGGTGGTGTTCTCGGTATTCCCGATAAACTTGGCGGACCAAGCCGTCAGACAATCCAATTTTTGGGACCCGGATTTCCTCAGCATCCAGCCACAGCATTATCGTGAGGAATATGCCGCCGGCTGGCACAATAACATCTGCTCGATCAGGATTGAGATCAAATTGTTCGATACGCTCATCAACGCTCAACTTCGTGAGCTTTTCTACGAGGTCTTTGAGCGATTCAAGGCTAAGTGGTTCGGCACTTTTGAGGTCTGCCATCTTGTACAGACGATTGATATTGCCCCCCGAACCTACCAGCACCCACTTGTGATGATTTTCGGCTTGTTGTTTTACCCATTCCTTCATCTCCTTCCACTCTGACTTCTGCACTTTGTCTTTGAGAATACGGACAGTGCCAATTTGGAACGAGCGCGCAGCTTGTTGCTTTCCGTCGACATAAAACACAATCTCAGTCGATCCTCCGCCGACGTCGATAAAGACGCAGTGACTTTTCAATTTCTCCGCGTACACACTTTGACTAAGTCCAATGGTGTTTGCCTCTTCAAGTCCGCTCAGCAAGCGAATTCTCACACCTGTCTTCTCTGCCACCTCTTCAATCACACGATCTGAATTCTCAGCTTCACGCAGCGCCGAGGTCGCGCACACTTTGTAATGAATCACTTCGTTGATTCTCATGATACACACGAAGGCAGTCATCGCATCGCACAGCTTCTCAATAGTCTTGGGATGAATGATCTTGTCATCGAAGGTATCCTCACCCAATCGCACGGGAACACGGAGCAGCGTATTCTTCTTGAACATTGTGCTCTTTGGTGTTTCGATAACCTGTTCAATCAAGAGGCGGACAGAATTTGAACCAATGTCAATAGCTGCAAATCGTTGTATGGTCACTGTATGGATCTCCGTGGTTATCTCCCGATTTCACTCTGCGCCTACTTTATTTGGCTTGCAGTACATCAGAAGATTTATCGTCGCGTTGCGTTTCAAGAATAGACGTGTACTTCTGCGAAAGTAAGGCTAGTCGGTCTACCAATGCATACTGCGCACGAACAGCCGGCACAGCTTTCGAACCTTTCTTGTTCTTGACTTCGACAACGGCCGAGTTCCAGCGTCGCGCTTTCACCGTATCGCTGCGCTGCACATCGAGTACCATTTGTAATTCTTCTTGCAGACGTGGATCATAAATGGGACAACTCACTTCAATTCTCTGGTCCAAATTTCTCGTCATCATATCGGCCGACGAAATGTAGAAGAGTGGTTTACCCGCATTCTCAAATCTATAGATGCGAGAATGCTCAAGGAATCGGTCAATTATGCTAATGACCTCAATGTTCTCACTCATGTTGCGCACGCCAGGAATCAGACCGCACATGCCGCGCACAATCAAACAAATAGGGACACCGGCCGTGCTGGCTTTGTAGAGCCAGTCGATGATGTTCTCATCTACCAAACTATTCAGCTTCATGACGATGCCACTCGTCCGACCAGCCTTCGCACTCTTTATCTCGGCGTCGATGAGTTTGATGATTTTGTTGCGGGTTCTGTTTGGCGACAAAATCAAATGCTTGTAGTTCTTGACGAGAAAATTGCGCTCCAAGAACTCGAACACAGACTTAACCTCGTGTGTGATTCGTTTGTCTGCCGTAAAGAGCGAGTGGTCGCTATACAAAGCTGCCGTTCCTTCATTGAAATTCCCGGTTCCAACGGTCGCGTAGAGCTGCTTCTTTGAATTTTCGATACGCTCGATCAAAACAAGTTTCGCGTGTACTTTGAGCTGCGGCACTCCATAGATCACATGAATACCTGCATCGGAGAGTTCACGAGCCCAGTGAATGTTTGCTTCTTCGTCAAATCGAGCTTGAAGTTCCACCACAACCACAACATGCTTTCCATTGCGTGCAGCATTGACCAGTGCATTGATAACATGCGAGCGCTTTGCAACACGATAGAGCGTCATGCGAATTGAGCGCACATGCGGATCAATTGCGGCTTCTCGCAAGAGATCGATTTGATGACTAAAGCTTTGATAGGGATAATGCAGCAGAATGTCGTGCTTGCGAATGGCATCGAAGGTACTCTTTTCAGCTTGGAACATTGGGTGAAGCGCCGGCTTCAACCGCGGTGTGCGTAAGTGCTTGAGTCCTAAGTCCGGAAAAGAGATAAAATCCTTGAAGTTGTGATAACGTCCGGCTGGAATCATGTTGTCATACTTATGCAACTTCAAGCGATTGCGAAGCATGTCCAATAAATCGCGCGGCATGTCTTTGTCGTAGACAAAGCGGACAGGCGTGCCTTTCTGTCGATTGCGCACGCTCTGTGAGATTTTCTCCATCAAACTTTGCGACAAATCGGAATCAATATCGAGTTCTTGATCGCGAGTGATTTTGATGGTATAAGCTTCGCATCGACGATAGCCAAACATCGCAAAGAGTTCCGGGAGGTTATAGCGGATGATATCCTCGAGGAGGATGATAACCTTTTCTTTTTGCGATGAAGGCAGAATGACAAAGCGTCCCAGCGGTGGCACCGGCACTTGTACGAGTGCATACTGCGTTTCTGCTTTGCGCTCGGATTCAGATAGACGAACGGCTAAGTAGATCGCTGAATCACTGAGGGTTGGAAAGGTGTGAACCTGACCGAGCATGATTGGCACCAGAGCCGGACGGATCTGCTCTGCAAAGAACTCGCGCACAAAAACCTTCTGTATATCATTCAAGGCAAGCTCATCAATGATATGCACGCCGTGCGTGGCGAGCTCTGTGCGGATGGTTTTGTAGCTGGACTCGAAGACGCGATTCTGTTCGATCACCAAGGATTGAATCTCATCGAGTAGTTCAGTAGGTTTTTGGTGCAAGGTCGACTTGACCCGCGAACCATACTTCATGATGCGTTTTAGCGTTGCGATGCGCACGCGATAAAACTCATCTAGGTTGTTGGAGAAAATCCCGAGAAACTTTAGACGATCAAGAAGTGGTACCGAAGGGTCTTGCGACTCCTGAAGAACACGTGCATTGAAAGCCAACCACGAGATCTCTCGGTTGATATAGCGTTTATTTTTAGGCATAGTAGGAGCGATAGTCTCCAAAACTACTTGAGCACCTTGTGGGTCTCAAGTATGTTGGCAAATGATAATGCTCCGTAACACTATGCTAACACAGTGATCAACCCAGATGCTTCTTTAAGAAGTTCTCAATGATGCCGTACATCTCAAACTTGTTCTCTTGGTTTGAGAAGCCGTGACCTTCGTTTTCTTTGACGATGTACTCCACATCGATGTCACGTGAACGCAGAGCCTCAACTATTTGATCGGACTCGGCAATATTCACTCGAGGATCGCGAGCACCTTGGAAGACGAGTAGCGGTACTCGAATATTGCCGGCATGGAAATATGGCGAAACCGAGCGCAACAAGGCTTCGTCGGCTACTGGATCACCGATCATGGCGTTGCTCATGTCGTTGAGCGGTTTCCAGTACTCAGGAATTGTCTTGCGGAAAGTGAAGAGATTCGAAACACCAACAATGTCGACGCCGCAACAATACAATTCCGGCGTAAAGCACAAACCGGCCAAAACAGCATATCCACCGTAGCTTCCACCAAGAATTGCCACCCGTGCCGGATCCGCAATTCCTTCGTCAATCAACCATTTGACACCGTCGCTGAGATCATTCTGCATGGCTCTTCCCCACTGCTTAAATGATGCTTCCCAGAACTTTCTGCCGTAGCCTGTGCTGCCACGGTAGTTGATTTGCAGCACCGCATAACCGCGGTTTGCTAAGAACTGGATGGTCGGATCGAATCCCCAATGATCGCGAACCCAGGGTCCGCCGTGCGGATTAATCACCACCGGCAAATTCTTCGCTTCCTTGCCATTGGGAACAGCTAAGTAGCCGTGAACCGTGAGACCGTCGCGAGTTTGGAATTGGATTGGTCGAACCGGACTCAAGTCTGCTTCCTTCAACCACGGACGGGTTTCGCAGATAAGTTTCAGTGTGTCTGTTGGAACGTCGTACAGGTAATAAGACTGCGGATTTCTATCGTCATATGTGAGAACGATATAGCGGTCTTCATCGCGCGAGCAATCGGTGAAGAAGATTTGTTTGTCGCCGACTTTTGCTTTGACTTTGTCGTGCAGAGACTTCATGAAATCATCAACCCAGATATACTCTTGGCGCCAACTGTAATATGAAGCTCCAAGAATCAACTTGCGTTTGTCTGAACCAATAATTCCTCCCATGTCATATCCGGAAGCTTCAAACATCAATTCTGTTTCTTTGGCAGTCTTGACGTCGAAGCGAAAAATGCCGGCAGTGTCTCGTCCACGATTTGAGTACACAAGCAGGTGTTGGTTATCAAAATCAAACATCATTGGATTGACCGTTTCACGGAAATCCGTTGATAGCAATGCGCGGAATTCTTCCTGCTCTGTGTCGCGATAAAGCAATGTGCGATTAACACCATCGGAAGCAATAGCAATGCGAACGTTGCCATCGTGGTCTGTATCCCATGAAATAACTCCGCCGGGATTTTCAGCAACCATGGTCATCTCACCGGTCGACAAGGTCAGCTTGTAGATATCAAACACATCCGGACGTCGCTTGTTCATAGAGATTAAAATCTCATCATCACGATCCTCAAGCACGTCCTGCAACTGCGATTTCACTCCAGGGAACGGCGTGAGATTGCGAGGTTCCGATCCATCGAGTCCAACGACGAAGATTTGATCGTTTTCATCGCCACCAACATCACGACTAAACACCAGCGTCGAACTGTTTGCCCACGCCAAGCCATGGATGCTGCGTTCGGTGTCGTGACTTAGACGAGTAACAGTTCCGTCGTCAACATTCTGTACATGAACATTCATCCGTGTCTCATAAGGAGCCAGAAAGGCTAAGTGCTTGCCGTCAGGCGCAATAGCGAAGTAGGTTCTATCCGGATTGCGAAAAAACTCTTCTACAGGAATGTGTCTCATGTTTTGATCAGCGTGAATTCAGAATGCCTTACAGTATACTACAATGTCCGCACACTACTTGATTTTGTTCAGGTGCTTCTTCGAATTGGCAGGTTTTGAGTCCGTGCCAAGCAGAATCTGACGTTCGTCTTCTTTGACGATGCTATTAAAGAACTCCTTCGTCGTCGCATATTGAGACGGAGCGATGAAATGTGATTTCACCACGAAACTGCGTCGCGCAATAAGCACACTATTCTCAAAACGATAGCTTACAGAATAATCGCCCAGTGCGGCGGACAACTTAACCGGAGCCGGTAACTCGACCGGTGCCAAGCCTGTCGGAACCGTCAGTCGAATCTCCTCAATCGTCGTGTCATATCCCGGATTGAGTTCGATAGGATAGTGCCGTTCCTCGTACGAGAATGCATCATCCAGCTGAAGTGTATTGAACCACGGCATTTTGAGCAGCTTGAAATTACCGACATCTGTAATGTGTCGTGGCGCATCAAATGTCTCTTGGATTAGCACACTTTGTGCAAGTGTATCGAGTCGTTCAAACTTCACTGACTTGAGACGCACATTTGGGAACAGACGACTCAGGTCTTCCGTGATCGCTTTTTCGTTGTCTTTCTTACCCTTGCTTCTAAAGGACAATCGCATAATTGCCCCCAAACCGCCGGAGTATTCGGTGCGACGTACAATAGACACGTCGCCTTCGGTGCTGAGCTTTGCTTCGACATTACTGCTGGCAGTGCTTGCACCAAAGAAGTTGTGATTGAGCCGCTGCGCATCCGTCACGTCGGGTGCGATACGTAGCGAAAAAGCATCGATATCCGGTTCAGGCACGCTACCTACAGGGAAATTGCTCGCCGTGAAATCCAAGTAGCGATCACCTTGCGCGGTTTTGGCTTTCACAATGACGTGGTCAAAATCGGTCGATGGTAACTGCGTTTCGAGGCCGGCTGAATTGGTCTTTACCAAACAATACTCCGCAGGAATATTAGCCAAGGCTAACATCGAGATTCCAAGTGTGGCAACGTCTTTACAGTCGCCAATACGTGAGATCAACACGTCACGCGCCTTTTGGGGCGTTCCGCCGGATTGACGGAATGACACATAGCTGTAACGAATTGAATCTGTGATGAACTGATAGATACGTCGTATAGCCTCTTCATCGCGAATTGCCGAGCGATCCGGAATCAACTGAGCAACCTTTTCTTTGATTTCATAGGTCGCCTTGGGTTTGTTGTTGGTTACATCATAGTACCAGCGCGCTATGGTTGACCATGATTCAATGGAACTGAACTCGATGTACTTTCCAATGACGTTGAAATCAGGCATGGACGACTCGCTTTGCAGCGCTTCGGTTTTGTCAACTCTCCATTCGCGCAACACGCCTTCGTCGGTTGTTCGAAGCTTCGGCTCGATGCTCATTGCATTGCTACGAACGTGCAAAGCGAAATCCTTCGGACTATGTACACCAACACGTGTGATCATTTTCGGATACTTGCCGTTGAAGTAGCGTTTTGAATTGAAATGACGGAAAAAACGATCGGGTCCGTGCTCGTAATCGCGCCAGCGCAAGTAGATAAAATCTCCGTCTTGCAATTGCTTAAATACCAAATCTCCTTCGTGCTCATCTGCACGAACTTCTGTTCCATTTGCCTTGATACTAACGGCTTTCTCAACGTTGACAGAACCCAAGCTGAGCTCTTTCCAATCATCAATGCCCTCAGGTTTAAGAATGCGCACAAGCAGCTCAAAACGTGATTCAGCTCCGCCTTCAGGATAGATGAAGTACTTGGCATCATCAAGCATGATCACGCTCTCGTCATCCGGATAATCGGCGGCTGTGGGTGGATGCTTGATGAGAGAATCGACGTTGATGTTGGTGAAGTAGGAGAAGACCGGTTTCTTGCCTTCCATCGGACGAATCTTCTCGCGCATCTTGGAATAATATGGTGCGCAACCAAGCGTCGATTTGTAATACTTCAATGCATTCACACTGTCTTTGCGTTTGAGTGCGATGTCACCAAGCATTTCATAGTAATCCGCATCCACGATACAACACTCCATACAGAGCTTAACCATTTCCTCAGCACGCTCGAGGTTTTCGTGATTGAAGTAATACTTAGCAGCACGATAACTAGTGCCCGGAGCGTCATTGGTTAGCTCTGCAATTTTCTTGCGAAAATCTTCCCAACCGGATTCATCGCCCATATCATCGTATGCCGACTGAATCGAACTCAACACATCGAGTGTGTAGTTCGTCTTAAGGAGTCTTTTATAAATCTCCAGCGCTTCCTTTTTATCATTCTTCAGTGCATTAGCCAAATACGCAGCGCCAGCCGCGAAGTCAGCATTGGTTGGAAAGCGCTCGTATCCGGATTTAATCAAATCAATTGCTTCGTTATTCTTTCCGGTATTTGTCAACAACTGCAAACGCAGTCCAATCTTTTCATCTTCACCGGCATTGGTACGTTCGAATGCGCCGAGTAAGCGTTCAGCTTCGTCATAGTTCTTGTTGTTAATTGCCTCGCGGAACTTGTATTGCAGTGCAGAGACATCAGAAGAGTCAATCGCCCAAATGCGTTCTAGAGTACTGAGCACAAGATCTTTTTTGTCATTGCGGATATATGCTTCCATCATTTTATCCAGAACAATAACGTTATCCGGAAACTGACGGAGTGCATCACGCAGAATTAATTCTCCTTTTTCACCTTGATCATTGCGCAGATATGACTCAGCCAACAAGAGATAATTTTCCAATTCATCGGGATGAGCTGCTACAGATTTTTCGTAATACTGCTCAAAGATGTTCGGAAGCGTCTTGTGTGCCGCGCCAGGTTTTGCCCGATAACTCTGATCATCGGTTGAATATTGAAGTCCAGGAAGGGGATTTCCGGATGCATCGCAAAGTCTAATCATGAAATTATTTCTGCTGATATCCCAAGTGCAGATTTTCATGAGGATTTTATTCCAACCGGCTTGCAATTCTGTTTCGCAGTTGTAGGTATCGAGATCATTGTTGTATTCATCTTCGCATTCCAACATCTGCTCGTCATTGAGGAATACTTTAAATGCGCCGGAGGTACCAACACGGAGATGGACTTTTTGCTTTGTTTCAGATTTGACGTAACTGCAAGCGTAGAACACTCCACGAACGTTTACATAAAATCGCTCAAGATCAACCCAACCATCAGGTTTGGTGTGCTTGGGAACAAACCATGTTGTTGTGGTGCCGTACAAGGATGGATACACGCCATTGCGCTCGACTTTGCTTTCAGGCGCGTAGGCCTTGTTGTATCCGCATCCGGAGAGATTATCAAATGGACCAATTATAGCCCAATCTGTGATGGCAGAGATCTTTGCGTAGCTTTCTCGTGATTTACTGATCTTGCCTTGACGCGCGTAGACGTCGCCTAGACGAGAGTACGCCATTCCTCGGAGAATTCCCATTTCATCCGGCGCGTGTAAGAGTCGGTCGTAATACTCTGAGGTATGAAAATCATCACTCATGGTGTTTATTCTGCACATGGAGGTTGCCATGACAGCATGAGCCAAAGCCTGAGGATTTGGTGAATTACGAATCGCACTTTCACATTGATCCCAGGCATCGCGGTATTTGTGCTGCCATGAATACAAGAAGCTCAAACCAAGTGCTGCACGGGAATTTTTAGGATTGTTAGCAAGTACAGCACGAAATCCTTTTTCCGCTTCAGATGCACTTCCTTTGGATAAATAATTCCATGCTGTGCGGATTTGTTGATCAGATGACTCTTGTGCAGAAAGTCTGGGTTGGAAATAACAAAGGAGTGGAAGCAAAAATGCAACCAGCAAAATTCGATTCATACAGGAAAGTATTAGTGCAGATCGTCGTGATTTACGCGCGAAATTTAGCCCGTAGCGCTCATGTAGCAAAAAAGACAATGATGGTGCATGAAGAAATATCGGGAGAGATGAGACGATCGGTAGAGGACGGAAAATTAGCGGCAAGTCATAATAACATAGGTTGACGGAAATGTCCGAGATCACTGTGGGCGCAGCAACCAGGGACAATTCCCGTCAACCTCTTTTCAGAACAGGACCTACGGTGCCATTGAGACGGACATCACAGGCTATTCAACGACTTCTGCTTCGGCTTTTTTGGACTTGTCAAAGAGTTTATGAACAACATCCGGGAGCTTTTCGAAAGCCGCATTCAAACCCCGAGCGCCGCGCGTGGAAATGAAGCGAATCTCTTGTCCACGAGTGACTAAGAAGCCAACCGCTCCAAGACCTATTCCTCCTCCACCGCCGGCACCAACTCCTGTTCCGGCTGCAGATTTCACATCGCTCTTTCCCTCACCTCCACCACCGCCAAATCCCAGTCCAAGTGACATAACCGGAACACACTTGTATTCACCCAACTGAAATTCTTTACCGACAATGGTATCCGTAGTTGCTTCTGAGTGAAGAAAGTCTGTAATGTTCTTCAGTACATCATCAATCGTGTTCATCGAAGTTCCTCTCGCAGTATTTAAACATTCCACCCCATGAAAGCCCAGAGAAGCCGAATCGCTCGGTTCTCAACAAGCACGTCACAGGAATTAATTCCGATAAAATTGATATTGACCTTGCACGGACTGCTCCGACCCAACAAATAAGCGACGGGAATGAGCTGTGCATTGATTTCATCATCGCCGGTATCCAATCCAACATCACAACGTCGCACTTGGAAACTCTTGAGCATGCGCAATCCCTGCGCTAGTCGTTGACTAAAAGGAAATGAAGACTTGCTCTTTCGCTGCTTACGTCTGTCTGCCTCAGCTTCGCTATGTTCAACATCCTTTGTCGCTGTCGAGCTCGATTCACGCGGCAACAGCTGCATCTTTTTTGTGAGCCACAGCATCTTGAGTTGTAGAACAACAGCATCCGCGCTAGCGAGTACGCGACACTCCATAAGCCCCGGAATCCGGATGCCATACCAGTGATTCTTACTGTTTAGTACCAGTTGAACAGGCGTAAGAAGTGTGTAGCTCAGGATGAGAAGGAAGAGGGTTGCGGCTACGAGCACTATGGTTTCAAGAGTAGTCATCGTATCTCCAATGGCAACTTCGCGCATTGGGAGATCTTGCCTCATGACCGTTGTCAGGCGCAGTGATGATTGTCATCAGAGGGTGCAGAACCGAAGCGACTGTAAGCTCTTAGGAGGATAGAATTGCCATCATCTCCATCATCGAAGGAGTGATTTGGAGATGACGTTTAGTGGCTGATTCAAGGGGTGAGTAGGCGATTTCATTGTTGATCTCGCCAACCATGATATTACGCTGTCCTTCGAGTAAAGCATGCACAGCCGCCACGCCGAGTTTCGACGCCAAAACGCGATCAGAACATGTGGGAGATCCTCCGCGCTGAATGTGGCCAAGGATGCAAACGCGCACGTCAAATTGTGGATAGCGAGCGCCAACTTTTTCTGATATGCGAACGGCGCCACCTTCTTCGTCGCCTTCAGCGACAACAACGATGATCGAACTCTTTTTACGACTCCAACCTTTGTCGAGTACGCTGTATAGGTGCTGCAGATCGGTCTTCGTCTCGGGTATGTAGATCGCCTCAGCACCAACTCCTAGACCGGTGCGATAGGCAATGAAACCGGCATCGCGACCCATCACTTCAACAAAGAAGATCTTGTTGTGTGATTCAGCCGTGTCACGAATTTTATCGATTGCTTCCATAGCTGTGTTGATAGCCGTGTCATAGCCAATCGTGAAATCCGTTCCGGCGATGTCGTTGTCAATGGTTTTTGGAATTGCTATGAGCGGTATATCATGCTCAGCAAGAAATGCACGAGCACCGGAGAAGGAGCCGTCACCGCCGATAAGAATGAGTGCTTGAACACCATTACGTTGAAGTTGGTCGAATGCCTGCTGACGTCCTTCGCGTGTCATAAAACGATCACTTCTCGATGACTTAAGCACTGTGCCACCACGTTGGATGATTCCTCCCACACCGGCTGATGTCAGTTCGAAGAAGTCTCCGTCAATCAATCCATCATATCCATCGTGCACTCCAAGGATGCGAATAGAATGGAATAGGGCCGAGCGAACGACCGCACGAATACAAGCGTTTAATCCGGGAGCATCGCCGCCGGATGTCAGTACAGCAATCGTTGTATAACAATTAGGTTTCACAGCCTCATTCATTCCCAAGCCTTCAGTGTGGTGGTTAGGTACTTCAACAAAACTACGGATAGCAGTGGCATTAAAAAGACGAAGCCCGTGGCAAGATGAGCCAGCGGGCTTCGTGTTGTGATTTTTTAAAACGTTAGTTGCGAGGACCCGAGACACGCGGTGCTGATGGAGCTTCACGCGGAGCCGGTTGAACCTTTGGAGCTGGCGGCGGCGACGGTGCGACTCGTGGTCGCGAAGTTTCGCGATGCGGTTGCTCAACACGTGGTTGCTCAACTCGAGGTTGACGAGGCTGCGGCGCAGGATTCGATGGCCGAGGTTGCGGCGTCGGACTGGACGGTCGCGGTTGCGGCGTTGGACTCGAAGGTCGCGGTTGCGGATTATTCGGTGTCGGACGTGGTTGGTCCGGACGATTCCGCGGACTCTCCGGCGTTCTTGGATTGCTCGGGAAAGCAGGGTTCGGGCGTGGCGTCACTTCGCGTCCGCTCGGACGATCCGGTGCCGGTGCTTGACGTTGACGTCCACCATTACCAACTGCATCTGTGCTACCCGGTCGCACGCGACCGCCTCCCTCGCCTGAAGGACGTCCTCCAACAGCCGGTGGAACCACCGCTGTCGTACTCAATCCTCTAATGCGGTCAATGCGCTGAACGGTATTCTCACGGAAATCAGCCGGGAAATTGCTTCGATTAACTCCAAACCAACGACGCACTTCGTGTCCACCTCTGGTGTAATATCGATGCGATCCGTAATAGTAGTAGTTGAAATAGCAATTCGTTATGTGCGGATACATCGAGAAGTGTCCACGATGATGGAAGTGCCAACTCAAGAACAACCAAGAAGGCGGTCCCCACCAGTGAATACGAGGTCCGACGTAATAGTATCCACAATGGTACCAATAAGGATAAGGATACCAGCACGGTGTCGTGTACCAATAAGGATAACCACTCCAATATGGATACGATACCACATGGATGTTATCAATCATCGGCGCTTGCTTCAACTGGTTATCTGTCGTTTTGTATCCGTTTTCGCTGGCAAAATCTGCAGCACTCTTCTCCATTTCCGCCTTTGCGTCAGGATCCTTCTGCATCGTTTCTTGCCATTCTGCTAGATCCTTGGCTTTGCGATCAACAAGTTGCATGTTCAATTCACTGAAACGTTCGCGAACCATTTTGGAGTCGCGCTTCCAGAGGTCTCCAAGAAGAACACAGGTGCGCATGTTGTCGTTGAGCAAGGTGAGAGCATCCGGATGGTGAATCAAGTCCTTAAAGGTCGTCTGTACTTTATCCGGATAGGAACCAAGCAGCGAATTGGTCTGCTGCGCAAAGTCTTTTTCAATGCCGGCAATCGCAGCAAGAGTCTCGGGATGTCGCTGCGACATATTGCGAGCATCTGTGCGAAGGTCTTCGGGATAGTTCGCGGTAATGGCATCGACCGCTGCAGCGTCTTTACGACCACCATCAGTGAGCTTGTCGAGGAGTCCGTCGTAACGCGTCAGATTCCAAATACTCGACTGCTCTTCTTTCGAATAGCCACTTATTGCTTTGCGGAAGGCATCGTTCGAACGACGCTGTATATCGCTCAGTCGAGCGATGATTTCTCCGTTGGAAGCCGCCTCAAAGAGTCGAATGCGGACTTGGTCATCGTACAAAGCGATGATATTCACGACATCACTATCATCACGAATCAATTTTTCGAGAAGTGCTCGGTCGTCTTGTGCACTCACTGATCGCACACAGATCATTCCAAGCAACAGAGCTATTCCAACTAGGCATTTGCGTTTCATGGTCATGGATTATTCAATCCTTATTAATGCTACACACACATTTGTCTCTATAAACCGCGCTTGGGTTTATTTGACGAGAGCTTTTCACCTAATGTTAACATCTTAACTATTGAGCAATCCATCCACCATCGACGGCAATTGCGTCACCTGTGACGAAGGAAGCATTGTCGGAGCAGAGCCAGAGCACGGCATCGGCAACCTCTTCAGGTTGTCCCATTCGACCAACCGGCTCCATGTTCTCATAGGCCTTTTCAACGGCCTTGTCTTTGCCGGTAAAACGGTCGATCATTGGCGTATGAATTACACCCGGACAAACCGCGTTAACTCGTACACCCAACTTAGCATATTCTATTGCAGCGCATTTTGTTAATCCAACGACGCCGTGCTTCGATGCAACGTAGGCTGGCAAACCTTGAAAGCCGACGAGACCGGCCACAGAAGCGCAATTGACGATTGAACCGCGACCCACTTTCAGCATTTGCTCTAATTCATATTTCATGCATAGCCACACACCTTTGAGATTGACACCAATTGTTTGATCCCAAACTTCAGTGGTGCATAAGTGCGTTGGTGCTGAATGACCTTCAATTCCGGCGTTATTGAAAGCCACGTCGACCTTTGAAAATGCTTTGACGCATTGCTCAACCATCGATGCGACCTGATCTTCTTTCGACACGTCACAGTGAACAAAAATAGCGTCGCCATTTTCTGCACGGATTTGATCGACGACTTGATGATCCTCGACCCAATCAACGACACATACTTTAGCGCCGGCACGGGCAAATGCCAGTGCGGTTGCACGTCCAATTCCGAAACTTCCTCCGGTGACGATTGCGACTTTGTCTTCAAATAAGCGTTTCATGACATTCTCCTGATAGTTAGTTGTCTCGTAATTCTCGTTCGGCTGCTGCAATGTTGTTGATACCATTCAAAAGCGCATCAGCGTTGAATGATATGGAATCGATTCCTTCGCGGACCAGAAATCGGGCAAACTCTGGGTAGTCACTTGGTGCTTGACCGCACAGTCCAATTGCTCGACCGGTCTTGCGCGCCGTATGAATGACTTGCGAGAGTAGCGTTTTCACCGCCTCGTCGTTCTCATTAAACAAATGACTGATAATTGCTGAATCCCTATCCAAGCCCAATGTGAGTTGAGTTAGATCATTTGATCCAATTGAAAATCCATCGAAGAGTTCGGCAAATCGATGCGCGAGAATCACATTGCTTGGAATCTCAGCCATGACATAGACTTCGAGTTTGTTCTGCAAGCGACTTAAACCTGATTTGTTCATCTCGTCCAAGACATGCTTGGCCTCTTCAACAGTTCTGCAGAATGGAATCATGACTTTGACATTGGTCAAACCAAGAGTATCGCGAACTCTCTTCACAGCAAGACACTCAAGTGCAAAGCCATCGCGATAGCGTTCATCGTAATAGCGTGAGGCTCCGCGAAAACCAAGCATCGGATTTTCTTCTGCTTCTTCGAAGAAACGTCCACCTAACAGCTGAGCATACTCATTTGATTTGAAATCACTCATTCTCACAATCACATCCTTCGGATAAAAGGCTGCTGCTACAACCGCAATCGCAGAACTGAGTTCTTGGATGAAATACTCTTGCTTGGATGAGTACGAGGATGTGAGCGCTGCAATGGCAAGTTTGTCTTGACAGTCAGGCAAGCTGTCAAAACGAACAAGCGCCATGGGATGTACGCGAATGACATTGGCGATGACGAACTCCAGTCGCATCAAACCAACGCCCGCATTTGGATAGCGACTCAGTTGCAGTGCTTTGTCAGGATCGGCGAGGATGAACATTGCCTTGGTGGAGGTCAATGGGATATTCTCCATCGTTGTCTCGCGGAGCTCCCAGTCGAGCTTTCCGTCATAGACCTGACCGTTGTCGCCACTGGCACAGCTCAGCGTAACAACCTGTCCATCGCGCAGTACTGCCGTGGCATCGTTGGTGCCGACAACTGCCGGTATTCCCAATTCACGCGCGACGATTGATGCATGACTTGTTCGACCTCCCTTGTTCGTTACGATTCCAATCGCGCGGTGCAACAAAGCGTTCCAATCCGGATTGGTGATGTCGGCAACGATAATGTCGCCTACGCGAACCTTCGACGCATCATTGAGAGATTGCACGATGCGAGCGGTGCCACTTACAATGTTCTTTCCAACAGCTTGTCCGCTGCAGAGTGGAGTTGCTTTCTGCAGGAGTTTGTATTCGCGAAGACAGAATTTTTCCGTCAATACCGGACTCGTCATTGGTCGTGCTTGCACGATCCACATCTCGCCGCTTCGACCATCAATGGCCCACTCAATGTCCATTGAACACCCATAGTGTTTTTCAATCGCAAGACACCACTTTGCTAACAGTTCTGCATCGCGGTCGCTGAGACTGCAGCGTGCCTGCAGTTCCGGAGGCGTGGCAATGTTTTTGGTACGTTGACGAATCATTTGCTCATGTCCTTGCGACACTTCAGTGTGTTCGTCAGTTAAAATCATTGTCTGTTCTTTTGAAGCAATCTTCTTTCTCAACAACGCCGGTTTATCGCTGCCAATGTTCGGCTTAAAGAACAAGAACTCATCCGGGTTTACGCTGCCTTGGACAATGTTTTCGCACAGACCCCAGGTGGAGGTGATAAACATGATGTTGTGGTGACCGCTTTCGGGGTCAACGCTAAAAGCCACCCCAGAGGATGCGAGATCTGAACGAACTAGTTGCTGAACGGTGACTGAGAGAGCACAATCAAAGACGTCGAAGCCGTGGTCAAGACGATAGCTTATTGCACGATCATTAAACAGTGATGCGTAGCACCGCTTAATGAACTCGCAAAGCGAATCGATGCCAACGATGTTCAGGAATGAATCGTGTTGTCCGGCGAAGCTTGCTGATGGTAGATCCTCAGCTGTACCACTACTGCGCACTGCCAGTGGTGCCGAAGCCAAATCCATTTCATTGAGGGCTTGTTCAACATCTGCACGTAGTTCTGCCGGAAAATCTGCGCGTAGAAACATTGTTCGTACGTCACGAGCGAC
>JBGAUL010000041.1:0-23616 GCA_044228685.1 Chlorobiota bacterium
CTGTTTGATATCAAATGGAGACAAGTAGGTGTAATTCTGGATTGGATCCCGACGAAAAAGTGCTTCGCCTACTTTTGGGGCATATGTTCTTAGAAAAACGACTGGGTCTCGTTGCTGGTACTCATAGGACGAATTCATCCCCCATGCACGGCTTGCAAAAGCTTCTTCGTAAGCGCTACTCCAAAAAGGCACCAGAAAACGAAAACGATTGCCTGAAGATCCGGACGTTCGATACGAGTGAGCAAAATGTCTTCTCCATTCGCTACTTATAAACTGCTCCGGCGACTGCCGAATTTTTTCTTTGGTAACAATGGGAAACTGTTTCAGGACATCTATACTAAATCGACTAAAATCAACATCTTTCTGTAGCGACTTATAGAATGGAACGGTGTTGAGTGCTGTATGAACGACATCCTTCAATCTCGCTATTCGCAGATGGTTCAGTTCATCAGGACTAAGGTACTGGGATTTCAGTAGTTGCCGCAGGATAATCGGCGATCGGAGCCGATTGAGACCTTTGCGGACAAGCACGGTTGGATTCATTGAATAGACGTCATTTCTGTAGCCACAAAGTTAAGAATATGCCTTGTGACCACCCGAATTTCATGCAATCACCCCAACCACCATCATCACAACCAATCCAACAGCAAGTGCAATGCTAAGGATACGGGCGACGAGTTCGGAGCGGAAACGTTGGTGGATCATGGGTAGGAGGATGCAGAGTCCGATCCAGCAAAGGATGGTTCCGGAGGCGAGGTCTTCGGGCCAGTGCGACATGAGGTAATACGGAGCCTGAAGATACCACTCCGGTCGAATCGTGGCAGATGTTGCCACCGAGCCGGCTAGTGCCGCTGCAGGCTGAGCCGCAATCTCTGAAGCGGGAACTTGAAAAGCCATGCTCATGATCGATGGTATCAAATAGCTGAGACTTCGAACAATCGAGTAGATCCTAGGTTCATGATAGCTTCGTGAGCGAAGTCCGAAGAGCAAGTACACTAGTAGCACCGGTAAAACCAAGGCATGTAGCGTGAAAATTCTGCTGAGATGCACGTTTGCAACCGAACTTCCAATGAGGTCGGAAATGCTGCTGCCGATGAAGGGAATATAATCTCGACAAAAAGCGCTAACGATGGATACGGAGATGGCAGAGCGCAGATTCCATGGTAGAACTGATCCCAACCACGCACAGAAGAATAATGCAAGAAACATACTGAGCATTTTCAGCCAGCGTATTTCAGAGCTGTAGCGATAGATGCGGAAGATGAGTCCGCTGACAATCAGCACTAATGCCATTGCAACAAAGAAGTATGAACTCCATTGGTGTAAAGCACGAATCTGGAAACGATAGTGCGGGTTCAATTTTGAATACACGCTGGTCCAAGCGTAGGAACGAGGCGCGATGGGAGTTGACTGCCAGTCAAAGAGTGATGAATTTTGTGCGGCGACAATTGGTCTTAATCTCTGTTCGTCGACCGGAAGACGATGTACTTCCCCGGCATAAATGACGGTATCGCCGTCCTGATCAATTTTATCACGAAGCGCGGTGAATTCAACGACTGCTCTACCCTTCTCATCTCTGTATATCTGCTCCGAAGCATCATAATTCATCGAGAGAAGGAGTCCGCTAACACACTGCAGTAAACACAAGCTACTGAGCGATACAATCAACAAGGCAAAGTACTGATGGAGTCCGGGCGACAAACTGGGCTGCTGCACTCGAGGCATCCAGCTTGTCCGAATCTTTTCAATCAATCTCGATGTTGCCATAGTTGTGTCGTGATCAGGTCAGTACTGCTTCGTAGCTATCTCATTAACCAATTGCGTAAGAGCTCAGTGCGCGCTCCTTCGTTCATTTGCGGTTGGTTGTACATTCCGGCTCGCATGCGCTGACGATAGGCTTCAAACAAACTTACCGCACATGCCACGGAGATATTCAGACTTTGCACTAAGCCTACTTGCGGAATAATGATGTTGCCATCAGCTTTCTGTGATGCCTCTTCGCTCACACCGGAATGTTCGTTTCCGAAAACCAGTGCTACCGACTCACAGAGATTAGTATCGTAAATTGAAACGGCGTCGTGTGATAAGGCTGTGGTGAAAATCTTGAAGCCATCTGACCTCAATCGTGAATAGCACTCGTCAATGGTTTCGTAGTGCGCTTGATCAACCCATTTGCGGGCAGTGCCTGAGGTTTTAAGACCGTACTCAGGATATACGTTGCGACCGTAATACACGCAGTGTATTTGCAAAACGCCAACCGCATCGCAGCTTCTTAATACCGCTGCAACGTTGTGTGCATCGTGAACATTCTCGAGTACGATGGTCAAGGTTGGTTGACGTCGTTCAATCACCGTCCCCAACTTCTCAAGTCGTTCAGGCGTCGCTGTCGTTATTGGATCGTGCTGCATTGTCAGATACAAAAAGGGACGCCACATGAGCGTCCCAAACATTCTCTATGAAAATAACCTTACTTGTCTGCTTCACCCATCACCGGATCAATTCCACCGATGATTGCCACAACGTCCGAAACCATAGATCCTTCCGCCATATGCGAAAGTGCCTGCAAGTTCGATGTCGATGGTGATCGAATTTTCAATTTCCATGGATATCCGCTGCCGTCCGAAACGATGTAGAAACCAAGCTCACCCTTAGGTGATTCGATTCCCGTGTAAGTTTCGCCGGCAGGAGGTGCTGCACCAAAGTTGACGATCATGAAATCACTGATCAACTCTTCCATCTTGGTGTAGATCTCAGCTTTGTTTGCCTGAACGTGTACCGGATCGTTGAGTTTAATCTCGCCACTTGGTGGTGCATCAAGAAGTTGATGAATGATCTTGATTGATTCACGACATTCATTCATACGCACTTTGTAACGACCAAAGCAGTCGCAATCGGCATGTGACTGAACTTCAAAATCAACACGATCATACCACAAGTATGGCATGTCCCTGCGAAGATCTCTGGTGCTGCCGGAAGCACGAAGTACCGGACCGGTCAAGCCCAATGAGATTGCCTTCTCAAGTGAACAGAAGCCAACACCGGCCATGCGGTCGATGAAAATTCTGTTGCGATCGATGAGTCCTTCGGAAGCGCGGAGCTGATCAAGGAATTGAATAGCCCATGTGCGAATCATAGCCAATGCTTCATCTGAAATATCATTGGCAACTCCACCGACGCGGGTATAGCTGGTCGTGAAACGAGCGCCGCAAATCAATTCGAAGATATCATAGAGCTTTTCACGTTCAGCGAAGGTCCAGAGGAACACTGTGAGCGCTCCAACGTCCATACATGCGGCACCAACTGCCAACATGTGCGAAGAAATACGTGCTAACTCACACACCAATGTACGGATCCACTGAGCGCGCGGTGGCGCTTCGATGCCGATAGCTTTTTCAATTGCAAGGGCAATACCGACGTTGTTTGACATTGGCGCCAAGTAGTCCAAACGATCGGTGTGCGGAATAAACTCATTGTAGGTTGTATTCTCTGCCAACTTCTCGTAGCCGCGGTGCAAATAACCAAGCTCCGGAACGCACTTTACAACTGTCTCACCGTCGAGTCTCAACAGAACCCGTAACACGCCGTGCGTTGCCGGGTGTTGCGGACCCATGTTCAACACCATGTCGTTCTCTAAAGGATCTTCGAACAAAACGGTGGTGTCTTTGTCGATGAGCTCGCGATAAATCTTGTCCTGACGTTGTACACGAACCCGTTCGAGTTTCGCCGTTGAGCCTAGGTTAATTTCGTCCATCACTTCGTATTGTGAGTTTGTAGAATCTATATCCAATTGCACTGACCGTCATATTGTGAGCAAAAATACTGCTCGATATCCAACTGAAGCCGTCATTAGCTTGTCAATTCATCCTTCCCACACAGCTTACTTGCTGATGAATTGGGAAATAACGATGTACACGAAAATGAATCCTAATAGTATCCAGAAAGCGCTATTCATGATCTTTTGGCCTAGAGAGACTTTCTCAAGACTCTTCATCTTCACCAAGTTTTGTAGCGCAATCTCCAGTTTCGCAAATGCCGTTTCTGTTTTCAGGATGTAGTCATAGGCACCGTACTTGATCGTATGCGCAGCTACTTCGGGTTTATCTTGAGAACTAAGGAAAATGATCGGCGTCGACTCAGAACGCTCGCGGAACTTGTTGAGTACCTGCAAACCATTCATTGCATCAGCTTTAACGCTGTCGAGTGAGTAGTCAAGTATAACGATATCAGGCTGGTAACCTCCACTATCCAGGGCGTCTTCACCGGTGTTGAAGATCTGAACCCGCATCATCGGAAACTTCTTTGTGATCGTGTCCTTGATCATTTCGCACATGATCGGATCGTCGTCAATGACGAGTACATTCATTGCAATATCGCTGTCCGCCATGTGAAATTGTTTGGTCGTTTTACAAGTCTACTACACCTTCGACTATGGCAATTTAGGGCTTTTCTGGCTTCAATCAATCGAAGAGACGAATGCAATCCTGAGGAATTTTCGTCTATTTGAAGTCTAAAAGCTATTTCTTCATACAACTAAGTAAATACAGGCGTTGATTGATGCGGCCAAGGCACTCATAGCGATCCGTGCGCCAGTTATAACGAGGCAAACTCGTCTCGTCGCACATCTTACTCAGCCAAAGATCAGCACGCTCGATTTCGCGTATCACCAGACTCGAATTCGTCACATAGGCAAAGGTTGAGCTGCCCGATTTATGCGCCAGACTCAAGTCAGAATTCATCGTTTGATTGAGCGAGACCTTCTTTCCATTGATACTGAGAAAGCAATCCGTGTCACAGCCACTGTACACCAGCTCTTTACCATCAGCGGTAAACTGTGGATGTCCGGTGCCCTGCGTGCCGGCTGAATACTCGGTACCTGTCATGATCACTAGCGACTGTCCACCGGACTGCTCCGAACGAGCTGCCCACATGGCCAAATGTGGATGCAGAATGAGCGCGTCTAAGTTTGGATACTGTCGACTAAAAACCGGACGTGTGTACTCGTCGGAAAAGAGAATGACCTGTCTTGCTGATCCGGTCGATACAATAGCCGCAGCAACAGTTCCATCGCTGTTGATTTTTGATTCAATGATATCTGCATAGGGTCCTGCCAACTCTTCTTCACCACGATAGATACGCCACTGACTGCCGGCAAGAGCGGCGAAAACGAACTGACCATCGGTCCAGAAACCGATGGGACGAATGTCGTCATACTGCGGACCCTGCTTGCCATTGACAACCAAGAATTTCATTCCCGCTTGACCAAAGACAAAAGCCAAAGCCTCACCACTTGGAGCACAATACAAGCTCCCAACGCGACCGATCACATTGTATTTACGAGTTGCACTTTGAACAAACTCTTGGTTGCCGTCAAAGTAGGTCCACCACAGGGTGGAGCTGGACGGTGCGTAGTGAAGCTCACCCGGACTCTGACACATGAGTGGCTTAGTTCCCTGTTCGGTCAACACGGTCCAAAAGTTGTTCAATTCAACCCAAGCAGACCAGTGTTCTCCGTCCGGCGCGAATTGCAGTCCTTTGATATTCTGATAAGGATTCGACTTCTTTCCATTAATCCACAAGCGATAGCTCGAATCGTAGGGCGAGGTAATTGCCCACCAGTTCTTCGTCGTATCCATACCATAGGCTACCACTTGCTCGCTACCATCACACAGCATTTGATCTGTGCAGAAGTCAGCAGCTCGTAGAGTTGGTGTACTGAAGACAATGATAGACAGGCAAAAAAGGATTCTCTTCATGATAGCGATGGTCTCTCTATCATGGACACGGTAAAGGGATTAGTTCGTTTACGAACAATTCCCTGCTCAGTGATAATTGCATCCAAACTCTGATCGTGTTTTTCCTCTACAAACTCCTCTGAAAAGGCCATACTAAACGCAAAACCAAAGGCAAAGAAGCTACGCTTTGTCAAAAAGCGATCATACATGCCCTTACCATAGCCAATGCGGAAGAGTCGTTCGTTGAATGCCAGCATGGGCACAACGACGAGCATTGATGAATTCTTGAGCACATTTTCGGGCAGGTCTTGGATAACTGTGGGACGAGGAACACCAAAAGGTCCAGCCTCCTCTTCAAATCCTGCACTTATCAAGGAATGAGTCATTGAATCCGCGCCGTCTGCAACAACCGGAACAACGACCTTCTT
This sequence comes from Chlorobiota bacterium, assembly GCA_044228685.1. Classification (GTDB taxonomy): domain Bacteria; phylum Bacteroidota; class Ignavibacteria; order Kapaibacteriales; family NICIL-2; genus JBBATK01. Next base: position 6,161 of record JBGAUL010000041.1, read on the forward strand.
GCCGTCGTTCAACGCTGCATTTATGAGAAAGCGTGTGTCCGGCTCGGAGCCAAAGGACAAAAAGACGTGTAGATACTCACATTGCTGGTATTCAAAACTGTCACGCAGAGTCTGGGCCATCACTTCAGACCACTCTTTGTTTAGCTGTTTGTCCAGGTTGTCGCGTTCGGACTTCTTTTGTGATCGTATTTGACTCTTATCCATTCGTCATTCCTTTGCCAATTCCTGAGTCTCAATTTCCGTGTCGCCTTTGTGTATCATGTCTGCAAAAATAACTGCGCCAAGCATCAGCGCAGCCCCACAAATTTCCAACATCGACAATCGTTCGTCATGCGTGAAGTAGGCAATTACTGTCGCGAAGATCGGCTCAAGTGTAAAGATGATTCCTGCCTTCACCGGTGCCACAAAGCGCTGGACTTTGGTCTGAATGGTTGTGGACGCAAGCGATCCAAAGAGTGCAGTGTAGAGCAAGGCGATGACAACAGCTGAACTCAGCTCCATTCGCATCGGTGCGTCATTCTGCGGACGTAAACCGCTCGTGTGTATAAGCGACGTGAGCAAGTGCACAAAAAGACCGAGTGCCAGAGTTGTCAAGAATTGCACAAAGACCAGTTGCTCCGTGCGTTTCGGGATATCAGTCGGACGGGACGAACTTTTATCAAGAAAAGCGATGTAAAAAGACCAAAACAACGCACCAAAAATTGTAAGCACGTCTCCCTCGTTCAAATGATCCCATTCAGGATGGGTAAGCAGCAACAAACCAATTCCAGCCAAAGCAACGGCTGCAAGGTGCATTAGACGTGGTCGTTGTCTACGAACCAGCCAATCAGCGCCGGGAATGAACACCACTACCATTCCCGTGATAAAAGCGCTCTTGGAAATGGTTGTGTATTGCAGACCAAAGGTTTGCACAACAAAACCTGCTCCGTAGAGTGCGCCAAGGATCATGCCGTCACGAAAGGTGCGCGAGTCAATTCGAATGCAATAACGCCACCAGAGTGCTGCTGTGGCGAGAGTCGCCAAGAAGAAGCGGACGGTTACGAAGAAAATTGGATCGCACTCTTGCAATGCAACTTTGGTAAACACGAAAGTGCCTGACCAAAAAACAGTTGTGAGGGCAAGAAGTAGTTCTGCGCGACGTTCGCTCATGGAAAAGAAAGACGGTAATTGTGGTTGAGCTTGCTGCTACTGCCAATCCACGTGCACAAAAATATCACGATTCCGTCCCTTGTCGTCGCAACACGAGATTTTGTTTTTCCCACGCGCCGGCTTCACAAACACAGAATTGTATGGCGCAGCCTCACAAATGAGTTTGTCGTTGAGATACCAATAGACCACATCAACGTCGGCCGGGACTGCACAAGCTAACTTCATCGGCAACTCTTCACGTCGATCAATCAAGTACTGTTTTCCGCTTAGCGGAGAGTTAATCACCGGAGCATCTTCGTGCAGTATGCGACTGCACTTTGGATTGTGGCGAGGAGGTAGATCAATCGGAGTGTGTTCTGATTTGTAATACACAAGCAGCTCCGGACTATATCGATGGTATTTCTTGCTTTTGGTACCGGTGCTTGGTTTACAGCTAGAACAAAATGATGTCTTAGAGTCTGCCGACACACAGACTTCTTGAATATGCTGACATGATTGAGCCGACGAAACTGTGGGAATGAAATAGTCGATAAGGGTTTTATCACAATCGTCACTCGGAACTAAGCCACTCTCTGAGCACACGATGCGATAGTCAACATCAGCCGGCGCACGATTCCATTCATCTGTTGAGTTGTAATCCAACGTGTTGAATATCTCAAAGAGTAAAGGAGTCGCACTCGCAGCTCCGCTTAAGTCCGGATTTCCCTGTCCGTCGAAATTCCCAACCCAGATGGCAACTGTATAGTGATTGTTGAATCCTATACTCCACGCGTCTCGACGTCCATATGAAGTACCGGTCTTCCAAGCGATGCGTGGAATGTGCAACGAACTTTGAATACTCGAGGGAAGATCAGGTCGTGTGAGATTACAAAGCATCGAACTAATCATAAACGCTGCAGCAGGACTCATCAACTGAATGCTCGATGTATCTTGATCTTCAAGTGTCCAGTGTACTGCATGTACTTTTCCGGCACATGCGAAGGATGAATAGAGTCGCGCCATTTCCTCCAACCGAACACCGCAGCCTCCCAGCGCTAAGCTCAAGCCAAGAGCACTCTCTTTAGTCTTGATAGATCGAAATCCGGCTTGTATAAGCTTTTGGGTGAAATTCTGTACGCCCACTTTATCGAGAATTGAGACTGCCGGTATGTTCAATGACTGCGCTAACGCTTCTTCGACAGTGACCGGTCCGTGGAACTGTTGATCGTAGTTTTCTGGAGCGTAATCATCAAAGTGCGTAGGAACATCATTGACCACCGTTTTTGGCGTTACAATTCCTGCGTCTATTGCCATGGCATAGAGATAAGGCTTGAGTGCGGATCCAGGTGATCGGATTGCTTGAACGCCGTCGCACTGTCCGCCATGTTGAGCATCCAGAAAATCGGGCGATCCCACATAAGCTTCTACATTATGCGTTTGATTGTTGACGACGATCGCCGCACAGTTATGAACGCCAAGAAGCTTCATCCTCTGCGAGTAATTGAAGCATAAGGTTGCACACTTTTGTTGGATGGCTGCGTCAACAGTTGAGTGCACTATCTCGTTTGAGGAGAATCTCTGACGAAGTCGAGTTGCTAAATGTGGTGCAAGGTGCGCAATCGCGCAGCGCTGAATCTGACACATCTCCAAGCACGCATCATTGGCTTCGTCGTCTTTACAGATTCCTTTCTGCCGAAACTTGCGAATCCATCGTTGACGTTCTTTGATGATCTCGTCGCTTTGCGCTCCGAGACGTAGCGAAGTCGGACGATTAGGAACAATAGCCAAAGTCGTGAGTTGCGCCAATGATAATTGTTGAGGAAGTCTATCGAAGTACAAAACCGAGGCAGCCTTTACACCTTCAATATTGCCTCCGTAAGGAACAAGATTGATGTACATCTGCAAAATCTCGTTCTTGGAATAGTGCACCTCAAGCTGCAATGCCCTAAAGCACTCCTTTACTTTTGACCACAAGGTTCGCGACTTGGGCTCCAACAATCTCGCTACTTGCATCGTGATCGTCGATGCTCCGGATTGACGCTGTGCGTGAAGTATATTTCCCACTCCTGCTCTGACAATGGCGATTGGATTGATTCCGCAATGCCAGTAAAACCAGCGATCTTCTTTTGCGACGAACACATCGCGTAGTCGCGGAGATATCTCGTTCAACTCCGTCTTCATTCGCCACTTTTGATCGGACGATAGAAAGGCATCAACCACCGTCCCGTCTTTGGCCAGAATAATCTGTGAGTACTGAATATTCGGTCGAAATGGAAAGACGTTGTCAAGCAAAAGAAAGAGGGCAAGCAGAGCAAACAGACTCAGCATAACAGGCTTCCTTGCAAAGGCAAGTAGCTCAGCACGAGTCTTTGGGACTTTTGCTATGACCTTATTTATGATTGCTTTCAACTTCATTTCATCCATTCCCTACTGCGCAATCTTCACCACTCCGCCACCATGAACAGAGTGCATTTGACCGTTGTACATTGCTTCAGCGCTGATTGGACCGAGCTTAAACACACCCGGACTCACAGCTCTAGCGACGTAGTAAAAAGTCTGGGTGCCATTGAGATTTGTAAAGATGTTTACACGATCATCTCGGAAATCTGTGTGCTGCGCGATTGAAGTCTTCTTGATCCACGGCATATCCGGCGCAGCATTCAACCTCGGATTTTCAATCTCTAATCCGGCAGGTAGAATGTCTGTGATTACCACGTTCGATACCGACGTCTTGGCAATAGCATCTAGAGTGATACGAACTACTACAGCGTCATTTTGTCGGAACGAATTGGCAGTAATTTCACGTCCGTTTCTATCAAAGAAATCACGACGAACGCGAAGAAAACTGTCTTCTTGTTTGTATTCACCATTTGACGGAACTCCGCTCACATCCCAGTAGTAGTAGACAGAGCCACCACGAGCACTGATGCTCACATTTTGTCCAACGACGTTATCACTCACAACGACATCCGCACCATTTAACTCGTACTTCTTCCCTGCTACAGTGATGCTCGCCGTTCCATTCGCAGCACCAACTGTTCTTGCATATTTACCAAGAGCGATTATCGCAAAGGCATCTTCTTGTGTGCTGTAGTAGTATTGATTTCTCAGAAGCGTTGTCAAGTGACGTACCAGCACGGGTATTTGAGGATTCTGTTTGTCTACATCCACGAGTGTGCTGAGAATAAGAGCTTCGTCGCGAATAGGACTGCTCCAACAGCCCTCACCATCGTTCACCGACCATTGACTTATTTGATTTGGTAGAACCTTTTCGAAGGAGTTTCGGTCTCCGAGATACAAAAAGGTGTTGGCTAACAAATAGCGACTGTCATCAGTCAAAACACTGAGATTAGTCTTGTAGAAATTCATCAGCGATACGTCTTGTCGTCCTGCTTGAGCAAGCACATATAACGAATAAAACACTTCCTGCGGTGCGATACTTCTAGTGTGCTGAACATTGTCCGAACCGAAATAGGCATATGTTCGACGATCACTCATGTGTGCTTTCTTCGCTATGTATTGCAACAGACGATCGAGCACGGTTGAGCTCACTTCATGACCATTGCGTTTGGCTTCGATCAAGAAGTGCGCAGCGTAGATACTTCCCCACCACGACTCGATGACATCACCTTGCCAATAAGACAACGCGCCGTTATACAGCTGCATGCTCTGAAGCTTGAGAATAGCCTGATCGACATTTGATGAAGCACTTTGCTTTTCGTCTTGCGATAACGAGTTGTTGAGATCCGCGATGTACAACTGCGGGAATGCCTTCGACGTCGTTTGCTCGACGCAGCCGTGGGGATAGGAAATGAGATAGTCCAAGTGACGACCGAACTCTGCAACTAATGATCGACTCACCACGAGTTTGCCTTTCGTCGTGCCGGAGATGAAACTCGACATAAGTGCAAATGACTTCGTCTCGTTAGCCCCAACACTTCCAGCACCATTCACATGCTGCAGCGGCACACTCGGTCGTATCGCAATGTCCGTCTTCTCAATCGTCGACTCTCCTGAACCACTAGCCTTCATTTCAATATGCGCAATGCCAATTGAGTTTTGCGCCACAAGCGTAAATAAGGCTCGTTGTTCGGAGTGCGCTGCTATCGACAAGTTCTGTTGCGTTGATCCCTGAACTTTGACGCCTCCGCTAGTCGAAATCGTAGCAGCCACGTTCATCACTTTAGCAGTTGTGTTTGATACAGTTAAAGGGACGCGAACTGTATCGCCCGGACTCATCACCCTTGGAAGTCCTGAACTGACAACCAGCGGATCAGCCACCACGATATTCTTTTCAGCTGACGAGAAGGCGCGTCCTTTGTATGCAACCGCCATCACCCTGAGCGAGCCACTGAAGGCAGGAATATCTATCGTATAACTGGCTTCTCCTGAAGCGTTGGTTTTGATAATACCACTCCAGAATGCAACGAGATTAAATCGTTTTCCAATCACCGGTGAGAGTCGTCGCGAGAGCTCGTCGTTACCGGCACCGTACGACATCCTCGTCGGTCGGAGATCCGGGAAGATGTACGGATACAAGTCAAATGACTCTACTTGCAATGCCCTTTTCTGGTAGAAGTAATCATGTGGATTCGGAGTTTTCGTTTGTCGCATCGCCAGTATGCCTTCATCGACAACAGCAATTGTCACTTCAGCACCTCCGGCATTCGCAGCTTTCACACGAATTGTCTGTTTACTATTAGATCGTGCATGGTCAGGCGCATCAATTGAAAGCGAGAATGTAGCATTACGCGGCTCACAGTTGAGCGAAGCGACGCCGTGTGCAACCGTCAACGGCATTGCACCGTCATCGAGAGGTTTAAACAGAGTTGCAAAAACATAGACATTTGGCGCCATGGCATCGGTGATATTGATGCTTATGCTTGCGGACTTTTCATCGGTGTTGATGTACTGATGTGATAGCAGACCATTGCGTTCCACGCAGACAAGTAGGCGTCCGGCAAATGGTGTCTTGAACAAGACCGTTGCCTTTTCACCCACTGTGTATCGCGCCTTATCGAAGCTGATGTCAATCGTTCCTTCCTTCTTTACTTGAAAAGCAGTAGTCGAAGTTGAGCCCCATGACCAAGCCCAGAAGCTTCGACTGACATAGTTCTGTCCATCCGGGGACATCACATGCACTTCATAGTCTCCGCTTGAATGTGGGACAACGCTCAAGCTCGTAGCACTTCCGTTGATGGAAACAATTCGATCGTTGATAGTGTCCATCCGCATCTCCGACACATAGGAGAAGCCACCGTAGTCATTTTTGCGCAATACGGTCTGCCAGTTACGTTTCAGGAATTGCACGCGAGCTTTGACTGACTGCGGATTACCATTGCGATCCACGGCAATGAGTTGCACAGGTACCGAACTGTGAACGGCAGTGTATGAGTCAGAGTATTTGATACCATAAAAGATGCTTTGACTCTGAACTTCGAAACGCTCGAGTCTATGTACCGGACGTCCATTCTCATCAAATACAGTTGCAAACATTGATCCCTCAAGCAGCCCGGTATTGGCCGCTTCTTTCGGGATGAGGAATCTCGCGCTAGCGTTGCCACTGGCGTCAGTTTCCGTCTGTTGAGGTTGATTTAAGAGTTCTCTCGACTCCTTAGTGCGTATCGAGAAGTCGTATTGAGGAAATTGCTTGGGCCTAAAATCTTTGCGTTTGACGCTGAAGACGAATTCAGCTTTGCGATGGACAGCCGGCGGACCGAAGTAGTTCATGGCATTGACAAAGGCCGCAACGCTGTCGCCGACGCTGTATGCCGTCTTTGACATGCTTAAATGCACATTGATGCGATCAGGAACAAACTCCTCAATCGCAATAGTATGCGAGTTGAGCAATACGTCATTTGCACTGAGAATCTCCACAACATAGGTTCCACTGAGAACTGAAGAACTCAGGGCAATATCAGTCGTAACAGAACCCTCAGCGTCCGGATAGATTTTCATGAAGCGGAACTCTCGTCCATCCGGAGAAGCAATGCGCAGCTTCAGCATCTGCTTGCTGACGGGATTCCATTGCTTGTCTCGAACAATTGTATTGAGGTGTATCGTTTCGCCGGGACGGTAGATATCACGATCTCCGTAGCAGTAAGCTTGAAGACCGGCTGTATTCTCTTGTAATCCACCTACATCGAAACGCGAGGTCTCGACCCTGGTATCACGGAACATCATGTAGTTAAAATCACCGCCAAGCGTGGCAGTTACCATACCTACTTCAAAATCCTTGGCACGCTTCAACACATTTTCGAAGTGCACCACGCCGTTGGCATCACTGGTGGCGGTTTGCAGAGTTTGGTTGTTCGTCGAAATGAACTTCATTGACACACCGCTCAATGATTCTGCGCTTTTGATTGAGTTACAGAAGACATAGACGTCGTCTTCGCACTTCTTAACGATGAGACCGATATCCGACACCGAAACCAATTTTGAAATCGCGCGATACGAGTCATCCATCGACTCGACACGAACGACATAGATGCCCTTGAACTCGCCGATATTGTCAAGAGCCAAGTTCAGCAGGCTAATGTTGCCACTCTTTGCAAGATTCTTCACAGCGTATTCGCGTGTGGAGAGAATGTTGCCGTATTCTTTGTAATAGTCGAGGGTATAATCAAAGTCAATTCGGTATCGCGACGATTCCTCACGTTGACCATCAGTCTCATCGCCTTCACCGTAACCATAATCCTCATAAGCATATCGTCTCGCATCACGTAGAAAAGCCTGGATATTGTTCTCGTAGATTTTGACAATGCTCACCTTCACGTTATTGATGCCAATAATATTGACGCCAATATTCCGCGAGCTTTTTGGAGAGAGATACATGCCGCGTTCGCTAGACCATCGCAGCTCGGGATTCAAAGCACCGAAATTCACCGACTGAATGAAGTCCTCGCTCATGCTGCCACCTAACACACCACGCAGCGATTTCGACACAGACATCGTGTATTGGCGTCCCGCCTCGAAATTTCCCTTAACATCAAATCCGTATTCGTTAATCTCGGTCTGAAGATTTGCCACAGCCGGAACAACATTGATGATCTTTTCACCCTCGGCAATCTGAACCGGTTGCGAGGTCGAACAATGCACGATACCAACACCATCAACGAATTCAGGATTGCAGTTAAGAATGGCTAGCTTTCTGCGTGAGAGTATTTCGCATTGTGCGCTGAGATCGGAGGTGCTAACCTGCTTCGCACCATAACACCGAACTCCCGCACTCACCGTGGCGTAGAGCGTTCCTTCGTCGATAGACTCAACATTCTGCTGAATATGAAATCGTGCGTCGGCAGAGACGGTGTTCTCATCAGTGCTAAACTGCATGTCTTTGTCATTGAACTTTAGATGCAGTAGTTGAGAAACGCTCTCGCTACTGACAGGGTAGTTAAAGTGCAGACGAACAGCAAGTTCAATTGCACCACCGCGTTCTTTGACACTGACCCAACTCGCATCACAAAACTCAAGTGCCACGTAAGGAGTGTGAGCTGAGAACTTGGTATCCGGTCCTAGTGAACTTTTTAGTGTTCCCTTCGTCAGCACTGCCGACGTGATCTCCATCTTGTACTCTGTGTTTGGAAGAAACTCTCGCGCGGGCGTGAAGCTCAACTCGTTCTTCGCGGTCCATTTGTAGCGTCCTTCCATAGCCGGCTCGAAGTGAACGTAGGAAGTTGTGTCCCACTCATTGACCAAAGTGTCGTTCACGACGTCATCGTTGAAACGAAAAACCAGATTCTGCTGTGGTGAAATGACGTCGCTGAAGTTCGTGGAAACGACTTCGAGACCGTGATGGAAGGAACAGGACGCGCAAAGACATACGACGACGCCACATGCGAAGCGCACTAGGGAGCGGATCATGCGAAATTCTCCGAGGGAAAAGTGAGAGCGAAACAGACAGGATTGTACTGCTAAAATGCTGTTGTCGATCGCGCGACTGCAAGAGAAAAATGACGCGCGAGAAAAATAGTTTTACAATGTAGCCGTACTATTATTCTGCGTTAACAAAAGACCAAGATTATTAATTCGATCAAGAATCTTTGGTTATAACACCTGAACACTCAATCTTGTTGTGTACCATTACACTTTCGATTTCTGAGCATGGACGTCTTTTCACAAAAGCCTGAGTATTCCTACGATAATCACGGAGCTAACTATACTGTCTGGCGTCGCGAAGATCCTTTCATCGCCGCCCAGATTCATCCTTGTCTCGGCGAAGCTAAGACCGTGCTCAACGTCGGAGCCGGGAGCGGCAACTACGAACCCATCGATCGTATAACCCTGGCTGTAGAACCGTCGGTGGCGATGCGGGAGCAGCGTCCGAGATCTCGTGTACCGGCCATCCGCTCTCATGCCGAGCAACTGCCCTTTGATGACAATGCGTTTGACGCATCGATGACGGTGCTTAGCGTACACCATTGGCCGAATCCGGATCTGGGATTGAAAGAGATGCGGCGTGTCACACAAGGACCTCTCGTCGTCGTGAGCTATGATCCTGCGCAGCTTCGCTCTTACTGGCTTTTCGACTACCTACCCTATCTCGCCGAAGTCGAGGCTCGGCGTTTTCCTTCAATTGATTTCCTGCAAAGTCATGTTGGAACACGAAGCGAAGTCCATGTGCTCAAAGTCGGCAATGGTTGCATTGATGGATTTAATGAAGCTTTTTACAACCGACCGGAAGCATTTCTTGATGCTAATGTTCGTCGATCACAGTCCGCATGGGCTTGGGTAAGCGAAGCTGAGCAGGCTGAGTTTTTCAAGAAGCTTGAGGCGGATTTGACTTCAGGAGAGTGGGATCGGAAATATGGTCACTTGCGCAGCGAGCAAGTCTATCATGGTGCGATACGTATTGTCGTGGGTTTTAAGGACTAAGCCTCATCCTACCATTGACAACTCAACTCTACGAAAATCTGTCGTCCCAAGAGAGTCGGCACTGATTGAAGTCTGAGTTCGTTAAGGATGTTGCTCACTCCCAAGCTGAGTTTCATTTCTTGCAATCGTAAGAATTGCGGATCGGGGTAAATACGTTTTGAAACGACGAACTGCATATTCCAGTAGCCTTTTACATACTCGTCATCTCTGTCTGGCACTGGTCGCACAATCGTACCAAGTACACTTCCATTTTTGTCCAGAGCTTCATCGCCGAAGCGTCCTACATAGTCGGCTCGACCTTGAAGCATCCAACCGCTGTTGTTGTTATAACTCATGCATAGATTCCACAAGTTGTTGGAGCGGAACCAGAGTCCGCCGTAGCTCGAGGTAGTCAATGGAACAAAAGATCCCGTCTTCGGATCCACCGATCCGGCGCTTCCGTTCTTTACAGCATCCAACACATCGTCATCGACAGCCATCAGCGCCTGGTAGCCGGCGCGGGCAGCAAGACTATCACTCTCAGACAGCTTCATCCCCATCGAAAGGTTCAGCTCAAGTCCTTGGGTGCGAATGCGTGTGAGGTTGTGGTACGAATAGACAGCAATTCGATTATCAAAATGATCGAGGTAATACTCGATGAGGTTGTGCAGAGAATTGATAAAGACTCTAGCATCGCATCTAAACTGCAAATCTTGGTTTGCAATCTTTACACTTTGACTATTCAAATACCAGGAGACATCGGCACTGAGTGAGCGCTCTGCTAAAAGATCCTTACCGAGCAATCGTGCACCAACTAGAATGTAATTGGCTCCTTGAAGGTTGTTGCGGAATTCGACGGAGAGTTGACGGAAGTCCGGGGCCTTGAATCCGCTTCCGAGTGATGCGCGAAAGCCCATGTTCTCGTCGAGACGGTAGAGCATGGAAAGCTTTGGACTAATTGCTGAACCATAGTCGCTGTTTTGGTCCAGACGAGTACTTAATACCGCGCCCAGATTATCACTAAGCTTCGTCTCCCATTGTGCATAGCCAACAAGAGTACGATACTTAGGGATGGATGGATAGCGAGTACCGTCAACTTGATCCGAAGACCATTCGCAACCGAGAGTCAAACGATTAGTGCTGTTCCACGAGTAATCGTATTGCAAGCTTGGTCGAATTAGCGTGCGATATAAATCATCAACCGACGAACCGCTGCCCTGTCTCACATCGAATTGATATTGCTCAGAATAATGACTCACATAAGTCTGAAAACTGAGCTTCGAATTGTTCGCAACGTAGTCGAGAGCGCACTGAACTCCTTCATCAAGTTGATTGACAGAGCCGGCGTTTGCTGCTATTTGTCCGAAGTAGGACTCAATGAAATTGCCGAACGAATGCGAAGTAAAAAGACGTGCATTCAATCTGGCAGCAAGATGTTGGTATAGACGGGCTTTGATTCCAACTTGTGCAGTGATATCGCGAAAACCGGAGTACGGCACGTTCAGGCCTCCTTGCGTAAGACTAAACTCAGGTGAGTTCTTAAAGTCGATGAAAGTACTCCAATCAATGTCATCGCCTCCATGCGCCACGCGAAGATGCATGTCCTCTCCTTGAAGCTGCGTGTACTGTATTGCCGAACTTGTCGTCCAGCCTTCTTGGGCACGAATAGAGATAAGGTTGATGACACCTGCGAGCGCTTCGCTTCCATACAGACTCGACATCGGTCCCTTGACAATCTCGACTTGCTCGACATTCGCAACTGAAATTCGACTTAGGTCAATAACCCCGGCCACGCGACTAATCAATGGCATCCCGTCGATCAGGATTTGGGTATAATCAGGGCCCAATCCCATCAGTTGTACCCCGGGATGCAATGATTGACTAATTCCAACGCCTACTTGTTGCTGAAGAACTCCGGCCAGACTTGGCGTTCCATTCGCGCGTATGCTTGTGCGGTCCACGACATCAATTTTTACTGCCGACTCGTCCTGCTCCGTTAGAGATCGCGTGCCGGTCACCACGACCGTCGAACTCCTGTAGTGCTTGAGGCTGTCAGACTTGGATTCCGAGCGCGTTCTTAAACTGTCTTTGGCAACAGTACTTCCATTGAGTTTTTCCGCATCTACACGCACACTTCCACCGAGCCCAAGCGCAATGCAGAGCATTAAAGCTGCCGAGCTAAAGATTTTGCAGTGGAGATGAGTACGCATCAGCGCTCTGTATCAGAGTTGTGGTCTTATTTCAGTCTATTACCGCTTGCTTTGATGTAGCGAACCGAGAATGTCGACTGAGCATATTGACTAGCTGCTACCGTCAGAGACACGAATTGGAGTTTGTAAACCGTTCCGCCTGCCGTCTTTACAATCAAGGTCTTCTGCGGATTAGGTGTAATCGTGTTGGTAGACATGTTGTAATTGAAGATTCCGGTTCCATCCAAAGCAACTGATGAAATGCGCTTTGAGCTTGCGGTATCGTCTACCATGAATTTGCTGTTGTCGTATGTAGTTACGTTATCAAACGTCGTGTCAACAACGTAAGCCTTGGTAAGACCGGCTGCGTTTACTGTTCCGGAATTGAAGAGCACATCTATCTGACGTGAACGTCCTCCACCCCAAACATTCATGACGTTGATGTCCCAGGCACTGGTGGGATAGAATGCTGCATACACCAAACCGTTTGAGTCCAGTGAATAGTGATAGTTGGTAACTGAATCTGGTGTAAATGTCAAAGTCCGTGCAACCAAAGTCGTATTCGTTGGTGTTGTGGTTGTGTCAGTGCACGATGAAAAACCCGCAAATGTCAGAACGCATAAGAGCAGCGCTAATACTCGCATAAAAAGACTCCAATACTTGTGTAACAATGAGAAACAGATGTTTGAACAAATATAGAAGAAAGTGCGAATATCTGTGTGTTAAAACAAATTGATAGCCGTTTTCTTTCAATATTCAACGAATATTTTAAGCGTTTTGGGTCCGCTATTCCATTGATTGCCACTATTGTGCGCTGAAATGCACCTGATGAACAGGCAGCTAAGACAAATGAGGATGAGCAGTTACTCAGTTATAGAGGAGGTACTTTTCGCGAGTTGAGGCAAACTGTTCTCTACCCTTTCTCATCAAGGCGCGAATTTCTTCATCGCTTTTTGATTCGTCAGCCAACCAGCTGAGAAGTAAGCGTGTTCCGGCGACTTTGGAAAACATTTGTTGATGGCTCAATGAAAGCACGCTATCACGAAAGGCAGTTGGTCGTGAGTGTCTGATTGTGAGTATAAGTTCGACCGCAGCACTAAAGAAAGGCACGTCGGAGTGTGCGTCGAAGTCTAGCATATAGCCGCGACAACTTTTTCCAGCATACTTACCGCCGTTAGGTGTAAATCTCGTCGGAACTGTTTTGATGTTGAAGGCACGAAGTATCGGTTCCAGGCTATCGACCAGAGGCTGTGCGTTTTCCGGTATACCCAGATACTGGAATGGTAAAGATGTCCCGATTCCGATTGAAAAGACAGAAAGCTCCCCCATCAATCCCGTGAGAGCCATTCCGCGGATTGCGTTGATACTTGGGATGTTCGGCGAGGTTGGAACCCAGGTGTGATCAATTGCTTCCCAGCTCATTGTGCGTCTCCAGCGCTTCATCTTTACGACGGTGAGGTGACACTTTCGAGCGCGACCAAAGGCATCTTTAGGCAGCCATCCCTCTTCATTGATCATAAGAGCTAGCTCGCCCATGGTCATGCCGTGGATGTAAGGAATCGGAAGTGAAGCGACAAAGGATCTTGAGTCAGCATCAACCAAGCTACCATCGACTGTTTGTCCTCCGAGTGGATTGGGTCGATCTAGTACGTACACCTCTTTGTCAAATTCTGCGCAGGCATCCATCACTTGAACCATGGTCGAAATGAAGGTGTAAGGACGCAGGCCGATGTCTTGAAGGTCTAATACAACCGCGTCGCAGTTTCCGATCATTTGTCTAGTCGGACGACGATTCTTCGCGTAGAGCGAATAGGTTGGAATGCCATAGATAATCTCACCACTCACGTGTTCACCTGCCGGCACTTGGGCAAAGTAACCGTGTTCAGGAGTCAACAAGGCGCACAACTCCATATCGTGACGTGCGGACAAGAGTTGTACAGTTTCTTCTAAAAATCGATTTCGACTGGCAACGGTAGCAACGAGGGCGACTTTTTTACCTTTGAGAGGTTCGAAGTTGAGATCAATGAGGTTATCGATACCGAATTTGACGGTAGATTTCGAGGCTTGGGTTCCGGCATGCAACGGACTATCCAGCAGTACTAGCAGGCTTAAAACGCACAATAGGCGTTGAATTGCAGTATTACGGCGCTCCAAGCTTACTCCGTGGATGAAAGGTCCGATGAACTTCACTGATATACGCCCGATCTAAGTGGGTATAAATCTGTGTAGTTGAAATATCGGCGTGGCCTAACATCTCTTGAACGGCACGTAAGTCTGCTCCACCTTCAATGAGGTGTGTAGCAAAGGAATGACGAAGGGTATGGGGATGAACGTCGGCAGTAATTTTAGCTTCTGTTGCTGCCTTGTGAACGATGTTCCATATAGACATTCGCGAAAGCTGAGAGCCTCGCTGATTGAGGTACAGGATGTCGTCTGTGGATTTGTTCTTGAGAAATGAGGGACGAACCTCTTCTCTATATCGACGAATCCACTCAAGAGCCGACTCCCCTATGGGCACAATGCGCTCTTTGGAACCTTTACCGAACACGCGAAGAATTGATGATTCTACGATGACATCTCGCTGTCGCAGACCGCACAACTCGCTTACACGCAAACCGCAAGCATAGAGCGTTTCAAGAATTGAGCGATCTCGAATGCCGGCTGCAGTCTCAACGTCCGGTTGATGCAGCATCGCATCCACATCGGCAATGCTTAGGGCTTCCGGTAGTGGTCGTCCGCCTCGTGGTAGCTCAATAAGCTCGGCAGGATCATGCGACCAAACATAGCGTGCATTGAGATAGTGATGCAGACCTTTGATCGCTGAAGAATAGCGCGCTCTCGAACTCGCACCGAGACCTACCTCAGCAAGCCAATGCAAGAACGCGGCAATGTGTTCTGTCTGTACGTCTTTGAACTCTAAGATTTCCTGCTGCTCAAGGAACTCAGCGTAGCGCTGCAGGTCTGATCGGTAGGAGTGAATTGAATTTGCTGCAAGTCCTCGTTCCAACGACAGCGTCTTGAGGAATTCATCAATAGGACGCTGCAGAGAACGTGGTCGTTGCTGTTTGACATCACTCATGAATTAGCAGCATTTGCATTCGGCAGTTCTTTGTACTGAATTCGCTGGTGATGGGCACCAACGAGATTACGAAGGAAGACTTCGCGAACGGTGTTGATGTCCTTCATCGTTAAGTCGCATTCGTCCAACTGACCATCCAGCATCTTCTCACGGAAGATCTTGTTGATGCTAGCTTCTAGCTCGTCACGATCATCAACAGTGCGTGAAATAGCCTCGACTCCATCTGCCAACATTACCAGAGCCGTCTCTTTTGAATTGGGCTTCGGACCCGGATAACGGAATTGCTCTTCCGTCAACGCTACTCCATCCTGCTCCATACTATCGACTGCCTTAGCATAGAAGTGCTTTATCAAGGTAGTGCCGTGGTGCATAGGAATGAAGTCTGCGATGCGGTCCGGAAGAGAATACTCGCGCGCCAATTCCAATCCATCTTCAACATGGTTGCGAATAATCGTTGCACTCTTTTTCGGACTCAAGGAGTCGTGCTTATTAACGAGTTCAATTTGATTTTCGATGAAGTACTCTGCCTTTGGAATCTTGCCGATGTCGTGGAAGTAAGCGCCGATGCGGGCCAAGAGCGGACTAGCACCAATGGCGTAGGCAGCAGACTCTACAAGATTTGCAATTGCAAGAGTATGCTGATATGTCCCTGGAGCTTTCTCGCTCATTTCGATGAGCAGCGGATGATTGACGTTGTCGAATTCGCGCAAACTCAGATCAGTCATGACGCCGAAGAAGCGCTCCGATAGAGCGATAACAGCGAAGGTTACTAGTGGCGAGAGAACGGCATTGATAACTGCACTGAGCATTGGCGACACCATCGAGGTCCAACCACTTCCCTGCTCGAGCGTCGTTGACACAATGACGAGCAAGAATCCAACGCTGATAAATGCCATTGACCGGAAGAGCTGAGTACGACTTCGTAGATCGCGAACTGAGTATGCAGCTAATGTTCCTGCAAAGAGTTGCGCGAAGGCGGCGCTCATGTCGTTGGAACGGACTGCTGCAAACATCAACGAGGCAGTCACCGTCAGGATAAAACCGGTTCTTGAATCAAAATAAATAGCCGTGATCATCGCCAGCGCCGGTATCAAAACCAGATACTCTGCGGCGTAGCTTGGCGCGATGCGCATGGATATCCAACCGAGAAAAGCGCTGAGTACAATCATGCCCATCACGGAAACAAGCTGCAGGTTGTCGCTGTAAATCTTTCGACGTAAGAAGAAGAGAAACAGCACCATTACGCATACGATGAGTGCGGCATGCAGGACGTTGCCGGCGACAAGCATGAGACTGTGCGTTTGATCATCGCGTTCTTCACGCACTGCACCGTAGCTGCGTAAACGCACAAACACCTCTTCATTGACGAAGTCGCCGCGCGCGACTATCACGTCGCCTTTGTGCACAAGGCCAAGAGTGCGAGGTACGTTCTCAGCTGAGGCTGCTTTCATTTTATCTGTTTTCTCCGACCAAAACTCGAGGGTCGGACTGAAGTACTTCAACAACTCATCACCAAGCTGGTTGAGTTGCTGGGCATTCAAGTAGTCTTTGCATTGTTGGTCCACTAGATACTGTACTTCTGCCGAGTCCAGTACAGACGTCAGTGTCACCGTCTCCAAACTCGTCGGCGTCGGCATAACCGAAATCTCTCGAGTGCTAATGCTGTTCTTTGCGAAGTTGATCAACGGAGTCCGATTGCACTGCACACATAAGTCGCGGACGCGATTGCGAAAGTCTGTGGATTGAGAAACTTGGGACATTCGACGGCAAATCTCATCCCGCACTCTTTCAGCTTGCAGACTTTGTCGGGCCTTTGTGCGAAAGACCGGAGGCGTGGCGTTAATAGCAGCTTGAACTTCAGATCGAAGTTGTTCTTCGCTTTTAAGCAGTGGAAATGATGTTTGGGCGATCAGTGTTTCGTTCTGCCAACGATGACCAAACACGCTCTGCTGGTTGTCTCCTATTTGTAGCAGGTACTTGGTGACTGCTGGAAAGAACACCGCGCAGAGCAGTGGAGTCAATACAATCAGACTCAGTCGAATACCCCGCACCGTGCGCCAGCTCTTCTTCTCAATCGTGAGCTTTACACTCTCGTCTTGAAGTTGTTGAAAGAGCGTTGTTTTAGTTTTTGACATTCAGGTTCTCCACTGATTCCAGCACACGTGACAAAAACTCGTCGATGCCACCATTGTCGGCACTCTCTGCAG
>JBGAUL010000006.1:0-162180 GCA_044228685.1 Chlorobiota bacterium
GTAGAAACATTGTTCGTACGTCACGAGCGACCTCATGGAGGTTTTTGAGAGTGAACAATTCCAATTCGTGAAGACGTTTTCTAATCTTGGATTCAAGCTCTTTGTGTTGAATGAAAGTGCGAAAGGCTGCAGCGGTTAAGCAGAAGCCGTCAGGCACGCGAATACCAAGCGGACTAAGGTGATGGAAGAGCTCACCGAGGGAGGCGTTTTTTCCTCCAACGGTGTTGATATCAGCCAGACTTACATCACGAAGTCGCAGAACGTTGGGATGAGTTTTCATGGTACTGGGGCTGGGAAGCCTATAAAGCACTGGGATAGGACGAGTGAAGGACGAGAAACAAAGAGGTCCGGAGGCTACTAGTCTCCGGACCTCAGGTATATCACTTTATTGTGATTTCTTTTTTCGGACTCGTTGGCTCTGTCATGCTCTTGGGAATTTTCAAATTCAATACTCCCTTATCATACGCAGCCTCAATCGAATCCTTCATGGTGTTTGTCGGCAGGGTAAATGAACGTGAGAACGAATTGTAGGAGAATTCACGACGACGAAACTCTTTGGTTTCCTCTTTCTTTTCGTCTTGCTTCTCGGCACTAATCGTCAGCACATCATTGTCAACATTGATCTTGAAATCCGATTTCTCGAATCCAGGAGCTGCCATTTCAATATCAAACTGAGCGTCGCTTTCTTTGATATTTACTGCCGGCATACTGTCTTCTATACCCCAGTTGAACCAGCGTGGGTTCATCAGAGTATCGGTGTCGAAAAAGTCTGAGAAGACCGATGGAATCAGACCTTTCCCGTTTTTCTTCACGAGTGTCATGTCTCTCGAGCCTTTGTGATACATATTGACAGAACAAAACTAGCGTCGTTGAATCAGCTCAACTATGATCTTGATCACGGTCGAATCTGATGTTGATCATGTATGTTAACCACTCATCACACGTGGTGCGGCGTCGCCTCACGGATGGTCTTGAATGATGGATCTTCCTTTTTCAGATAATCAAATGCAGCCTGGATGATTTGTCCATCACTCTTGTAGTCCATGGAATGAACCATGATTTTAGATGTCACGAAATCCTTGCGTTCGTGCATTCTGTGAGCGAGTTCACGCGGTGCGGTGGTAGGACCCATGATCAGGATTCTGTCAGCGCCACGCACGCGGTCGATCAGCTTGTCAAAGAACTCGTGCACTTGATTGTTGTGACGGGCATCTTTGTGTGATTCATTTGTCGTTGAGCGCCAGCGACCAACGACTGCTGTATCTGAGTGTTCTCCGGGATCACGAACATGTTCATCAACACCGGCGCTGATGTGTTCAAGAACTTCGCTTGACTCTACTTTATCAGTGATACGTGCTTGTGTGTGGTCGAGCCAAAGAATGCTGGTTCGTTCACTGTCGTTGAGCTTTTTCATGACGGTCTCCTAGAGTAAATCGTGAGGATAAGAGGAAGGGATTCGAGCACCGTCGTGTCCTTCGTGACCATCAAAGTGCTCAGCAAGTACCCGACCTTGTTCATTTTGATATGCAAGGGTCCACTCCGCCGTTGAATCAATGCGTACCCACGACGCACCCGAGTAGCGATGGACCTGTATCGCCACTCTGCAACTGTTTTCAAATTCTCCAATGAGTTCTCGCACTGTCATTTCTGGATCACATTGAATGCGCTTGAGCCCCAGGCTCGGTGCAGCATCAAGGTTAGTGCGAATACGGTATGCAGCGAGTGTGTAGCGACGTGCCGCATCCGATCCTAGTGTACCGCCGGCGGGAAGGTGAAATTCAAGACAGAGATAAGGAAATTCTTTGCGAAATGTAGATTGAATATCGCTGAGTAGCGTGCTATCGTCTACATACATCGTCATTTCAATCTAGTCCGTCGTGAACAAACATCCCGTCACAATCGACACTTGATCGGCAGGATCTCAGTGGCAAAACTAGTTGAGCGTATTGCGGTAGCTTATGACGTCTATCAGCGCATTCTATGATGATAATCAGGATACTTCAACTCGCACTCAATCTCAATTCCTCATCTTGGCAAGCTTCGTTGCTTGAAGTATCTCAACACTACTTCCATGGATTTCAACCAAACCTTCTTCCTTGAAGTCGCTTAAGGTTCGAATCGTGGTCTCTGTGGCAGTTCCTGCCAGGCTGGCTAAATTTTCTCGAGAAATACTCATCTTGAACTTCGTCTTATCCGAGGTGCTGAATCGTTCCATGAGCTGCAGTAATGCATCAGCCACACGACGTCGAACTGAGTTGTAAGCGAGTTGAACGAGTTGTTCTTCTTTTTGCTCGAGTTCGTCTGCTAAGAGGCGAATGAACCGACGTGAGATTTCCGCGTTCTTGAAAAGCAACGAAACGAAATCTTCCTTGTCAATAAAACAGATTTCACTTTCATCCAAAGTCTGCGCAGAATCTGTGTATGCTCGTTCTTCCATCAATGCCAAGTACCCGAAGAACGAGGAGTCGCTGTACAGTCCGGTGATAAACTCTTTGCCTAACTCATGCGTTCGGAAGCACCTAACCTTTCCTCGCTTCACGAAGTACAATCCGTGCGGCATGCTTCCTTCGGAATAAATCAACTCGCCTTTCTTGTACACCCTGCTCTGTTGAAGTCCGCGAAGATTCTGTAGCTCTTCATAAATCCGCGCGTCGTTGATAAACGCGCTGATGCCTTCTTCGCTGAGGTCGTAGGAGTTGCGCAGACGCTCGGTCCGACGTAAGCGACTTTCGACAGCACTCAGCAGTTCACTCTCATCAAAAGGTTTTGGCAAGTAATCATCGGCACCCAGCTCCATTCCTCGTCTGATATCCGAGCGCTCGGCTTTTGCAGACAGAAATATGAAGGGAATGTTCGATGTCTTTTCGTTCTTCGACAGCAAGTGCAGCACTCCGTATCCGTCAAGTACCGGCATCATGATGTCGCAAATGATGAGATCCGGTTGTTCGGCCAGTGCAAGTTCAACGCCGGCTTTGCCATTGGCGGCGCATAAAACGGTGTAGGATGCGAGCTCGAGAATCTCTGCGGTATTCTCACGCATCTCCGTATTGTCTTCGATCAACAAGATTTTTTTCATGTCGGGAAGCAGAGTGTAACCGTCGTGCCAAGCTGCTCTTGACTTTGAACTTCAATCGTACCGTTCATGACTTCCACGAACTTTGCTACGATGTTGAGTCCAAGGCCAGTGCCTTTGATATGCATGACGTTATGCGCTCTGTAAAATCGTTCAAAAATGTGTTTGAGGTCTTCTTCAGGAATTCCAATACCATGATCACTTATATAGAAGCATACTCGCGAGTCCGAGGTCTCAGACTTCAATTCAACCTGAGTCTCGGTCGGGGAATACTTCAATGCATTTGCAAGAATATTCATCAGTACCGCCTTCAAGGTCCGGGGATCGAGTTGTACGATCATTGATCCTTTGCTGTGCCATTGAATGCGATCAGACTCTTCGCCGCCAACTCGCAGTTCATCAATGAGAGCCGGAATAAACAGGTTCAAATCGATAATCTCAGGACGGTTTTCTATCGCACCTTCTTCAACTCGACTTAACGACAGAAAATCTTCAAGTATCTCGTTCAATGTGGCTATCGATTTCTTGATGCGATGAATGTGCTTGTCTCTCTTCTCGCGATCGTTCAAGTCAGCATACTTTCCTACAAGCGCTATCGATGACAGAATAGTTGCCAAGGGTGTTCTAAACTCGTGCGATGCGATAGAAACAAAACGCGACTTGAGCTGGTTCAGTTCTCGCTCTTTTGTTAAAGCTGCATGCAACTCCTGCTTGGTCTTCTCTAACTGCGAGACAGCCTCTTCCAAAATCATCGTTCGGTTATGAACTTCCTGCTCGAGCTCTTCGGAGTGTCGTCGTAACTTCATTTCTGCTTGGTGTCGAAGACTCACATCGACAATAAATGCCACAACGAATTTCTCACCACCGATAAGCGTCGGATTCAAACTGACTTCAACAGGTATCTCGCTTCCGTCTTTCTTCCTTCCTCGAAGTTCCGCCCGTGATCCAAACGATTTTGCCGATGGATGCACACTGTAACCTTCACGAAGATCCTTGTGCTTGTCGGCTACTGCCTCCGGTACTAAGCACTCAACCTGCTTCCCAACCAATTCCAACTCACCATAACCAAATATCCTGGCCGCTGCAGGGTTAATGCGCACAATCAAACCTCTTTCGTTGCACACCATTATACCTTCAGTGGCACACTGAAAAAGAACATCGTTATCGTTGTAAGTAGGCATGCTTGTGGTATGGACTCACTCGAAAATACACAATAAAAGATAATTTTGTCTTAATTCAATTTAGACTATACCCAGCTCCTCCTTAGCTCAACCAAGTGCATTGCATAAATTGCAGCATACTATCAAAGAGAACATGCAGCAGTACCACCAGTTATTACAGCACATACTCGATTTCGGAGTCCAAAAGAGCGATCGTACGGGTACTGGAACACTTTCGGTATTTGGCTATCAGTGTCGTTTCGACCTCCAGGCAGGATTTCCCCTCGTAACAACCAAAAAACTCCATCTGAAGTCTATTATTCACGAACTCTTATGGTTTTTAAAGGGTGATACCAATATCGCCTATCTCAAAGAAAACGGGGTTCGTATTTGGGATGAATGGGCTGATGCTGAGGGTAATCTTGGTCCGGTGTATGGCAAACAATGGCGTTCCTGGGAAGGAGCCAACGGCAAGACAATTGATCAGATTGCTGAGCTAATAGCGGAAATCAAGCGCAATCCAGACTCACGACGTCTGATTGTCAATGCGTGGAATGTGGCTGATATTCCGGCAATGCACTTAGCGCCGTGTCATGTGTTGTTCCAGTTTTATGTGGCAAATGGACGTCTCTCGTGTCAGCTTTATCAGCGCAGCGCTGACGTCTTTCTCGGTGTTCCCTTCAACATTGCCTCATACGCTCTGCTCACCTTGATGATTGCCCAGGTTTGCGATTTGCAGCCCGGCGAGTTCATCCACAGTTTTGGAGATGCGCATTTGTATAGTAACCATCTTGAGCAAGCTCGCTTGCAATTGACGCGGACGCCTTTTGCGGCACCGACTATGAAATTGAATCCCGATGTCAAGGACATCAACGCATTTCGTTATGAAGATTTCGAACTATTGAATTATCAGGCTCATCCGCACATCGCTGCGGTTGTTGCAGTGTAATATTCTCATATGACCTCACTTCCCCATCAACGTAGTCTCGACATTATTGAATCCATGCGCGGACGTCGCATCGCCGTCGTTGGCGACGTCATGCTTGATCGCTATTTCATCGGAAACGTATCTCGTATTTCACCGGAAGCTCCCGTTCCCGTCATCGACATCGAAGGCGAAACCTTTCACCTCGGTGGCGCTGCAAACGTTGCTAACAACTTGCGCTCTCTTGGTGCCGAGGCACTACTCTGTGGAGTAATTGGCAATGACAATTCCGGTAAAATGTTCGTTGATATAGCTCGCGAAGGCGGATTGAATACTTCAGCTTTGGCATCGGATCCGGCGCGGGTAACGACGGTCAAGACGCGTATCATCGGTAACAATCAACACATTGCTCGCTTGGACCGCGAAGTGCGTCTGCCGATTTCAGACGACAGCGCGCGACATATCGCAACACTGCTCGAGCGCGAAGAAGATTTGGACGCGATTATCTTCGAGGATTACAACAAAGGCGTAATTACTCCAACGCTTATTGAGAGCGTGTTGAGTTTTGCTCAGGCGCGTGGCATTCTTGTTTTTGTGGATCCGAAGTTCGACAACTTCTTCTCCTTCCACGGCGCAACCGTCTTTAAACCAAATCGCAAAGAGGCACAGGAAGCGCTGGGTTATGAGTTGAAATCGGATGAGGCAATTGACCGTGCCGGTCACGAGTTACTGGAACGATTGCGCTGTCGCAATGTTCTTCTCACCCTCGGCGCACAAGGTATGATGCTCTTCGAAGCGAATGGATCGAGTTCCAGAATTCCAACCTATGCGCGACACATTGCGGATGTTTCGGGAGCCGGCGATACTGCCATCGCGACCCTCTCTGCAGCCGTGGCTGCCGGCGCTAACGTTCGCGAAGCTGCTACACTAGCAAACCTCGCCGCCGGTATTGTGTGCGGAGAACCAGGTGTTGTGTCTATTCAAGCAGACAAGTTGTCCGAAGCAGCCGCAACGATGTTGAATTGATTCAAGCACTCGTCGCACACTTCATCAGAATCGTCAAACAACACTGTCATCCAGGTGTATTAAATTCAAAAGCCGCAACATGTAATTCATGATGCGGCTTTTCTTTTTCCTCGCGGACTTCACTCATGCTTCAGTTAAAGGCAGAGACTAGTGTAACACAATCAGCGTGTTGCTCAAAGTTCCTTGACTGCATACCAAGCGATACACATAGGATCCGTTGGCAAGCTTGTCGGTTGGAATCTCAACGTAGTGTGATCCAGCAGTGTATTCTGCATCGGTAATCACGCTCAGTTCACTTCCCTTTGCGTCGAGAAGTGTCATTTTAACGTGATCGTTCTGCTCAAGAGCAAAGGTGACGGTTGTGCGAGATCCGCTAACCGGATTCGGGACGTTTTGCGACAGACTGAACATGAGATTCGTGTTGATCTTGTTGAGTGACGGCACGTCGATCATAGCCGGCGTCAGTTCGAGTTCGGGAATATCGCCCCCGTCCCAGAGCATGAATCGAGCAATCAAAAATCGCCGGGTCATTTGCGCATCAAGACCCATGAGTGGTAGATAACGCATCATCCAGTACTTATGATCTGTGTCAACGTTTAGTCCTTTGGCTGCGGCTACTTCTTCAACCTTTGACACGACCGTTGCTCTCCATAATTCAATCTTCGGTTTTGCCGTTTCGCCGATCGCTCGCAGTGTTTCACGACTGCGCTCTGCAATGGGTTTGAGTTCTTGCGCCAACGCACGTTCTTGTTCTCCAATGGCGCGCATCTTTGCACGGCGCTCTGCTTTTTGTTCTGTCTCAGTCGTTGGATTGACAGACCACTCCTTGATCAATCTCATACGCTCGTTTCGTAATAGTCGTGCGCTGTCGCGAAGACGGTTGAGCATCTCAAGATCTGTCGTACTCAAACTCCGATCGAGAACGCCTTTCCATTCGCGAAGTGATGGAACAACTTCCTTCTGTGCCCAGCTAAGCATTTCTGCGCGCATCGCTGAAAACTGTTGAGGACCATGTGACGAAGTGGAGCTTGGTTGTGCACTGATCACTGCAAACAGACAAGTGATCTGAACACCAAGCACGAAGAGAAAGCGAGTTTTCATAATAGGAACAATGTATTGTGAGGCATGTCTCTACTTAGACACGATGGACTATGGGAGGTTTAACGAATTCATACTGAAATTCGTTTAGCTCACAACACGCGGGAGGCAAATCTCTGCGATTACGCTGATTTAAGGTTGAGTGATCTGTTAATCTTCGAAGTGCACCAGCCGTGGACTTGGCACATCAAAACCAAGGAACTGCTTGGCGACTTGCGGGAAGGTCGCGGGAATGTCGGTGACGTAGTACTCAACCTCTGTCACCGGCACTTCACTTTGCGGTCGCAGGAGATTTGTCCGCGCAAGTTCATCATGTGCGGAAAGTGCAGCGTGCAATCCCGGATCGATCAAGCTTGCTTGTGGTATTGCTTCGTGAATCACATCGACGAGCAAGGGATAGTGAGTGCATCCCAAGACCACGGTGTCAACGCCGGCTTCGACAAAAGCCTTCATGTATTCACGAGCGATGGCTCTGGTTGCGGGATGTGCTGTCCAGCCTTCTTCAGCCAGAGGCACAAACAACGGACATGCCTGACCGAGTATGGTCGGTTTCATCTCAGCTGCTTCACGTGCAATGGCTGCATCGTAAGCCTTCGAACCAATCGTTGCCCTAGTTCCAATAATGCCAATTCGTTTGGATAATGAGGCACTGTAGGCGGCGTGCGCGCTGGGTCCGATCACGTCAATCACAGGCACAGTCGACACTTCACGCACAACATCCAAAGCCACCGCTGAAGCGGTGTTGCAGGCGATGATGATCAACTTGACGGATTTCTGAAGCAGAAACTCGGTGCATTGGCGTGCATAGTGCTGAACAGTTTCTACAGATTTGTTGCCATAGGGTACGCGCGCAGTGTCGCCGAGGTAGACGTAGCGCTCGGAGGGCATGACGTGCACCAAGTGTCGCAGCACACTGAGTCCGCCGACACCGGAATCAAACACACCTATTGGACTATCTGCATTCATAGCGTTGAGCAAAGATTAATCTCGTCGTAGATCAAGAAGAGGTCCTTCATCGCGAACGATATTGACGCGCGGTGGAGCCGACACTATCAATGGAACATTTTCAACCAAGACGTTCGAAGTATCAAGACCAAAGTACTCTTGATTTGATACTGCCAAAGAGTTTATAACGAAATAGGCATCGAGCACAAGCTTTTCTCCCGGCGGTAGCTCGTTGTCGTTGGAAAGAAATCTCTTGAACAAGACAAAGCGGAAATCGCCTGTTTGGTTTAGACGACCAAGTGAGCGGTAGCGAGACGCTATGTCGATTTCACCACGCTTCACCATATCCTCAATAACCGCTCGGAACATTGTATTCAATCGCGGCTCGACGCGGAATCCAAGATTGAAGCGAACAAAGATCACATCAACATTTCGAGCTTCGCTAGGCTTAGTATCCATGACCTGCACGTTGTAGCTGGTGTGATAAGGTTCATCAGTGGTATTCACATTGACAAACCAGTAGATATCAGCGCGTTTTGGTGCGCGACGGATGATTGAATCGATGGCAAGTTGTTCAATTTCACGTGGGTTGGGTGAAGCAGTCAAGTACACCAAGTGGGTCGCAAACTTCGGCACGCTTTCATCGTGCGATAGATTTTCGAGTACCGGTACGAACACGTCCAGCGGCACCATCTCAGTCAGGCGACTCCGAATCTCCTTGGAGCGAAAGATGATGTACATCACGACGGCAAGCACAACACCAATTGCGATACTGAACCATCCACCGTCAAGTACCTTTATCGAATTCGCAAAGAGGAACGAGAGTTCGATACTAAGGAAAACGATCAGCGCTAATGTGATGAGAATCTTCGAGGTCTTTTCGCGAATGAGATACATGGTGATGAGAACCGTCGTCATCAACATCGTCAGTGTAATTGCCAATCCGTATGCCGACTCCATGCGCTTCGACTCTTGGAAGTAAAGTACAACGACGATACAGCCAATCATCAAAGACCAATTCAAGCGCGGGATATAGATCTGACCGCGGATATTGGTCGGAAACACGACCTTCGTTTTGAACCACAAACTCAACTGCATAGCCTCGTTGATGAGCGTATAGGAGCCGCTGATCAAAGCTTGACTAGCGATAATAGTTGCGCCGGTTGCAAGAACGATTGAAAAGACGAGTAGCGGTTGAGGAACGATCGCAAAGAATGGACGTGCATCGGCTGCGAGAGCGGAACCGGAGTGATCCAAGAGCCATGCGCATTGTCCGGCGTAGGAGAGGATCAAGCAGATCTTCACATAAACCCACGATACTCTCATGTTCGCTTTTCCGCAGTGTCCTAAATCTGAGTACAGAGCTTCAGCACCGGTGGTACACAGGAACACTCCACCGAGAATAAAGAATCCATTCGGCTCGGTTGTCACCATGCGAATGGCATAGTAAGGATTCAAAGCAGCCAGGATATGCGGATTGTGAACCATGGCGACAGCGCCGATGATCCCGATGAAGCTGAACCAGATAATCATGACCGGACCGAACAATTGTCCGACCCGCTCAGTACCGAACTGCTGCATGGCAAAGAGTAAGACCAGAATGGCAATGACGATTGGTTCCGTTTGTAATGTCGGATCAAAGATCTTCAAACCCTCAATTGCGGATGCTACGGAGATCGGTGGTGTAATAATTCCATCTGCCAAAAGAAAGGCACCTCCAATCACCGCCGGAATAACCAGCGAGCGTCGCATTTTGCGAACCAGCGCGTAGAGCGAGAAAATTCCACCTTCACCGTGGTTATCTGCGCGAAGAGTAATAAGGACGTATTTGATGGTCGTCTGAAAGGTCAGGGTCCAAAACACCGCCGACAGCGCACCAAGCGCCAAATCTGCAGTAATGACCCGTGAACCGACGATAGCTGAAATCGTGTAGAGAGGTGAAGTTCCAATATCTCCAAAAACAATGCCCATCGTGACGAGAATACCCGCAAAGGTTGCTCGCTGAAGGGCAGGACTATGTTTAGATTCCATGGATGAGATTTCTGATAGAGCAGCGCAAAACTACGGAGCACCTTATAACAGACACCAAATTTGTTGTGCCCAGGCCGGGGTTGAGAAAGCAGGCCTAAAAACGAAAAACTCGGATCGCGCAGCTTCCCCTCGATTCATTCACGTTCATTGACTAAATTGCGCCTCCAATTCACAGAGCAGAACCATGGATCAAATACTCTCTTTCTTTGGCCTTCATATTCAGATGATCTACATCGTCATCCTTTCGATTTTCGTTGGAATCGAAGTGATTTCGAAGGTACCTGCTGTTTTGCACACTCCGCTGATGTCCGGTGCAAACGCCATCCACGGTGTGGTGATCATTGGCGCGCTCATTGTGATGGGTCACACCGAACCAAGCAATACTCCCGGAATGATCTTGGGATTTGTCGCGGTGGTTCTTGGAACCTTGAACGTTGTGGGTGGATTCGTCGTGACCGACCGCATGCTCGAAATGTTCAAGAAAAAAGCAAAGTAAGATGCTCGCCCTCCTCTGGGTCGGCCTCGGCGGCTTCCTCGGAAGCATCGCCCGCTATTCGCTAACATCGCTCGTTAGCTCCTCTTCGAATTCAGATTTTCCACTGGCTACATTTATCATCAATGTACTCGGCAGTTTTGTTATTGGCCTGGTGTACGGTCTTAGTAGTCGATCACTCATCGGCGGCGACGTTCGCCTCTTCCTCGCTACAGGAATCTGCGGCGGCTTTACCACCTTCTCCGCCTTCAGCGCTGAAACCTTTGTCCTTATCCGCGATGGACATGTCCTCCTTGCACTAGCCTATGCATCCCTCAGTGTAATTCTTGGCGTAGGTGCAACCATTGGTGGATTGTGGTGTGTAAGAGCATTATAACAGCATTCAGAGCTTCATATATTTCAGCGCTTTTTATTCTCAATACTTTCCGCATTCTGATTTGTGAGATCATAGAGCAGCACGTGCTTCGCTTCTCCTGCTTCCTTGACCGTCGACATTGTAGGTGTTATGTTAAGTGAGAATTTAACTGCGCAATAAACTCCGTCGGTGGACTTATTTGCCAGCACTGCCATTAATCCGGATCAGCTATGAAATCACACTCGATTTCCCATGGCATTTTATATGGTCTTTGGCTACTTATCCTCGTGAGTATGCCGGTGCATACTTTAGCCCAGACGCTTAAGTACTTTGGACTAGATGGTGGCGTTTCGTTAACAAAGGGAATTGGCACTTCTGAAGGAGCTATCTATAAAGTATTCGATTCAGTTGTAACACTTTCTAATAACAGTTTCGGCAAAGTATCTCCAGCAATAGGAGCTCTTGTAGGCCTGGAGCTTTCTCAGCGATTCACGCTTGATTGTAGAGTAGCGTTCTCAACTTCATCGACAGAGAGCTTTTCGAGGACCGATACGACTAAGCTAAGCGCGTACAATGCACGGACACAAAGAGACACGATTTTAGCATTTACAAGTAATTACAATTTTTACCGCGACTGGAACTCGATTGCATTAGAAGTCGGCCTGGTGTGTCTCGTGAGCGAGGATTTTTATGTCTGCTCAATGATTGAATCTCAGCTAATCATTTCAAGTAGCGAACGTTGCCACGAAAATATATCAATACCAAATGCAGTAAGACCTGGTCCACCGGTTGGTCCCTGTGTTCTACTTCCCGAATCAAGAGACTCAATTTCAAAACTGCGAAAAACTGTTGTCATGGCTGGTCTTGGCGCAGGCTACAATTTTCAATTGTCAACTAAGCTCAGTCTTCGCCCTTTTGCGCAGTGTAAATATTCGCTTAAACCCTTGTTGACCACAGCCGAGAGTCACGTTTTCTCGATGTCAGTTAGCATACAGGCTTTGTATTACCTATAGTAGTATTCACATTCTGTTCGCTTGTAAAGTACTGAGCTAGGAATGAATAGGCTTGCTTTTTATCTAGCTTCTTCGTCTGTCGACAAAGGTGTTAGTAGTCTGACAATGATCGGCGGCGACGTTCGCATCTTGCTTGCTACCGGTATCTGTGGCTTTAGCGCTTTCTCAGCTTTCCGTGCTGAGACCTTTGTCCTTGTCCGCGATGGACATATACTCCTGGCTATAGCCTACGTTTCCTTCAGTGTAATGCTTGGTGTGGCTGCAACGATTTCTGAATTGTGGTTTGTGAAAGCAACGTAACGGCACTAAATGCTTCATTTCGTTCAGTGTTCACTATGCTAAATACAATCCGCAGTCTGCTTGCGAGATCTTGTCCTAGCATATACGACGGCTAACAAGCTTCCTTGACCGTAGACATTTTTGGTGTTATGTTAATTGAGATGATAAACACGCAACTAATTCATTCGCCAGAATTACTTGCTCCGAATCGCCATTAAACACGATGAGCTATGAAACCTCTCTCCACTCTCAATGGTACCCTTTGTGGCCTTTGTTTGTTGACTTTCATCATGCTACCTGTACATACTTTCTCGCAGACAGTTAAGTACTTTGGATTAGATGGAGGTGTGTCTTTGACAAAGGAAATAGGAACCACTGAGGGAGATCTTTATCGAGATGTCGATTCTGTGCTCACACTTTCAGATAATCGCTTTGGAAAAGCCTCAACAACGTTTGGAGCGTTAATTGGGATCCAGTTGTCTCCGCTCTTTACTCTCGACTGTAGGATAGGATTTGCGACTTCATCTACCGCGAGCTTCACGAGAACGCATACAGTCTACCTATATGTGCATGACTTTAGTAATGACAGAGACACATCGATCGCAGTTTATTCCGACTATCAGTTCCACCGCGAATGGACATCAAGTTCTTTGCAGCTCGGTTTGGGATGCTTATTGACCGACAACCTGGTGGTTGAACCGTTTATTGAGCACCAATACATCGTTTCCAGTCACGAAGACGTGGTAGAAAGACCGTCGGTTACAGTTATCTATGAGTTTGACCCTCCTTATAGTTGTCGCTTATTACCGCATTCAAGAGATCATATCGCAAGATTGCGAAAAAACGTTTTTCTCGCGGGTCTCAGTGCCTCCTATGAGCTACAACTATCCACTAAGTTTAGCCTTCGTCCATTTGCACAATGCAAGTACTCCTTGAAACCACTTTTGACAACGGCTGAGAGTCACGTTCTATCCACGACATTTGGCATGCAGGCTCTGTTTTACTTGTGAAATGAGCCGGTTCCTAGGGTTGGTAATTCTCTCGTTCGCCAATGCTGTTAGATTGTAGCCTTCTCCCACCCTACTCCTTCGATCTACCTAATCGATCATCTACGCCACGGAGCTGTTGGTCACAGAAGGAGCGGATATCGTCGGCTTGGATGACGAATCCCTGGGCTTCATAGGCTTGCGACAAGGCGTCGCATACACGTTTCATGAGGGCATTGCGATTGAACTCGTCGTGGATTTGTAACCAGGCGCGTTGCTTGTAGACTTGTGACAGCGACGCAATAGCAGCAGTCGGTTTCTTTTTAGCGATGCGCTCAGCTGTTTCAATACGACTACGCAAGCGAGACTCGTAACTCTGAGGATTGAAAGCAGGTGCTTTGTGTTCTGAGATGTAACCGCTCTTCTTGAGACGAGTATTTAAAACCGAATTGAGTTTCGTGATTGCTGTTGCATCGCTGAGGTTGAGATCCAAGAGTTTGGCTTTGTAAGGCGGCCGTAGGCGAACCGTAACTTGATCTGCCGATGCCGGAAAGTGGTGTCGTTCGAGCGCGTCGATGATAGACGTTGCTGCATCAACCGTAAGATTTGTCTCCACCAATCCCAAAGCCGCACGTAGCGTCACTGTTCCAAGGAAACCCGTCGACTTGTTGAAGTTGTTGAGTATCTGCTGCCGAATAAACTGTCCTTGATTGTAACAACGTTGATAATCTCCAATCGCAAATGCCTTGCGCGTTCTTAGAACATGTAGCGTAGATGTGGCTTTGTCCTTAAGGCCAAGCATTTCAATCAAACCAATTGCTTGTGAAAAGCCTAATTCAACCCAATAGTCAATGCGACCAACACCGGTTATTTCTGCGAGCTTTTTGAGATAGACTTCACGTCCTTTGTTCGATCGCAGATTCGCCAAGTAATTCAAACCCGGCGTCGAGAATCCTGCATCGACTTGTGTGCCGCGGGGAACGGAGAAAATCTCGATCCTTCCGCTCTCCAGCCATATTCTCAAAACGTGATTGGCATCGGCATGACGCTGTCCTACACCCAGGCGCGAATCCACTCCTGTAACAGCAATACAGACACTCTTGCCAAAACCCGAAGGTGAAGCTGCAGAGGCATTGACAAGTTGATTTTCCGATGCTTGCTGTTCACGAGTCGGTGCTTCTTCGTGGCTATTCACGTTGCCGGTAGAAGTGAGGGCGTAGCGACGTTGATATTCCTCCGGACTCAACATTCCTGAGGCCGTAGCGACAGGCTTGGTGCTTTGTAGACTTAGCTCTGCTAAGCTGGTAGATGAGATTGAAGTAGTATTCTTTTGGCGACGTTGACGAATGACTTGCTCGGCAGCAAAGGAGTGCAACTCAAGTGATGACGTAGATTTCTTGGTTGCGAAGTGTTTCTTGGAGGTCTTAGCTGCAGAGTGACGACTCCCGTCGCGAGCACTAGAAAAAGCGTTTGAAGGAATAGCACAACACAGCAACAACAAAGCAATGATGCCAAAGCTGACGAAGGTCTTGCGGTTGTATGTGCGATGTTGATTCATTGATTGCAATGGACGGTCACGATGCCGTGTTACTAGACGGCCGGACTCTCTTTTGATTTGGCTTCGTCCCACAGCAGGTCCATTTCTGCCAGGGTCATGTCTTTTAGATTCCTATTCATCTCCTTCGCCTTCGCTTCGATATACTGAAAGCGACGCGTAAACTTGTTCGTGGTGGCTTGAAGCGATTCCTCAGCAACCAATTGTTCAAAGCGACCCGCATTCACCAAGGCAAAAAGCAGATCACCGAATTCGTCGGCGCTCGCTGCCCTGTTGGAACTCATGAGTTCGTGCTTGAGTTCGCCTAGTTCTTCTTCGACTTTTGCCCACACGTCTCGTCGATCATCCCAATCAAAACCCACATTCGCTGCCTTCTCTTGCGTGCGCTGGGCGCGCAGTAGTGCGGGTAGAGTTTTTGGAACGCCTTCGAGAATCGATGTGCGACCTTCCTTCATTTTCTGCGATTCCCAGTTTTGCAAGACTTGCGTAGTGTTATCAGCACTTGTTTCACCGAACACGTGCGGATGACGATGCACAAGCTTTGCACTTACTTTTTCGATCACGTCACGAAGCGCAAATACTCCTCGCTCTTCCGCTAGTACCGAGTGCATCACAACGTGCAGCAACAAATCACCCAATTCCTTTGCAAACTCCGCGTCGTTCTTCTCGCGAATCGCGTCGAGGGTCTCGTAGGCTTCCTCGATCAACAAGTGAGAGATTGATTCGTGGGTTTGTTCACGATCCCAAGGACAATCAGTTCGCAGTATGCGGACG
The DNA here is from genome assembly GCA_044228685.1 of Chlorobiota bacterium. Lineage (GTDB taxonomy): Bacteria > Bacteroidota > Ignavibacteria > Kapaibacteriales > NICIL-2 > JBBATK01. Next base: position 15,714 of record JBGAUL010000006.1, read on the forward strand.
ATCTCGACAAAGGCTGAGAATTGATCGAGCACAGAGCCCGGATCCTGTGGTTGCGGAACTAATCGTGACATAAGTAATTGTTCGTGTGAGTGATCATGCAAATTGCGCGGATCACGGTCAACAGCCAAAGCTAGTTCGACCCGCCGGCGAATCAAATACGTAGGAATACGCAATCAGTCAAGGACGACCGAGCGCGCTAAAGCAATACAGGATGGAAAGGGTTGGATGCGCTTAAACCTTCGTCAAGCGTGCCGAGTTAGCAGCACTACGAATAGCATCAATGTTGTTGGCAACGTTGCCATTGAACACGGAGCTTCCTGAAACCAGGATATTCGCGCCACTTCTGACGATGTCGGCAGCGTTGTCGGCCCGGACTCCTCCGTCGACTTCAATCTGCACATGACTACAATCGTGGGTATTCAACCAACCACGCAGTGCTTTCGCTCGCTCGAAGAAGGAAGGGATGAATTGTTGTCCGCCGAAGCCCGGATTCACAGACATCAGAAGGATAAAATCACAATACTCTGCTGCGGAGTACGCATAGTCTAGAGGCGTCGCAGGATTGAGCACGATCCCTGCTCGACAACCCATTGCACGGATCTTGTGAAGCGTGCGATGTAAATGGTGACACACCTCAACATGCACACTGATCCAATCGGCACCGGCCTCGGCAAAGGCAGCCAGGTAATCGTCCGGACGTGAAACCATAAGATGACAATCGAGGATGAGCTTTGTATGCGGACGTAAAGCCTGCACTACCAGAGGTCCAATTGTGATGTTCGGCACAAAATGTCCATCCATCACATCCACATGCAGAATCTCCGCGCCGGCTTCCTCACAGCGTCGCACATCGTCGATTAATCTTGAAAAGTCTGCTGAAAGCAGTGAAGGAGCGATTTGAATTGGATGCGGCATAATTCCTAGGATCGATTGTAAACTTTCAACAAAAATACGATACAGCGCTGCAGCTAACGATGAATTAGCGCCTACTAAGACATGAATAAGACTTCAAACTCAGCGCAAAGTTGTAATCGCGGCGAGGTAGAGATAAATCCCTATGCTTTCTTGCTTTTGATCGGAGCAAATCCTTCGTCTACACGAACCGCTTCAGCTACGTAGCGACTGAGCTGCTCGGTGTCGATTTCAGATGCATCGAGTATGGAGATGGTATAGACTTGCTTGCGAGTTCCATGCTCGAGAATTGAATCGGGGTCATGCATGAGATAACCATGACAGAAGCCAAACAGCACACCCTGCTTTGGACCAAAGGCAGCAGATGCCGGCCAGAGAAAGAAGACTTGTCGATTGCCTTTGAAATAGGGCACGCCGTAACTCAAATTCTCCTTGAGATGAGGATGCTCGAGAATGATATCTCGAAGCATGAAGAGAATTCTTCGTTCTGAATCACTGCACTGCTCGTACACATCTTCCAAGCTTGTTATGGCTCGCATCTTCGACCAACTCATGTGCCGCGCTCCCAGCGTAAGGCAACATGATAGAGTTGTTCAAGTCGATCATCCACTGCATGAAACAGCGTTCCTTCGGGATAGGAGTAGTCCGGTCGCATCTGACCGGCCTTCATTCCCATCAGAATCTCAACCCCTTCCTCGAAACGACCAATAGGATAGATATGAAACTTCTTCGAGCGCACGGCTGCGAGTATCGATTCGTCGAGCATGAGGTCAGCAACGTTTTGTCGCGGGAGTATGACGCCATGACTTCCATTTAATCCGCGCTTTGCACAGATCTCAAAGAAGCCTTTGATTTTCTCATTCACCCCACCGACCGGTTGTATATCACCTTTTTGATTTACACTTCCTGTGCATGCAATGCTTTGTCGGATGGGCACTCCGGATAATGAACTCAACAAGGCATACATCTCAGCAGCACTGGCGCTATCACCATCAACTCCACCGTAATTCTGTTCAAAAGCTATGGTCGCTGATAGTGCCAAAGGACGTCGCTGAGCAAACAATTCTCGCAACAATCCACTAATGATATACACGCCTTTAGTGTGAATATTCCCTGAGAAATCCGACTCCCGCTCGATGTTCACCAGTCCGGCGGTACCTGCTCCGGAACTCACGCTGATACGAGCCGGTTTACCAAAGGAGATCAGACCGGTGCTGTACACCGTAAGCGCATTGATCTGTCCTACGCGCGAACCACTGGTATCAATAAGCAAGGTTCCCTGCAGAATCTGATTCTGGATTTTGTGATCCTGTAGTTCCGTGCGATGGTGTCGCATGCGCACCGCTTTTTCAACGCTCGAACGACTCAGAACGCGCTTGTTGTCCTGACGTGCAAAGAAGGCTGCTTCGCGAATGAGATCCGCAACTTCGCTGAAGTTGATAGTGATTTTGTTCTTGTCTTCGGTTTGAGCCACAGCCCACTCCACTATCGCTGCCACACCTTGAGGATTAGCATGTGGCAATTGCTCCTCAGTGCAAATCTTCGCAATGAAACGCGCATAGTTGTTGAGCATCTTGTCAGCGCGATCTGTCTCGTAATCAAACTCAGCCGGAATCTTGAACATCTTCTTGAAGTCTTCTTCTGCTTCGTAGAGCGCCGTATAGGTCTCATAATCACCCAGCATTATCACCTTCACATTACTCTCGATGAGCTCGGGTTTGAGAGCAGTGTTCATGATGGCTGCTGAATCTTGGGCTTGAATTTCCAAACGACCATACAACAACACTCGTTTGAGATTTTGCCACACGGAAGCATCGCTGAAGAGATCATTTGCATTGACAATCAAGAAGCCGCCGTCTGCACGAAGCAAAGCACCGGCTTTGATTTGCGTGAAATCCGTCTTGATGTACCCGTTCTTATCAATCTTCTTCTCAATTGTTCCGAAGAGATTTACATAGGTAGGATAGGTTTCGATGATGATTGGCGGAGATGTTGTTTCGCCGTTATCAAGAATGACATTTACTGTATACTGCAAAAGCTTTTCGCTTACGATTTGTCCGGAAGCGAGCACAGTGTCTTGAGATTCATCGCTGTGCGCCGGACTGAATATCTCGATATTCTCGAGAAGATCCGCTTGACATTCACGCAAATACTCATGTATGGATTTGTCCTGGTAGTCTTGGAATTCATCGCTAAACACCGCCTGCACGATCGACTCCGAACTCTTTCGATCATGCTCTATCAAAGCTTTACGAAACTCCTGCGCCACGTGTAATTGTTTGCGAGAAATATCAGCTAACTCATCCCTGAACTGCACGTACTGCTCTCTTTTCTGCTTTGCTTTCGCAGCCGAAATCTTTGAAGCAGTTACCAGCGCATCAATTTCTTCGATGGGAGTTGGCTTGTTCTTGAACAGATAGAAAATGTCTTGCTGAGCAGTGCCATCTTCTTGTTGAATCTGACCAAGAGTAAAGGACTCCTTGCGCAGACGAGCATCAAAATCTTCGAGCAGCTTTTGCTCGAGTAAACGATAGTGTTGGATGAGTTCGTTGCGAGTGCGACGAAACGAGGCTTCTTCGAAGAGTTGGGGTATTTGACGGCGAAGCAGCGCAATGTTGTTCTCCATTGCCTTTGCAAACTGACGTCCTCCGCCTGCTTTAAACTTCAGCAAGCGTGGCATATCCGGGTTCTTGAAATTGTGGACGTATGCGTAGTCCACGAATTCCTGATGCGTTTTTGCGACTCTCTCTAAAACACTTTGAATTGTCGTCAAACGTCCGGTACCAAGCAAACTCATGACGAAAATGTTGAAGCCACGCGATGCGATTTCGGCACCCATGCGGATTGCCTCGATCGCTCGGTGCTGTCCGACGATACCCATCAATGGTTCCAACTCAGCAGTCGTCCGAAACTGAAAGAGTCGGTGATCACAGCGCCATCGCAATTGATCAGCACTCAATTCACGTGGTGCATTTTGAAATGACGATCTCAGATAGCTGCGTTGTCGACGATTACTTGTTGTTCCGGCAATTGCAGATTTCTTAGTGCTAGTCTTTGCCTTCGATGATGCGGCAGATTTTCCGGTCGCACTTGGCTTCTTTGTTTTTGCTGCGCTCTTCGCAGAGACACTCTTGCTTCGCTTAGTTGATGGGCGGGCCATACGATGATTCCCTATTGGTTGAGCAAAAATAGAGAGTAGGCAATTGTGTTTGGGCTATTAAGCAAAGACAAAGCGGTTTTATTCGCGACTTGTAACCAATCATCACGAAAAGTTTTGATGTTTCAGAACGGCTTAGGTTGAGAGACGATTCCATCAATTAATCACTTCGAATCATTTTCCTGAGGACAGAGACTTATGCGGCGTATTGAATTTCTAAAGAGTCTGGGAGTCATTGGTCTGGGTACCATGCTTCCATTGTCGAAATCCCAAGAAGCAATTGCTCGTGCAGCTCGCAGTGATATTCGCTCAGGCGGAGGCTGCGTGTTGATACCTTCGGAAACGCGTGGACCCTATCCTTTGGATCTCAGCTCGAACAGTTCAATGTTTCGAAGAGTAATCAATGAGACAAAGACGGGTGTTCCGCTCAACGTGACGCTCAGCATCGTCAACACCAACGACAACTGCGCGCCACTGTCCAACGTGCGCGTAGATGTCTGGCATTGCGACAAAGACGGTGCTTATTCAGGATTCAATCAGCCGGGCATTGACACACGCGGACAAACTTTTTGTCGGGGCATTCAACTCAGTGATGCCAATGGTCAAGTACAATTCAAGACTATCTATCCAGGTTGGTATGCCGGACGAATCACACACATTCACTTTGAGATGTACGTCTCATCGCTACTAAGCGCAACTTCTCAACTCTGTTTTCCCGATTCACTGAATGCAGAAGTCTACGCTACATCGCTGTATTCCGCCCGTGGTCAAAACACATCGGTCGCAAACAACGCAGCTGATATGGTGTTCAGTAATGGCTTTGATTATCAGCTGGCGACAATTGTCAAGAACAACCAAACGGGAGGCTATGATGCGTCTCTGACGGTAGGTATAGCGGTCGATCCGACCTCGGGATTGCTGACAATGGAACCGGAAACCGGAGGTCAATTCACGCTCGCCCAAAACTATCCGAATCCATTCGAGCAATCAAGCTTGATTCCCTTTTCATTGCGTTCAGCATCACATGTTCAAGTGGATTTGTTTGATGTGCATGGAACAAAAGTCGCTGAGTTGTGTAATGAGAATTTAGAAGCCGGCGACCATAGCATCGTGGTTGACAGGACTTCCGCACTTTCTAGCCTATCTGACAACTGCTACATCTATCAGTTACGATGCACAAACGGTCTAGGCACATTTAGTCAGGCTAAAGTTCTAACGCTGGCAAATTGAGTTTAGTAATAACGCAAAAAGGCGATGAGTTGCATGTCACGCGTGTTCTCATCGCCTTTTACTATTTCATCCTAATCTTATGGGCTATTACAATCGTCTCTTTTCAATTGAGCGAAGACTGTTACCGAAGGCTCCCATAGCAGCATCACCGGCAAGGAAATCGTGAGGGAAGCCGAGCTCGATAGCGCTTATCTCATTGAGGCTTTGCATGACCTCGTTCGGAAGAACAACATCCACGCATTTCAGCGATTCGCCAAGTTGGCTCGCAGTGCGTGCTCCGACAACTGGAATGATGGAGGGATTGTGTTGACGTAGCCAAGCTAGGGCGACTTGAGCCGGCGGACACTGAAGCGTCGCCGCAGCATCGACAACTGCTTGGGCAATACTGTTGCTTCGTTCACTACGGCGAATCGAGTGCGCTACAACACGTCCTTCTTCGCCGCGCAGATACTTGCCGGTCAAAGCTCCACCGGCGAGCGCGCCCCAGGCACACACAGCCATTTCAAAGGCTCGAGCCATGGGGAGTAGATCACGATCAGGTGTGCGTTGAATGAGCGACAACTCTATCTGGAGTCCGATAAAAGAACTCCATCCTCTGAACTCCGCAAGAGTATTTGCTTGCGACACAATCCAAGCCGGAGTATCACTGATACCGATGTAGTGGACTAGTCCGCTGCTGATAAGATCATCCAATCCTCGCATCACCTCCTCGACCGGAGTGGTAAAATCCCAAGCGTGTAACCACAGCAAATCGATATACTCCGTATCTAATCGAGATAGCGAATCGTGCACCGAGCGAATGAGGTTCTTTCGATGATTTCCAGAAAAATTCACGTCACCATCGCGATCGCTCAAACTGTACTTCGTTGCCAAGACAAAATGATCACGGTCGGCATTGATAAACTCGCCTGTCCATTTCTCACTTGTCCCATAGTGATAGCGATTTGCGGTGTCAATAAAAGTTCCACCTGCTTCAGCGAAGCAGTCAAAGACTCCTTTGGAACTTTCGTAATCTGCTCCCATGCTCCATTCGGTTCCGAATGTCATTGTGCCAAGACACAACTCCGACACTCGTAAGCCACTCTTTCCAAACAATCGCTGTTTCATAATCTTCCTTTCGTATCATATTAAAGACTGTTCGAGATGCATCGTGTGGTGATGTACATCTCAGTATGCAACAAATCTACGCTACTGTAATCACAATAGTTGAGATACAAAACAAAACCAGCGACAGTGCTAGGCATGTCGCTGGATGAACGATTGCAATTTTCAGGTCTATGCGTGCACGACGTGGTCGTTTTCTTCGATCACAATTCGCGGACTCATATGAACCGTCGAACAGATTGAATTCGAAATCAAGCAATTCGCTTCTGCTTTTTCGAGAATGCGGAGTGCGCGATCGCGATCGAGTTCGAAAGGAATGACGAGCTCGGGCATCAGTTCTACTTCCGTCATCTTGAACTTGCCGTCAATCTTCTCAAGCTTGCCACGAGATGAGCATCGGAAGGAAGTGAACTCAAGCTTTGAGTTTTCAGCAATTGCCAGGAAGGTCGTCATGAGACAGGAACTTACCGCAGCGGTGAACAAGTGTTCCGGTGACCAAATACCGGGCATTCCTTTGGGAAATTCAGGAGGAGTTGCTACCTCCAAACAGGTTGAGAAGTTGCCGTTCGAAAGACTCAACTCAGGTGAGCACATCATTCCCTTGCGGTCTGCTTGCCAGGCAACGTCAACGTTATAAAAGTGAGAATCCATGGTGGTGTTTTTTGATTATAATGATTTAAGACATTTTTATCTTAAAATTACTACTTCGGCTCTAATTGCACAATGCTGATGAAGAAAAAGTACTGAGGTTGAGACGACCGGGGTCGCAGGGAGACGGACTTTGGCCGCAACCTCCGGAGCTCGATGAGCGCCACGTTTAAGCGGCTTTGTTAGATTTTTGATTGTAGGGAGACCCACGATCCCCCGTTAACGACGCTAGTGAATCCACGTGATCGTAGAACTCGAGCCGCTGCAGCACTGCGTGCACCGGACGCACAACATGTAATGACCGGAGTGTCAGTGTTACGCAGAGTCTTTTTCTCGGAACCGATTTGATCGACAGGGATATTAACAGAGCCTTTGATATGACCCGATGAATACTCTCTTGGTGTGCGCACATCAACGATGATAGCACCTTGCTGAACTAGTGATCGATAGTCAACTTCTGGAGAGGAAGAAAAAAGGGATCGCAGCCAATTCAACATGCTAGTGTTCCTCCTGCCGTGGAACACACGTTGAGCCACGATCCCACATCTTTGCAATCAATACCTGACTGATGTAGCATTCGCGCTGCCGCCCGACTTCGTGCTCCTGAAGCACAGCAAAGAATGAGCTCACCTTGCATCTGACGCAATTCCTCAATCTTCAAGGGCAAGAGTGAAAATGGAATATTTATAGCGCCTTCGGCGTGCCCGCTTGCGAACTCCTCAGGAGTCCGAACGTCAACAATAAAAAGGTTATTGTTGACCGAATTTTGTTGTACAAACATAATGATGATGAAAAGGTAAATGGTGACAAACTCATGTAAATTCTGTTAACAGTTTCTTGGACGGCCTTATTGACTGAATTTCGGCCAAGAACTTTTCAACAAATACACGACATGTAATGAGTTTCAATTAAGACTTTTTTGTCCAACGCTTGATGCCGAGTATCTGATACATGGGACAGTAGCTCAGCATACTCGTGACGATGAATGCGATTGCGACGACCAGAAGAATAATTGCCAGAGTACCGGTGATGACATTGGCCAGATACAGTCCAAGTATAGCAATGGCAACGACGATTCGCAGGATGCGATCAATGCTGGAGATGTTCTTAATCATTGTGTTTAGCTCTCATGAGTGACAGGATATTTCACTACAAAACTATGAGGCAAAACAGGCACTGACAGGAACATTTGTTACATAGGGCGAAAATCTAGTATGTGAATCTCATTTCGGCTGGTTTCAATACGACCAATTTCTTTGAGTTTTCGCATTAATCTGGTTACTGCTTCACGTTGTATTCCCATTTCTTGAGCAATATCCTCGTGAGTAATTCGGAGGATCTTCGAACCTTGCGCTTCGCTGCGTGCTTGTAAATAGGACCATAGGCGCTCATCGAGATTGCGAAAGGCGATATCGTCGATAACTTCCAAGAGACGATCGAAGCGCTTTTGATAGGTCGATGCAACGAATTCGCGCCACTCTGTAAATCGATACCACTCTTCAACAAAACGGATTGGTATGGCAAGTAACTCTGTATCCTGCTCGCAGACAGTCTTAACTCCACTTGCCCGATGCGCCGTACAACAGCTTAGCGACAATGCGCAGGTTTCTCCCGGCATTATGTGGTATAGGAAGGTCTCTGCACCGTCATCATTCTGCCTTAACACTCGGATACAACCCTTAGTCACCAGTGGCACAAAACGGATCTGCATTCCGGGCTGCATAAGCACCTTTCCCTCTTCACAATGCATTGTTTGTGCATGGAGCTCAATTTCATGGCGAAGTTGTGGATCTTCAAATATCATATTGACCTTCAATTGCTTCTGTGAACGCGATACAAACTAGCACTAAGAAAGCTGCGGATATAGCCCGGTCGACCGTTTTAAGCTCGATATATGACACCTGAGGTGGCTCGTCTCGGGGGTATCTCTTTGAATTTAACAGCTTTGGTACTTCAGAATTAAACCGTTCGGGCTATTTTGAAAGTCAAACGGCACTTAACTCGCAACTTTGCTCTTTCAACCTATGAGAACTTATAGTGTTCTGCTGGCAGCTCTGCTGCTGGCTAGTGGTGGTCTTCGCGCACAGACTCCGACTTATGCAGAAGATGTTGCACCAATCATATTCAAGAACTGTGTAAGCTGCCATCGGGATGGTGAGATTGCACCGTTTCCTATGACAACCTACGAAGAGACTGTCCGACACGCCTCGACGATCAAGAGTCGCGTTATCGAAGGCATCATGCCGCCGTGGAAGCCGGCGCAGGATTACGGTCATTTTGTAGGAGAACGTCGTCTAAGCGACGCACAAAAGAAGACAATCACCGATTGGGTAGATGCGGGAACGCCGCAAGGTGATATCTCTAAAATGCCGTCGCTGCCTAAGTTTCCTCAAGGCTCACAACTTGGCACGCCTGATCTCGTCCTTCGTCTACCTGTCAAATGGCAAGTGCTCGGCAACAACAAAGATGTGTACCGCAATTTTGTTGTTCCCACCGGTCTGCTCGAAGACAAGACTATCGCAGCAATTGAAGTTCGACCTGACAATCGTCGCGTTGTTCACCATGTGTTGATGTGGAATGACACCTCAGGTCAAGCACGTGCATTAGACAAGAAGGATGCTCTCGAAGGATACTTGGATTACGGTGGAGTTGGCTTTGATAATCCCGCTGCTGTCTATCCCGGTTACGCGCCAGGAACGATTGCGACATACTTTCCCCCCGGAATTGGCTTGCAGATGTTTAAGAACAGTGACCTCATTGTTCAAATGCACTACGCACCGTCGCCGACCGATGAAGAAGATCAAACATCGATCAACATCTTCTTCAAGAAGGAAGATGCAACACGATTTATTTATGAAGGTGGTTTAGGACCCGATGCACTGCCGGGTGGAGTGTCATCTTTCGTTATGCCCGCAAACAAAGTCACCACTTTTATGGGAACACAGCCCATACCTTATGACATTGCGGTTACGGCTGTCTTTCCGCATATGCATAAGTTAGGTCAAGAGGCGCGGCTTTTTGCTGTCACATCGTCAAAGGACACTATTCCATTGATCAACATTCCGGCATGGGACTTTGAATGGCAAGGTGCCTACAATTTCAAATTCCTGCAGAAGATTCCGGCCGGTTCGACCTTGTATTATCGCTCTTCGTACGACAACACAACCGCAAACCCGGACAATCCAAACTCACCGCCAAAAACTCTACGTTGGGGCTTTAACTCTTCAGATGAAATGTATTTGTGTTACGTGTTCTACTTGCCCTACCAACCTGGTGATGAGAAGATCACGCAGGATGTTACAGCAGAGGTTGAGCTTGGATCGCCGATTGAAAAATCGCCAATTGACTTAAAGGGAATCAATCCAAATCCATCTCATTCAGATGCCGACTTGGAGTTTCGTCTGTTTAGCGATCAAAGTATGAGTGTTGACATGGTAGATCTTAACGGTAATGTTGTGTCCGTCATAGAACAACCGCGCATCTTCTCTGCCGGAGCGTACAACCTGCCAATTCACAGTGGCTCGTTGTCATCAGGCTTGTATATCTGTCGCATTCACGTTGACTCAAAGATTATCGCAGTTCCTTTTAGCGTTGTACACTAAAACCATTAACGTGCATACAACGAAGACCTCAGTGAACGCAAAGCACACAAAGAGCAACATTACTCCAGTAGTGTTGCTCTTTGTTTTAATACTGAACACAGCTCTTGTTTCGTCTCAACCGCCCTCCGCCAAACTCTCTAGCGTTACGCTGCAATCGGTAGGCGGTCAGGTACTGAACTTCCACGACATTCGCACGCGATTAACTGTCGTTGTGTTTTTCTCCGAGAGCTGTCCTATATGCCAGAAGTACACGCCAACACTCCGCGATTTGCGCAATCGATTTGAAAGTGATTCCGTGCGATTCTTGCTGGTGTTTCCCGATACAATGACAAGTGATAGCGAGATCACTGCCTATGAAAAGAAGTATAAGAGCGGATGCAGGTTGCTTAGGGATTACAAGCAGCAGTTGACAACGGCTGTTGATGCTCGAACCACGCCGGAGGTTTTTGTGATTTCGTCTGATGACTCAGTCGTTTATCGCGGTAGAATCGACAACTGGTTTTCCGCTCCGGGTAGAATGCGTGGTGTCATTACAAGTCATGAGCTGCAAGATTGTCTGAAAGCTTACACACGACGTCAATTGTACAAGGTCGCTTCAACACATGCAATAGGTTGCTTGATTGAGCGAATAAACAAACCTTAAGCTCACTTCTGATTTGTCGACTCGCCCTTCTCCTTCATGCGAGCATTGAATTCCGCGGTTCCATTCTTTGGAATCGAGAGACTAGTCCAAGTACTTCCCTTCACCATTCGTGCGATGTAGACGATTTGTCCAACGTGGTAGGCGTAGTGCGCGATTTGACGATTGATTGCTTCTGCAACGCTATGTTCTTCATGACGAATCAACACAGTTCTATACAGATCTTCCTCCGCGAGCTCCTCGATGGCGCTAAAGAGACATCGCCAGCCTTCTTCCCATCTGCGCATCAATTCTGCGCGGCTGAGTTCATGCACTTCAAACTCAGCGTCACGTTGACGCCATGGCTTTTCTCCATCTGAGGTCAGAAAATCTGTCCAACGCGACAACATGTTTCCATGCAAATGATTGACAATGGTTGCAATGCTGTTTGACTCCTCATTGAATTGCCAGTGCAAAGCCTCGTCACTGACTTGCAACATTGCCTTCTCTCCCAACTGCTTATAGCTGCGAAAAGTTTGCTCAAAGCTACGCATCACCGATTTCGTCATTCCATTCTCCTCAAGTGGTTAGCACTTCAGTGGACCACGAGTACAGAGAGCATTTCAACTCTCAATCACCCTTCGTGCTTTCTTGTTCTTTCTTTAGAAGTGTACCGTTTTTATCGTAGTGCAATCCATATCTCACAGCCGCTTTTTGTACTTCGATTTCATACTCTTCGTCGTGCTGGGGTGAAGACATTTTTGATACACCTACAACCTTCCACTGCGCGGTCGCTGAGGCCCTAAAAGCACTGAGTACTGCTTTAGGTACATCGTTCAAACGACATTCGTATTCAGTTTCAAGCCAATTACCTTGTTCAGACACCGACACTTCAAAGTGCTTTGCACCGAGCTTGCATGTAGCATTGTAGACACTGTCCTCTTTTTCCCACTCTCTAAATCGAACGCCCGGATACTTCGTGCGAATTGCCTCGAGAACTACTGTCGGCACTTCATTACTTTTTATGTGCTTCTCGTGACCGGCATTCAACTCTGTTTGCACAAGTATCGCGATCATCGACGCGATCAGGAAGGTACTTCCAAGATTTTTGAGAAAGCGTTGCGTCATGTTCTCCTTGACTCCCAAAGTGATACAGTTTTCATTGCTATTCAATGATTCGCTTTATACGAGAACGACCGTCAGAATCGACCATGACCGCGACTTTCATGGGATTAGTAGCTGAACCTCGCTGGCGAAAGCCTAGTCGTTTTGCCTCATCCGGATCAGAATAATACTGTTCGATTCCGAACCTAAGGTTTACATGCCCTTTGTATGTCTTCGACCACGGGTAAGCCACAATCCCTCTCATGCAGATAGTATTCGGATGAACTTCTTTCCACAGTCCACCGGCCTTTTGTGTGCCTGTTGAATCTGGCTTCAATTCCACATACACAACGTCTCCGGGAAGGAGCTCATCAATGCTGTCGTGTGCTACCAGATCCATATTAACGCCGGAGAATGGATAGCGAAGATCCACATAGTCGCCCATCAAAATGTCGCGTGGATCATAGGCAACAGTACTCAAGACAACTTCAGTACCGGTCACTAAGGGGCGCATCGCTTGCGCGATCATCACTACGACAATTGCAATCTGAAAAACGATTGCACTAAGCAGCAGAATCTTGCTTCGCATAATTCTTATTCCACAAGTAATTCATAGACCACAAAAAGACTCCGACCGCGATGAAGACAGCAGCTGACAAAAGGTAGTCTGCTACAAGGTTGAAGTAACGAGAAATCGCTAAAGCCGTCACGATAAAAATCCCATTCATAAAAACTGATTTTCTCTGCGAGCGTATCCCGTCCCATATGTGCGCCGCTGACACCAACAAGAGCGTACAATTCGCAACGATCCAGAAACTCATTCTGTAGTCAAAGGACTTTATCGTCAGCTCACTTATAATAACGACAGTACACAGCATAATGGTGATACTAGGTGCGTCAATCACGCGACGAAGCATCGTAATTATCAGTCCGACTAAGCTCACTGTCAACAGAAACCATGCGCTTCCATTGCTTGGAATCAGTTCATAACCACTAGGACTTGAACTGTGGAAAGAGAGGATGAGAAATGACAACAAGACGACATAGCGTAAAATCGACGCGATCTTGGAACGCAGTGACTCAGGGAAGCGATAGCTTAAATCCGGCAGAACAGCGAGTACAAAAAGTGCGGCAGTGGCATAAGGAATTACAAATGCCACACTACTAACATGCGTAAATGCGTCGTCGTAATGCTCTGAGCTAAACAGGATGGCCAGAGAAATCGAAGTAATTGATGCCAGTAAATTCACAACGCTCACGTGGCGTAGGCTGAGGTACACGCCAAGCAGAAGTGCTGGCACGAACCACAAGTCAAATCGATTGTCACTGTGAATGATGATAAACCACGAGCAAAACAGTATCTGGTACAATGCACTTATTGCTCCGGAGCGTAGAATAAATGCAAACGGAATCGTGCCAATCATCCACCACCACAATCCATTAGGTGCGTAACCGGAGATATGGAAGATCTGTGCTTGAAGGAAAATGTTGAGACCAAGCAGCAGACAGGAGAAGAAGAAACTCAGTTCAGCTTGTTGAGTGCGCTCTTTGAGGTTCAGCCACCAACCTAAGACGTAGGTTCCTATTAATGGCAGCGCTGCCATGGAAACACGGACGGGAATCGAAAAGGAATGCCAATTCTCTGAAATAATGAGAAAGAGACCAAGCGTAACGACAAAGATTGCTAGGGCGCTAACGATAAAGGACGAGCGAGTGTACCACGGTGCCTCACCAAGTAGCTCGTAGCGCTCGTAGAGCTGCTGCGCTTGGTGCTCATTAATTATGCCCTCGTCATGCCACTGCGCGATTTCTTTGCGCAGTTGCTGCGATCCGCGAAAACCGACGATCATGGTGCTCCCCTTTCAGCAATCAATAATGCAGAACTGTAACCGGAGCAAACGCAGTTTAGCCTAGCATGAATTCCCGAATACACTCAACCACATAGGCAATCTGCTCAGGTACGAGCTCAGGAAATATAGGCAGTGCAAGTGTCTCGGCTGCTAAGCGATTTGCAATTGGAAATGCTTCGTCGCGACAATTCAATGATGTATAGCACTCTTGACGGTGGAATGGAACCGGATAATAGATCTCAGAACCAACGCCTTTGCCTTGCAAGAACTGACGCAGCTCGTCACGACGTTGCAAGTGAATGACATATTGATTGTAGATGTGATAGTTCGTCACACCACTCGCACGATACGAAGCCAATGGCAAGCGAACGCTGTTCTTTGCATCAAAATCAGCCACACCTTCACGCTCTGCTAGACCCGCTGCAATGAAGCCGTTGGTGTATAGTTCAGCATTACGACGACGAGCCGCATGCCAATCTTCAAGATGAGGAAACTTGACGTTGAGAAATGCAGATTGTAACTCATCGATACGGAAATTGCCGCCGATGAATTTGTGATAGTAGCGTGGCTCCATCCCGTGATTGCGAATCTGACGCAGACGCTGTCCTAAGGCTACATCATTTGTCGTAATCAATCCCGCATCACCAAAAGCACCTAAGTTCTTCGTTGGATAAAACGAGTAGCATCCCATCACTCCCATCGAACCGACCTTTCGTCCGTTACTGTACTGTGTTCCCAATGCCTGTGCTGCATCTTCAATCACCGGAATTCCATGCTCGTTTGCGATTGCCATGATTTCATCCATGTTGGCACTTTGTCCATAAAGATGCACCGGGATGATAGCCTTTGTTCGAGGACTAATTGCCTTGCGTATGCCCTCAGGATCAATGTTACATGTGAGTAACTCGCTATCAACAAACACAGGAGTCGCATTTGTTCTTGACACGGTTCCTGCTGTGGCAAAAAACGAATAGGTGGGCAGAATTACTTCATCGCCCGGACCAATGTTCAGCGCCATGAGGGCCATCAGTAAAGCATCAGTGCCACTCGACACGCCAACAGCGACAGCACAATCACAATAGGCAGCCAAGCTGCTCTCAAGAGCAGTGGTTTCTTTACCCAAAATGAGCATTTGAGAGGCTGCAATGCGGGAGAATACTTCTTCAAATTCTTGGCGGAGTGGATTGTACTGGAGCTTGAGGTCGAGCAAAGGAACAGTCATCGTAGTCGGAAGTGGTGAAACCAGAGATACAAAACTACAATACGCAGAGCGCATGAAAGAGCCTTTGACGCAGAGCCACTATGACCTATTTTGTCGCGAATTGTAATTAACACTTCCGTGTCATTGCTGTCATAACCCTAACACATGCTCAGCGAAACGCAAAACAACCTTCTTCGAGCCTTGGTCTTCACGATCATGCTGGGTTGTGCCTTCTGGGCATGCAACGAAACGCTGATTCCGCAACGACAAATTCTTCCCTTTGATGTACCGGCCTTGTTGCCGGATATGGACTTGCCGTCGGACAACATCCCAACGAAAGCACAGGTAGAACTCGGACGATTTCTGTTTTACGACAAAGGTCTTTCCAAAGACCAGACGGTCTCTTGCGCCAGTTGCCACCAACAATCCCACGGTTTTGCGGATACCGCCATGGTCAGTCTTGGCGTCTCGGGTGAGAATGGAAGTCGCAATGCCCAAGCCATCGTCAATGTTGGCTACAACAAAATGTGGTTCTGGGATGGTCGTGCACCCCGATTAGAAATTCAAGTTCAAACTGCCTTGCTCGGTGCTGCTGAAATGAATGCGGATACGACACGCATGATACAGCGCATAGCAGCCAATGCGAACTACCGTCGAATGTTTGCCAGTGCTTATTCCGACGACAGTGCAATTACAACCAAGTCAGTAGTTTATGCGATCGCTTCTTTTTGTCGTAGTCTGGTATCTGCTTCTTCGCGCTTTGATCAATTCCTTCTCGGCGACAAAAACGCACTTAGCGCGCAAGAACAGCGGGGTCTGGTATTGTTTAATAGTGATCGAACGCGCTGCGCGAATTGTCATAGTGGAATCAATTTCAGCGACGAACAGTTTCACAGCATTGCTCTGCATACGCACTATTTGGACAAAGGATTGTTTTCGATAACGCGCAATCAGCTTGATATTGGGAAGTTTAGAACCCCGACTCTGCGGAATATTGCGGTGACAGGACCCTACACGAATGAGGGGATATTCAAGACGCTGGAGGAGGTTGTAGACCACTACAATCGAGGCGGACAGCCTTTTCCGCTGAAGGATACGAGTTTGATTAGACCGCTCAATCTTGACACTAATGAGCGTCGCGACTTAGTCGCTTTTCTACGGAGTCTGACGGATGAGAAATTCCTCAACAATCCGGCCTTTGCAAATCCCTTCCCTTAGTATGGGCAATTGCCCCGTCCCGTCGTAGGTTTGTATCTCGTGGCAGCATAAGAATACACTTCTTTGGTTATGGAAACATCGAACTACCTTTTCTTGATCGTTTTGTTAGCGGCAGCTGGTCTCATGGCTCGTTCCGTTTGGCGTTTAACCAACTACTTAGCCTTTGCGAAGCCGGATAAACGTTGGGATCGCATTCCTTCAAGAATTGCGCACACGATTAAGGTCGCGATTTTCCAATCCAAGATTCTACGCGACCCCAAAGCAGGTCCTATTCACGCAGCGATCTTCTGGGGATTCCTTGTTCTGCTCAGCGCAGCCGCAGAAGCCGTGCTGGAAGGTATTCATCCGGCCTTGGGTCTGAATTGGCTCGGACCGATTTACTCCGCCTTTTCGATACTCGTTGACTTCTTCTGTCTCTTTATCATCCTTGGCGTAGTGTTCTCTTTATGGCGTCGCTACGTCAGCAAAGTAAAGCGCCTTCAAGTAGAATCAGAACGCGTCGAAGCTGCGATGATTTTGCTGACCATCTTTGGCATCGTCACCGCGCTCCTTATTCAGAACTCATCAAAAGTTGCTCTCGGTACGGATGCGAGTTGGGCTGTGCGACCGGTTTCAAGCTTCGTTGCATCGCATGTTCTATCGGGCTTCGCTCACTCAACTCTCGAAGTACTCTATCACACCGCATGGTGGATTCACATCCTGTTGATTCTGGCATTTACCAATTATCTGCCCTACTCAAAGCACTTGCACGTTTTGACATCTGTACCGAATGTGTTCTTTTCTCCACTTGACTATCCAAACACACTCGAGAAAATCGACTTCGAATTGGAATCAGATATCGTGCGATTCGGCGTTAGTGATATCGAAGATTTGTCGTGGAAGAGCATTTTTGACGGTTATACCTGTACGCACTGCGGACGTTGCACGAGCGTGTGTCCGGCGAACTTGACAGGTAAGATTTTGGATCCGCGCGAGATTATCATTCAGATCAATCATCGCACGATGGATAAGGGTCCGCTGCTCATGAAGATCAAAGACATCGTGGACAACACCAGCCGTCATGACCGACAAACAGCTGCATCCAACATCCTCCGCGGCAAAAACGTTGCAGAATTCGATCAACTGGAGCAGGAAATTTTTGAATCTGCCTTGAGCGAGTCAGAACGCGAAACCTGGAACAAGAAACTCATTGGCGACTATGTGCAACCGGATGCTCTTTGGGCTTGTACCACCTGTGGTGCGTGCATGCAGGAATGTCCAGTGAATATCGAGCACGTCCCGGCTATCGTCGGTATGCGCCGCAGCATGGTGATGATGGAATCAAGCTTCAACGAAGAAAGCGCATTGCTGCCTGACATCTTTTCAAACATTGAAAACAATGCTGTGCCCTGGGGTGGAATGGCAGCCGATGATCGCGCTGCTTGGGCTGCTGATATGAATATCAAGACATTGGCAGAAGATCCAACAATGGACGTGTTGTTCTGGGTTGGATGTGCCGGTAGCTACGATGAGCGCGCCAAGAAAATCACACGCGCCTTTGCTGAACTCATGAATATCGCCGGTGTTGACTTCCGTATCCTTGGCACCGAAGAACGTTGCACCGGAGATCCGGCACGTCGTGCAGGAAATGAGTATTTGGCTGATGCAATGACGAAGATGAACGTTGAGACTCTCAACAGTTATCACGTGCATCACATTGTTACAACCTGTCCGCACTGCTTGAATACACTCAAAAACGACTACCCACAATTCGGCGGTCATTTTGAAGTCAAGCACCACTCACAGTTTATACAAGAGTTGATTGCAAACGGAAAGCTTGTGATTGACAAGAACGCTGTCTCGGCAGAAACAATCACCTATCACGACTCCTGCTATCTCGGACGTTACAATCAAGAATTCGAAGCACCTCGCGCCGTACTGGATTCCGTCCCTGGATTGAACATCATTGAAGCGCCACGTCATGGCGACCGTGGCATGTGCTGTGGTGCAGGCGGAGCCCGCATGTTCATGGAAGAAGTCGTTGGCGAACGCGTGAACATTAACCGTAGCAACGAACTCATGGCAACCGGTGCTTCGACCATCGCTGTGAATTGTCCTTTCTGTACAACGATGATCACCGATGGCGTAAAAGCAGCTGACAAGATCGACAGCGTAGCCATTCGCGACATTGGCGAGATCGTCTTGGATGCCGTTCGTCAATCGACGAACTAAACACCACGGTGCGCTCGCTTAGCTCACACAATCGCCTAACGACCTCACATCTCTGGATTGCAATCCTTGTATGCACACTTGGATTGCTGCCGCTCTGCTTTCAAGCCCTGAGCTCCGATCAAATCATCTTCGTCCGCGGCGGACAAGCTCTGCTTGAAGGCAAGAAGCTCTACGCGGACTACATTGATATAAAGACTCCAATGTTCTTCGATGTCTTTGCAGGCATCAGCGCAATCTGCGGAAGTCATTCACAGTTGTCTCTCGTTATCCTCTATTGCATCCTCGTCGCTGTCACGACTCTGCTCGCCACTCGCATCATCCGCCGATTTTCTGCGTCAGTCTTCTGGACCTGGCTCAGCCTGACAATCCTCTGCTCCGTTGCTATGATCCGCGGCGTTTGTTATCCGGAAGTACTCATGCTTCTGCCTTTGTGCATTGCATTCGAATTGATGCAATCCAGTAGCAGCAGCTCGCGGTTGATTGTAATAGGTGTTTGCCTTGGTCTAGTTATGTCATTGAAATACTCGGTGATCGTGAGCTTAGCGCTTCCTTGGCTGGTGAAACCCTTAGAGAAAAATCGCAGAAGCACCGGACAGAACCTTGTCATCGTGCTCGTAGCTTTTCTAACCTTAGCACTTTCGCATCATGCCTTAGTGGATGCTGAAACGAGGTCTGCTTTCATTTTAGTCACAGACTACATGCGCTTCTACAACGCCACTGACAACTCGATTTCAACACTCCTAACGACAATCTCAGAGAATAGCTGGGGAATTGCAACACGAGGATTTTCATTACTGGTATGCATCTCGTGTTTTGGGGTACTTGTGACATCATTTCGCAACAAATCAAACACTACTGCCAATAACGTCGGTGCAACTAGTCTTAAGAATCTCAGTTGGCTCATCATCATCCTCCTCTTTAGCATACTCATCGAACGCAAGCTTATTGCTCATCACTTTCAGCGATTGATTCCTTTTGTGTGCTTGAGTGCGGCGGTGGGATTGACTGAATCTAGACAGTTCGTACGCCAAATTTTGAAATTAGATGATCGCAAATCAGCCTTGCGAAATGGCATCCTCCTCTCAGGTATTAGCTCCTTTGTCATTCTCAGCTCTCCGCTTCCACTTTACCTAAAGACGTGTTACTCCATTGGTGAATACCGGACTGAGAATGCAGTTTCAGACGTCCTAAGAGCTGCCGAACAACCTGGGAGAAGCGTTGCATCGCGTTCTCGGCTATCGATGCATCATGCCGCCACGTATATCTCACAACACAAGACTGAAGGCGAACGAGTGCTGGTTGTTGCGACCGGTTCAACAAACATTTATGACGAATTGAAGGAGCCCGTTTGGTCGCACTTTAGTCAGTCGGTGTTTGCCTTATACAGACAAGCGCCTCATGCCTGGAGCGACCAATTTGGGTCTGAGCTGATGAGTGCATCGTGGGTAGTCTTCGAGACGACTGACGTCTATCCCACCTTGTTTGGACATCAGCTCAGTTCATTTGAAGCCACTAAGGCGAAGACAGAATTGTGGTCAGAGTTTGAACGGAACTTCCATCCGGAGTATTCTTCAGCTATGTTTGTGCTATATCACCGAAACCGTTGAAGATCCTTATGCCTGCACATCGATTTCGTCATTTGTTAGATCTCACTCAACACAGAGTCACCGGCTTGCTTGTCGTGGCGCTGTTTGGTGTTATTGTCTCCTCGCAACTCTCATGCAAGCGTCAGACGCATCCGGATCCACGCACGCTTCGCACGGCGCAAGGAGGACGATATTACGGCGGCACTTTCCGCGTCAACGAGAACGGTGAGTTGCGATCACTCGATCCTGTCGGAGTAAACGATGTTACATCCTCTCACTTAAGCGAGCAGATATACGATCAGCTCTTGTACTTCGATGAGAACCTAAATCTGACAAACGAACTGGCTGAGCGATGGGAGATTTCGGATGATGGAAAAACCTACACCTACCATCTGCGCAAAGGCGTGTACTTTCAAGATGATCCCTGCTTCGAAGGAGGCAAAGGACGTCTTCTAACAGCTACTGATGTTGTCTATTCTTTCACTCGCATTTGCGACGCCAGAATTCGCACTCTGAGTTCTGAGTTCTTTCGAGGCAAAGTCGAAGGTGCAGAAGAATATTACGCTGCAACTCAGCATCCACAGGCAGATGGCAGCATTAGTCCCAATCACATCAGCGGATACTGGGCTCCGAACGACTCCACCTTTTGCATACGACTCTTGCAACCATTTGGTCCATTTGAAAACATGGTTGCTTTGAACTCAACGGGAATTGTGCCTCACGAAGCTGTTGAGAAGTATGGCGCTGATTTCTTTAGGCATCCGGTTGGAAGTGGCCCCTTCTGCTTCCACCATTGGAGTCAGGATGTAGACTGTCTCTTGATTCGCAATCCTCACTACTGGAAGCATGACGAGTTCGGCAACCAGCTCCCCTATCTTGATTCGATCCGGACTTTGTTCGTCAAGGACGATAAGATTCAACTCTTAGAATTTCGCGAAGGTAATCTTGAAGAATCCTATCGCATACCGACGGAGTTCTTCACGACTATGGTCGATGAGCACAAGAATCTTCGTCCCGCATTCCAGCAATTCGTGTTGCTTCGGAAGATGGCGCTTGCTTCACAGTATTATGGCATGCTGACTCAAGAATCCGTGTTCAAGGATGTCAGAATTCGCAAGGCATTCAACTACGCTATTGATCGACGTCGTATCATCGAGTATGTCTTACAAGGTCAAGCCGGAGCTCCTGCAATACATGGCTTGGTTCCTCCGACGATGCCTGGATATGCAAGTGATAGCATCGTAGGATATGATTATAACCTACCGCTTGCACGGCAGCTTCTGAGTGAAGCCGGATATCCTGGCGGCAAGGGTTTTCCGGATGTGACGCTGCAACTCAATTCCGGTGGTGGGCGAAACACCATTGTGGCTGAAGCGGTTCAGACAATGCTCAGCGAAAATCTTGGGATTCGAGTGCAACTGAAGATGGTTGAGTTTGCACAGCACTTGGATGCAATAGACCACGGCAAGACGGAGTTCTTTCGACTCGGATGGGTCGCCGATTATCCTGATGCCGAGAGTTTCCTCAGCTTGTTTTATGGAAAGCTCGTACCTGATAAACTGGATGAAGCATCACCACAGAATAGCACGCGACTTCGATCTGAGAAATTCGATAGAATATTTGAAAAGGCTCGAGCTACTTCCAATCGTGCTGAGCGGAATGAACTCTATCGTCAGGCAGAGCAAATCGCCATGAACGAGTCACCGATGATGCTCACGTTTTACGACGAAGACTATCGATTGATACAGCCTTATGTGTGCGGATATCGCAACAACGCAATGGACAAGAGACCATACGTGTATGTATGGTTTGATAAGGCAAAGATGGGACCGTAGGCGAGGCTTACTTATTCAGCATCATGATGATGGAGATCAAGAGTGCGACGGCGCTCATACCAAGACAGAGGGCAGAGCGAATATTGATGCTTTGATCTGAACCACCGACTTTCTTCTCGATGTTGTTGACATCGACGCGCAGCTTGTCGACTTTATTCTTCAGCGTACTCTCTGCAGACATTGCGTCCAGCGCTGTTTTCATCTTCGCTTCAATATCAACTGAGTACTTGCGGATCTTTTCATTCATGTTTTTATCAGCAAGCTCAACCGTCTCATTGACGATTTTGGTTGCCTCATCCACGATGAACTTCGTCTCAGTTATTTTGTTCTTGAAGCGATTGACTTCTTCACTAATTGACATGAACTCACGACGATGCAAGTCTTGAGTGTTATAGAGTCGCGTGTCAAAGGACGTCAGTTGCGATTCCATGTTCTGGATCTTCAACGCAAGCTTTTTCTCCTGAGCCAGAAACTCAGTTTCGGTTTCTTTTCGTAAGTAAGTACGAATAGAGTGAATCACCGTATCAAGTTCAACCGTTCGGTTGTGATAGGATGAGCGCAATTCCTGCAGTGCTTCCTTCAATTGATGGATGCCATCCATCTCTTCATAGACCGACTGAACGAAATCGATGCGATCGCTCAGCTCTTGTAGCACTTGCTCCATGTTCTGACGATGAGCAGCCAACTCATCGGTGCATTCAGCCCTAAACGAATGCAGATACTGCTGCATTTCGGTGCGAGTTCCGTCTAACTCACGTGCTTTGCGACGTAGCAGATTGAACATGTCGATGTACTCATCGGCCTGTTTGCTGACGTTGTCGAAGAGTTCGACGAGTTCGCGACTTAGTGTAGGATGTGATTGCATTGGTGCATTTTCTCCAGAAATCGTTGGAGCGCATTGTGAAGGTCGCTAAGAAGTTCGTACTCAATCTCTGACTCGCAGCCTTCGGCATTGTCGAGCATTAGATAGAGCATATTCTTCCTAAACTCAATGTTTGCTTGGAATTCATCAGCCATGAAGTTGGTCAGAAACTCGTGTAATGAGCCCATTTGAGCTAATTCCTCGAAGTAACTGAGCGGCAAACGATCCGACGAACGAAGTCCTCGATCGCTGAGTTCTATGGTCTGTCCCTTGCCTTTTGCCGGCATGGATTCCTTTATGACTAAATGAATTCTGTCACTATTATCGGCAGTGTTGAAATGGTACTTGATTTTGCGCCTTCTTTTTGTGATTTTGCGCCAAAGCAGTCAGTGAGATGGCTTTGATCAGTCCAAAAACCCCGATGGGACCAGATCCCTCTACATGTGAAACTTCGAGAACTCTTTAGTAGCAAAAAGAATGGTGACGAACAGGTGCTGACCGGGAAGAATCCCGACAGCGACCTGCAGTTACTCCTGCGCGAGTGCCGTCAGAACCTTACGAAATGCGACGAAAACATGATCGCAAAAGCATTTCGTTTGTGCTTTGATGCGCACAAGAACGACGTACGTGCCTCCGGTGAACCCTATTACACCCATCCACTCGAAGTAGCTCGCATCGTTATTAAAGAAATTCCCTTGGATGATATCAGCGTAGCCGCTGCTCTGCTCCATGATGTTGTTGAAGACACGACCTATAGTCTCGAGGACATTCGAGCCGAATTCGGCAGCAGCGTCGCAGAGATCGTCGATGGCGTCACAAAAATCAGCGGCATCTTCAAGAGCGCTGAGATAAAGCAGGCTGAAAATTATCGCAAGCTCCTTCTCTCCCTGGTCAAGGATGTGCGCGTCATTTTGATCAAGTTCGCCGATCGACTGCACAACATGCGTACAGTCGACTTCCTGTCTGAGGATCGGCGACGTCGTATGGCAACGGAAACCATCGAGATCTATGCTCCCTTTGCCCATCGATTTGGTATGGCGAATATCAAATGGGAATTGGAGGACTTGGCTTTTCGCGCCTTGCATCCTGAAGATTATGAGAAGATCCGTCAGGCTGTAAGTCTCATGCGAGGTGACCGCGAGGATTACATCACCAAATTCATTGATCCCATTCGAAAGCGTTTGGAGTCCGAGAATTTCAAATACGAAATCAGCGGCCGTCCAAAACACATCTACTCGATCTACAACAAGATGATCCGTCAGGGCAAGTCAATAGACCAGCTCTACGACTTGCTTGCGGTGCGCATTATTATCGAGTCGAATGAGAATAAGGATTGCTTTACGACCTATGGTATCGTCGCAGACATCTACGAACCAATTCCTGAGCGCTTCAAGAACTTTATCTCTCGTCCAAAGAAGAACTCGTATCGTTCGCTGCATACGACAGTAATTGGACCCGAAGGACGTCGCGTTGAGGTCCAAATCCGCACCCGCGAAATGCACGAAATCGCAGAGAAAGGTATTGCTGCGCACTTTCAGTACAAGGAGAATCAAGGCAACGGTCGTGTGGCATCGTGGTGGAGCGACAAGGAGCTCGAAGATTGGGCACAATGGGTTCGTGACATATTTGAAAGCGCCGGTGATGAAGCGCCTGAGCAGTTGCTTGAGTCATTTAAGCTAAATCTGTATCAAGACGAGATCTATCTCTACACACCAAAGAACGATCTGCGTATTCTGCCTAAGGGAGCAACGCCGATTGACTTTGCCTTTGATATCCACTCGGCTGTGGGCAATCACTGTATTGGCGCCAAGGTCAATGGCAAAATCGTTCCCCTCGATTATGTTCTCAAAACCGGTGAACAAGTCGAAATTCTCACGTCGAAAAATCAACGTCCAACACTTGATTGGGAGCGCCTTTGCGTAACTCACAAGGCAAAGTCGCACATTCGCAAGTACCTCAACGAGGAGAAGCGACAGAAGCAGCGTGAAGGACGAGATATTTGGGAACGAAAGGCAAAGAAGAACAATCTTCACATCAATAATGACACACTTGATCGAGTGCTGCACGGATTAAAATTCGACAACGTGCAGGAGCTCTTCTATCAACTTGGATTAGGAACGGTCAATGCGGATGACATTATTCCGGAGATTCAGCGTCGCATGAATCCCGCAACGGCGCCGAGTATCGATCTGCCGCCTGTCGTCAATGAAAAAGACTTCGTTACTGTAGCTCGTGAAAATGTTCAAGGTGTGAGTCTTGCTGACGGGAACGATTCACGCAACATCCTATACCACTATGCGCGTTGCTGTAATCCAATTCCGGGTGATGAGATCGTTGGTCTAGTAACAGTCGGTACCGGTATCAAAGTCCACCGCCGTAACTGTCGTAACGTTCAAGACCTCGAGTCGAAGATGGGATCTCGTTTTGTGGAGATGAGTTGGTCGTCAATGCAAGACGGTAACTTCATCGTCGCTGCGCGTATCACGGGTGACGATCGTGCAGGCATGCTGAACGACATCACCAATGCCATCGTGCACTACGAAAACACCAATATCCGAAGCGTTAATATTGATGCATTTGGGGCTGAGTTTGAAGGGATTGTGACGCTGTATGTGCGCAACATCAATCACCTCAATGCTATTCTTGAGCGACTCAAGAAAATTCGTGGAGTCAAGACGGTGAGTCGATACGATGGCTAAGTGGTTGACGACGACCTATCGCACCACTTCCCATTCTTTTGAAACGCTTTTTGAAAAGAACGTAGCGCCAATCCAATTCAGTAGCCAACTCCAGAGTATGCGCATATAGCCGTAGCGTCGATAGCGTCGTGGCGATTCATAAACAAGTAGCTCGTTGGCAATTGCAATCGAATGACGACGAGAAATTCTCGAGAAGAAATCAAAATCCTCACCGGCAGCTAAGCTCGAATTGTATCCTCCGCAAGCAAAGAAAGTCTCTTTCTTGACGATCTGACATTCCCCTCTTCCAACGCCGATGTTCAGCATACTCAGCACTTTGAGATAGTTGTTGAAGAAGGTGTGAAAAAGGACGTCGCTCCATTTACGTTCTGATGGATTGACTTCAACCGGGCACGCCAGCGCAACGTTGCGTAAGTACTTTCCTTTGCCCAGTGTCCACTGATGAATGTGTTCAAAGAAGACCGTAGGTTCGGCTGGAAATGTATCCGCGTTGATAAACACGAGTACTTGACCGCGAGCGGCTGATGCGCCGCAATTACGTCCTTCGGCAATTGTCTGACGTCGTGCAGCTTTAAACTGCACTACTGCATCTGCATACTCCTGAGCGATTGCGATACTCGCATCACTGCTGCCACCATCGCTCACTATGAGTTCCATGTGATACTGTTCGCGAAGTGCGGGATCGAGGATTGCAAGACTGCGACGGAGTATTTTTTCTTCGCAGAGCACAGGAACTACCAAACTGATAAGCACATCAGAGTCAGGACGCTGACTCGAGGTCTTACGCCACACCTCGACATCCGAATTCTCGGATTCCAAGCCAGCCAATCTGTGCGCTTCTGTGTCTTTCACACGGGCAGTTCGTTTCTTGAAGGATTAAAATCGAAGAGATCCAATTTTGAGCTTGAAGGGATAAAGGAGATTGAATCTCGTCATACCGTGCTCACCAATTTCAATTGCAGGAGAAGGAAGTTTGAAATAATTGAAAGACTGTTTGAACCAATTCAATACTGCACCAAAAGTGCCGCCAACAGTCTGACTGAAATCCGGCAGCAGCTCGGGCAAATCATAATCCAATGCTATGATGAGCTTTCGATCTTCATCAGGTTGATCCAAGCCTCGTGCAGCATAACCACCTGCTAAACACAGCCACTTCGGCCATGACGAACGCCATGACTGCGGAAGAAGGTTGTGCATTTTGAACGAGAAGTAGAAGGTGTTCGATGAGTAATCGTCGATGAATGTTTGTCCTTCTTTACGACCCGACTCCTGAATCCAATTCGGAGGTGTGTACATCCACTTCTCAGTAATGTTCTGGAGAACAGGCACGTAAAACTGAAGCAAATACCAACTAGCACCACAAACGTTACCATACATGTCGGTTGGACTAAATCCCCAGTTCTTACCATAACCATCTTCAACTTCAACATAGGTCTGGTACAGAAGTCCCATGAGCGTTCCCCAAATGCGAGCTGACTCTACGCTCACGCCTGATCCTTGAAGGACTTCAGTCGAGAAGTAGGAGACCATGGTGGCACCGTAAAAGTGACCAAATTTATCGACGTCTTTGGCATAGTTGCCATCTTCTCGCACCGTAAATACCGAGCTGCGATCAGCCCAGAAGGTATTCATTTGATAGAAGTGCAGTCCAACCATCAAACCCACATATGCGGCACTGGTGATACCAAGTGATAAGCCGTTGAGCTTTGAATTGCGAAGAGGAGCGGCGCCGTCGATAGTGTAACGAAGGTGTCCGGCATAGCTAAACTCGGATGGCAACAGAGTATCACTCTCCGTCAACGAGTCCACTCGAGCAAGCAACTGAGCTTCAGGATAAAGTGTTGTCGGAGCATCAGTCGCTGTGACGCTTCCTGCGACAATGATTGAGTGCTCAAGGTCACGTACAGAGAAATACGAAGGCACTTGCGTAGATGACTCGTGTGCAATTGACACGAGTGCTGACGTCGGAACGAATAGCAACGAGAAGTGATGCTCTTGTGACTGCCGCAGATCGTCATCTGCTTTCACAGAAGTAGCAGTACCCGCTACGAGCACGCAACAAATGCAGAGGCGAACGATGAGCCGAAAACCATCAGTTCTCAAACTCATGCAACCTCATCAACGAAGACCTTATAATCGACCACGGACTTTGAGATTAGTGCTGGGAAGTAGGCCACGACGTCGCTCGGTTTCGGACGACCGCCGGCAAATCCAGTAACACCTGGAGGTCCGGTTAGGATCAGCGGTGCCAATTCTTTTCCAAATCGTTCAACGTGCTTGTAATTCTGTGATCGAACTCCTATGCGCATCATGACTTCGTTAGGTTCGATAGCAGCTGCCAAAGGTCCGTGGCATGCATTCATGCCAATGAACTCAGTTCTAATCTCGTCAAACTCCAATCCGAGATTCTGCAGACGTTGACGAAGAATTTTATCGCCGGCTTGCGCTCTTTCGAGTGCTCCGGGAGCGGAATAGGTCAATGATCCAAATGCTACGTAGCCATCATCATAACTGGCACTGACTTTATAAAACGGAGTGGCTGGTTTGCCCTTGATTCCATAGACACGAACGCGGTTATTTCCTTCGTCGCGAAGTTGTATTGAGCTGAAATCTGCAACGCAATCCGGTGTGATGTACTCTGTTGGATCCCCGATTTCATAGAGCAATTGCTCGCTCACGGTTTCACGCGTCACTGCACCGCCGGTGTTCTCGTGTTTGGTCACGATGAATGTTCCGTCTGGATATGCTTCGATTATTGGGAAGCCGACGTTAGCCATATCGGGCAAGTCCTGCCAGCGACCGAGGAAGTTTCCGCCACTTGCCTGTGCACCACACTCGTTGATATGACCGGCAACTGTTCCGGCGGCAATTTTATCCCAGTCTTCCATTGACCAGCCGAACTCGTGGATCATTGGCGCGAGAGTGAGTCCGGTATCGGTGACGCGTCCGGTGATAACAATGTCTGCACCTTGACGAAGCGCTTCAACTACGGGAGCTGCTCCGAGATAGACATTTGCGCTAAGCAGCTTGTCTTTCACGCTAGCGATTGGCATTCCGTCTTCCATATTCTTCATCTCGTGTCCATCAGCGATCAAGCTATCTAGACGAGGAAGGATATTGTCACCGGTTACGATACCAACCTTCAATCCCGTGATTCCCAACTTCTTTGCCACAGCAAATACAGCATCACGAGCTGCTTCAGGATTCACACCACCACCATTGCTAATCATTTTGATACCGCGTTCTTTCAGTGTTGGTAGAATTTCTTCGACCGTGCTGATGAGATCGCGAGCATAACCAAGTTGAGGGTTCTTGAGTTTTTGTTTTTGAACGATCGACATCGTGACTTCTGCGAGGTAATCGAGCATGATATAGTCAATCGGACCTTTGGTCACTTGCGCATAGGGTGCACTCAATAAGTCTCCCCAAAATCCTTGTCCGGAAGCAATGCGAATTCGTTCTTTCATGGTCTGGTGTGTGTGTGAAATAGTGACAAAGTCTTGCTTGTACGTTTAATCCTGCGAAGCCAGCGGAATATCGCCCGCTTCAATGATGCAATCACATGCTCGTTGGATACTAGAGGTTAGACGAAGCATAGATTTAGCGCTCAGATGACAGCTTCCGACATGCTCGCCTTCGTCGCTGAAAAAGACCAGCTTGAACCACAAAGATTCACGCTGAACTTGAACAAGAGTCAAGTGCTCATCGAACGGAATCACAAAGAAGCGTTCGCTGAGCATGCGACGAATGAGTATGCCGCCGGTGCGAACCGACAGTCGCTGCCACTTCGCTCTGAAAAACACCTGAGCCATATTCACAACGAGAACCATTGGAATGACGGCGAAAATCAACCCAGGTGCTGTTCGATCGACCTCTTCGTGCATGAGGTCAGTCTTGAGCTGAAGAATGAAGACAAAAATACAGAAAAAGAAAGCCAGGCATCCGATACCGATAAAAGCTCTCGGATCATAAAGTAGATAGAGCTCTTCACCTAGTCGCACATCTTTAACGTTCAAGTTGTCGCTGATGGTGCGATATACCAAAGCTCCAATACCAATACATGCGTAGACAAATGTCACATAGGCAGCATGAAAGTAGAACTCTTGAG
Source organism: Chlorobiota bacterium (assembly GCA_044228685.1). GTDB lineage: Bacteria > Bacteroidota > Ignavibacteria > Kapaibacteriales > NICIL-2 > JBBATK01. The sequence continues at coordinate 45,660 of JBGAUL010000006.1, forward strand.
TAGTAATCATGTGCGTTTCGGTGATTTGTCTTTGGTACTCTGCAAAATTGTAATAATTTCCCAAGGAACTTCGCAAGATAGTGCAGCAACTAGAGATTCATGGAATCGGAACACCCCATCAGCTCACGACTTAAGCACGCACGCGAAGCCCGTCATCTGACGATCGCTGAGCTAAGCAAAATCACGAATATTCGCATTCACATCATTCAGGCTCTCGATGAAGGCAGAATCGAGGAGTTGCCCAGAGTGTATATGCGTTCGTTTATCAAGCGCTATGCTCTAGCTGTAGGTATTCCCGCTGCCGAAATCGAAGAGCTCATGGATAACTTCCTTGCAGTCGAAGTTGTACAACAAAGCTCAGCTCAGCGTCCGAGTCAATCCGGCTCAACCAAATCCCGAAACAACACTGCAATTCCTGTCGGCTCGTCGCCGCAGAAACGTCGATGGCTTACGACCGGTTATCTCATGTTGGGTATTCTGATCTTAGCCGGTTTGTATTACATGTACACGCCACGCAAAGTCAATACAGTCCCGAGTGCTTCGACTACTCCTCCGGTCGTCGTAAGTGACAAAGATTCCGCTTCAAACGTCCCAGCTTCCGGCGGCGCCTTGATGAATTACTTTGGAATGGGCATTGACTCAGTCAGCTTGGAAGCGCAAACGACTGATACAGTGTGGATCAACATTACAGTAGACGGCAAGACTACCGAGCAAATCACAATGCAACCACATCAAACCAAGAAGTGGATGGCAGCCGAGAAGTTTATTCTCAGTCTCGGTAACGCGGGTGGCGTCGTGCTTAAACGTAACGGCGTTCAACTGCCCCAATTGGGTCGTCTTGGTGAAACCGTACGATCGATCCGTATTACGAAGTCCGAGTTTGTAACCAGTGCCTCTCCATGGCGCTCACAAAAGGACACAGTGAAAGCAAAACCCGTTGTAGCTCCGGTACCACCCCCTGCGAAGCAAACAACTCCACAGACGAAGCAAACACCTCAACAATCAAAGCAGCCGCAGGCTCAAAGCAAAGCGCCTATAGGAGCTAGCAATAACAGGATTGTTGATGCAAAGCAGCAGCCTCAGATGAAATCACCGACTCAACAGCAAGGCTCCCGAGTGCCGCCGACGAGTCCATTAGTTCAAAAAACAGCTCCTAGCATCAGCAATGCTGCGAAGGCAAAGGCGCCAACTTCTGTCGTTGATAAAAAGGCCGCCTTGAAGGCAAAGGCGCAGCTAGATGAGATACTTGCTCGAAAGAAGAGACTGGAGCGTATTCGTCGAGAGTCTCGACGACCGGACTTAACACCCGTTCAGATTAAACCATAGGTTCCAAAGCACTTACTTAGACAGGGCCGTCAATTCGCGTATTCACGAATCGCAGCATCGTGTCGCAATGAGATCGGACTTATAACGCAGTTGTGCGCAGGATGTCGTGAACGCGAATAACGCCGACGCAGTGATGAGATTCGTCAACTACCGGCAGAACGCTGATTTGTCGCTCTCGCTCTTCCATCATGCTTAGAGCTTCTGCAAGTAGAGCAGAGGGACGAATACTGAGCGGACTCCGGGTCATGACTTCACCAACGTGTATTTCTCGGATGTCCTCGTGATTTTGAAGGATGCGTCGAACATCACCATCAGTTACTATTCCAATCAACTTCTTCTCTGCATCGCATACACACACGCAACCCAAGCCATACTCGGAAGCGACAATGAGAGCTGAGCGAAAGCTTGCATCAGCATCGATTATAGGGATATGAGAATTCGCATGCATCACGTCGCCGACGCGAAGGTGTAGATTCCTTCCAAGCTGACCATGCGGATGATGGTGCGCAAAATCCTGGTGCTTGTAGTTGCGCAAGCGCATGAGGCCGATGCTGAGAGCGTCTCCAAGAGCCAAGGCGACTGTCGTGCTGGATGTCGGCACTGTATTAAGGAAGCAGGCTTCTGACTCTACGGAGGCATCGATGAACACGTCGACGTGTTGCGCTAAATAGGAGTCGCGGTTACCAATCAAACCAACAAGAACAGCTTCTCGTTGACGCAGAAAAGGAAGCAGCGCAATGATTTCAGAACTCGATCCGGACTTAGACAATAGCAATACCGCACTTCCCTTTCCTACTGCGCCTAAGTCTCCGTGCATAGCATCTGCCGGATGCAGGAACTGCGCAGCGACGCCAATACTGGCAAGGGTAGCGGCAATCTTTTGAGCGATCAAGCCTGATTTTCCTACGCCGCAGCAAAAGACTCGAGATGCGTTATGCATTAGATGCATAGCTCTTAGCACACCGTCATCGAGAAGACCGGCGGATCTTGTGAGTGCTTGAGATTCAGCTATGAGAACACGCTTCGCTTCTTGAAGAAGCTCTTCGTTGGAACTCGCATTGAAATTGTTGTCATTCATGAGAATTAGCCTGGAGGCCATTGTAATTCACGTCCGCCGAGCAAGTGACAGTGGAGATGAAACACTGTTTGACCGGCATCTGCGTTGCAATTAAGAATCAGTCTATAGCCGCTTTGATCTACGCCTAGTTCTTTGGCAATTCTTGCAGCACATATAACAACATGTCCAACAAGAGCCTCATCCTCAGGCTGCATATCGTTAATGGTCGCTATCTCCTTCTTTGGCACAATAAGGCAATGCACCGGCGCTTTTGGCGAGATATCACGAAAGGCAATCACCAGATCATCTTCATAGACAATATCTGCGGGGATTTCTCTGCGAATAATCTTCGTAAAAATGGATTCAGCCATGGATTCAAATGTTAATTGGTTGGTCCGGCAGACAATTCACTTCTGTACAAAAATAAACAAGCTCTCCATCCTTTCGGGTGGAGAGCTTGTTGAATATCCTAACGACTATTCTTAGCGAATGATCGAGAGTTTCTTTGATTCGATTGGGCTGTCGCCAGCTGCAAGACGGTAGATATATGTACCGTTTGCTACTTGCTTGCCATTTGAATCCGTACCATCCCACTCAACGCTGAACTTACCAGCTGCTGATTCTGCATCAACAAGTGTCTTAACAGTGTTGCCCATGATGTCAACAACGTCGATTGTAACGTGTGACGCATTTGCAACTGTGTAGCTGATGCTTGTTGTTGCTGTCGAACCATCAAATGGATTCGGAGCGTTTTGTGAAAGTGTAGCACCATTAGCACCATCGAATGCGAATTGGAGTGTGCGTGAGTATGATGCTGAACCATCGATATCTACTTGACGGAGGCGATACTCATATGTTGAGCCGGCAACAACATTCTTATCTGTGAAGTAGTACTTCAAGGTTGATGTTGATGTTCCGTTAGCGTCTGCTTGTGTGCTGACAAAACCAAGGTCAGACCACTTTTGATCTTCGTTAGCGCGACGTTCTACATAGAAACCACTGTTGTTCTTTTCAGAAACGGTTTCCCAGTTAAGGTCGATTGCATTACTGCGCTTCATACCGTCGAAAATGGTGAGTTCAACTGGAACTTCGCCGCCTTCAACGTACTCACGCTCACCGAATGCACGGTAACCCATATATGGACGCAACATTGGAATCCATGTACCGCGTGTATATGTGTAACCTGAACCAACTGTTCCGCGGAAGTCGAGGTGATTATAACCTACGTTACCGAGTGTAGAAGCGAATTGTTGCCATTGACCGCTACGATATGAGTTTTCAAAGCAGAAGCGGTTGTCGTTCAACAATGTACCGTTACGTGTGTACTTACGGAAGCGCTTGTCGAGGTAGAGGTTGTAGTTCGATTGACCTGCAATCGGAGAGTCGTTGAAGTTACCAAGTTGGAAACCTGAACGAGCACCTGTTGCACCAAGTTCGATACCTACTGTTGAGAGCTGAGCTACTGAGCACCAGTATTCGCCTGGTTGGAGAACCAGTGGTGTTTCGTACATGTAGGTTGAAATTGTATCGTACTTGTCTGTCAAAGAAACTTCATCCAAACCACGGAGCTTCTTCAATGTTGTACCTGCGCGTGGTTGAGCTGCTGGGATTTGTGAAGCGTCATCGTACAAGTTGAAGCGGATGTTGTTTTCATCGGCGTTCAATGATGCGAAGTATGCTTGGAATCCAAACAGGGTATCTTGTGTTGTAACGTTGAAACGAACAGCAAATTGACCTGAACCCGATCCACCTGGATCACCGAATGCTGTTGTTGCACTCCAACCTGAGCTTACATAACCCAAGAGGTCAAGACCTTTACCAACGAGTGTTTGACCAAGAAGCTGTTGTGTGAACTGCGGAACTTGGTTTTGCTCTGTTGTTGGATAGTATGAGAACGCAGGAGCGAAGTTCATTGTTGAGATAGAGAACGTTGAGTCATTCAATGGCTCAAGGTCACCACCTGGATATACGATCTTAGCAGCTACATAATACTGAGCTGTGTTTTGACCGGTGTGTTGTGAACGACGTGCATTCCAGGTTGGGAACGGAACTTGGATGTCCTTGTTACCAATCATGAACGGAATCGTTACATAACGCTTGTACACGTATGTTTCGTTGATGTACTGAGGATCGCCGGCTTTCCAGGTATCATCATCACCGATAACGGTAACCTTAACCTTGAACGCTTGAGCATCCTTACCTGTATTGTTAGCAATACGGACAGTAATCGGGATTTGTGTTGCTTGTGAAGCAGGTGTTTCAACATATGGCCATGTCGTGATTACTGACAAAGCTTCGATGTCGGTTACTTCTGATGGGAAGAGAATACGAATGTTCTTCACAAAGAAGTTGTCTTGGTCATCACTTGGGCTGTTTGTCCAAGCTTGACGATAAGCTGCTACACGCAGACGGAAACGGAAGTTACGTGCACCGTCGTTTGGAGCGTTGATGAATGTGTCAGGAATTGGCAAATAAGCCTTTTGCCATTCGAAGTCCTTACCATCGTCATATGGATTTGCACGCAAGCCTTGTGCTTGGGTAAGAGCTGTATCCTTGACGTTTTCATCGTAACCACGACGATAACCACCACCACCAAAGATTGAGAATGCTGGGTTATCAGTGATAGCTGCTTGATTACAGCAACGTGGGTGGAAGTTCCATGCAAATGTGGTTGCGCCTGGTACTGAGCTAACAACGATGTTGTTTACTTGATCCAAACTTGGCTTCGCGAACTCTACAAGGAGTTGGTCAAAACCTGGTGTCTGGGTACTTGTACCTGGAGCAGCCGTTGCCAAGTTACCGTTATAAATAACGCGTGGCTCTGGACCCACCATTGTGTTATCACACCATCCACGTGGATAGTCTGATTGCTTTTCTGTTCTGTGATATGCAAGAGAAAGAACTGCTTTCAAGCGACCACGCAAGTCGATTGGGAATGAGCGCAATTCGTCACCACCTGGTGAGGTTGGAGGCTCAGCACCGTCGATAATACGGTTCAACTGTACTACCGGTGTTTGAAGCTTAAAGTTCGGGTTGTTAGCAGCTGCAAACTCACCACGTGGAGGAGGTGGGTTATTCGTTGAGTTGTCACCGTCGTTTACTTAACCACCGATTTTTACAAACTTGAGAACGGAAGGCATTTGTGTACCGTCGATTAACTGGTAAACTTCACCACCGATGTTTACAAACTTGAGAACGGAAGGCATTGGTGTACCGTCGATAACGTGGTACTCACGAATGTCTTCGTTGAATGATGTGAGGCGGCGCATTACAAACAATGTTACCGATGTGGTATCATCGAATGGCCATGCATCCTTGAATCCTTGATCAGTAGAGTCAACTGGCTCAGCAATAATTACTGCGCGGAAGCGACCGATTTGATCATCGATAAATTCATTTGGCTCGAACGGCGGGAATTGAACCTGTACATAGTTGTACGGTGGAACTCCATTGGTTGAAGGCGCTGGAGTAGTAGGTGTAAATACCGGAGGTGTCGCCGTGTTGAATGTACCAAGGCGATAACCACCGATTGTGTAGTTCGTGTTGTCACTGAAGAATGAGTTAACGCGAACCAAACGGTTGTACACTGTCTTCTTTGATGCAAGGTTGATAATGCGGAAACGTGTACGGAACTTGATGTTCTGTGGCTGATAGTTTACGCCGTTAGGACCTTGGATGTCATTTGACAAGTTTTGGAAAATAGCGATAGGTGTGATACCACCGAGACGTGAATCACCGGCAAGCAACTCGAAGTTGTTTACGTTCGCAGAAGGAACAACAACGGAGTAATCAAGAGCTGCATTTGGGTCACGTGGGCGTACACGATACTCTGTCGCAACAGCGCGCACAGTGTTTTTCCATTGCTTGTAGCACACAACCAAACTCACACTTGGTGTTTGATCATCTTGTTGCTGTGTACCTGAAGCATAAACCTTAGGATTAGCACCAGATGCTTGTGTGTAATAAATGGTGTATTGTTGATAGCGCGTCGGAGTTGTGTTACCGGTTTGTGTCAACGAGTTGTAAGCAAAGTGACGAGCGGTTCCGCGAACAGCATTGGTCGTGTTCATGCGGAAGAGGTTCGATGCTGTGAAAGGATAGTTGTTGATGAATGCCACACCTTGGAAGTCTGTGAAGTACATACACACAGATGAATCCAAACGGTTGAGGATTACAGCGATACTACCTTCGATATAGTTTGTTGAACCTGGACGAATGTTCGGATTGTATGTAACTGTACCCCAGGTACCACCATTACGATATGCTGTCCATGTTCCACGTGGTGTGATGTGCTGGAACCAAATGATGAGCTTGTCGCCACTAACTGATCGTTTGTAACGAACTGACGCAAAGTCGTCTGTAAGATTGATACCTGAGTTATAAACTGACATTTGAGTATTACCCCAAAATGCCATAATCATCGGAGCACCGTTAACAAAGTTAGAAACGCCGGTGACACCGTTACCACTTGGAGCATTGACAGGGTTACGAATACCATCAGAAGCATTAGCAGTACCTTCTGTAATTGTATTGGTATTAGCTGCTTTACCTAGAGCAACGCAACGATAACCATAATCATCAGGTGTGGGATCTGATGCTCCACTTGAACCAGCTTGGGCACGAGTGTCTTCTGACTCCGGATCGTAGTATGAGAATACACCCGGTTGAACTTCGCGTTGTACACGACTTCCGTCATCACCGTAGAAATAACGGCGATTGCTCAAACCAACCAAACCATTGGTCGATACATAGAAAGAGTCATAACGAACACCGTTGAAATAGAACGGGAATCCGATAGGAATCGGGCCAGCAAAAGCATTGTCTACTGAGTCAGTACCAAATGCGTACTGAGCGGTGTAGGTTGCTGGGTTTCTGAAGAAGGGTTGACCTTCTGGGTTATTGTTCCAATAACTCGGGTCGAACTGATGACCTCCAGAAACAACTTTTCTCCAAGTTTCCGGTTGATAGTTTACATCAACTTCGTTGTTTGGAGAAAGAAAGCCGTAGGGCTTCCAAAATGTGTCCGCGTTATCATCGCTATCCACGATGTAATAACCAGCAGAAACAGCCGGATCCAAGGTAGTCTTGGTCGGGTTGCCCGGCTCAGCGGTAAAAGGACGCGGATATGAACCTGGCGCACCCTGCTTGTACAGGTTACTCTTCCGCAGTGGCTCGTTACCCTTTCCGCTGCCACCAGCGATCGCCTGAACGGCGACGCAGAGCGCCAACGAAAGAAGTAGCAGTTTGAATCTCATGGGATCCCCCAAATGGTTAAAAGTGGTACAAAATCTTGATAGTATGAATCGATTTCTCTATTGTCAATAATACGACAAAACCATCCCTTGTTTCACCCTCTACACTATGATGCGTGTGTTAACGCTGGCTATCGCAGCGCGTCCAGCTTTGTGTTATGGTTAACACACAAGCTCCCCCGGACGGTCTGACGATCGACACTCACCGACCACTAAGGTTGATTTGCGCCCAAATGTAAAGTTGAGAAATTCCCATGAAATAATCAAAGAATTTCTTTTCAGGAACATCTTTTTGGATTTGGAGCCCCGCTTTGGAGTTCATCAATCCAAAAATCGACCACTTCTGGGTACATTTTATGCTCAATTTTGTGGGTCTTTTGCTCCAAACTCTGTATACTCTCCCCGACTTCTATAGGTATACGTTCCTGCTTGAGAATTGCGCCACTATCGTAGACTGAGTCGACCAAATGAACAGTCACTCCCGTCTCCTTTTCAGCCACGTTCAAAACCGCCTCAAACACTCTCTTGCCATACATTCCCTTGCCTCCGAATTTTGGCAGTAAACTAGGATGAATGTTGAGTATTCGCGCGGGATAGCGGGCAATAACAGCATCCGGAATCTTGCGTAAATACCCCGCTAAACAGATGAGTTCTACTTGGTGTTCATCGAGGTATTGCAGCATGCGTTTTTCGACTTCGGCTTCGTTGGTGTCATGGACGATACTGACAAACTCGACCTGGTGTTTTCGAGCCACATCAGCTACCCCTGCCTCCGCTTTGTTGCTAAGTACTAGCACAACTGTGTACAATGCATTCTCGTGCTTAGCATGTTCAATCAATCGCTCGGCATTGGAGCCTGCGCCCGACGCAAAAATCGCAACTCGCATGAGAGTCTGAGAACTCAACGTTTGATGCGACCTCCACGCTCTTCATGGTGCAAGATGAAGGCGGCTAGCTTGCCCTCGTCGATGCTCTGGAATCCATCCCAATAGCGGATGTCAAATTCGTAACGAGAACTTGTCTCGTTTGCATCAATTGCCTCGATCATGCCGCGAATTCGCTCCAAACGATCCAACCAGACCTTCATGTTGGCTTCACGAAGATCGATCCAGCCGTCATGACACCATTTTTCAAGATTCGCAGGATTAATCTCCAGTTCCTTGACTCCGGCTCGCTGAAGCGGGATCAGAATTGAACGGCCTCGAAGGTAATTCTGACCGTTTCGCATGAGAATTGGGAGTCCTACGCTGAGGATGGTCTGACGTGGATCTTCTTGCGAGGAAACAATTTCTTCTGCCTTCATTGACAGTTGCTCCGCCGTCATTGACAAAAGTGTATTTGGATTCGACGCGACTAAGCCTAAAATGTGGGCTTCGAAAAGGAGTTTGGTGAGTCGCGGCGGACCCAACATCTCGAATCCAATACTCGCAACGTTGTTTTCGCGCTCAAGTCGACGTAGCGCATCCAATGCCCTCTCGCGAAGAGCCCCACCTCGATAGGTCGGTCCCATAACGGTTGCGTCAAGTCCTTGCACAATATCTCGACCGGTGTTTCCACCCGATAATTCGGCCACAACTACATGCGCTATCTCCTCGGGCGTCACGAGCTCCATCTGCCCAATAGATGAAACGGTTTCAAATTCCGCCCGCGAAAAAATTCCGTTCTCGCCAGTGTCGATATACACAGACTTCAAGCACTCGTTCACTGATTCAATATTCTCAGCATCATCAAAACGAAAGGTGCCTTGAACACTCTTGGCTTGACCCGGCTGCATATCATATCGCATCAGCGGCTGACCCTTGCGCTTAATGTCACCATAAGCAATCGCCTTCCACGCAATTGCAGCACTCGGTTTCACTTCCTTGATAATTGGCCCTCCCGGCGTACGCGCCATGAGAAAAAGAAGCATCGATTGTGCACCGGCTATTGCTGTCTTTGAAAGCAACACTCTCGAAGGTTTCTCTTCGGAGTGAGTGTAGGGAATGTTCAAACCCATGCCACCCGTACCGCTCGTTCCAACTTTGAGATAAATGCTCGTGCCGGCATCGCTGAGACTCTTCTGAACGATTTGAATGTGACGAACCAATTGAGGTATGTAGAGGCTTGCCAGCAGTCGCTCTACGCTCTCTTCTTTCAAGGTTGAATTCTCACAGTCCGCCAATAAGGAACGCGAAGTCGAGTAAATGTCCTGATATGCGATAGCTGTAGCTGTATTGATACAATCGATCACAGCATCCGGACGTGTGGTGTGAATCAATTGATAGAGCGCTTGACGATGCAGCACGTCATCACTCAAATCGTCGACAATGTCTCGGATGAATTCTAGTCTTGAAGCATCTTCACTAAGAATAGATTCTCTGTTACTATCCTTCCACTCGCTGCGAGTAAAGATGTTGCCCCACCATGCTTCAAAGGTGTCTGCCGGCAGATGAGAATACTCGCGTCGGAAAGCGTTAACCGCAGACTCTGCTTCTTCTTGGCGTAGGGAAGTTATAATGATTGATCGTGGTTCGTGCTTGAGAAGCTTGTGGATGATTGCAGAACCGACAAGACCCCATCCTCCGAGTACGAGGATGCGTGCATTCTTGATTGTCATACGAGGATTATTCGACTTGGTGAGAATTACGCACCGCTGGATGCCTTGCTTTATGGTGAACCAACTTCAAGACATCCAGCCGGGCTTCTAATATCTAATTCATACTATGGTATTACTTGATAACCTTCATTTCAACGCGTCGGTTGAGAGCGCGTGCGTCATCATTCGTTCCCTTTACTTTCGGACGTGTTTTGCCATATCCTGCAGTAAGAATTCTCTTGGCTTCAACTCCTTGCGTCACCAGATAACTGCGTACTGCATCCGCTCGCTTTTGCGAAAGCTGCATGTTGTAATTGTCTTCGCCTACGTCATCCGTGTGTCCTTCAATGCGAACACGAATGTCTTTGTTTGAAGCAAGAAACTCAGATACGCGATCTAACTCAGGCAAAGACTCGTCTTTGAGATCCGATTTGTCAGTGTCAAAAAAGACCAATAGTCGGGTATCCGCATCGTTGGCAAGCGGGTTGAGCTTTATGTCCTTCTCAACCGTGTGTCCCTTTTCGGTTGCAGGAACATCTACACGCTCAGAATAGAACACGTAGTCCGGTCGTGTTGCTGTGATTGAATAACTGCGACCAGCATTTAAGGTCGCGTAATATTCGCCTGTCTGGTCGTCACTGCGTAAAACAGCAACTTTCTGGCGGGTTTTGAGGTCTGTGATGACCAAATCAGCGCCGAGTGGCTTGTTGCTAACAGCGTCTGTTACCTTACCATGAAGGGTCAGAACTGCATCCGGTAGTTCAGGGTTTGGCTCAGCTTTGTAAATGTCAAGTCCACCACTTCCACCTGGACGATCGCTTGCGAAGTAGGCTGTGTTGGTGTTTGTAATGGCCGTGTAATAATACTCGTCCCAACCGCTATTGATCGGTGACCCGATATTCTGAGGCGCGCTAAATGCAGCACCCTTCATACGTGTTGTATAGATGTCAAACCCACCGGTTCCTCCGCTGCGATTACTTGAGAAATACATGGTGCTGTTGTCAGCTGCTATGCACGGACACATTTCATCCGACGACGTATTGATTCCTTGAACAAGTTCCGCGCGAGTCCACTGATTGCCTTTGCGGCGTGTAACGTAGATATCGCTTCCACCCTTGCCACCATCGCGATCGCTCACGAAATACACGGTGGAACCGTCGGGAGAAATTGAAGGCTGAGAATCCCATGCTTCGGAATTGACTTGCGAGCCAAGATTCTGAATATCGGTCCATTTGCCTTTGACTTTTCGAGCAGAATAGAGGTCGGTACGACCAAATCCGGGCAAATCATGACGATATCCAGCGAAGATGATGAACTGTCCGTCGGAAGTCATAGAACCGGAACCAACTTGCATACCTGAATTAACTTCACTTCCCATGTCTGAAGGTGAAGACCAACCGTCACCCGATCGCTCGGTTATCATGAGTCGTTGGGATTTTCCCGATTCTTGGGTGAAAATCATTATACGTCCGTGTTGAGCAACACAGGGAGCGAAATCATCCCCCGAAGAATTGTGTTGAAACGGCGTGATTACAATATCTGCCCGCGTGGTTTGTCCTTGTGCCACTGCGCGCTGAACAAAAGCAAAGACAGCAAAAGCGCAGAGTAGTAGGCTTAGAGATTTTAGGGTTTTCATAGTCATTCCTTACATAATCTTAAACCACAATCCAAGCGACAGCTGAAGACTGTGTAGCATGGCGTTTTCATAAGTAACATCTGAGCTGCGATTGCTTGGTGCGCGACTCATGTCGGTAACAGTAAAACTCGGGTTCAATACTGAGAAAGCAAACTGATATCTAGCCTGCAGAGCCAATGCAGCTGTTCGAGTTAAGTCAACTAAGTATCCTGCACCAACTTCTAGGCATGTGCGAGAAGAGCTATAGTCGATCATAGGACTTGAGAAAAAGCCTGACCCTTGATCAAATGGAGGCAGGAAGTCAGTTGCCTTGCTAATCGAGCGCGAAATCATCGAATAACTCCCAGGCTGCAGAGCATAATCAAAACTCAATGAGGTGTTTGCGTTCTCCGGATCCGTTTTTGTGAGTTTGTCATTGCGAACCAATTCACCTGACATGAATTGATAATTCACGCCAAGTGTCACGAAGAAATCATTTGAAAGGTTGTATCTCAAGGTAGGAGCGATGGACACATAGTTTACATCAGCAACATATTCTGCCTGCAAAGGCAGATCTTGAACTATCGTATTAGTTGAGTCCACCGCGTCAATAACTGCAGCTATTTTATTAGAGTAATGCTTCGTGTCATACATGAATTTGAGCTGAATCGCCAGATTCGCGCTTAGTGCTTCTTCGATGAGAAGACCAAAGAAAGGCGAGATTCCGGAACCACTTTTCAGGACGTTGTTCGGAGAATCCGTGATCTCGAGGGTACGGCTAAGGTCCTGACTAAACATATTATAATTCATTCCGGCCTCGATACCAACCATAAATGGCACCTTTTCCGGATGATTTGCCCAAGAGAATTTAGACCGTTCTTCGGCGCTGAGCGGCTTGCCGTGCGGACGAAGTACATCCTCTTCCTGAGCGTGCAATTGCTGCAAGGCTATCGCCGCAACGGCACACAGTACAAGGAATCGACAGAATTTCATAGTGTAAGCCCCTAAAAATGAGTTAGAAATCGGCGAGAGTACGTGGCGAACTGAATCGAACCAAAAATACGTGAGCATCCTCCATTGCGGCAAGTTGTTATTTTCGTCCACACGAATCGATGCAGCTCATCGTCAACCTAACGTCACTTCAGATTGCCCTTATGAGTCGCGTTTCGCTTGTTCTAAACCTGCAAAACAATCTGTCCTTCGCTGAACTCTGTCTTACGAGTCTCGAACGTCAGACCTACAGGAGTTTCGAGCTGCTCATAGTGGCAGACGGGGCCTCGTCGGATCTCATCAGAACGCTGCAAACTCGCCTTCCCCTGCTGCAGCTTCCGGCTCGCATGGTTTGGTCGCAAGACACTCAGCTTTCTCCTTCTCGCGCACAACAACTCATTGCCACCGCATTGCGTTCATCAGATGCGGACTTCTTTGTTTTTTGCGAAAGCTCTGAGCTGTTCCACGAACGATTTGTCGAGGAACATGTACGTTACTGCACGGCCTCGACAATTCTTAGCTCTCGCCGAGTCGAACTTTCTCCTTCGATGTCGGGCGAACTATCGAATGATCTTATTCGCGACGGATGGATCGAGAACTCTGTACTCAGCATAGTAGTCGATGGAATCTTTGGACAATCCACGTACACGTTACGAGCAATTCACTGCGAGCTCAACTTCTGGCAGAAGCTATCGCGTCGCAACGCATCAGATGTGTACGGCTCGAACTTTAGTATGCATCGCAGTAGTGCAGTGCAACTCTTGAATTTCTTGGATAGTGAAGCGACAGCGAATGCGCAAAGTTTGCGTGCTGCATGCGGACTCAACATCCTGCGTGTTCGCAATGTGATTGTGCACTACCACTTGAACGAGCGCGACGAAGAACCCCTGCGCCTCGTACCGGGTATGTTGGAACGCGTCAAACGATTCCGTTATAGCGTTCCGGAAATCGGACTTCAACCGGCAATGCTTGAAGCTCAGCGACGCCCTCAGTAGGGTCCTCAATTCTACCCCCGACGGCAACTCCTGTCTGCCGTCTTCAACGTATTTTCGTTGCTTGTCACATCTACCGATCCTGCTTTGAGAACATTTCTGCGAATTTTTCGCTTCGTGCGACCATACAGTCTGCAGTTACTGTTCCTGGTTCTCTCCAACATCGTTCTCGGAGCTATCGGAGCACTTACCATGGCGGTTATCAAACCGGTAATGGGTGTGCTTTTTGAAGAAGGAGCTAATCGCCACGATATCTTACCGGATGTTTCGGGATTACATGGAGTAAAGGACAGTCTCTTCTCCACTATCGACTCGTTGATAGTGTCTCCCCAGCCTTCCCAAACCCTTTTGAATCTTAGTCTCTTCATCGTCAGCATCTTCGTCGTCAAGAACATCTTGAAGTACGTTTCAGGTATTCGCTATATCAAGCTGAGTGAGACAGTCGTGCGCGATATGAGATTGGAAGTTTTTCGTCGATTGCTTGATCAACCTCTCTCCTTCTTCAACGCCAGTAAGGTCGGAGAACTACTCTCGCTAACGACAAACGAAATCGGCGCAATGCATGCCACGATCGTTCCCTTCTTCATGCAAATGCTTCGTCACCCGGTTGAAGTAATTCTGTTGCTGCTCTTGCTACTCTCGTTATCAGTGAAGCTGACGCTCATTGCAATGAGCACGACACTTGTGACGATGTTCTTGGTGCGCATAGCACGGACCTTTCTGCGACGCTATGCGGGTCGAATGGCTGATAGCACAGCCGGCTTCATTGGTACACTACAGGAAAGTCTATCGTCAATTCGTGTTGTAAAGGCATTCAGTGCTGAGACAAAAGTCTTGAATCGTTTCGCGCAGCACACGGACGAATACGTGCGTTCTGCTGTCAAACTCTCTCGAGTGAATGAGTCGATTCCGACCATCAATGAGATATTGGCTATTGGTGCATTGTCGGTCGTGCTGTTGGTTGGTGGTCACGAGGTTTTCTCCGGCGAAATGCGCGGCTCCGATCTCATGACCTTTCTCTTCGGCTTGTTTGCAATCATGTCTCCGGTGATATCTCTGGTTTCTGTTCCGGGTCAAATTCAGCGCGGACTAGTTGCCGCCGACCGTGTCTTCGCCCTCATGGACAGAAAGGCTGAACTCGAAGAAGGATCCATTGACGCTCCCCCCTTCAGAAAAGAGCTCGTCGTCGAGAATGTTCGCTTTTCTTACAACGAGCATCGCGTCGTACTCGACAAGGTTTCACTTCGCGTACCCTTTGGCAAAAAGGTCGCTCTTGTTGGAGCTAGTGGAAGCGGTAAATCAACACTCATCGATCTACTCGTCCGCTTTTATGATCCGCAGCAAGGTAGCGTGCTTATGGATGGTGAAGATATTCGTCGCTTCAAAACCGGTAGCTATCGTCGTCGCTTTGGTGTTGTATCGCAAGAAGCAGTACTCTTCAACGACACAATCGCCAACAACATAGGTTTTGGTCTACCGAATATTTCGAAAGACGATGTCGTTCGAGCTGCGTCAATCGCTCATGCAGATGAGTTCATTCGTGCACTTCCACAAGGATATGAGACACTGACGGGTGATCGAGGAGTTTTACTCTCGGGCGGACAAAAACAACGCATCGCCATCGCTCGTGCTGTTGCGCTGAATCCTGACATTCTGATTTTTGACGAAGCAACCTCTGCCCTCGATTCTGAATCTGAAAAGATCGTACAAGACACGATGAACGAATTGCTTCGTGATCGCACTGCCGTCATTATTGCGCACCGCTTGTCGACGATTATTCACTGCGACACAATCATCGTCTTTGATAAAGGTCAGATCATTGAGCAAGGCACGCACACTGAGCTACTGGCTCGTAAAGGCGTGTATTACCGACTCTACACACTGCAGTATGGCCAGAACGAAGGAGGAATGGATGAGAGTCGGTGATGAACACGTAGTTCGTGTTGATGCGTTGGGATTTGAAGGACGAAGCATAGCCCGCATCGATGGCGTCGTCATTTTTGTAGAGCAAGCCCTCGCAGGTGACCTTGTACGCGTACGCCTTCGCAAGAAACAAAAGAAGTTCTTCATTGCTTCGGTTGAAGAAATCATTGAGCCCTCTCCTGCTCGCATCATTCCACCATGCAAGCACGTGACCGACTGCGGTGGATGCCGATGGCAACACTGCGAT
The DNA here is from genome assembly GCA_044228685.1 of Chlorobiota bacterium. Classification (GTDB taxonomy): domain Bacteria; phylum Bacteroidota; class Ignavibacteria; order Kapaibacteriales; family NICIL-2; genus JBBATK01. Next base: position 61,637 of record JBGAUL010000006.1, read on the forward strand.
TACAGCGAACAAATTCGTTGGAAGCAACAACACACAGTTGATTGCTTTGAGCGCTTGGGCAAAATCCCATTCGGAGAATTACGACCCATTATCCCGTCTCCTGAGATTTTCCATTATCGGAACAAAATGGAATTCTCTTTCAGCTCGCGTCGTTGGTTATCGACAGAAGAGATTGCAAGCGGAGATGAAGCACAACAGCGAGGATTTGCGCTCGGACTCCACGTACCCGGACGCTATGATGCCATCATCGACGTCAAGCATTGCTATTTGCAGCACGATGAGTGCAATGAAATTCTCAATGAGATCCGCGACGAAGCACTTCGTCGCTCGTTGAGCTGTTGGAATGATAAATCACAGTCAGGATTTCTACGACATCTAGTGTTGCGTCGCAGTCGCTCCACTTCCACCACAATGATTATCCTCATCAGCTGCACACCGCAGAGCGATGCAGAGATTGCTTTTGTCGAGTGGCTCGAGAAAGACTTTGCCTCAAGACTTGCTGAGCGTGCAACGGTCGTTCACGCCATCAAAGACACACTTTCCCCGGTTGCACAAGGCGAAGCTCGAATTCTGAGCGGTAGCGGAACATTGACCGAGCACGCATGCGGCATTGATTTTCGCATTTCGCCCTTTTCGTTCTTTCAAACAAACTCCTATCAGCTCGAAAACTTTCTCGAGACCGTCTTCAGCGCAGCCGGAACACACGCTGATATGAAGCTCTGGGATTTGTATTGTGGAACGGGCTCTATCACTCTGCCTGCAGCTCGACGTGTACATTCAGTTATTGGTATTGAACTGTATGAACAGTCAATCTTGGACGCTCGCCATAACGCCGAATTCAATGAGCTTCAAAATGTCAGTTTTTATGCAGCGGATTTACACAAGACCTCGACCATCGACTTTCTGCGTGGACTTGAGAAACCGGATTGCGTAATCATTGATCCGCCGCGAGCCGGTGTGCACGAGGTTCTCTTGCGACACCTTCTTGACATTGCCGTTGATCGTATCGTCTACGTCTCATGTAATCCGGCAACTCAGGCTCGCGACTGCGCTATTCTTTCTGAACTCTACGATGTGCGCTCGATGCAGGCGATAGATATGTTCCCGCATACTTATCACGTTGAGAATGTTGCTGTGCTAACCAAAAAAGTGTGAGACTATTCTGCTCAGAAATTGTGCGGATAAATCTCTTCGAGCTCGCTACGAACTACTCAAAAACAAGAATGGCGCGATGTGTATCGCGCCATTCTTGTTTAACTGAATAGAAACAACGTGTTAGTTGCCAGCGAGCTTATTCATCACGCTTCATATACTCTTCCTTCGAAACCGGAGCAACCGGAGCAAGATTTGCGCTTGAAAGAACACCGTTGACTCTTGGCAATTCTGTTGAGATCAACTCACCAAGTTTCTTTTCAAGATTTGTAATCATTGCTTCAACCGAGCTCACGCGTTTGAGCTGTTCATCACTTGGTTTACCGGCAGACTGAGCAACGTCGCCATAGATTTCAGCAAGCTTTTCTCTGAGTTGCGGCTCGGTGTCTGCGAAGAGTGTGCTCTTCTTTGCTACAACCGTTTTGTGCAACGAATCCAGCACCAAACTAAACTCGCGTAATGTAGTCTTTGATTCACCGCTTGTGAGACTGCCAATACGTTTCTTCAAGCTATCACGCACGCTAGTGATTTGCTCAGCATCATACGCAACCCGCTCAATCAGATTGTACAGCTTCATCATGCATTCAAAGTTCTGCTTGCGAGCGTCTGCATTATAAATCGATCGTGGATCGTACATGGTGTTGACCTTGCCGGTATAGACTTTGCCGTTTTTCGTGATGCGGACCGTGTATTCACCGGCGAGAACCGTCGGACCGAAATCACCGCCACCGGTGTTTTGTGAAGTAGCAACTTTCGGCGGCTTCATTGACATTCCCCAACCAATACGGTTGATACCTTTACGCTTCGATGGCGGAAGGGTTGTTATGACTTCGTTCTTAGCATTGAGGATTTCAATCTTCATGTCACCAACCAAGTGACGTGCCTTGAGGTAATAGGTAATCTGAGCGTCTCCCGGAGGATTGCGCGCATAGTATTCATCAGCGCCATCGAACTCTTGGAATCCGCTCTCATTGCGGATGACAGACGGGCGCGTTGGCAAGAATGTCAACTCGTTCTCAAGTGTTTCTTTGTTGAGCGAACGTAGAGGTGTGATATCGTCAATGATGAAGATACCGCGACCGTGCGTTGCAACGATCAAATCACTGCTGCGCGGATGGATCTGCAAATCACGAACCGGAGTTGAAGGCAATTCAGCTTTGAATTGTGCCCAGCTTTGTCCGGCATCGAAGCTAACAAAGAGACCATGCTCTGTGCCCGCGAACAGCAACTGCTTGTTCACTAAGTCTTCGCGAATCACGTGTGCGAAACCACGAACAGAATCAACGTTGAGCTTTGTCCAGGTTTTGCCGAAGTCATTCGTACGATAGAGATATGGCGCCATGTCGCCACGTGTGTGATTGTCGAAGCTGACGTAGCAAGTGCCTTTTTCAAAGTGACCCGGTTCAACTGTACTCACCCATGTTCCTGCAGGAAGTCCCGGACCAATCTTTGACGCACAATTCGTCCATGACTTACCACCATTGCTTGTAAACTGAAGGTTACCGTCATCGGTACCGACCCAAATGATGTTCTCGTCGAGAGGCGATTCAGCAACAGTGATAATGGTACAGTGATTTTCAGCACTTGTGTTGTCAGCTGTCACTCCTCCGCCACCTTCCTGGTGAACTTTGGTTGTGTCGTTAGTTGTCAAGTCCGGTGAAATTCTCTCCCATGTATCACCATGATTGCGTGAACGATGTAGGTACTGCGAAGCCATGTAGATAGTCTTCGGATTTGTCGGACTCTGTGTCAGAGGCGTAGACCAATTGAAGCGCAGTTTCTTCTCGCCTGCTTCTTCATATGGCTTGATAGGTTTTGATTCATTGGTTGATATATGACGGCGAACTGCGTTTCCACCTTGTGATTCAAAGTAGATGATGTCGGGATTTGAACGATCGCGGATGACCCAGAAACCATCACCCCATCCGGTTGGTTCCCAGTCACGATTCTGAATTCCGCCACCTTGAATACGGTGAGGAGCTTTCCAAGAACCGTTGTCTTGAAGTCCGCCAAAGACGTTGTATGGCTCTTCAAAATCATAAGACACATGATAGAACTGCGACAACGACAGATTGCGAAACTTCGTCCATGATCCACCACGATCATAACTTCTAAACACACCACCGTCGGTGCCAAGAATCAAGTGTTGAGGATTGGTTGGATCGATCCACAGTGCGTGCAAGTCCGGATGAAATCCACCGCCATATGCAAAACCGTTGAAAGTCTTGCCACCGTCTTCGCTCATACCGAGTTGGAATGAAGGACGATAGACGCGATTCTCATCGAAGGGATCGATGTTGAGACATGAGAAGTAGAACGGACGTGCTGTTACACTCTGCGCATTCGATGTTTTTGTCCAGCTCTCACCGCGGTCAGTACTGCGATACAATCCTGACTCTTTGCTTTCAAACATCGCGTAAACAACATTAGGTTTGCTAGGGGCGATGCTTACGATGACACGTCCTAAGTCTCCACTAGGAATATCCTTTGATAGTTTAGTCCAGGTCTTTCCACCATCGATGGATTTATACAAGCCAGAACCCGGTCCACCGGAGTTGAAACTATAAGCCGTTCGTCTGAACTGCCACATCGAAGCATACATGATCTGCGGATTCTCCGGATCGATCGCGACGTCAGAGCAACCCGTCTTTTCGTCTACATACAACACTCGCTCAAAACTTTTTCCGCCATCTGTTGTGCGATACAGTCCGCGTTCCGGTGAATCGCTCCACAACGCACCCAGTGCAGCAACGAACACAACATCGGTATTCTTGTGATTGATAGCGATCTTGGCGATACGCTCGACTTTTTCGAAGCCTAGTTTCTTCCATTTTTCGCCGCCGTCGACGGTCTTGTATAGTCCACCGCCTATACTCACACTATTACGACAATTACTCTCGCCGGTACCAACCCACAGTACTGAATCGTGGTGCAGCGGATCAAGAGCCATGGCACCGATCGACAGTTCATTTTCCTTATCGAAGACCGGCTTGAAGGTCATGCCGTTGTTCATCGATTTAAAAATGCCGCCGGCTGCGGATCCCACGTAGATACAGAGTCGCTTTTCACTTGTGTTAGCGCTTTCTGTGTGAGTGTAACAGGCTTCGATAGCCGTGACGCGACCAGAAGGCGGCGCCGGACCCAATGAACGCGCTTCCATTCCTCCGAAGAGTCCGGAGCGCACAGGTGTCTGGGCCACGACTTGCGTCGTTGTCATGAAGGAAAGGCAAATGCTACACACTGCCATAACCACTACTATTCTATGCTTCATATGAGGAGAAGATAAATTTTCAAATTCTTGATGTATTAATTGAGTCGAGCGCTACTGCGCGTTTAAATACAATGACCGAAGTATTGCACAGTGATGTATATCGTGTCCTGCAATGATCCAAGCCAAGGCTCGAGCAGAAGCCGGATGATGATTTACACGACCAATACGAGATAAATGCTCCGGTGGAATCGATGTGCGGAACAAGTCGCAGGTTGCGATTCTCTGGTGCGAGTATTCTTCGAGCAAAGAGTCCATTGTGCGCTTGTTAGCAGCGCCTGCATCGGCAAACACATCTTCGTCCATTGACGGAAGATCATTGTTGTCGCCGCGTGCAACACACATCGCTCGGTAGCTCATGCCTCGCTCTGTGTCGATGATATGCAACAAAATATCTTTCGGTGTCCACTTGTTTGGAGCGTAACGAAACTTTTGCTGCTCATCGCTTAGTGAAGCAAAGAGTTCACGAAGTGCATGACGTTGTGTTTCGAGGACGATTAAGGCATCGTCGCCGGGAACTAATCCGACGTAACGACTGAAATAATCAGAGTGCTCATCGCTTGTAGGCTTTGGTATCATGATTAACCCTTTTTAGGCATAACAAAAATCGAGTCGTCGATTGAGGCGTTAATCGAGTAATTGTCGATGTAGAAACCGCCGCCGCCTTTGCCCTCCACTGCGTGTGGCAACATCATGCCGTCTTGCTGACGATAATTACTGTAATAGCTTTCACTTTCTTCGTCTTCGTCGTTGATACGATACTTCGTGACTTGCTTCACGATGAGATAAGAATCCACATCCAAGTAATATTCACGAGTTACTCCATCGCTACGATGAGCAATGATTTTGTAGCAATCCGATCCATCCAACTCCTCGCTGCCTACGAGCTCGAGCTTTACGTCGTTGACTTTATACATGACGAGATCGTTGCGGAAGAAATCCGTACGCACGCTCATGGATTTTGAATTCGAAGCGTTCATGGGCTGTGGGTCGAGAGAACCGCTCCACGGCATGATGGACCAACCGCTCGTTCCGTCGTAGGCTTGGACCATTTTCATTCCCGGCTGAATATCCATTTCAACCTTGACGCGATTCTGCTTCATGTTCAGAGTGTACTTCTTCTTCCACGAACCATCGGAGCTGACGGTGAGTCCGCGCATTAGGCAAGACTGCACAGCTCGAAACTTCTCCACCCCGCCAATGGCGTTGTAGTGCTTGGATAATACATCGTCCAAAGACGGCGTCTGAGCATGAAGAGCTACAGCGCAGACAAACAGGACAATTGCGGACATTACATACTTCATTGCTATCCCTATGATTGTTGTTGCTGATTGAATTGACATTATTCGTGACTAGGCAGTACCATCCCCTCGTGACCGACTTCTCTCTTAACGGCAGAACTACATTCCCTTGCGACACTAAGTCGATCTAGGGAGCAAGAGAAGACGATGAGTATATCACTACGGCAGGTTAGAACCAGTGTTACGTGCAAATTCGTAAAGAAAGTGTTAATCTCATGGCTCCAAGACGGACTTCCTTCACTCATACACGAGGATTCTTTGTTTAGCGTCGTCAAAAGAGGAATATGTTGAACAAATCCAACAAGCTGACGATACACTTGGTAGATCGTCTTGAATCGAATGCGACCAAAATGTCCATGAAAGCCTAGCGTTCTTGCTTCGCTCGACATTCGAATACTGATTATTTTTGTCGCGACGATTTGATGCGTCTTGAACATATGTTTCACCATCAAAACACCACTATGAATATCATCATTGAATGCACAAACTTCAAGCCCAGTAAAGCGCTCAACACTTTCATCGAAGAGAAGGCGCAATCTATTCTGAAGCTGGATGCTCACATTACTCGTATGGAATACACCTTGGGCGTTGAAAAATCCGGTGGTGTTTCTACCTTTCATTGCAACCTCACGCTGAATATTCCCGGTAACGACGTAGTCGTCAACCGCAGTTCAGATGAAGCCCACGACGTGGTTCTTAAAGCAAACGACAGCGCTAAGCGTCACTTGCGTAAAATCAAAACCAAAAAACTCGCAGCGCGCCGCACCGCTGTGGCCTAACACTTATGGCAATTGCCGCTCTTGTTGTTTTCATCCTAGGCTATTTGTTAATCGCCATGGAGGATCGTATTGCCATTGACAAAGCGGCAACAGCATTGATCTGCGGTGTTTTGTGTTGGATACTTCGTTTCGCGAGCTTTAGCGACAACTCTTTCTTGACAAACGAGCTCATGCAGCACGTTGGAAGCATTGCGTCCTTGCTTTTCTTCCTGCTTGCCGCCATGACCATCGTAGAATTAATTGATGTGCACGATGGTTTTGATGTGCTGAGTGCAGTTATAAGCGCCAAGAAGATGTCTACGGTGCTGATAGTTATTGGCGTTATGAGCTTCTTCCTCTCAGCTATCATTGACAATCTCACAACGGCCATCGTGATGTGCACACTCGTGCGAAAGCTCTTCGATTCAGCAGAAGATCGACGCTGGTTTTGTGCAGTTATCATCCTCGCAGCCAATGCCGGCGGCGCTTGGTCGCCAATTGGCGATGTTACCACCTCAATGCTCTGGATCTCCTCCAACATCAGCGCTTTGAGCATTATGAAGAACTTGTTCCTACCGGCTGTGATATGCGCTGCAGTGCCGACCTGGTGGTTCTCGAGGAAATTGAAGGGACGTGCGATGACAAGTCGTGTAGCGACAATCATTCGCACCGAAAGCAAAATCATGCTCGGAGTTGGGATGTCCTGTTTTGCCTTCGTTCCCATCCTTCACAGCATCAGCGGAATTCCTCCTTTTGCTGCAATGCTTTTTGCACTAGGTCTGATGTGGCTGCTAACGACTGTCATGCACCGCTCAGAACAACTCGCTGAGAAACAACGCTACTCTGTGGCCGGAGCTTTGCAGAAAATCGATTCACCAAGTATCCTCTTCTTTCTTGGAATACTCTTAGCTGTTGCGGCACTTGAGAGTTTTGGTGTACTGCAGTCGTTCTCTTCCACATTGCTAGCCGCGATACCAATGCACTTTGCTGTTGCGGGTATACTTGGACTGCTTTCAGCCGTGGTCGACAACATTCCGCTTGTAGCCGCTAGCCAAGCCATGATGGACACCACGATCTATGCTTGCGATCATCCCTTCTGGCATGCGCTGGCATTGACCACCGGAACAGGTGGAAGCATGCTCATCATTGGATCTGCAGCCGGTGTAGCGGTCATGGGCATGGAGAAAATTAGCTTTAGTTGGTATCTCAAGAAGGTTAGCCTCGTGGCATTTGTATCGACCTTACTTGGTTTAGCTTTCTTTATTGTCACGCAGTAATCATCCCTTCAAACAGCTTCTAAAGCTCATTGCGTCTCAGTTTTTGTTTGACGAATTGTTCTTCTCTCGTTAGCATTCGTGTAAAAAATCTCTTCCTATTTTGAACCCTCAGTCGAGAGTCAGTACTTCTCAAACGACTAGCAAAAAAGCTCCACACTTTTTTACAACATCATTACAGGAGTCTCAGTATGAAACCAGGCACTAATGCCTTGAATTGGTTTGAAATCCCCGTGACGGATATCGAACGTGCAGTAAAGTTTTACAAAGCGATCTTTGAGATCGACTTGCAGATCATGGATATGGGTCCCACGCGCATGGCTTTCTTTGGGGATGGAAGTGACGGTAAAGTATCCGGAGGTTTGGCACAAAGTGAGTGGCACAAACCGAGTATGGATGGAGTTAAAGTGTATTTGAATGGCAACCCGAATCTTCAAGATGTACTCGATAGAGTGCCTGCAGCAGGAGGTTCAGTAACCATGCCTAAAACGCAAATCAGTCCTGAAATCGGTTACATGGGATTTTTCATTGACTCCGAAGGCAACTCAATCGCACTTCACTCCAATCATTAAGAGTGAGACGAGTTTTTGTAGTCAATTAGAACTTAGTGTGTTTGTCGATCCCTCGTTGCTTGAGCTACGAGCTCGACCTTTGGTCAGCTCCGAATCACGTGACGAGGGAGTTTTTTATGGGGTGGTGTCGGCGATTTTCTGAGCAAGAGTCAAAACGCAATTGACGTAGTCTCGACTATTGTTGTAGTGAAACACTGCCGCTTCCTGTTGTGATCGATTTGGTCCCCAACCGTTGACTTTCAGATAATTCCCCACGCTAGCAATCGCGTCTTCTTTGTTGTAGAGGTCAATCTTTCCGTCGCCATCACCGTCAACTGCCCAGGACACATACGACGAGGGAATAAACTGAGACCAACCAAAAGCACCGGCCCACGACCCACGCAGCTCGTTGATGGGTTTTCCGAGTCTGTCGCGCATTTCTCGCAGAGCCATGAGTTGATCCACTGCCCACTGAGCCTTACGTCGCGCCCGAGCTTCCACCATTGAATCCAAGAGACGTAAGGAATCACGATCCTGTACTCTTGGTCGATAACTCTGTTGATTCTCTTCGATGTTTGTGACTTCGTCGGCAGCCGCTAGCGAAGCGTAAACACTGATAACGTTGTAGTCGCCGGTAATCTTACCGTACTTGGTTTCAACCCACAGAATCGACGCAATTGCTTCTTTGCTAACACCGGTTGAGTCTTGGGTTCGCTGCAAACTCTGGAGGTTCTGTTGCACAAATTCACGTGCCGCTTTAACAGAGGCAGCATTGAAATTGTGAGAATAGTCGGCGGGTTTCAGAAAACCACTGACGTTGATCTTGAGCATCTTCTCAAGAAAGGTTGTGCTTGGATAGTGCAGTATTTGACAAATAAAGGCAGAATCAGCGCCCTTGTCGACGAGACGAATCGCCGCGGAACGGAATCGCTGGTCAACACCGTGCAGAGCCGACTCCAAAATGCGTAGTCGTGAGGCGGCTACCGGATCCAAGCTGGCACAGCCAGCCCATACGCTGAGAATTAACGCTAAACATAAAACAAGGCGATGCCGAACCATGAACAACGGTGTGAAATATCGTAATGCTGCTGAACTGCAATCTACAACACAGTCACTCGAGTTCGGGCGCCGAAGGGCTATGAATGGTTATTTTAGTAGGATTCACCAATGCCGTTGAGAACACAATACATGTTACGAATTAGCGCTTGCGCAGTTGTGCTGTTCTTCCTTGCAATCACGATGCAAGCCCAGCACCTCACATTACTTGAGGTTGATTCAACACACTTCCCGCAAATGCGAGCTAAGATTTATCTACTCGCTGATAATGAGGGCGCACGCGAACTACCAATTCTCCAAGTGGAGTTGCGCGACAATGGGATTCAGTGTGCTTCAAAACAGAGTCCAACACCCTACTCAGATGGAGAACGTGCTCGCAATGTCTACGTAACAATGGATATCTCGCAGAGCTCTGAAGAGTCTGCTTCCATTCGAGCTTTGAGTCACCTCGCTGTGCAAACACTTGCACAGTCTATAACCAGCGGGGGTATCGAGGTTGGCTTGGGTTTCTTTGACAACAATGCGCACATCGCCAGCGATTTTCAATCTCCTGCAACTCGAGTTCTTTCTTCATTGTCAAAAGCATTTGTTGGTCGCGCGACGAGTTACACTCGCGCTCTGATGCAAGAGAAAACCGGTGCATTTCAAATGTTTCCGGAGAACAGCAGTCACAACGTCGTAGTCTTGATCTGCGATGGAAGTGATAGCCTCGACGTAGAACGAGCAAGCTCAATGGCACGCTCTCACAATTGTACAGTCTTCGCCTTGTGCGTTGGAAGTTTCGCGTCGACGCAATTAGTGGCCTTGACTGAGAGCACCGGCGGACACTGCTTTTCAAACCTTACGGATTCAATGGAAGTTCGTGATGCAGCCGCAACAGTTGGAGGTATCATCAGTGGTGCACAGTGTCTGAATGTAGAATGGACGACCTCTGATATCGCATCGGCACGTCACAACGTTATGCTCGGTATTCCAACAGCTAATCGCTGGCTTACATTTGATTACAGCGTTCATGACCAAAAGCGCGCAATCCTTGAGCATCCTTCTCACTTGTCGTTCGGAACAATCATCCCTGGCAAACCCGGCTCTGCGATGCTGGCTTTTCACGCAGTGAACTTTGATATTACAATTGACTCGGTGGAATTCCGTGGAATGCCTTTCTATTCTACGTCGGTGAAATACCCGCTGACAATCAAAGCCTTCACGACTTACGACATGCCGATTACATATAGTCCTAAAGACTCCGGCTATACCTGGACTCGGATGTTCATTTACTCAAAGCAATTCGGCTCTGAGTCTATCACCATGAGTGGTGGATTCCACGATCGTCCGGCATCCGGTCGTTCTTTGCAAATACTCCGTCCTCTTCAAGGAGAACAGTTACCCGTTGACTCTTATTATCCAATTGAGTGGGAAGGCTGCGCACCTGAAGACTTTTCTCGCGTTGAACTCAGCACCGACGGCGGTCACACCTACCGCATCATCCAAGAAAACGTTCGCGGCAATTTGTACATGATGAAGACTCCGAAGGAAACACACGAGGAGTGCAGAATACGTGTGACCCAAAAGGCAGCAACGAACACCGGCGAGCGAGCAATTCAAGTTGATAGTACGATCGGACTGTTTGCACTCGTAAATCCAGCGACATTCTGCTCTGAAGTGCGAATGAATCCAACTGTGGTAGGTGAACGCAAAGACAAGACCTTCACGGAGTTTATTCGCAATACAACCAAGAAACGTATTCGCGTTGAGTCGGTTGAATTGCTTGGAGATCACGCATCTGAATTCAGACTCTGTTCGCAGCTACCACCGTATTCATTAGAACCCGGTGAAACGCATGCACTTGAAATCGCCTTCAGTCCGACAATGGTTGGCTCTCGCTACGCACGCGTGAACTTTAAAACTTCCGCAGGCTATGCTTCAGCGCGAGTTGCTGCCTATGGTTTGGCTAAAGGTGTTGAAATGAACCCCAGCATCGTTGACTTTGGCGTCGTGCAAACCGGCGACTCTCTCACCATCGATGCCAATGCGGTTTTGTACAATAATGGTCAAACGCACTTGACTATTACCAAGGCATTCCTCATTGGACCGGATACGACGCAGTTCCGCTTGAATACACAAGTACCCAAAGACAGAGTACAGCGCGGTCAGAAGTTTCCGCTGAGCTTCACCTTTGTACCAACTTCAGAAGGTCGAACTTCCTCAGAGGCGGTTTTCACAAGCGATGGCGAAGATTCACCGCACATCATTCAACTTGTTGCGGCCGGTGCCACACACATGAAAGATCCAACGATGTTTCGTGAGGTCGTTTCACCAACCGCTCAAACGCTGAAAGCAGGAACCTTTGCTGTTGGTGATTTTGACGTGCTTGGTGTGCTTGGAGCATTTGGCGTGACCGATCACCTTATGATTCAGGTTGGCGGAGTTATTCCATTCCCTGTAAATCATCAAACGACGTTGGTGTATTCAGCCGGATTGAAATTTGGTTATCCCATTGCAAGCAACGTCTCAATTGCCGCAGGATATCAATACGCTCGTAGCCGTTATGATCTCTCAACAACCGACGTGACAGAGTCGAATGTCTACATGCACGTTCCGTACATAGTGGGTACCTATGGAAACGACGATGCTCGCGTTTCCGCCGCTTTCGGATACGCTTTCAAACATCACGTCACATCACTTGAACCAAATGGATTCGACGCCGACGCAGCCCTCGCTACCTTGAGTGGCGACGTGCGCATTGCCGGTCGTTGGAAAATCTGCGCCGAATCGTATTACTTCCGAACACTCGGCTCACTGCCGATTGTAGCGACGGCACGTTACATTGGAAACAGCTATACGCTTGACCTTGGTTTGTCCTATATTGGATTGAAAACGGATTCTTCTCCGGCACCGAAGCTCCCGGTTCTGCCAGTTCTCGGCATCATGTGGACCTTCTAGTCGGTTTGAGTTAACATCGACAACGAAAGGGCTGCGTATGACGAGTTCGCGCAAGGAACGTATCGGTTGGTACTTCTATGACTGGGCAAACTCGGCCTATCCACTTGTCATCAATACCGCGATCTTCCCTATCTACTATTCGAAGATCACGCACATCAACAACAGTGACTATGTATCGCTGTTCGGCTTTAGCTTTTATAACTCTGCACTGTATTCATACACCATAGCACTATCATATGTGCTTGTGTCCTTGATCACGCCCATCATGTCCGGCATTGCCGACTACTCCGGTCAAAAGAAACGCTTTCTCAGAATCTTCTGCATTCTTGGTTCATTGAGCTGTGCTGCACTTGCACTCTTTACTCAAGACCGACTCATGTTTGGATTAGCAGCCGTCATTGGAGCCAGCATTGGCTTCAGTGGTTCGCTGGTGTTTTACAACGCCTTCCTACCCGAGATCGCTTCGCCCAATGAACAAGACATGGTGAGTGCCCGCGGTTTTGCCATGGGCTACATTGGTTCGTCGATCCTCCTCATCGTCAATATTCTCATAATCATGCATCCCGAATGGATTGGAATCAATCCCGCCGGAAGGTCCGATTCTGAGATTTTCTTGATGATTGCACCCTGGACCTTTATCATGGTAGCAGCTTGGTGGATCGGATGGTCACAATTGACCTTTCGTTGGCTACGCGATCGTGAGCCAAAAGAACTTCAAGGTTCCGTGTTTCTCGCCGGATTCCGAGAGCTTCGCGGCGTGTGGAATAATCTCAAGACTCAGCCGCACTTGCAGCTCTTTCTTGGTGCTTTCTTCGTCTATTCGATGGGTGTGCAGACAGTGATCTTGGTGAGCACTTTCTTTGGAACTCAGGTAATAGGAGTGAGCTCAACCGACATGGTGACAATCATTCTGTTACTTCAATTCGTCGCCATCGGTGGTTCCTATGCTTTTTCATGGCTGTCTTCTCGCATCGGAAACGTTCCCTCACTCATGAGCGCTCTGCTTGTGTGGATCGCAGTGTGCCTGAGCTCGAGTATCATCACGACTTCATTTGAATTCAAAGTGCTGTCGCTCTTAGTCGGCGTCGTTCTTGGCGGAACTCAATCTCTATCACGATCCACATATTCAAAGCTCCTGCCTTCAACTCACGACCACGCATCATACTTCAGTTTCTTTGATGTCTGTGAAAAGGTGGGCATCGTTTTTGGCATGGTGGTTTATGGTCGCATCTCCGATATCACGGGAAACATGCGTAACGCTGCTTTGTCCTTGGCAGTATTCTTTATCGTGGGAGGTGCGCTACTCGTCTTGCTCTATCGACGTCAGCGTGCAGCAGCCAGCCAAGTCTCGAGTCTTTGAGAGACTGATTAACTTAAACGGAAGTGTTTAGTGAGTCGTTGAATTAAGCGATGTGTCCCATCACGACCGGAGATTCCGAGCTCGTACGACGACAGATTTCGTCGGCATGTTCCGGACGACAAATCACGATTAGTCCAATTCCCAGATTGAACACGTGGCGCATTTCTTCGTCGCTGATTGAACCGGCTTTTTGAATAAGCGAGAAGATGCTCGGCCACTGCCAACTATTCCAATCGATATTAAGCGACATGCCATCCGGCAGAACGCGTGAAGTATTGCCGACAATGCCTCCACCGGTGATATGCGACAACGCGCAGATCTTGTTTTCATCTAGCAATGGATGGATCAGTGGTCCGTACGAACGATGCACTGCGAGCAATGCATCTCCAATTGTTCCGCCTAACTCATCCAGATGAGTATGAACATTGTACTTAGGAAAGAGCACTTTTCGCGCAAGACTAAATCCGTTGGTATGCAATCCCGTTGAGCGTAAACCAATCATCACATCACCGCGTTGAATAGAGCTTCCGTTGAGGACTCGTGACTTCTCAACAACGCCAACAATGGTTCCTGCCATATCGTACTCACCAGGCGCATACATTGATGGCATCTCTGCTGTTTCACCACCAATGAGTGCGCAGGAATTCTCCGTACATGCTTGAACGAGTCCGCGGATAACCGCTTCACCTACAGATGCATCAAGCTTTCCGGTTGCGAAATAATCAAGGAAGAACAATGGCTTTGCGCCGCAGGCTAAGATGTCGTTGACGCAGTGGTTCACGAGGTCCTGTCCCACAGTATCGTGCTTCTCCATTGCAAAGGCTATCTTCAACTTCGTTCCAACCCCATCTGTGCTGCTCACCAACACAGGATGCTCATAGCCCGGAAAGCGCGCGTCATACAACGCACCGAACATTCCGATATCAGCCATGACGTTCTCGTTGAATGTGCTACGCACCAAGGGCTTGATTCGACGAACCAGATTGTCGCCTTCTTCAATATCTACACCGGCTGTCTTGTAATCCATGATCTATTCCACTAAAAAGACGAGCCGGACGCTATTCGCTTCCAGCTCAGGGTTTTGCATTTTGTTTGTTGAGAATTTTCAGCTGCACTCATGAGGTCAGGCAATTTCTTTCAGCAATTCACGTGCAATCACGATATGCTGAATTTCGCTTGTACCCTCATAAATCTCTGTGATCTTGGCATCGCGTAAGTATCGCTCAACCATGTACTCACGCACATAACCGTAGCCACCATGCGTTTGAATTGCTTCCAAGGCAACTTCAACAGCAATCTTCGAAGCATAGAGCTTCGCAGTTGCTGCTGCCTTGATATAATTCATGTGCTGGTCTTTCATCCATGCTGCACGATGAATCAACAAGCGAGCCGCTTCAACCTTGGTCGACATTTCTGCAAGCTTAAACTGAATAGCTTGGAGTTCGCAGATTGGCTTTCCAAAAGCCTTACGCTGGGTTGAATAGTGCAGAGCTGCTTCGTAAGCGCCGGCTGCAATACCCAATGCTTGGGATGCAATGCCGATGCGACCACCATTAAGTGATTCCATGGCGATCTTGAAACCCATTCCAACGCCGCCAAGGACGTTGTCTTTGTGGACGCGGACATTGGTGAATCCAAGCGAGCAGGTATCGCTGCTGCGAATACCAAGCTTGTCTTCTTTCTTTCCGGGTTCGAATCCAGGTGTTCCCTTTTCAACGATGAAACAGGTAATACCCTTGTGACGCTTTTCACGATCGGTTTGAGCAAAGACCAAATAGGTGCTTGCACTTGTGCCGTTGGTGATCCAGTTCTTTGTTCCGTTCAGGATCCAGTAGTCGCCATCTTGCTCAGCCATGGTGTGCTGTGATGTCGCATCTGAACCTGCTTCGGGCTCACTCAAGCAGTATGCACCAATGACATGACCCTGCGCAAGTGGCTTGAGATATTTTTCTTTTTGTGCGTCGTTGCCGTATTCGGTAAGACCCCAACAAACCAGAGAATTGTTCACAGACATGATCACGCCACAGCTTGCATCGACTTTGGAAATTTCTTCCATTGCCAGAACGTAGCTAAGTGCGTCTAGACCTGATCCACCCCATTCTGTTGGAACCATCATTCCCAGAAAACCGAGTTCTCCGAGTTTCTTGACGATTTCAGTGGGGAATTCTGCGTTGATATCACGATCAATTGTGCCCGGGGTGATTTCGTTGCGTGCAAAATCGCGAGCCATTTCGCGAATTGACTGATGGGTGTCGGATAATTCGAGATTAAACATGGTGTTGTGCGAGAAGAAAGAATTCGAGAGTCCATGGCAAAAATGCGAAATTTGCTACTACTCGTGCCTTTGAATTGTCAACAGAAGTGCTGTTTCAGCGAAGGAATTTTCCCCGAATCGATGAATTTCATGCGCAAGGTCCTTTGTTTCCTGTTCCTCAGTCTCTGCCAACCCCTGCTCTCCCAAGGTTCGGCCGGTAGCTCCGCGCCCTACGAATCACGGGTGATCGTTGATATGCCGACAGCCGGGGTGGTATCGAAGAATCACCTTGGTTTGACGACAGTGGTGTTCAGCGGCGGCGGACTCCTGGCAGACCTCTCTTTTGCGCCCATGGATCGCTTCAATATTGGCGTTGGATACAGCGGAGCTAACGTCTTAGGCTCAGGCGCTATCACATGGCAAGGCATTCCTTCCATGCATTTGCGCTACCGCGTTATCGAGGAAACCTTGGAAGTGCCGGCGATCATGGCAGGTTTGCAGACTCAAGGACGAGGTCCGGTGCAGAATAAAATCTTTCAAACAGCTTCCCCGGGACTCTTTCTTTCCGCCTCAAAACAATTTCGTTGGTGGGCCGGTACTGTGGCTTTGCACGGTGGCGGTGGTTATTCGCTCGACCTTGCGTTCAATGGTCAGGGCGTGAATCTTTGGGCCGGACTCGAACAATCGCTCGGCTCCTCAGCATCATTCATGCTCGAAGTCAATCCGACCATGAATGACAACGCCAGCGGACTTCTCCTGAACTGCTCGCTTCGTTGGGTGATTTCAACCGGCTTCACACTCGAACTCCAAGCGCGAGATTTACTGGCAACTCTTCCCGCTCAAAGCAATTTCAATCGCTGTCTTGCTTTTGAAATAAATCGTCGTCCTTGAGTTTTTCGCTCCAAGGAATTTCGGCGACAAAAAAAGGTCTGTCCTGAAATCAAGACAGACCCTGAAAGAGTTTTGCTCTGCTCTTAAGCAGTGCGTCGTGCGACGATTTCTTCGGCTTGTGTGAGCAGTGAATCGATGAACTGCAATCCACGTGACCAGAATTGTGGATCAGCCAGATCAATACCGAATGGCTTCAGCAAATTGTCGGGAGTATCACGTCCTCCGGCTGACAGTAAGTCGATATAGCGCTGCTTGAAGCTCTCGTCATCTTCCTTGTAAATCTCATACAATGCCAGTACCAACAACTCACCAAAGGCATATGCATAGACGTAGCCAGGTGTGTGGATGAAGTGCGAGATGTAGGTCCACCAGTTACGGTAGTTGTCCGAGATGGTCACTTCCGAACCGTAGCTCGGCAACTGTGTCTGCATCCAGAGTTCGGCAAAACGACGAGGACTTAACTCTCCTTCGCTGCGACGAGCATTGTGGATTGCATCTTCGAATCGGTTGAGTGCGATCTGACGGAAGACCGTGTTGATGATGTCATTCAACTTTTCCATCAGCAAGGTCAAACGCTTTTCGTCGTTTGTTGCGTTATTCATCAGCGAATCAAAGACCAACATTTCTCCGAACACCGAAGCTGTTTCAGCAATTGTCAATGGCGTGCTGCAATTGAAGTAGCCTTGAACGCGACTGAGATATTGGTGAACACCGTGACCAAGCTCGTGCGCCAAAGTCTTGACGTCGCGCTGTGTTCCGGTGTAATTCATGAAGATGTACGGATGCACGCTCGGAACAGCCGGCGATGCATAAGCACCATTTTGCTTGCCCGGTCTGAGTGCAGCATCAATCCAGTTCTTTTCGAAGAACTCATCGACAATTGCACCGATACTCGGATGGAACTTGTGGTACGCTGCACTGACCATCTCTTGCGCCTCTGACCACGACATGCGCTGCGTGTCTTCGGTTGCCGGTGCATTGCGATCCCATTCATAGAAATCATCGAGTCCAAGCAGTCTCTTCTTCAGCGCGAAAAAGCGATGAGGAATATCGTAACGTTGAACAACAGATTGAACCAGAATATCAACTGATTCATCGCTGATCTTGTTTGCCATATTACGCGAGCTGATCCAGCTCGAATAACCGCGGATGCGATCGTCGAGCATGCGATCCGCCAACACTGTGTTGAACACAAATGCGTTCATTGATGCTGATTGATCCAATCCTGCCGTGAATGCTTCCGCAGCTTTGCGACGAACATCGCGATCACGATGAGCCATCATTTGCATGAGCTCTTGCTGAGTCACACTGCGACCATCGAGATTGAACATCTTCGCTGATTGCATTTGATCGAAAAAACGCACCCATGCGGTGAGACCCGTCATGTCCTTTTCCGCATCCAAAACTTCCTCAGCTTCGCTAAGTGTGTGCTTGCGGAACTGACGATTGAATTCCAGCCAATGACGATAGTGAGCAAGCGTGGGTGAGTCTTGCAGATACTTGAAGTGCTCATCGCTGATGTTGCGAAGCTCGACGCTGACGAAGATGAGATGACGACGAATAGTCGTCAGATTCTCCATCGTCGCTTGCAATGCCGCATTAAGTTCATCATTCTGTGAGTTGGTCGTCCAATCCAAACGCACACGCGTTGCCAAACGTCCAATCGTTTCGTTGATGTTCTCAAGCTGCGTTATCATTTGCAGCATTTCTTCGTCGCCAAGACTGACAATCTTGCCGTGCCAGCGCTTGTTGAATTGCTGCGCACGCTGCTTGACGTCGTTCATGTCATCGACAAAAGCACCGTCGTTAAAGGTTGGATACAAATCGCTCAAATTCCACGATACATGTTCCGCGCCTGTTTGTTCTGACTCGCTCAAACTCATATCAATCTCTAAAAAGGTTAATTCTCGTTTTTCTATCTACAACTCCATCACATTTCGTACCAAAGCTCAGAGCTCGCCGATTGCTGGAAGTATAGGGTATTTCAGCCGACGTATCCTGCCGACGCTTATTGTGCGTAGTTGTAGAAGCCGCGACCTGTCTTTTTGCCCAAAGTTCCCGCTGCAACCATGCGACGCAGCAGTGGACACGGACGATACTTGCTGTCGCCAAGACCTTCGTGCAGCACTTCCATGATCGCCAGGCACACGTCTAGTCCAATAAAATCTGCTAGGGTGAGCGGTCCCATTGGATGCGCCATTCCAAGCTTCATGACGGTGTCGATGTCCTCGACGGATGCCACATTTTCCATGACACAATAAATCGCTTCGTTGATCATAGGCATCAAAATGCGGTTCGAAATGAAGCCCGGATAATCCTGAACTTCAACCGGTGTCTTGCCGGTGCGAACTGCTAAATCTTTTACAGCTTGGTAAGTCTCGTCGCTTGTTGATTGTCCACGCACAATCTCACACAGCTTCATCACCGGAACCGGATTGAAGAAGTGCATACCAATCACCTTTTCGGCGCGCTGAGTTGTGGCTGCGATTTGCGTAATACTGATGGATGATGTGTTGGTAGCCAGAATCGCTTCCGGTTTAGCCGCCAAATCAACGATCTTGAACAACTGCTTCTTCAACTCGAAATTCTCGCTTGCTGCTTCAATAATGAGATCTGCTTGCGAAGCCGCTGCAACCAGGTCGGTCGTGGTTGTGATGCGAGCCAGCGTCTGCGCCTTGTCTTCTTCCGTCAAACTACCCTTTTTAACCTGACGTGAGAGATTGGCGTCAATCGTTGACAAACCGCGCTGCAATGCAGCATCATTAACATCAACCAAATGCACATTTAAGCCGCTTTGGGCATGAAGATGGGCAATACCATTTCCCATTGTACCGGCGCCGATTACTACGAGTGAATTCATATGCGAGACAATTCGTGTGGTCAAAAACAGTAGCAACAAAAATACGGAGTAGGTACTGCACGTCAGAGTGTTCCAAACGCATCTCGACTATAGTTTTCACTATTGTTTTCACATTTAGCCCCCGAATTGAAGCCTAGGGCTTAATTCTTCGTAGTTTTGAATTCGGATACATTTCTCCTAAATACATTGTGAATACTGACATTTCTATTGATCATCTGCTAGAGCTCCAGTCGCTCATCGATGAGATTCGTGATCTCAAAAAGCAGAAAGACGCCGTCATTGTCGCTCACTACTACATGAGTCCCGAACTTCAACTCCTCGAGAACTACGGCGGTATCGCTGATTTTATCGGTGATTCGCTTGGATTGAGTCTGGAAGCCAAGAAGGTTGAGCATCAGAACATCGTGTTCTGTGGCGTTCGCTTCATGGCAGAGAGTGCGAAGATCATGAGTCCGCAAAAAGGTGTATTCCTTCCCGATCACGATGCGGGCTGTTCTCTTGCCTCAAGTATTCGCGCTGAAGATGTGCGAGAACTACGTCGACGCTATCCCGGACGTCCAGTCGTAGCCTACGTCAACACCTACGCCGACGTCAAAGCTGAAGCTGATGTGTGCTGCACATCGCGCAATGCAATTCGCATCATTGAGTCCTTTGAGAGTGAAGAAGTGATCTTTGTTCCGGATCGCTACATGGGACAAAATCTGCAATCGCAACTAGCCAAACGCGGCAACAAACTTCTGATCATGTGGGATGGCGTCTGTGAAGTGCACGAGCAATTCGAGAAAACCATGCTCAGCGCCGTCTGCGCAAAGCATCCCGAGGCCGAAGTCTTGCTGCACTGGGAAGTTCCTCAAAACACCGTCAATTCAACGCTTGATCACGAGAACGGAATTCTTGGATCGACCAACGACATCATCAACTACGTCAAGAACAGTCAGGCACAGAGTTTTATTCTTGCAAGTGAATGTGATCTTGGAGCGACGCTCAAAGGACTCTACCCTTCACGAACCTTTATCACTCCCTGTATTCGCTGTCCGCACATGAAACGCATCACGCTTGAAAACACCTTGCGTGCGCTCAAGAGTATTGGAACACAAGAGCAGGCTGATTTTGAGATTGTTCTCGACGAAGAACTCATGAGTCGCGCACGACGTCCGATCGAACGAATGCTCGAATTCGCATGAAGCGAATCGACACCGATGTACTCGTCATTGGAAGCGGCATAGCCGGACTCTTCTATGCCATCAAATGCGCTGAATTTGCGAGCGTGGTCGTTGTCACGAAATCGGGTATCGGTGATTCCAACACGCTCTACGCCCAAGGCGGTATCGCAGCAGTTACGCATCGTCATGACAGCATCGAAGCACACATCCGCGATACTCTTGCTGCCGGCGATGGATTGTGTAATGAAGAAACCGTCCGCTTGGTCGCCACCGCTGCTCCCGACTGCATCCGCGAACTTGAAGATCTCAGTGTGAACTTTGATCGAAACGCTGACGGCGACTTCGATCTTCACCGCGAAGGCGGTCACTCGCATTCCCGCGTGTTACACACCAAAGACGCAACCGGACGTGAAGTAGAGAACTCTTTGGTCAAGCATCTTCGCGCCCTCCCTCGCGTTCAAGTCTTTGAACACCACATGGTGCTTGATCTCTTGAGCAGCGACAACCAGTGTCAAGGCGCTTGCGTCCTTGATTGCGAGCACAACGAACAAATCAGCATCTCCTCCTCCATCACCATGCTCGCCAGCGGTGGAGCGTCCTGCATCTTTGAGCACAATACAAATCCACCTATTGCCACCGGCGATGGACTCGCCATCGCACATCGCGCAGGTGTTGAGTTACGCGATTTGGAATTCGTGCAGTTTCATCCGACTGCCCTCGTATCAAAGCAGAAACAAACTTTTCTCATCAGTGAGGCTGTGCGCGGTTTTGGAGCCGTTCTTCGCAACGCGCAAGGCGAAGAGTTCATGAGGCACTATCATCCCATGGCTCACCTTGCTCCACGCGATGTGGTGAGCAAGGCGATCAGCACTGAGCTTGAAAAGAGTGGCGATCCCTGCGTGTACCTCGATCTTCGTCATTGCGATATCGTGGATTTTCGCAAACACTTCCCCACGATCGCCGCACGCTGTGATGAAGAAGGTATCGACGTTGCACATGACATGATTCCTGTCACTCCGGCTGCTCACTATTTCTGTGGTGGAGTTGCGACCGATCTGCATGCGCGCACTTCGCTCGCACGACTATACGCCTGCGGAGAAGTAGCCTGCACCGGACTCCACGGCGCGAACCGTCTGGCATCGAACTCCTTGCTTGAAGGCTTAGTCTTTGCACGCGAAGCCGCGCTCGACGCTAAAGTTGTTTTGAAGAACACTCGTACGGCTTTCAACAACAGCTGCGTTGAACAACAAATCAGCAGCACATCCGATCTCGATCGCAGTCTCACTCGTCATCAACTGCAGTCGCTGATGTGGCACAAAGCCGGCATTCGTCGCACTGCTACGAGTCTGCAAGAAGCCAATACGCAGCTACTCGAAATCCAAGCACGCATCGTCGACGAAATCAAGGGCAATGGCATCTGCGCAGAAATCGCCGAACTCAACAACATGTGCTGCGTCAGCCTTCTACTCGTGCAAGCAGCGCAAGGCCGCAAGCACTCAGTCGGTTGTCACTGGCGTTTGGATGAATAAGAGAAGAATATTGTTCGCCTCCTGCAACTCCCCAGCCTCACAGGCCACAACCCGGTTGGCTCCAAGCCTCTTTCTTTAGAGAGCAGAAGTGTTGCTAACAGTGGCGAAGCGCATTCTGTTCATGACGATTGAGCGAGCCAGAAGAATTGCCTCGCGAGTGCTGGCGCCGTCTGCAAGATTCTTCCCAGCCAAAGTATAAGCAGTGCCATGATCCGGCGAACAGCGAACGATGGGAAGATTAGCACTGAAATTCACTCCTGCACCACCGGCAAGGAGCTTGAGAGGAATCAAACCTTGATCATGATACATGGCAAGTATGCCGTCATAGTGTGCATATGAGCCATGCGCAAAAAAACCATCAGCTGGAAACGGTCCTTCGATGTGCATTCCCTCAGCTAGCGCATCGTTAATTGCCAGAAGAATGACCTCGCGTTCTTCCGTGCCAATATCTCCATTCTCACCGGCGTGCGGATTCAATCCTAAGACGGCAATTCGAGGCTGCGCAATGTCGTAGTCGCGACGACAACTCAAGTGCAGACTACGAATGTGCTGTAGGACAGCATCTCTTTGAATGTGCGCTGCGACGTCTTTCAAGGCAATGTGAATTGTTTGCAAAGCAACACGAAGAGAGTTGTGACAGAGAATCATCAACTCTTGTCCCAGTGAATTGGATGCTTCAGCGAAGAACTCGGTCTGACCCGGATGTGTGAATCCCACAGTGTGGAGATTTTTCTTTGATACCGGCAAGGTCACGACTGCATCTACAGCGCCGCTGACACAGAGTTGTGCAGCCTTTTGTAATGATTCAAAAGCCAACGCAGCAGCGTCGCTGCGTTCTTGACCAAGATTGATTTCGGCTTGTGTTTGACAAGTGATAATGTCAATGCAAATCGTTCCCAAATTCAGCATGTTATCGTGAATGCTGAACTCAACACCGATCTGTGACAAGTAGTCGACGAGTATTTGAGGATGAATGATGAGCTGAATCGATGTGTCGGCAAGCTCGCTTGGAGCGAGTGAGAGCAGTGCTTTCACAAGGACTTCGAGTCCGATGCCGTTACAGTCGCCACAGCTAATTGCGATCTTCATCAGGCTTGTTGAAGTGATTTCAAGCGTGAGCGATTGAAGCCAATCACGATTCCAATGGCGGTCATATTCGCCATCAAAGCCGTTCCACCGGAAGAAAGATAGGGCAAAGGAATTCCCATGACGGGCACTAAACCTATAGCCATACCAATGTTGACGATGGTGTGATACAGTATGACGGATGCCATTCCAAAACTGAAGGCACTCTCGAAGGCATTGCGGGCATTACGGGCGAGTCGCACAAGTCGTAGAATGAGAAACAGCAACAGACCAAGTACTGTGACTGAGCCTGCAAAACCGAACTCTTCGCCCGGTACGTCATAGATAAAGTCCGTCCATTGCTCAGGAATGTAACGCAGCTGCGTCAGCGTTCCTTTCATGTAGCCTTTACCGGTCAAACCACCGCTACCAACAGCCATCATCGACTGCAGCACGTGATATCCTTCGTCCTTTGGGAACTTCTCGGGATCGAAGTATGTCCTAATCCGACTCTGCTGGTGCTCGGGCAACTTATGATACACAAAGCCCGAGCTCATCCCGAGTCCGACAAAGACTGCAATGGCTCCAACAGTGAGAAAGATCGAGCGACGAAATGCTATTGCACCGGCTGAAGCGACGGCAATCATGACGTAGAGCGAAGTCTTGGTTTCGTGCAACACACCATACATTCCAACAATACCAATGAATGGAAGCATGGTTGAAACGTAGAGTAAAAAGAGATCACCACCGCACCACAACATGGTACCCATCATCATGGCTATGAACACAGATGCTGTACCGGTGTCTTTTTCAGCAAGGACGAGAATGGTTGGTAAGAGTATGATTCCGCTTAGCCAACCCACATCGCGAATCGAAGTAAGTGTAACACCTTTGCTTTCCATGAAGCGACCGATCATGAGTAAGGTGCTGAGCTTGGCGAATTCTGATGGCTGGAACTGAACGCCGCCGATACTCATCCAGCAGATCTGACCATTAATACGCAGACCAAGACCGGGGATAAAGATCATGACTAGCAGCAAAAGCGATGCGCCGTAGGCAATGGGAGCAATTGATCTCAGAAAATGCTGAGGCAGAAAGATGAATGTCGTCATCAAACCCAAGCCAACAATCGAATAGATCAATTGCTTCATGAAGAACTTGGACATCTGCGGCTCATAGGTCGCACTATAGATCGAGATCAACCCAATGGCGATCAGCGACAGCATTGCCAGAATCGTTGGGAAGTCGAAGGTATCGACGCTCTTCTTTTCAAGCGTTTCGGAATACTCGTGCTCGTCGATGGTTGTGCTTGACATAGAAAGCGAAAAGATTAAGCGCTAGTTGAATCAGACATAAGACGTCTAGCTGCCTCTTGGTATTTGGCTAAGGTTTGAGCAATGATATCAGCCGGTAAGGTTGGAGCCGGAGCTTGCTTGTTCCAGTCTTGAGTCAACAGCCAATCGCGCAACACTTGCTTATCGAAATTCATCTGTGCTTTACCGGCTTCGTAGTGATCTGCGAGCCAGTAGCGTGAGGAGTCCGGTGTGAGAGCTTCGTCGATTAAAATGATCGATCCATCTTCAAGCTTACCAAACTCAAACTTGGTGTCAGCGAGGATAATTCCACGCTGCAATGCATAGTCTGCTGCGAACTGATAGAGTCGTATTGCAACGTCGCGCACAAACTCAGCAGTTTGCTGACCAACGATGGCAGCGGCTTGCTCGAAGGATATATTCTCGTCATGACCTTCCTCTGCCTTCGTTGCCGGGGTAAAAATTGGTTGGGGTAACTTCGAGGACTCAATGAGTCCGGCTGGAAGTGTTACACCACAAACCTGAGAATTTCTTTGATACTCAACCCAACCGGAGCCAGCCAAGTAACCACGGACCACGCATTCGATGGGCAGAGGTTGTGTTTTACGCACAAGCATGAAGCGACCTTCGAGCTGATCGCGGTATTGCTGGACTTCCGTGGGACAATCTTCGATGCGCGTGCTAATCACGTGATTGTCGATGATATGCCGCGTTTTTGAGAGCCAGAAGGTTGACAGTGACGTGAGAATCTCGCCTTTGCCCGGGATGGGTTCGGTCATGATCACATCGAAAGCGCTGATACGGTCGGTCGCGACCATTAACAACGTGCTTCCAAGGTCATACACATCCCGCACCTTTCCACGACGAAACAGTGGGATAGACGGCAAATTCGTTTGATACAAGGCACTCATGGCGGGTCCGATCATTATGCTGAATGGCAAAAATACAAAGTCGGACTCAGCACCATAGAAGAAAGCGCGCAAGACTTTGGAAATCTTAACACGAGAGCTACCAATACTCATGAGCGAGTGCCGTCTATGACCAAAGATCTGTTCCTTCGGTCCGTTGGCCTCACTCGAGTGTTCTCGAAGCCCCAGCCATGGTCCCCAGCGCCCCTGAATCATCGGTATAACTACTTATTAACAGGCGCTAACACAGATTAACCCTTGAGATTTTGATAAAAATTCTATTTTGCGCTCAGTGAATCAATTCATTAACCAATTATAGGTGGAGATTGTATGACACTATTTAGACGCGTTGCCCTTGGCGCGCTGGTGATGAGCTATGCTTTTGGCTCTTCATTGGTCGCTCAAGCAGTTCAGGCAGAAAATTCTACACACGCATATGTTGCCCCGGCTAGCCCGGCACGTGAGTACGGATATATCGGTGTGCAGCTGAATGTTCGCCCAAGCGATTTCGCTTTGGTAATTGATCACGTCATCCGTGGATCAAAGGCACAGTTTTCTGGCTTGCAGGATGGTGACGTTCTGATGAAAGTAGAGAACCAAGACGTTCATTCGAATTGCGAACTCTATCATGCAATTGGTAGCAAAGGTCCTGGCGACGACATCCTCGTCACCATCGGTCGCAACGGCGAAACAATGGAGTTGCACGTTACCTTGTCAACAGCACAAGAAATTCAGAACGCGCAAAACCAACCTTCGACAATGCCTCCGTCAAACGGCAACTATGCATCAGCATGTGAGCGTCTTGAGAAGGAATTCTACAACAACCCATTGTTGGGTGTGTATGTGAATTCAACAGGAAGCGCAACATTGACCGGCACAATTCCAAACACTGCAGCAGCACGTGTTGAATTGCAACCGGGTGATGTTATCGAGCAATTGGATGGCAAGGATATCCCAACCTTCAACGATTTGAAGACTCAGATTTCGACACACCGTCCAGGTGACCACGTTATCGTTACCTATCGTCGCGATGGCGTCGTTCGTAACGCTGAAGCAATTTTGAATTCATACGCTGACGTTAACCAGGAGATGGTTAGCAAGCTCAGCGAAGAATGCAACAAGCGCAACGGCGGTTTCATCGCCGGCGAGCGTCTGAACAAGGTTGATGTTAGCCCAGCTACTTTGAACCTCGCTCCAAACCCGGCAACGGGTGTGGTTAAGATCGCTCTCACAGGACTTGAAGCACAAGACATCACAGTCCGCGTTACTGACTTGATTGGCAACAAGTTCATCGATCAACACTTCAGCAACAACTCACAAAGCTTTGCAACAACACTCGATTTGAGTGATGTTCCAAAAGGTGTTTATGTCGTGAGCATTCTTCAATCCGGCAAATCCATCAAGGAAAAGTTGATTGTAGAGTAAGAGCAATTCAGAAGTCTTACAAAGACAAAAGGCGCATCGTTGATGCGCCTTTTTTTTATGCCGTAATGTTTCTTCTATTCAATCTTCGAGTCTCTAAAAATCACCTCGACCAAAGATCATCACCGGAATAGTCTTCAGCATGATCTGGATATCAAGCCAGGGCGACATGTTTTCGATGTAGTAGTAATCGAGCATTACCATGTCGTTGAAGGATGTTGTCTTTCTGTCGGAAACTTGCCACAGTCCTGTGCAACCTGGAAGAACTGAAACACGCTTCTTGTGCCAGTCGCTGTAGAGAGCGTATTCGTGTGGCAAACAAGGACGAGGTCCGACCAAACTCATGTCGCCACGCAACACATTCCAAAGCTGCGGCAATTCATCAAGCGAAGTCTTGCGCATCAACTTGCCGATGCGTGTGACGCGATCGTCGTTGATGATCTTCCCTACTGCCTGATTGTCCTTGATGTAGGACTCATACTGCTTCTGCAGCACCGTTGCATCATGCGTCTCAGTTGCCGGACGCATGGATCGAAACTTGTAGAAGTTGAAGACGCTGCCATCACGTCCGACGCGACGTGAACGGTAGAATACAGGTCCTCGTGAACTGAGTTTTACAGCAACGGCTAGTGCCATAAAGACCGGACTCAAAACAAGCAGTCCCAGTATTGAGAAGGACACATCCATCCCCCGTTTGATAATCCGCGCACCAAGATTGTTTTTTGAACCGTGAAAGTGAATTACCGGAAACTCAACGTCCGGTGAATAGGTGCCACGCTTGTTGAGAATTCCGCTGCCCGCTGATGCAACATCAACTTGCGCTCCGAGGCTTGTGCATTGGTCAGCCAGATCGAGTATTTCTCCCGCAGCCAGACTGTCACTAGCAATCACAAAACGATGTATCTGATGTTGTCGAGCGATTGAACGAATTTCTTTTTTGGTCCCGAGGATGCGATAGGAATGCGGCGCACCGCCGGGATGATGCACAGCATCGTCAATGATTCCAATCAATTCAACGTCGGCGTCTTTCTTCAAACTGAGTCGTGATGCGAGATCCAAGCCACGACGAGAACTTCCGATAATGGCAGTGCGCTTGATGAAGCGCTGGGAGAGCGATGAGCGCGACCAGAGAAAGCGAAACACGATCATTCGCCAGGTTGCGAGGAGAAGGATGCCACAAGGATAGACGAATGCATTAACGGTTCTGCTTCCAAACCAGTTATCAGGACGAAGAACATACTCCGTCAAAACCGCAACCATGAATGCTATCAATGCAGATTTAAAGAGCAATACCGATTGCTCACTGCGATTCATAACAACAGCATGATGATAGAGATTGTGAAACTCCATCGCAAAAACCCACACGAGTGCGAATGCTCCAAACGACAACATGTTGTAGCTGTTGAGCGTAGCACTTTTGCCGGGAAGTAACATCATCGCTAACACAAAACTTCCAACGATGCAGATGTAGTCTCCCGCCGCCAAAATCCATTTATACCGCGGAATTGAACCCGGAGTCATTGATTCCTCCTAGAATGACTCCGCAGATACTCAAAAAACCGTGCCAAGCAGGACTTCGCGCACCAAGTGCCTGTTATTTATGGAGGTTATCCCATTCGTCAATTATCAAATCCGTCTCCTCAAAAGGAGTTTCAGCAATCTGAAGACATTCTCGCATCAAAGGTTCTACCCTTTCGATGGCAACTTCGCTCGTGGCTTCTATGCTATACCACTCCTCTCCTTTTTCTATGGAATCGCCCGGTCTTTTGAAGAAACGAAAACCGGCTGCAAAGTCAATTAGATCGTCATGACGCTTACGGCCGGCACCTAACTCAATCGCCGCCAAACCAATTTCCCGTGTTCTCGCATTTTGAATGATGCCACTGTGCGGTGCACGAATGATACGCTTCTTGGAAGCTGAGCATGTTTCTTGTGCTCTTTGCCAGTTGCCACCTTGTGCACTGATCAGACGATGAAAACGCTCATGTGCCTGACCGCTTCGCCAGACATGCTCGACTTTGTTACGTGCAGCTGTATCGTCGAGACGTGGATCAGCCATCTGCAGCATGCGCATTGCTTGCACGCAGGTGAGTTCTTTGAGGTCTGATGGTGTGGACTCGAAGTCCGCAAGACATTGCTCGGTCTCCTGCATCTCCAGCCAATTGCCAACTGCGCGTCCAAGAGGATTATCCATTCGACTGAAAATTATGCGCATCGGCAATGATACTTCCGTGGCAACTGAGAGCATACTGGTGGCTAATTCGTTGGCCTGCTCTCGTGTGCTCATGAAAGCACCTCGACCAACCTTCATGTCGAGAATGAGTGCGTCGAGATCTTCCACTAGCTTCTTCGACAAGATCGAGGCACAGATAAGACTGGTTGATTCAATCGTTCCGGTCACGTCCCGCAAGGCATAGAGTATTCGATCCGCAGGCGCAACCTCATCGGATGCTTTGATCATAAAACAGGAATTTGACCTGAGCAAGCCGAGTAGCTCGGTGTCGCTGAAGTTCATGCGGAATCCGGGGATAGACTCGAGTTTGTCGACGGTGCCGCCGGTGTGACCAAGACCACGTCCACTCATCATCGGCACGGCAATGTCACAGCAGGCAACAATGGGTACCAAGAGCAACGAAATCTTGTCGCCTACGCCTCCGGTTGAGTGTTTGTCAATGACCGGTCGTCCTAATTCGCGAAACGAGTATTTGCGCCCGCTATCACTCATACCAAGGGTCAGCACTCCCGTTTCTTTGGCACTCAAACCTCGCGTACATGCAGCCATCAGAAATGCAGCTGCTTGTGCTTCGCTAATGGATCCATCAACGATGCCTCGAAGGAGAAAATTCAATTCGTCCGGACTAAGCTCTTGTCCGTCGCGCTTCTTGCGCAGCAATTCCGAAGGAATCATGACCGTGGTTGTAAATTTGTTGGATTCTATCCTGCACATCGTTCATGGACTTCATCCGACCGCTGTCTGAAAACAATCGCAAGCAAATACGCTCTCTTCATCGAAAGAAGAATAGGGATGAATTGCGTTTGTTCTTAGCCGAGGGACCAACCGTCCTCAACGAAGTTCTGCTTAGCTCATTCACCGTGCATAGCGTGGTTGTGCAAAGCGATAGTCAAGCGGAGTTCTCGGCTCTACTCTATCGTTGTCATCAACAGCGAATTGATGTGTACAGCGAACATACGCGACATTTTGCAGCTATCAGTGAAACGCAGAGTCCACAGGGCATACTCGCCGTCGTTGAGTATCCTGCACACATGCTTCAACCATCAACCGGATCAGTCGTCATTCTCGACGGCATCGCCGATCCCGGGAATGCAGGAACGATTGTTCGCAGTGCACATTTCTTTGGTTATGATCGGGTTGTCTTGAGCACCGACTCTGTGGATCCATACAACTCCAAAGTTGTGCGATCCAGCATGGGCTCTTTGTTCCACCTTAGCGTTGAGGTCGTTGAACTCATGGACTACTTGCAGAAGCTGCGCAATTCTCATA
This sequence comes from Chlorobiota bacterium, assembly GCA_044228685.1. Classification (GTDB taxonomy): domain Bacteria; phylum Bacteroidota; class Ignavibacteria; order Kapaibacteriales; family NICIL-2; genus JBBATK01. The sequence continues at coordinate 92,204 of JBGAUL010000006.1, forward strand.
CGATCTACGCAGCCGTTGCGCATGATGGCACGAGCATACACAACCTAAAAACTCAAGCTCCTTGCGCTCTTGTCGTTGGTAGTGAAGCTCATGGCATCCGTCCTGCAGTGGCAGCAATGGCACATCATCTCTTCAGCATAGAAGGCACAGGCGGAGCTGAGTCATTGAATGCTGCGGTAGCCGCGGCTATTAGTCTTTATCACTTTGCACCTCGTCAGGCATGAACGTTCTTCTAGCCACCAACAACGTCCATAAAGTTGAGGAAATGCGCAGCATACTCTCGCAACGCCTTCCACACCTAAAGCTCCACACATTGAACGAAGTTGGTATTGATGCACTGGACGTTGAAGAAAGTGGATTGACGCTAGAAGAGAATGCCTACATCAAAGCAATGGCTTTTTTCAAAGCCAGCTCCATGCCCTGCATTGCAGATGATACCGGACTTGAAATCGACGCGCTGAATGGTGCTCCGGGCGTACACACTGCTCGCTTTGCCGGGGAGCAAGCAACGGCAGCAGACAACATCGCGCGCGTGATGCAAGAGATGAGCTCGGTTGCTCCGGGACTACGTCAAGCACAGTTCCGAACAGTGATTTGTTATGTGGACGAGCAGCGTTGCTTGTTTGCCGAAGGACAGTGCGATGGCAGTATAGCAACTGAACAACAAGGCGCTGCGGGCTTTGGCTATGATCCGATTTTCATTCCCAATGGCGACAAGCGCAGCTTTGCCGAAATGAGTGCGGACGAAAAGAACGCCATTTCACACCGCGGTTTGGCATTGCAGAATTTTGCCAAAACCCTTGAACTGTACTTTGGCGATGAAGCAAAGGCAGACTCAAGTACTTCAACGGAAGCATCGCGTCATCGCTCAGGTGATTTGCATCTTGATCACCGTCGAACATTATGCATGGCGGCAGCTGCTGCTGCAGTTCAGAACACTTCCGTTTTAAGCAAGTGTATCGATGAGTGGATTAGTTCTGAGAGCACTGCACACAACATCGATGCCTTGTATGAAGCACTGTTACAGACATATCTTTTTGCCGGATTCCCTGCTGCACTAGAGTCGCTGAGTCTGCTTCATGCACGTGTTCGAGCTCTGCAGATTCCATGGTATGCCGAAGATGATGAGAACTACGATGTGGAGCGCTTTCTGCACCGTGGTATAGAGTGTTGTAAAAGTATTTACACCTCGGTGTACACAACGATGCGTGAGCGTTTGTCGGTAGTAAGTCCGCATTTGGATGATTGGATGGTGATTGAGGGATACGGCAAGACTCTTTCACGTCCACGACTCGACCTCATTAGCCGCGAACTCGTCAATGTTGCAGTTCTATGCTGCACGGCATGGCCACGTCAACTCTACTCTCACCTGCGTGGCGCAATGAATGTCGGAGCAACTGACGAAGAATGTCGTGCAGCCTTGCAATGCGCCTTGGAATTGCGCGGTGAGGGAGTATTTTCGGATGCGATGGAGGTTTGGAATAAGGTCAGGTCAGAACGCTGATCGAGTGAGCACCACGTGAACACCAAGTGTACTCTACTTGGCACACTACACAGTCGATCTTCGCGTTAATCAACAAAGGAAACATCGTCATGCGAATGCAGGCTGCATCCATATCGCTAGTCTTCAATCACTGCACCACAATGCACACAATTTTTACAGAAGGTCGATTCCAATTGAGTAGATCTGCTAAGTGCCTACTGGTTGTTATACTGCTGTGCGTAGTGAGCATCTCGACTTCATACGCACAAGCAACGCAGCGCGTGGATACACTTAAGCCCGAGCGACGTAGTCAGCGTTCGGCAATCAAAGAACTGCAAAACGATATCGACGGCTTGTTGAAGTCGCGTGATTTTTCCAATGCCCACATTGGCATTTCCGTTCTCTCCGCCGACAACGGCGAAGCACTGTATCGCGAAAACGAAACGAAGAACTTCATTCCAGCAAGTACGCTGAAGCTCTTTACCACAGCGGCGGCTTTGGACTACTTGGGTAAGGAATTTCGATACTCAACAAGACTATATCTCGACGGAAAGATCAGCAGCGGCGGCGAGTTCACGGGCAACATCATCCTTCGCGGTGTGGGCGATCCGACATGGAGTGAGTATTTCAAGAGTGACGCTGCAGCAATTTTCGACGCGTGGATGACAAAGTTTGATTCGCTTGGTATCAAGAGTATCAAAGGCAATCTTATCGGTGACGATTCCTACTTCGACAACGAACACTACGCAAGTGGATGGTCATGGGATGATATGAGCTATCCCTACTCTGCTCAAGTAAGCGCACTCTCAGCTGAGGACAATAGCATTGAGATAAGCATCATGCCCGGGACGATTGTTGGAGAACAGCCCAAAGTGACGATCAAACCGGACACTCGCTATGTGCGTATCATCAACAATCTGGTGACGGTAAATTCTAGCGAAGGCACAGAGGTGACTCCCGTTCGCGTTCCGAACTCCAATGTCATTGAGCTGCGCGGTCATATCGCACTCGAGGCAAAAGCAGGCATTGAACCTACTGTCATTAGCGTGACTATCGACAACCCGACCCTCTTTGTGCTACACTTGCTCCGTCAAGCTTTTGAATTGCACCAAATCAAGGTCAGAGGATTAGTCTTGGACATCGACAACTGGAATGAACGCATCAGTTATGCTGACCTCCAACCGTTTTGCGAACACACTTCTCCTCCGCTGCAAGACATCGTGGCCGTGATCAACACACAATCACACAATCTCTGCGCAGAGAGCTTGCTCAAGACTTTGGGCAAGGAAAGTAGTGGTAACGGAAGTTTTACGGCTGGAATTGAAACGGTCAAGAAGTACATCATGAAGCTGGGAATTCAGCACGACGACTTCATCATGAATGATGGCAGTGGTTTGTCGCGCTTGAATCTCTGTTCGCCTCATCAATTGGCTCAGCTCCTGTGGGCAGTACGCAAGAGCGACATCAAACAGGAGTTTGAATCATCACTGGCTCTTCCAGGCGAAGCAGGAACGATGCGCAATCGAACAGTTGGAACCTTAGCTGAGAAGAAATTGCGTGCAAAGACCGGGTCGATGAATAACGTGTCTACGCTTGCAGGCTACGTCACAACCCGCGACGGAGAAACGCTGTGCTTCGCCATCATGATGAATAACTTCACTGTGCCTGAAGCCCTCGCCCGCAACCTTCAGGATCTCATTTGCATGCGTCTTGCAAGCTTCTCGCGCCGAAGCTAAAGAGCATAGTGCGTGGATGAATTAATAACGCATCCACATCTCCCATCCTTTGAGGCGTACAACGCCAACGATTATTAGCACAAGCGATGCTAGACTAAAAATGAAAGCCATGCGAGCCTGACGACTTGGTTCTTTGCGACGAGCAGCAGCTGCTGCGTGACTTAATCCCAGGGCAATGATCATGGTCGTAGCGTGTTCCATCTGCAAGCGAACAGGCGTCAGTGAGGCTCCGATCTGCATTGCCGGAATCACTAAGCTTCCGAGCTGAATCAAGCCAAGAACAAATTGAATCGAAAACAAAATCGAATACAACTTCAGCGCCATGGTGTCGCGATTGTCCAGTGGCGCCCTTTGACGCATCCGTTGAAAGGTACTCACGACAATGAAGAGAGCTAGAAGGGCCAAAATCCAGCGTTCCACTGCATGAAGAGTATGAACAAAGCCGAGAAAGAGTTCCATATGATTTAGTGTTGCATTGAACCGACGATGTAGAAATATGTCATGAGAATAAATGCCAGTACGGCCGGTATCGACGAACAAATGACGGCCATTCGTGCACGTCCAAGACGAAATGCGATCCAGGAAAAAATGCTCAAGCTCAGCGGGATTATTGGATAGAAGCTGAATAACTCGCCGGCGCTAGCAATAGTGTGACCGCTTCGAGAAATGAAACTGATGAGCGTTCCCCAGAAGATCAAGGACATGAGGGAAACTAGCTGCGTGAGGACGAGAATGATAAAGGTTTTTGATCGACGAGGAGCCATGCTACGGTTCTATAGGATAGACGAAAGGGACGAATTGCTCCGTCCCTTCGCCTGCAAGTAGAATTGTGATTGAATGCAAACACGACACGGAGTCGTGTGACCAACGTCGCGTCGCACATCATGCGAGCGGCGCTGTCATTTATTGACCGATGCTGGCCTTATATGCGTCAACATCCATCAACTCGTCGAGATCCGCAGGATTGGACAATTCAACTTTGATAATCCATCCTTCATTGTACGGATCTTGGTTTACTTTTTCCGGTGCATCGTTGAGTGCGCGATTGACTTCTAGAACTTTGCCGCTGCATGGTGCATACAAATCTGCAACCGTCTTCACAGCTTCAATTGTTCCAAAGCTCTCACCCTTCGTCAGTGTTTCGAGATCATCAGCAATATCAATGTACACGACATCGCCAAGTTCGCCTTGTGCGTGGTCGCTTACGCCAATCCAGCCAATATTGCCTTCAACGCGAATCCATTCATGATCTGTGGTGTACTTCAGTTTTTCTGGAAAGGTCATAGTGTTTCCTTGGTAAATACATTCTAATTCGTGCTGCGAATTTCGCAAAGAGACGTCAATGCGACGCTAAAATTTCTTCTGAAATGAAAGTTCGAAGCCAATGAATCTCTCCTTATTAACGCTGCCGAGCTTCTTTGACCATCTCGGCTAGGGCTTGCATGGCTTGAAGTGGCGTCATGGAGTCGATTTCGAGTTCAGAAAGTCGCGTGCGTAAAACGTCATCCCGCATTTCAAACATGGACATTTGCACGTTATCATCGGCGGATCCGGCGCTTCTGCCCAAGGCGGAAGTCCTTGGCTTTCTGACCTTTGCGTGCTGTCCGCTCTCCGCACCCTCCATCAGCTGCGCATTGTTCTGCTCCAAAGTCCGAAGAATCTCGCGCGCTCGTTTCGTCACGCTCGGGGGAAGTCCAGCCATCTGCGCCACGTGAATTCCAAATGAATGGTCCGTAGCGCCACGACTTACGCGACGAGTGAAAATGATGTTGGATCCAATCTCCTTGACCTCGACTTTGTAGCTGTGAATGCGCTCGAAGAGCTCCGATAAGTCATTGAGTTCATGATAGTGCGTGGCAAACAAAGTCTTGGCTCCGCAGTGTTCATGCAAGTACTCAGCAATCGACCACGCAATACTGATGCCGTCGAAGGTTGCTGTGCCTCGACCAACTTCATCCAGCAAAATCAAACTCTTCTCTGTTGCATTGTGCAGAATATTGGCAGCCTCCTGCATCTCCACCAGGAAGGTACTCTCGCCTGAAGCCAAGTTGTCTTGAGCGCCAACGCGCGTGAAGATGCGATCGCACAGCGACACATTCGCTTTACGAGCGGGCACATAACAACCAAGTTGTGCAAGCAGAACGATGAGTCCGACTTGACGTAAGTAACACGACTTCCCCGCCATGTTAGGTCCGCTAATGATGTGTATCTGCTCAGCAGTAGTATCCAAGCGTGTGCTGTTCGGCACATAGTTCTGTCCTACGGGCAACAGCTTCTCTACCACCGGATGACGTCCATCCACAATCTCAAGCACGCCATCGTCGCTGAGCTCTGCTTCGCAGTAATCATTACGACGACTCACTGTTGCAAAGGACTGCAAGCAATCCAGCGTCGCGATGAGGTGGGCATTGCTTTGCAGTGCCACAGCCGATTGCGCGACGCTATTGCGCAACTCAGCAAAGAGTTGTTGCTCAAGACTTCCAATCTTCTCTTCCGCGGTCAGAATTTTCGTTTCAATATCCTTCAGCTCGGGCGTGATATATCGCTCAGCATTGGCCAAGGTTTGCTTGCGATCGAAGTGAGAAGGAACGCGGTTTTTGTGCGTGTTGGAGATTTCGATGTAGTAGCCAAAGACGTTGTTGAAACTGACTTTGAGGGTGGATATACCCGTCTCGTTTCTCATCTTTTCCTGATACGAGGTCACCCAGTTCTTTCCTGAATACATCGCCTCACAATACTCATCAAGCGAAGCATTATATCCGGGTTTAAAAACTCCTCCGCTGCCAAAGTTGATGCTTGGTTCATCGACAAGAGCATGATCGATAAGTGACACGACCTGACTGAGAGTATCAATCGAAGCAATCAGAGTTTGAATAGACGGAGCCGTCTGTATTTGAACCAGTTGCTTGAGTCGTGGCAATGCACGAAGTGAATTACGAATTGCAATGACGTCGCGGGGCGTTGCTCGCATGGTGCAGACCTTTGCCGTCAAGCGCTCCAAGTCGGCAATGGTCGACAGTATCTCGCGCATGGCTTCGCAGAGATCTAGATCATTGACCAGGTTGCGGACGGCGGAGCTGCGAAATTGAATACGGTCCATGCGACGCAGGGGACGCATGAGCCAGGCTCTGAGCAACCGACCTCCCATGGCTGTACAAGTATCATCAAGCACTCCAACTAGAGACGCATCGCGATCGGATTGAGAGGAAGTGATTTCAAGATTTCTTCGCGTCGAGGCGTCCAGCATCATGGTATCGGTGCTGTCGTAGAGACGAAGCGAAGAGAAGTGCGCCATGCGTCCCTGCTGCGTCTGCGCGATGTAGTGAATGAGCGCACCGGCAGCCGTAACAGCTAAACCAAGATCTTCGACACCAAACCCCTTGAGATTTTGCGTGCGGAATTGTTTTAACAGTGCCTCACGTCCGAACTGTTCTTCAAAAATCCAATCTTCAATTTTACTCAGCGCCGGTGACTGCGGAAGTTTTTGAATGAGCGGATTCATTGCTTCTACTGCTGATTTGGCAATGAGTATTTCGGCAGGTGCAATTGTTTCGAGCAAAGACTGTAGCATATCCTCAGCGATTTCACAGCAGGAGAATTCTGCGGTCGATGCATCGGCAAAGGCAAAGCCGACGAGCACGCTTCCGTCTTTTTGTGCGCGACGATGTACAGCACAGATGTAGGTATTGCGTCGCGCATCGAGCATTTTGTCGTAGAGCGCGACACCAGGCGTTACAACCTCAACGACGTCCCGTCGCACAATTCCACGCGCTTGCTTTGGATCTTCCAGTTGCTCACACACAGCGACGCGATAACCGGCACGAACAATCTTGGGTAGGTATGAGTCTAATTGATGATGCGGAAATCCGGCAAGGGGCATTTCACCCGATGAACCGTTGTTGCGTTTGGTCAAGGTGATACCACAGACCTTGGCTGTGGTTACTGCATCCTCGCCAAAGGTCTCGAAAAAATCACCCAATCGAAACAACAGAATTGTGTCAGGATGCCGGGCTTTGATCTGCGTGTATTGCCGCATGAGCGGCGTCTCTTTGTCCTTGCTCATTCTACGAAAATAGCTGAGCGACGAACCCGAAGAGGATGAAAAAGAGCGATGTGGCTCAAGAGAATTTCCACATCTCTAAACTTTTACACACATGTCAGTTAGAGATAACGCATGATAGCCATCATGACAACCGTTGAGGTGATGACAATAGCCAAAACGTTGGTGGCTTTCATCATGCGGTTTCGAAGTGCCATGAGTTGTTGGGCTTGCTCAGGACTCGGAGCCTGACCGGATGCCGCAATCTGAGCGCCTAATTTTCCCAATTTCTTCGCAGTTGGAAGATTGAAAAAGGTGGCGATACAGTATGAGATAATTCCCAAGATTCCACCGATAGTCATGAGAGTGGCGTGCCTGGACGAGAAAAATGCTGCCTCCAAACTGCTGGTTGAAATGTAATACAACCACAATCCGCTCAGAATTGTCAGGGTACTCAGAAAGGTCATCACTTGCGGCAAGCGACGTGTGCGCGGCAATTGCTGCATGAAAGGCGCTCCGGCCGGACCAATCGCCTGAACTGCGGGAAGCACGAACCATGCGAGGTAGCAAGCGGCACCTGCCCAAAACGCGCCGGTTGTGATGTGAATGAGTCGCAAGACCGTCATGAGAAAAGCATAATCCATTGGAAATCTCCTGTGAAATTGTCTAACAAATTTTCAGTTCGATGAATGAGCGAGCTTTGAAGAATCGCGCGTTTGATCAAGAAGACTGTGCTTGATTCTAATTATCAAAAATGAGTTTCCAGGCGATCTTCTATCGCCTGAAGGACTAAGCATGTTGTTCCAGCACTGCAAGAACGTCGCGTAAATGAGCGACGATAAAATCTGCTTGAGGAATGTTGCTGTAGTCTCCAACCAGAATCGTTCTCACTCCTGCTGTTTTACCGGCAACGACGTCTGAGATGGAATCTCCGATCATCCATGAACTGTGGGCATCGATGCCGAAAGTGTGGATGGCTTCGAAGAGCATTCCGGGAGCGGGTTTGCGGCGCATGCTGTTTGATTCGGCGGCGTCGCTGCAGTAGTAGACTTCATCGAAACCGCGGTGATAGCGAGCGAATAAACGCGATTGCATGTGACGAGTAACGCGGACGAGATCTGCACCCGTCATAAGACCTTTGGCTATGCCTTGTTGATTAGACACGACGAAACTCATGTAACCCTTTTGAGATGCAAACTCAAAGAGTGCAAAGAAGTCATCGAGGAATTCAAATTCTTCGACTGTCTTGACATAGTCCCCTACAAGCCGCTTATTGACGATTCCGTCGCGGTCAAAAAATATCGCTGATTTCATCCTGCCTTATCGCTTGTCAGTCGTCGAACAAGTCGCGCTGACGTTGAATTTTCAATCCGAAATGCTTATACGCGAGCTCCGTAGCCTCACGTCCCCTGGGTGTTCTCTGCATGAAGCCTTGCTGAATCAAATATGGCTCATACACTTCTTCGATTGTCCCCGTTTCTTCACCGACAGCGACGGCCAAAGTATTCAATCCTACCGGACCGCCATCAAACTTTTCAATAATACTGAGTAAAATTCTCTTGTCCATATCATCGAATCCAAACTCATCAACCTCTAAGGCAGCAAGAGCCATCGTTGCTATCTCACGAGTGATTACGCCGTTTCCTTTTACGTCAGCGAAGTCGCGAGTACGACGTAGAAGCCGGTTAGCAATACGCGGCGTTCCGCGTGAACGACGTGAAATCTCAATCGCTCCTTCATCATCGATTTCTGCACCAAGAATTTCAGCTGAGCGCATGACGATGTGGAAGAGATCGGGAGGTTGATAATAATCCAGGCGACTCGTGACGCCAAAGCGAGAGCGCAGCGGTGCTGTAAGCGAACCTGCGCGCGTTGTTGCACCTATGAGGGTGAAACGCGGAATGGAGAGTTGAACGGAACGTGCAGCCGGACCGGAGTCAATCATGATATCCAGTCGGAAGTCCTCCATTGCAGAATACAAGTACTCCTCAACCACCGGTGACAAACGATGGATTTCATCGATGAAGAGAATGTCGCGTTCGTTGAGATTGGTGAGAAGACCTGCAAGATCACCGGGCTTTTCCAGAACCGGACCGGAGGTCGTCTTGATTTCTGAGCCAAGTTCTTTGGCGATGATGTAGCTGAGGGTGGTTTTGCCGAGTCCCGGCGGACCGGTAAGCAGCACGTGATCGAGTGCTTCACCGCGTTTGAGGGCTGCGCTAATGTAGACCTTGAGGTTGTCCACGATACGACCTTGACCCGTGAACTCATCGAATCGCGAGGGTCTGAGTGTTAGGTCGTTATCATCCTCATGACGGTCCGACCGTGTCATTGCTGAGTGTCTATCCATATCAGCGCGTTAATTCTCGTTGACAGAATCTGATGTGGTCTTGATGCCTTCACTTAAACCTTGAGCAGCACCATCCTGAGCTTGAGCTTCTCGTTCTTTGCGCAGCTTCACCGGACAGTAACTTTTCCCGTCGCGAATACAATCATGCGGACAAGGAATTGCATAAATCCGCGTAATCGCATTTGCATACTTCACGCGAATTGAGTCCTGCATTGTCTTCTCAACCGGATAGGCTTGTTCGAAGGTGTAATCGAAAGGCATGATCACATCAATCTCAACAAACATATCCTTTCCTGATTGTCGGGTATGCACGTTTTTAAACTCGCAAAAGCTTGAGATGTTCTCCGACACAACGGCCAGAATATCGAATTGAACTTCATCGGGTAAAGTTCGATCGAGCAATTGATTGATAGCATCGCGACCATGCTTCAAGGGAATACGCAAAGCCAGAAGCAGCACTGCGATAGCACTTACGGCATCGCTGACTCGAGCATAGGTTGTGTGGTGTGTGCTGAAGAACAACCAACCTGCACCCAATCCAAGAACCACCCAGATTTCCATTACCGTATCGGTGCGCCATACGTCGGCGTCATAATTCAACATGGGCATGTTGAATCGCTTGGCACGTCGGGACTGCACCCGTGAAATCGTGTGCACGAATGCCAACGAGAAAACCGAAAAGATGATCAGCACGGGATAGTTCTGCGTCACTACGCCATGACTATAGTCGACGAAGGATTGTCGAACCGTAAAGCCAAAGGTGATCAAGAGCAAAGTGGCGCTGAGAAGCAAGGCCAGTGACTCGTATTTACCGTAACCGTAGTTGTAGATGTAATCTGGAGAGCGAATACTCCTGTTAACAGCTGCTACCAGCACCAACGAATTAACAATGTCGATGGCAGCAACAATACCATTGGTACGAACTGCAAGCGATTCTTCGCTAAGTCCCAACGCGATACCTCCGATAGCCAGCACAACACAGGCTAAGAGCGACAAAACAGCGCTGCTTTGGGGGGAATTTCGTGTAAAGAGTGTTTTCATCAGAATGCTGCCTGTTCAAAAATAGGATGTTCGGCGCATCTCTGGTGTGTTTTGACAAAGTCGATGACGAATTGTCGGCAAGGATTGCAGCTAAAAAAAGGGAGCGTCCGAATGCAAAGACGCGCACTGAGCTGCATGCATAAAAAAAAAGACCCGTCGATGTGTACCAACGGGTCTATACAATTTCTCAGAAAGCTTACTTAGCTTCTGTTTCCGAGCTCTTCATATTCTGCACTTCGGTACGAATATCAGCGCATACTTTGCGCAATTCCTGCATGTGTTTACGCACGCGGGTGCCGGCTGCCTTGTTACCCTTGTCGTAAAATTTTGAAAAGTCGCCTTCAAAACTTTGTACGAGGTTGACTAAGCTCTCAAAACGTGACATGAAAACTCCAAGAAGATTAAGGTAAAACAATAAAGGGTTTAACGAAGATTCCACTTGGCGTATGCAGTCGAACGAAATATGTTCCCCCGCCCAGACCAACGTGTCCTGCATCCTGAATCAACGAATTCAGTGCAAATATATACGTTCCCGCGGATTTCTGCTGATTATTTGCAGAATGTGCAATAACCGCCCCTAAGGCGTCAATTATCTCAAAATCAAAGGAAGTTGACTCATTGAGACGAATTTCAATGCTTGCTTGGTCCAGATTGGCAGGCATCGGACGGACGCTAAGTGCCGGTCCACCTAGATTCTCGCCTTCCGAAACATCCGTAACAGGCATCGCATCACGAGCCGCTTTAGCAGCCACTTTGAGCTCTTCCAGGTTGTTTCCCGCGAAAATGCTGAAGGCTACGCGAACGGTTTCTTGACTCTGCATTGGGAAAGGACCAGCCCCGATTACTGCCGAAATATCAGTGATGTTCGAGTGCGTGCGAGCAATGCCGCTCGACAAAGTCATAAATTTTTCGTCGGCTGTGTAATTGTCGTAGACGCCAGGATTATCCTGCGTGGTTCCGTCATTGTCCATCATAAACACATTCAGCTTCTGCGGCGTTAAGAGTTGCATTCCAACCCAAGGAAGGTTGTTGTGCGCCGTTGCTCTCACGTAGTAGAAGCCCAGTTGTTCGTCGTAGATCGCTTCGTTGTTCTGACCCGAGTTGTCGATATCCCAATCGGCATAAATTCCGGCATACATCGCTTTCACGGGCTGAGGATCGATATTAGTGATGTCGTAGGTGGTGATTACGAAGTTATCTCGACCGTTTCCGTTGTACTGCAAAACGTTTTGCTTGACACTGACGTGAGCCTCGCCGATTCCCTCGATAGTCGGACCGTGATCCACAAACTCGGTTTGACATTGTGCATTTGCCAGCGTTCCCGGAGTAGCTAATGAGACAGGTACCTTCAAGTGGAAAGCACTATCCTGAGTCGATGCAGGATTTCCGCGTACAACATCAGATAGATTGTCAGCTGAAGAAGCTACCATCAATCCCGCTTCAAACAAGAAACTCGAACTTCCCTTGTAGCGCATTCCTTCACCCTGAAAATTGCCTGAGTAGTCATTGTAGCCAAAGTTTCCACGACTGTTGACGGTAATTGTGATGTTATTCGATGACATTGTGCGGTATGTAGGCTTAACGACCATGGTAACGCTGCTGCGTCCTACAACGGTTGTATCCTCATAGACCAGAGCATCAAAACTCAAGGTAGCATTTTCTGCAACGTTTGCGGGAACTGTAAACTTATATGCGGCCGGAGTCGGCTTCACCTCACCTCGAGTCATCGGCCCAATCAACTGATCGCTGACACTCAGGCTAACCTTTGCACTTCCATCACTTGGAGCTAACACAACATGTACTTTAGACAGATCGGAGAGTTGATTTTGGACAGTTGGGATAATGCTGATCACATTTCCTTGATCAAACACACCATCACCATCGGCGTCATTGACTGTAAATGACACTATATCGGCGATCTTGTAAGTGCCAGGCGTAACGGCTCTGAGTGCATTTACACGTCCGTTGCCGGTCTTGTACATCCACGCCTGTCCGCGATTTCCATTTTTATTGTCAATTACATCTGCTGAAGCACGAAGCACCGCGGAGACTTGACCAGGCGTGTAACTAGGATATTTCAGTCGTACCAAAGCGGCCGCACCTGCAACGCAAGGACAGGCCATCGACGTTCCGTCGAGATAGGTGTACTGACCTCCGGGTATAGTCGAGAGAATAAACTGTCCCGGGGCTGAAATACCAACATAGGTTCCGTAATTCGAAAAGCTAGATTTCACGTCGTTACGACCAACTGATGCCACAGCTAAAACACCTTTGTAAGCTCCGGGATAAAAAAGTTGTTCAACCCCTTCATTTCCGGCTGCAACAACAATGAGAGATCCGAGTTTGGTAGCAGCCGTAATGACATCTTGCTCGCCTTGAGAACGAGCACCACCACCCCAGCTACAACTAATGACTCCTGCACCCATTGCCGCTGCATATGCAACACCTTCGTAAGAACGTGTGAGCGTATCACTTTCGGTTCCAATTTTGACTGGAAGTATAGATGCACGATGGCACATACCGGCTATTCCCAACTTGTTGTTTACAGCCGCACCCGCGATGCCCGCACAGTGAGTTCCATGAAGATATCCGGGCTTTGGATCATTGTCACCGCTTGCGCCAACCATAACACCCGCAAAATCCCATCCGTGCCAGTCATCGACAAAACCATTGTTATCATCATCAACGCCGTTAGTTCTCTTGTCACGTCCGAGTGAATCTAATCCGGTCTCACCAGGATTTGAATAGATTACCGATTTGAGATCTTCGTGATTGTAATCAACTCCTGTATCCACGATAGCAATGAGCGCTGTGGATGTTCCCGGCAATTGATCCCAAGCGTCAGTAGCTTTGGTGTTTTTTACATAGTACTGACCAAGATCACTAAAGAGTGTATCATTTGGCGTGAATGTCGTGTAGCGCATAGGTACTCGCTCCACGTACTCAATAAAACCAAGATTCTTCATCTTGTTGATGAGCAAATCGAGATTAAGTACTTGGGGTACATGAACGATGGCGATGTGACCTAAATCTTCAATCGGATTGTCAAGACTGAGGGTAGTCATCTGTTCGTGATACTTCTTGCGAAGTGCCGTCATGGTCGCATCGCTGATATAAGCTTCGGTGCTATGCATTCCGACAAAGGAGCTGAGTTCACTAATTTGACCCCGTCGATTCGATTCTAACCAGCGCTCGAGCTGTTCAGTGTGCGCCTTGAATTTTACTACAAAGACGCCCGGTGCGTATTGCGCGCGATCTGTTGCGCGAGCAATTATAACACAACAAAGCAGTCCGAGAACTATGAGTCCAAGTCTTTTCATGTACTTCCTGGGATAAATCGATACGACAAACTGGAGGAATGGCAAATATACCCTGAGCTATGATCTCCACATGATGAATAAACCGCTCTTTTTCAAAGAGTTTCATACACTTCCACTTCAATGAAAAAAGACACTCCGTCTGCACCCTATGTCGCGAAAAGAACTCGCTTATCAAGTTCAGCTCAACAGCGTTTAAGAGCATCTACTCTTGAAAGACCAACAGTGTCCTCTGTTAAGCGAATTGAAGCTGTCTTCGCGCATTCTGTGACTGAATCCAACTCGTCAATGCTGAACACCAACGAATTCCTGCGGACTTTGCAGCGCACGGAACGGGTCTGGCTGCAACGACTGCTCAACGACGCTACACGCATACGTTCGCGAGCCCAAGCGCGCTGCTCAGGCTTTGCTGTGGGAGCCTCGCTCATCGACGCAAAGGGTGATTTGACGAGTGGTGTGAATGTGGAGAGCAGCAGCTATGGTCTGACGATCTGCGCTGAACGCAGCGCTTTAGTTTCGGCTCTCACACAGGCTAAAAGGGATTTCAGAGCTATTGCAATCGTTGCTGATACTGAGGAACCTACTGCTCCCTGCGGTGCTTGTCGTCAGTTACTTCACGACTACGCACCGGATTTACTTGTCATCATGGGTAATCTCAAGGGCAAGATCCGCATTGCTCGACTTGAGCAACTGTTGCCCCACGCCTTTGGATTTGATGCTCTTGGCTGAGCTGCCTTAAGCAAAATCATACGGCCTGTTAGTTGCACCCAATTCGCGTCAATTACCAAGCTTCTGTGGCTTGCTGCCTCGAAGCATTGTAATTTGCAAGGGTTGAACTACTTGGAATTGAATGGAACGGCGCTGTACATACGATCCGCTGCACGAACTCATGGCATATTATGCCGACGCGAGTGCAGTAAAGCAGGAACAAAACACCGAGAATTTTACGATTGAGGAGAAACTCAAGCAACGCATCATCGACGGTGATCGATTGGGTATCGACGCTGATTTGCAGAAAGCGCTTGCTACTTATCCGGCTCTTCAGATCATTAATGACTTCTTGCTCGACGGAATGAAAGTCGTGGGTGAGCTCTTTGGCTCCGGTCAGATGCAACTACCCTTCGTTCTGCAATCCGCCGAAACCATGAAGACCGCCGTCGCTTTTCTCGAGCCATTCATGGATAAAGTTGAAGATGCCAGCGGCAAAGGAACCATGGTGCTGGCAACGGTGAAGGGCGATGTTCATGACATCGGCAAGAACTTGGTTGATATCATCCTTTCCAACAACGGTTATCGCGTCATTAATCTCGGCATCAAAGTTCCGCTCGAGAATATGTTGCATGCAGCAGAAGAACATAAAGCTGATGCGATCGGTATGAGCGGATTGCTGGTGAAGTCGACGGCGATCATGAAGGAAAATTTGGAGCAGATGCAAGCCCGCGGACTCCGCATACCGGTCGTTCTGGGTGGCGCTGCATTAAATCGTCGTTTTGTTGAAAAGGATTTGCGTCAGGTCTACACCGGACACCTCGCCTACGCCCAAGACGCTTTCGATGGTCTGTATTTCATGCAACAACTTGCAGAGAATTCCCTACCGGCAACCCAAGAGAGAGTCATCGAAGAAGAATCTGCATTGGGCATGGAAGCTAAAATGCAAGCATCGCTCTCCATCGAAGAGCAAGCAGCTAAGGACGTGTACGAAGCTGCCAACGATCGTGGCGCTGCGCTGGATACTTCTCTTCGCTTGGAACGTGAACAAGAACAATTGGCAGACTTCCCCATCAAGGTTCGTTTGCACGACGACGGTTCGCACCAACGCATTCTTGAACTCAGCTCTAACGTCGATCGCAATCAACCGGTGCCACAAGTACCGTTCTACGGTTCACGTATCGTTCGGGATGTGCAGTTGGATAAAATCTACGAGTACATCAATGAAGTGGCGCTGATACGCGGACAATGGCAATTCAAACGAGGCAAGCGCAGCGAGGAAGAGTTTAATGCAATCGTCAATACCGAAGCCATTCCGGCTCTGAACTCGCTGAAGCTCCAATGCAAACGTGAACGATTGTTGCAGCCCGCAGTAGTCTATGGCTATTTCCCCTGCAAAGCTGAGGGCAACGAGTTAGTGATCTTCAAACCAAAAGCACAAGAGGATGTGCATGCTGAATGGCAAAGTGTGCGTCCCGGTAGCATTAGTGCTGATCTGCTTGAGGAGTGGTTGCGTTTTAGTTTTCCGCGTCAACACGAAGGACGCCATCTCTGCATTTCCGATTTCTTCCGTCCAATGGACAGTAGCGAATTCGATGTTGTATCCTTCCAAATCGTCACTGTCGGACGTCGCGCTAGCGAGTACGCGCACGAGTTGTTTGCAAAAGGTGAATTCCGCGACTACCTCTTCTTCCACGGTCTCAGCGTCGAAAGCGCCGAAGCACTGGCCGAGTATTGGCACAAGATTGTCCGCACAGAAAGTGGATTTGCCGGCAGCGACTCTGCCGACATTCGCGGATTGTTCTCGCAAGGATATCAAGGCTCGCGCTACTCCTTCGGTTATCCGGCCTGTCCGAACCTCGAAGACCAGGTTAAACTTTTTGAGCTCTTAAAGCCGGAGCGCATTGAGGTTAGTCTGACGGAGGAATTTCAACTTGTTCCGGAACAGTCAACGAGCGCCATTGTTTGTCATCACCGTGAAGCTCGTTACTTCAACGTGAAATAGTAGATCCATTGTTCACTTCGATTCAGATCCATGCCTCGCTTTAAAATCACTCTCGAATATGAAGGAACCCGCTACAGTGGATGGCAGGCGCAGAAGAATGCTCGCACTGTTCAGGGCGAATTGATCGGCGCAGCGCGCGTGGTATTCGGTCGAGAAGATTTTGAACTTATGGGTGCCGGTCGTACTGACGCCGGCGTTCACGCACTTGCGCAAGTGGCTCACCTCGATGTATCAACAATGTTGGCTCCGCACATCATTCGCATGAAACTGAATGATGAATTGCCGGCAGATGTAAATGTGTTGGAAGTTGCAAAAGCGGGACCCCGCTTTCACGCACGACACGATGCCGTTGCTCGATCATATCTCTATCAAATCTCTACGCGTCGCAGTGCCTTTGCAAAGCGATTCGTGTGGTGGATCAAAGACAGTTTGGATCTTGCAGCAATGAGCTCAGCTGCTGAGCGATTCGAGGGCATGCACGACTTCGCCTCCTTTACACGAGATGATCCGGAAGAAAAATCAACCAAAGTGTTGATGGATGAAGTGCGTCTTGAACGATGCGGTTCATTGATTCTCATTCGTCTTACTGCATCGCATTATCTCTGGAACATGGTTCGTCAGATCGTTGGAACACTCGTCGAAGTTGGTCGTGGCAGCATGAACGTCCGCGATATCGATAGATTGCTGAGTGTGCGAACTGATGAGACGAGAAAGCTTACAGCTTCTCCAAGCGGATTGTTTTTAGAGAGAATCTATTACAAGGGCGATGATCGTAATCCGGAGCTACGTCCGGTACTAGACGTGTGGTAAGAATCTACACTCGACTCTCAACATCCTGCAGTTTCCTCAATGCTCCTTCAATGAGCGAGTCTTCGGCTTCGTGCCATTGTATTCCACCCAATTCCTGAATCTGCTTCTTCATGCGTCGCACCATGAGAGGATGCTCGGCAATGCCGCCCATGCAGCATAGCTTGACCTGATGCAGGCGCAAGCTTCTGCTCAGTGCTTGAACCATTTGAAGCAAGAGGTCACTTGCAGAGGAGAGAATATTCGCTGCTGCTCTGTCGCCTGTAGATGCACACTCGAAGACTAACGGCGCAAGTGCTGCAGGTTGAACTTCGCCATTTGAGACCATCATCGCTAAGGCGCGTGCTTCGGAAGGAAGATTGAGATGCAATTCTGCAGCGACTTTGTCCATGAGCATCGATGGTTTTGATCTACCATCACAACACCGCAGAACTTGAGAGACGGCGCGACGTCCGATCCATGCGCCACTGCCTTCGTCGCCAACCACCGGACCATAGCCTCCGACTCGACAAATGCTTCCGTCTTCATCGCGCGCAATTGCAATAGAACCGGTTCCGCTAATCAAGAGTATTCCTCTGCCTTCCGGGAAAATTGCATCGTAGGCCATCATGGCGTCGGAACTTACTTCGACTTTGGGTAGCGCATACATCTGCGCATTGGCAGACTCGTAGAGTTTGTCGCGCAAGAGATCACACTCTTGTGCTTCCCATACACCCGACATACCGATGCTCACACCTTTGATACGACTGAAGGGAACGTCTGCTTCAAGACAGGTTTGTAGGATGAGATCGAAGAGCATCCTACCGGATTGATCAAATCCCACGACCGATGGTTTGGCACTTGGTGCCGTCGATTCCGCAAGCACAGCATTCTCATCCGTCAGGATGCTCCGCGTGCCGCTACCACCGCCGTCAATGATTATGTAATACTTCATGCCCTATCTCTAAGTCGCTGCAAAATACGAGGAAGCAGCGTCGTGTAGTACCCTCACACCCGTGCTTTGTCAAAGCAGTCTCGCTGCCGGATCAGCCTAAAACGACAAGAGCCCGACATAATTGCGGGCTCTTGTTGTTGTATTTGCTGAAGTGACTGCACCGAGGCGCGACTAACGCACAACCATCATTGGCACTGTTTGAATTCGCGATGCGCATTGTATACGCCAGTAGTAGTTGCCACTCACGAGACCAGATGCGTCGTATTGTAGAGTGTGCGGTCCGGCGCTGAGTTGCTGTTCAAACACAACATCCACTTCACGTCCTGTGTGATCAAACAGCGACAAACGAGCTACCGATCCATCTGCTTCAATGCTCAAATTCACGCGACTCGAGGCCGGATTTGGAGCGCAGCTGAGAATGTCTTGTGAAATCACCGAAGCATCCTCGCGCACGTCCGAAGCAGTCGAGCTGTTGATGAGTGGAAGGTATGGATAATCTCCCATGAGCAAGGTCCGAACATCGGCTTCATTGACGCAGAGCCAATCACGTAGCAGCGTTGCATAGACTGAACGGAAATCATAGGTCATCGGCACATTGTCATTACCTGTAACAGTAGCCGGAATCACCGGATTAGCTCCTAAAACCTTGCCGCCAAGCACATTCGTTCCAAACACGAACAGTGGAGCCGCAGCGCCGTGATCGGTACCGTTGCTTCCATTCTGTTGCATACGTCGACCGAACTCGGAGAAGGTCATACCAACAACCTTCTGATCGATATTCAGCAGCTTCAAGTCATCCATGAAGGCGTCCAAGGCCACTGACAATTGATTCAGCAACTGCGGATGTGAATACGGAGTACCGTTGCCACCATTTAACTGATTGGCGTGTGTGTCATAGCCAGGCTGGGTAACGAGATATACGCGGGTCTTGAGTCCGCCGGCAATCAACTGCGCGACAATCTTCAACTGATCCGACAAAGTATTGCCTGCATTTGCAGCCGGATACTTCGTCGATAGGTTCTTCGCTTTGGAAGCAGCATCTTTCACCGGTGTTGCGAAATGTTGGATTTGCATGCCGGTCTTGCGGACGAAATCCAGCTCATCCAGAAAACGACTATTCTTCTGTGTGCCTTCACCGTAGTTCACGATGTTGTAGAAGGTCGTTGGATTGGAGAATGCCATCGCCATGTTGGCGGTAGCCGCTTCAGTCGTGAGCGAGACAAAATTTCCAACCTGAATAGCAATAGGATGCGGCATCCATTGATTGGGATATCCGCTTGGGAATCCCGGATACTTGCTGTCAAGCCAACGTCCCAGCCATCCGGTCTCGACAATCTTATCAGAATCAGAAGCTGACATCCAGATATCAGTTGAGCGGAAGTGTGAGGTGTCAGGCACGGGATAACCCACGCTCTGCACAACTTTCACCATACCGGAATTATAGCGATTGAAGAGCTCAGACATTTGTGGATGCAAGCCCGTGGCGTTGGTCAGCCTTAAAGCTGCGCCGCTGCCGCTATCAGGTACCGCGATGTTTGGTCGAGCGGCCTTGTAGTTCGAATATTGATCGAGTGGAATGATTGTGTTCAAACCATCGTTACCACCGGCCATCTGTACGAGAACCAAGATGCGGTCGTCGCAGGCAATGGAATCGATCATGCTCAAGAAGGGCGACTGCGTAAATGCCTTGAGCTTCATACCACCGAGCATAAAAGGAAGAACTGTTCCTGCTCCCATCATGCTGATAAAACTTCTGCGCTTCATAATTATCTCCGAGATTTTTATTTGCTATCGTTAGAATGAGTCCCCACCTTGTTCGCCGACAATCCGGCACCATCACGTTGTTTCTTATGCCAAGTGATATTCAGCCATGTTGAGCATAAACTTGACGAGTTGTCGGAGCTTATTCTCGACAGCTGCTCGAGCCGTTGTGTTTGTTTCGTCAGCTAAGAACGTATTCCATTCCGCTCCCCACTCATAATCCGGCAAACCACCAAGGAGCGCCGCTTTGAAATTCTTGATCGTGTCATCCGGAATCGTCACCGGGAAACACCACGAAGCCCATTCACGAATAAGAGCCTCAGGATCCGACGGACTGTCGCAGCGCTTAGCGGCTTCTATCACGTCGAAATAACCTTTGTCATACTGCTCGTCGATGGTCATACCATCCGTCGACAAGTCATTAATAAACTTCACGCGCTTCTGAACAGAATCGGTGTTGATCCACAATTCATGGAAGAACGGAGCTTGATAATAGGCTGCCCATCCGGCAACATTAGGAGGATTGAGAGGCTCTTGCTGCATGGTGTTAAGCAGTTTGCGAAGAGTACGTCCACCCCAGAAAAGTTGCGCTGTATCAGTTTCGAAGAAATCGGGTGCTCTGAAGTTGCGTAAAGTGCCAACGACAAAGTCAACCGGACTCTTGATCAAGCAACCACGAATTGATGCGTCGTAGAAAAAGGCACTCTTGAACAGAGTCTCGAGAACCGGCTTGATTTCAAAGCCACTGCTTTTCAGAATTACAGCCAAAGGCTTGATGATCTGTTGCTCGATGGCGTCGTCAATTTTGTAATCAACGAACCACAGGTAGATCTTGCGACAAATGCGCTCTGCTGTTGCAGGCTGTGCGAAGATCATGTTGAGCAAATCGTCAATCTCGCGTCGTGCCGCAGTCTCACTCGTTCCGCCTTTAATCACCGTATTACCATAGGCCGCGCTGAATTGTTTGTCGCCGGAGTCGTGGTTGGATGATGTGAACTTCGATGAGATTGAAGCAGGCAAATCTGACCAACCTGTGAGCACACGTGCGGCGGCTTTTACATCATCTTCGGTGTAGTTGGTGTAGTTGCCAACTGAGACTTCCGGACCTTTGCCAATGCTGAACAACTCCTGAATCTCGCGACCATAGTTTTCATTGGGATGAGCTTTGGTGTTTGAATTACCACTGAGCCAGCGAAGCATTGCCGGATCGAAAGTGATCTGACGAACGAGGTCTTTCACGTTGCCAAGCGCATAATCTCGAATGAGAGAATTCTGCTTGTACATGTATCGAGCATCTTTTACGCTGTTGTTTGATGTGGCAAAGTGATTATGCCAGAACAATGTCATCTTCTCGGTGATGTTGGTCGACTGATTCAACATCAAGTTCTGCCACCAGGTTTGCAAGAAGAAGAAACGCTGTGTTTCAGTATTCGCGTCGTAGCTCGCCTCGGTCCAAGGTGAACCTTTTACGACACTACCGGAATTGATGTATGCGACCGGTTCCGCCGGCGATGTAGGTATTTCGAGCAGCGAATTGACTGCCTCGTTCACCGATTTCGAGAGTAGTGTTTTGACGTCGGATTTGGTCGAACCAAAGAGCGTTCGACGAGCCAGGTGGGCTGCTTCAGCCCAGGTCCAAGCACCGGCGTACGGCTCTAATCCTGCAGATAACACACGTTTTGAACCAGAATTCTCTGTTTTCTTCATTGTTAGATCCCCGGAAACAATTGAATTGCGATGTGAAGTGTCAATCACGTACTAACCCACGTTGCGTGTCGTGGTTACACGTGATTGGCAAAATATCAAACTAAATTTTCATTAGTGCATGATCAGCACCGGCAGACGAAGAAACTGCCCGTCGTCAGAACGAATCTCAATGAGATAATAACCGGTTGAAAGCGTTGCTGTCGAAAGCTCCATGTGCGCCTTGCCGGCAGTAAACACATGCTCTTCTTGTTGAAGTAGACGCCCATCGGAAGAATGGAATCGTACTTCCACCTTGCCACCCGGACAATTCAGCAGATCAATTGGCAGCACTTCATCAGCCGGTTGACGCTTGACAAGCGCTGTCATGACTTCCGCGACTTGTATTCTCGCCCATTTCACGCATGCTTGTACCGAGAAGTCGCCATCGTCATAATTCAACACATAATCCTTCGGCTGCGGCAAATCCATCCAGGCTGAATCAATATGCACCATTGTATAGTTCGGTATGCTCTGCATGCCTTGTGCACGGATGAAGCACAGCGTATCGCTTTTGCCTAGGCTGTGTGAACCGTCATCCGAGATTTGTAGCAACAAATACTGCGGAGTCTTGATGAATGGCACGGCTTCTCCTAATTCTTTCCTCTGGCGATGCAAACTAAGCACATTCATTACTGAGTGATTGAATGTCAGGCGTATCATCAACGAACGTGGCAGAGCCTTGTATAGCGCTTGATCAGAAGTATCGTTGGTGCGCAATACTACCCACATGTCAGCGGTGTCAGCTACGTCAACAATGACGCCATTCTCAACGTCGAGCTCAGCCGTGTAGAGTTCTTTTGGTACAAGTGCTGTGCATGTGACACGTGTAGAATCTTCGCACACACTGCGCTCGAGCAGAACGATGTCGGCGCTGAAAGGTCCGACGACTGTGGCAGTAAAGCGCGCACTTATGGACACAACATCACCAACTTGCAAGAGTGTATCAAGCGAACCACTGAGCGTGATGTCCTGACTCGATTGGTTTGCTAAGCGCACTCCGACAAGACGTCGTGCAGCATCGGAGTGATTTGCGACGTCGATTACAAGAGTCTTTGACGCTCCCTTCCAGACGGTACCGAAGTCAAGTTTGGTCGGACTTACTTGTAAATGCGGAGCGACGATCTGCGCGCGAACTCTGACTGAAATGTCCTGACCACAAACGACGCTATGCCACACCATCATTTGATCGATCTTTTGAGCACTCAAACCCTTGGGATCGAAGCCAATGGTGACACTATCGCTACCACGCGATGTAAGCACAATCTGCGTCACACTGAGGCGCAGAGCCGCGTTTAGTTGCGTCGAACACTTCAGAGTATCAATAAGCAATCCATCGTTCCAGAATCGAATGGTTTTGGAGCGAAGTAGGTCACATGATTCGAGTACACCAAAATCAATCACCGTATCAATCGCCACTGACTGAGTCTTTCTGAAAGAAGAGTGCAACGGAATGTGAACTGGTTGAGCGTTGTATGAAGTCGTGAATTGAATACTCAGATCTGCGGTGTCAATGCTCTCGCTTAAGTGCTCAGCACGAACGACGATTGGAATCGGACTTCCTTTATGCACTACCAGCGGCAATGTTTTCGGTTCAAGAAGTGTAAAGACCGTAGAGCCCTTTGCATCGAGATTCACCACAAGAAGTGAGTCGTCACTGCCGCCATCATTTCGAACATACACGGTATCGTAAGCAACAACTGAGCTACAGCGTTGATCGGGAAAGTCGATTCGTGATTTGGAAATCGATACGAGTGTCTGCGATGCATTAATCGTGATGTCAGTCGTCACAGATGCCGGACACAGTCCGGAAGAACTGCAAACCAAGCTGCTATGTAGCACACCCGCTGTTGTAGGACGAGCTTCGACTTCAACAGTAACGAATGACCCCGGACTTACACGTACCGGCAAAGTCGGTTGCTTTATGATTGAGAGTTCCGGAAGTGCAGGATTCAAGGCAATAGCATCGATCAGAACTTCATCACTTCCATCCGACCAAACCTGAATCGAAAATTGAGCCACCGAACCAACAGTCATTGTCGTATCAATGCTCTTCGGGACCGTCCGTAACAGCATCGAAACACACTCACCATGGATTGGTATTGCTATGCGCGCACTGTCACATGGTTGAATACTCAGCACGAGAGAATCATTAAAGACACCAACCTTTTGTGCTTGGAAAGTGATCGTAAAACGAAGTGAATCGTGTGCTTTCAGTACGGCCGGTAGAGTTACACTGCTGACAGCACTAAAAGGAGTCTGCAGTGGCGGTGGTTCAAGCACGGTAATGTCAGCACTACCGGTGTTGTACAAGGTGAGCGTGCGAACCTGACTCGTGCCCGGACATAATTTTCCGAAATCAATTTTCTGTACAGAAAGTGAATCGCTGACACCACTCGACGGGCCCTGCAACTGCACGTCCATCAGACTGCGATTGCCACGTGTGGTTGTTTGATCGTTGTTTGTAAAACGCAAGACAGCAGACTTTGGACCGCTACTCAAAGGCGTGAAGCGAATGAGCAGGTACTTTGTCTTTCCGGGTTTGATACTAACGGGCAAAGACTCGCCCGTCGACCAACCCAGAATGACGAAGTCGGATGAACCACTTGCGATGTAGTTGTTCGAAACAATGAGGTCTGCATTCCCTGTATTTGTCACCGGGATCGAATCCAAAACCGGTGCAAAACATGTCGAGCTGTAGTTGCGCTGTAGAGGCGTATTGATAATCGGCGAGACGCCATACACACGAAGCGTGAAGGTCGTGTCGTGAACACAGGGTCCGATACGAATACGCACGCGACCGATCTGCCAACCTGTATCAGGACAAACAATGGTAAATCCAACAGTGCCACCACCACTTGGAATGATAATCGGAAGAGAATTCTCGAGAGTAAATGTCGCACCACTGATTCGTTGAACTTGAATTACTTGGTCGCTTAGCGATCCAGTATTCGTCCATTGTGTGAGCACTCGAATCGGTGTTCCGCATTGAGCGGGATTGACCGTGATAAGCGTATCAACCGGCGCAGTTGCTGCATTACGTGAGCTGCCGCTGAGTGTTGTCGTGAGGTGTTGTCCGTTATTCAGTGTGATGTCGAGCGTGACGGATTTATTACCGACGCTCCGAGGTTGGAAGCGCACGACGAACATTGCCGAGTCGCAGGATGGAATGCCGAAGCTTGTCGTGGTTGGCGCTAAGACAGAAAAATGTTGGACGTCGGCTCCACTAAGAGTCCATGAACCACCAATTCCATTGTATGATTTATTCCGTACCCAAATTGTGTCATAACGAACGTCGGGATAGCAGAACGAACCAAAGTCGATTGGTGATTTGCTTAGGCTTCTTTCAGGTGGAACCAGTTTATAGACACCGGTACCGGTGACAAAACCGGTAGTGTCATTGATAAACCAACAATCGTCTAAGTCACTATCAATACCACAATTCTTCAATTCCCAGGTATCACCACTATCAAGCGTTCGCCACATGTTGCGGTTGTTGCCGCAGATCCAGCCTTGCCCCGGACTGAGTAGATATGCTCCGTACATTGGAATGTTAGTTGGAAAGTTCTTCCAGTTCGCTCCAAAGTCAACTGACATTCTACCGCCTCCACCAACGCCTGCGCCTGAGCAGGTGTTACCGGCCCACGGAACAAGAACGGAGAATCCGCTGATGCTGAGTTCTTCGTCCCAGAAGTTGGACCATGTGCTTTGGAATGGCGACCATGTTCGACCACTATCGAGTGACCTATAGAGTGAGCCACTACCAACGGCCATACCGTTGCCGTTGGGATAGAGGATCACATCAGTCATTCCACTCTGTGGGACGCTTGTTGAGCTTAAGGTCCAGTTTTGTCCACCATCGGTTGTTAGCAGGAAATACTGCGAGGTACCACAGCCGCCCGCAACCAACACTCCCCAATTCGCATTGAGGAAGGATAGTCCCCATGGGTTTTGCGCGTTTGGAATAGTCGGTGTGATATTCGCCCACGATGCCCCGCCATCAACAGACTTGAACACTCCGCAGGGTCCGGAACAATAGCCGATCTGCGTCGTGACAAACTGAATACTTTCTAAATGACCTTGCTGAGATCCGTTGTAGGGAACCACTGTTCCCTGCCAGTTCGTACCACCATCTGTGGTGCGCAACACATAGCCATTGAATCCACAAACCCATCCATACTGTGGATTGGTCGGCATGAAAAACGCATCGAGATAATAGCCAGTGTTATACGGAGTAGGCAAGTTGCAATGTTGCCAAACCTGCGCAGGTAGCGACAGGGTTAAGGAGAGAAAACAGCACAACCAAAGCAGTCGCTTCATTGCTTTTTACTCCGCGGTGAAAGGGAATTCATGGACCCGAGAAAACTAGCGATAGATGTGCCCACACACAAGGGAAATCTGGGTCAAGGAATGGCTGAATTGACCTGGAATCGACTTAGAACGAAGAACTTCTATCAGAACGTAGACTTCGCAGCTTTTTCGAGGAGATGTAGCCAACCAAACAGAAGCCTACTACGTTGGCATAGATGATCACAACATTCGAGATCAGCAAGCCATAGACGATCCAGATTACCGAGCCAATCGTCGCCATCATGAAGGTGCGAAGCGAGAGCTGAGCAACTTCACCCGTCTTGTACACATACCAAGCCTGTGGTAACATGGCAAAGGTGGTAAAGAATGCAGCGACGTATCCAATTGCCTCGATCATTGTTTCCTTGCGATAAAAAAAAGACGTACCCAAAAGTGCTTCAGGTACGTCGCAAATATAGCTTCAACTATTTCGATGCTTCGTGACTTCGTAGTGATTCGCGTGAGAACACGATACTACTTGTCAAGGTCTATTACTTCACGCTGTAACGTTGAACGCGAATCTCTTCACTGTGGAACTTGGATGCGCTTCCTGAAGATGACGATTGCTGACTAAAGGTCGTTACTGTTCGTGCACAACCAATACCATCAACAAACCAACGTGAACTGGTAACAGTTAGCTGCACCGGAATAGACAAACCTTCAACCACATACACCAGATCGATGTGCCATGTCATGACAACCGGATGAGAGGCGAAGGTCTGCGTACCAACGCTGGTGCTATCGCCACAGCTTCGCGTGCACACCAGTTGAATGCTGCCGTTGAGAACCGCGGCTTGACCGTTGATCTGACTCTTCGCATTGACAAAAGTTGTATCGAGTCCAACCCACCGTGTTTGATCTGCATCGTAGATCTTCGTCCACTGAGCCGGAATTGGAATCACCGAAGAATAGGAGCTCATTGGGTTGTACTGCCACAATACTCCGTTGTCATTGATGTACCATGTTGTGTCTACAACCGCGTTGTTCACGTAGCGTACGACTCCATCTGCTTGCCTGCCGTCAACGACGGAATGGGTCGCAACCACTGAGGAATCGCTCGTGACCTTTGACTCGTCGCGTTGACCGGTGTTAGGATCAACCGGACAATGCTCACTGAGCCAATAGCTGGTCTGTGTGGTTGGAAGTAGGTTCTGACGACGAACGGTGATGCTGACTTTTGCCACAGAGACAGGACTTACATGTGCACGCGCACTCACGATAACATCAACCGAACTTGTAGCGATGCTTCGAGGAGCTGTATAGACTCCATCGGAGCTAATGCTGCCCATTCCCTGTTCAATGCTCCAGGTTACAGATGAGTCGCGAAGCACGTAGTTACGCACGGCGCTGTCCTTAGCGTGCGTGTCGACATGTGCACGAACAACTGCGTTGAGGCGGAGTTGCTGTCCTTCGTGAACGATAATATTTGTGGTTGTAACTTCAACCGTGAACTGCACAGTATTAGCAACCACATTCGTGTCAATATGATCGACCACCGGCACTATGGGGTCGACAGCTACATTGCTACACGCATTGAATGCGCTTAACATCGCGCAACAAAGAACTAAGTACACACTTTTCATAACGCTCATCCTTGAGTTTTAGGGAGTATTTACAACAATAGATCCCGTCAGTCCGTGGACTGTCGAGACAATTGCACAGGCAATCACCTTGCCAATTTTCCTCAAGACCCTTTCTGCGATGCTAAAAGTGTTCTTGCGTTGCTGCTTTTCGTATTTTTCAGCAGCTCAACTCATCCGGGGAACGCGCCACATGTTCGCTTACGTCGTTCGCAAACTTCTCAGCACCATTCTTACCATCCTTGGGGTGGTTACGGTGACCTTTTTTCTGGTGCGCTCTATTGATGGAGATCCGGCTAGAATTATGCTTGGTCAGCGTGCTGACGAAGCAACTCGTCAAGCCCTTCGCGAACAGTTCGGCTACAACAAACCATTGATCGTTCAATACGGTTTGTACATGAGTCGCCTCATTCACGGCGACTTGGGTCGTTCAACCGCATCGAATCGCGATGTACTCAGTTTCATCGCTGACAGAATGGAACCAACCGCACTCTTGGCTGGTGTGTCGATGAGTATTGCAGTTGTGCTGGGAATTGCGATGGGCACGTTGTCAGCGGTGCGCGCAAATACCTGGATTGACACCATCATCATGAGCATCGCACAGATAGGCATCTCGCTGCCGTCAATTGTAATGGCGACTATCTTCATTGTGATTTTCGGAATCATCCTCAAGTGGTTTCCAATATCGAATTATCAGCCCGGTCTTACGGAATATTTGGTCTTGCCGGCGATTACATTAGGTATACGTCCACTGGCTATCATTGCTCGTGTGACGCGAGCGAGTATGCTGGACACCATGGGACAAGATTTTGTGCGAACGGCGAAAGCCAAAGGTCTGAGTGAGGGTCGTGTGGTGATTCGACACACTCTTAGAAACGCGCTCAATCCTGTCGCAACCACCGTCGGCTCCTGGTTCGCCGGACTTCTCGCCGGTGCCTATTTCATTGAATTTATGTTCAATTGGCCCGGATTAGGCTCTGCTTCTTTCAACGCAATCAACGCCAGAGACTATCCTCTCATCCAGGGCGTAGTGTTGTTTTCTGCGATTTTCTTTGTGGTTGTTAATCTGCTAAGTGACCTCATTTACGCTTGGTTGGATCCTCGCATCAAGGTCATGTAATACGCCACAGAAATCAGCTCGAATCTCACTTTTTCTTGTCAATCTGCTCTACTCTTGTATTTTAGCAGTCTTAGTTTCAGATCAGCCACGGAGAGGTGGATGAGTGGCTGAAATCAACGGTTTGCTAAACCGTCGTAGTGTTTATAACGCTACCGCGGGTTCGAATCCCGCCCTCTCCGCATCGTAATACAAAAACCCCTCAGCTTAATCGCTCAGGGGTTTTTTGTTGAATTCCGGTAAAAATGAGATGTAATCGAGATTCCGACCCGCAGTACAACGCTCAAGACCTTTGGTCCTCAACTAAAATTCTCAGGGAATCAGCTTTCATTCAACCCGGACGAACTTGACCTTAGTTTAAACAGCCTCAGAATAATCAACAGTTAGTCGCGTGTTCGTATGTTGACTGGAGTAGGCCTCGTAAATGCAGTGCAAAAGGTGTTTTCCGTCCACGCTTCAAATCCTCAATTAGATCGTCATGAAACAGAACTTGACTTCGAAGGAAGATGCTACTTCATCTAGCAACCGCGACAAGTGGGCAGAATGGTTATTGAACAAACGTCAGGGTGGTGCAGACAAATACAAAGACTCGCTCCCCGGCTATTATCCAATTCGGGATCGCGTGCTGTCCAATGCAAGAGTTGTTGACGGAGATGTTGTGTTGGATGTCGGATGCGGCGACGGACTCATTGCTTTCGGTGCGCTTGATCTTGTTGGGGAGAATGGAAAGGTAATTTTCTTGGATATCTCCCAGGACTGTCTGGATTACTGCATTCAAGGTGCAGAGAGCATCGGCGTATCGTCGCACTGCGAGTTCAAATGTTGTAGCGCTGACAATCTCATCGACATTCCAGATGCATCAGTAGACGTAGTTTGTACTCGATCGGTGTTGATTTACCTTCAAGACAAACGAAAGTGTTTCGAGGAGTTTTATCGCGTTCTCAAGCCTGGAGGACGCGTGAGTCTATTCGAGCCAATCAATCGATTCTCCTATACTCGCTCAGAGAAGAATGGATACTTCGGCATCTCCTTCGCACCGGTCGACCACATTTTTGCGAAGTACAAACGTCCTGAATCCACACAGACCGAGCCACCTTTGGATGACTCACTCAACAGAGATCCAATGTTGAATTTTGATCAACATGATCTGATTGACCAAGCTTTTGAAAGTGGATTTACGAGTGTGAACATTGAGTGCGAGCTTAGCAGCAATCGCAAGTCGAAGGCCTATCCTTGGGAAATTTTCTATTTGGGTGCTCCAAATCCGCTGGTACCGTCACTCAAGGAGAGACTCCAGGAGCGATTCAGCGAGGAAGATCTATTGGAGTTCGAGAGAATTATGAAGCCAGTCGTGGACAGTGCTTACATCACACATCATAGTAGTCTGGTGTATCTCTTTGCTGAGAAATAATGAGAAGCGAGTTCTCAAAGTTGCTTCCGGACTACGTCGCGGAACATGTTAACTCTATCTAATTGAGAACCACATTTAGATTGCTCTCACTCTGTTGTTGCGAGGATTATGCTCGAGTTCAACTAAGCCGAGAGCTTCCATGAGAGGTGGAATGTACATTCCTACGCGACCTCGGAATCCCTTCTTCAAACCATACCAACCGCCGACGGGATTAGTGCTTGATCGAGCCCAGGCTTCGACCGTGCCTTCACGTGCGTCCTTTGCTTCATCAGCGCTGCCACAATCCATCCAGTCACCATGCTCCTTGAGCATAGCATGTAAGTCTTCGATGATACGGGCTTGATAATGCAGCACGGTTGAACCGACGGAGCATACAAGGATATTCTTTTCGGGATCCAGATACATGAGAAACTCAGACGTGAGAGGTGGAGTTTTCAAGGTCAGTGGACTCTCCTTGGTTCCGGCAGAAGCTGTGCTCATTCTTGTGTGCAGATTAGTGAGGAGGAAGGAAATAGCCTGTCAATTGAAAGCTAGCGCCATAACAACGAGCACAATATACCCTAAGTCTAAGCCACGGCAGTTAAATCTTCCGAAACACTTATCCTTGACTGGCAGAATTCGCTGTTTACACTAAGGGCAACAGACGTTTGTTTGTGCTTCTAACCATGTGTGGTGGCAAGGCATCCAGTATCGACTCCTGCAAGGCGTCGACCATGCGTTGCTTGACGAAGTGCTGATAGGTCACAATACTGATTTCACGCGTCGGGAATGGCGCTTTAAATCGTCGAATTGACTTCTGCCGAGGTTTTGACAACTCGCTCAGAGCCATTTCAGGAATAATAGTCACTCCATTGTTCAGCTCAACCATCCGCATCAAGGTCTCAATACTCCCTGCTTCGTACTCAAGATTTGTCGAGCGAATCTCCTTTGTGCGTAGCTCACACAAATTCAGTACTTGCGAGCGAAGACAGTGTCCCTCTTCCATCAACCACAAATGCTTCGTGTCAATATCCGACGGCAACACATATTTCTTCTTCATCAACTTCTCTTCGTGCGATGCATAAACGACGAACTCTTCGTAGTACAGAGGTAGTTCACGCAACCCTGCCTGCATGAGCGGCGTGGCCAAAATGCCTGCATCAATATGTCGCTGACGCAACTTCTCAATGATGGACTCAGTCGTCAGTTCCGATACCTTGACTTTGAGCAGCGGATGCTTCTGCACAAACTCTCGCAGAAACAGCGGCAGCAGGTACGGCGCGACGGTGGGAATAATGCCAATCTTCAACTCCCCTTTTAACTCGCCTCGCATTTCATTTACGACCTCGCGCATTCTGGATACTTCGCGCACGATCACGCGCGCCTGCTCCACGAGCGCAACACCGGCTTCGGTTGGCACTACCGGAAAGTGCGATCGATCGAATATCTGCACGCCAAGCTCCTCTTCCAGCTTGCGTATCATCATACTCAGCGTTGGCTGCGTGATATTGCTTTTTTCGGCAGCTGTAGCGAAATGTCGCCATGTATCCACCGCAATGACATACTCCAACTGTTGCAAATTCATAGGCATATCGATTGTATCTATGCAAACATAACTTTTATTGATTTGTTCTATATCAATGATATGGCGATTTTTGAGCGTCGGTCGACGGTGTGCAGCCAGGAACATCAAGAACGTCTTGTAAGGAGTCGATTATGTTACATTACCTCAGTGTCGGTTTGCTCAAGAATACGCTGTATGTATCAGCCTTGGTACAACTCATCGCGAGCTGTACAAGACACATGCGTTGCTCGCTTTTACACATCATGGGCGGCATGACACCTCCGTCGAAATAACTCGACGACATTATCTCCTCTCTTTTTCCGCGCTTGTAACTTGATGAAGGGCATCTCGCTCGTAGTATGACAAAGGAATTATTCTCCTTGAATTAATTCTCTGAATACTCAAACTGAGTAATTTGTCAACACACTATCCGAGGTCGTTATGCGCTTGATAACACTTTCCATTC
Organism: Chlorobiota bacterium; assembly: GCA_044228685.1. GTDB lineage: Bacteria > Bacteroidota > Ignavibacteria > Kapaibacteriales > NICIL-2 > JBBATK01. The sequence goes on from JBGAUL010000006.1 coordinate 124,595, forward strand.
TCTGCGCCTTTCTGTTCACAACCAGCAGTTACAGTGGCACTACACTTCCTGAAGCCACGAAGACCGTCAACGAACCGAGTAATGAAGAAATTTCTTTGATTCAGGCGGGAACCGTATCTCACGACAAAAAAGACTATGCCGATGCACTGGCTAAGTACGATAAGGCTTTAGAAGTCAATCCAACTAGCGTGATGGCTATGTATGAAAAAGCATACACCTTAAGCGTAATGACGAAGTATGACGAAGCGATTTCTATCGCGCTTCATGCATCGGAATATAAAAGTTCGATGCTTGGCCCGCTCTACATGATTATCGCGAACTGTCTGGACGACAAAGGTGAATCCGAGGATGCACTCGGAGTATATACTCAGGCAATTAAGCAAAAACCATCGGAGTTTATACTCCATTACAACAAAGGACTTTGCTACCGTCGATTAAAGAGATATGAAGAGGCAGAGCAGTGCTTCCTCGACGCGATTCAGAGAAATTTGAATCATCCGACAAGCTATTTGTCGTTGGCAGATATTAATGCGAATGTATTTAATCGTCCCGGAAGGGCCATCGCTTGTTACATGCGGTTCTTATCTCTGGAGCAAAAGACTGAGCGCAGTGAACGTATCGCGAATTTTCTTTTTGACTATCGCGGCGGTTCGCGACGAACAGAGAAAGACGGAGAGATTAATGTGAGCTTGAACATGGGCGATTCAACGGATGAGTTTGGCTCAGTTGCCATCAGCGCTTCGCTGTTTGCTATGCTCGGCAAACTTGATACCGCAAAGTCCTCACCAGGCGCGTCGAAAATGATGAACAGCTTCGACATGAAAGTCATCGGACTTAAAAGTTCTATCTCCATGATAGCTGATCTTGCCAATTCAGATACTGCATCAATGGACCCGAAACTGAACAAGCCATTTCACAAGTCACGTTACTTCTTTGCTCTCGCACCCTTTTTTGCAGGAATAAAAGCCGCTAAACTCGAGAGTGCATTTATGCACTACATTTTTCAGTCTACTGAGGCTGAGCAAAAGTCGGAGTACGCCGATCGTGACGACAATCTGCGGACCGTGCGTCAGTACGTTATGCGATACGGAAAAACAAAGTCAGATGACGAATAAGTGAATTTGCTTGAGTGGATGACAGTGCGTCAGATACTCGAATGCAGCTCGGCAATGAGCGGTATTTTTGCTGCGGAGTTTCTATTCTTGCTACTCCGTACTCATCACTGACCAGCTACTTGTCGTGTTACGCACACAATTCGACACCATCATTTGTCTTAACGGCGATCTACCCGATGCCGAAATCTTGCAATCCCTTCGTCGTCCAATTATTGCAGCAGACGGTGCTGCTTGGCAATTGTATGAGCGCGGGGTTATTCCAAACGTCATCATTGGCGACATGGACTCCTTCGGTGAGCGTGAGCACAACGATGAGTTTGAGAGTTCAGAATTTGTTTGGATACCGGATCAAGACAGTAATGACTTTGAGAAAATTCTCGTGTACACCCATGAGAAGGGTCTTAACTCCCTCTTGGTCTGCGGCATGCACGGCGGTGAACTCGAACACACGCTGAATAATTGGAGTGTTCTGATGCGCTATGCGTGGACACATAAAATCAGCGTGTACGATGCCGGACGTCTGGCAGTTCCCGTGCTCGATGTCTTTGAATTGACAACAGAAGTCAACGAACTCATTTCAATTATCCCACAGCCATTGGCACGCATGACAACCAAGGGTCTGCAATGGGAGTTAAAAGATGAATCGCTCGAACTCGGTGTACGCGAAGGCGCTCGAAACCGCGCAACAGGCAACCGCGTCCTCATTCACGTTCACGAAGGCGCTGCTCTCGTGTTCTTTGATGCTCAAATTGAAGGTGATTGAGATGCGGCGTTTGTAGCTCGTCACTTTGCTGCGTTTGGCGTGAGATAACATTTGTATAAATTTAGTCCGGTCAAGAAGGGGCGCTCCTGTATGGAGCATTACATCCGTTCGGACACTCCAGCAACTGAGCATAAAACTCGACCCAAAAACTTTGAGAGAGGCCACTATATGTATCACGGTGTTTTAAAAAGCACAGCGCGAGAAGTCAGCGAAGTCTTCCGCATCTCACGCCGTGTCATCGCCCGCTTTGTCATAGCTCAATTGCTCTTTAGCACTGTTGCTTCTGTTACCGCTTGTTACTTCATGGATCTCGTATTTAGTTCTCCGACCGGCGAGTCGCACATGAACTACATAACGCTAAGTGTAAGCACGTTTCTTGGCGGTATGTCGGCTAGCTTTTTTTCATTGGGCTTCACGGACTTAAGATTTACACGCGGTGGATTGACAAAGCGTGGCGTTGGTTTAGGATTGGAGAGTGACTTGGGTACCGTGCATAGCGTACAAATTCAAAAGGCCAACGCTTGGAGGTCATTTATCACCGGCAGCAAGTTTTACGCAGAAGTCAAAGTCAGTACACTTCGAATCCCGATGCGAATTCAAATGGATTGGTACGAGAAGCCGGTTCAGCTACGCCAACACCTCGAGGAATTAGAACAAGGTTTTCAGCCATCTCTTGATGTGACACTCCCTGCAAAAGCCTAAATAATTAAAAATTTCGGCCTTTTTCCTGTCCTCAACTTGCCCGCAAACACGCTGCCCGCTATCTTGCCAGCTTGCCTCCACACGTGGGTCGGCAAATAGGTTTGACGCTCGTGCGTCTACCGAGTTTCCTAATTCTGATAGCACCACTTATTACTTGTAGATCATGTTTGGCGTACTAAAAAAGGTATTTGGAACAAAGCACGACCGCGACGTTAAGGCGATGCAGCCTGTTGTGGAAGAAATCAATAATATTTACGCCGGCTTAAGCGGTCTCTCAGATGAGGAATTACGCGCCCAGAGCGATGCATTTCGTCAGCGCGTGGCTGATAGCAAGACAGCTCACCAGCAGGAGCGCGAGGAGCTGCAGGCGCGTCTTCAGACGGGTGATATCGCTCACGACGAGCGATTGGATATTTACAGGAGTCTTGAAGAGAGCGAAAAGACCGAGCAAGCAAACGTTGCTGCTCTGCTCGATGAGTTCCTACCCGAAGCTTTTGCCATCGTCAAGGAAGTCTGTCGTCGCCTAACCGAACGTCAGCACACCTACTACGTCAGCGATCACCTGCAAACTTGGGCTATGGTGCCCTATGATGTGCAACTCATGGGTGGTATCGTCATTCACTCCGGTAAAATCGCCGAAATGGCAACGGGTGAAGGTAAGACCCTCGTGGCTGTTGCACCAATGTACCTAAACGCACTCAGCGGTTATGGTGTGCACCTTGTGACTGTAAACGACTACCTGGCTCGTCGTGACTCTGAGTGGATGAAACCGGTATTTGATTTTCTCGGTGTGAGCATTGGCTGTATTCAGTCAAACATGGATCCTCAAGATCGTGTGCAGCAATACAATGCAGATATCACCTACGGTACCAACAATGAGTTCGGCTTTGATTATCTGCGTGATAACATGGTTAGTACTGCCGAAGACATGGTACAGCGACCACATTACTTCGCAATCGTCGATGAAGTTGATTCTGTTCTTATCGATGAAGCGCGTACACCGCTCATTATCAGCGGTCCGGTAGGACACAGCTCGGACGCAAAATTCGTCGAGATGAATCCCCGTGTTCGCCGTCTCGTCGATGCCCAAAACAAACTCGTTAATTCCCTCGTTGGTGAAGCAGACATGCTCATCAAGAGCAATTCAAAAGAAGAACGTGCCAGAGCAGGTGTGGCTTTGTTGCGTGCCTATCATGCGTTTCCGACGCACAAGCGACTCCAGAAGTTGCTTAATGAGCCGGACACGATGAGACTTATGCGCGACACTGAGCTTGAATACATGAAAGACCAAAGCTCACGCATGCACGAGATCGACGATGAGATGTTCTACACCATCGACGAAAAGAACCACACCATCGATATTCACGATAAGGGTCGTGAACTTCTGGCAACCGCACAAGAAGATCCGAACATGTTCCTCATTCCCGATATCACGTCGGAGATGAGTGCAATTGAAGGCAATAGTGAATTACCGGATGACGAAAAGCAACGCGCTAAGGATATGGCCATGGTGGCGTATGCTGAGCGCAGCGATCGCATTCACATTGTGACGCAACTCTTGCGCGCTTACTCTTTGTATGAGGCTGATGTTGAGTACGTGGTGCAAGACAACAAGGTCAAGATCGTTGACGAGTTCACGGGTCGTATTCTGGAAGGCCGTCGCTATTCCGACGGACTGCACCAAGCTATCGAAGCAAAAGAAGGCGTCGAAGTTGAGCGTGATACACAGACCTACGCAACCGTTACTCTGCAGAACTACTTCCGTCTCTATCGTAAGCTAGCCGGTATGACCGGTACCGCTGAGACAGAGTCCGGCGAGTTTTATCAGATCTACAAACTCGACGTTGTTGTTATCCCGACAAATGCAAACATCATCCGCAAGGACTTGGATGATTTGATTTATCGCACGAAGCGAGAGAAGTACAACGCCGTCGTCGAGGAAATCCAACGTCAGTTGAAATCCGGTCGTGCTGTACTTGTTGGTACAGCCTCCGTCGACGTCAGCGAAATCCTTTCCAAGATGCTTCGTCGCAGCAATGTTCCGCACAACGTCCTCAACGCTAAGCATCACGAACGTGAAGCTGAGATCGTTGCAGAAGCAGGTAAGAAAGGCGCTGTGACCATTGCTACGAACATGGCTGGTCGCGGTACTGACATTAAGCTTGACGCTGCAGTAAAGGAAGCCGGCGGTTTGTGCATTATTGGTACGGAGCGACATGAAGCTCGTCGTATTGACCGACAGTTGCGCGGTCGTGCAGGACGTCAAGGCGATCCGGGTTCATCGCAATTCTTTATCTCGCTCGAAGACGATCTCATGCGACTCTTCGGTGGCGAGCGCATCACCTCATTCATGCAAACCTTTAAGGTGAAGATGGAGGAAGGTGAGCCAATCCAAGCAAGCATGGTCACTAAGTCGGTAGAACGTGCGCAGAAAAAGGTTGAAGAAAACAACTTCGGCATCCGCAAGCGTTTGTTGGATTACGACAACGTCATGAACCAACAACGTGAAGTTGTGTACGATCGTCGTCGTCACGCATTGCGTGGTGAACGCATGAAGAGCGAAATCTTCCAATACGTCGAAGATCTTGCCAACTCATGGTACGATTCAGCCAAAGCAGATACTGATGCATCAGCATTGCGCAACAACGTGCGCACAACGCTCTTGAGCGAACTCAATCTTGCAGACGATCAATTCAGAAGTTCGCGCAAGGAAGAAGTCGTTGCTGAAATCGTTGAAGCAGCTGAAGAATATTACTCACGCAAAGAACAGTCGCTCGGAACCGAGTTCATGATGCAGCTCGAGCGCTATGCTATCCTGCAATCTATCGACGACAAATGGCGCGAGCACTTGCGAGTGATGGATGAATTGAAGGAAGGTATTCACCTTCGCGCTTATGGTCAGAAAGATCCATTGCTCGAATACAAAGCCGAAGCATTTAGCATCTTCCAAGACCTCATTTATGAGATCAGCAAAGAAGCAGTTTCGATGGCATTCAAGTACTTCCCTGTTGTTGAAGATCGCAGTCCGCGTCCGCAAACGCCTGCACGCAGCACTTCACGTCGTACGCAGCGCCGTCAAACTGATGAACTTGGTGTACCTGTAGCTACGTCAATGGCTGATAACGCAATGCAATTCTCACATCCGACAACAACAGAAGGATACATTGGATCTGCGATCCAAGGCAATGAAGAAGAGCAGCGTCGCGAGGCTCCACGTTCGACTGTTCAGACAGTATATCGCGACGAACCAAAGGTTGGTCGCAACGATCCTTGTCCATGCGGTTCCGGCAAGAAGTACAAACAGTGTCACGGTAAGCACATGGCATAAGCACGAATCAAAGCACAGTATTACAACAAAAGAAGCCGCTGAATTTCAAGCGGCTTTTTTTGTTATTGAATTGATTTTGTCTACCAGTCTTTGACAACAATCTGACTGAAGCAGTTTCCGAAACCTGCCTCGCATGAGCCCCACATTGGATAGGGTAAGTTGTTTGAGCTACCAAACTCGTCGCTGTTGTAGTACGCCCCGTCTGAAGAGCTACAGAAATAAGCCTGGTCAATATCGCCGGGAGGTTTCAAAATGAAAATGCTTGCGGCTCTTGCATCCCGTGAGTCCGCGCTCCACAGATAGGTACCATAGCACATGATACACGCCGGATCTCCACTGTTTGAGCAATGAGGCGTTCCGGCAACAAAGGTTCCATTTTCAAATTCCTTTCTGAAGATAGCAGAATCTACTTTTGATCCGTCCGAATTGAGGAAGCGAAAGTTTGGTCGCGCTGATATAACAGCTATCGATCCTCCCTCCGGCATGCCATGATGTTGCACACCCAATCCGTGTGCAAGTTCATGAGCTACTGTCCAGGCAAGAGTTGCAGGAGGCGACGAGTCAGGGTTATACAGCATCAAATAATCCGCATAACGCGGCGAGGTAGCAACAGCCGGTCGTTTTTGTGAGCGTGATTCCATTGTCGACTGCGAGCCCGTTGTCGAAACAACGTGACCCTTTGCATCAACTACTTTACAGAACAATTTTCCAAGAACATCAGACGGTGGACCTTTCGTTCCTTTGAGAACCAGACCGTATTGATCTCCGCCTTTTGAATATTGTGAGTTGAAATTGACTTGAGCATTGTTGGTATCAATACCAACGCTCTTCTTGATGTCCGTGACGGTCAAGCAGCCCGCTTGGCCCAGGCGCTGCAATCCGGACTGCGCACTTTGTCCGACGAGATTGATTACCGTCAGGTCCTTCTTCGTTGGATTAAGTCGATGATGCGGATTATCCTTGTCATCTTTGTCGACAATGATTCCACGATACTCTTCGAACACCGTCAATCCATCACCATCTGACTTCTGTCCATCGACATGCTCGTTGTCTTCGTTGTCAGCAGTACCAACCGCCTTCCCTACTGTTGAGAGGTAGGCATCAGCGACGCGTTGGGTTGTGGGATTCTCGCGATATGGAATTGGGAGAGTTTGAATCTCTTTTCCGGCATAGAAGACTTTTTCCAGTTTGCTTCCATCATCCATGTCAGCCCACACCTTGAGTTCGCTTACGCCGCCGAAGTCAAACGAGTAAATGAAGAACGTGACTTGCTTCGAGTTTGACTGCACGACGATTGACTGCGTGCCTTTGTTCTTCATTAGTGTACCCAGGCCCATGTCTTTCTCAATAGTCATGTCCGGAGCGGTAGTCGGATTCTCTTTAGGAAAATCAATACAAATCCCTGGCTCGCTAGACGTATTCTTGAGTTCCGCATGCCAGGCGAAAGCGCGACGTTCAGTTGGTTGATCTTTTCCCTGGACCAAACTTGCCGTCACTTGAATCATGTCACCGCTCATGTCCTGTTCAACATTTCCTTTGGGCAACCAGTCGGAATAACCAGGGATCTCAAGATTGATCGTGACTTCAGGATGAGGTTTTACCGGTATGAGTTGGATGAGACACTCAGACTCCAAAGTTTCGGTTGTGTAGGCAACAGTTCCAGGAGGAAGATTTTTCTTCGGTATGGTTGCGCTGTGACTAGTGCTACTGATACACGACCATCCCGCAGTATCGTTACCGCTAAAGGTCGCGCCTGACAATTCCAAGAAGGGATTATCCCGTCCCTGCGAACGTTGAAGCTGCAAGAAGGCTGCTGATGTACGTGGAATTTTACTCAGCATATACAACCCCGCATACATCCCGGCAAAGCTTGTGTCGAGTGGTACAACGCCACTTTCTTTTTGACCATTGCTCAAATTGACTGCAATGTTCTTTGTCTCTCCACTTCCACGCAGTTGAAGATTGATAAGCTGAATCGACGAGAAGTCGTCCTTCCCTTTTTCATGGTCATAGCGAAATGACAGATTCGGCGCTGAGCTCGATAAACTCCCACTGAAGTCGCCGCTGTTGGTGCGGAGATAGTATTGATTCTTCGACTGACCGTTACTACTGATGTGAATCGATCCCATCACTTGAATGTGTTGATCAGCGCTTTGATCCACGTCGAAACGGAGTCCATGATAGACTCCATAGCAGTACCCATTCAGAACAACTGAAACTCGGATCACCGAGTTCTGACCGGATGAGGCGTCTTTGCTTTTCTCAACGGAGTTCACTGTGTAGCTCGTGCTATAGTGTCCGCTGACAAAACACTTGATCAACGAATCCTTGTGCTCGGTGCTCTTCTGTGGAATTGACTGCGCATTCTTGGCTTTTTGTTTCAATGTCTTCATGAGCTCTTCAGCTGTCTGCGCGAGGGCCGTCTGCGCGAAAAAGCCGAACAAGATCATTGTCAAAACACAGCTACGAATCAGCGTCGCGCTGCATGAGAACTGTTGAGTCTTCATCTTAGTTGAAGTAATTGTAAATCACCGAAGGATTTGATTGGAATTCCGAATAGCGCAGAGCATGCACGTAAAAAGCATCGGCGAATTGAACGCGCTTTTCGATGCAAAGCTGAACTTGCTGCAGTAGTTGCATTTGGATAGATCGGATTTGAATTGCTACTGACTGATTGCCGTCGCCATAATTGAGCGCGTCGATGTCGCTTTGCGTCACCGTCATTGAAGTACCCAACAGCGACCAAAAGCGCTGCTCGGCACCTCGCATCGAATTCAACTCAACAGTATAGGCAGAGTCATGTCGAGCACATTGCTGTTTGTACAGTGATGCAACACGCGATTCAAAGACTTTCTTGTCTTCGTGCACACTGGCGTAGAGTTCGCGTACTTTCTCAGAAATCGAATTCTCGATTTGATCGTGCTCTTCGTTCAATGATGAAACGATCGTGGCTATTGAATCCAATAGTTGTTGTAATTCTTGTGCGTTGCTGCAATGGAGTCGTGAGCCCAGACAATCTGCATCGCTCGGAAGTTTAGAGACAATCGCCAATTGCTCTCTTGTCATGACCGCACTTCGCGGCGCACTGCCTTTGGTTTTGCCTTCAGGCACGTTCATTTGTTTGCGAAGACTGAGCAAGAACTTCTGTTGTTCCTGCGGAGACATTTTCATCAGCTTTTCGCGCACTTCCGGATCGTTCATGGCCGCTGCCAAATCCGTCATGTTTTGCTGCTGCTCCGAACTTGGGGCATTGACGCCACTCATGTCCACAGATGTGGATCCCGAACTAGAAGTGGACATCTGCATCACGAGAGTTTGAACCCGCTCGCGAGCACTGTCAAGGGTTGCAGCATGGATGTCGTGAAATTGTCCTTGCGGCCGAGCCATTGCTCGCAACTCATCAATACTCGTCGGGGCACTTGGCAAGTAACGCTGCACGAGTGATTGCAACGACTCATGTTGAACACCGTTAGACTGTGCGTGTAGGATTCCACTAAGACCAATCAATAGACTCAGCATAAGACTGCAACCACTAATGCAACGACGAACATTTGATTGTGATATCATGATTTTCAGTTTTGAATTCAAGAAATATTTGATTTACATGTAGGTGAAAGATTAATGACTATTGCTTGCCCGGATGACAACAGAATGCTTGACTGAGCTTTCACTACTGTCGTTAAGCAATCGACTCAGAGTGCTCCCTCGTGGAGTTTAGCGCGAGACTTCTGCTACTATTGTCGTATAAACTCAACGCGTCGATTGCATGCCTTGCCCTCAACAGTCGTGTTAGCACAGCTTGGTTTCGTTGCGCCATAGCCGCGTGTGCTGAGTTGGGATTCTGCCACACCAAGTGACACCAGATAATCCTTAACTGCTGCGGCACGTTGTTCTGATAAGCTTTGATTCGAGGCTGCATTGCCGACGTTGTCTGTGTGACCACCGATTTCAAAACGTTCGTTCGAACGTGATTTCAGAGCATCCGCGATTTGCCGTAGAACGCCAATACTCTGTGGTCGTAGAGTAGCACTACCGAGGTCAAAGCATATGCTATGCGAGACCAGCTTACCTTGACTCAAGGCTTGGGCTGCATTTGAGGAAAACCCGGAGGCGATTCGAAAGTTCTTGAACAACATTGGCAGGTCCGGACTTTGATCACCAGCCACTGTTAGGTTCGTCACACCTAAATCAACATCCGGCCACGTAAAGACCTTGTACTGATTGGCGTACACAGTAAGCGTGCGCTTGACGTAGCTGATGGCAATGTGATTCCATCGATTGAAAAACTTCTCAGCTGCAAACTCTTCCGGTGTTGGAGCTGATCGACGTTCGCCTTTGATACTAACGGTGAAATCATCTTTGTTGGGGATAATCACGACTCGCTCGTCTTTGGCATTGAGGCGAATGTTGATACCCGGGTTGCCTTCGTATCCGGCATCGAGCCAGGTATCGTATTCAATGCTCCAATCTGATGTCAGATACTCATTCTTCTTGAACAAGGGAATGAGCTTGGTGTAGTACTTCTTGATACTGATGCAACGTTGAGATTGGAAGTCTTCGGCAACGGCAGATCCGCCAGTGACTTTCCACTGACTTAGCGATGCACTTGCATCGTTGTGACGTTCTTCGAATATGGTACTGTCGCCGGGTATGAAGTCATAACTGGAATAGCTGCTCGGACTTGCCTCTTGTCCACACAACTTCCCCATGAAAATGAATGGAAGGGTTATCATAAGCCATAAAAAACGTTTGCGTACCATTAGGTGTCTCCGTGATTAATGTGCTACAAACATCCGCCGAGGTGGGAGGCTAAAAAAGGACACTTTCGATGCTCACTTTCCGGTTGATTGAGCAGATGCTCTTTGGCTGAAATGCGCGTAGCTCATGATTTTACGGACATTTAGCTCTTTTTTGACAGCCTGATTTGTCAGCTGACTTTGCATATATTGGACAGGGATTTTCAACCAATCAACGACAACAATGCTTCGCTATTCCGCCGACCGTCGCACGGTAGTGTATATGTTCATTACAACAGCCTTGCTCCTCATCCAGTGGAATTTGCCATCGGTAAACCCTGTGTTACTCATTTGGTCAATGTTCATGGGAATAAGCGTCGCTGTTATCGCACACAATCACAATCACCTTCCGATGTGGAAGAAGAGTTGGTTGAATGTCGTGACTGATTATTGGCTTACCTTATTCTACGGTTTTCCTGCTTTTGCATGGATTCCAACGCACAATCGCAATCACCATGCATTGAACAACAAGGAAGGCGATTTCACGATTACCTATCGTTTGAGTGAGAACAACAATCTGCTCACTTTGGTCACCTATCCGAGTATCAGCAGCTATCATCAACAGAAGCCGATTCGTGATTATCTGAAGATGCTGTGGTCGAGCGATCGCACCAAGTTCTATCAATCCATCCTGCAATACCTAGCTCTTGGTATCATGTACATCGTCGCTTTTTATTTGGATTGGAAGAAAGCACTTCTCTTTATCGTCGTACCGCACCAGACTGCACTTTTTGCAATCATGATTTTCAATTATGTTCAACACGTGCATGCTGACGAAGAATCTGACTTCAACCACTCCAGAAATTTCACAGGCTTCCTGAACAAGTTGCTCTTTAATAATGGCTATCATACTGTTCACCATATGAAAGCCGGAACGCATTGGAGCAAGACGCCGGAACTGCATGCTGAAATTGCCGACAAGATCGATCCATCGCTCAACGAGCGCAGCTTCTGGGGCTACATCTTCCGCGTCTATTTTGCCGCGCCATTCAATCGTCGTTTTGGCACCAAATCCATGCGCCTGGAACGCATGAAAGGTCAAAGCGTCTCAGCCGCCTAATCGACTGCACAGACTCGTCCAATGAATCAAACACTGTTCCGCAAGTGCCAAGAACAGCGCATCGTGCCACGTAGCGTATGCGAAGTTGGTGTGTACCTGCCGGAAACCTCAAATGTGTTGCCCTTCATTGAAGCCGGCATTGCAGCTGTCTTAGTTGAAGCAGATCCGGAAATCAATATGCGATTGAGGAGCTTTTTTAGTGACAAAGCAAATGTCGAGCTAGTTCCTTACGCTGTTTATCACACAAACGGAACTCTTGAATTCTGCAGAGCAGGTTCTTCCACTTTCGTGCGTGAACTTGAGAGTTCGCCGGCATTGAAGAACGATCGCTTTGATAAAAGTCAAGCCCAGATTTTTAGCGTGGAAGCTCGTCGATTTGATGAGATTGATAAAGGCGACATCGATCTCTTGAGCATTGATACCGAAGGCTGCGAGTGGTACGTCCTGAAGTTCATGACGAGTCGTCCACGCGTGATATCAGTCGAAACCGGCGTCAAGCGCTACGTCAATCCTCACTTAAACGCCATTCGCGAATGGATGCAGGCAAACGATTATGAATTGTGGTATCGCGAAGCGTCGGATAGCGTTTTTGTGCGCAAGGGAGTGTTGCAAGAGACGGACTTTGAGAAATTCAAACGAAAACTGCTCCTGAGTCTTGGTCTTTAACACTTGTTTTGCTCTGCCTCCGCCCGCTCTGTCTCGATTGTGCTAAGTTTGCACACGGCAACAATCCATCACAAATCCTGAATGTCACTCTCGCTCGACGCCTATGGCGCTTTGAGAATACCTGAATTTCGGCGAATACTCCTTACGCGATTTTGTATCACTTTAGCGATACAAATTCAATACATCGCGATCGGTTGGCAAGTGTATGCACTCACGCACGACACGCTCGCACTCGGTCTTAGCGGCTTAGCGGAAGCCATTCCATACCTCAGCATTTCACTCATTTCCGGTTACGTCGCAGATCACTTCAACAGAAAACGCGTGTGGCAGTACACGGTTCTGATTTTGTTTGGTGCCGCCATCACGCTCTTTGTTTACACCCTTCAAAGTGAATCAATACTTGCCACGTATGGGGCTCGTCCGTTCTACATCGTTGCAGCCCTGACCGGTCTCGCGCGTGGTTTCATGGCACCAACCATGAACTCCTTCTGGCCGCAATGGGTGCCACGCGAACTCTATGCGAATGCTGCGACGTGGAACACAAACAGTTTTAATAGCGGTGCAATTATTGGTCCTGCAGTTGGTGGATTGATTTACGGCAGCTTTGGTCCGCACACGGCCTACGGCGCTGTTATCTGTCTCATCGGCGCTGCTATGATTATCATCACGACCATCCCGTCTAAGCCGGTTCCTGTTCAGAATAGTGATGAGACGATGGCGCAGAAGCTCACGGCCGGAATGCGTTTTGTATTCCGCAATCAAGTACTGGTTGGAGCTATGGCATTGGACATGTTTGCGGTGCTGTTTGGCGGTGCTGTTGCGGTGCTTCCGGCGGTAGCTAAAGATGTGTTGCATGTTGGTCCGCAGGAGTTGGGATTTCTACGGGCTGCAATGTCGATTGGATCTATTCTGATGGGCATTGTCATAACGTTCAACCCACCTCATAGAGGAACCGGACGAAAACTGTTTTGGGCAGTGGCGGGTTTTGGTGCGTGCATGATTGGCTTTGCATTGTCACAGACGCTCTGGCTCTCCTTTAGCATGTTGTTAATGGCCGGTGCATTTGATAATGTGAGCATGGTCATCAGAGGAAGCATCTCACAACTCATGACGCCGGATGAAATGCGCGGACGTGTATCGGCTGTGAGTGGAATCTTTATCGGCTCGTCAAACGAGATTGGCTCATTTGAAAGTGGAGCTGCAGCACGACTACTGGGATTGATTCCTTCGATCATTTTTGGTGGCTGCATGACACTCTTGGTTGTGGCAGTTGCATCGATCAGTGCACCACGTCTGCGTCAATTTGAAATAGATCATGAAGCTGCAAAGACTTCGTCATAATTTGCGCACTCAAGCGCTTACAGCGGCAACAACTGACATTACAAACTTTGTGTTTATCAATATGCAGTTACATACTAGAACCCGTATTGTGCTTTGTTTTTGGATTGTAGCGCTGTGTCTCAGCAGCTCCGTCTTCGCTCAGCAAGATTCCACTTCAACAGATTCAACTGATGCGCCTAATGGTATATCAGTTGGACCCGGAGGAGTCAGTTTTAGCGCCGGCTTGGGACTAAGCGTTCGACGTCCCGGACTCCAGGTATCATATGGTGTTGCAGACTTTCAATACAAGACCTCATTCAATCCAGGCATACAACCTATGCGTATGATTGATATTGGTCTGCAGTCCTTGGTCACTGTACCACTGCGCAGAAAGTCAGACATTGGCCGCACAAGTGCCGACCGACTATATCTGCAGCTCTATGGAGCGAATTATGGCGGAACGGTAGATAACACTCAATCCCAGCTTAAAGGTTTGCGATGGGGTTTTGACTTGGTGAGTGGATACAGTTATTTGGATAGCCAGGGAAGTCCGACGATATCCTTGTTACATAGAGGTGGACCTCTGTGGTCGTACAACACATTCACGATAAACTCACTGACCGTACCACCTGTTGATCCTCAAGCACAATTGGCAGCAGAGCTCGCGAAATCACACTTTGGCTCACACACCGGAGCGATCATTCGGTGGGATCTTAATTCGACCTTTGCGATCAATGCCGAGTGGGAGCGAACGATGATGTTCGACGACTACTCATTCTTCGGTTGGCTTGGCAGCGTAACACTTGAGGGATTGAGTCAGGCAATTCTTGTGGGTACGGGTATTCATCGCATCGAGACAAAGGCAGCTCGCTCTGTTCCAATAGCAAATCTGCTGCTGCGAAGCGCGCTTTCTTTCGGTATCTACGAATTGCGTCGAAGCAAGCAGCACTTCCCTTTCGGAAGCAACACACCAATGGTTTCTGACGCATTTCGCTTTGGCCTAACAGTTTCATTTTAACCCACATCATGATCGAACTTCACCAGAAAGAACTTTCGAACGGCTTACGAGTTGTCATTGCTCCAAATCACAAAGCACCGGTTGTCAATCTCAGCATTGCCTATCGCGTTGGCTCTAAAGACGAAGATCCACGTCATACCGGTTTGGCTCACCTCTTTGAGCATCTCATGTTCGACAACATCGAAAACGAAGATGGAATGAAGTTCGATGCATTGCTAACCTTAGCAGGTGGAGAAAGCAATGCCTACACGACATACGACTACACGCTCTATCACATGTCGGTGCCATCGACACAAGTAGAACTGGCAGCATGGTTGGAATCGCAACGTCTCTCGCGCTTTGGAATTAGTCAGAGCGCACTGGACACGCAGATAAGCGTGGTGAGTGAAGAGATACTTCAGACCGTAAAGAACCGTCCCTATGGTGAGTGGCGTGACCTACAATCCAGCGTTGGTTACGACGAATCGTGCATGTATCACTGGGAAGTCATTGGTTCACGTGAGCATGTGCAATCGACCACTCTTGATGATGCGAGGGCTTGGTACAATCGTTTTTATCGTCCGAACAATGCGGTGCTTGTCTTGAGTGGCGACATCACTGCCGAACGTGCATTTGCGCTTGTTGATCAGTACTTCGCGCCGATAGATGCGAAGAGCACAGGCATTCAGCGTCGTCAGTTCAGTGCGCAGCAACGTCGAAGCGGTGCAAAAGACGTCCGCCGCGTCGTGCCATTCGATGCCGTCTTCCGTTCCTATCATTTCGAGGGATTCAACAACGATGAAAGTCTGGCGGCTGACCTTTTGAGCAGCATTATGTCTGATGGACAATCCTCACGTCTCTACCGCGCAATGCAATACGACAATCAAATAGCAACTGATGCCGGATGTTATCCGGATAAACGTGAGTACTCTTCCTTGCTAACCTTCTACGCCTTTGCAGCTTCACCGGACATTAGCGCAGAGCAACTCAACGAGGCATTGATGGCACAGATCAATCGTCTTTGTAGCGACGGAATTAGTCGCGAAGAACTGCACAAAGCCCAAAACAAGCTCCGCACAGCCTTGGCTTACGAACTGCAGACAAGCACCGGCATTGCCGACAGTGTTGCCCAGCAAACGATGTTTTGGAACGATCCGGAGCGCATTAACGCGCTGATGGACAAGTATCTTGCTGTCACGGCAGAGCAGATAGTTGATTTCGCCCGACGAACCTGTCAAGAACAAAACGAGGTCAAGATCACTATTCTCGCCGATGAATCGTCTGATGGAGATTAATACTAGGTAGATTCACCATCGACGAGATCACATCCATGACAATGTTCGCACGACTTACTCAACAAGGCAACACTCACCTTGCTCTTTCAATTCTTCGAGTGTGGAGCGGCGCAATGATGATGTATCATGGAAGCTCGAAAGTCTTTGGTAATCCAACAGACTTCGTGTCTTTTGTGACCACGAAGCTCCAAATGCCGGAAGTTTTTGCTTGGGCGGCTATGGGTGCTGAGCTTGTTGGCGGACTACTCCTTTGTCTTGGGCTGCTCACGCGTGTAGCCGCACTCGGAGTCATCGCAACCATGATGGTCGCCGTTTTTGAAGTTCACATGAATGATCCTTGGATGAAGAAAGAATTTGCGCTATTCTATCTTATAGCGGGAGTTGTGTTCCTCATCGCGGGTGGTGGCCGTTACTCACTTGACACCATTATTTCACGGAGAGACAACAATGAAAATCGCAATCGGAAGTGATCACGCAGGATTCATTACCAAGGAAGCACTCATACTTAATCTCCGTGAGCATGGTCATGAAGTAATCGACCTTGGTACGCATTCAGCGGACCGCACCGACTATCCGGATTACGCAGTGCTCGTAGCCAAGGCTGTAGCAAATGGCGAAGCAGAGCGCGGCATACTCGTCTGTGGAAGCGGCATCGGTGTTGCGATCACAGCCAACAAGGTTCAAGGAATTCGTGCAGCCACATGCATTACTACGGAAATGGCTGAGCTTGCACGTGCGCACAACGACGCAAACGTCTTATGCATTGGCGAGCGCTTAGTGTCGCGCGCAGAAGCCACAGCTATTGCCAATACTTTCCTACACACTGCCTTTGAAGGTGGACGCCACACAGCAAGAGTAGAGAAAATCCACTCACTCACAGGTTGCTAAGTCGACTTGTGTTAGGAAACCAGATGTGACATCAGCTTGCGTTTCGCTACCGGTAGTATCGTTTCTTGATAAGGGAAATCCAGATCTGTCTCGCACATGAATGTTGCGGGATTGGGTAAATCCTGGTGTTCGCGCAGCAGCGACATTTTTATAGACTCAGGTGCAATTGCAACATTTGATTCGAGAAGCTGATGAAGTTCATGTGTCTTCATTGCTTGATATTGATCATCGTGTGCGCGAAGCATGGATAGCTCGTAGCGAAGAATGTGTAGAATATGCGTCCGATGGTCGGGAACAAAGAAGTAGCCCTCAGCATGACGTATTGGCATTATTCCAACACCTTCCAACTGCACATGTTCGTCGACAAAATCGTACACAACTTTTCCCTCTTCAAGGACAGAACTGATGTGCGGCAAGGCCCACGAACACAGTTCAAACAAGCGGTCAACATCCGCCGGATTGCTATGCTCCGCCTCGTAGACCAGTTCCTTCTTTTCCCAATCCACATCACGTATTGTGCGTGGAAGATTCGCATCAACTTGTTCTCGCCTGTTGAGCAGAATCTCCAAGTTGCGTTTGAGCTCGAGTAATTCAGACAGACTTGGGAATAGGCGTGTGTGACCAAACTCCTCCCGACGTGCTTTCAGTAATCCGAGGATATGATATTGCCGTTGTTCAACATCCTCGATCGGTGCCGTAAAGTCGGCTACAGTAAGAGATTTCATGGTGATTCTCCTTTCCTTCGACTCTGTTATACAGGTATCGCTCTGTAAGCGTTGTTTTCTTTTGGCCTCATATACAATGACAAGGAAAGTGTATGATTGGTTTCACCCTCAGTCGAATAAATCTCAAAATATTTTTCGGCGACGTCACGCTGAGAGGCGCACTGCCACTAGCTTCGGATAGTCGATTGAACACTTCGCTCGCTCAAGTGTTCAAGTACTATCGTCCGACACAAGATCTGAGTGTGCACCAAATGCTGATCACATCGCATCGGAATCTGTTCTTCAATTCAGAAAAGCACAGTCTTCAAACTGTGTCAATTAGTTGATGATTACCAACTCTAAACAATCCCCGCTTGCTTAGCACAATATTATTGCTGAAATTGTCGAACGGGGATATAGGGACGCAACAAGACACGCCAGGATTAGGTTCTTCAGAAATTATTACTGAGTCTCTCACTGATTAGTGGAATCCACAATGCTGCTTCCGTCGAACTTCAGGTATAGAAGATTATCAGTCATCGCACTACTGTGTTTAGGGATGACGGTGTCGTGCGTTGCCCAGACAGGAGATTCCACGACTTGGGTGCTGAGCGGTAGAACCAGTTTATACGCAGAGTATTATTCGTTAAGTACAGAGCCAACGAGCTTCTTTTATGCTCGTCGTCCGGCACAATTATATCGTCTCTTTGCCAACCCTGAGATTAGAAACGGTTCATTTGCGATTCCCTTTACTCTAATGATAACTGCACAGCAAACGAACTTCAGCACATCATTAGCACAGGATCAAAGCCTACGTCAATTCGTTCAAAATCCATTAAATATTGTTGCCTGTGAGCCGCGGTGGAAGTGGTTGCAACTCCACTTAGGTTCTTTCACGCCGCGCTGGTCGGATTTGTCTGCCGGGGATGTACAGGTATTTGGATTAGGTGCCGACGCACAGCCGGGCTCTGTTAGAATTAGCGCATTTCATGGGATATCACAACGAGGCGTCAGCTCTTTTGGTTTGGGCTCTACCATAGCGAATGCCGGTTCGTACGAGCGAACGATGACGGGAGTGAAGTTTGGCTTTGGCGCTTCGTCTGATACACATGTTGACTTTCATGTAGTACACAGCAACGATGATACAAGTTCAGTGCGCACGATTTTATCCGATAGTTTAATCAGACCTGAAGAGCATCTCGTATTCAGTCTTGCCGGACACTTTGTAGCCGATACTGGTGTAACACTACGCATAGAAGCAGCGGGTGGAATTACAAGTCGAAACACCCGTTCAGATATACTCAACAGTTCTACAATCCCTGATTTTCCCCTGTTCACTGAGCGAGTGTCATCACGAATTGACTACGCAGCAAATGCTGTTTTCGCCATTAGTAAAGCTACCTACGGACTAAAGATTCAGAGTTCATATATCGGAGCTGGTTTCAGTTCCCCAGCCTTCCCTCTTCTCGTTCCCGATCGCTTTGAAATTAGTGGCACTCCTAGAGTAAGTACAAGCTCAGGGTCGTTTAATCTTGATGCAACGCTCGGATATAAGATTAGTAACATCTCTAGACTGCAAGCGACCTCGCTAAGCCAGGTCCTTTTTTCCGCAAATACTCAACTCGTTGCAAGTGATGAAATCACCGTCCTTGCATCATTCTCAAACTTCGGCATTCGCAATACTGCCATAAATGATACTCAGCGCATCCAAAATGTTTCGCAATACGCATGCCTTACGCCTATCTACAGATTCAAGACACAGCTCGGTCAGCAATGCGTTTCACTCAACTTTACACGAGATAAATACACAGATGACAACTTGATTTCAGGCCGATTCACATCTAATAACACGACAGCGGTTATGCTGAACTACTCTGTGATGTTGGCACAATTACCGTTAAGCGGACAAGCCTCGCTGAGCTATTTGCTTAACAATAGTAGCATAACGACGCTGACAACTCTGACCTTTGCCACAAGTGCAAGCTATGCACTGTTTCAGAATGCCCTTATTCCCGGTCTTCGTGTGAATTACAGTTCCATTGCCTACACCCAAGGTGAAGGCAATTCACAGATTCTCATAGGAATCATCTGCGCTGCACGCTTGAGTAGTGCCACAAGTCTGCAGCTCAATACCAGCATCAACCACTTCTCGTTTGGTGTTACAAGACCAAGCTCGTATACAGAAAACACGGTACAACTATCGGTCTCGACGCAGTTCTAAGTTGACAATTCTAAACAGCCAATTGCACGGGAGCAACTATGTTCAAAACCACTGGCATTTTCTTCGTACTCAGTTTCTTCATACTGAGTGCAACCTCATGGTCGCAGCCTTTGCAGATCAATCTAATCATGAGCTCTCGTCCATCGCCCTATCTCTCAGATTGGCAGCTGCGTCGTGAGACGGCTAGCATCGTCGTTACGAATCTCTCGACACAGATCCGTCGAGTACGCTTCGACACGAGAATATCTCGAGAGTCACAGATTAAAGCCAAGACCAAGTTCAATTCAATGCCGACGATTGAGCTTCCACCGGGAATGTCGACGTTCAATTGTGAGAATCTCATACCACTTAACGCTGTCGATTTTTTCGGCGATGATAAGAATATCGGCATAAGCAGCGGCAAGCTACCGGCAGGTGTCTACGAGATTTGTGTCGCTTTGCTGAGTGATACTACCGGATCTCCGCTAACTCAAGATCAATGCCGCAGCTTTCAACTTGTGTCGTATCAAGCACCAACGCTTCTTCAACCTAGTCCTTCAGCAGTTATCAGCTGTCTTCAAGCACCCAACATTACCTTTCGCTGGACGCCGATTTCTCCTTTGCCTCCACCTGAGACCTATGTGGGTTACGAATTTGCTCTCTTTGAAGTACATCCGGATCAAAGTGCTATCCAGGCATTTAGAACAAACACGCCAATCGTTCGCACTACTGTAGCTTCCGCTGCCGAATGCTTCTTGAGATTTCCGGCTGACGTCGACATTAGTTCCTTGTTCAGCTCCCAAAGCGCTGAAACCGGAGTAACCATCACACGGAACTTTGTGTGGAGCGTGCGCTGCCTTGACTTGGCCAAGGGCATTCCCCTGACCGATCCGGATGGCTGGGCAGAACCACAGAGTTTTAGTATTCAATGTGAAAACACCATAGCCAGAGTTTGTGTATGTGAAGGTTCAGTGCTCGGTATGGCTTATGCACCGGATTCCAATCCAAGCGCTGATTATGTTGGAGGACCTGTATATCGAGTTGCAGGCAACACGACGAATACTTGCACATACACTTCATCTGTTTCCTTCTGGCTGCAATTCGCTCTGAATTGCGTGCTTCCCTGCGTACCGAAAATTGATGCCCAATGGACGCTGACTTTTACTGACGTCAATGGAAAGAGTACGAGCACGAGTGGCAGCGGTATCAGCATTGACTTTCAACCTCCGGGTTCAGGGACAATCAGCGTACACTGTTCAGGAAGCTATTACTGCGACAAGAAGAAATGCAGTGACTTTGATTTTAGTAAGACCATTAGCGTGAGCAAGTCGAGCACTACGGCTACCGGTTCAACGACTAAAGACGGTGGCGTTGGTGGTGGAACGACCGGGGGCACGACAAGTGGCGGTGGAACGACCGGCGGTGGCGGTACAACCACACCCGGCGGAGGAACGACGACTGAGAAAACTCAGTGCGGTTGCGACTGCATTTGCAAGGCTGAGATAAAGGACGGAAAAAGTGAGAAGGGACGTTTTAGTTACACCGGCATAGCAGACGCTAATTGTCTGGCTCGTCCCTGTACTTCAAGCGGTGGCAGCACATACTCATTCTCCTGTTCAGCTGCCATCTCCACTAAGTGGATTTTGAGTATTGGTGCTGATGTAGTTGATCTAATTCCGGACCCAAAGAATCCCTTCGAAGTCGCGTTAATCTGCAAGAAGCCAGGCTTCTTCCATCTCATCTTTCGCGTTGATGTCATCTGCTCAGATGGTGCCAAGTGCTTTTGCATTGCTGATCGCGAAGGTTACTGTCCACCGACCGATACATTCGGCATCGAGTGTTTTCCTCCTTCCGTTGGCAGTTTAGTCGGACCTTCTGTTTCACTTGGTTCAACAATCGAGTCTCCGGAACAGTTTCCTTACCCCAGAGCTGTTCCAATAAGAGCGTCAGCAATTGACAAGGATCTAGGCACCATCCGTTGTCTTCCATGCAAGAATGGTCCGCTGAGTGTTCAACAAGTCCCTGTTCCGGATGCCATCACTTACCACTGGAAGCTCAGTGGCAAGGGAAGTTTAAACTCAATGCCTTCAATTCAAAAGGCAAATGATATTGACAAAGAAATCCAAGAGCTTCAAAAGAAGATCGCCGAAGTCAGGGCGAGTATTGATTCTTTGCAACAGCTGCGAGATCGACTTCCTAAAGAGCTCGATTCTCGAAAAGCGGAAGCAAAGCTTAATCTGGCAGCCCTGCAACTCCGTATCGATTCCGTCGACACTCGAATCAAATCTCTTAGCGATAGCGTCGCGACTTGGAAAGAGCTCATCACCAAAAAGGAAAAGGAGCAAAGCGATGTGTTGGTGTCTTTAAAAGACTCTCAGGAGCAATCACGCTTATCTAAAAAGTCTATGGACTCTTTGGATCTGATCCTCCAAGCAAAGCCAAAGCCGGATGAGTTAACACTCATGAAAACTATTCAAACAGAGCAATCCTCACTCAGAGATATCAGCAAGGATAGAGATGCTCGCCAAAAGAAACTCACGGCAAGAAGCGGTGAATTAGGTCTGAGCCTTGGTTCAGCATTAAGCGAGTTAAAATCCGCTCAATCCGCGTACGAGTCTCTGCGTGCAAACAGCTCGTCAAATGCAAAGAGCATTGGTCAATTTCAAACACAGATGTACCCTGTCGGTGCACCACGAGAGTACTTCCAAGCCCAAAAAGATTTCAGCAACAAAGCAACATTGTGGGTTGGAATGTACGCTTCATCGCCTTCGTCTCTACTCTCCACACTTGATGCATTGGAACGCTTAAGCGATTCAGCAGTGGCGAGTTCAGATCGATCCCAGCGGAGTTTATTGGCGTCACAATTCAGTCTGAAGCTATCGCAGTTCTCGTCGCAGATGGCGTCAGTATGTGTTTCCATAGCAGACACAGCCGTGGCCAAACAATGCGCCATTGCTCAAACCAGTGTCAACAGCTCTTCAAGCGCATACGCATCGCGCTTCGCAACCGTGGTTGCATCCGCATTTACCTTGGACAAAAACCTTAAACTTAAAATCAAGTCAGCTCGAGCTCAGATAGAATCTCAGGCATCCGCCTTAAAGACAGCTTCTGATAGAGTGAGAACGAAGGCTGAAGAATATGCACAGCTCATCGAGAGTACAAAGACTGAGCTTGGACAACTGAGTTCGGATCTCAATCTCAAGCAAGGCGAGGTTGACACAAAAACAAATGAATTGGCTGCGCTTCAAGAGAGTCTCAGAGAGTTGCGCGAAAAGTATCAAGCGGAACTTCAAGCACTACGACCAATTCTATTTGAGAAGTATCAGGTGGCTTCGGCAAAGAAGAAGACAGCAGACAGCACTGTACGAGCCGCCAAAGACAGTTTGAGTTCTCTACGCAACCAACTCAGCGACTTGCATTCGTCACTGGAAGTCACGCTTGACCAGAGTCAGCAAGAGAAAGCTCAACGGAGTAAACTCATTGATGCGAAGGCGGCACTGCAACTCATTATTGACAAAAACATCGATGCTCAGTTAGCAGGACTTGATCGAACGATTTCGGACAAGAAGAAGCTCGTTGATGATCTGCTGAAGAAAATCGATGCAAAGCAGAAGGAACGCGACACTGTTCTGGCGGGCAGAAAAGAGGACGATGGCGAAGTGGTGTATTACATTCCTCCTCCACTAGAAGAAATCATGACCGTGGCTCAAACAAAGCAGTTTGAAGAGCTCAAAGATTCACTGAAGAGTGCGGAAAGTGATTTGGAAGCAGCCCTGATGCTGAAGCAGCTCGCACAGAAGAAACTTTTCTTGGCTTTGGATCGCATATCACGTGAACTGGTTAGTCTCAAGGATGCCAAGAACGCTCAGAGCGATGCTGAAAACGCAATGACGGATGCAAGCTTTAATCAAGCTGCCAAGAAGAATGAAGCAAAGAAAAAGCTCGCCGATGAGCAGTTGAAGGCACAGCAAGAAGTGACTGATGCTGAGAAAGCGCTCAAAGAAAAGCAGCAGAAAGTTGATGAGTATCAATCCAAAGTTGATGCGCTCAAGAAACAGATTGAGACGCAAAGTCAAACCGTGGAACAGACGAAGAAAGATCTTCTTGCTGCAATGCAAAAGGTCAAGGACATGAAGGCACAGCTAGACAAAGAGAAAGAGCTCCTTTCAAAAGCACAGCAAACGCATGAAGAGAGAATTGCCGAATTCGATAAAGCCACAGAAGAGTTCAAGGAAAAAACGAACGCACGAGGTCGCGCTCAAAGTGCATTGAATCACGCTGTCGCTGCAAATGATGAAACTGCTGCTACTCAAGCGGCTGCGCTGCTGCAGTCAGCCATAGCCGATGAAAGTACAGCTTCACAAAAAGTAGATAAACTCAAAGCGCAATTAGTTTCAACTGCGAGTAGCGTTGAGTCGGCAACGGCTCGCGTTTCTAATGCCACTGATTCGTATGACAAAGCAAAAGAAGAATTCTCGAAGAAGTCGCAGAAGAAGATCGCCGATATTGATGCACTCAATGACTTGAACCAAAAACTCGAAAAGGACCTTGGCCCTCGTCTCATCAATGCGAACTCGCTCGTTTCCGACGCCAAAGAAAAACTCGAGGAATCAGAAAAGGCAAGAACCGAGCTGAACGATGCCATTAACAAGGGTCTTGATACACTTAAGCTAGTCAAGAAACAGCAAGAGAAAATTGATGAATTGAAGAAAGATATCGACGCAGCAAAAGAGAAGGCGAAAGACGCGCAGCAGTCGATTACAGATGCCTTAAAAGATCGAGACCAAACAATCAGTACCGCAGATTCAGTCGTTAAGCAAGCCAGGAAGAAGCTAGCTCAGCGTAAGGAAGAACTCCATACTTTTTTAGTTGGAATCTTTGAGCACATTGAGACAACAGAGCTCAACAACGAGCTTCTAACGATAAGCGCTGACGATAAGCCTATGGATGGTTGGCGATCAAAAGATGCGGTGGCCATAGAAGTCAAGCCGTTTCGATACCTAGGACGAATTCCGCAATTCGCGAACACGGTACCAGCAGCGGCGGCTTCATCTTCTAAGGATCAGGGTGAGTGTCCATTGACTCATGGTTTCGAACCAAGCTCTCCGATTGCAGCAACCGATCCCGTTCTGCTTCGCAACGAACCTCGAACACTGGCGTTGATGTATAAAAATGGTGAGCCTTTGTGGAGAGAATGGCCAGTAATACCAAATGAGGAGAAGCTGCTCGCTCGAGATTATTCACTGTGTTCAGGTTCTGCTTCTGACGTCGATCTCAGCGTGGATGTTTGCGGTCCATCCAGCAGTGGTTGTATCATGAAAAAGAACAACACTCCCATCCTCGACGAAATCTCGTATCTGTGGGCGCTCGACGGTGCGTCAGTCCTGGGTCTCAATCACCAAACAGTTGTTTGGAAGGCACCCGAAGTAGACAAACCTTCGTGCAAGAAGCAGCTCATGCATACTCTTACATACATGGCAAATGCCATTTCGGTGGATCCACCGGTAGATCGCTTCATGAAACCTACTGTGAAAGCAGGTGTGTTGGTCGAAGTAAGCAAAGAACTTTTGGGGGTTATCAACGGTGTAGACACTTGTGTAGCGCGTGTGGTGTGTGGAGATCACAAGGGACTAAGCTCAGAGGACATCCGCTTGAGCGTCAAACCAAAAGCCGGCTTCGAGAAACTGGCCAAAGACTACGGTTTTGAATCGAAGGGTAAACATGAAGTAGTCAAAAAGACTGACTCCGAGGGTTACGTCCGCGTACCGTTCCTCTTCGGATCACAACTCGCAGAATTCGAGATTAGTATAGAGTGGAAGCGTGATGGATGTGAGAAGAAAGAACTCATTGCAAGAACTCCGATCTACTTGCAGTTCCTTCGCTTTGCAGACGGCGCTCCAACGTTAGCATTTACTGCTGCGAAACAACTTTGGCAAGGAACTCTTGATATTGATGCAGCGGTCGCGTCTTTGCCTGATCGTGCAAAGGATCCCAAGAAGGACAAGAACTACACTAAGATCACACATGCGGTGGTTGGCTTGGTTGACTACAATCGTGACTCCCTAAACGGAGTCGGCATTGAGTTCTCAAAGAAAAAGAACCCGACTATTAGCCTATCGCCAAGCATTGACACGACGGAGCTGTTCGGCTTTGCTCGCACTGTAGTAGACAACCTCCCAAAGAACGATAAGCTCCCTGTCTTTGTCGATGCACAATGTGCTGAACTTCACATACGCAGTTTGTGTACGCCTAAAGAAGTGAGCGAACAGAAGGCCGGCAAGCTTCAGCGCTTTAAAATTGGATCAAAGGCAATGCCTTTCATCGTTGAGTTAGATCAACCTGCATCCGCCAATGAAAAAATTTACGGTAAGGCTAAGCTCGTCATAGAAAGCGTTCATGAGTTCCTTCAAAACCTTACAAATATTCCCTTGAGTGTAAACGGCGTAGTGCTCGCGGAAGATGGTGCGGAGGCTATTGCGCAAAGTGGATTCGTATCTTGGAAGCCAACTCCTGCCAAGAATCTGAGCTATAAAGGCTTTGAGTTTAATCTCGATTCTCTGTCTATTACGGCATCGCTCGGTGCTATGATTGGTGGCTCAATCAAACAGCAGAAATACATACCGGAAGGAGTGAATTTCTTTGCTGAATTAGAGACATCCGGCAATTTCTATGGAAGTATTAGTGAGATACCCGAAATCAAGTTCGGTAAATGCACATTGAAACAAGGTAGTGCCTTAACATTGGACATGTCATCAACTCGCGATGACGATGGTGTATTTGATGAGTTAAAGCCTTTTGTCGGCATTGTGATCAACAAAGCTGAACTGGTTTTGCCGCCGACCTTTTCGACGATCAAAGACAAAGACACGACAGCATCAGAATTGAGCGTCGAGAATTTTGCCATTGGTCGGAAAGTGGATGGAGGAAGTGTAGCCATTGGAGGAAAGGTAAAAATCAGCGGTTCATTCTTTAACATGGGATTCGGCGGATGGAAGTGCAGCGTCAGCTCGTTGGACTTGAGCTTTGCCAACTCTGAGATCAAGGAAGGAACGATAAGCGGTGGCATCGAAATGCCAATGCCTTTTGAGGGTAGTCTTGAGGTAGAGCTCAAAGGATCGAAGGAGAATTGGACTGGTTCGGTAGCGACGAAAAATCCAATCTCCGTCCCTAAACTGAAAACAGTGTTTAGCATACTGGACGGTACATCTATTTCATACAAACCAGCCAATAGCTTGGCTCAAGTGTGTATTAATGCAACGTTGACATGTGAGTATTTCAAGCGCATGGACATACGGGGATTGACTCTTGATAACAACGGAACAATCATCGGTGAAGTCAGTATTACAAATCCTAAACTGAAGTTTGGTCGCGGTTTTGATCTTGACGTTTCAAAAATCACCTTGAAGAAATCAGCAGACGCCGATCTCTCCCTGAGTGTTAAAGGTAGTTTTGCTATTCCGAATGTGATGGCGATCAAGGGCAGCGTTGAACTGACGACGGGACCAAGTGTCAGCGTGAGCCTAGACGAGACTAAAATCAAGTTTGAATATGGTCCTTGCAATTTCGACGGTTCACTCGCCTTCTCTTCCACCGAGTTCCGTGGCGAATTTGATATAGGCATAAAGAATCTCATCCCGAATGGTATTCAGGGTAAGTTGATTGCCGGTATCCAAAACATAGACACTGTTAAATCTTATACCTACTGGTATGCCGAGTTGAGCGCGGGCGTGACGATACCGTTGGGTCAGACAGGAATGTTTATCACAAAGCTTGGAGGAGGTCTTGGTTATAATTACGAGCCACCAGTAGGCAATCAACAAGGCAATCCAAAAGAACTGCCAAATTCTCTAGCCTTCAAAGCGATTGTTGGTATTGGCACACCGGGCACGGGAATGCTCATGAATAGTCGTGTGGAGATGGTGCTCATACCATGGACAAATTTCAGTCTGTATGGTAAACTCTGGCTTCTAAACAAACCAGATGCCTTATTCGGTGAAGGTCAATTGAACCTGTCGACTGAACCACCACAACTCGATGGCTATGTGCGAGTGTTTATCGGATTGCCGGATGCACAAGCTAAGTTGTTGTCCTTTGACGGCAAGCTTGGCTTCATGTACAGTTCGTCTAAAAAGTACATCAAGAGCGAAAAGCTTAGCGGTCAGTTACTCCAAGTCATAAAAGCAGAAGGTCAGATAGAACTGACGGAGCAGAAAGCACTCATTAAAGGAAATCTTCGCTATGACTTCGACAAGAAAATATCACTAGGTGTTGTAGACTTCGGAGTGAGTTTGCATGCGAATGCATTCGCCGGTTTAGAGTATATCTGTGCGACTTCGTCACTCGACGCTGAAGTCGGCTTCGTCGGAAATGTAGATGTCAAAGGTGATTTTCCAATCTGGGGTTTAACGACCTTGTTAAGCGGTCAAGCCAACGTAAAAGCTAGTCTGCACGCGGATCCAAGAGTTGTGAGAATCGACGCCAAGGTGCATTGCTCTTACAATGTCTTTGGCTACAGTGATTCTCTCGACCTCGATGTCGGCTATTCTTTATAGGAGAGCACATGAAATTCTACGCATTACTTGCACTTTTACTCATTGCTCTGGCAACTACACCAGGCTATGCCCAATACTCCCCTGTTTTCTGTTTCTGTGACGGCTCTGCCGTTTATATACGCTGGCAGGGTGTTCGGACTATCACGGATCCGAGCTATGAGATAATACGGGAAGATCTAGACGACAAGAAAACTGACACATTGAAAATCGAGGATCTCAAGCGACATTCTAGCTGGCAAGACATACATCGATTAGCCGGTACTCGCGCAAACGCATATGTGGGATTGTTCAAAGCCGCGCAGGAAAATCTAGGTCCGGCGCATTATCAAAAAGTCTTTGAAGATGCCGGCGCACGCAATCTGTTTAACGCACTCTCAGCCTCGTGTATTGAATTTGCTCGCGTGCTAGGCGAAGTAGCAATTGACCGTAGCATTACACCGGCACATCATTATCGATACACGGTCTACAGTATCGTTGATGCGAAGCGGTCTGTGATCGGAAGTAGTTCGGAGATCGTTAATACAACAGTCGTGCAGCGCGTTCCCATCCCTGATAACTTCTTAGCGCGAAGCGGTGACCAACGTTGTACGCTACAATGGGATCGTTCGTCATCGTCCTCTCAATCTGGTGAAGTTGTAGCATGGAACGTGTATCGTCAAGACGACCTACTCGCCCATCCAACGCTGATCAATGCCTTACCTATTCTATCAATGCAGATCGGAGACAATTCGCAAACGCAAAGCTATGCAGATGAGTTTCTGACTAATGGCAAACACTATTACTACAGTGTTCGTTCGATTAATGTAGTCGGTATTGAGAGTTCTGCAACTGCTAGCTTCGAAGTTATTCCCGGATCGAGCATTCAAGCACCTCAGGGAATACACATCCGTGAATTGGCAGGAAACCTGCTATTGGAGTGGGCACCAACGATAGCGTCAGAGTCGGAAAATTTCTATCGTCTATACCGAATCGATATTCAGAATCACAAAGTCTCAGTTGACAATTGTCCTTCGATGCATTCTTCTGCTGTGATTAGCTACATCGACCGGGATCTTGCACCGAACACAACTCTAGCATACGTCCTGCAGTCAGTACGCGGCGAAGAGCAATCTGAGCTTTCTGATACGGTCTTCTTTAGAACCTCAGAGCGATTATCGCAGCCACGCGATTCGGCTGCTCTGCTTCGCGACTACAAGCTTCGTGGCTCTTTCGATCATGGAGTGGCTCAATTGAGGTGGGAGAAAGTTGCCGATCCGGATGTCATCGGTTTCAAAATCTCAAAAATGTACTTCGATGGCGACCAACACGTGAGTCTTATGTTAAGCCGAAGTCCGCAAGTCGAGACATCGTTTCAGTATGAAGTTCAAAATCCTGATGAGCGAAGATTGAATTTTGAAGTTGAGGCAGTTGATCGCTATTACAATCAATTTTCCATCGGAACCGTTACGATCACCGTTCCTGATAGCACGCCACCTCCGGCACCGGTTCTGACAAAGGCAGAATTTCACAACTCCGTCTTATCCGTCTCCTGGGCAACTGTCAACGTTCCGGATTTTAAAAATTATACTCTCAGTGTTGTTGACGCTAGCGGCAAGGAGCTCATCAAAGAGGTCACGCATGAAACACACTTTGAAAAGAGAATCGATAGCAAGTCACAATTTGTTTTTAAAGTTCGAGCTGTTGATTCTTCAGGCAATGTATCTCCCTTCTCAGCTGAGCAAAGATTCGATGCACTTGCTCATCAAGCTCCGCAGTCCCCAACCTTAGTTTCCGTGCGTCTCGTGAATAACTCAATTGAGTTTCAATGGACAAAGAGTTCGAGTGCGAGTGTGGTTGGTTATGGCGTTTGGAAAGTTCTTTCGGACGGATCTCGCGTAAGTATGGCTGAACTCGATGCCGGAACATTAAGCTATGTGGATAGCATTTCGGATCCGATGTCAGATCAGCATTATATCATTCGAGCTTTTGACGCTGAAGGTAATCTGAGTGCCGATCTCATGATTGAGTACAAAAGCCAAAAGTAACATTGCTGTCTGATGTCTTGTGGAAACCGTGCGTTAGGAGTGCGAAGAGTAACTGCTACTGAGTATCTCTTTTTTCGACAGTGACAGACTAGCCATCATTGGAAGCTTAGACAAAAACGTGCATTCGTTCAATCAGAAACGAATGCATCTGCTCGCTCAATGCACTCGCACAAATGCAAAGTCATATCCATCAGCTGCGTACTCTTGCAACTGGAGGGTATCACTTCCCTTAAAGGAAACAAAGGAGGCCATTGGATGGTAGGCGCCTTTGATATCGAGAGTCAATAGAGTATTTGACGACCAACCTTGAACATCGAGTCGCTCGAGTGTGTAGCGACCGCTAAACGACCTATGATCATGAAATGTCATTGAACAGTCGTAGTTGCTTTTGAAGCATAGGTTGAATGTTGTCGATGAGTCAAGTTTGACCTCTCCTCCAATAAAACCTCCCGACTGCCGCACAAGCCTCCAGCAGCTACTACTCAAATTCGAGCTCGTGTATGAGTCTATGACATTCGGATCTCCGCAGCTCAGTTGCATGAGGGAGATCAGAATCAACATAATTAGTGCTGCGAATGTTCGTACTGGATTATTGGGTTGACCTCTCATACAAACACAGACACAATCAATTCTAAAGAGTTACACTTGCCTCAACGCTAAGACGATAACGAACAGTCATGCTTGCACATTCATCAGTCCATCAATTCGAAATAATAAAGCTACGCTCGCTGAAGGCTGGTATCTTCGGCGAGCCTTCGTAGAAGTAGCGGATGTCTTCATCCTTGTCCATCAGACCAAGACTATAAAGCACCGGCACGAAGTGATCCGGAGTTGGAGCTGCGAGCAAGCCGAGCTTATTACTGCTTTCGTAGTTGATGATGTTTTCGACATTCCGTTCATCAATCTGCTTCTTGATCCAAGCATCGTATTCTGCTTCCCAACCATAGGGCGTCATATCATTTTGTTGCATCTTTCGGCCGGCAAGCGGAAGGTTGTGAATGAGCGCGCCGCTACCGATGATAAGAACACCTTTGGATCGCAGACTCTTGAGTTGCTGACCAAGTTCGTAGTGATAGCGTGGTTTAGCGTAGTAATCAATGCTCAATTGAAAGACCGGGATCTTCGCATCCGGAAATAAATGCATGAGCATTGGCCAGGCGCCGTGATCGAGTCCCCACTCAGTTGTCTCCGTCACGGTCGGAACAATCTTCTTCACCTCATGCGCGATATCCGGAGAGCCTTTGGCTTTGTAATACACGTCATAGTACTCTTTGGGAAATCCATAGTAGTCATAGATCTGCTGTTGTTCAGGAGAAATATTGACGAAGGTTCCTTTGGTGCACCAGTGAGCAGATACGATCAAGGCCGCGCGGATCTCGTTGGACTGCTGCAGTTGTTGACCGAGATTGTACAAGGTATTCCAAAAGGGACGCTTTTCGCGCGCCACAGGAATATCCATGGGATTACCGTGTGAAGTAAACAGCACCGGCATGCGCTTGTCCTGAGACGGTAGCGATTCGCTAAAACGATGAAGATCTGTAAGTGTGTTCATTGAGCTCAAGGCTGCGAGACTGTGAAGAAATAGTCGACGATCCATGTTATTGCTTTGCCATAATGGGAACTTTCTTTGCTCTACCCCACCATATGAAAATAGCTACTGCTGCCATAAAAGCATTGATGCCAATGAAATTGAATTCGCCTCGGCTGATATGAAACACAGCTGCAAGAATCTGCACAAGCGCCAAGCCCAAAGCAGCGAGCGGCGTAAGCGAAGGACGAATGCGAAGCAAGGATGGCAGTAGCAAACCAAGTGCACCAAGGAGTTCGCTTGTACCAATGAAGCGAACCACGAGGTCAGGCATGGCGAGAGTCCAGGACATCTTCAGATGCAAATCCTCGATCGACGAGGTGACTTTCATAATACCGGCCATAAGAAACATGGCTCCAAGAACGAATTGTGCCGTCCAGATTGCATAGTTAAGTCCCTTCGAGGACGCTGCTTGTGTCATTGCTTTCAATTGAATTAGTGAATACTCAAATTGTTTGCATAATGACGCGAAGCTATCTATTTTCGCTTACCAAAAGTAAGCAGTTACCTAGAAGAAAGCAGTTACCTACAGGTAAGCATATGTGTACAGCACAAGAGAAACTCGACCATCATGATTGCTCGAAGCAGATGATGCCAATACGCGACGCGCTTGACGTGATTAGCGGAAAGTGGAAGCTCATGATTCTCATTGCCATCATGAACGGCAATCATCGCTTCCGCGAGATTGAACGCGCTATACCCAAGATTACGTCCAAGGTACTAGCCAAAGAGCTGAAGGATTTAGAGGAGCACAAACTCATCACGCGCACGGTCTACGACGAACGACCAGTCATTGTTGATTATGCCGTAACACCCTACTGCGCTACACTAAAGAAAGTGATTGATGCACTGCATGAGTGGGGAGTGAATCATAGGAAGGTGATACTTGGGAGGTGAGTGGGATGGGCTCGTGCTAAGCATTCTGCATTCGACTGGCATCAGAATCTCCGTGACGCCAAACTGAACATCAGAAACGATCTGCGTAACTCAGCAATCATCTTGCTACGAATTACATCAGCGACATGTCAATCGATGTGCTCAATTGTTTGAAGAAAGCGCAGCTTCTTTCGACCGTGCATATGCTCCATATGCAGGATTGCCTCGCTCTTTAAATCGCCAGCGAGAGTTTATCAACTTCCCTCGCTTAGGATCGAAATCGACATTTTGAATGACATCGCGTTGCAAAGCGTTGGCATCAGCACCGAGGCAGTAGAACACGGTCTGCTTGTTATAAGACCAATCAATTTTATCCGGAACTGACCAGTCATAAGCAATCGGAGGCGGGTCGCGTCGTAGGTTGAAATACCGTGCGTGCGAAGCCATAAGCACCTTATTGCGATTCCACTCGAACTGCAGCGTACTTGGACTAACGGCTTCGTTCCAGTTAAAGTCTTCCGGATAGTTTCCTTCCGGACAAGGGGTCCGACATTGTATCAACAACCAGTATGCTCCACTGTTGTCGGTGCGAATTCTATACACACCTCTGTTCGTATCAGTACTGCTGTCACATCGAATAATGACGTCTTGATTTCGAAGTGGCTTTGACTTAAAGTAGAGCGTTCCGGTTAGAACATATTCGTAGACAGAGCCCATGGCCAAGGCTCTAGGCTGAGCAAGGAAGTTTGTCAGCAGAAGGATGATGACAAGAGTCTTTATCGAATTGGGCCAGCGCATAAGAAATGCTAGTAACAGGCATTTATTTATCAAGCTTCTTACTGAAATCTACACAGTATTGTTTGATTGGTAACGAACAGTCGAGGTTCGCGAAAATCCAGCAATAAGAACACGCCCCTGATTCAAATCCACTTTCGTATCACACAATACATGAAGCGGCGGAACCACGTCCTAATCAACATATTCAGTCACATTAAAGAACATCTAGAGCTTTCGCTCCTTTTTAGACTACATTATCCAATAAATATAGGAGCTGACATGAATTCCTAACCTACCAATCGACTCATCAGCTGTTGTGTGGCGAGCATAGTGTTAGCCATAGTTTTCTGTTCATGCAATCAAGCAAGTACACCGCTGCCAAAAAAAAAGCCCTTCCTGCGAATGCAGAAAGGGCTTTATAAATAAAACTTGGCAACTACCTACTCTCCCACAAGGTTGCCCTAGCAGTACCATCGGCGCAACGGGGCTTAACTGCTCTGTTCGGAATGGGAAGAGGTGTTTCCCCCGCGCTCTTGTCACCAAGAAATTTGGGTACGATTAAGCGACAGACGATGTCTATCGCAGGTGAATCGTGTTTTTATTTTGGTGATATCGACGTAAGTGAAGTGCTCATATAAATAAATAAAGATAAACCCTCGGACTATTAGTACACCTTGGCTAAACATATTGCTATGCTTACACCTAGTGCCTATCAACCAAGTCATCTCCTTGGGTCCTTACTGACGTAAAGTCATGAGATACCTAATCTTGGGGTGGGTTTCGCGCTTGAGATGCTTTCAGCGCTTATCCTTCCCGGACATGGCTACTCTGCTATGCCACTGGTGTGACAACAGATGCACCGTCGGTCCGGTCATTACGGTCCTCTCGTACTAATAACGAGTCCCCTCAAGTATCTATCGCCCGCATAGGATAGGGACCGAACTGTCTCACGACGTTCTGAACCCAGTTCACGTACCGCTTTAATCGGCGAACAGCCGAACCCTTGGGACCTTCTCCAGCCCCAGGATGCGATGAACCGACATCGAGGTGCCAAACCTTGCCGTCGATGTGGACTCTTGGGCAAGATCAGCCTGTTATCCCTAGCGTACCTTTTATCCTTTGAGCGACGACCCTTCCACGCGGAATCGCCGGATCACTAAAACCTGCTTTCGCATCTGTTCGACCTGTCAGTCTCACAGTCAAGCTCCCTTATGCTTTTGCACTCTACGCACGATTACCAACCGTGCTGAGGGAACCTTTGTAAGCCTCCGTTACATTTTAGGAGGCGACCGCCCCAGTCAAACTCCCCACCTATCACTGTCCGAGAGGATCCACTCCTCCTCGTTAGAATCCAACTGCAACAAGGGTGGTATTTCACCGTTGACTCCATGAAGCCCGCAAGCTCCACTTCGCAGTCTCCCACCTATCCTACGCATGTTACAGACAGACCCAATAATAAGCTAGAGTAAAGGTGCATAGGGTCTTTCCGTCCATATGCGGGTAACCGGCGTCTTCACCGGTACCACAATTTCGCCGAGCCCGTGGTTGAGACAGTATCCAAATCGTTACACCATTCGTGCAGGTCGGAACTTACCCGACAAGGAATTTCGCTACCTTAGGACCGTTATAGTTACGGCCGCCGTTTACCGGGGCTTCGATTCAAAGCTTCGCTTGCGCTGACCTCTCCTCTTAACCTTCCGGCACCGGGCAGGTGTTTACCGTTGGCAGAGAGTTCGATTCAACAGCTTCGCTTGCTGACCTCTCCTCTTAACCTTCCGGCACCGGGCATCACACCCTATACATCTTTACGTGTTGGCAGAGTGATGTGTTTTTGTTAAACAGTCGCTTGGATCATTTCTCTTGCGCAGGCTCCCCTTATCCCGAAGTTACGGGGTTAATTTGCCGAGTTCCTTAACCACGGCTCACTCGAGCGCCTTAGTTATTCTCAACTCGTCTACCTGTGTCGGTTTACGGTACGGTCACTATACTCGCTTTTCTTGGCAGACTTGCTCTCCGGGAGGATTACCATGAGCCCCCCTTCAGTTGGCTCTGCGTCACTTTATTGTGGCGGTGGTGCAGGAATATTAATTGTCGCCTGCTTTCATCGGCTACACCGTTTGGTCTCACCTTTAGATCCGACTAACCCTGAGTCGACGAACGGATCTCAGGAAACCTTAGACTTTCGGCGCGGAAGATTCTCACTTCCGTTATCGCTACTTATGCCAACATTTGCTCTTGTATTAACTCCAGTCCACCTCGCGACGAGCTCACCGTCAATACAATGCTCCTACCACTCCCGAAGGAGTCTAAGCTTCGGCGAAATACTTTAGTCGATAATTGTCGGCGCTCTGTCGCTCGACCAGTGAGCTATTACGCACTTTAAATGAATAGCCGCTTTTAAGCTAACATCCTGGCTGTCTATGCAACAGAACATCCTTTCTTATTAGTATTTACTTGGGGGCCTTAGCTGTAGGTCTGGGTTGTTTCCCTCTCGGCAACGAAGCTTATCCCTCGCTGCTCACTCCGTATTAATATTACCGGTATTTACGCAGTTTATCCGGGGTCGGTACCAAGCCAGACAGCCCTAGCCCAATCAGAGCCCTACCTCCGGAATACATCATAGAGGCTGTTCCTAAAACATTTCGGGAGTACGAGCTTATCAATGAGTTTGATTGGCCTTTTCAATTTTATCCACAGTTCATCCGTGGATTTCAACCACCAAGTTCGGACCTCCATATCGTGTTACCGATACTTCATCCCGACCATGGATAGATCACACGGTTTCGCGTCTACCGCATCATACTAATCGCCCTATTCAGACTTGCTTTCGCTACGGATGCACGGTACAAAATTCTTATCCTTGCATGATACGAGTAACTCGTTGGCTCATTAAGCAAAAGGCACGCAGTCATCCCGACGAATCGGGACTTCTACCGTTTGTATGCAGATGGTTTCAGATTCTATTTCACTCCTTGTAAGGGTTCTTTTACCTTTCCCTCACGGTACTGGTTCACTATCGGTCACAGAGTAGTATTTAGCCTTGGAGGGTCCCCCCAGATTCACGCAGGATTTCACGTGTCCTGCGCTACTCGGTGTAACACTGAACAGGGTCAACAATTTCGTTCGCGTGGGACCATCACCTTCTGTGGTCAGCCTTCCCAGACTGTTCGACTATCGTTGTTTTCACATGTTGAGCTCCTACAACCCCGCCGAGAAATTCTCAACGGTTTGGGCCATTCCCCGTTCGATCGCCTCTACTAGGGGAATCTCGTTTGATTTTTATTCCTCAAGGTACTGAGATGTTTCACTTCCCTTGGTTTTGCTATAAGATAAGCTGTTTAGGCCTATCGGGTTGCCCCATTCGGAAACCCCCGGATCAAAGTTTGAGTCCAACTCCCCGAGGAATATCGCTGGTATCCGCGTCCTTCATCGCCTCTCTGTGCCAAGGCATCCACCATGTGCACTTTACCATTTACCTGATTTATTTACAGGAACACTTGATATCACACTTGTGATATCACCAAAATAAAAACACGTTTCAATTTTCAAAGAACCAACATGCTTTTGAGCACGTCAAACTATCGTGGACCCTAGCGGGATCGAACCGCTAACCTCCAGAATGCAAATCTGGCGCTCTCCCAATTGAGCTAAGGGCCCAACACAAGTTAAGTACGTGGATCCGAGTGGAGTTGAACCACCGACCTCACGCTTATCAGGCGTGTGCTCTAACCAACTGAGCTACAGATCCTAAATAATGACGTTCTTCTAAAACAGGAAGCAGCACTATCGTATATAATATACTCTAGAAAGGAGGTGATCCAGCCGCACCTTCCGATACGGCTACCTTGTTACGACTTAGCCCCAGTCACTAGTTTCACCTTAAACGTATAAACGTCTTTGGGTGCGCCTAATTCCCATGGCTTGACGGGCGGTGT
>JBGAUL010000007.1:0-161868 GCA_044228685.1 Chlorobiota bacterium
ATCGCTGTGTTGAACGCGCCGGACTTCGCGTTTCTGAATTGGTACTTGAGCCCATTGCTAGTAGCCATGCGGTTCTCGACCAAGCAGAGAAGGAAGTTGGCGTAGCACTTGTCGATATCGGCGGTGGCACAACAGACATCGCCATCTTTGAAGAAGGAGTTATTCGTCACACCGCAATGTTTGGTATTGCAGGTCACAAAGTGACGGATGATATCAAGAAGGGGCTCGGCATCATTCACACACAAGCCGAAGCAATCAAGCTCTCGTATGGTCATGCAATGCAAGAAAGCATCATGCGCGACGAGATGTTTATGATCCCTGGTATCAATGGTCGCAAGCCAATGGAAGTCACCAAGAGCTTGCTCTGCCAGATCATTCAGCCCCGCATGGAAGAGATTTTTGAATTCGCCTTCGCAGAAATCAAACGCAGTGGATTTGCCCGCAACCTTTCAGCCGGAATTGTTATTACCGGTGGATGCTCGCAAATGCGTGGTGCTGCGGAGTTAGCTGAACAAGTATTTGGTATTCCCGTCAAGACCGGCATTCCGTCGGGATTGATTCAAGGCGGACTGGCCCCCGAAGTGCAATCCCCGATGTATGCAACAGCCGTGGGACTGGTGTTGTATGCATTGCACACGCTCAGTACCGTTTCTCACGAGGCTCCGCTCCAGGATGTACAGAGCAGCCTTGGTGGTCCTGCGATGACACGAGCAGCAGGCTACAAGAATTTTATGTCTCGAGTCAAAGGATTTTTCGAACAACTATAAAACGATTCTTTTTTCTTAAAGAGGGGGTTAAATGTCTAAGTCAATGCTTTCACAACTCGCTATAGAGTTAGCTGAGCCCACACCAGAGGGCGCACGCATCCGCGTAATAGGCGTGGGTGGCGGAGGAGGAAATGCGATCAACAGTATGATTAAACGTGGTTTGACCGGGGTAGATTTTATCGCGGCCAATACCGATTCACAAGCACTTCAATCGAATCTCGCAGGATCGAAAGTTCAGATTGGACGTGAGCTGACCCGTGGCCTTGGCGCCGGTGCAGATCCGACAATCGGACAACTCGCAGTAGAGGAGAGTATCGATGACATCCGCGAAGCGCTTCAAAGCAGTGACATGATTTTTGTCACGGCGGGCATGGGCGGTGGAACCGGAACCGGTGGCGCTCCTGTCATTGCACGTATCGGACGTGAGCTGGATTGTCTCGTTGTCGGTATCGTGACCAAGCCTTTCGCTTGGGAAGCGAAGAAGCGTTCGACATCCGCTGAGTCCGGTATCAACGAATTGCGCAAGCATGTTGACGCGCTCATCGTGATTCCAAATCAAAAGCTGATGGGAATCATCGATAAGAACACGTCATTTGTCCAGGCTTTCCAAAAGGTTGACGATGTACTCTACAACGCAACCAAAGGTATCGCCGACATCATCAGTGGTAATGGTTATGTGAACGTTGACTTTGCTGACGTTCGTACAATCATGAAGAACAAGGGTGATGCACTCATGGGTATTGGTATCGCACGCGGCGAAGATCGCGCGAAGGATGCCGCACTCAATGCCATCCAATCACCGCTGCTCGATGGTGTTTCAATTCATGGCGCAGAAGGCGTTCTCATCAATATCACAGCAAACTCCGATGTGAGTATGGCTGAAATTGGTGACGCAGTTCAAACCATTGAAGAAGCAGCAGGCGATCAAGCAAATCTCATCTTCGGTGTTGTATTCAACGAAGATCTCGGTGATCAGATCATGGTAACAGTAGTTGCTACCGGTTTCCGCGAAGAAGCAATGTCAGCTATCGACATGGACGTCGAAAGCACTCGCGACATTCAACGCGCGGTTGTTCAAGAACCGGTTCAACAAGCTGTTCAAGTAGAGCAGAAGATTGCAGCTAATGGTGGTTCGGTGTACATGCCGCCACAATTCTCAACTGCAGTCGCTCAACAACAACAACGTACCATTCCTCAGGCAGCACCGGTGGGTCATAGTGAATCGTCAAAGTACGATGCACCTGCTTTCACTCGTCGCCACGGCTCAGTGCCTCTGACACCGCAATCGGGTGAATCAGAAGTTCGTGAGAAGTCGCCGCTCGAAAAGCCGGCCTTCCTGAGAAAGATTATGGATTAAATCTGTGCAATAACATGGATGTACTGTTTACCGGCACGGATGCCCAGTTTACTTCGATTGGTGTGGGGCTACAATCTTTACAATCCTACCCTTTACGTCCCTGAGATTTTGTGGTTCCCTCCACAAGCTCCACAACCAAGGCAGCGTCTCGTACTCCCTCGCGAGACGCTGTTTTTTTTTGCCCACCAGGATCAAAGCTTCTTTATTACCCGACCTTCATTCGTCCTACGCTCGTTGACTCTACTGTGCATGCAGCATTACTGAGCTTGTGATTCGTCCACCGTGTGCGCAGCGAACAAGATATGTTCCCGAAGGAAGTGCATGAATATCAAGGTCATGCGAGATCTCAGCTAGTCCAGAGAATAGAACACGCTGTCCCAGACAATCGTAGATTTCAACTTCATCAACCTCTTGATCGAAGTGCAGAATGTCGTGGGCAGGATTTGGATTGAAGAGAGAAGTGCTTTCGGAAAATTGATGGTCGTCACGGATGTCCATGAGTTCATCCGACGTGTAGATCTCCTTTGCGGTTGCTCCCGACAATTGATTACGAACATTCATGATGCTAAGGATAGTATCACCGCTCCAACCAAGATCTTTCCATGTACTCAAGAGCTTGTCTCCCTCGAACAGTCGGGGCGGATCAGTGCACGCAATAAATATCCTATTATTGAAACACGCGATTGCATATACTGAACTCGGTGTTTGGATTTGTGTTTTCATTCCATGTTTTACTGCAAATAGTACACCTCTACCGACGTATGATTTTCCAGCGCAGATCACAAAGGTTGAGTCGAATGCAGCAGCTTGACTCACGTACCAATGTTCATCGGAATTGGCATCGAATGTGAAAGTACTATCGTTACTCGAGCCTCCAATAGTCTTCTCAAAGCCTTCAATTGTGTACCGTGAAACGCTACGATAAACGTCATGATACAGCAGAGTTCGACATTCTTGAGATGTGGAGTTGCTGAACACCTTCATTGAGCTTCCGACGTATGAGTAAATAGTTTGCGACAAGAATCCTGTCTTCCAGGGATAGAAATCTTCACAAACGCTCAGGAAAACGGTGTCCTGGAACGAGCATAGTCCTCTCAGTCTTGGAGAGTATGTGATGTTCATAAAGGTACGCTCCGGAAACGAATCGCATATTGTCCATACCTTAGTTCCAAACGGCATTTGGTACAATCGTTGATCGCCGGAGTACTCATAGAATCGATCCGATGCAGCCACAATATTCGGGTATGAGTGATCTGCAAGCTTTGTCCACGAGCCGCTTCCGGCTGCACATTTTGCTACACAAAGGGCAAGGATGAAATAGATCGACAGGCGATTGAAAGATGCGCACATAAACAACCTGCATATGATGAATACTACAGGGGGCTGAGGAAGATTGTCATTAAACTACTAAAGCTGTGAGAAATGGGGAATTGGCAGCGCCGAGCTTGTGTTTATCTAAATGATGCTAACCACATTTTGTTGACAATTTCTATCGACCTTGATTTGTCGTTTGGCTCTATTTTGCTGCATCTATTCCCATCATTCTTTAGAATTCCATGCGAATCAAACCTATTTGGCTTGCCTTGCTCTTGCTATGTGCCAGTACTGTGGTCTTTGCGCAACCCGATCCAAAAACCGGCGCAATGTCTAGTCCAAAAAAGCCTGGCATCAAAGCTTGGTCAGAGATTATTACGGCTGAGGCTAAGTCTGACAGTGGCGTCTTCAATGTTTATCGCATCGACGACAAACTCTTCTATGAAATTCCAAAGAAGAAGCTGAATCGAGAGTTTTTGCTTGTGACGAGAATTGCAAAGACACCGCAGATCGGCTATGGAGGAGAAGAGAGCAATTCAGAAGTCATTCGATGGGAACGAAAGTTTGATAAGATCTTGCTGCGCACTTTGTCATATGTGAATGTTGCAGCAGACTCTCTGCCAATTTCCAAAGCAGTTCACAATGCAAACTTCGAAGAGATCATTGCAGCCTATCCAATTCAATGCTACAACAAGGATTCCTCGGCAGTTGTGATTGAAGTGACGAGTCTCTTTACGACTGACATCGGTATTCTCACGCCTCCAAAGAGTCAGCGAGATCAGTACAAGATGTCAATGCTCTCATCCGACCGAAGCTACATCGACTACTGTCACAGCTATCCAATCAACATCGAAGTTGAGAATGTATTGACCTATGCAGCTGATGCAGCACCGCAGAATCCTTCGTCGCGCACGATTAGTCTTGCAATGCACCACTCAATGGTCGAACTTCCTGAGAAGCCCATGACGCCTCGTCTGCAAGATTGGCGTGTTGGATTCTTTGCAACCTCCAAAGTGGATTATGGTCTGGATGTACAACGCGCCGAGCGTCGTGCTTATATCACACGCTGGCGTCTAGAACCCAAAGATTCAGCTGCCTATTTCCGCGGAGAATTAGTCGAGCCAATCAAAGCAATCACCTATTACATCGATCCGGCCACACCGATGAAGTGGCGTCCGTGGTTGCGTAAGGGAATTGAAAGCTGGAATGTTGCTTTTGAAAAAGCAGGTTTCAAGAATGCAGTGCGAGTCTTGGATCCGCCGGATTCGACCCAGGATCCGGAGTTCTGTCCTGAGGACGCTCGCTACTCTGTGATCCGTTATTTCCCTTCACCGGTTGAGAATGCTTATGGTCCACAAGTGCATGATCCACGCAGCGGCGAAATTCTCGAAAGTGATATCGGTTGGTTCCACAACGTGATGAATCTTCAAAAGGGATGGTACTTTACTCAAGCTATTGCGGATCCTCGTGCGCATAAGTTGCCACTGCCGGATTCGCTCATGGGTGAACTCATCTCCACAGTTGCCGCTCACGAGTTTGGTCACACAATCGGCTTCCCACACAACATGAAAGCCTCAAGTTCTTATGCCGTTGATTCGCTTCGCTCACCAAGCTTCACGAAGAAGTTTGGTACAGCACCGAGTATAATGGACTATGCGCGATATAACTATGTGGCACAACCGGGTGATGGAGCTGCATTGCAGCCACAAGTTGGTCCCTATGACTACTTCGCTGTCAATTGGGGATACCGCGTTCTTCCGAGTGTCCGCAAAACAGAAGACGAAACCGATTCGCTCAATGCATGGATACGTCAGCAAGATAGCAACCCAATGTTGCGATACGGACAGCAGCAGTGGATGACGGTCGATCCTTCAGCACAGATGGAGGATTTAGGAGATGATGCGGTCAAGGCGAGCACCTACGGAATCAAAAACCTCGAGAGAGTGCTCGGCTATTTGATTGACGCTACAACAGAAAATGGAAAAGACTACGATCTGTTGGAAGAAATGTATAACGATGTGATGCATCAGTGGCGCAACGAGGTCACGCACGTCGCTGAGAATATTGGTGGCGTAGTTGGTACTTACAAAAACGCCGGACAAAACGGTGTGGTCTACGAAATGGTTCCAAAGCAGAAGCAGCAGAACTGTCTGGCTTTTCTACACCAGTACGTTTTCAAAACACCGACGATGTTCTTGAATCCCGAGATCCTTCGTCGCATCGAAGCCAATGGATCTGCCGATCGTTTACAGCGTACGCAGGAACGAGTCTTATCGACCACACTAGCCAATGACAAGCTGCTGCGTCTACATGAATACAATTCCTTCGACCCTTCTAACTACAGCGTCCAAGCTCTCTTTGATGATGTGCAAAATGGATTGTTCGAAGAATTTGCAGGCGCTGCCTCAAATCCGGATCTCTATCGTCGCAACTTGCAACGCTCCTTTGTGCAGCTCATGGTTACAAAGCTGAATCCGCCGCCTCCAATGCAAGTCGGACCAGGTATGTCAGCTGCATTTGTAGCTCTTTTCACACCACCAAATGTGTATCGTACAGACATTCACGCACTCGTGCGCCAGCAGATGGAAGGCCTGAAGACAAAGCTGCAGAAAGTTAAAGGCGGAGACAACATGACTCAAGCTCACCTCAAAGATTTGATCCGCATTCTTGATGATGCATTGAATCCGAAGAAGTAGAGCTGAAGCTAAGCGTGGTTTGAGACGAGTGCAGTCCTGTG
The DNA here is from genome assembly GCA_044228685.1 of Chlorobiota bacterium. Lineage (GTDB taxonomy): Bacteria > Bacteroidota > Ignavibacteria > Kapaibacteriales > NICIL-2 > JBBATK01. Next base: position 6,176 of record JBGAUL010000007.1, read on the forward strand.
TTTAATGACAAAGCGAGAGACCCGACCTAAAAATCGTGGTCTCTTTTTTATTGGAGTGTCTAGGCTCGTGTTTAACTGTCTTGGAAAACAGTTGTTTCTTGTTAAGCGACAGTCATATACTGCATTTAGTCTACTTAGATTCGCGCAATGGAACTTCACTGCCAAATACAGACTAGATTGACAAGTAGACAACTGCTTGTCTTTGTGTTGTCTTCGGTGGTAGTTCTGGGAATACTGCTCACTTCTAGTACTTGTTGCTTGTCACAAAGACGATTGGAATCACGTGCAAAGAGATTCCCGTCCATGAAGCAGTTTGATCCTGAGCTGTTTCGCTACCAAACACCAATCTGCGATGCAGCCTTGCACTTCGATCAGTACAGGGACAGTATTTCATCGAATCCAAAAGCCTATGTCGTTTATCGCGATGATCACTGCTGTGAAGAGTTATACCAGCAGATTCTTACACGTATAAAAGTAGCGAATGATACAAGCTTAGTGAACTTGTTCGCTCGAATGAGTGCAGTTGCAAAGGGTCGGGCTGTAGATGCAATCAGCTATTATGCATACAACTTCTTCTTTGAAGCTCCTCGTTATGCCTTGGATTTCGTCTACACACACCGTAAGGACTGCGCAGCACTTTGCCGCATAGCATTTCAATGCAAGAGAATGGATTTTAACGTGAAAGATTTACGCCACCATTGGGCTACGGTTGGACTAGGAGCAGACGCAGTTGCGTACTTTTCGAAGCAGGTAAAGCGTGTTCGTCAGTAAAGACATCCGATTCTACATCCCAACGAAGTAAAAACTTCGTTGGCTCGTAAAACTCTCGTCTATTCTACTCCTCACTATCTTCAGATGTGACAAACAGTGCCTTCACTCTCTCAGTAACATTCTTATGTACTGCAGGATTAAATGGACTAGGAACCAGCTCATCCGGTAGAGCAAGTTCGGCTATGGCAGTTGCGGCGGCGATCTTCATGTCGCTGGTGATTTTCTCGACGCGTAGTTCGACGGCTGCACGGAAGAGACCTGGGTAGGCGAGGGCATTATTGACGCTCTTTCCGTCGGCAGCGAATGCGGCACCGGCATCGAGAGCATCTTCAGCGCTGATCTCAGGGACTGGATTGGAGAGTGCGAAAATGATCTGACCTTTTTTGATCATCTCTTTGGTAATCAATCCGACACGACCGGTGGTTGAAATCACAACGTCGGCCGTCATTGCTTCATCAAATGATACCATACGTCCACCTGCTTCGACGATGCGCTGATGTGATGCGGTATTAGGATCGAAAGCAACAACGTTAAAACCGTAGTCTAGGAGCAAGCGAGCAATCGCACTTCCTGCAGCACCGAGACCTAATTGTGCAAAGACCAAACTCTTGTCACCGTAGCGCTGCACTTTCTTCAATGCGTTCAATACAGCTGCAAGCAGTACAGTTGCAGTGCCGTGTTGATCATCATGCATGACGGGTTTGTCAAGTCGACGAATCAATTCATCCTCGATATAGAAACAATCCGGTGTGCTAATGTCTTCAAGGTGAATGCCGGCAAATCCAACCGAAATCTTCTCAACAATGTTGATGAATTCTTCGGGATCTTTTGTGTCGATGAGAATAGGCATTGCACTGAGACCAACGAATTGATCGTAGAGCATGGCTTTGCCTTCCATGACGGGCATGGCGGCAGCAGGACCAATGTCACCAAGACCAAGTACTCGCGAACCGTTGGTGAAAATGCCGATAGTATTTCCAACCATTGTGTAGTCGTAGAGCAAAGCAGGGTTCTGTTGAATTGCCTTGCTAACTCGCGCAACACCGGGAGTGTAGACATAGCGTAATTCGGCTACGCCACTGACGTCGCGGGTTCGGCTTACACGAATTTTACCTCCGCGGTGGTGCTCAAAGACAACGTCTTTGATCTCAACCACTTCAGCTTGAGTGCGCTCTTTGACGGCGCGTTCGATGGCTCCGAGGTGGGGAGAATCATAAACTGATATAACGACTTCGCGGAGAACGTGATCGTGTCCGACGAAGAGTGTCTTCATATCGCCAATCAAACCACCTTCTTCGCCAATGACTGTGCAAAGGCGACCCAGCATGCCTGGACGATGCGGATTCTTAATGATAAATACTACGTCATTGTCGGGGAATTGAGGTCGAAGGGAAGCTTGCTGCTCAGCAGTGTCTGCCATGGTCATTCCTGTCAGGTGATAGCGTCATTCCGTCTACTATTGTCCAGCTGCAAACTTAGCACCCATTGACTAATCATACGATGAAGAAGAGCTGAATACGGTGGACTTAACAACGGCGCTTCCTCGACAAGAATTCGGAAAAATTCTACTGCAATCCAATGGTATTACACAATGAATCCGGCGTGTCGCGATAGTATCGGTAGGTGGGTTCGCCGACGCGACCAACCGGAATTTCTGCTTCAACAATCTTGTTGTAAAACAATGCGTCGTCAGCATATCGCACACTTGGAAATCCTCCGAGTGCGATTGCTAGTTCGCGACGAATAACAAATGTTCCTCCAACAGCACAATCGTTGAGGTGCACGCGTCTTGTGATGTCGTTACGGTCGGGCACGGTAGGATCGCCAATGACCTCCAATCCGCCATGAAAAAACGGTATCTCCGCATTCTCCAAACAAATCGTCTTGCGAATAGCTAAGTGTTCGGGCAGATACTCGTCATCAGAGTCGAGAAAGCAAACGTAGAATCCGCAGGCCGCAAGAATGCCCGCGTTGCGTGAGGCACCGAGACCACGGTTTTGATGAAAGAGATAGCGTATCGTGTTATGCTTTTCGGCATAAGATCGGACGATCTCTGTTGTTGCGTCGCTGCTCCCATCGTCAACCACGATAAGCTCCCAATCCGGCTCCGTTTGCGCGAGCAGCGAGTCGATCGCACGTGGAAGCAGTGATGCGCGATTGTAGGTACAGCAGATAACCGAGAAAAAAGGCATCCTGTGACGGTACACGGTGATTGGGCTGAAGCTGTCTGACATGCTCTCTAATGGGTAAATAGGGTGTATTTTGCCGTCCTGAATTGTGCTTCGCACTCAAAAACCGCTGGTACGGCGAAATGAGCGCGGAGCAGTCGACTAAATTAGGTGAATCGCGTGGACAAACTGGAATTTTGGACTTTATGCTCAGCCAACGGCATTGTTCTGGAGAAAGAGCAAGTCGAGCAATGTGAACGATATGAACGCGAATTGCGCATTTGGAATGAGAAAGTCAATCTCATCTCCCGCAAAGACGAAGAGCATATCTGGGATCACCATATCCTGCACTCCATGTCGCTCTTGAGCGCGGTTAAAATCAAAGAAAAAGCTCGTTGTTTGGATGTTGGTACGGGTGGAGGATTTCCCGGCATACCCGTCAAGATCGCTCGTCCGGACCTCTATATGGTCCTGGCTGACAGCATCGCCAAGAAAATGAAACTCACCGAAATGTTTGCCAAGCACACAGGACTTCACGGTTTCGAGACGCTGAACATTCGCGTTGAAGAATTGACCCGTAAAGCGTCATTTCATGCAAGCTTTGATGTGATCATGGCACGCGCCGTTGCACCGGTTGTTGAACTCGTTGGATGGACTCGCACCTTGTTAAAGCCGGGAGGCTTATACGTGTTTCTCAAGGGTGGCGATTTGAGCGAAGAGATCGCCGCAGCGAAGGCTGCGTATGGCGGATTGAACGTCGAACTTCGCGACCTGCGTATGCATGGCACCGATTGGTTTCAAGAACAAGAAAAGAAAATCGTCATTGCTTCGTTTTCATCTCAGGTACTTAAACAGGCTTTATTGTGATGCGTCTTGCGCTTCTGTTCATACTTGGACTTTCACTCTGTGCTTTGCAACTCGAAGCACAGCAGGGTGGCGGCTCGGCTATACGTTTGGCGCGAGTCAAGTATGGCGGAGGCGGCGATTGGTACAACGATCCATCGTCCGAAGTCAATCTTCTCAATTTCGTCCGCAAGAACACCAATATCAACGTCGCTCCGGTGTATGAATACGTTGATTTGTCCAGTGATAATCTCTTCTTGTATCCCATCATCTTTTTGACAGGACACGGGAACGTGAGTTTTTCGGAGACGGAAGTTAGACGTCTGAGAGCCTACTTGGACAACGGAGGCTTTCTGTACATCGATGATGATTATGGTCTGGATGCTTCCATTCGACGTGAGATGAAGAAGGTCTTTCCTGACCAACAATTCCGCGAGCTACCCTTTTCACACGGCATCTATCACTCGCACTTTCAATTTCCTAATGGTCTGCCAAAGATTCACGAGCACGACGGTAAAGTGCCGCAGGGTTTTGGACTGTTTGACAACGGACGATTGTGCGTGTACTATACCATTGAAACTAATCCAAGTGATGGCTGGGCCGACCCCGATGTGCATGGAGATCCTCCAGACAAACGACAGGCAGCACTTCAGATGGGAACGAATATCATCGTGTATGCTCTGAGTCAAGGATTGAACTAACAAGAGCGCTATACAAGAACACCTAGTCGAACTCGCACACAAGCATAAGCAAACAACTGTAGAATGAATCATCAAACTGCATATCAACAACTCATACATCGTCTGGAACGGACGATGCACAGCGACGTTCGTGCAGAGTTAATGCGCGCGAGTGCTGCTACCCTGAGTGTTGGTTTGGCTCTTTGGACTGTAGGAACTGCAATCGAGGCGGTGCTACATGGCAGCATGCTCATTAGAACAGTCATGTTCTCATTCATCGCGCTGAGTACGCTTGCATTCGGACTTGTTACCATTGGTCGCGTGCTGTGGTATCGTGTCTTGTCTTCTGATCGTCCCGGTATTGACTCCATTGCTCAGAGAGTAGGCGCTGCATACCAAGACATTCGAGATATGCTGTTGAATGCCATGCAGCTGCTTGCTACGTCTTCGCCCTCGGGATTGGCATCTGATGATTTACGTTATGCAGCATTCGAAGGCGTTGAGAAATTGACGCGTGATCGCGACTTCTCCGTCGTGATTGATCGACGTACGCTGCGTCGCTTTTTGATGATACTCCTTCTTGCAATGAGCCTAACGGGCTCACTCATGATCTACACGCCGATGCGTTCGGCGTCCGAACGACTACTCCATTTTCGCAGCTCCTTTGTTCCTCCGGCTCCATTTAGTCTTCGCATTGAACCATTGCAGGCCTATGTATTGCGCGGTGAAAAGATCACCATCTATGTCAAGGCAGAGGGCAAGGTTCCGCAGTCCATCAGTTTACAACTGAAAGAAGAACAGCAGCAGAATTACGATGCCTATACGCTGCGAGAAGATTCCACAGGATCATATCATTTTGAAATCGGAAGTCTCAAACGCTCCATAGAGTTTTTTGCGGAAGTGCCGTGGTATTCAGAAGCGGTACGTACGCCGATTGGTAGAGTCGTTGTAACAGACAGACCCCTGATACGAAGTCTCGACGGTCGCGTCACTCAACCATCTTACACCAATCGCGAAGCAATAAGTCTGAGTGAACAAAACGCAGACATCACCGCCTTGAGCGGTTCGCGTGTAGATCTTACAGTTGCCGCGAACAAAGAACTGGCGAGTGCGAATATCGTCCTTCTTCGATCCAATCAACAATCCGACAGCACACGCGATGCGTCGCAAAAACTGCTGGACACGACGCGTATCCCGATGGCGGTTCAAGATCGCAGTGCCAAGGCAGGCTTTACGGTGTCATATAATGGCTTGTATTGGATCGAGTTGTTTGATAAAGATGGTCGTACAAATCCTGATCCCATTCGTTACAGCATCGTCAGTTTGGCCGACGGATATCCAAGCATTTCACTCATTGAACCATCGAGCGATGTTCAACTTGGCAAGGATGCTTTGTTGAACATGAAGATCGGTATCACGGATGATTATGGATTCTCTCAACTGCTCATACACTATCGTTTGGCGGAGTCGCGCTATACCAGTCCGGATCGAGATTTCAAAGCCGTTCCCATTCCTCTCGGATCTATTGGAACGAGCGCTCAAGTACCATATCTGTGGGATTTGAACAAGCTGGGAATTTCTCCTGAGGATCGCTATGAGTTTTATGTAGAGGTCTTGGACAATGATCGAGTACACGGACCGAAGAGTGCGAAGACCTCGACGATGACCTTGCGTTTGCCGAGTCTTGATGAAGTGTTTCGTCAAGCCAAGCAGACGCAAAACGACGCTGCCAAGGAGTTAGAGCAAGTGATGAAGAAAGCAGACGACGTGGCTCGCGACATGGAGCAGCTGCAACGTGAGATGATGAAGCAACAGCAAAAGCAAGCTGATTGGAAAGACAAGAAGAAGATGGAAGAGCTGCTTCATCAGCAAGATCAGATACAGGACAAGATCAAGGATGTTCAGAATAAGCTTGAAGAAATGACGCAGATGCTTGAGGAGAACAAAGCGATTTCTCCCGAGACTTTGCAGAAGTATGCTGAATTGCAGAAGCTCATGCAGAAGATCGACTCCAAGGAATTGCGCGATGCAATGGAGCAAATGCAAAAGGCTATGCAGCAAATGTCGCCCGAGCAAATGCAACAGGCAATGAAGAACTTCAAGTTCAGCGAGGAAGATTTTCGCAAGCAGATTGAACGTACCATGCAGTTGCTGAAACGCATCCAAACGGAGCAGAAGGTCGATGAACTCGCAAAGCGTGCACGGGACTTGCAAAAGCAACAGGAAGAATTGCAGAGGCAATCCGAGAATACTAATCCGAACGATAAAAACGCACTTCAGGATCTTGCCAAGAAGCAAGAAGCTTTGAAGGAAGACTTGGCCAAGATGAGTCAGGAGATGAAAGAGCTTGAGAAGATGGCCAAAGAAGCTGGTCTTGATAAACAACAGAACGTCATGGATGAAATGAAAAAAGCCATGGACCAGTTGAATGCTGAGATGACCGAGAAGCAGATGGATAAGAGCGAGAAGGATCTGGAAAAGGGCGACATGAAAGATGCGCAACAAAACATGCGCAACGCTGCTCAGAACTTGAAGAATTTCTCTCAGGGAATGAAGCAGATGAAGAAGGAAATGAAGAAGAATTTGCAACGCGAGACTGCTAAGCAACTTCAATCATCCATGAATGACATGATGTCCATGAGTAAAGCTGAAGAGCAACTCATGAAGGAAAGTCAGAAAATGGATATGAACTCCTCGCGCATGAGCCAGAATGCACGCGAGCAGCAGAAGCTACGTGAACAGATGGCAAACCTTGCCAATAAGATGAATCAGCTCGGACAAAAGACGACCGCAGTGAGTCCGGAAATGGGTAAGGAAATGGGTGACGCTATGCGACAAATGCAAGGCGCCCAAGAGAGCATGGAAAGTCGCAACTCTCCTTCAGCTGCCATGCAACAACAAGGCGCAATGGCATCAATGAACCGCGCCATGCAACAGATGTCGCAGGCTTTGCAGCAGATGAATGGTGGAAACCCTGGCGACGGTGATGGTGAAGGCGAAGGTGATCCTAATAATCCTAACGGTCAGAAACCGGGTGGCAAAGGAAGCTTCATGCAACGACTTCAGCAAGCCGCAAATCAGCAGCAAGGCATTAATCAAGGAATGCAGCAGTTGGGACAAGGTGGACAGGGAATGAGTCAAGAACAACAAGGACAGTTAGGTCGTCTTGCAGCGCAACAGGGTCGAGTACAAAAGAGTCTTGATGAACTTGCTCATGAACAAAAAGAAGCCTCTGGAAACAAGAAAGCACTCGGAGATTTGGAAAAGCTCGCTGACGAGATGAAGGAAGTTCTCTCTGACATGCAGAGCGGTCATATCACTGAAGAAACCAAGCGCCGACAAGATCGCATTCTCTCTCGATTGCTCGATGCATCACGCTCGATGAACGAACGAGACTATGAGAAGACGCGTGAGTCACGTGCCGGCCAAGACACACGTCGTAATAGTCCGGCTGAATTGAATCTAGAAGCCCTTCGTAACAAACAAGCAATTCAAGATTTGCTCAAGTCAATGCAGCAGGGGTACACCAAAGATTACGAGCAACTCATCAGACAGTATTTCGATCAGTTGCAGAAAAACGCGCCTACTCGTTGATGGCTTGAAGATAGCGACGTGCCTTCCGCTCATGTTTTGGTTGAGCGTGACAAACACATTTGCTTAAACCTCAATCTATTCGAGACAGTCGACGATGTAATTTGCCTTCAGAAAGAGATTCCCATGTACGATCAAAAAGATCAATCATACTTCGCTTTGGCACGACGCGATGTGGTGCCCATGGTTCCGCATTGTAAAAAACTGCTCGATGTCGGCTGCGGTACAGGAGCGACCGCCTACGTTCTCAAAAGCAGCGGCGTTGCAGAGCAAGTGTATGGCGTAGAACTCTTTGAAGATGCAGCACGTGAAGCGCGGACGGTTTTGGATGACGTGATTTGCGCTGACATATCAAGCACCGATTTAGCCTTTGAAGAAAAGTCCTTTGACGTGATTCTTTGTCTCGATGTCTTGGAACACTTGGTCGATCCGTGGTCCGTCCTGACAAAGCTTAAGCAATACTTACGCGATGACGGAGTGCTCATCACCTCGATCCCGACTATTGCCTACGCTCCGGTCATTCTCAATCTGCTTCGAAAGAGATTTGTCTACGAGCAAAGTGGTGTCATGGACAAAACCCACTTGCGCTGGTTTACTTTGAGTTCCATGAAAGAGATGTTTGCCAGCAGTGGATTTAGTGTTGAACGCTGTGAGCCAAACCGAGCTTCAGGCTGGAAGATGGCGCTGTTCACTCTTCTCACACTTGGTCTTGGATGGTTCTACTCCATCGTTCAATATCGCTTCATTCTCCGGAAGAGTTCTTAGTGTGAAGCGCATTGAAAGAGTATCGATTATCGTTTGCGCGATCTTTGGTTCATCACCACAATTCACCACCTTGAGTCCCTAATGCCCGTGCAATCTCACCAATATTCCTTAGAAGAAATTTACTCCGTTACAAGAAGTTCGGAGCAAGGACTGAGCACCCAAGAGGCTGCTGAGCGATTGCGTCAGGACGGTCCGAACTCAATGACTGAACACGCGAAGCGTCCGGCATACATGCTATTCCTCGCCCAATTTGCCGACTTCATGATCCTCGTGTTGATCGGCGCGGCGGTTATATCAATTGTACTTGGTGACGCAATCGACGCCTACGTCATAATTGGTATCGTCATCATCAACGCTGTTATTGGATACGTTCAAGAGTCCAGAGCTGAGAAAGCGATGGAGGCGTTGAAGAGCATGGCGACGCCAATAGCGCGCGTGATGCGGGATGGTCGTTGGCAAGAACTTTCATCGCACGAATTGGTCCTTGGCGACATCGTGCAGTTAGAGGCTGGTAATGTCGTTCCAGCCGATGTGAGATTGGTATCTGTTTCCAACCTCCGTGTTGATGAAGCAGCATTGACAGGTGAGTCGCATACCGTTGAGAAGATTGTTGCTGCCTTAGGTGACGAGCTATTACCGCTAGGCGACAAAACCAATTGTGCTTTCAAGGGAACGAATGTAACGCATGGTGTTGGACGTGGACTGGTTGTCGCAACAGGGATGTCAACCGAATTAGGAAAGATTGCTCGGCTGCTACAAGAAGAATCAAACGACAAGACCCCACTGCAAAAACGCTTGGCGGATTTCGGACGACGTCTTGCGATTATCATCCTGGTGATCTGTCTGGTAGTCTTCACTGTTGGCATCGTCAGAGGCGAAGACACACTGCTCATGCTTCTGACGGCGATTTCACTAGCCGTCGCTGCTATCCCCGAAGCTCTGCCGGCAGTAGTAACTATCGCTCTCGCGATGAGTGCTAAGCGCATGGTTCAAAAGAAGGCTTTGATTCGAAAGTTGCCTGCTGTCGAGACACTTGGTTCGGTAACGACCATCTGCACCGACAAAACCGGTACCCTAACCAAACAGCGCATGGAGGTTCGCGAGCTCCATATTGGCAATGAAGCACTCAAACTTGACAACTCTCGAAACTCTTCAGCGCTGAGCGATTCGACTGCAATTCTTCTACGAACAATGGCTTTGAATAACGAATCGTTTCGTGATGATAAAGGTACTATCATCGGTGAGCCAACGGAGGTTGCACTTGCTCGAAGAGCTGAGGAGGCGGGGATCACGACGGAGAGTCTCAGCGCGACCTATCCGCGTGTAGGTGATTTGCCCTTTGATTCGGAACGCAAGAGAATGACCACCGTCCACAAACGTCCGGACGGTCGCTACGAAGTTCTCTGCAAAGGTGCTCCGGACTTGCTTATCGGCTGTTGCGATAGCATGATCGCTTCATCAAAAGGAGACACCATCGCCGTCGATGCCACGCGTATTAATGTCGAGATAGATAGCATGGCAGCAAAAGGTCAACGCGTGCTCGCATTCGCCTACAAGCTCTGCGATGAAATGCCTGTGCTTGACACACTGACTCTAGAACGCGATTTAGTGTTCCTTGGCCTCTGTGGCATGATCGATCCTCCGCGCGATGAAGTCTTTGAAGCTGTGAAACGCTGTAAGCAAGCGCAGATTCGTCCGGTAATGATAACCGGAGATCATCCTCTCACAGCCGAAGTCATCGCCCGCGAAATCGGCATTATCAGCAATGAAAAGAACGCTGTAATGCATGCCAATGAGCTTCACACAATGAGTGATGATGAGTTGTCGCAAAGAGTAGAGCAGATTCGCGTATTCGCACGAGTTGCGCCTGAACAGAAGTTGCGAATTGTGAAAGCTCTGCAAGCAAAAGGACAGTATGTGGCAATGACCGGCGACGGCGTGAATGACGCACCGGCGTTGAAGCGCGCAGACATTGGAATCGCGATGGGCATCAACGGAACAGAGGTTTCGAAGGAAGCATCGTCGATGATACTGCTAGATGACAACTTCGCGACCATTATCAACGCCGTTGAAGAAGGACGACGCGTCTTCGACAACATTCGAAAGTTTATCAAGTACACAATGACGTCGAACAGCGGAGAAATATGGACCATCTTCTTGGCACCATTCTTTGGTCTTCCAATTCCGCTGCTTCCTGTGCATATTCTTTGGATCAATCTCGTCACTGACGGTCTTCCGGGTCTGGCCCTCGCTGCCGAACCTGCTGAAGGCGACGTGATGAGTCGCGCACCCAGAGCTCCGGGAGAAAGCATCTTTGCTCAAGGAATGGGCACACATATCATTTGGGTCGGACTTCTCATGGGCTTCGTTCCTATTATCACCCAAGCGGTTGCCATTCGTTTGGACGATACGCACTGGCAGACCATGGTGTTCACCGTGCTGTGCTTGAGTCAGATGGGTCACGTACTGGCAATACGTAGCGAACGACGCTCGCTGTTCTCTATAGGCTTACTTACTAATCGTCCACTAGCCGGCGCGTTTGTCTTGACCCTGGTTTTGCAAATGGCGACCATCTATGTTCCCGTCTTGCAACCGATTTTCAGAACGCAGGCATTGTCGCCAATGGAGCTTCTGCTGGCACTCGCTGCGTCAAGCGTCGTATTTATTACGGTTGAAATTGAGAAACTCATTCGTCGTCGCAAGGCTGCAAGAGCTTAAGTGCTTTGCGACTCTGATTTAATCGAATGAATTGTGTTCGTGAGAGAGACTGCGATCAGTAGTTTTGTTTTCGGCAACCACACAGAATTGAAATGAAAGTAGTCATCGCAGTTGTAATCTTTATCGCATCACATTGCACACTTCGCGCAGCGGAGGCCCTGCCGATGATCGACTGTAGTGCGTCCGTTGGAGTAAATCTTCAGTTTGCCAAGATTGTTAACGAGGGTTTTGATGCGGGACCGCATCTCAACCTCATGACTGCATTTCGCGTTGCTTCGGGAAGTAGTCTTTCTCTTTGGCTTGGATTCGACTACGTAGCCACAACCTTTGGTACTGAGACGAGTGAGTCGGACATGCACGCATGGTTCATTGAAGGAGGCATGCGATTCGAGCTGAAGAAACTTCGTTCTGCATTCAACCCTTACTTGCTCATCGGATTTGCCAGTGGGAATGTCAATCAATTCGTTCCCAACGGAACAGCGTACCCGTCTATTTCTAATACCGCTGTCATGTTTGGAACCGGCTTCGCTTTTGCCTTGCAACGGGATCTGGATCTCGTCACATCTATTCGTTTACTGGTAGGCGAGGGCAGTGGTGTAAGTCTACCACTCAATGTCGGTCTGCGCTACAGCTTGTAATGAGCACAGAAGCACCTCTCATACGTCAGCCCGCTTTGACACAGGATTTACGCGAATGGTATTCGACAATGCGTAATGCTATTCAGCGACGACTTGACGAGTTCAAACTCATAGCCTCACAAGATTGGTTCTACGAGCTGTGCTTTTGTTTATGCACGCCACAAAGCAAGGCGTTGCATGCAGAAGCCGTCGTGCGGATACTACGCGAGCATGATTTTGAGAACGTGGATCTAGATCCGACACCCATACTCCGAAATCCGGCGCACTACATTCGCTTTCATAATGTCAAGGCAAAGAATCTTCGTCTGCTTCGTGAACGATTTCCCGCCATTCGTCATGAGCTCGAGCAGCAGCGCGATGCAGTAGAAATGAGATCCTGGTTAGTCAGCAATGTGCGAGGAATGGGAATGAAGGAAGCTTCGCACTTTTTACGAAATACCGGTGCGCGTGAACTTGCCATTATTGATCGTCATATACTCAAGCATTTGTTCAATTGTGGTGTACTTGAAAGCAGCACAGCCCCGAGCTCAATCAAACAGTATCAAGCAATTGAGCAACGTTGGAAAGCATTTGCTCACGATATTCGTATTCCTATTGATGAATTGGATTTATTGTTTTGGTCATTTGAAACAGGAGAGATACTAAAGTAAATGTCGAAAAACCACACGATTAAGATTAGCGCACAGTGTGCGCACACCGCTAATGGAAAGCGCTGCTCACGAAAAACAACAATTACCCATCCCTTTTGCGCCGAGCATACACGTGAAGTGTTAGGAGTTGAAGTACGACCCTCGCAGATAAAGCAGGCCGGTCTTGGACTCTGGGCTGTACGCGACTTCAAGAAAGGCGTTTTGCTTTTTGAATACGGCGGCGAACGTCTGGCGAAGCGAGAATACAACGAACGTTATCGTGAAGACATCATGGGTGCATACGGTATTGAATTGAACCGTAAGACCATCATTGATGCACGTCGTACGGATAGCGGGGTAGCTCGTTATATCTGCACATACCAAGGCTCAGGTCTTAAGCCAAATACCGAATACGTCAGTGACAACAAGAAGATTGAGATGTTCACCATTCGTCCGGTCAAAGCCGGTGAAGAGTTGCTCAGCGACTATGGTGATGAGATGCTACGCGCACTTGGAATTATCAAGTAAGCGAAGCTTTAGAGAATCTTGTAGGTCATGTTGTCGATGAGTCGTGTTTTTCCGACGCGAGCTGCAATCAAACAGACTACTTCCGAACCGGATACAAAGACATCAGGACTTTGCAAGTCAGAGGCAGTGACACATCGCGCGTAGTCTACAGCAACGCCTTGTGTTGACACAAGGGTCTTCAGTGCAATCTCATCCAGCGTTTGTCGTTGTCGCAGGCCTTGGGCAATTGCACGTTGCACATTCTGCAGTGCATTGTGTAAAGCGAGAGCTTGTTGACGTTGTGTTGGGTCGAGATAGACGTTGCGCGAACTCATGGCTAAGCCATCGGGTTCACGGATGGTGGGGCAGATGATGATTTCGGTGTCGATGTTGAGATCTGCAACCAAACGGCGAACGATCATGCATTGCTGGAAGTCCTTTTGTCCGAAGTAGGCTTTGTTCGCCTTTGTCATCAACAGCAGCTTGCTTACAACAGTTGCGACGCCGTCAAAGTGCGTGGGACGAAAGGCTGCTTCAAATTCGGTTGTATTGGTGTCGATGTGCACTGTGGTTGCAAAGCCGGTGGGGTACATTTGCTCAGGCTCAGGAGCAAAGACGAGATCACAGCCTGCAGCCTCGAGCAAGGCTACATCATTCTCAAAATCACGAGGATAGACGCTCAGATCCTCATTTGCAGCGAATTGGGTTGGATTGACGAAGATTGAAGCGACGACGATAGGGCACTCGCTGCGAGCACGACTGACGAGGGAAATATGACCCGCATGGAGAAATCCCATAGTTGGGACGAATCCAATGCTTTGTCCTGCGGCGATTTGGGCCTTTATCCAGGATTGTAGTTCAGAAACCTGCCGCACGATGATCACTCGAGACTCCTCAGTTATTCGTACAAAGATGCGGAGTGGCTTGTCCTGTCACAACAAAAGGTGATATTTTTGTCTCCATACACGAGCTTCTCCCTGCATTCGTCATTTCACAAGCTCGATTCATTAACACCGTCAATTACTATGTACGATCCCTTGCTTGTTCAGCCTATGCGTGATGAACTCACACGTATCGGATTCCAAGAGTTAATCAGTCCGGAAGATGCCGACAAAGCAATGGCGCTTCCAGGTTCAACCTTGTTGGTCGTCAATTCCGTATGCGGTTGCGCAGCCGGCAGTGCACGACCGGGAATTGCAATGTCATTGAGACATTCGAAAGTTCCTGATAACCTCCTCACTGTTTTCGCCGGACAGGACCTCGAAGTCACGCAATACGTTCGCGAGAAGTTTCTTGCCGGAGTACCGCCTTCATCACCGTCAATTGCTCTTTTCCGCGATGGACGCTTGATTGGAATGGTACACCGTCACATGATCGAAGGTCGTTTTCCGGAAGCCATCGCTCAGATGCTTACAAACGCATACGATGAGTATTGTGGCACAACGGAAGCGGTTCAACAAAGCTAAGTTTCGACTCAAATCTCTCTCAAAGCTGTCGCGATGTATTTGCGACAGCTTTTTTTGTGCGTGTAGTCAAGCACGATGCTGATAAAAAGTACCCGAGAAGAGCGCTCACCTCGTAGATTTGTGTCAAACGAGGCCCTTGGGCATGGATCAAATCGTTCGACATAGACTTTCGGTTGTTGCAGCAATAGTTTTGAGCGCTGTGACGGTGGCCACCTTCATACTTCAAACGAAGTTATTGGAGAGTGCGGCCGGACCGTTGATACTCTTTGCCATTGTATGCTTTGTTCTCCTGCCGTATCGATCGGAGTATCCCTTCGTTCGTCGTTTTCTGATTCTTAGCTCACTACTTTTCGTTCTCTGGTTCCTCAGTGAGTTGGGCATTATACTCTTGCCATTCGCACTCTCGTTTTTCATTGCCTATCTGCTTGATCCCTTAGTTACCAAGCTGAGTTCGTGGAAGATCAATCGCACTATAGTGTCGCTCTTCATCATCCTCACTATTCTCTCAGCTCTTGTAGCAGTTTCTGTGTTTTTCTTCCCAAGCGTTTTTGAGCAGATGAATGACGTGATTCGACGCATTTCGTCGATGGTGACAACTGCTACGCAGAAGCTGGAAAGTCGACAGTTCTACAAGTGGTTAGAGACCTTTGGTCTTTCAGCCGAGAACGCACGTGAAATCGTTCAAAAGGAATTGGCACCACAAGTTGAGCGCGCTTCACAGGTAATCTTGACGGGTATTCTGAGTGTGTTGACCTCGCTATCATCCGTTGCTGCACAAGCAGTGAACGTCGTTCTGATTCCGATTCTCAGCTTCTATTTTCTCAATGATCTACCGCGCTTGAAGAGACTGCTTGAGAGCATTCTTCAGCCTCGATCACGGAGAGTTTTGCATGATCTAGCACGTATAAACGACATTGTCAGGGCTTACATTTCAGGACAGATCATCAGCGCATTGTTCGTCGGAACAATGGCGACAATTGCCTTCATGATCATGGGAATCCCATACGGCATTGTTCTTGGCGTGCTTTGCGGCTTGCTCAATCCTATCCCGTACCTTGGCATTCTTGCAAGCTTGTTTGTTGCGGTTGTGACGATTCTTCTCGTGAATGCTGATAATTCGTTCATGCAGATTATTCAGGTTGCGCTCACGATTAATGTGTTGCACTTGATTACGACCTACATCATTGATCCACGAGTTACAGGCAGTCGTATTGGATTGCATCCGGTGATGATTATTGCCTCGTTGTTTGTCTTCGGACACTTCTTCGGCTTCCTCGGCTTGCTCGTTGCAATGCCTGCTACAGCCGTTCTGATGATGTACTTCAGTGATTGGAGAAAGCGTCAGGTATTGGCTAATGAAATTATGGCAAACATTCCACCAGCAGAGGAGACGGTCAAGGCATGATGCGCGCTATTGAGTCGTCTCATCGCTTTTCTCTCGGTGAGCTTCGTAATATCACCGGCATAAGCAAGCGACCAACGCTTAGTGCGATTGTAGTCTTGCTGCTCGTTAGTCTTTGCTGCACTCCGCAGCTCGAAGCCGCACGACATCGTGCGTCCCACGCTCGTCGCACAGTGTCAAAAAACACCGCCAAAGAACAACTGACTATCGTTGTTGATGGCAAAACGAGAAAGAAAGTCGAACTTTTTCGCATCAATTCTCTTCAATACTGTTCCTTTGATGCGCTGAAACTGAGTGCCATCAAAGCGAAGCGTCAGGTGGCATCTGATGTTGTGATTTCACGTCATAAGATTGTGACAAGAGGATCGAGCTTCTTTGTTCTTGCTGAAGCCAAACTGCAGACCAAGATGGCGCAAATGACGCTGCCATGTATTACTGCAAACAACCAAGTGTGTGTACCATATCCATCGTTCTTCGATGCCTTGGCGACTTTGGGTTTATGCACGATTGATGAGACGGAAAAAACTGTTCGATGGGTGGAAGCGCCGCGTCCGGTAGCGAAAGCTATTGATGATGATTTTAGCATTCCTGCAAGCGACCTCCCGGACAAAGTCTCTTCAGAAAAGCCGTTTAATACCAAGACTTCGTCTGACGACAATCTTAAAGTCGAAACTAAAACTAAGTCTCGTCAGAAGGGCACCGTCATCACTCCTGATGACGAAACGCCCTCAAAGAGTCCGACACAAACGCAGCCGCAGGTACCATCTCAACCGCAGATACAATCGGCACCCGCGCCCTTTCGCTATCAGTTACCGCGCGATTTGCGACGGCGTGAGTTGGAAGATTCTACTCGTGATAGTCCATCGGGTTTGCTATTGCACCCAAGCTCTGAGTCCGAGCCTCTCTTAGCATCGCTATCATTTATTGAACTTGCTAAGCGTCCGGCTCGCATTAACCGCATTGAAGCGAAAGTTGAAAAGAAAGCAACGCTCATTCACTTTTATGCAGACCGCGACTTGCCGGAAGTTGATCAGCCGGAGTTCTCCGACGCTGTCATTCATCTTCGTGTCAAGGATGCCGTCAACGCAGTACCCAAGCTCGAAGCAATTCGAAAACTTAATGTGCGTTCCGCCAGATCGTATTTGGAAGATGGGGAACAGGTCTTTGAGATTTGTTTGAAATCTCCCGATCGAACTGTGGAGCTGCAGCGCGTAACTGATCGTCATTTGCTCCTTCGAATCGTCAATGCCCCAGCTGTAAAAGCACCGGTCGCATCACATCGTTCGCGCTGGAATTTAGACGTAATTGTGATAGATGCAGGGCACGGCGGAAAAGATGCAGGTGCTGAGAGTGTACACAGCAAAAACGAAAAAGACATTACACTGGGAATTGCTCTTCGTTTACGAGATGAGATAAAAAAAAAACTGCCCAAGACGAAGGTCGTGCTGACGCGCAGCAATGACACCTTCATTGAACTCTATCGTCGTGGAGCGATTGCGAACGAAGCCAAAGGCAAGCTCTTCATTTCTATCCATTGCAACTCCACGCCAACCAAGCCATCGAATGCTTCTGGTTTTGAGACCTATGTGTTAAGTCCGGCAAAAACCAACACCGCCATCGACGTCGCTCAGCGAGAGAATTCGGTAATTCATTTGGAAAGCAACAGCGATCGCTATAAGGGTCTTGACGACGACCAGCTAATCGTCGCTACACTGGTCCAAAATTCCTTCGTGAAGCTCAGCACCCGTTTTGCCACCATGGTTCAAAAGAATCTCGCTGCAAGTACTACCATGCCGGCTCGCAGCGTCAATCAAGCCGGTTTCATCGTTCTTATCGGCGCATCCATGCCCGCTGTTTTGATTGAAACAGGCTTTGTTTCCAATAGCTCGGATGAGAAGATCCTCTGCTCGGCCAAAGGACAACAATCCATCGCCCATGGCATTGGAAATGCAGTTTTGGAGTATTCCAAAGCCTACGACCGTATGTTGAAAGATTAATGCTCTGGGGAAATTTCCCTGTTGCTCTCCACGCCTGTGCTGGTCATAGCCCTGCGTATATTTGAACTCACGATTCAATCCAAAAGCAAACGCACGTGCTTCGTTCTCTCAGTATCAAGAATATCGCTTTGATTGAGACCATCGATCTAGAATTTGACGATGGACTCAATATCATTACGGGCGAAACCGGCGCAGGAAAGTCGATTATCATCGACGCGTTCCTCGCTGCCTTGGGAGAGCGTGCGTCGTCCGAATTGATTCGACATGGAGCCCAGCGCGCTGTAGTGGAAGCGCAGTTTCTTATCAAGAGAGCTAAGGTTCATGATTTTCTGAAGAACCACGATCTCGAAGATTTAGGCGATACGCTCATCATGCGTCGTGAGTTATCCATCAAAGGCAATTCTCGCAGCTTTGTTAACGATACTCCAGTCACGCTAGCCACGCTTCGCGAGTGTGGCAATCTCCTCGTCGATTTCCACGGACAACACGAGCACCAGCAAATTTTGAAAGCAAGTGAGCAACTCAGGATTCTCGATCATGTGGCTCGTCATCGTGAACTAGTGCAACGATATCAAGACTTGTATGAGCAGTGCTCTACTCTTCACCGAGAGTACAAAGATGTATTAGCCAAGGAACAAGAACTTCGATTCAAACGCGATTTCCAACAAGCGCAATTGGAAGAGTTGGATCGCATAGATGCTCGTGACGGAGAGGATGTCGAGATTGAGACAGAGTTGAGTTTGCTTGGTCATGCTGAAGATCGTCATTCGCTCAGCGAAGAGCTCTGCACCATCCTTCAAAACATGGATCAATCGGCCCACGATTTGTTGGTTCGCGCGCGCGATGCGATGAGTCGATTGGCGCAGATCGACGAACGCTGTGTGGATTTGAAAAATGAACTTGACGCAGCGCAGATAGCCGTTGATGAGATTGCTAAAAGCATGCAGCGCTATCAATCGCAAATTGAGTTTAGTCCTGAGCGCATTGAACAACTGCGCGAACGCAGCGTCGTTTTACAACGACTGCGTAAACGCTACGGAAGTCTGAGCGAAGCTTGCTTGTTGCGTGAGCGATTGCAGCAAGAGCTAAGCTTTATTGATGGCATCGATGTTCACAAAGAACAATTGCTGTCTGACATAGCTGTGATGGAACAAGAGCTGGGAAGCTTGGCTACGACGATCAGTGCGAATCGTCGCAAGGCAGCAAGCGTACTTGAAGAGCGAGCTGTTGCTGAGCTTCAAGACCTCGGCATCAACCATCCACAGTTTTCGGTGCAGATTGATCAGGAGCTTGCGACGGGTGATGCTAGCGATGTAGTAATTGCGAAGGTCGCTAAGAAACGGTACAAAGCTTTTGCGAAGGGCATTGACGTGGTAGAATTCAAAGCGACGATGAATAGAGGCGAGGATCTCAAGTCGCTTGAAAAGGTTTTGTCCGGAGGTGAAGCTTCTCGTCTCATGCTCGCACTCAAGAGCATTGTCGCAGACCTCGACGATGTGCAGCTGATGGTATTTGATGAAATCGACGTTGGGGTCAGCGGACGAATTGCACGTCGCGTTGGAGCAAAGATGAAGCATCTTTCCGAATCACGTCAGATAATAGCTATCACACACCAAGCGCAAATAGCCTCTCTTGCTGATGCACACTTCATGGTGACAAAGGAGCAAGACTCTCAGTCGTCGCACGTGCATGCGAGCCGTCTCAAGGGCAACAAGCAGATCGAAGCCGTGGCGGCATTGTTAAGCGGAGAAACCATAACAGCAGCCTCGCTCAAGAGCGCTCGTGAGTTGATGACGGAGGTCATGCAATGAGCGTAGCGCAAGGCAACACAACGCCACTTTTGGAAATACGTGATCTCTGCAAGACCTACGACAACGGCACGCAGGCTCTGCGTAACGTTAATATCTCCGTTCAAGCCGGAGAATTCTTGGCGGTCATTGGTCTTAGCGGTTCCGGCAAATCAACCTTGCTGCGCTGCATCAATTCTTTGATTCCTGCTACTTCCGGATCCATCCTTGTTGAAGGCAAAGATTGCACACATTTGAAAGGCAAAGAGCTCCGGGAGCACCGTCGCTCGGTTGGTATGATTTTCCAACACTTCAACCTCGTCAAACGTCGGAGCGTGCTGGAAAATGTACTGTCCGGAAGCTTAGCCTCAGTCGGAACCTTGGCTTCAATGATCGGTCATTTTAGTCCTGAGTTGCGTGATGCCGCTCTTCAGAATCTCGATGTTGTTGGTATTCGTGATAAGGCGGATCAGAGAGCTGATTCTCTGTCCGGCGGACAACAACAGCGTGTCGCTATTGCACGCACACTCATGCAGCATCCACGTTTGCTCTTGGCAGATGAACCAGTAGCCTCACTCGATCCGGCGACCTCACATTCAGTGATGAAGTATTTGGAGCTCATCAACAAAACGATGGGCACCACAGTGATTTGCAACCTGCACTTCTTGAGTTTGGTGCGACAATACGCCACGCGCGTCATTGCCTTGCGTCAGGGATGCTTGGTGTTTGAAGGTCGACCTGAACAGATAACTGAGGAGTGGTTCCGCGAGATTTACGGAGACGAAGCGACGGAAGTAGAGATACGCTAGGAGTTGCCAACAATCCTGAATGCGCTTTCAGCGGCACTTCGGGTATGAAACGCGAGTTGAAAATTGATTGAGTTGTATTCGAACAAACAATGATAAAGAGTTTTAAATATGCTGTTGCCGCGCTGCTCGATCTGTTGATCGGGATGTACTGTGCGATAACAGCTGTGCGGATTCTCTGGTACCACGTGGTCTTGGGTCAGAGTGGTCCAGATTTCATGTGGTCAGAGTTGTTAGTGTATGCTGCCTGTGGTCTCGCTTTTACACTCTTTACATTATCCACTCGAAGCTCAATCGGCGCATCACTGCTGGGACTCTACCGACTGGAATCCTGGCGCGCGACATTCAGGAAACACTGCGGTTGGATTCTTCTCTTGCTCACATTTGTCACTTCGTGGGAAGTATCTCGCGTCAACCTCGGTGACATGTTTTCGCAGCAGCGATTGGATGCTGCAAAACGACTCTTCTCACTGCTCTTGACGCCGAACTTTGCCAACACGAAGTTGATTGGCGAAGTCTTGCAGGCAATCGTTGAAACTTTGTACATCGCATTCCTCGCTACAGCTCTGGCCTTGCCGGTTGCATTCGTTCTGGCTTTTCTTAGTGCACGCAATCTTATGAAGGCTACGCCATTGACCTTTGGCGTATACACGGTGTTGAGAATCACGACGAATTTTGCGCGCTCGATTGAACCTTTGGTGTGGGCGGTGATATTTACGGTGTGGGTTCGCGTCGGACCTTTTCCGGGCATGCTCGCTCTTTGCATTCACACCATCGCATCACTTGCGAAGCAATATTCCGAGCAGATCGAGGATATAGATACTGGCCCTATGGAGGCCATTGAGGCAACGGGGGCACGTCCTCTGCAGGTGATTTGGTTTGCCGTTGTTCCACAAGTATTCATCCCGTTCTTGTCCTTCACTATTTACCGCTGGGACATCAACGTACGCATGGCGACGATCATCGGTTTGGTTGGCGGTGGCGGAATTGGATCGATGCTGATCCAGTATCAAATGTTAGCAGACTGGCAATCGGTGGGGACGATTGTGCTCGTGATTGCTCTTGTCGTGTGGATCATGGACTACGTCTCTGCCAAAGTGCGCGAAGCCTTGCGTTAGTCAAAGCCATCACTCACAAAATCTCTTCGTGCATTAGCCTGCGTGCTTGATTGTTCCTTGAAGGAAGTCGCTGATCGAGAGGAGCTCGAAGGTTCCATTACTCAATCGACCGAAACTGTTGTTCGAAAGCCAGTCACCGAGGTTGATGTAGCGTCCGGTGTGAGAACCAAATGTGTAGCTTCGATCTTTGATTTCGTGACGGTGTCCCATCACGACGATATCAAATCCTGCCTCAATTTTCTTTTCCGCAAAGTCAGCCAGACCATCCGGTTTACCAAAGTCTTTGGCGTCGGTGTAATGACGACTCTTCGTCGAGGTGTTTGACGCCAGACTAATGCCAATGTCAGGGTGCAGCCACTGGTAGAGCTTAATGTTGAAGCGATTTCGAAGTATAGCCCGAAGGATCAAATAGCCCTGGTCGTTATAAACCTTTCCATCACCGTGAGCAATGTAGAATCGTAGTCCTTGATGCTCACGTTCAATATCTTCACGGTAAATCGGAATATCCAACTCCTGCTCGAAGAAGTTCTGGTGTCCGAAATCGTGATTACCCATCACGTATTCGATACGAAGTCCTGACTTCCTAAGTGCGTCGAGAGCTGTCAGTGTACGAAAGAACTCGCGCGGCAGAACTGTTTTATACTCGAACCAATAGTCAAAGAGATCACCGACAATGTATAGACAATTTGCATCGTTGCGAATGCGCTCGAAGAATGCAAGAAGACGCTGTTCACGTTCTCTGCGTTGTGACTTATCACCGAGTCCCAGGTGCACGTCGGATATAAAATACACGACGTCTTTTGACACTGAGGCAGAGTCTATGTGCGACTGCGCATCGATCATCTATGGCTCGACCCAAGATGAACAAAGGGCACGGTGGATGCTCGCTTATTGCGGTCAGAGCGCAACACCAGATTATAGCTTCCAGCGCTTAGTTGAGACAGATCAACGGGTAAGTCGTGGTGTCCCTGAGACCGAACTTCGTGCAAACATTCAGCGACGCTACGTCCGGTCGCATCGATAATACTGATCGTGACGTTTGCGTCGCTCTGAAGTTCAAACGACACATTCATGTGCTCCGCAGCCGGTTGAGGCCAGCAGCGAAGGTGCGTGTTGTCCGTTGTTTCTTCTGCTACGTTGGCAATGATGCCCGAGCCTGGACCGATAACAGCGTAAGAGGTGAAGATCCCCAGACCGTGCGAAGCAATAGCAACGAAGCCGTCGGTGGAACGAGCTTTGACCATATTCATAGGAACAGTTGGGATATGCCTAAACCAACTCCACTTGGTATTCATACCATTTAAAGTGTTTGTCGTAAAGAGTCCGACTGAGGTAGCAAGCAGATAGAGTGTTTGACCTTGGTAATGGAGTACTTCAATCCATCGGCATGACGGACCATATCCTGTACCATCAGGATTCTCCTCGAGGTTGCCGCTTATGCATTCCCAATTCGTTCCTGCATCAGGTGAATGATACACGCTTAGAATGCCATAATTACTGAAGACGACATAGACGCTGTTACCGTCCGTGGGATCGACAGTGATGTTGTTGACATAGGCATTCAACGGTGCGTCCGGTAGAGGAATAGCCTTAATCACCGGCACAGTGTTGATGCTATCAATGCGATACACGCTTCCATTTTTCGTTCCAACATATAAGCGATTGTACGGCACGCTACACACTGCAATAGCAGACAGAGCAGATGATGTAGAACTACTCATCGAAATTGATTTCCAGTTTTGGTAAAGTGGAGTCACATTGTTCGAGTAGGCAATTCCATCGGTATTGCTGTTTCGCCAAATGGTTGTTCCTCCCAGCATATAGAGAATGCTGTCATGGACAGGATCAACAACCAACGGGGCAATAAAGTCAAAGTTGTTGCTTTTCGGTTTGATATTGACCCATTTGATAACACTATCAAGGGTTGAGTTCATAGCGACCTTATAAACCGAACCGGTTTGATACGACGGGTAGAATGCGCGGTGATTTCTGGCCATGTCACATATCATGCCGTCGCCGCCGAGAACCCATCGCATCGGACGACCATCACTCGTACCAACGCTTGAGTTGTTGTCTTGAGCGCCTCCGATAAACACACCGTCTTCTTTACCAACGGGATCGATACCTACGCTATAAAACTGACCTGCTTTGTAGCCTTCATTGCGACTTTCCCAGCGAACAAGAGTGTCTTTGATATTCTCAGTTCTGAAAACGCCACCGTCGCAAGCCATATAAACCACGTCGGGATTTGATGGTAGAAAGATCGCATTGTGTAGGTCAGGGTGACTTTTTTCATACAGGTACTTTTCGGGAAAAATCGGATCCCAAGTTTGTGCTTTCAGGTAGTCTTTTGAATAACCGCCCACATGTGTAATTCCGGCTGGTGTTGCGAAGCCGTCTTGACTTAGATAGAGACTCGTTCCTCCGGTAAGCACGATGTTTTCATTGGTTGGATGGACGTTGAGCGACATACTGTAACCTTGCTGCGTCGCAAGCAGATTCAGTCCGGTTGATCCATTGTACACATAGGTACTGCGATTCTCCCAAGTTCCACCTGCTCCGGTGCCTTGTGCACTGCGGTAGGTGTATTTCCAAAGTGGAGTTGCAGAGCCAGTGCGGTACACCCAAATGACATTCGGATTGGATGGCGCATATGCTAAGCGAACTCGCGAACTCACACTTCCAAAGGAACTGCCACTTGACAAATTCACCCACGTAAGACCGTTTACCGAACGCCATACGCCGGAATTGCCACCGGCAGCAAGACTGGCATAAACCACGCCCTTTGGCGTCACGATAACATCTGTCCACGTTGGCGTTGTAATTCCACTGCTCAGGCCAAGTACAACTGACCAATTCTCACCTCCGTCGTTTGAACGCAGGATGGCACCGTTGCCTGCAGCATAGACTATACTGCTGTCGCTTCGACTTGGGTCCACAGCGAGATTGGTGACAAAGTGAAATGGACTCTCGGGTATAGCTTGAGCTTGCACAGCTGTGGAAGTAAGACGATGCCACGATTGACCGTTATCATCGGACTTGTAAATACCGTTTCCGATGTCTACCTGATAGAGTGGATAGCCTGCGGTGGAGAACAGTTCACCGGATCCAAAGTACCATTCATGATGATGGTTCGGGCGAGCGTCTTGAGTCAAACAGGTTACCGATCGCGCTTGATCTCCGCTTACTGTGGGTATCCAATTCTTACCACCATTAGTCGATCTCCATACACCACCTTCTACTGCACCTGCTAACATGATCGATTCGTCGTCAATGTCAAAAGCAATAGACCGTGTGCGTCCTCCGGTGCGAGTTATGCCGTGTTGATCGGTGAGGTTTGGATCCAGCTGCAAACGATCGTCGGATGCTGCGTTGGAGAAGATAAACTGGTTGTCCTCTAACTGAGTTAGTCGTTTTACGAATTCTCGTTCTCGATCAAAGATGCCCAGCGGAATAGTATTCGTATGTGGGTCGCGAAGTCTGTCAAACTCGTATTGTATACGAGCGTTTGCATCGTCAACGCTGCCATTCTCAAACATGTCTTCACCTGACTGACCTAGATCCAAAAGACGCTGTGGAAGAACAAAGGCTGTGCAGAGCAGGATGAGCGAGATCAGGAATTTCATTGGGGGTCCGCAGATATAAAAAATATGGCGCCTGGGTCGTTGTCAATTTAGTCACGAATCTCATTGTGCGTACGTCTTAGTTACGCACCCGCTCACTCGATCAGTACTTCTTTTCAGGGTAATGAACGACCTTTAACTCATCGAACAAGGCACGCGTTTTTTCTATGCCTGCTTCACCGTTCAGTGCGAAGTAATAGAAGGCCTCGAGCTCCATTTCATTCAGGCCCAATTGGACGGTGCCTTGACTCTTGTGCTCAGCAACAAGCCAGTTCACAATGATCTTGTAATTCAGTCTCTTGTTGAAACCAAATGGTGTTGCTTTGTCGAAAATAAATGGACTCATTCCGCCGCGTAGTTGAGTCACCGGATATGCTTCAAGCGTTTTTACCGGCTTGTCCAGTGAATCGCGCTTGGCAAAGCCGACACCGAGAACGATAGGACGTGGTTGCTGCATTGCAGCGATTTGTTCAAGGGCAAGAATGCTGGCACCTTTGTGTCCGCCGTGGGTGTCGGGCGTAGGCAGGAGACAAAAGACGAAATCGTATTTGCCTCTTTTCAAAATGTCTCCCAATTGACGTGCGACCTGCGTCGTGTCCCATGCTTGACGGAACACTTCATCCACATCGGTGGTATAGCGTTGATCCTGGTGTTCGAGAAAAATGATATTGCGAAGTCCAACGACTTTTCCGGCTGACATCATTTCTTGTTTGCGGATGCGAGGAAGGTTAGCGCGACCCACAGCTTCGTCAGTCAATTCCAGTCCGTACCAATCTTCAGCCAAGGTGGAGTATTTGAATCCGGCTTCACCGTTGGTAATCAGACACAGGTCAACCGTTCCATGCAAATCATGAGTGATTTTGTAAATGGTAGCCGCGCAGCCACTCTCATCGTCGGGATGGGCATTGATAACGAGTACCTTCGGCTGCGAAGCGCTGAGCAGGGATGAGCTGAAGGAACTGAGGAATACTGCAACAACGAGCAATCGTATTATGAAACGCATTGACATGAGAAACTCCGATCCTATGATATGGTAAGAAACATTGAGACTACAACGCGAATACTACCGTTGTTCGTGTAACGTGTCCTAATTTCGTCACAGACACCCATCTGACAATATCTAAGCAACCGTTCATGGAGCATCGATTTCCATATGAGCACCTCGAGTTGATTTCGGCACACGATCTCAACCCTGAGGTAGTTGAACTGGCATATCGATCCGGCTACTTTCCCATGGCAGAACCTGATGGCTTCATTCGGTGGCATTGTCCGGATCCTCGGGCAGTGTTTCCACTACACGAGCTGAAGCCTTCTCGTGCAATGCGTAAGCTGCTGGAAAGGGGAGAATTCCGTATAACTGTCAATCAGGCTTTTGATGCTGTGATTGAAGCGTGCAGTCGACGTGATCTCACTGACGAAGTCTGGATTTCAGAAGACATTATCACCAACTATCAAATCCTCCATGCACGAGGGCTAGCCCATTCTGTTGAAACGTGGATGGAAGATCAATTAGTTGGGGGATTGTATGGTGTACATCTTGGAGCAGCTTTTTTTGGGGAATCAATGTTCTCGCATGTGAGTAACGCATCAAAGGTTGCTTTCGCGGGATTGATACAGCTTTTGCAGAGGCAGGATTTTTTGGTTCTGGATACTCAATACATCAATCACTTCACCGAACAGCTTGGAGCGATTGAGATTTCGAAAGACTCGTACATGCTCATTTTACACGAAGCACTACGACACAATAGGACATTTGCTATGAGGAGTGATACGTGAGAATTCTGCGTCTGCTTTGCTTTTGCGCCCTTGTGTGTATGGCGTGTAGAAGTCCTCGCGTACTGCCAAGAACCGTCACGGTTTGTCCACCTCAAACGACGAACTGTCAGCCTTCTAGCATAAATCCCGCCGCCATTCTGCAAATCAAAGATTCCAAACATTGGGAAGTGCGTGAAGTTCGCGGGTTAAACAGTGATGCCGATGAGTGGAGTCTGAACTTCCTCTCGCAACGCCGAGCAATACTTACGCGCGAGAGTTCTCTCGAGACGCACTTGCAACGGGTCGATCTACCCTTTGTTGATTCAGCCGAAGCAGGCTTGGAAATTAAAACCGGTATGAAAGCGGTGTTTGGTTGTCTCAGCGGACAATCTCTCATGGTTGTGTCATCCTACCCAAATGCCAACGAGGCATCTGATGTCGACATCTATTCAACACGCATTGGAGATAACGCGCTTGAGAGTTTGAAGCGTCTGGACGAGATTAGTGCAGTTTCCAATTGGGATTCTCATCCTTGTCTTAGCGCAGATGGAACAATCATTTTCTTTTCAAGCGACAGACCCGGCGGCTTTGGCGGAACAGACATCTGGTGGAGTCGTCGTATGAGTGATGGCCATTGGTCTGCGCCTCGTAACGCCGGAAGCCAAATCAACTCTGCATGTGATGAGTTGAGTCCCTTTTTGACATCTGACTCACGTCGCTTGTACTTCTCATCCAACGGTCACGAGAACTACGGAGGCTACGATTTGTTCAGCTGTGAATTGGCGGCAGATCTTGGACGAGATACGACGCTGCGAATAAATGGCAACGTGTTGAATTGCGGTCCAAGGATCAACACATCGTTTGATGAGCTGTTCGCAACGCAAGCTGAGTCTGCTTCGCCGACCTTGTACTTTTCGTCCAATCGCAAAGGACGTCATAACATGGACATCTACGTTGCGACGCGAGAGTCTGACAATGCAAAGAAGAAGGACCCACCACCGGTTGTGATTGAAGAGAAACCGGTTCTCGACTCAGTGACGATACGCGGTACGGTGTACAATGACAGACGTGAGAAAGTGCGTCGCGCAGAGGTTCGCGCTCGCGACGTCGAGAAAAACGTTGACATCGTTAAAACACAAACCACTGACTCCGGTGATTACGAACTCAAAGTACCGACCAATAAAATCATCGAAGTTGTGGCGCAGTTTGAGGGCGGATTCTTTGATTCATTCAGACCTCAACGAAATCCGCGCGATACAACTCGCTTTGTGGATCACGACTTTTCGGTTCCTGAGATCCTCTCGCTGCGTCTGAATTTTCCAACGGACAACTATCTCGATCCATACAAGAATGTCCTCGACACGAACGGTGCTGAAACACGTCAGCAATGGACGGAAGCTTTGGACTTAGTTGCAGACAATCTCAAACGATTCTCGTCGACATTGAAGAAGGTCCTGCTCGTAGGACACACCGATGAGAATGGCACTATCGAGTACAACAACAACCTTGGAAAGAAACGCGTTGAATTCGTTGTTGAGCAACTCGTCAAACGTGGTCTGCCAAAGACTATGTTCCAGACGCGCTCGGCAGGTGAATTGGAACCTCTACCTCGACGTAAAGACGAGCCGCTAGAAGAGTATTACAAGCGCAATCGTCGAGTAGAGTTTTCTAAAATATCTCGCTAATGAGATTGACGTCGTTTGAACCACCAGTACACAGGCAGACCGCTTAGACAAATCGCCAAGCCATTTAGCGATGGAAGTCCGCGCGATGAATCTGCTTGAAACAACTCCCACTCTCCACGAATCGTCAACACGACAAAAGCTGCGGCAACGGCGATAAAGATGATAGGGACGAAAGGGTAGGCCCAGACTTTGTAAGGACGAGGCTGATCGGGCATGCTTCGGCGCAGCACAAATACACCATACGCCGTCATTGCATAGTATATCCAACTCACGAAAATCAACATATCGGTCAGCGTCTCAAATGAGCCGCTCATGACGAGTATGCATGACCACACAGCCTGCACTCTCAACGACACAGCAGGTGTTCTATAGCGCTCGTGAACTTTGGCCATTGATGAAAAGAACAAACCGTCTTGCGCCATGGCGAAATAGACTCGCGCGGAATTAAGTATCGTTCCGTTGGTTGCGCCTAACGTTGAAATCATAACTGCGATGGCGATCAAAGCAGCACCGGAGGGACCGAGTACGCGCGTCATGACATCTGCAGCGACGAGATTCGAATGGGCGATCTCGTCCATGCTCAGCACGGACATATAGGAGAAGTTGATTGCCATGTACAACACGATGACCAAACTCACACCAACTAACAATGCACGCGGAAGTGTTCGTTGAGGATCGCGGATCTCACCTCCGATATAGCCGATGCTACCCCAACCGTCATATGCCCAGAAAGCCTTGGACAAAGCAAGAGGTAGAGCACTGAGTAGGGCTAGTCCGGTTGGTGTGCTTATGTGAGAAATCTGTGCTGAATTCTGAGTCTGCGATCCCATGCTTGCGCAGATAATCACAATTGCAACTAAGGACAAGACCTTGATCGTGCTCAACACCGATGCAACTCCGGCCCCGGATTTCACACCGCGTACGTTGAGGGAAGTTAGACCAACGATAAGCGCACAACTCACAAGCTTGACGCCCAGGTTTTCAAACGGACGCAGTACGCCTAAGCCAGGCAAAGTGCAGCTCCATTGATTGACAATCTGTGGGTCGAGTTGAAGAAGCGGCGTCATTGAATTCAGATAATCGCTGAAGACGTAGGCGATAGATGCTATGCTGCCACTTTGAATAACGCTAAAGATCGACCAACCGGAAACAAATGCAAATGCATCGCCATACATCAAGCGATAGTAGCGATACTGTCCACCGGTAGTCGGCATCATCGCTGTGATCTCAGCCAAGGTCAATGCGCCGAATAGCGTAATGATTCCGGCACCTAACCACACTAGCAAGACCAACCATTCGGATCCGAGCAAAGAAGCCATTGGTGCAGCTTTGCGGAAAATTCCGGAGCCGATCATCGAACCAACGATAATAGCAATCGAGGCAAAGAGTCCCACGCCACGAGTTAGTCCGTTGCTTTCTTCTTCAGTAATTCCCTTCGCTGTTTGTTCCTTCATAGTGCTCAACAATCAAACTGAATAGGTCAAATAAGAGAGCTCGGTCTGATGAACTGCAGCTGCCAAAAGCTCATGTGCAATATGCAGAGCGGCTTTGACTGAAATCTGAAAAAGCGCAAAGTACATGTACGTACGAAGGAAGAAATGCTCGTCGGACTATGCACTGTTGCCGTCGCTGAGAGACTCGTCGACAGCCTACATGCTTTGAGATTCGATAAATTTGTATTCTTCACAAGGCGTATACAATGAAAGTACTCAGTGTTTGTTCGGGTCCGGTAGCAACCAACGCATACCTCGTTATCGACGAGGACAGTTCCGATGCAATTATCCTCGATGTTCCGATGGGGAGTAGCGAGTGGATAATTCAGACAGTTGAAGAGCGCCAAGTGCGTTTGACAGCGGTTTGGCTGAGTCACTCACATTGGGATCACACCGCAGACTGCGCAGCGCTTTTACGTAGCTTTCAGGTGCCGGTGTATTGTCATCCTTTGGATCGATACCGTCTCAAAGACCCAAACGCGCACACCGTTTTTCCCATGAACATTCGCTTGGAAGAAGTCATGGGTTCCATCGATCTCGTCCACGGACAGATTCTTGAGCTCGGAAACAGTCGTTGGGAGGTGCGTCATACTCCGGGTCATACCGAAGGTGGTGTGTGTATCATCAACCATGAATTCAAAATCGTTCTAGCGGGTGACACCTTGTTCCAAGGTTCTATCGGACGCACTGATTTACCCGGCGGCAATTACGAGCAGCTAATTGCCTCGATACATCGCGAGCTGTTGACTTTGGACGATGACTATCAGGTATTGCCGGGGCATATGGATACGACGACAATCGGTGAGGAACGCGATAGCAATCCATTTCTTTTGGATGGCGAGTAAGCGTCAACCTAAAGTCGTAGCCTCAGCTCAAACCTCCGGCAACCTCACACCCGACCTTTGGTTGACCTGCGTTCTATGAAGTGTGTTTAGAGTTGCAGGCCTCTGAGCCGTAGTATTAGCTCGTACAGTGCTCATTCTAAGCGCTATGTTTGTAATGAGGCTTTGGCGCACTTAAGCAGGAAGAGGAAATGCGATTATTCGGAATACGAAAGATTCAGTACTGCGGACTGCTCGTCCTTGTGTTGTCAGTGCTAAGTATGATCTCCGGATGCTACTCTTTTCGTGGCTCTTCCGTACCACCGCATTTGAAAACAATCTCAATCGGCACGGTCATAGATAACAGCAATTCCGGTGTTCCGGCATATAGAGATCTCGTCAGCCAACAATTGAACGAGAAGTTCCGCTCTGAGAGTCCCTTTAGTTTGGTTGAGCGTGAGGGAGATGCGCGAATCACGGCAATACTCAGTGAGATAAAGGACGAAGCTATTTCGGTCAAAAGTGGGGAAATCGAACGCGAGCGAAGGGTGCGAGTAGGAATCGAAATCGAGTATTACGATGCGGTCAAGAAGCGTCAAGTATTCAAGAAAACCTTCTCCAACAGCTCGGTTTTTCTGGTCGCCAATGCGTCCACAGAGAGGGATAAGGCCATTAGAAACGCAATTCAGCAGGACATCGACGATATTCTTCTTGCGGTCGTATCGGATTGGTGATTATTTTTGTAATCAACAGCAGCATAAAAAAAACGACGATTATAGGTTAATCTAAACCCCGAAAGATGTTTCCTTTATCGTCATCGCATTTCGGCCTCCGGAACTACCGGATAATGTGCCGACACGGACAACCTCGACATTACATTTACTTATAACATCTATGCAGGACTTTGTTGTTCTCGTTTACGTTTTGGCTTTGTGCATTCTCTTCGCTTTTGGTTTGCACGGTCTGGTAATGGTTTATTATTTCCACAAGACGAAGTCGGTTCGTCATCCTCAAGCAGAGAATCCAGAAGAGTTGCCATTGGTAACGATTCAACTGCCTTTGTACAATGAAATGTATGTGGTTGAGCGTTTGTTTGATGCGGTTTGTTCGATGGAGTATCCAATTGACAAACTGGAGATACAAGTATTGGATGATTCGACAGACGACACCGTCCATGCAAACAAGTCTCTGGTCGATGCTTATGCGGAACGCGGCTATGATATCAAGTATGTTCACCGTGTCAATCGCGAAGGCTACAAAGCCGGTGCGTTGAAGCACGGTTTGGATACAGCAAAAGGTGAGTTCGTGGCAATCTTTGATGCGGACTTTGTACCAAAGCCTGACTTCCTGCACAAGACCATTGTACACTTCCACAATCCAAAGGTTGGAATGGTACAAACCCGTTGGGAGCATTTGAACGAAGAGTACAGCTTCCTTACACGCGCACAAGCTCTTGCTCTGGATGGTCACTTTGTGATTGAACAACAAGTACGCAACAAAGCCGGTTTCTTTATCAATTTCAACGGCACGGCCGGTGTCTGGCGCAAAGAGTGTATTCTCGATGCAGGTAATTGGCAACCGGATACATTGGCAGAAGACCTTGATCTCAGCTTCAGAGCGCAGTTACGTGGTTGGAAATTTGTGTTTCTCAATGACGTAACATCGCCCGCTGAACTTCCTGCAGATATCAATTCCTTGAAAACACAGCAATTCCGCTGGACCAAAGGCGCAGTAGAAGCTGCATTGAAGTTGTTGCCTACGCTTTGGAAATCCGGAGTTCCATTGCGCGTCAAGCTCGAAGGAACAGTTCACCTAACCAGCAACATTGTATTCCCATTCATTTTAGTTGTGGCGATGCTTAATATTCCGATGGTGCTTATCAAGCACTTGTCGGAAGGACGTGAATACGATGATTTGTTCACCATGATGTCCATCTTCGTTCTTGCATCCATCTCTACCTTCTTGTTCTATCTCCACGCACAGCGTGCCATCCACTTGGATTGGCGTCGTCGACTCTTGCTCTTCCCGGTATTTCTGGCGGGTAGCATGGGACTGGCAGTAAACAACTCGAAGGCGGTATTGGAAGCATTGTTTGGAAAGAAGACGGAGTTTAAGCGTACGCCGAAGTACAAGATTGTTGACACCAACGATGACTGGCGCAGTCGCAAGAATGATTTGACAAAGAAGATCGGAATTGAAGTATTTATTGAGCTCGGACTGGCAGCATACTTCTTCATTGGTATTTGCACCTCGTTGTATTACATGGAGATTGCGGCAATTCCATTCCAGCTCATGTTCCTTACCGGTTTTGCAACAATTGGAATTCTCTCCCTCAAGCATCGCTTGAATTCTTGATCAGCGAAGTGACCCGGAGATGAAAGCGGGACAACGTTCACTGTAGATAGTTTGCACACGAGGAGCTTCCAACCGGAGACTCCTCGTTGCTTTTTGTGGGTGCTTATTGATTGGTGATGATCTCGTTTCGGTGGGGCAAGAAGGCTCTATCA
This sequence comes from Chlorobiota bacterium, assembly GCA_044228685.1. Taxonomy (GTDB): domain Bacteria; phylum Bacteroidota; class Ignavibacteria; order Kapaibacteriales; family NICIL-2; genus JBBATK01. Next base: position 39,946 of record JBGAUL010000007.1, read on the forward strand.
CAACATCAATCATGCACACAATAAAATCTGAGATTCTCGTCAAAAGCTGAGATGTTCAATCTTTTTAGCGTTTATTATGCCTACATACGAATACCTATGTAAAAGCTGCGGAAAGACATTTGATGTCTTTCAAAGTATGAGCGCTGAAGTGCTCAAAACCTGTCCGGTCGACGTCTGCCAGCAGGACCCTAAAGGGCAGGGCGAGGTTGAGCGCAAGATCGGTGCAGGCGCAGGATTGATTTTCAATGGTTCGGGATTTTATCTCACGGACTACAAGAACAGTTCTTCCTCGGGAAGTCCTTCAAAGGGAACATCGAGTTCTTCGTCGTCCTCGGATTCATCGTCGAGCTCATCTAGTTCTTCATCGAGTTCGTCAAGCGCGAGCCTCAGTTCTTCCAGCGATAGCGTCGCATAAGCTGAGATTTCTTGAGCTCACACTCGACGTGAAATTCTTAGTTTTCGACTCTTTAGCAAACTCGTGATTACTACATCACCACTACATTTCTAATTCAGGATCAAGCATTATGTCGTCATACATCATATCAGCAGCTCGCACGCCTATTGGTGCCTTTATGGGATCTCTTTCAGCCTTTCGTGCACCTCAATTGGGTTCGATTGCAATCAAGGCAGCAGTGGAGCGTGCCGGAGTAAATGCAACGGAGATTTCCGAAGTTATCATGGGAAATGTGCTCACAGCTGGCGTTGGACAAGCTCCGGCGCGTCAGGCGGCGCTCGGTGCAGGACTAAGTGAGAACGTTCCTTGTATGACCATGAACAAGGTCTGCGGAAGCGGTTTGAAATCTGTCATGCTTGCCGACCAAGCACTCCGCTGCGGCGATGCTGAACTCATCGTTGCCGGTGGTCAGGAGTCTATGACCAACGGACCATACCTGCTTCCAAAAGCGCGTGCAGGCTACAAGTACGGCAATGGCGAGAGCATTGACTCAATGCAGTTCGACGGTCTCGTGGACGCCTATGCTCACTCACCAATGGGTGACTTCGCTGAGATGTGCGCTACAGAATGTTCGATCACCAGAGATATGCAAGATGAGTTCACGATTGAATCCTACAAGCGCGCTCTTAATGCCCAAAAGACGGGTCTTTTTGATGCAGAGATTTGTGCAGTCGTGATGAAGGACAAGAAGGGAGATATCATCATCAATCAAGATGAAGAGCCAACAAAGGTCAAGTTTGAGAAAATCCCTGAGTTGAAGCCGGTATTCAAGAAAGATGGAACAATCACAGCAGCAAATGCCAGCTCAATCGATGACGGGGCAGCAGCAGTAGTTGTTTGCTCTGAAGATTACATGAAATCTCGAGGTCTCAAAGCTATGGCTCGCATAGTAGCGCAGGCTTCATTTGCGCACGCACCAAAAGACTTCAACACCGCACCGGTTCATGGTATCCAAAAGGTACTTGCCAAGGCTGGCTTGAGTATTAATGATATTGATTTGTTTGAAATCAACGAAGCGTTCAGCGTGACAGCGCTTGTTGCAAAGAACCAGCTTGGTATCGCTTGGGACAAGCTCAACATCAATGGTGGGGCAGTTGCGTTAGGACATCCAATCGGAGCTTCCGGTACACGCATTCTCACAACACTGCTTTACGCCCTCAAACAACGCGGTGCTCGCTACGGTTTGGCGACTTTGTGTATCGGTGGCGGCGAGGCGAGTGCCATGATTGTTGAAAACATAGCATAAGCACTAAAAATCCCATTTTTTGGGTTTTGAGACGAGAATTCTCGGTTTGTACCTGCCCTTTCTCGTCTTTGTGGCTCATTTTGCTCTATTTCTTCTTTGTAAAATGCGCCTTTCAGTCCTATATTTGTAGGCTTATCTGTAAAAGGCGCGTGTTTGGGGCGTCGCCAAGCGGCAAGGCATCGCTCTTTGGAAGCGACATTCGTTGGTTCGAATCCAGCCGCCCCAGCTTGTTATCGGTGAGGAGATACAGCGCACCGCGCGGTGTATCTCCTGAATTGTTTGCGGTTTGGCGATCTCCATGGAACATCTCGACTCGGTGAAAGAGGGCTCGGCACTTCGAACTTCTCGATTTGACGGCACATCAGAAATCAAGATAGTTGCAGGTCGATCGAATCAACGATTGGCTGAAAAGGTTGCGGAGGTCGCAGGCTTACAACTAGCAGCGCTTACCATTAGAAATTTTTCTGATGGTGAGATCTGGGCAAAGTTTGAAGAGAATATTCGCGGTGTGGACTTGTTTATTATCCAGTCCACGCATGCACCGGCAGAGAATCTCCTTGAGCTCTTGATTTTGTTAGACGCTGCGAAGCGTGCGTCCGCGAATCGTATCACAGCAGTAATTCCGTATTTCGGCTATGCTCGTCAAGATCGCAAAGATCAACCGCGAGTTTCGATTACGGCCAAGTTGCTGGCGAATGTGATCACGTCGGCAGGTGCAGATCGAATCATCACGGTTGATTTGCACACACCGCAGATTCAAGGATTCTTTGATATTCCACTTGATCACTTATACGCTTCGCGAATTCTGCTGCGTGTAGTGAGAGAGCAGGGACTTGAAAATTTAGCTGTTGCGGCACCGGATGTTGGAAGTGCCAAGACAGCGAGAGCATATGCCAAGCGACTTGGAGCGGATCTTGTTATTGTTGACAAGAGACGAGCTGCTCACAACCAGGCTGAAGTCATGAGTATCATTGGCGATCCGTCTGGCAAGAACATCCTCATTATCGATGATTTGATCGACACCGGAGGAACCTTTGTTCAGTGTGCAGAAGCTCTCAAAGCGCATGGAGCTTTGAAGATTATCGGTGCTTGTACGCACCCGGTCTTTTCAGGCAAAGCGCTCGAGAAAATTGAAGCAAGTGATGCAGTTGAACGTGTGTATGTAACAGACACAATTCCGCTGCACAATCCTTCTTCAAAAATCACCGTTATTTCAGTTGCGGAGTTATTAGCTGAAGCAATTGTCAGAACACACGATAACACGTCGATCTCATCGCTCTTCGATATCGTGCGTTAGTTGTAAAAACGATACTATTCAAAATACACTGTCATCATTATGGACGAAGTCATTCTCAACGTCGTAAAGCGCGGTAACGGTAAGCGTGCTGCTAAAGACGTTCGTCAAAGCGGACGTATTCCCGGAGTTTATTATCGCAAGGGAAGCGATCCAATCTCGATTTCTTCTGATACTCGCTCGATCCGTCCTATCGTTTATACAAAGGACGTTCGTATCGTTAAGCTGAATATCGAAGGTACAGGCGAGTCCTACGATTGCGTTTTGAAGGATGTGACCTTCGATCCGGTAACAGATCGTATCACACACTTCGACTTGCACGGATTCAGTGATGACACGCTCATGAACTTTGAAGTTCCTGTGCGCCTCGTTGGTACCGCTGTTGGTGCTCGCGATGGCGGTGTGATCCAGCACATCGTACACAAGGTCGATGTTCGTTGCTTGCCAAAGGATCTTCCTTCGCACATCGATATCGATATCACAAACATGAAGATCAATCAGTCAATTCACCTTGGTGACTTGAGCTATGATCGCGTTACCTTCATTGGTAATCCGGATCTTGGTATCGTATCACTTGTTCCGCCGCGTGTTGAAGAAGCACGTCCGGGTGGAGCTGCTGGTGCATCTGAACCTGAGCTCGTAGCTCAAAAGGGTAAGAAGGACGAAAAGGCATAAGCTATTTTGTCTTCGTCAACGTCAAAAGCAGAGGATGCTCACAAAGCGCCTCTGCTTTTTTTATGAGCGAAAAGGTCTTTCTCGGTAAAAGAAATTCATTCTATCTTGGACTTCACTATTTGGAACGTTTGCCGCTATGAACATTTTTCAACGTACTTGCTCTTGTCTCTTGTTGTGTAGCGTCGTGTTTCTTGAGTTTGCCTGTAGCTCCGGACCAAAGACTCCGCCGGAAGCACCTAAATACGGCACTCCGACAAAAGTCAAATCTGATTTCAAAGCCCAGCGAGCTCGAGGTGGAGCCGTAAAATTTGAATTCAATTTTCAGACGCCTCATGATACGAGCAGTGCGGATTTCAACTTCGTCTTCCACATTAGCGATTGTTATTGCGTCGTCCGAACCATCGATCAAGTCTCCTTGGATACAATCGATTTGCATCCTGCCTTCGGCATCACAAACGTTGATCCGGATAAAGATTCATTGACGGTGTCGGCACATGGATTCTGGCTCAATGCAACGACGGAGGAGTACAATGATTTGATTTTTGATTTGGTCTTCACCGTCGATGGTGCCCTTTATCACGACACGCGCATAGTGCACATGGAACCAACAAAAGATGAAGAACGTGCTTTCCCTTTGATTACCGTGAAGGGATTCATCGATGAGCAAAGTGATAGCTCGGTTGTGTTTGCGCTGCTGGCGACGCGAAATCGCGGAGCGAGTATTGACTATTTCCCGACCAGTGAGAAAATGCGTATTGAGATCATGAATATGAAAGGCGTGGTACTCTATGCTTCGAATCAAGGCCAGATGTATCTGCAAGAAGTCAAACCTGTCGATCCCTTGAAGCTCAATGAATTCTTGCGCTATACACTAGCGTGGAATGGAAAACAAAATGACGGTTCGGTACTACCTGATGGGAAGTACAAAGTGCGCTTGAGTTTGGTAGCGCGACCAAAAGCATACGTCGATGAGATCGACTTGGATTGGAAGGGTCGTCAGCCGTGACCCACGAAGTCTTCATGGCCAGAGCCATTGAGCTTGCAAAGTTGGGTAGTGGATTCGTCTCGCCAAACCCATTGGTTGGTTGCGTCATCGTCAAAGACGATCATATTATAGGCGAAGGATGGCACGAGCAATATGGTCAAGCACACGCCGAAGTGCGTGCTTTTGAATCGTGTACTGAAAGCGCTCGTGGTGCGACTCTATACTGCACTCTCGAACCCTGTTCTCACGTCGGAAAAACTCCACCCTGTGCGCATCGCATCGTTAACGAAGGAATAGCTCAAGTCGTCATTGCCAATCGCGATCCTAATCCACTAGTCAATGGCTCCGGTGTTGAATACCTGCGCCAGCATGGCATCGAAGTCATTGAAGGAATTTTAGCCGATAAGGCTGCGTGGATGAATCGATTCTTTCTCCATGCAATAGCGGCAAGACGACCCTACACCATCGTGAAAGTTGCGCAAAGTGTTGATGCGTGCATTGTGAGTGGTCAAGCAGGCAATCCCTGGATTACATCAGAGGCAAGTCTTACACGAGTACATGAACTGCGCTCACAGATTGATGCCGTTTGTGTCGGAGCCGACACGGTGATTGCCGACAACCCCAAGTTGAATGTCCGTCATGTACAAGGTCGTAACCCTCTGCGTGTCGTTATTGACTCTAAGCTGCGCACTCCGTTGGAATCGAATGTCTACAGTGATGAATCACGATCAAATACCATCGTGTTTTGCACTGAGCATAATCAATCGAAGCCTCAACTAGAGCGTTTGAAAGAACGCGGTGTTGTGGTCCATGTCGTTGCAGCAGATTCTCAGGGTCATTGTCGTTTGGACTTGGTTCAAGACCAGCTTTTCACAAAACACAACTGCATCTCATTAATGGTCGAGAGCGGATCCGCCTTAGCAAGCGCTCTGTTGCGTCAATCCTTGGTGCAAGAACTCCAGATCTTTATCGCAGCTCGCATTCTAGGAAATGATGGTCATAGCTTCAGTGCTGAGACCGGGATTGCTTCAAGAATAAACACGCAATTCAACATGGTGAGTGTTGAGAAGTTGAGCGACGATCTGCTCCTCACAATGCGTGTAACTGGCTAATTTGCACGACCTCTCATCGTGTTATTCACGCTCATGATTCGCTTGTGTCAGATTAGTATTTGTCTCCTCATTGTTCTCAGCGGACATCTCTATGCCGTCCAGAGCGCTTATCCTCCGAAAGCGGCTCGTATCGTAGACTCAGCGCTTAGTATAATGGATATGTCGCGCAAGGATTGTGCTATGAGATCGGACTTAGTGAGTCCGGATAATCATCGATTGAGTCTGACCAGAAATCTCTTCGCGAACCCCTTCGGTGCATTTGACATTTCTGAAGTTTATACACGGCATCTGCGGCACATGAGTATTGATAATGCAGATGTGTTCTTTAACCGTTTACTCACCGACATTCAACTGGGACCATTTAAGTCCGTTGATTTTGATGCTCAGACCCAGGACACGACATGGATGCAGAATTGCACACTAGCCAACGGTAGTCCTTTGACGAGTGTCTACTTTGAGAGCTTAACCATGTCGACCTTGCTGCGGCAGTATATTCGACCGGTGATACTCGCGGCAAAAGCGACTCAGCTTGCCCGAGCTGATCTTCTCAAGCACAGCATGGTTCTTCGCGAATGCGATTCGTTGCTGATGATGAGCGAAGATGATGCAAATGCAAATCCCTATGAACTCAAACGTGCGGCACAACAGGCGGACAGCATCTCACGCCTATTTTTTGAAGAAGCGTCGTACTGTGATCTCTCATCACTGCTAAGTACGAGCTTGTCGTTGTATCGCGACCTACTTACACACGCACGTGATTCACGAACGGCCTTAGGTCTCCTCAAAGACTCTGTTAGAAACCTTGTTATTCAAACTCCTTACGGTCGTATTGCTATCGGCGGTGCCGGTGATGATACATACTCAGGAGAATACTTGTTCGTTCTCGACGTTGGTGGCGATGATCATTACTTCCTGCAAGCAACAAAGAACGCGTGTATCAAGCAAGGTCTACATGTGATTGTTGATCTCAGCGGTGACGATGTGTACCTTGGTTCCTCATATACTCTCGGAGCCGGAGTTCTCGGAGGTGGCATCCTGATTGACATGGCTGGCAATGATCTTTACAAAGCTGGATCGTTTTCAATGGGTGCGGGACTATTCGGCGTTGGGATTTTACACGATGCCGGTGGAACGGACAGTTACTCCGGTGCTGTGTTCTCAGAAGGCGCAGGAGCATTTGGCGTAGGATTGCTTCTGGACGAGGCAGGGAACGATAGCTATACTGTGCAGGCCAACGGTCAAGCATTTGGCTTTAGTCGCGGCTGCGGCTTGCTGGTTGACTACACAGGTAATGACGTGTACACCACAGCCAGTCCATTTGTTGACATACTTCGCTACGACTCACACTTTGTCTCCTTCACACAAGGTGCAGCTCTAGGACAACGTCCAATTGCCAGTGGTGGCATAGGAATACTCTACGATGCATCAGGCAACGACACCTACACTTGCGACATATATGGTCAGGGTTCGGCATACTGGTTTGGTTTTGCTGCGCTGATCGACGAAGCAGGAGAAGACCGTTACCAAGCCTACCAATATGCTCAAGGTGCAGGAATTCACTTTGCTCATGGATTACTGTGGGACAAAGCAGGCGACGACGTCTATGTCTCGCACGGTGTGTCACAAGGTTGCGGTCACGACGTTGGATTTGGAATGTTGCTCGATGAAACCGGCAACGACTCCTATACTGCTGAGTCTTTATCTCTCGGAGGCGGTAACGCCAATGCAGTTTCAATTTTGGCTGATGTAGAAGGCGACGATGCGTACATCGCTCGCAGTCCGTCATCGTGTTTTGGATTCTCAGATTTCCGTCGCAACTATGGCATGATTGGCATCTTTGCTGACGGAGGTGGCAATGACACTTACGGTTCAGCGACTCGCAATAATTCCGTTCGACTACAATCAACCTATGGCGTTTTTCTTGATGAGAATTTTAGCTCATTGGAAAAGACTCCCTCCGCACAGCCAAGTGCTGCACCGGAGAAGCCGAAACTGGTTTTGTCTTCAACGCTTGACTCACTCTTCATTCAAGCCTCAACAGCACCGCAGAAGTATCAATTCATGGTGCAGCCCGCTCGTGAGAAGATCATCGCAACACCGGATAGCGCACTGAGATTTCTCTCACGCTTCCTTGGTACTCCGGATCCACGTGAGCGTCTGGCAATGGAGTATTTGATTCCCAAACTTTATGAAAGGGATAGCACATCAGTAGTCAATCTGTTACGCGACTCACTACGAGCTAGCTCTATTGGCACCGTGAATTTCTGTCTATGGGAGATTGGTAAAAGTCACATCACGACCTTGGGTCCGGAGATGTCGTCTTTGGTAAAGCACGACGACTGGCGCGTCCGAGCAATGCTGGCTCAGCAGATTGGCGAGGCAGGACTTGTGAGCGGCGTAAAAGACTGCATCACACTGCTCAAAGACAGCGTGCCCATGGTTCGGATGAGAGCTGCATACTCTGTGGCTCAATTACAACCGGAACGAGTTGGGGAATTGTTGAAAGTGCCGCTTAAGGATAATCTGCAAATCGTCAGAAACTCAGTCGGACAAGGACTTCGCGCGCACAAGAATCTCGCGCCGGAGCTCTGGGCAAACATCTTCAACACATTTGCTAGTGCGCGTGCACAGCGGAGTCTGGTTTTCGCGTTGACTGCCATCGATACCAACCTTGACAATGCGGCACTTGTTGATGCACTCAAGAAAGCAGATCCTGAGGTTCGTGAGTCTGCGTATCGCTTAATAGCGGATTTGTCGCAGGACTACTGGAAACGCTGTCGCCAAGTATTGCGCGACCAGGAGTCTGAGGCAGAACTACAAAAGATTCTTGGCGATGCTACAACAATTCAAGCGCAGCCACTTCGTGATATAGAACAGAAGGTGACAGACGAGAAGTCTGATCAGCCCAAGAAGAAAGCAAAGAAGCAAAAACAAAAGCCGGCCGCTGCAACAGCAGACAAACCCTAGGTGCAATACAATTCATGATCCGACATCCCTTTACACTTGAGGCACTGGCTCGTGAGTGGAACACGACCTTGTATCGGAGCATTCTTCGTGAGTGCTACGTGCGAGAAGATTCCGCGCTCGTCATGTGCTTTGAAAATGCGGATGCTGAACTTGATCTTGAATTCTCTGTCATCGAACCCATCGTCGGTGCTTTCGTACGCTCGCATTCAGGTCGTCCACGCAAAGGCACTCGCGACATCTTTAGCTATGCCACTGATTCGCTTGTCAGTTCCATCACCAAAGACTCTGCTGATCGCATCATACACATTCATACCCAACGCGTTGAGATTTACTTGCACTTCTTTTCCGGCAATCGAGCCAATGCAGTATTGTGTAATGGCGATGGGATTGTTCTCGATGCACTGCATCATGCCTCGACTTTGGTGCGCAAGGAATACACGACGCCACCACTGCGACTAGAATCCATGGCAAGCATGCCACCGCAAAGCACGCTTCTAAAAGCACTAGCAAACTCGGATATTCAACTCGGCAGCTACTATGCTGAAGAGCTTTGTTCAGGTGCAGGATTGAATACATCCGCAAGCATTGATTCAATTGACCTTGGGACCTTAGCGACACTTGAAAAGCAAGGACGTGAGTTAGCAACACGCTGTCGAGATAGCAACTGCTCGTATCTATTGCGTTCAAAGAGCGGAAACGAATTCATGTCGCTAATTGAACTACCCTCGACATCAGAAACGCTGAAGCGATACGATAGCGTAAACGATGGTGTTCAGTGGTCGATGATTGGACTGTTCCGGAGTCGGGCTATCGAATCGATGCGGCAACGTCTCGGCTCTATGCTCAAGCAGCAGATTCACAAGACCTCTCGCGCCATTGAGCATATGATGGAACATGAGCGCAATGGTTCCAAGGCAGAACAACTCAGCTACCTGGGTGATCTCTTGCTAAGTCAGCAGGATGTGCATCAGCGTGGACTAGAACATATTGAGCTCAAAGGATGGAGCGATGAGCCGATTGAAGTCAAACTTGACGCTAGAGCTAATCTCGCTGAGAATGCGCAGATGTACTATGATAAAGCCAGACGATCCCGCGAGGCTTTGAAGGTCAGTAGAGAACGCTTACCGAAATTCAAGAAACGTCTTGAAGAATTGAAAGCTGTTGAGGCAGAACTTCAAGGTGTCACGCAACTAGATGAAATACGTCAACTCAATCAACGCTTAGGTATGGACAAAGACACGAAGACAGAGAAATCAAGTCCGACAGATGCATCAAAGTACAGAGAGTTTGAACTGGACTCAGATTTTACGGTGTTTGTTGGTCGCAGTGCGCAGAACAACGACGAATTAACGATGAGGTTTGCCAAGCAGAACGACATCTGGCTGCATGCACGTGGTGTGAGTGGCTCGCATGCTGTCTTGCGATCGAAATCACAATCAAAAGCGCCGAAGAAAATTATCGAGCAAGCTGCATCCATTGCGGCATACTATTCCAAGGCTCGCAACGCGGGATATACGCCCGTTGTCTATACCCAACGCAAATACGTGCGCAAACCTAAAGGCGCTGCAGTTGGAGCGGTAGTTTTAGAGAGAGAAGAAGTTATCATGGTAGCACCATCGCTACCGCCGGGAGCTAAAGAAGACTAAGAGTAGATTACCACCAAACAGGTGTAACGAAGGTAGACGGAGCATCAGAGATAATCAGATCACCCGTTCGAACAGAAAGCGGAGTGTATTTATCCTTCTGACCATTTGCATAGGAAGCTTGTCCCATGGTGTAGCCACGCGAGAAAGCGTTGATCCACGGTTTTGCGGTACTGATCCTTCCATACTTGTGCCGTCAATAATCAGACGAGGATCAGAATGCAAGAAGATTGTTCCAATACCGATTTTGCCCTTACAACCATAGAAGCGTGCAATAAGGGAGTCGGGAGGATAGGTATTGAAATCAATTTTATAACTACCATTCAATTCATCCACCTTACCGTGTCCCCAGACGAAGGAGCGATTGTCAGATCCGGTTGATTTCCAAATCACCGACACCTGACGAGTGCGAGGAATAGTAATGTTCTTTTCAAAAAGGAGATTGCCACTGATACTAAACAATGGACCAACCTGCGAGCGCATTTTGATGATCTCGTTGTCGTTGGTGTTGCGAAGATCAATCAACGATTCCGAAACACTATCAATCTTCAAGTTTGTTGAATTCGAGCCGTCGTTTGGTCGTAGGATGATGACAGAGTCAGAAGCGCTATAAGTCCAACGACCCGAGGTAGAGGAAGAGTTAGGACTCGAGGTAGAATAGGTCCCGTCACTCTTGATATCAATTATCCAACCATTACGTGATTTCGAAGTATCGTTGCCGTTGCTACCCGAATCAAATATCCACGTTCTCTCAATCAGCTTCTTGATGTTCACGCTGTTGTCGTCGTAAGGCACAACGCTACTCTCACGACAGCCAGTACCTGCCAGAACCAAGACCAGGAAAAGTATAGAGGAGAGAAACAGGTGACGGTTCATATTGACCCGCTTTGTCGTTTAACGACTTTTTTACATGGGAAATTTGCTAAAAATTGTTCAACCACCAAAGAAATCAACTGTTAAAAATTGAGCGCCAAACCAGTGCTCAACGAGGTCATGATAGGGTAGTTGATATTACCCTTATAACCGGTTCTAACAAGCGTATTATCCAAACCGAATACAAAAGCCACTCTTCTGTCGGCTTGCCAGCTAATGCCAGGCATGAGCTTAGCTACCAATCCATTGTTACTTGCTCCCATTCCTCCTTGGACGAACAGTCGCAAAGTGCCGTCAAATGCAATCGGGGAGGTCATATATCGAGCTCCCACACATCCCCAAAGCATGTTTTGAAAGACTGGGCGATTCTCGGGCGGAATAGAGGAGAAATTAATCTTGGGATCACTAGCAATAGAATAATCATAAGTGACAAAGTTGTCTCGTCCACCTTCCACATAAAGTTGAAGATTATCACTCAGGGTATAATGGAAGTCGAGACTGAACAAGCTAATATCGTAGCGCGAATTGGGATCAATCCGACTTTGCAGAGGCTGGCTCAAGCTCCACACTCGGCGCAAGCCAAAGCTGTAGTCTGGCATACTTGAAGCTGAATTGTCTATGCTTGCAAATGTCATTGAACTCGAGGCAGCATCGCCAACCGATATGTGTTGTAATTGAATAACCGGTGGTTGCTGTACAAACACAGCCGGTGATGCGCTGGCACTGCCGTTATTGGACTGAGCGCCAATTGTTGATTGTTCCTGCGCTTGTGTCTTGCCTTGGATTTCTGAGCGTAGACTCGACAGATCTTGCGAAGTCTTGGCTGCATTCGCAAGAAAGTTTCCCGAAGCCTTGGACTCAGACAGTTGTGAGCGCACTTGAGCTAGCTCACGGTCTGCGAAGAATCTGTTGCTTAAGGATACCAAGATTCTTCTCAAACTCGTTGAGCTTTAACTCGAGCTTCGGTTGCGACTGAGCTGTTAGGGCATTCTGTTGAGAATTCAAAGGCGCTGTAGTGACTCCGGAGATAGGAGACGTACTGTTCAGTTGAACTGTGCTTTGCGCAAGGGTTGTTTGTTGGTCAGCCGCGCCTTGAGCTGTGCGGTAGCCTCCAATGTACCCTCCGATTGCAGTTAGGAGTGGAAGGGTCACTAACAGAGCTGTGGTGCTCCAATTGCCAAACATACCTGCAAACCAGCCTGTTGTACTTGTTCCAACTGCAGCTCCGGCGATACCAAAACCTGCCCGCGACATTAACGATTGAGTCACTGCTGCCGGAGGAACAATCTCACTTGCTTCGTTGAGCGCTGCTGTGCGCATTTTGAGAGCATCTTCAAATTCGTGTTGGAGCTCTTGATTGTCTGCCATAGCGCGGAAAAGCACTGATCGTTCCACGCCGGTGTGTTCACCGTCGAGGAAGAGGTAGATGAGCTCTGAAGGACTAAATGATAATTGATCCATAACTGTGCTAACGTTGTAGTACTGACAGTACTGATGTAAAACTCGTTGTAATGATTATTTCCGGTAAATGAGCTTTTGACTATTAGATAGTCTGAGATCATGCACTAGAAATCGCGCTGACCATTTTCTTCGAAATAAGGTGCCAGAATGTCGCGCATCTTCTTCTTGGCACGCACAACCCAATTGCGAACAGTAGTCACAGGGACGTTGAGTTGCTCACCAATTTCTTCGTAGCTCATTCCGTGGTACATCTGAAGCACGAGTGCTTCACGGTACTCTTCGGGAAGGAGATCGAGGGCCATGGTGATGAGCTGGGCAACTTCGCGTGACTCAACCTGCTTATCGGTGTTTGGCTTATGGAAGTCCTGGAACTCAACAGTTCGCGACTTGTGGTCACGCTTCCAATTCAAACACAGATTCCGAGCAATACGCAAGAGAAATGCAGCAACATTGGTCATTTGTCGCTCTTCTTTGACGCTGTTCAAGAATCGAATAAATGAATCTTGAAAGACGTCGTCGGCTGCATGATCGTCGCCTAAAATCTTCCGACAATACATGTACATCCGCTGACCATAGCGAGCGTAAATCTCAGCAAACGCAGCTTCCTTTGTACTATCATCACGAAGGAGATAATACAGGTCTACGTCTGAATATTCGCGAAGATCACGTGCCATGGCAATTCAAAAACACTATGCGACAGGGCCTGTTTCAGCTCCGCGCAAGATTTACTGTCGGATGAAGCGTATAACCGAGGTTTTTGCTAGCTCTCGGATGTTTAAGTAATAGACGCCCGGACTGAGCTGTTGAGTGTGAATGAGGCAAACTGCGCTGTTGTAGCGGTATTCAACCGAAGTCTCGACTTTTCGTCCGAATACGTCGAAAATCTCCAGTTCCGGCAGTTCTTCAGCGTCAGTTTGACGTCTGAGAAAGAGATCAGATGAAGTTGGATTTGGATAGACTTGCCAGGAAGCAAGCTCTGTCTCGATTGGAACATCGGTGATTCGGCTGACAAGCAACGAATCGGATTTGTTTGAGCAGCCGGCTATATCACGAATCTCAACTGTTACATATCCGGACTTCACGCTGTTCGTGTCCAAAACATAGGTCTTTGCCGTAGCACCGCTGATCTTAGTGCCATTCAAAAACCACTGATAAGCTGATGCCGTTACCGAACTGCTGAGTTGATTAAAGACGTGGACTATAGTTGGTTTAGCAGGAGCATTGCGGACAGTAATTACAAACTGCGCTGAAGCAGTACAGCCTGCGGAATCTGTGAGCTCAAGGGTGTAGTTACGCGTAGTATCCGGAGCAAAAACTGGCGTTGAATCAGATGAAATAAAGGGAAAATCGTTTGCGCTCCAGAAGTAGCTAAAGGGTCGAATTCCTCCGACAATTGTAGCGCGAATTTTCACGGAATCGAACTGACAGACTGTTGCACTATTGACCGTGATCTGAGGCGGAGTCGTCACCCTTATATATCGCGTTTTGATGATGGTTGTGCTATCACTAAAGTTCGAAACCGTCAATCGTACAGAATAATAACCGGGTGTGTTATAGGTGAATGAAGGAAGCGGATCACCGGTGGCGTCATACACACCATCGTTGTTGAAATCCCATTCCCAATCTAGTACGTCCGAGCTACTTTTATCGTCGAAAAACACCGTCAACGGAGCACATCCAACAATGGGATCCGCGCTGAAGTTTGCGGTTGGTTTTTGTGCGAGGCAGGTGCTCGGAAACTGAAAAAGACTGCAGTAAATGAGTGCAAGAGCAAAAGGTAGAATTGTTTTCATAGCATATGGGATCGTTTGTATGCTTGAATAACCAAGCCTCGCGTCCAAAGTAACACACAAGGCACTAATAATGTCGCACTAAGCTGTATCTAAAAAGCTTGTGTTGCGCTGCTGACGACGTAGGAATTCTTGTCGAAGAATAACGTTTTCCGGCGATCGCAGATGTGGATCATTTTGGATGCAGCGAAAGGCTTCTTCGCGTGCTTCTTCGACAATCTGCAGGTCCGTGGTGAGGTCTGCAAAGCGAAAATTCGGCAAACCTGATTGTCGCGTTCCCAACACGTCGCCCGGTCCACGGAGTTTTAAATCAACTTCTGCAATCTGGAATCCATCATCAGTCTGTTCCATCGTACGCAGGCGCACAACAGCAGCCAGCTTCTCGCGTTCTTCTGCCTCTTTCTTTCGCATGAGAAATGCGAAGTGATCTTTGGTCGCAAGTAGACAATACGACTGATGTTCGCCACGTCCGACGCGACCGCGTAGTTGGTGCAACTGTGCAAGACCAAATCGTTCCGCGTTCTGAATGAGCATGACTGTTGCGTTTGGTACATCAATGCCCACCTCAATAACAGTCGTCGCAACAAGTATGTCAAACTCGCGATTGAGAAATGCTTTCATCGCATCTTCTTTCTCGTACCAGAGCATCTGACCGTGCAACAAACCACATTTGTACTCAGGGAAAACTTCATGTTGCAACTCTTCAAAGGCGATAGTGGCGGCCTTGAGTTCCAGCTTGTCGGACTCTTCGACCAGAGGATACACGACGTATGCTTGACGTCCTTTGGATAGTTCTGATCGAATGAAATCGTAGTGAGTTGGCAATGCACTTTCAAACACGACTTTGGTGTTGATCGAACGACGATTTGGTGGACGTTCGTCGATGATTGAGGTATCGAGGTCACCAAATGCTGTCATGGACAGCGTTCTCGGAATTGGCGTCGCACTCATAACAAGCATGTGCGGAGTACGCGGCTCGCTCTCGGGATATGATTGCACACCGGCTTGCCTCAAACGAGCGCGCTGCTCTACTCCAAATCGATGTTGTTCGTCGATGACGATGAGTCCAACGCGATGATACTTTATGGTGATTTCTTTTGTCGTCTTCTTGCTGCTACCGCCAAACAGAGCATGCGTACCAACGACAATGTGCGCGGCACCTGATTCTATCTTCGCCAGAACCTCCTCGCGAAGCTTTTTCTTTTGTCCGCCCACTAGTTGCGCAATCTCAATATCTAAACCGTCGCAAAGACGCTTGATAGTGTGATAGTGCTGCTCGGCAAGCAATTCTGTCGGAGCAATGATCAGTGCTTGATGTCCATTGTCAACAGCCATAAGCATGCTGAGAATTGCGACGATGGTTTTACCTGATCCAACATCTCCTTGCAGCAGACGATTCATGGCTTTAGCGTTACCCATATCGCGAACGATTTCATTGACTACTCGTTTTTGGGCAGCTGTCAATTGAAAGGGAAGTGTATCAAGTAATCGACGTGCTCGGGAAGAAGGTGGTCGGATCTCCGGTGCAAGCTCTCGTACTTCCATCCCTTGGTGTCGAAGCGCAAGAAGCAACTCGAAGTACAACAGCTCTTCAAATTTCATGCGATAGCGTGCACGATCGAGTTCTTGCCACGAAGCGGGGAAATGCATGGTCGTGAGCGCGCTGGATTTAGATGGGAGATTTCGTTGAGCAAGAATGCGATCCGGCAGGGTCTCATGAATATTAACCTGCTCGCGCTCCGCGATCTGCTCGATCATCAAACGCATTTGACGCATCCCTAGACCGGCATTTTTCATGGCTTGGGAAATGCGGTACTTGGGGAGGATGCGGCCCTGACGATAGAGCTCGACGTCGTCGTCTTCGATGAGTTCGATTTCCGGATGCGAGAAACTAATTCTGCCAAAGCGACTCAGCTCGGGTTTACCACTGACTGCCACTAGCTGATTGACTTTGATAGTCTTGCGATAGTAATCGACGTAATTCCAAAAGATAATATCAGCGCTTGCTCTCGATTCATCGACTAAGGTTGCAAGCAACATTGTTCGACCTTTGCCGAAACGACGTTCTTCGACGCCTTGGAACATACCGACAACAGTTACTTCTGCTTGCAGTGCATCAATGCCGTCGCGACTGCTGTATTGACTCAGCTTTCGACCCCGAAGTCGCTGTCCCAGAGTCTGCAATGTTCCAACTGATGAACGATCGATATAAGTCGCAGGAACATACTCAAGTGCATCCATCGGCGTGTTAATTCCCTCGGAAGCCAGCACTTCCGCACGACGCGGTCCCACACCTTTAACATACTGCAAAGGGTGTATGACTTTCGATTTTGATGCTTCCTCAGCGTTCATCATTGCAGGGTGGTGAGAAGGATGCCTCGTGCTTTTGTCATCAGAAAGTTGCGTTCTGAGTGTTTTCCAAGGCGTCCATTGAACCAAAGAACGAAATTAGTACATGGATTGACCAATTTGATGATGTGAATCGTGGGAGTTGTCCACGTCCCTAAGCTTTTCAACATTCTTCGTTTCAAGAGCCCTCTTGTCCGTAATTTTGTATTCTTTGCTGATATACAGCCTCTTGTAACACAGCCTCATTATACATAGCTAGAAACCGCGAATGAACGCGGAGGCACAATACGTTTATGACCAGATCAAACCTTAGAAATATTGCAATCATTGCACACGTTGACCACGGAAAGACAACATTAGTTGATCACATGCTTCGTCAGGCAGGAACCTTTCGGGATAACCAGGTCGTTGCCGAGCGAGTCATGGACTCGAACGACCTCGAGCGCGAAAAGGGAATTACCATCATGGCGAAGAACACCGCCGTGCGTTGGGATGATGTAAAGATCAACATTGTAGATACACCGGGTCACTCGGACTTCGGAGGTGAGGTAGAACGTGTACTATCCATGGTTGACGGTGTAGTGCTTCTCGTGGATGCTGCTGAAGGTCCTTTACCACAAACAAAATTCGTGCTGCGCAAAGCTTTCGAAATGAAGCTCACGCCAATCGTAATCGTCAACAAGATCGATCGCTCCGATGCTCGTCCGGAAGAAGTTCTCAATGAAATCATGGAGTTGTTCTTGGCGCTCGGTGCAGACTACGAAGCATTGGACTTCCCGGTTATCTATGCTATCGGAAAGCACGGAGTGGCAAAGCGCTCGCTTGCCGACACGAACACTGATTTAGCGCCGCTGTTTGATACTGTCGTGGAAACAATTCCCGGACCTCCATATGCTCCGGATGAACCATTCCAAATGGTTATCGCAGCTTTGGACTGGAGCGACTACATCGGTCGTATTGCAGTAGGTCGTATTCACCGCGGTCGCGTCAAAGTTGGCGATGCAGTTACTTTGCTCTCGCAAGATGGATCTGCGACGCAAAACAAGATCACCAAGATGTTTGCATACGAAGGACTCAACCGCGCTGAAGTTGAATCGGCTGAAGCCGGTGAGATCATCTGTCTTTCCGGTTTTGAAACAGTGAAGATTGGTGATACCATCGCTAGTCCTGACGCGCCGGAGCGTTTGACCTATATCGAAATCGACGAACCAACAATCGCCATGTACTTCATGGTGAATACCTCGCCATTCGCCGGCAAAGAAGGTAAGCACGTTACCACGCCAAAACTGCGTGAGCGCTTGTATCGCGAGCTTCGTACCAACGTATCGATGCGCGTTGAAGACACAGATCAGCCTGATGTGTTTAAAGTGTCAGGTCGTGGTGAGTTGCAGATGGCAATTCTCATCGAGACGATGCGACGTGAAGGATTTGAATTCGCGGTATCAAAGCCTGAAGTGTTGATGAAGCGCGACGAAGAAGGTCAACTTCTCGAGCCATTCGAACACGTTGTGGTTGATTGCTCAGAATCAAGCGTTGGAAGCGTCATTGAGAACTTGGGACGTCGGCGCGCAGAAATGACCAATATGAGTCCTGCCGGAACCGGAATGCGTGCTGAGTTTATTATTCCAGCTCGTGGTCTTATCGGTTTCCGTACAGACTTCATGACCCTTACCCGTGGTGATGGTCTCTTGCACCACAACTTCATCGGATATCAACCATTCAAGGGTGATGTTAGCACTCGCTTACGTGGTACGTTGGTTTCCATGGAGAACGGTGTGGCAACAGCCTACTCACTTGAGAACGCGCAAGAGCGTGGAGTACTGTTCATCGAAGCAGGAACTCCTGTGTACGAAGGAATGATTGTGGGTGAGAATGCCAAGGAATCAGATTTGCCGGTAAATGTTTCGAAAGCAAAGCATTTGACAAATATGCGCGCGAGTGGATCAGACGGTATCATTCGTCTCGCTCCGCCACGTCAAATGAGTCTTGAACAGTTTATCGAGTTTATCGAAGACGACGAGTTGTTGGAAGTAACTCCGGTGTCACTTCGCATCAGAAAGAAAATACTCAACACCACTGAACGTCAACGTGCAACGAAACGAGCTAAACTCTCGTTAGATGCTTGAGCCTGATATCAACGCATAACTAGTTGAAGCGTAGATCAGCGAAACGAACATGTATCAATTCTGAATAATCGTATGAAAACATTGACTTTGTCGCGCATCCTTTGCGTTGCGCTTGCAAGCACCATCCTCAGCTTTTCTGCTCATGCTGCTGACGCCGCTCAAAAGTTGCATTTGCGCAATGGAGATAAGTTTACCTATAAGGTCACGACTGAGAACGTGAACACAACGACGATGATGGGCAACGAAAACGTTTCCAATCTCAATGCCGACATGACTGGTATTGTCAGCGTCACAAAGCAAAACGCCGACTCTGTTGTTTTTGGCATTGCATTGAAAGACGCAACACTAGGTGTCAAAGGCATGAACTTCTTTGGAATTCCTGATACCACTGTCAAGAAGAATGATCTTGACGGAGCGTCAGAAACTGTTGTGACAAGTCTCAATGGCAAAGTCTTGCGTCGTGAATCCAAAGCTGCATCGGCCAATCCTGGTGCAGGTGGAGAACAAATGATCATGCGTCAGTTGGTAGGTAATCGTAGTCCGCTCAGAGGCTTGTTTATGACCTTTCCGGACAAGCCACTTGTCAAAGGTGATGAATGGACTGTAGCGACAGTAGACACAGCAGATCAAGGTATGGGAAAAGTTATCACCTCGATCAGCTTGCGCTATACCTTTGATTCCTTTCTTGACACACTCGGTAAGAAGTGCGGTAAGGTTCGTTTGAAATCAGAGAAATTCGTCATTAGCGGTACACTCCGTCAAATGGGTCAGGAACTGAACATGGACGGTGACGGCGTGGTTAATGGCGTGTATATTTTCGAAGTTGCCAACGGCATGCCTGTCGTCATGACAAATCATACGCAAATCGATCAGCGCATCACGATTGGTGATGGAATGGAAATTCCGACATCGATTGATATTAAGTCAACAATCAAGAGACAGCAATAGGCTTGCAAAACGAAGTGCTCGGACTAAATGTCGAGCATCGTTGTATCTACAGTATGAATGAGTAGTCTTAGTAAATTGAAGAGCGAACCATAAAGGTATCGCTCTTTTTTTTGGAGGTATAGATCGTGGAAATGATGAAAGCGCTGGTCTTAGCTGGCAAAGATGAAAAGATCGAAGTACGTGAGATCCCACGTCCGATTGTTCAAGCAGGTCAAATGCTTGTGCGCATAAAAGCTGCGGCACTTAATCGTCGCGATGAATGGATTTGCCAAGGCAAATACGCCGGCATTGTCTATCCGACAGTGCTTGGTTCTGATGGAGCCGGTGTAGTAGAGCAAGTTGGTGAAGGTGTTGATTCTTCATGGATAGGCAAAGACGTTGTGCTCGATCCTAGTTTCAATTGGGGAACTGATCCTCGTGCCCAATCGACGAAGTTCGCTATTCTGGGGATGCCATCACAAGGCACGCTAGCTGAATATGTGACGATCGACGCAACACATGTTCATGCTAAGCCTCATCATTTAGACTATAAGCAATCAGCGTCGCTTCCTGTGGCAGGAGTTACCGCTTATCGTGCTGTTGCGGTTCAAGCGGCGATGCAGCCGAACAAAGCTGTCCTTGTAACGGGAATTGGTGGAGGTGTTGCGTTGTTCATACTCCAGTTTGCCAAAGCCCTCGGAGCACGAGTCTTTGTAAGTAGCACCCAAGAACAAAAGATAGTTCAAGCAACAAGACTTGGAGCGCTTGGTGGCGTTTGTACTTCGGATGCTACCTGGCTTAAGCAACTTCAGAAAGAAGTGCCAGATCTTGAGTATGTGTTTGATAGCATAGGAGGCGAACTCGTTAATCCACTCTTACAAGCTCTTGTTCCCGGTGGTTGTTTTGTTAGCTATGGTGCGACACTCGGTGCAGTCGCAAACTTTGAAATTCGTCGCATCTTCTGGAAGCAGCTGCGGATGATCGGCTCAACGATGGGAACTGCTGAGGATTTCAAAGCCATGCTGGAACTCGTATCAACTCATGCAATTGTCCCTCAAGTAGATAGCGTCTTCGCGCTCGAACAAGCGCGCGATGCATTTGCGCGTATCCGTGAATCGGGACAATTCGGAAAGATCGTCGTCAATATTGACTAGCGCCTTGGCTCAGCTAAATCGACTAGTGCCTAGGCTCAGCTAAGGGGTAGGTGTTGCTGGCATAATAGGACGAGGCATTTGGCTAACCGAACCTGGCGTCTTTTGCGCACGCTCCTTTACACGGATTGCCCGTGCTTCCGAACGTTCACCGTAGTACACTTTCATCGTGGTTTCTTTGGTGCTGCTACCTGACGAGGTGAGAGCGCGAACACTGATTTCATTTATACCCGGATGAATCGCCCATTGAACAGTATTAGAATGAAGTGAGTTCCATAGTCCATTGTCAAAGCGAACCTCAAACGACTTCGTCCATGGAAAACTCGTTTCCGCCCTCATCGTATAGCGTGGATTACCAAGTGGCTTTGAGGGTGAATTGGATCGGTAGTCGTATTGAAGTACCAAGTGCACCGATCCCATTTCTGCATACAGTTGTTGAACATCCTTCGTGTATTCGATGTTACTCAAGGGTTCACCTTGAAACAGGAGCGGTTCGTTTCGATCGTCAGGAACAAGCATCATCATCCCAACGGTCGACGACATTGAATAGGGAATATCCAAGAACGCGCTATGGACTGATATGAAGTTCTTGAATTGTTCGATTCTCTCTGTGAGTGGACGAGCATCATTAGCACTGTGCAGATCAGGACAAATAATCGTTATGCTTGAATCTTTCAAACGCAAAGCCTGTTGAACTTGGTTCGTATTTAGTGCTTCGTTGTTTCGCTGCACACGCATACCAAACTGCGGATCTAGATAGACCCATCGATTGTTTGAGCACGACCACACTTCTACTGCCACGTGACGCGCACCGAGAGTTGGACTGCTAATGTTGCGCCTGCTCAAGCCTACAATGCGCGCATAGTAACCCAGACTAATTAGTGCATCGCACAACACTCGGGAATACTCTACGCAGGTGAACTTTTCTCCCTTTTTGGCTCTCTCCAACAAGTCCATTGTCGCAACCGTCGTGGGAGGAGAATTCAAAGGATCGTGAGCAAAACGAGTATGACTCCAAACCAACAACTTGTCGAACAATGCGAGTTCACTCAGCGAGTCAATGCGCATGTATGTGCTCAACATCTTTCGGAAGCTTTTCGCACAAGAGTCAGATGGCTTGAATGCATACGGATAGAAGGCTGCACGTACATCGAGACTTTTATTGTTCGATGAAATGACCGAAAGGGTAACTGAATCTGCGCCATTCCCTGTGCTTCGACCCAAAGTATCTCGCTGAGCTTGCACCTCTAATGTCAGAATGGCAAGCGCAAGCAGCCACAGTAAAAAACGAGGCGCTACTTTGTATGCACAACTGAACAAAGATTTCTTGATTCCCACGCTGTGATTCCTTCATGGTCTGATGACCGATTCTGCGGCTCGCGATTGAGCGCCGTTCACATGTCGTTCATGTACTTGAGAAACATAGAAAGCTGTGGTGTTGTGATCAATGAGAAAACTATGAGAGTTTGCATATGCAGCATGAGTAGCTGTTAATGCACTTAGAGCTACCGAGAAACAAAAACGGATCGTCAAGTGACGATCCGTTTGTACTATACCATGGATGAATTGCTTTAGTGACGAAAGTGTCGCATTCCGCTAAAGATCATTGAAATATTATGCTCATTTGCAGCAGTGATAACTTCCTCGTCGCGTACTGAGCCGCCCGGTTGTATCACTGCGGTTGCTCCGGCTTCAACACATTGCAAGAGACCATCAGCAAATGGGAAGAAAGCATCGCTTGCAACAGCACAACCATTAAGATCGATGCCGAACTGACGTGCTCTGAAGACAGCGATGCGAGCTGAGTCAACACGCGACATCTGGCCTGCACCAATCGCGAGAGTTCGATCTGCAGCAGCGTACACGATGGCGTTTGACTTCACGTGCTTTGCGACTTTCCACGCATACATCATGGATGCAAGTTCTGTGTCGCGTGGTTCACGTTCGGTAACAACGTGCATGGCATCTTTATCGAGCAATTGATTATCAGGACTTTGAACCAAAAATCCACCGCTAACCGATTTCACTACCGCTGTATTAAGTCTGCGAAGCTTTTCATAATCGGCGCGAATCAATCGACGATCTTTCTTCTTCTTCAATAGTTCAACCGCTTCTTCACTGAACGATGGTGCAATGATTACCTCAGTAAAAATCGCATGCACAAGACTTGCAAATTCAAAGTCAACTTCACGATTAACCGCCACGATTCCACCGTAAGGCGAAACTGTGTCTGTAGAAAATGCCTTTTCCCATGCTTGCGAAATCGTATCGGCACTACCCACACCACATGGATTAGTGTGTTTGATGATCGCAACAGTTGGCTCGTGGAATTCCATGACCAACTGTTGTGCTGCATCAATATCGACGATGTTGTTATAAGAAAGCTCCTTGCCGTGCACGTGATGGAAGCACTCAGAGAATGATCCGTAAACGGCAGCTTTTTGATGAGGATTCTCGCCGTATCGAAGTTCGAAATCCTTGCGCGCCGACAGACTGATCAAGTCCGGAAAAGCACTTTGCTCTTTACGGAAGTATCCGGCAATCATTGAGTCGTAGTGTGCAGTATGAGCGTAAGCTTCGCCGGCAAGTTGACGTCGCATTGTATCAGATACAGTCATGTTGTTATGTGACAAGGAACCAAGTACATCCTCATAACGCTCCGGGTTTACCACAACAACCGTCCAAGGATAGTTCTTGGCTGCTGCTCTAATCATAGCCGGACCGCCGATGTCGATGTTCTCAATGATCTCCTCATCTGTTGATCCTTCGCGATTCAAAGTCTGCTCGAAAGGATAGAGATTAATGATGAGTAAATCTATCGATTCGATCGCATGCTTCTTCATCTGTTCAACGTGCTCAGGTTGATCGAGAATTCCGAGCAATCCTCCGTGAATAGCCGGATGCAGAGTCTTGACTCTTCCATCCATGATTTCGGGGAAACCAGTCAGCTCTGATACAGCCTTTACCGGAATGTTCTGAGACCGCAAGAGAGCGGCAGTTCCGCCGGTCGAAATGAGTTCAATTCCCATTTCATGAAGTCGAGTTGCTAGTTCGCTAATTCCCGTCTTATCCGATACCGACAAGAGAGCACGTTTAATTCGATGTGTAGAAGACATACAAGCAGTAATTGTGATTTCTTTGACCTAAATACAGACTACGAATATCAGGCAAAACAGCCTTTACTTAATCCACAACATTTCGCGATAGTTCGGCAGACTCCACAATTTTTCCGGAATGAGCCGTTCGAGTTTATCACACACAGCGCGCACAGCATTCATGGCTGGAATGACGTTGTTGTACATGTGATGTGATTTGTCGTGAACGGTGTGTCCTCCCGCATCCATGTTCATTTTGCGAAGTTGTTCGATTGTGTCGCTCAAACGATCACTTAGATCAATGAGTTCTTTGAGTGAGTTAGCAACCGCCTTGGACTGAAGACCAAGGTCAGACAACTCGCCGGCGGATTGGGTCAGATTGTGCAAGTACTCCAAGCAAGCCGGAAGCAGTTGCGTACGAGCAATACGCTCTGTCGTTTCCGCTTCAATGTTGATCGTCTTGAAGTATTGGTCGTGCACGATTTCCTCGCGAGCTGCGAGTTCACGTTCGCTCAAAACGCCGTAACGACGGAAGAGATCTCGATTCTTCTTGCTGAGGAAACCACGAACTGCATCCAAGGTCGTCTTGAGATTCAACAAGCCACGCTTTGCGGCTTCGCGTTGCCAATCATCAGAATATCCGTCTTCGTTGAAGATGATCTGTGAGCAGTCATTCATCACTTCACGAATAACGGCATGAACGGCATCATTCAGCTTCTTCTTCGACTTCAGCATTTTCTCCAAGTTGGTTGCCAACTCGTCAATTGCTTCTGCAGCAATCGTGTTTAATACGGTTGCAGGGAAGGTTACACTTTGTGATGAACCGACTGCGCGGAATTCAAACTTGTTACCGGTAAAAGCAAATGGGGAAGTACGGTTACGATCTCCGGCATGACGAGGGATACGCGGCAACACATTAGTTCCAAGAAGCAGCGCACCACCATCTTTTGCTTTCTTGACATTACCTTTTTGAAGCTGAGTAAATACTTCGGTGAGCTGATCTCCTAAGAAGATAGAAATGATAGCCGGCGGAGCTTCGTTTGCGCCCAGACGATGATCGTTTGCAGCCGTTGCAACGCTGATACGCAGCAAGTCCTGATGTCTGTGAACAGCTTTGATAACCGCTGCGCAGAAGAACAAGAAGATCATGTTTTCATGCGGAGTTTGGCCCGGCTCGAGCAGGTTCATTCCAGTATCCGTGGAGATCGACCAGTTCAAGTGCTTGCCGCTACCATTAACTCCGGCAAAGGGTTTTTCGTGCATCAAGCACACTAGACCGTATTTGCGAGCAGTGTTTCGCAACACTTGCATCACGAGCTGCTGGTGGTCGGCAGCGACGTTGGCGTTTTCGAAGATTGGTGCGATTTCATATTGTGCCGGCGCAACTTCATTGTGACGGGTCTTGATCGGTACACCAAGACGGTAGAGCTGTCCTTCGACGTCTGTCATATACGACAACACACGCTCAGGAATAGAACCGAAATAATGGTCCTCGAGTTCCTGTCCGCGAGGAGGCTTAGCGCCAAACAAAGTCCGGCCGCTTTGATACAAATCCGGACGACGATAATAGAACTCATCGTCTACCAAGAAGTACTCTTGCTCGCAACCCAAGGTGGCATAGGCACGCTGAACGTTGTTGACGTTGAAGAGCGACAACGCGCGAACAACTTGCTTGTGAAGTGCATCATTGGAGCGAAGTAGGGGAATCTTCAAATCGAGTGCTTCACCGGTCCATGAAGCGAAAGCTGTCGGGATGCAGAGGGTCGCGCCGTTACTGTGACGAATGAGAAAAGCCGGCGAAGTTGGATCCCAAGCTGTGTAGCCTCGAGCTTCAAATGTCGCACGCAAACCGCCGCTTGGAAATGAAGATGCATCCGGCTCGCCTTGAATAAGCTCTTTGCCGGAGAATTCAGCGATGGCGTGTCCGTCCGGACTCGGCGTGACGAAGCTCTCGTGCTTTTCGGCAGTGCCACCGGTCAGTGGTTGAAACCAGTGAGTATAGTGCGTCGCACCATTCTCCGTTGCCCACTCTTTCATTGCGAGCGCAACGGTGTCAGCAACAGCCGGATCGAGGAGTTGTCCGCGCTCTATGGTTGCCTGCAACGACTTGAAAATCGGTTTTGAAATGCGCTTGCGCATTTCTTCAAGCGTGAAAACGTCTGCAGCAAAAAGATCATGCAGATCGCCAATGTTTGTCTGTTTACCGTTAGCACGCCAGCTTTTCACGGCGTTCATGACGGCGTGAGAATTTTGAGAGTTCATGATGATGTGTGTTGGTTGAACATCCTGTCTAGTTTCTATTGAAGGAGAGCGAAGCTCTCGAATTGTGTTGAAAGGACTAAATTTGTCAGAGTGCGCTGGACTCCCGGCCATTGCTGAATGCGCGAAAGCAGCTTTTCAAGTGCGGCTGTGTTCTGTACGCGAATCTTGAGCAAGTGGGAGGCATCACCGGTGAGAGCATGACATTCAAGTATCTCCGTCGTCTTTCGGCATTGTGCGATAAACGTTGGATAGTGTGTACTGCTTTCAACTCGAACAAAGACAAAGACCGTAATGTCTAAGTCTAGTGCTGCGGGATTGATCTTGGTGAAGTAACCTTGAATGGTGCCGGATTCTTCCAGCTTCTTGATATGCTCGCTTACTGAGGTAACGGAAAGGCCAACGGTGTCGGCGATTTCACTGAAGGATATCCTTGCGTTTTGCTCCAGAAGCCGACAAATAACACGATCTGTATCTTTCATCTAGTACAATTGCTTTTAAGAGCTGAAATATTGAAGGATATAGTTGCAATTTAGCTGAAATATTAAACGTGACGCCGCGAAAACTGTAAAATCTAAGGATATGTGGAAAAAAATCTTAAAATGGTTCATCCGACTCGTTCTTGGTTTTGTCATCGGAAGCGCGGTACTTGTTGGAGTTTATGCAGTTGTACGACCACCCTTCACGCCTTTGATGGTGCTACGGGTGTTTGAAGGATGGTTTGAAGGACGTTCAGTTGGGATCAACAAGCAGTGGAAAGACTACGAGGAAATCAATCCTGCAGTGTTCAAAGCGCTTATGGCCGGGGAAGACGGTGGATTTCTGAAGCATAATGGTTTCGATTGGAAAGCCATCGACAGAGCGCGTGAACGAAACGAGAAGGCAAAAGGCAAGAAGCTCTACGGTGCGAGTACTATATCGATGCAGACTGCTAAGAATGTGTTTCTGTGGCATGGGAGAAACTATATACGCAAAGGACTCGAGGCGTACTTCACAGTGCTTATTGAGGCGGTGTGGGGCAAGAAGCGAATTCTTGAAGTCTATGCAAACGTGATTGAATGGGGCGACGGCATTTATGGCGTCGAAGCTGCATCGCAATTTTACTTCAAGAAGTCCGCAAAGAATCTCACTGCCGGCGAAGCTGCATTGCTCGCGTCAATTGTTCCAAATCCAAGACGCTGGTCGGCTGCAAAGCCAACTCCCTATATCGTAAAACGCAAGGGCTTTATTCTAGCCCGTATGAATAGTATTCCACTTCCAAAAGCAACAAAGGAAAGCAAATGAGAATAGTTTCTTGGAACGTTAACGGCATCAGAGCCGTGCATAAGAAGGGTTTTATGGATTATCTGAGTGGCGATAGTCCTGACATTTTATGTCTGCAGGAAGTACGCGCCGATGAATCCCAAATCGAAGAAGACAAGCGTCAGCCTCTTGGTTATTATGCTTCGTACTACCCGCACCAGCTCAAAAAGGGATATAGCGGCGTTGCCATTTACAGCAAAGAGAAACCGCTGTCAGTGACAAGCGGATTTGGCGTTGAGAAGTTTGACGTGGAAGGTCGTGTGCTTCAAGCTGATTTCGGCGACTTCATCATCATGAGCGTGTACTTTCCCAAGGGCTACAGCGAGAAGGAAGCGGATGGCGATGCTGCAAAGCTTGCGCGATTGCATTACAAGATGGATTTCTACGATGCAATTTTTAACTATGCAAAGAGCTTGCGTGCTCAAGGTCGCAAATTGATTATTAGCGGTGACTACAACACTGCACATCGCGAAATTGACCTGGCTCGACCAAAACAGAATCGCGAGACATCCGGATTTCTGGATCTAGAACGTGAGAAGTTCGATGAGATTATCATGACGGGCTACGTGGATACATTCAGAGAGTATCAACCCGAAGGCGGACATTATTCATGGTGGAGTCAACGAGCAGGAGCACGTGAGAAAAACATAGGCTGGAGAATTGATTACCATCTAATCTCCGACGACTTAAAGCCGCGTCTCAAACATGCGGAGATCTTGCCACATGTTTTGGGTTCAGATCATTGTCCGGTCGTGGTTGAATTGACCTAATATTTGACCTAGCACAAGTTGTACGTTGAGGTCGCTGCAGCCTCGCGTGATCCCGCACTCTCACGGTATATGAGTGTCTTAGTCGTCTGCGCCAAAAGCTTGTAGATCATCCGTAGCCGCAGACCATTCTTGCATCATAGCTTCGAGTTTCTCTTGGCATTTGTGATAGGCAGCGAGTGTCTTTGATGATTCAGCCGATGCATAGAAGCCAGGATCTTTGAGCTTTTCATCGAACTGTGCGATTTGCTTTTCGAGATCGGCGATATTCTTCTCTGCGTCTTCAACGCGACGCTGCAGGCGACGACGTTCTTTGTCGCGGTCTTTGCGTTGCTGACGATCGACTTGGTTGCGAGACTGACTTTGAGAATTCTGTTGCTTGGCAGATTCCCGTGCTTCAAGTTCACGCAGACTCTCCATCTGACGTGCCTTCAAGTACTCGTAAATGTCGCCGCTGAATTCGCGTATACCGCCGCCTTTGAACTCTACAACTTTGGTTGTCAATCCTTGAAGAAATTCTCGATCGTGAGAAACCACAATTAGCGATCCCTCATAGTCAAGCAAAGCTTGCTTCAACACATCCTTGCTTCTCATATCCAAGTGATTAGTCGGCTCGTCAAGAATGAGAAGGTTAGAAGGTTCGAGCAGAAGTTTTGCAAGTGCTAGACGGGATTTCTCGCCACCGGAGAGTACCCGTACCTTTTTGTACACGGAGTCACCGCTGAAAAGGAAGGCACCAAGCAGACTGCGCACTTTAGTCCTCATTTCACCCGTAGCAGCTTGATCGATGATATCGAAGGCTGTTGCATCACTCGCCAATGACTCAGCCTGGTGCTGCTCGAAATATCCGATCTGCACATTGTGTCCAATAACCAGTTCGCCTTCGTATTCATCTTTGGAAGCGATGATTCTGGAAAGGGTCGTTTTTCCCATACCATTCTTACCCACAAAAGCGACGCGATCGCCACGCTCGAGAGCAAAGTCAATGGAGTTCAAAACAACTTTAGAGCCGTAAGCTTTGGTCAGCGATTTGGTCTCGACCGCCACTCGACCACTACGCGGAGCAGCCGGGAAGCGGAAGTTTATAGCTGCGGTATCTTCATCTTCAAGTTCAATGCGCTCAACTTTGTCGAGCAATTTAATACGAGATTGTACGCGCGTTGCCAGTGAGGCTTTTGAGCGAAATCTCTCGATGAAGCGTTCTTGTTGAGCGATTTCACGTTGCTGATTGGCGTACGCGGACTCGAGCAAGGATCGGCGTTCAACGCGCATCTCAACATAACGACTGTACGAGGCGTTGTAATCTTCAATCTTTCCCAAAGAGATTTCCATGGTTCGATTGGTGACCGTATCGAGGAATGCGCGATCGTGCGACACCAGAACTACTGAGCCTTCATAGTTCTTGAGAAAGTTCTCAAGCCACTGAATCGACTCGATGTCAAGGTGATTTGTCGGCTCGTCAAGCAAGATGCAATCAGGTTTTGACAAGAGAATCTTTGCAAGCTCAATACGCATTTGCCATCCACCGCTGAACTCTTCGCACATGCGATTACTGTCGTCGGGCGAAAAGCCGAGACCACTGGTCACGGTCTCAATCTCCGCCTTCATCGTCGCCCCACCCAAATGCAGAAATGCGTCGTTCGAATCGCTCAATTCGTGTAGCAAGTCGAGGTAAGCATCGCTTTCATAATCCTCACGACTCGAGATCTCGTCACTTAACGCGTGAATACGTTTATCTAGTTCGATCTGCTTTGAAAAGGCATGATGAGCTATTTCATCATAGACAGTTTGACCGCTGGTGGCGATGCCTTCTTGAGGAAGGTATGCAATGCGATATCCGTTTGGCGTGACGATGTCGCCTTCGTCCGGACGACTCAAGCGCGCAAGGAGCTTGAGGAGGGAAGACTTACCAGCTCCGTTTTTTCCAACCAAACCAACGCGATCCTTCGGACCAATAGTCGCGGTCAAGTCATCAAACAATGCATGACCACCAAATCGTATGCTTATATGTGAAAGTGTAATCAAGTTCCTATGCCAATCGTATGTTGTTCACTGAAAAAATCAAGGACTAACCGACATTCTATGCACTGTCCTACGAAGCGCATTAAATCTTGCCTGATGCAATCAGGTCTTTACGTCGCTGCATCACGCGGTTGATGATGATCTGGGCACAATGTTCTTTCGACATCTGCTGTAGATCTTCTTGTGAAACACCTTCTGCAGTGCGTTGCAGGATAGTTACGCGAGTATCATCTTTTGCAATCACACTCTCACCTTTGCGAGATGAGTTAGTGATTATCATATCGCAGTTCTTTGCATTCAGCTTTGTTGTGGCGTACTCGAGTTCTTGTGAGGATTCAAGAGCAAAGCCGACGAGTATTTGACGAGACGACTTCTGCTGTCCAAGTTGGGCAAGTATGTCCTTGGTCTGCACCAACTCGATACGCAATCCATCCTTCATCTCAGATTTCTTGAGCTTACCGCTATGCTGTGTTGCCGGCGTGAAATCAGCGACAGCTGCCGCCATTATCGCAACATCATAGCTCGAGCTGTATTGCATGCAGGCGTCATGCATCTGCTGAGCAGATTCAACAGAAACTCGCTGTACTCCCGGTGGCGTCTCGAGATTAACCGGTCCGCTGACCAGCACCACATTTGCGCCAGCTGCATGAGCTGCACTTGCAAGGGCATAACCCATCTTGCCTGACGAATAGTTTGATAGATAGCGTACGTCGTCGATAGCTTCTCGCGTTGGACCAGCACTGATAAGGACTGTTGCACCTTGCAAACTTCCCGCGTTTTGTGCGTCGGGAAACAGCTTGGACTTTAACTCATGTAGGGCAAAGTCAGTGCGTAGCTTATCGTCGTTGATCGTCTGCTCAAGTGGACGAGAGCTTTGTTCCGCTGCGGATGTCTGAGCCTGACTCTCATCCGATCTAATCGGGGAAACGAGAGACTCTCCTTGAATGAAGCGAACAAGCTCTTCAGCTTCCGGCATGCGACCAGCGCCGATGCTGCCGCTGGCGAGTTCGCCGATTGACGGCGGTATGATCACAGCACCGCGCTTTTCAAGGATTCGACAATTAGCCTGGGTTGCCGGATGTTCCCACATCTCGGTGTCCATGGCCGGTGCAATAAACAATGGTGTCTCTGGTTTCAAAGCAAGTGCAACGCAGCTGAGGGCGGAATCGCTAAGACCGTGAGCCATCGCAGCAATGCTATGTGCAGATGCAGGAGCTACGAGCATGAGATCGCATTGTCTAGCACGATGAATATGCCACGAGCCGCCTTCTTGTATGTCCTCGTTGAACATCTCAATTGCAACCGGGTTACGACTGAGATTTTCCAAGACCAACGGACTAACAAATTGACGAGCGCTTGGCGTCATGATGACATGAACATTAGCGCCGGCTTTCACCAAAAGGCGAACAATGAGTGGAGCCTTGTATGCGGCGATACTGCCACACACGCCGAGAACGATGTTTCGTGATCCTAAGTCCATGATAGACGCGAAGGAGTGGGGTCTAACAAAAAAGCCGTAATGCGTTTGCACTACGGCTCGGTCTTTCGTGCAAGAACATTAGTCCTGCTTCTCTTCAGGAATCTCGTAGTTCAAAGAGTCGTCGAACATTTCGCGCATCGCGATAAATGTTGGCTTTGGTACCATGTCGAATTCACGGCTTACAGCGAGCTGATCGAAATTTGTGCCTTCGCTTTCATCGCCGTCTGTGATGATGTCAGCCATCTTTGCCTGAAGCTGAGTCTTGATTTGGTCATTAACCTGACGAGCGCGGAGTCCCATTGCCACGATTGACTCATAAAGCGAGCCACGTGCGGATTCCTTCATTTTAACTTCGACAGGATTGACAATATTCATGTGCGTTACCATGCATTCTCCTTGGCGTTGTACTGCAAAAGTGCGACTACAAAAGTACGAAATATTCCGGTAAAAACGAAGATAATTGCACGATGCTCAGTGTCTTAGCTCAAGAGTATACTCGACTACAATTGAAAATGGAGCTCGGCGCTAAGGTGAAAACCGGGGACGCGGAAGTCTTTGTCGACGGTGGACATGGCGCTCAATGGAAGACTGAACTCCAGCACGGGCACTAGAAAGCTACGTTTTCCTACCTTGAGCTCATATCCTATCGCCGGTTGTAGGGCGAGCTGAAAAGCTGAAATGTCCGACATGGGACCGTTCTGAACTATTACCTCGTTATCATTCACCATCTGCTTGCCCGAGGCTTCAATAGCCGCTCTGTCCAGTGAGATTTGAACCACATCGTCATTAGGGAGCACGACTGTATTAGACAGAAGAATCTTGTGGAATTCCTTGTGCGAAGAGACAACTATGTTGGCGGCTGCTCCAACTCGGACGAAAAATCTCTGTCCAAAAGGGAACCAACGTAGATAGGGCTGAATAAAGATTGCGTCAGTGCTTACTGTAGCAGTATGCCGATAGGGAATAAGAATATTGCGAAACACGGACTTGCCATCAGCAGAGCGCATGGTCGTGTCTTCGTTCAACACGTAGCGTGCATCGAGCGAACGATGGTGGAAGCCAAGTTGGGCACCGTAGGTTAAGCTTCCGATCGTGCTTGCCTCATACAGACCTCCAATGAGCAGGCCGCTACCTGCTCCGTCCTGAAATGTATTGCAATTGCAATCCACACTAAATGTCCCTTGTTGCCAGAGCGCAGAGTATCCAATAAACGCGCCTAAGCGCTGTGGATTCGAGTCGTCAGGACGTAATGGCGAGGCATCGTCGTCGGCAAAGGCACAAGCACTACAAATGAGAATGAACACGGCGCACAATGATTTCATTTTCAGCGGCATAGCTCCGGATAGTTGTAAACGCTACTTTCTTATTTTGCGCATGGCTCTACATGTCATTCCATCAACAAAACTACGATAACATCGTTTCAAGAGAAAGCGAAGATTCATGGCATTTCAAGGTGATAAAATTCCGGACCTACAGGATAGTGCAGCCGGCTCGTCTGATTCGGGTTTGCTTTATACCGGTCCTCGAGGCGTAGCTGTCCGAATTCTGAGTCGAGCGGAGAGCAGTGATTCATACATCGACAAGCTCATAGAGCAGGAACTGCGTATCAATGAATGGACTGCCTACGATCGAGCTTTGCTCATCGAGTTGATATATGGCACTCTTCGCTGGCAAGCTCGTCTCGATTGGGTGCTCACTGGCTTTTACCACGGTGAGTTTACAAAGTGTATAAGTCCGGTAAAGAATGCTATGCGAGTAGCGCTATACCAGATTCTCATGCTTTCTAAAATTCCTCCGAGCTTGGCTCTGAGCGAATGCGCGAATACCATCCGTCGTATCAAAGACGATAAGTCAGCTAACATTATTACCGGCGTTCTGAAAAACATTCTCAGGAACGTTGAGGGAATTCGCTATCCGAATAAGGAAGAGAACATCCAGTTGTTCTATTCAGTGACCTTGTCGCATCCACTTTGGGTTGTCAAGCGCTGGTGTGAACGTTTCGGCGACGAGAGTGCAGAACGTATTCTGAGCGCAAACAATGATCGACCAAGCATCTTTCTAAGCGCTAATCCTCTGCGCAGCTCTAAGGATGTAATAGCTCAATGGCTTAAGAATCACGAAGTGTCATTTGAGCAATTGTCTTCAGTTCCGGATCTCATGCGCATCAACGGCTTCTCTAACGTAGCTGAGATGGAGATATTCCAGAAAGGTGAAGCCTTTGCCTGCAGCGCCTCTGATTTCAAAGTGGCGCAGCTTGCGGAAGTCCCTAAAGCAAAGTCAATGTTGTGTTTCGGTGCTTCTTCAAGCATGCTCCTTTTGGCTCTTGTCGCGAGCGCTAGAAATAGTGTGAGCACGACTGCTGTATCGGTCTTTGAGTCAATGGTTCCGCGTATGCGCAACCGCTTGCAATTACTTGGCTTCGACAATGTCAGCGTCGTGTTGGATCGGAGTGAAGATCTCGATAAAAAGCAGGCAGATCTCGTCGTGGTTGAGGCAGATGTGTGCGGTTTAGGTCTTTTCCAATCTCACCCTCATTTGCGCTGGAAATTAAGCGTTGGAGATGTGCGTAAGAGCGTTCACAATCAACAGCTTGCGTTGGAGCGAGCTGCCTCGCAAGTTGGACCGGGCGGACGTTTAGTGTACTGCGTCGCCAGTTTCGAAAATGAAGAAACAAAAGGTGTCGTTGATTGGTTTTTACAGCAGCATCCTGAGTTCAAGCACGAAGATGCAACCGCACTGTGTGGTGAGGAGTTTTGTTTGGATGGAGACTTGCAATGCCGACTTCATTCGCATAAAATGGACACTCTTTTTGCGGCGCGATTTGTAAAGACAGCATAACTGACTTTAGCGTGTCCAAAGAGAATGCAAGAACACTTCGGTTTTGAGATATTTTAGCCCTGAACTATGTTTTTTACGCTGTCAAAACTCCGAAGCTCTTCGTTTCTCATAGCAGGATACGTGCTAGTCTTCTTCGGCTCTGCATTGATGCGAGCGCAACCCGAGAGCGTAGAATTTAAAGAGGCGGAGAATCCTTTTGATCGCGCTGCATGGGACGTGCTTCGTCTTTCAGATCCTAAAACAGCTAATATTCCGGCAGCAGCAACCCAACACGAGCGTGAATTCCTTCGCTCATTTCAAGTCTCCAATAAGCAAGCCACTCGATCCCAATTACAAGCTGTACCACTGCAATTTCACAACATAGGACCGTCCAATGTAGGCGGCAGAACTCGTGCATTTGCAATCGATTACACTAATTCAGACCTCATTCTCGCCGGAGGAGTAAGCGGAGGTTTATGGCGTTCGATTGATGCAGGTCACACATGGGTAAGAGTATCTGATTTGTCCGATATTCATCACGTCAGCTGCATTGCTCAAGACAAAATCGATCCAAAGGTTTGGTACGCCGGTACTGGCGAGATACTGTCGACAACAGAACGCAGAACGACTTCGCTTCTACGAACAATCCTGACCGGAAGTGGCGTGTATCGCTCAGACGATAACGGACTTCATTGGACCAGAATTAGTCCTGAGCTTCGTGACGAAGCAAACAAACTCGTATCCGACTTTCAAGGAGTTTGGCGAATCGTGACCACGAATGAAGGTCAGCGAAGTCGAGTCTATGTAGCCTGCTATTCTTCTTTGTATCTATATGAAAATCAATCATTTAAAAGACTGACTACTTATTCGGTTAGTAGGTCATTTTGCACAGAGTTTGCTTCAACTCCGAGTGCTTCGATACGCTTGTATGCATGTGGAAGCACTGACGCCGGCAAGAAAACAGCTGACTTCGGTGTATGGCGTTTGAAGGACGACTTCACACGCACCAACCTAACTCCTACGGATTTTCCAGCTTCGATTCGCAGATTAGTAATTGCTTTGGCTCCATCGGACTCTTCAGTTGTGTATCTTTTTGGCCAGCAACCCATTTCTCAGCCCGATCAATACACGAGTTTTGACTCGCGTCACTTCCTCTGGAGGGGTAAGATCTCGTCAAGCGGCATTACGTGGCGTAATTGCAGCGAGTGGCTGGATTCTGCCCGGATCAACACCCTTGGTGGTTACGCAATGTGCTTGGCTGTTTATCCAACCAATGCCGACAGAGTGTTCATAGCCGGGACTGACGTTTATCGCACACAATCGGGCTTTATGGACGTCAATGATATAGTGCATATGGGAGGATATCCATATGTGGTTGAGGACGGTAGACTGCATCCAGACATTCACTTGTTGAGTTTCGGCCGTCCTGTTGAAGGTACATCAGCACTGTACGCCTGTGGAGACGGCGGGATTGCTTACACAACCAATCCCTTGACCAATGGCGAAGCTTCTTGGTCGAGCCTTAATAATGGCTACAACGTCACTCAGTGCTACTCAGTCACGCAAGATCATTTTGACACATCAGATCGCTTAGTGGCTGCCAGTTTACAGGACAACTCGAATTACATCAAACGAAAGCCCGTTGCAAACGATCCATGGGTCTTTTGTGGTGGCGGTGATGGTACCTGCTGTCAAATCATGCCTCAGGCAAGCATGATCTTCGCTTCATCCCAGTATTCCAGCATGTACGCTTTCAACCTGGTCAATAGTCCTGATGAGAAGATGAACTACTTCTATTTCAACGGACCTAAAAAGCTGCAGCAGCTGGACCTTGCTTTTGTGAGTGTTTTCCGTCTGCTTCAACGCAGAAGTGCAAAAGACACGGTGCTAGTTTTAGCCGCAGCCAATCATCTGTTCATGTTCCCGGAACCATGGCTAGCATATGAGAATGTCTCGGATATATCAGGGAAGTGGCTCGATTTGAATGCTAACGAAAGCGTTGTAAGCCCTTCTTCTACAATTAGCTGCATGTCGGTATCGCGGACCATGGATGCAACGCTGATCATCGGTACATCTGATTCAAAAGTCTATGTTGTCGATTGTTCCGAATCCAAAGCCACGTTTAAACTGCTACCGGCTCTTGGTGTAGCCGGCTTTGTAGCTTCAGTGGACGAAGACGAGGACGGACGCATCATATGCTGCTTATCGAATTACAACACGCCGAGTGTCTTTGTTTTGAATCCAGGAGAGACACAATGGCGGGATATTTCTGATGAGCTTGAGATGAACTCGAAGGATATTGGATGGGGACCGTCTGTACGCTGCGTGCGATTTTTCCGCGATCCTGTTGACGATCGAGAGTTTATCCTAGCCGGAACTAGCGTCGGGTTGTTTTGCCGTCAAGTCTTTGCATCAACTTTTAGTCCGTGGCAATATTCTGCTTCATCAACCATTGGTTCAGTCATCGTCGAGTCAATCGACGTGCGTGATGCCGATGGTCGCGTCGTAATTGGAACCCACGGTGCCGGCGTATATGAGTCCGTACGAAGTGAGGACACGAACAGCATCGACACTTCAAAGACCTCTTTCTTTGAGTTAGAACAGAACTACCCCAATCCGGTGTCAAGCTATACCTTTGTTCACTACAACATTCCGGGTGATTCTCACGTTCGCTTACGACTTTTCGAATCCACAGGTAAAGAACTCATGACGCTGATTGACGAGCAGCAGAACATGGGACACCATGTGTTGCGACTTGAGAAAAGCACCTTTGATGCATTAGCCAATGGCGTGTATTATTACAAGCTTGAAGCAGGAGATTACAGTGCTTCACGAATACTGAGTTTAGTCCGATGAGATTTCTCCCTAACGAATCCTTATTCCTGTGCATCGACGTGCAGGAGCGATTGTACCCTCACATTAATAGCCACGAAAGAGTTCTGGAAGGCTGCATGCGAATGCTGCAGGCTGCATCCATCTTGGAGGTACCCGTTGTGTTGAGTGAGCAATATCCGAAGGGACTTGGCCATACCCTCGCTGAGCTTCGCGCTGCACTGCCGAGAGTCGAGCCATTAATCAAGTCCTGTTTCTCTTGTGTGGACGACGATGCAATTCACACTCGCATCAAGGAGTTAGGGCTTACATCCGTCATTGTTTTTGGAATCGAAACCCACGTTTGTGTTCTACAAACCGTATTCGATTTGCTGCGGGCTGGATTCAGAGTGTGTGTTGTTAGTGATGCCGTTGGATCTCGTTTTGACACTGATAAAGTCGTTGCGCTTCAAGCAATGCAACAAGCCGGGGCTCGAATTAGCACATCTGAATCAATCATCTTCGAGCTTTGTCGCGACAGTGCATCGCCTTTGTTTAAGTCAATCTCAGCATTGGTCAAGAACCGCACTTACTAGGTGCGTGACGCATAGGGTAGAAACAAGAAAGGGTTGATCTTCTTTGATCAACCCTTTTTGCATGTGCGCCCGGATGAACTTTAGTTCTTCCGTTCAGGAATTTCCAGAGGTACTACTTGGGAACGATCCTTGTTCTTAACCTTCAGGAGAACCACTTCACCCGGCTTCTTTGATTCAATAAGTTTCTTTAGTTGTTGAGTTGATGTGACAGGCTTTCTGTCTGCACTGACGATGATTGCGCTTGATTGCAATCCTTGGCTCCGTGCTTCGCCGTAGTTAGCCACTTTGGTGACAAGTACACCGTTACTAACATCAGACTCTTTCTTTGCTTCCTCGGTCAAAGGAGCCACGCTGAAACCAAGTTGCTCCAAATTGACCGGTTGATTTGACTCTGAGCTAGAATGATCCGGAGCATCGCCTTTGCTTCCAACGTCGTTAGACGAGACTTCGCCGCCTTCTTTCGGTTGCAGCACTACAGTCTTGTTCAAAGTCTTACCATCGCGGAAGATCTTCAGATTTACCTTTTCACCTGGTTTGCGCAAGACAACCAGTGATTGAAGTTGGTTTGAGGAATTGAGAGCAGTTCCATCGAGTTCCAAGAGTACATCGCCAGACTCGATACCGGCTTTCTTAGCCGGTGAGTTAGCTAGCACATCTTGAACCAGAACGCCTTCAGGTTTAGAAAGTCCGAGACCCTTAGAATCCTTCTCATCAACAGTCTTGATCGACACACCGAGATAAGCGCGATTAACCTTACCGCTATTGATCAAATCGAGGGCAACTGAGCGAACGATGTCAACCGGAATTGCAAATCCATAACCCTGATAGTATCCTGTGCGTGTAGCTATTGCAGAGTTGATACCGATCAATGATCCGCTCAACGTGAAGAGTCCGCCGCCGCTATTGCCTGGATTGATTGCGGCATCAGTTTGAATGAAGTTCTCGACTGCTGATGGATCCTTGCTCAAACCTAGCATGCCACGACCGACAGCGCTAATGATACCTTGCGTGACAGTTGAGCGCAATCCGAGTGGGTTGCCGACTGCGATAACCCATTCACCAACTTGAATCTCATCAGTTGAACCGAGATATGCTACGGGTAGGGAATTTGCATCGACTTTGATCACGGCCAGGTCAGTCAAAGGATCGCGACCAACGAGCTTTGCCTTGTATTCTCGCTTGTCGCTGAGGATCACGCGGATTCCATCCGACTTCGCGTCTTCGACGACGTGATTATTGGTGACGATGAAACCGTCTTGGGTAATGATTACGCCGGAACCACTTCCAGCGCCACGTTCAATTCCCATATCCTCTCCGTCTTCTTCCTCTCCGTCTTGACCTTGATTACGTGGATCGCCGAAGAAACGGAAGAACTGTTGTAGCTGACCTTTAGGTGCTTTCTTTTCAGTAACGACATTGATTGAGACAACGGTCTCTGACACGGCTTTGCTGGCAGCGACAAATGCGTCGTTCAACATTTTGACATTCTCGCCAATCTGGATTGGGGCTTTCTTCGCACCGATTTCACTAAGATTAGCGGCGAATATGTTGCTCAGCGAGTTGTTTGAAAATGCAGTAACCAAGATCACGCCAGCAATAACGCCGATGCCTACTAAAGACGCAGCGATAAGTGCGGGTTTGCGATTCATAGATACACTCCTTGAAATGTGATGATGTTAAACAGAACTTTCTTATAGAAACGATGCGAAATTAAAAATGTTGTCCGTCAAGTGTTAAGAAATGTCAAGCAAAAAAAAAGGGGACAGTTGCTGAGCAACTGTCCCCGCAATAGGGAGATAGATAAACCTTACTTCACGATCGAGATCGGTTGTGTGAAGGTATTACCTGCCGATGTCATGCGAACGATATAAGCACCGCTCGAAAGGTTTGTCGGAACAAAGGTGAAGCTATAGTTACCAGCCTTCATGTTTTCGTCAATGAGGGTGCTAACAATTTCGCCGTTTGTGTTGATGACTTGGATTGTAGTTGGTGACTCGAAGCCAACTCCGAACTCAATCTTTGAACCTGAAGCCGAAACTGGGTTCGGGCTTGGGGTCTTGAGCATGAAGTTCGTTGAGCTTGTTGTAACCTGGGTGATGTTGTAAGCACAAACCAATGTACCCTTAACATAACCTCACCCAACCATGTGGTTGGTGCTGTGAGCATTTGGAAGTCACGGCCAAAGAGTTCCTTGTTCGCACCATTGTTCAGAGGTGTTGTGCCGCTGATGATGATGTCGATGGTTTCCTTATCAGCAGCTACCGGGGTAATTACTGAAGAAACAACTTGCCAGCCCTTAGCTGCTCCATCGGTGTTGTTGATGGTAACGAGAGCGCTTGTGCTACCAGTAGCTGTACGCTTAACGTTGAGAGCACGTGGATCGTAGGAGATTGTAGCCTTAACAGCCATTACGCTGCCGGCATTCAAGTCCTGACCAAGTGTAGCCGGGATGTGGAAGAAGTTTGTCGAACCGTCGATTGACACACCATAGGTGGTTCCGCTAGGAAGTGTAAGTGTTGAAGGATAGAATTCACCTGTTACAGTGAAGTCGTCTTGTGCACTTACTGGACCAGGTGTAGCATCAACTGCCAAGGTGTACTTGGTTGCGCCACTTGGTGACTTCGGAGCGAATGTAACGTGTGTTGTTACAGTTGCACCTGGTGGGATTGGCAACGATGGCTTCGCCGGAAGAGTAACGTCCGGAGGAGTTGTGCCTACCCAGCGGAATACAACGTCAGCAACATCAAGTGTAACTGTGCTTGTGTTGGTGATTGTCACCGGAATATCGATTGTGCTTCCAACGCAGATTGATGCATCCGGAACGTCGATCTTCACTTGGAGTTGACCACCGGTAGCAGCGCCCTTCCAGTGTGAAATTGGCTCTGTTTCAGCATCGGAAACTGTTTGGAGTTGTGCTTGGTTGTTACCAACATCCTTCGGCTGATACCATGCTGTGTAAGCAGGTGATGTTTCGCCTGGTTGAAGGGTGATAGGCAATGCCAAGGAAGCCTTGTCATATGACATTCTTTGGAAAC
Organism: Chlorobiota bacterium; assembly: GCA_044228685.1. Classification (GTDB taxonomy): domain Bacteria; phylum Bacteroidota; class Ignavibacteria; order Kapaibacteriales; family NICIL-2; genus JBBATK01. Next base: position 81,183 of record JBGAUL010000007.1, read on the forward strand.
CAATGTCTGTCGGACCGCCTGTACCAACTGCTTGATAACCTGTTCCGTCTGCAATTTCAGCGATGTCTGTAACCTTCACAACATCGTAGAATTCCCAATCCGGGCTTGTCAAATTCTTGATGTGCCATTTTGGTGTCGGAGGTGTTCCACCGAGCAGGGAAACGGTACCAAAGTCAACGTCTTCGATTGTTGTGTGAGGAACAACGCCAATACCTTTAGCATTGAACACACCACTGTTCTTCGAATCGTTTTCAAATGTGATTTGAACATTGTCATTCTTTGGCGAAGCTGGGATATAGGTGATGTCCTTTTCAACAACTTCGTTTGGAGCAAGTGTCAAACCAGTGAATTGGTTGAGGTCTGGTAAGCCGAATACTGAAGCATCGCCGCCTGTTACGGAAGCCTTGATGATCTTCAAAGGAGCATTACCTGTGTTCTTCAATTGAACGATTGCCTTGATACCGGCTTGACCTACATCTTTGGTGTAAGGACCGGTATAGCCCTTGTTACCATTGATGCGGCAGCGACCGAAGTCAACTGTATTTACTTGCAAGCCTGGCTCAATACCTTCACCCTTGATAACGCAAATCGAGTCAATCGTGGTTGCGTCACTTGAGAAGGTGATTGTTGCATTGAACGGACCAACCTTGTTTGGTGTAAAGTCGATTGTAAAGTTCTTAGATGTTTCCTTACCTGAGTTTAACACATCGAGAACGATTGGGTTAGCCTTGCTGATTGCAGCTGAGCTAAGATCACTGCTCTTGTAAACGCCATCATCCGGTGTTACTGGAGTGTTTGCGCTGACTGTCAACTTCACTGAACCTTCGCTAGAAACTGTGAATGTCTTGTTTGCTGTTGTACCAACAACAACTTGACCAAAGTCAACATCACTTACGCGGATGATCGGTTCGCCGGTCTTACCCTTAACGAGTGTACGATAGCGGAACACACAGTCACTACCTACGCCGATTGAGTCTTCGATGTCGCCATCGTTGCTAGCTGTGTATTGAACAGTGAATTGCTTTGAAGCACCTGCATCGAGATCGAATGGAAGGTTGAGATCCGGAACGAACTTGAATACGCCAGCTCCACCAGCCTTGAATTGAAGGCGAGTAACTGTTGTCTTGCTGGTACCTTCATTTTTAACGGTAATGTCTCTTGTAGCGACTTGACCTTTCTTCATCAAACCGAAATCAACAACTGTTGGGTTGATTGTGAGCTTGATAGCGGTGTAGTTTACTTCAGCACAGCTTTGGTTGCCTGCGCGGTCTGTAAAGATGATAAGTGCATGAGCATCAACATCTGGATTATCAACTGTCAAACGCCAGTTGGTGCCACGTGAGTTACCTGCAACGAATGCATCAAAGTCGAGTGTATAGTTGAAGGATGAATCCGGGTCCATAACGATGGTTGACAGGTTCGAACGAACGCTATCATCGTTTGGCATATCAAGAACTGTTGCAGCTGTCTTGATACCAACTGAACCATCACAGTCCGGTGTGTATGTCAGGACAGGAGCTACTGTATCTGGGGAGACAACTGCCAAAGCACCGCTGGTTGGGTGACCATATGAGTCGTAGTCTGAACCACCATATGAGTAACACATGAATGGTTTGGTACAGCGCATTGCATAAACATTGTCACCTGGGAGTACGCATTCTTTAAACGCATACTTGATACCGTTTACTTGCTGAGCGAAAACGTCTTTGGTAGAGAAGGCAGGACCAAACACAGCGCTCAATTTGCGCCAGCTAATCTTACCGTTTACTGATGTACCGAATTCAAGATCCGTTGGCATACCGCCGGTTACAGGATCGATTTGGAAGATAACTCCAAGGAAGTTTCTTGAGAAGCCGATACCGCCCTTTGAGCCCGGTGTACAGAACATGATGTTCTTTTGGTACTGCTCGATAGGCATAACGTCCATTTGGAACGGGTCAGTTGATATACCGTCATCTTCTTGACCTGTATTGAATACTGTAGCGCTGATTGGCTTATCTGAAGAAAGGCTTACAACGTTGTTACCTGAACCATCAACACGTTGATAGATCCAGCCGCGACCTTCTTGACCGCCAACTGTTTGAATGGTCTTCCAGTAGCTGCCATTGTAGAATACCTTTGTGTTTGGCTCCTTAGCAAATACCTTCATGAAGTAGCCATTAACGCGTGAAGCGTACTTAGGGACTTGGAGGAACTTACCCCACAAGTTTGTTGGCAATTCCATTTCAGAGATAAAGTCGCACCAGCGAAGTGTGGTAGGAACGTTTGCGCACTGGTTACCGGAGATAACACCTACCGGCTTTGTTGACTTGATATAGGAACCGGAAACGTCACCTTCTTTTGAGTTAGCATCGTTACCAATAACCCAAACATCACCCTTGTTCATGGTGAAGCTCTTGGTTTGACCTGGCTTCATACCACCACCGGATACTGTAACGCTAGGACCACCTAAGGTGAAGTCAACGCGTGTGTTGTCGTAAGCTGCAACGATAGATGTTTCGCTCGGGAGAGAGTAACCACCGTACATCCAGGTCATGTCGGCCATAGATGCTACAACGTATTCCTTACCAAGTGACTGAACTGGCAAAGCCATGAACGAGTCAGATGTGTAATTGAAGCGTGTTACACCGTAAACAACGATCGGCACTGTAGCCTTTACGTGGATAGCTGCCTGCGGATATACTTGCTCCGGTGGAATGCTACCGTTCGTTGACTTGGAGAAAGCCTGACCGAAACCAGGACCGAGTTCAACAGGAACGATATCATTTGCGATAACCTTCACTGTTTTACTGAAACCTTTACCGTCAACCGAAACGGTTGCGTAACCGTTTGATGAGCTGGCGATATAGATCATCAGCTTGTTGTTACCGGACTCTTCGTAACAGGGTACGAAGGTGAAATAAAATTCGACACCGAGGTTGCCAGTACCTTTTAGAGCACTGCAAGTCGCGGCGCGAATTTCATCGAGGCTCGGATCCTTGCCTGCAATAGCAGACTGAGGCCGGCAGAGAAATACCGCGAGTAAACAAAGCATTACCACAGAAGTAAAGCGCTTCATAGTACACTCTCCAGATTATGAAAGAAACGTTGGATTAGATAAAAAAACTGTGATTTCAAATCGGATAAAAAACTACTATTTGATCCTTGTTTGATGTCCCCGTCTAAACTCAGTCATGTTAACCAAAAACAAAATGACCGCCAAAGAAAATTTGTCAACAAACAAAAAATCTCGGGGTCCGTTCTGCTCTTTAAAGACAATAATCAGCGGTTTCAGGTTTTGTTTCACCCTGATCAAATTTTTTTTTAAGAAATTTTTACCATCAACTTCACATCAAAAAGGAGGGCAAAAGAGGGGCAAATGTTACAATGTTAGGGGAGGTTTTTTGGTGCACCGCGATGGACCTCAATGCCGTCTTTGTCGAATAGGATTTCATCGTTTTGTAAGGGACCTTTTTTAGGCTTCTTTGTGTTCGAAACGCCAAATATCCGGCGAGCAAATCCTAGGAGGTAGCCGCTGACAAGGATGAGTCCAACAACAATGAGGAGAATTCGTATGATATAGCGCAGCATCATTAAAGTGATGTGAATGTACAGAGGCAAAATACGCTAAATCGCTGCGCTAGGGGAAATCTACACCGCCGACCTGGTCGATGTGTTAAATTGTCAGCCTACTTTCGGAATTGAACTCATGGAACAAGCGCAACGATCAAGCTCATCACGATTGAGTTTTATTGATTTTTTACGTGGATTAGCTGTTTTTTGGATGATTGAAGTGCATGTTGTCGATGTGTGCTTGTCGTCGTTCTACAAGCAAGGCTTTCTGTACGACATGGTTAATATCTCCAACGGATTCGTCTCCGTTGCCTTCATTTTTTGCGCCGGTATCGGATTTGAAATCGCCTTTCAACGAAAAGGGGAAGAGTATCTGCGCTTCGGCTCGTCCTTGTGGTTGTATCTACGTCGCCTTGGCCATATCCTTCTACTCGCTTATTGGCTTCACTTGCCGGCTTTTTCGTTGGAACGAACTCTTCAGTCGAATTTCCAAGAATGGCAACGTTTCTATGATTGCGATGTGCTTCAAACTATTGGGTTTAGCTCGATTTTAGCCTTAGTGATTTCCATGATAGTTCGCGACAATCGCGTTCGACGCTGGCTGTTTTTAGCATTGTCGGTTCTGAGCTTCTCCTTCATCGGACAAGTTTGGCACTGGAGCTCCTATGATCATCTTCCCATGTTTCCGGCTTCACTCATAGCTGGACACCCACTCAGCAAGTTTCCGCTCGTGCCCTTCAGTGGGTACTTTTTTGGAGGTATCTCGTTGATATCATTCTATTTGGCAGCTGCAGATAAAAATCGATTTGCACTTCGAGCACTCATTGCAGCTTTGTGCGCTTGGGCTTTGAGTATTGGATTGAAGCAGTTCGGTATTGAAAACAGCGGAACTGACAATTGGTGGGAATATTCACTAGGCCACGGTGTTTTTCGTACCAGTGTCGTCGTAAGTACTCTTTTCGCTTTTTACTTCCTCAAAGACCGATTGGAGAACACGAGAATTGGAAAAGTTCTGACAGTCTGCGGACAGGAATCGCTCTTCATGTACGTGTCTCACCTGATGCTTGTCTATGGGACAGTTTCAAATTTTGGCCTGGTCTATCTCTCGAATCGCCGCTGGGATGTCTGGCAAACAGCACTTGTCTTTGTGCTCATTACCGTCGTCTGTTACTCATTTGCTGAGATCTGGCATGGTTTCAAGAAAACAGATGCGCAAAAGTCTCGTCGACTGATTCTGGTTTTAACTATCGGATTCATTATAATTTTCGCTCTTGTTCCTTCGAATCTAGCGCAGCTCAACTAGCGGGAGGCTGTCTTAGCGCTTCAAAGATGGAAACTTCAATGCAGGTTTGCTCGGCTTTGCCTGAGGGATGATAGCCTGAGCATGAGGTTGTGCCGGCGCAGTGTTTTGCTCCGGTTCCGGAGGATCCGTAGGTAGTTGGTCCTCAGGCATGTAATCCGGTATTCGCGACGGATCCAGCCTTTCAATACTTGAATCACGTGCAGGGAAGAGCTTCTCCCTATAACCGGTTCTCGGATCTTCGTAGATTTTTGCCATCAATCGACCCCAAATCGGCGCGGCGGCTTTGCCTCCCATACCGTAAGTGCCGGTGAACTTTACTCGATGGTCGTCAAATCCCAGCCACACACCGGCTACTAGCTGAGGAGTATATCCTACGAACCATGCATCGGCATAATCATTGGTGGTTCCCGTTTTTCCTGCAGCATCGTATTTGTAGAATTTCCGAATGGTAGATGCTGTTCCGCCGTCAACGACGCCGCGCATGATGGTTACCATTGTTCTGCAAACAGACGGATCGAGAGCATCACTAAGTCCTGTCTGAACTTTGTTCTCGTAGAGCACGGTTCCACGTCTATCCTCAATTTTCAAAATCGAAACCGGTTGCACGGCAATACCCTGGTTTACAAATACACCGTAGGCAGCAGTCATGTCGATGGGGTAGACTTCTTGTGCACCCAGAGCTAGAGAGGGGAAGGGATCCATTGGCGTGGATATTCCCATGTGCTTGGCTACTGAAATGACTTTGTCCGGACTTGTGTACTCAGTGATAAGTCGGGCAGCAACAGTATTGACAGAGAATTTTAACGCCGTTGCAAGAGTGATGGGACCGCTGTGATCGCGACCGCTCTTCGGCGTCCACACATCTCCACTCGGCAGTGTGTAGCTAAAGGGTCCAGATTCGATTTCTGATGTCGGTGTCAAATGCTTCTCACCAATAGCACTGGCATAAACAAATGGTTTAAAAGATGAACCCGGCTGACGTCGTACTTCCGTACAATGATTGAGTGAGTATTTCGCCCCGGATACTCCCTGCATGCTCAAAGGTGATGCGCCCACCATAGCCAAGATTGCTCCTGTTGCCGGCTCGATCACCGTCAGACCACACTGAACAGTGGTAACAACACGTTTAACGGAATCGATAAAGCGTGCGTTATGTGATAAGGAGTTGAGAATGCTCTTCTTTTTGGCGTCACCGTCGGCACCAATGTAGAGCGGAGAATCCTTGGCGGCACGTTCGACTATAGCATTGAGCAGATCTTGTTTTCCTTTCCATGACCAAGCTTTGTCGAACTCTTTCTGAAATGTCGCCAATTGCTCACGCACAGCATCGTTTGCATAGCGTTGAATGCGTGAGTTGAGAGTGGTGTAAATCGTCAATCCATCACGGTAGAGATCATAGCCTTTGAGTCGCTCATCTCGACTGAGCTTCTTGCGAATCATTTCCACGAAATGCGGTGCGTCGCAGGTACCTATGGAGTTGTGAGAGGATTCAACAAGACGCAATTGTTCGTCTGCGTACTTGCTGTACATGCTTTGATCAAAGCATCCGTTTTCTCGCATGAGTGCAAGAACTGTATTGCGACGTCGCAAAGCCTTGTCGTAATTCTCACGCGCGTCATAGGAGGTCGGCGCTTTGAGTAAGGCCACAAAGTAGGCACACTCGGGAACTGAGAGATCCTTTGGTTGCTTGGCAAAAAAGAGTTGAGAAGCTACCTGAATCCCGTATGCTCCTCGTCCAAAATTGACGGTGTTCGCATACATTTCGAGTATTTCGTGCTTGGTGTATGTGCGCTCGATCTGCACAGCCGTAAAAGCCTCACGAAGCTTTCTATTAATAGTTGCTTCTTGAGTGAAATAGAGATTCCGTGCCAGCTGTTGAGTTATGGTTGATGCGCCTTCTTTCGCACGACCGGCAAACACATTCTTGATGCTCGCCTTAAAAATTCGTGCAGCATGCACACCCCAGTGATTGTAGAATTCATGGTCCTCGGTGGATATCAGAGCATCAAAGAAAGCCGACGCGATACTGTCGTAAGGCACATACATGCGTCGCTTGATGTAGAAATTCTCAATGAGATTTCCTTCCGAGTCTAGAATGCGAGTTGCCAGTTCTTGCGGCGGATTCTCAAGTTGTTCGAGAGACGGGAGTTTGTCGATGATGACGTACTTGATGTAGAAACCCAAAGCAATCACCGCTATGAAGGCAATGATGCCAGACCATTGAAATACCTTCGTCCACGACACGGGCTGTCGCGGTGCTGGCACTTTCTTGTAAAACTGTGTTTTATCCATAATGCTGCGGGCTACTGCATGCAAAATCCACAAAGTTGGCAAACCACAAAAACGAAGGAGACTTGAGAGTATTGATTTAATGCAGAATTCAGCTCAAATGCAGAAGCGTATCCTTCCTTAAGAGAAGGGTTGACGTTTTGAGTCTGAAACTGGGACGAATGATGAGAATGCCGATTCAATACCACAGCATCAGACTTTGCATTTCAAATTGTTACTCACAAAAACAAAAAACCCCGCACGAGGCGGGGTTTGAAAACTCTTGTACTTGAGCAAGGATTATCGTGAGTAATATTCCACGACGAGTGGAACTTCGCAAACGATTGATACTTCTTCACGTGGAGGAAGATACAAGTACTTAACAGAGAGATCCGCTTTCGAAATGTCGAGGTAGGGGATCTGACCTGAAGTACGGATTGCATCAAGGAAGCACTCCATCTTACGGCTCTTCTCACGAACCTGGATCAGGTCGTTAGGACGAACTTGGTATGATGGGATGTCAACTTTCTTACCATTGACTTCAATGTGTCCGTGGCGCACGTATTGGCGAGCAGCATAAACGCTGCGTGCCAAACCTGCACGGAATACCAAAGCATCAAGACGTGACTCGAGCAGTTGCACGAGGTTTTCCCCCGCGTTACCACCAAGACGTGATGCCTTGTCCATGTAATTCGTCATTTGACGCTCATGGATGTTATACTGTAATCTCAGACGTTGCTTTTCAAACAGCTGTTTGCCATAGTCTGATTGTTTATTACGCTTCTTAGCGTTGCCGTGTTGGCCCGGCGGATAGCCCTTGCGGTCCATTACCTTACGCGACTTTGGAGTTGTAGCAAATCCAAGTTTGCGGGAGATACGAACCTTTGCTCCGGTATAATTCATTGTACCACGCACCAAAAGATGAAACAAATTTCTTTTGAGCAACATTCGCCGGCTATAACAACAGAGCTGTCATAACAGGGGTACGTGCATCGATAGATCACAAAGATAGTAAGAAAATTTGAATGCTACGTGCTCGAGAAAGGGCAAATCTGTCAAAAAATGAGGTTTGACAGCCCCGACTATGACACTTTTCAAGCATGGGCCAAGACCATTTGGTCGCTTGAAGCAGAGCGCAACAAACATGCAAGACTGGCAATGAGAGCTCTCAATTCCAGCTTCTACCCACTAGTGATTCTCTCATTCTTCATTATGTGCATAACCAAAAGAATCCTCAACCCATTTAAATAACGAAGCATTTGTATTTTGCTACGATACTCCCGACTCAACCTAACAACGCTTCCCATGAAACAAAAGCAGCTGTACGTTTCTCTTCTTTGTGCACTCGTAGCTTGTGTTCAGTGCAGTCTTGTGTTTGCGCAAGAGCCTTCGCGACATGTCGACGGTCTGCGCGACAAATCCCGGACGTTTTTGGCACTTACGCATGTGCATTTGGTCACGCAACCGGGTGAAGTAGTTGATAACGCTACCATCATCATCCGCGGCTCAAAGATTGAAGCGGCCGGTGCGTCCGTCACAATTCCGGCTGGCGCGACAATTCGCGATGCAAAAGGAATGTGGTGCTATGCTGCATTTATTGATCCCTATACGAATTTGGGATTGGGAGTGAACAAGGGACCCGAGAAGCCAATTGGTTTTGATGATGATGGGGATAGTCCGACAACGCCTGCAGTGCGTCAAGCTCGTTACTGGAATCAAGCCGTAAAGCCGCAATACCGAGCTGCAGATAATTTGTCCCTCGATGAAAAGAGCGTAGATGAGTTTCGTCGTCAAGGCATTGCAGTCGTTCAAACAAACTCACTTGACGGAATTTTCAGAGGCAGTTCATGCGTAGTATTTGTGCGACAGGGAGATGCCCTCGACAACATCCTTGTTAATGATGCTATGCAATGGATGTCCTTCCGCAAGGGCACATCCAAGACACCCTACCCAAGTTCCATGATGGGCAGCATTGCCTTGATTCGTCAAGCATTGAATGATGCCGACTGGTATGGCAAAGCTCAAGAGGCCTATCGTGGCGATCAAAATCTCACAAGACCAGAAACGAACATTTCGTTGGAAGCCTTGTCAGAAGCCATCGCGCAAAAAAAGACTTTCGTTTTCGAAACGGAGAACGAGCATTCGATCATGCGTGCACACGCCATTGCTAATGAGTTTTCACTGCAAATGGTGTACGAAGGAAGTGGCTACGAGTATCGTCGTTTGTCCTCGCTCAGTGCATTTCACCCCACATTGATTCTTCCTGTTTCCTTCCCATCAGTTCCCGACGTCAGCAGCGCAGAACGGGCACTCGATGTCGCATATGATGATTTGTTGCATTGGGATGCAGCACCGGAGAATCCGATGAAGTGCGATTCTGCCGGACTCAAGTTTTCATTTACAACGCATCAGCTCAAGAACAAGGAAGACTTTCTTAAGAATATTCGCAAAGCAATTCAGCGTGGACTGAATCCAAAGGTTGCACTTGAAGCCTTGACGACCCGACCGGCAGAATTGCTCGGTTTGGCAAGTCAACTCGGCAAGGTCAGCAAAGGTTATTACGCAAATCTCATCCTCTGCGATGGTGACATCTTCGATGAAGATTCTCGCATTCGTTCTGTCTTTGTAAGTGGCGATGAAGTTGTCATGAGTAATCCGCCGGAGCAGGATCTGCGCGGTGCGTGGACAGTGAAACCGGAAAGCATTCTGAAGTCTTTTCGCTTGAATGTTGAAGGCAAGATGGACACACCCAGTGCAAATGCGAAAAAGGACAGCACAAATTTGATGGCAAGCTTTTCCGCAAATGGATTGCGCGTACAGTTCCGTGTCAATGCCGATAGTCTTGGTACCAATGGAGTCGTTCGATTCAGCGGGATGATGGATTCCGTTCGCGCTTCCGGTTTGGCGGTTCTTGCTGACGGACGAGAGATCTTGTGGTCAGCACAACGCGATAGCGCCTATGTTGAGAAGCCACGCAAGGGTGCTGACAAGAAGTTTGAGAAGGCGCTAAGTCTGACATACCCGAATACAGCATTTGGCTTTTCCGACATTCCCGCTCAGAAGTCAGTTCTTTTCAAGAATGCAACTGTCTGGACCTGCGCCTCAGCCGGTACCTTGACAAATACCGATGTGTTGATCAGCAATGGTAAAATTCAAGCAGTTGGAAAGAACCTTGGAGGTGCAGATATAACAGTTGACGCCACCGGAAAACACCTCAGTCCAGGCATCATCGATGAACACTCTCACATTGCCATCGAGCAAGGTGTGAATGAAGGAACGCATGCGATTACAGCAGAAGTTCGAATTGGTGATGTGTTATTTCCTGACGACATCAATATCTATCGTCAGCTTAGTGGTGGTGTGACCTCCTCGCACTTGCTACACGGTTCAGCAAATCCTATCGGCGGACAATTACAACTCATCAAACTCCGCTGGGGAGCCGATGCTGACGGATTGAAGTTCAAAGAAGCTGCCGGCACCATCAAGTTTGCTTTAGGTGAGAATGTCAAACAATCAAATTGGGGTGATCGCTTCTCAGTTCGCTATCCTCAAACCCGTATGGGTGTTGAAGAAATCATGCGTGATGGTTTCCGCACTGCTTTGGAGTATGAGCAACAACGCAAGAACGCATCGAGTGTTGGTATGCCTGTTCGCAAGGACTTACAGCTTGAGACTCTGCTCGAGATCATACACTCAGAACGATTCATCCACTGTCACTCCTACGTGCAAAGCGAAATCCTCATGCTCATGCGACTTGCAGAAGATTTCAATTTCAGAGTGAAGACCTTTACGCACATCCTCGAAGGATACAAAGTTGCTCGTGAGATGAAAGAGCATGGCACCACTGCCTCATCGTTTGCTGATTGGTGGGCTTATAAGTATGAAGTCTATGATGCGATCCCTCAGAATACCGGAATTCTCAGCGAACAAGGTGTTGTGACCTCGGTCAATAGCGACGATGCTGAAATGGCTCGTCGACTTAATCAAGAAGCTGCTAAAGCAATCAAGTATGGCGGTGTTACTGAAGCTGAGGCTCTCAAGATGTGCACAATTAATCCCGCAATTCAACTAGGCGTCGATAAGCTCGTTGGTTCAATTGAAGTTGGGAAGTCGGCTGATATCGTTCTTTGGACCGGTAACCCACTCTCGAATTTCTCCCGCGTTTTACAGACTTATGTTGATGGTCGTAAGTTCTTCGATACCGAAGTCGACCAAACTCTTCGTGAGCGTGATCGTCAGAACCGTGCACTGCTCGAGCAACGTGCTCTTCGTGCTATGGCAAATGGCGAAGAGAAGGCGAGTGGACCAAACAAACCACGTCGACGTGAGTATGATTGCAATGATATTGACGATGAAGTGAGTGGCACTGAACGATGATACTAGGACGTCGACCATACTTTCATGTAGACTCCTTATCGACTAACGTTTACCAAGCACGAGTAACGAGGCCGTTATCGTATTCGGTGTCAATGTTCGTTGGTGCATTGCTGCTGTTTGTTTGTACTGCGGTCGTTCCTAGCTCAGCGGCTGTGCGTAGCACCTTTGCTAAGCGCACATTGCCTGCACCAGAACTTTCACAGAATGTCATTTCATCACCGACCTTTTTCATAGCTCAGAGTTTCGACGTTCTGGATTACAAGCTAAGCTTGTCTCTGCTTGATGCGCCGGCTATGACGACGAAGTTCAGCAGAAATGAAATACGTTTTCGCTGGGTTGCCGTTCCGGACAGTTTTCGATTTCATTTGCGATCTCTAACTGTTGACTCTGCCTATTACATCGATCAAAGTGGTAATCCAATACTTCCGCTGCTCCAAGTTGTGCATAATGGCGATAGCACTTCTGCAACTTATCATCATGCAGTCACGGCTTTATCATCACACAAGCAAGGTGATACAGTTCGTCTGGTCATTGTGTACTCAGGAAAATTCACCGCTGAAAAACCGGTTGGTGGATACAGTTGGGGAGGCGTGGCGCACGATGGATCTGAGACGATTTATAGCTTAGGTGTAGGCTTTCACAACAACTATGTATCGTGCGGACAGCACTGGATGCCGTGTTACGATCTGCCTTCCGACAAAGCTACTTTTTCATTGCGATGCTATGCTCCATCCAAGTACACAGTGCTGAGTAACGGAACTCTTACGCGAGTTGATAGCTTGAGTTCTCAGATTGTCATGACCGAGTGGACGACGAAGAAACAGACTGCGACGAATTTGTTGACCTTTGCGATTGGACCTTACTATGGTTTTCGACTTGGAGCAAGTCCGTCCGGGGCACCGATCCAAGTCTATGGCAAGTACACTGACACGAATAATATCAAGATTACCTTCAAGCACGTTGCGGATATGTCGGCAGTGTTTGAACAGTATTTCGGACCGTTTCCTTTCGAGAAAATTGGGTATGTAATTACCGACAACGGCTCAATGGAGCATCAGACGATGATTAGTCTGGGACGTGGTGAGCTCAGTCTTCGCGACACTGTCAACGAACATGTTGCTCACGAAATGGCGCACCAATGGTTTGGTGATCTTGTGACCCCCTACGATTACCGCGATGCATGGCTCTGTGAAAGCTTCGCAACATTCTGTGAGTCTTTGTGGATGGGATCTGTTCGTGGCAACACGGGCTACTTGGTTGATACCAAGTCTAAGATCTCCACTTATCTAACAAGCGTCGGTAAACCTGGTGGAAGGCAATTCGAGGGAATTCTTCCTTTGTATGATTTTGATCGCGCTAGTCCGTCATCGAATTATCCGCAAACGATCTACATCAAGGGAGCTAATGTGCTGGCGATGCTTCGCTTCATGTTAGGTGATACAGTGTTCTTTGCTTCTCTTCGAGACTACATTTCATCCTCCGTCTATGCGAACGCGACAATTGACTCTCTCCAAAATGCATTTAAACGCAACGTCGCGCCACACCTACGTGATAGTATTGACCACTATTTCGCGGAATGGGTTCGCGGCAAAGGCTGGCCTCTTTTGGAAGTAAATGCTTCTCGCACCAAGGTGGCTGGTCAATGGCGAGCTTTCCTTCACATCAACCAAGTTCAGCCTGATTCCTTTGGCGTCTATACTTGGTTTCCTCTTGAGTTGTCGTTCAAGACGGATGCAGGTGACATTCAACACCGCGTCGTCATAGTCAATTCAAAGTCTTGTGACGTCATGGTTGACAGCGTTAATGAATTCACGAGTGTGCTCTTTAATTCCGGAACTCACGTCAATACTCTCATGACTCTTACCAAGTCTGTGCTTATCACGGATGATGTGCCTGGCGAGTCGAAAGACAATGAACTCGTGATCTACCCAAATCCAGGACGAAAGCTTGCTCACTTCAAACTGATTCGAGATGGTAACTGGCATGTAGCTATTGTCGATCAGCGCGGTGCTGTTGTAGCACGTCACGATTTCAGCGGATCGGTTGATTCTATGCAGACACTGCCCTTGAGTGATTTGAGTATAGGCGACTATTTCATGTGCGTCTCAGGACCAAACTTCTTTAAGGTCGTGCCTTACAGTATTCAACCCTAGCGACCAACCACTCTTCAATGCAAGCACTCCGTGTCGCCATTCTGTGGCATCATCATCAACCTTCGTACCGAGTGAACGATGAATTCGTTTTGCCCTGGGTGCGTCTCCATGCCGTCAAGGACTACTACGATTTAGCGGCTCTTCAACTCGAGTTTCCAAAGCTCGCGATGACCTATAACATCGTTCCTTCGTTGCTCATGCAACTTGACGATTACTTGCACGATATCCTGGATAGCGTTCAACGATTGAGCCTAGTTAAGGCTGCAGAGTTGAGCGACGAAAACAAAACTGAGATACTGGCCAGCTTCTTTCGCTGCAATCGTGAAACGATGATAAAGCCCTACGCACGTTTTGCCGAATTGGAAGCACTCAGCATGACCGAAAACGCAATGCATCGTTTTGAACTTCGTGATTGGTTGGATTTGCAAGTGTGGTACAATCTCTGTTGGATCGGACCTGTGTCTCGTCTGCAGCCTTCCATACACTGTCTGTTTGAAAAAGGACGTGACTTCAGTGAAGAGGATAAGATGACTGTGCTCATGCACCATCGCATGATCATGAAGAACATCATTCCGCTACATCAGGAGTTGAGTGCAAGTCATCGTGCGGAATTGAGTGTGAGTCCGTTGTACCATCCGATTCTTCCCTTGTTACTCAACACCGACGCCGCGAAAGAAGCGCTGCCCGATATCTCATTGCCTCCGCATCAGTTTGCCTTTCGTCCGGACGCTGAATGGCAAGTCGCTCGAGCACAACAAGTATTCGAAGAAAATCTCAATACATCGGCGAAAGGAATGTGGTGTAGTGAGGGGAGTGTGAGCGACGAAACCCTTTCACTCTTGGCTGATTACAATCTGAGTTGGACGGCAACTGACGAAGACGTGCTGAGAAACACAAAGGGTACTGCATATCGTTCGACTGACATCTACTTCCCACACACATTCGCCAAAGAGCGTCGCAAAGGAATTACAGTGTTCTTCCGCGATCACCATTTGAGCGATGCAATCGGTTTCGTGTATCAGCGGTGGAATGCACATGATGCAGCAGGTGACTTTATCAATCGACTAAAGCAAATTCGTCAGCAGATCATAAACGAACGTGGAGATCAATCGCTGCAAGATGCAGTTGTGTCGGTGATACTTGACGGGGAAAATTGCTGGGAGTATTACGATGACAACGGAGTGCATTTTATTCGCGCCCTGTATCACGCATTGAGTGAAGATCCGGAGTTGAAGACAATTCGATTCCAGGATGCTTGCATGAATGAGCAGCATCCTCAAGACCATCATCTCGATCATATAACTGCCGGTTCATGGATACACGGAAACTTTGCCATTTGGATAGGTCATGAAGAGAAAAACGAGGCTTGGGAGCAGCTCTTCTTAGCTCGTGCATTGGTCAACGGCAAACGCGTAACACGCAAGCAATGGCAGGCGGCCATGGAACATTTGTATGTGGCTGAAGGAAGCGACTGGTTCTGGTGGTATGGAGACGATCATCAAGCGAGCACTCGGACGGTCTTTGATGAGATTTTTCGCCATCACTTGCGAAAAGTCTATGAATTGTATCACGAAGAAATACCCGCGGTACTTCGCAGGCCGATCATGAAAAGCGGGGCATTGCATGAGACCTTTTCGACAATGCATCGGGTGTCTGAGAATTGACTAAATAGATGAACATCCGGCGCTTGACGAAAGGCAGTCCGGTTGAACCTCCTCTTTATATATTGCGCTTACCAAATCTGCATCGACCACAACTCTGTTCTGAACTGAGAAAGGATCAGCTATGATTACGCTCAATATCAACGGTAAAGACCATCAACTCGACATACCTGAAGACATGCCCTTGTTGTGGGCATTGCGAGATGTCTTAAATCTCACCGGTGCGAAGTACGGTTGTGGTGTTGGTGTTTGCGGAGCTTGTTCGGTTCTTGTGGACGATGTAGCATTCCGTTCTTGTCAGACACCAGTTGCGAATTTCGTCGGAACGAAGATTGTGACTATCGAAGGTCTCAGCGCTGACAATTCACATCCGCTTCAAAAGGCTTGGATCGAGTTAGATGTTGCCCAGTGCGGCTACTGTCAGCCGGGACAAATCATCAACGCGGCTTCCTTGCTTCACGATAATCCAAAACCAACTGACGATGACATTGATGCAGCGATGGATCATTCAATCTGTCGATGCGGATCCTATCAAAGAGTCCGCGAAGCGATCCATAAAGCAGCTGGCAATTAAAAACCTCGGGCAGTCAGTGAATTCAAACCATTCGTTGGAGATTTGAGATGATGAAAGTAGAAGTATCTCGCAGTGCATCAGAAGCGCTATCTACATCGCGACGCAGCTTCCTTCTTGGCATTGCCGCCAGTGGCGGTGCGATGATGTTAAGTGCTGTGCCTGGTGCAAGCTTGCTCTCATCCGTTACAGCATCTCCATCGAGTTTTACGCCGAATGTATGGGTAAAGATCGATCCTGATGGAACGACGACTGTAACCGTTTCGAAGTCAGAGATGGGTCAGGGTATACGCACCACTTTCGCCTTGATCGTAGCCGATGAAATGGATGCGGATTGGTCAAAGATTGTAGTTCGTCAAGCCCGACCAGGAGACGGCAACGGACCATTGAGCACAGGAGGAAGTGGAAGTACGTCTGGAGCATATTCCACTTTACGCAGAGCCGGTGCAACTGTGCGCGCAATGATGATCAGTGCAGCGGCAAAGAAGTGGAACGTGGCGGAATCAACAATTCGAACTGCCAATGGTGTTGCTACTGAAACTGCTCAGAATCGTAGCGCTACCTACGGAGAGCTATGTGATCTCGCAGCTACCATTGCAGTGCCCTCAAGCCCGCCGCAAAAAACGGCTAGCTCGTTCAAGCTTATTGGTAAGGGTATGCCGCATATAGATGCACCCGACATTGTGCGCGGTACAGCTCAATATGGATTAGACGTGAGAATTCCGGGTATGAAGTTCGCTGTGGCTGCTCTTCCGCCAAACTATGGTGCGAACGTTCGGTCGCTCGACGCTTCGGCAGCATTAAAAGTCCCCGGTGTATTGAAGGCTGAGCGACTCAATGGTGTTCCCGGAGTTGTGGTTGTTGCTGAGAATACATATGCTGCTTTGAAAGGCAGAGACGCTCTGGTGATATCATGGACCAGCGGATCGTACACAACACTCAACAGTGCGTCAATTTTAGAAGCAATGAAGAATGCAGTGGGCACAGTTCCAGATCCGGATGCTAGTGCTGCAAAAACCATTGAGGCTCGTTACGACTTGCCGTATTTGGCGCATGCGACTATGGAGCCGATGAACTGTGTTGCGGATGTGAAGACAGATAGTGCAACGATTTGGGCTCCAACTCAATCGGGAGATAGCATTCAATCTGCTGTGGCTTCTGCTACCGGACTCAGTGCATCAAAGATCACTGTCAATACTACTCTCATGGGTGGCGGCTTTGGCCGACGTTCGCAAACGGAATATGCCAGCTATGCTGCTCGTATTTCGAAAGCCTATTCAATGCCCGTCTTGTTCATGTACACACGTCAAGACGATATGAAGAATGACTATTATCGTCCTGCTAGCTACCATGCACTCAAAGCCTCGCTCAACGCATCCGGTCAAGTAACAGCGTGGACGCACAAAGTGACGCCAGGTAGTATGGGCTACAATCCACCATACAGCGTAAATCCAACAACGCAAAACGTAAACTCTCCAGGTAATCCTGTTCCACTCGGAGCGTGGCGCTCGGTAAACAACAGCACCGCGGTGTTTGCAAACGAGTGCTTTATCGACGAACTGGCATTTGCTGCGTCCAAAGATCCCTATGAGTTCCGCCGCTCGCTTTTACCTTCCGGAAGATTGAGAACTGTGCTCGATGAGGCTGCCACTCGCTCAGATTGGACAAAGCCATTACCCAAAGGTTGGGGAAGAGGTATTGCTTGTACTGACGCCTATTCGTCTGTCGCGCATGTTGTTGAAGTATCCGTGAATTCATCCGGTTTCATCAAGGTAGAGCGTGTAGTGATTGTCGTGGATTGCGGCACGGCTGTCAATCCGCTCGGTGTTGAAGCGCAGCTCCAAGGTTCGTGTGTTGACGCGCTGTCGACGGCACTCAAGGCTCGCATTTCAATCGAAGGCGGGGCCGTAAAGCAAAACACCTTTGTAGACTACGAATGGTTGACGATGTCTGAAATGCCAAAGATCGAAGTGCATATTCTACCGAGTACCTCGAGTCCACGTGGTATGGGAGAAGCAGGATTTCCATCAGCATCTCCGGCTTTGTGCAATGCAATCTTCAACGCAACCGGTATTCGCGTCCGTTCGCTGCCAATTCAACAAAGCTTCTTGGCTGATGTTCATGCGGTGAATGAGCAGGCTGACAATTCCATTTCCGTTTATCCTAATCCGGGTCAGTCTCGTTTCACGGTCAAAGGAACGTTCAAGAACGGACACGATGCAAGCGTGCAGATCAGCGTTCGAAATCTTCTTGGTGCCTCCGTGCTTGAGTTGAGCGATCACGTCAACATTGACGGATCATACCAAGCCGAGTTTGTCATGCCTGATTCCGCAGATGGATGTTATATGGTTGTAGCACAGTCCGGATCTGGTCGCCACACACATCCGTTCATCAAGCACTAAGACTCCGGTTTTTTCACCCAAGGTGACGTTGCTGTTGTCCCGCTTGAATACTCGTCGTTCTCCATGACCGAATTTGATCGTATCGTACAAGCACTTGATTCATCAGATGCAAGTGCTTTTCCCGCCGTGCTTCTGACTGTAGTGCACATCTCTGGTTCTTCGTTTCGTCGAAGCGGCGCTCGTATGCTCGTATTGAATAATGGCGAATGGTTGGGCTCGATCAGTGGAGGCTGCTTGGAAGGCGACATCCTGGAACGTTCCAAACGTATCATGCATGGGAATCAATGCTGTGTGCAGCGCTATGATACCAGAGAGGAAGCCAACGCAGTCTTTGGTCTTGGACTGGGATGTGAAGGCGTGATTGACGTGCTGATGGAACCAATTCAATCAGCCAACAGTCCGATAATCGAAATACTTCGGAACGTTCGAGCTACTGCTGGCCTTACACGACACATCGTTGTCGTAGAATCCCAAATTCCGGAATATCCTATTGGCTTTCGATGGACTCTTACTCAAGACGAATCTGCGCAGAACGTACCAGCCTTCTTAAAAGCAGAGCTTGATGCAACGCCGACAGATCTCAAAACACGGCTCACAATGCTGCGCGTTCAAAACACTGAACTCCGTTGCTTGGTCGAAGTTCTCAAAGCCCCACCGCGTTGTCATTTGTTTGGCGCCGGTGATGATGTTGTTGCTTTGCAAAATGCACTCGATGCAAATGGCTTTGATCTCAGCATTGGCGATCGTTCGGAGTATAAGCTTAGTCGCATGCGAAAGAACATTGGGTGTACACTTCATCGTATGAACGCAGAATATTCACTGTCGGAGCATGCAATTCAGCCGGGAGATTTTGCCGTTCTTGCGACACATAGTCTTCGAGCCGATTGTCTGATTCTGGCTCAGTTGGCATCGCTAGGATTACGCTACATCGGGGTCATTGGACCTGCCGCTCGACGAGAAAAGCTATTGACGATGATGAAGCAAGAGTATCAAATCGACACGACGACTCTTACACCAGTTCTCTTTGCTCCGGCTGGTCTGGACATTGGTGCTGAAAGTCCTGAACAAATAGCGAGCAGTATCGTTGCGGAGATGCTCGCGATTCTACACGATAGACCTGCCACATCACTTCGTCATCGACAAAGTCCGATTCATGACGATTCCCATGTCTCGCACCAATAACTCACACGCATGAAGGCTACGAAGCTCGGTATTTGTCTTCTCGCTGCCGGCGGCTCACGTCGTTTGGGAAGTGCTAAGCAATTGATCAGATGGAAGGGCAGGACCTTGCTCGAACAGGCAATCACAACTATGCAGGAGTTTCAAGCAAGCTTGGATGTTGAATCGAGTGCAATTGTTGTGCTTGGCGCGCATCACATTCAGTGTGCCGAAGTGATCGCTCCAACAATGCCTAGTATAGTCAATACGGAATGGGAAGAGGGGATGGCATCTTCGCTCCGATGCGCTATACATGCAACGTCGCAAACCGCGTGCGACACTGTACTGTTTTGGAATTGCGATCAGTTCTTGGTTCAATGTCGCGATCTTCTTGAGCTGTGGCAGAGCTATCGTAATTCCTCTTCGAGCTGTGCTGCCTCCGCATACGCTTCGAGTTTTGGTTCGCCAGCCATTTTCAATCAAAAGTACTTTGATGAAATAGCCGCACTGCGCGGTGATCACGGCGCACGTGTTGTGTTAAAGAATCACGAGTCTGAATTGCTGCTCGTGCACTGTGAAGCAGCAGGAATTGATATTGACACAGTCGAGGATATTGAGCGCTTCAACCAAAGCACTGACGATAAACTCGAAATCTTATAAGCGTCGGTCGACGCTATGAATGGGAGGCATCGTGTGCTTCATTGAAGATAGTGCGGATGACATCCTCGATAGGGATTTCCTCGATGTTGAGATCCGAAACAGGAAATTGTTGTAGCAACTCTGCTGCAACGCTGGCTACTTCAGCACGTGCGACTTGCAAGACCACGCGTTCGGGATTGAATTCTTTGACGAGACCGAATTTTGTTAAAGCATTTTCTTCGACTTGATTGGCGAAGCTCACGCTCAGCACCTTATCGTCGACATATTTCTCAACGAGCTTTGACAGCGAGCCGTCATAGAGGATGCGTCCTTTGTCGATTAAGATCACTCGCTGACATAGCGCTTTGATATCATCCATGTAGTGACTCGTAAGGATGATAGTCGTCTCGTGCTTCTCGTTGAACTCAGCAACAAAAGAACGCAAGGCGTGTTGCGCAACCACATCCAATCCGATGGTTGGTTCGTCTAAGAAAACGACTTTTGGTGCGTGGAGAAGTGCGCCAATCAATTCGCATTTCATACGTTCGCCAAGAGAGAGACGACGAAGCTGAATCTGCAACTTGTGTTCTACATCTAACGCAGTTGCTAAGTCATGCAGTCGCTGCTTAAAATCCGCGTCTGAGATCGAGTATATCTGCTTGTTAAGAAGAAACGAGTCAGCGGCAGGGAGGTCCCACCACAATTGATTGCGCTGCCCCATCACGATGGAAATCGATCGTCTGAAGTCATTGTGACGTTCCCACGGCACATATCCCATCACCGTAGCCTTGCCGGAGTCAGGATGTAACAAACCGCTGAGAATCTTCAGCGTGGTCGTTTTGCCCGCTCCATTTGCTCCAAGCATTCCTACACACTCACCGGGCTCGATGCTAAAACTCACCTCATCTACTGCCCGATACTCGTTGTATTCGCGTTTGACGAGTGCTCGAATCGATCCAGCCAAGCCAGCTTCCTTTCGATGACTGCGAAAGATCTTTAAAAGCTTGTCAACGTGGATAATTGCTTGCGACATGATGCAGTTGCTCCTCCATAGGAGTTTGTGGTTTCGTACTTTTGTTTTCTCTTACCAATTCAATATAGCGAAATGAAATTTGCAGTTCTGACAGGTGGCGGTGATTGTTCGGGCATGAATGCATTTGTGCGTGGTGTCGTGCGCTGCGCTTTAAATCTCCAACCGACCTCAACGGTGCTTGGCGTTATTGATGGTTGGAAGGGATTGGTGTACAACGAGTATCGACCGTTGGGCAAGCGCGACGTTGCCGGACACTCTCACACCGGAGGCACTATTCTCGGTACTGTTCGTGTGCCGGAATTGTCGCGCGACAAAGATCTCCAGCGAACCGTCGCACTCAATCTCCACGACCAACACATCGACTATCTCTTTGTGTGTGGAGGAAATGGAAGTGTTAAAGCTTCAAATACACTGAACAACATTATCAAAGCCGAGGGACTACGCACGAGAATTTTAGCGTGTCCTGGATCTATCGATAACGACGTCTGCAACAACTTAGGAACGAGTGTCGGATTCTATTCTGCTTTAGATAAATCACTCGACATGCTTGAGTGGATTCGCGATACAGCCAGTTCGCATCGTCGTGTGTATTTGATTCAATCCATGGGACGTGACTCTGCGTACTTGGCATTCTACGCCGGCATAGTGACCGGTGCGGAGTATATCATTCGTCCGGGAGAAAACGTTGATTACGAACAAATCGTTGCCATGATCGACGAACGTGATCGCGATACTCGCATCATTGTTGCCGAAGGTTACGAGTATAGTCTTGAAACAATTACTGTCATTCTCGAAGAGATATTCGCGAAGCGCAACATCCACCATGAAATTCGCTCGGTTGATATGAGTTACTTTCAGCGCGGTGGCAAAGCAGCAGTCACTGATATTCTGCGCGCAAGCTGGTTAGCATTCTGGATGGTGAGCGATTCGCTTGAAGGATGTGATTCAGGATTTTACTCAGCATACTACACCGGACACAAACCAGGCGCTCTGCCATTAGACGTGGCTGCGGACGATGCGAAGACCAGTCATCAAGATATTCCCCAAGCAATTATCGATATGGCAAAGGCTTTACGATGATGCAGAGTGAAGCAGAGCAATTGGCCCAGCGTCAGCTCGATGCCTACAATTCGCGAGATATCGATGCCTTCGCTGCATGCTATGCCGAGGATGTACAGTTGATGCGTCTTGGCACCGGAGAAGTGTTTTGTGCAGGACGTGAGCAGCTGCACACTCAATACGGAGCCATGTTTGCCTCGCATCCCAATCTGCATTGTCAATTGGTTAAGCGCATCGTCTGCGGAGAATTCGCTTATGACGAAGAAGAAGTGCAAGGCTTAGCGGAATCCGGTGTCGTCCATGCCGTTGCTTGCTATCAGGTGCAAAACGGACTCATTCAAAAAGCTTGGTTCGTCCGCGGCTGAGATAACATTGAGACAATGTGTCTCTCAAGATCGTTTTAATTCAACCCCGTTTTACAGAGTACGGCAACCTGTACCTTTGCTTCGCATTTCTCGATGAAGAAAAAGCCCACAGTAGTCAAGTCAAAGCGCAGCGGGACTACCGTCAAAGAGTCCAAACGTAACTCAGTGCCGAGCACAACGACTGACTTTTTCGAGAGAGTCTGGGATGTGGTGCGACAAATACCACGAGGACGCGTGACAACCTACGGTCACATCGCTGCCTATCTCGGTGCACGCTCTTCATCACGCATGGTTGGTTGGGCCATGAATGCGTCACATGTGATGCATGAGATACCGGCACATCGCGTTATCAATCGGCTGGGGGAGTTATCGGGCAAGATGCACTTCGAGACGCCGACTATGATGAGAGAATTGCTTGAGTCGGAAGAGGTTCGCTTCATCGGCGAGAGAGTTGACCTAAAGAGTCACTTGTGGGATCCAATGATCGAGTTGCGTGACTAAGACAAAAAAATCCCGACTCAAAAGCTTGAGTCGGGATTGAAAATGAGTCTTTACATACGCTCAGTATTAATAGACTTTACAGTTTTTAGCGACTGCTATTTGAAACGCCCCATGAATAGCTGAGTACTTCGATAGTACATGCGCCATCAGCACAGGTTACTTTCCACACGTAAACATCTTCCTTGCTTTTACCGCCGCTAACTGCCGTTTGGAACTTTGTTTTTGCATCGGCATCGCTAACACATGCGATCGTTTTACCAGTACTGCTCCACTCCTTTACAAAGGTTACAGGCTTGTGCTGACGCTTGCCAGTTGCCTGACCCGAAGCAGGATCGCGAGGAGAGACGACACAATCAGAAGATCCATCACCATCTAAGTCGCCACTAATAACGATAGTCTTGCCCGCACCATTACTTACTTCAAACTTAACCTCACCGGGAGGCAGATTCGAGAAGGTGGTAGAAGCTGAGCTAGGACTAAGATCTCCCTGAGCAAGAGTCTTACCTTGAAGAGACACCACTTTAATGTGCACACCTTGTGCTGCCCACATTGATGTGCAGAAGCAGAATACAAGGGCAAGAACGAGACTAAACTTCATAACAAACTCCTATTGTTGGAACATCGGATTAGCGTCTGAAACATACGCAAAATTGTCTTGATTGGTACTCCTCTAGACTATGACTTGTTCCATAAGGTTTGCTCGAAAACAAAAAAGTCGAAAATCTTGCGATAATCGACTTTTTTCTTGTAGCGGGGGCAGGACTTGAACCTACAACCTTCGGGTTATGAGCCCGACGAGCTACCAATTGCTCTACCCCGCGATCATGTATGAATTCAAAGATAGGGAAAAAATGTCAGATATCCCTACTCTGGCTTCTTCATTTCTGCAGGATAAATCACTCTGCATGCACTAACATCGACTCCCATCCGGCCCAAGTCAAGTCATACGCGATCAACTTTTACTCATTTTTCCTCGTCCTAGAATCGCTGCTGGCTAAATTTGTTGAATCGCTCAAAAGCGAAGGAACAAAGTGTCAAGCGTAGACAACAACAATCGTATAGTATGAAAATTTCAGAGAAGTGGCTTCGCGAATTCGTCGACTTTAAAAGTTCTCCGGCTGAGATCTCCGAAGCATTGAATATGCTCGGTATCGAAGTGGAAGCTTTCGATGATCAAGCGGGGAAGTACAAAGGATTTGTTACGGCAAAGGTTGTCAGCAAAGAGAAGCATCCCAAAGCAGATAAACTATCGGTTTGCCAAGTATTTGATGGTAGCGTTGAGCGAACGGTTGTCTGCGGTGCGCCAAATGTGGAAGCAGGACAAACTGTCGTGTTTGCACTGCCCGGCGCCGTTGTTCCTAACGGAGGATTTACAATCGAGCCGCGCAAGCTTCGCGGTATTGAATCCAATGGGATGATTTGCTCGAGAGCAGAATTGTTGCTTGATGATGATCATTCAGGTATTTGGGTATTAGGTGAGGATGTTGCGATCGGACAACCAATTGCCGCTGCGCTTGGTTTGGACGATGTGATCTACGAGATCAGCATCACTCCCAATCGCGCAGATGCATTGTCGCATCTGGGAATTGCTCGCGTTATCGCCGCCTATGAAAATTGTGAGCTGAAAAAACCACAAGCACAGGTTATTGAAGGAGAGCGCGCTAACGATGTTCGTATTCGTCTCGATCGAGTTGATCTCTGTCCGCGCTATGCTGCTCGCGTGGTTCGTGACGTTCAAGTGCAAGAGTCGCCGTTGTGGATGAAGCAACGTCTCGAAGCCGTTGGCTTACGTCCGCGAAACGCGATCGTCGACATTACCAATTACGTGCTCATGGAATGCGGTCATCCGCTGCATGCGTTCGATTATGACTTCGTGAACAATCAGCAAATCGTCGTTCGTACAGCACAAGCGGGCGAGAGCTTTGTTACGCTCGACGACAAGCAGCGTACGCTCGACAACGAAACGCTCATGATCTGCGACGAGCAACACTCGCTGGCAATTGCAGGTGTAATGGGAGGACAGCAATCCGCCATTAGCAATGCTACAAAGAACGTTCTCATTGAATCGGCGTACTTCAATCCATCCTCAATTCGTCGCAGCGCACGTAAGCAAGCAATCTCATCAGACGCTTCGTATCGTTTCGAGCGCGGCGTTGATATTGAGAACTGTATTTACGCGGTAAATCGTGCGGCACAACTCATGCATGAGATGGCCGGTGGAGTTGTTGACAAAGGAATTGTCGATGAGTATCCGGTCAAGGTTGAGCAACGCGTCATTAGGGTCCGTCCGGCGCGTGTGCGGTCTATACTCGGCTTTGAAATCAGCGACAACCAAATCGCAGAACTCTTTCGACGCTTAGACTTTGGATGTAGCATCAATGATGATGCTACTCTCGAGCTTGTCGTGCCAAGCTTCCGCGTGGATATTCACGAAGAGATCGATTGTATTGAAGAGATCGCTATTCTGTTCAACTACGATAACATCCCCGTCGTTACTGATGCGGTGGTATCCTTTGCGACCTCACAGCAGCCGGTGCATTTGACGGAATCGTCACGTCGTCGTGCTTTGCGTGATTTTCTGGCGAGTAACGGTTTCAACGAAATCGTCACACAGAACCAGACCGATCCGCAGTCAGAAGCCGCGATTCAAGGCGACGGCGTCGAACTCGCCAATCCACTCGGCGTTGAGCTCTCTGTTATGCGAAGCTCGCTCATCTCATCCATGATGAAAGTGGTGTCCTTCAATATCCGTCAAGGCAATACGGATCTGCGTTTCTTTGATATCGCGAAAACATTTCATCGATCACCAAAGGCGGATTCATTCATTGAAGGAATTAGTGAGCAGGAAGAGATATGCGTGGCGCTCAGCGGCAACGCTGAAGGTACCGAATGGTATGGTCCGGCTCGTCGCGTTGATTTCTACGATGCAAAGGGAATGGTTGTGGCTTTGCTCAGTCATTGGGGTGTGCAGGCGGATTTACGACCTTCTCAGCGCGCTGAATTTGGTCCTGAGCAAGCCGAAATCTGGTCCGGCGAGCAGTGTCTCGGAGCTTTCGGCATCATCTGCAAGACCCTACACCAACAATATGATTGTGCTCAGCCGGTGTATGCATTACAGTGCAATCTTGATTTGATTGAGGCTGTTGTGCGTCCGGAGGCTAAGTACTCAGCGATCAGTCTGTACCCTGGCGTCGAGCGCGACTTAGCTTTCGTGGTGGATAAATCGACGGCATCTTCGGCAATTGAAGACCTCATTAAAAGACATGGAGGAGCTATTTTGCGCGATGTTCATGTGTTCGATCTCTTCGAACATCCTTCGCTTGGGGAAGGTCGCAAGAGTTTGGCATATCGACTCAGCTTCTTATCGCACGAGCGCACTCTCACGGACGAGGATGTTGACTCAGTTATTCGAAACATCGTGCAGTCGGCTCAATCCGAATTACACGCGTCGCTTCGATCCTAGTCAACGCCACTTGAATTGACGAATAGCAGTCTTTCGATTCATTTCAGAGTACACTGTTTACGAACTAGACAATTTCTTCCGAGGAGTATTTGTGGAAACCGACCGTTTATTACATCCGTCCCAGGATATTCAAAAGGCGATAGAGACTTTGTGGATGATGATCCACAAGGCAGGGGATTCTTTTGCCGCGCGACAACAAGCTGACGCGGATACACTGACGCGAATTTCCTATCTCGAATCGGAGATTGAAACAAAGGATAGTGCCATTCAATCGCAAGCTGCAACTATTGAAAGTTGGAAGGCAGAGATTGCCACCATCGATGAGTTGCGTGCAAGCATGAAGGCGCTGTATGAGAAACTCAATGACACGCAATCAGCACTGAGTGATCGCGATGCACGCGTAGCCTCGCTCGAAGATGATCTTCGTCGCGAACGCGAACAAAGCGGCGTTCAAGAGCTCATGCAAAAGGAGCTCGATAAAGTCAATGAAGATCGTCAAGCCTGGCAGACGCGAGCCCAGAACCTCGAACAAACGCTTCAAGAACGTAGTGTACAGCTTAGCCGATTGCAAGAAGCACTTGAAGAGAGCGAAGAATTGTATCAAAAACTCAGCGATGAATCTGCACAGTTGCGTGCCGACAATCATCAATTCAGAGAAGAACTGCGATCGTTGACGGAGCATTCGCAGCGTCAGCATGACTCGGCAGTTGAGTACAAAGGACAGCTGGATGAGATGATTCAACGCATGTACGAAACAGAAAAGCAGCTCATCCTTGCTGAAGAACGTCTCAAATCTCTCGATGAATTACGCGCTGTCCCATCCGATACTCCAACCTTGATTGAAGGCATGCTTCGCTCAGAACTAGACGACGCTCGTGAGCGCATTCGCGAGTTACAGGCTGCATTGCAATTACACGAGAACACACCTGCAGCACCAGCGGCAGAGGCACCGTCACCGGTTTACGGGCACATCGCGGACTCCCTGCGTCAAAGTGCCAGCGTTCTGGCTAGTGCAACCGACGGAACAGGTAGTGCCAACGGAGGTGTACACTTTGATGCAGAGCAGTGCGCGCTGCTCTTGCAGCGATTGCAGAATGCCACTGGTATATTACAGCAAGCGCTTGCAACCACCTGAGTTGGTGCTCTTCGCTGAGAAAAATTGCTTCGTTAAATCATCAAAAAAAAGTGTTAAGTGCCTGCGACGAAAGATCTTCACCGACGATTTTTGTGCAGGTTTTATCACCCAAGGTATACGCATGAAAACACGATCAATAGTCCTTAGCATCCTGCTTCTAGTGACCATTGTACCGATGCTAACAGCTCAAGCCTATCGAATTGAATCCAATGTCAATGGACGTGGTGCAGGACGTCGCCCTAATGTTCTCAAAGAACTCAAACTCAGTCGAGCTCAGCGTGAAGAGATAGCGTCCATCGCTTCTTCACTCCAAAACGACACCCGCACGCAGCGCCGAAAATTGGAAGTACTCAAGGAAGATTATGCTCTTGCATGTGTTCAGGACAAGGTTGATGAAAAAGAACTGAAACGCATTCAATCAGATATGCAACTCACTCGCTTGGAAATCAACGAGATCGCCATGAAGAAGATGAGTGAGATCAAAAGTCTATTGAGTACGACACAGACCCAAAAGCTAGCGGAGTTACGCAGCGGCGAACGTCAGCGTCTTGAGACGGCACAACAGAAGAAGAAGGCTGACATTTCACTCGATAACGCGCAACGTGATCGTATCCCGAGCATGCAGTCCTTTACGATGCACTCTTGGTCCAGTTCAACTGACAACCAAAACACCTTCAATCCTGACGAAGTATTTACCTACCCGGATAGAGATTTGTGGTTAGACAATGCTACCGGATCGGCTTTTAGTTTTTCATCCAATGAAGGAGATGACGACGGTGCTTTTGGCGGATTCAATCAGTTCTTTGGCGGCAATGGTGGAGGATCTTTCAACTTCCAGATGCCACAACTTCAGCCTTTCCTTGAGCGACAACAGCAAGGTGAGCAGGGAGACGGCGACTCCGATACTATGGAGCCGACGCCGCATAGTCTGCCAAAACCCAAAGCACCGGGTAATTCGGCAAATCAAGAGAAGCTTCGTCAGCAATTGAACGATCTCAAAGAACAATTGAAAAAGCTCCAAAAGCAGTTTGAAGACGATCAGAAATAGGTTAAAACACACAAATCAGCGTTTTCTCGCAGAGCGGGCATAGGACCCGCTCTTTTTTTACGTATTACTACCTGTGCATCAACTGAAGAGATGCACCTATATTGCGACTGTTCATCATCATATACTAGAACTTTGATCGACATATTCCTGCACTTAGACCAGCATCTAAAAACCATGTTCGATAGCATTGGGATTTGGATGTATGTCTTGCTGTTCTTGGTCGTGTTTTGTGAGACCGGACTTGTGGTTACTCCCTTCCTTCCCGGTGATTCATTGCTCTTCGCAGTGGGTTCCATCTGCGGATTGGGTAGCTTGAATATTTGGATAATTATCCCGCTACTCATGCTTGCCGCCAATTTGGGCGACTTACTTAACTACTACGTTGGCAACACCTTAGGAGAACGCATTGTCAATAGTCCTCGACAGCGATTCTTCAATCGAAAAGCACTTGATCGAACGCACGCCTTCTATGAAAAGCATGGTGGCCGTACAATCGTGTTTGCTCGATTTGTGCCACTGGTGCGCACATTTGCTCCTTTCGTAGCGGGGCTTGGTAAGATGAGTTTTCGTCGATTCATTTCTTATAGTATCGGAGGCGGTGCCGCATGGGTTATCTCCTTCGTTTGTTTGGGCTTTTACTTTGGAAATCAAGAGGTTGTGCGCAAGAACTTCATGCTTGTAATCCTCGCGATTCTCGTTATTTCTATAATGCCTGCGGTGATTGAATTCATACGTCATAGGCGGTCAGTAACAACAAATTCGTAGTCGTATGAGAGTTTTCGACGTTCAATCAGCCACGAACACACTTCCTTTAGTGCGTTCGATTGTGAAAGACATTCTGTCGACCGGTCAGGAGCTTCGTCGCTTGGTATTTAACTACGGTCAGATCAGCGACTCCTTGCCAGAATACAGTTCCATGAATCATCAGTTGCACCAGTATATCCTTGAACTTGAAGAACTTGGATGTATTTATCGCGACTACGATTTCAGCGTTGGATTGGTCGATTTCCCGGCATTGATCAACGCCAATGAGGTGTTTTTGTGCTGGCGCAGCGATGAGGATTTCATCGAATATTATCACGGTGTGCGAGAAGGATATTCGCAGCGTAAGAGCATTCCGGAGGAACTTCGGTATCACGCTGAAACAGCGAACGAAGAGTATAGCATGAGCCAAGAAAACCAGCAATCCTAATAGGATCCTCCTTAAACCTTCCATTCATAGCTTCAGTCTATTCAATTGTCCGATATTCGGAGCAAGAAGCAATGGAACCTCTATTGGCACTCCCGGCAGACGATAACGCATTGATTGAAGATTTTGTGAAGGGTGACCGTGAGTCAGCTGCAACGAGATTTGTGCGTCAACATCAACGCTTTGTGTACTCTCTGGCACTTCGTCAGCTTCACAATTCGTACGATGATGCGGACGATGCTGCGCAGGAGGTGTTTATAAGGGCTTTGCGAGGACTGGAGACCTTTAAAGGCGACAGTAGCATCCAAACCTGGCTTTATCGCATAACTGTCAACGTCTGTCATACCATGCGTTCAAAACGCAAGCACCTCAGTCTCGATGGCAATGATTTCGACGAAGCTCAGGAAATCGTAAGCACGGATCCGAATCCGGAAGGACAGTTACTCGACAAAGACTTCTCGCAGCGATTTCAGGAAGTGCTCCGACAGTTGCCGGAGAAGCAGCGCGAGACATTCTGTCTTCGCTACTTCGATGAACTCAGCTACGAAGAAATTTCGGAGCTTTTAGGCACCAGTATTGGGGGTCTTAAAGCCAACTATTTTCAGGCAGTGCGAAAGCTTGC
The DNA here is from genome assembly GCA_044228685.1 of Chlorobiota bacterium. Lineage (GTDB taxonomy): Bacteria > Bacteroidota > Ignavibacteria > Kapaibacteriales > NICIL-2 > JBBATK01. The sequence goes on from JBGAUL010000007.1 coordinate 111,682, forward strand.
CCACTTAATGAAAGATCAGAATCCGAACAGGAGGATGGACGATGAATAAGAAAGTACTTACTCGAGAAGATGTTGAGTCGATGCTGGCAGACTACGCTTTCGGTCAATTGACGCCGGAAGAGTCTCGTATGCTAGAATCCTCAATCGTCAACTACCCTGACCTGCAGAAGGATCTGCAAGAGTTTCAGGGATTTCACACAACCATGCGTTCTCAAAAGCCCATGGATCACATTGACTACAGAACGAGAAACCTCTCTGTCCGGGTTAATGATGCCATGCGTAAACCGAACTCTCATCCGTGGACGTTTTGGTTTGCACGCTTCGCACCGGCCCTTGGTTTAGGTGTGGTCGTGTTCTTATACTTTGGAACAACGCTCTTTCGTCCTGATTCTTCCCTTAGTTTTGACGAAGAAATGGCTCGACTTTTTGCAGCCGATAGTACAAGTGAGATTTTTCATCCGGCAGCAAGTTCTGACAATGCATTTGGTCCGACGCCTTTAGTCCACGACGAAGCTGCAACGGCAGCCGAAATGGTAAAAGACTCTGAGCAGCTTGACCGCTTGCTTGCAGAAAGTGTCGTGACAGCATCATCGCAAGCTCAGAGCTCCGATGGTGTCAGTGACGAGGTATCAAACGAAGCTCTCGATCTTCTGAATAGTGTTGAGATTCAAGAGACAGAGCAAATGATTTTGGAGATTGAAAATGGGGCAGGTTAAGACAAGAATTGGAACGCTAATACTGACTGCCGTGTGCACTTTGTTTCTTGCACAGTCAGTCTACTCTCAAAATGATCAGCGACCGAATCCGGATGCAGTTCGCTCCAGAATCTTGGAGCTGAAGAAAAAGCGGCTCATTGACATGCTGAAGCTCAGCTCAGATCAAGAACAGAAATTCCTCAGTATTTACGATGAAGCTCAAAAGCGCATCGACGAAGCAAAGAAGGCAATGGATGGGAAGATCGAGCAGTTGCAGCAAGCACTACGCAAGGGAAATGATAGCGAGATCACAACCTTGACCGACGAACTGATCCGTTCCTATGAGAACCTAACAGCTATGCAGAAGGAAAGAGTGAAGCAACTCAAACCCATGCTCACTCACGAACAATACGCCAAGCTTCTCATGTTTGAATTGCGCTTTCCGGAAGTTCTTCAGAAGCTGATGATGCGCCGAGGAATGAACAACAATCCGGAAAAAGATGCACCGGCTCCTTCGACGAAATAGAGATTAGTAGAAACGTATTCGCTCTTGTTTAGCTGCTGTAGTAAATGAAAACGCCCGATGTCTATCTAACACCGGGCGTTCTTTTTCTGTGATGGGGTTGCTTCCTACTCTACTGTAACACTCTTGGCAAGATTGCGAGGTTTGTCGACGTCGCATCCACGCTCTACCGCAATGTAGTAGGCAAGTAGTTGCAATGGAATTGACGCGAGCACCGGTGTGAACACTGCCATCGTATTTGGAATGTAAATCACGTGGTTCGCCAATCGCTGAATCATTGTATCGCCTTCGCTGGCAATTGCCAAGACCTTGCCTCCACGAGCACGAACTTCTTCGATGTTGGAAACAACTTTGTCGTAAATCTCATCTTGTGTGGCAATGAAGACCACGGGCATGTTCTCATCAATAAGTGCAATCGGACCATGCTTCATCTCTGCTGCAGGATAGCCTTCAGCATGGATATAGGAAATTTCCTTTAGCTTCAAAGCGCCTTCGAGGGCAACAGGGAAGTTGAAGCCTCGTCCGAGGTAGAGAAAGTTCGTTGCATTCACATACTCCGGCACTATGCTCTGAACTGCATCAGCATGATCAAGGATGTGTTGGATCTTTTCAGGGAGCAACGCAAGCTCGGCTGCGAGGGCCTTGCCTTCAGTCATACCAAGACCTCGGTGACGTCCCAAATACATCGCCAACAATGACAATACTGCCAGCTGAGACGTAAACGCTTTTGTTGAAGCAACGCCAATCTCTGGTCCTGCGTGTAAGTACACACCTGCATCTGTTTCACGGGCAATCGTTGAGCCCACCACATTGACCAAGCCCAAGGTTGTTGCACCTTTAAGCTTTGCCTCGCGAAGCGCCGCAAGCGTGTCTGCGGTTTCTCCGGATTGTGAAAGACCAATTACGATATCATCCGGCTCAATCACGGGATTTCTATAGCGAAACTCAGAGGCGTATTCAACTTCAACAGGTATGCGAGCCAATTGCTCGATGAGATACTCGCCAACAAGTGCAGAGTGCCACGACGTGCCGCAGGCGGTGAAAATGATTCGTTTGGCTTTGATGAGCTTCGACGCAACGGTGTTGAGACCACCAAGCTTAACGTTTCCTTCTTGCAGAAGCAATCGACCTCGAATCGAATCCTTGAATGTGCTCGGCTGCTCGAAAATCTCCTTCAACATAAAGTGCGGATAATTGCCGCGCTGAATCTGTTCAAGGTTGAATTCAAGTTCGTGAATCTCAGAGCTGATGTTTTGATTCTTGATAGTCTTGGTGGTATAGCCATCGCGACGTAAGACAGCCATCTCATCGTCGTTGAGATAGACGACGCGACGCATGTGCTCAACGATTGCAGAAGCATCTGAAGCGACGATATATTCACCGTCTCCAATGCCCACGACGATGGGCGATCCTCTACGTGCGACAATGATCTTGTCCGGTTCGTAGGATGAAATAATAACCAAACCAAAAGTACCTTCGATCTCATTCAACGCGCTTCGTACAGCCAACTCAAGGTCGTGCACTTTTTCGTAGAACATGCCAATGAGTACAGCTAAGACTTCAGAGTCCGTATCGCTCTTAAAAGTATATCCACTTTCACTGAGCTTCGTCTTGATCAGCGAGTAGTTTTCGATAATACCGTTATGGATGAGAGCGATGTTCCCGGATTGATCGGTATGTGGGTGAGCATTGACATCGTTTGGAGCACCGTGTGTTGCCCAACGTGTATGGCCAATGGCCAGTGTGCCTTTGAGCTTTGAATAGTCGAGCATTTCTTCCAAGTCCGCAACCTTACCTTTGCGCTTGGTAATGCTAAGACCATTCTCGTTAATCACAGCTACTCCGGCTGAATCGTAGCCTCTGTATTCAAGAAGTTTTAAGCCTTCTACAACAATGGTTGAAGCTTGTTTGGTTCCGATATAGCCGACAATTCCGCACATGTGAACTCCTGCAAGTCAAAGGATTTTACGAATATACCTGTTGTTCCTCCCGCACCGAGGACGAATCATTCGACACTAACGCAGAGACGGTACAGCAATTGTGCCATCTTTGAAAGAAAATTCGGCTAACTGCACCGCAATGGCGTTTTCGAGCTGTTTAAAGCCTCCGACGCCCGCACCATTGGTAATAATTGAGAAGCAAAGTCGTTCTCCGTCGCGCGTCCGTACATATCCACTCAAGGCGCTGACGTTGTTATGGGTACCGGTTTTTGCTCGAACGTTGCCCTGCGCATTGGTGCCGACCATGCGTTTATGAAGTGTACCATCAACACCGGCAATTGCCATTGTGTTGTAAAACACCGAAGAGAATGGTTGCTCGGAAATAGCCTTGAGCATCAAGAGTTGGGTTGCGGCTGAAGTTTTGTTGCGACGCGACAAACCTGAACCGTCAAAGAGCTGACATCCATCAAGAGGAATCTTTGCCGAATCGAGTATTGCAGAAATCGTCTGAAAGGCGTGCACATTACACTGATTGTTTCCGCAACAGGTCGCACCGACAATTTTCATCACGTGCTCGGCGACGAAATTGTCGCTGTTCTTGTTCACGGGGAGCAAGAGTTCCGTCAAAGGACGTCGAACTTCCGCCACGACCTTTGCCTGAGGTCCCGCTGAGCCTGTTCGAATACTTCCTTCAACCTTGATCCCTTCCGCAAGCAAAGAGCGGAAGAAAATACCCGTTGCAGCAAGAGCCGGGTTGCGAATCTCGTAGCTGTACGACGAAGTAGAATTAGGAGCAGGATTTCCACTCACAACAAATTCCTGCACGCCATCACGAAGGAGTACTGTGTTGACACGGAGTACGACGCGGTTCTTAGCAGGAGCAGCGGCGCGACGAGCTTTGTGGCGACGAAGAATGATATCACCTGCAGTTTGCTCGACAAGGTCCTGACTCGATGTCCACGATGAAAGTGATTCGACATTCTCGCTGCTTGATTTGAACAGTAATGCATGTGACTTGCGTCGCTTAGCGCTCTTCTTCGGTGCAGGTTGCACGTGTCTACGTCCACGACGAATCGCCGCAGCGTGTTTCTTCGGCGGTCCTGCTTTGGGTCGTGGCAGTGGATGCTTGAGATCTTTTGGGCGAATTGGCGTCGTAATCTTCGGACTGACCTTAGCTTCAGGAGTAAGGGTAGTAGCACTAGTTTTCTTCTTCGCTTCACTTGGTGCTTCTGACGAAGGACCGTTGAGCGTGACTTTAAATGCTTGTGACTGCGGTACAGTTTGAGCATGAGCCACACCGCGTGAGCTAGCGCTCACAAGAACAGTGACTTGATTGCGATTAATCCCAAGTGCAGATATAGGCGCGAGTGATTCCATGCGCTCTCTGTCGCCGCTGTATGCTTGTCGGTCAGTGAGATTATCAAAGAAGGAAGCATCAGCAACAACATCACCTTTTATTGCTTTGATACCGGCTCGACGAACTCGTTCGGCAAGAGCTTCGATGTCGGAGACTCCTAACAGACAGTCGCCATGCCCAATGAGATAAACGTTGCCATTCAACACAGAGTCTTTGCCTATTGTTCCATCGTAAGCGATCTGCGTAGGAACTCCATAATCTGCGCCCAACAGTTTCATGGCTGCATAGGCAAAAAAGAGTTTGGTGGTGGACGCCGGTGTGAGAGCTGTGTGCGAATTGTGCTCAAAGACCATCTTCTGGCGATCGAGAGAATACACAGCAACGCTTTGCTTGGCTTTCTTGAGAATAGGGGAGGCTACGATGCGCTGAAGATTGGCAAGGAGTTGCCTATAGTTTGACACACTGTCGGCAGCACTCTGTCTGCTCGTCGGCGCATCTGCTTTCTGTTCAGGCACATCTTGCTCCTGCGCGCGGAGCTGTGAATGAACACTTAGAATCAATACCGCAACTGTCAACACCAATCGTGGTGTCAAAAAAACTTCTCTCATGTGCTGCTACGAGGTGGGAAGAATTAGTGTCTGGTAAAGTCATTGTACAAGACGAAGGCCATAAGCATCAGAAGGGCAATAAACCCGACTTGCTGGAAGGCCATCTTAACTTTGACTGATACCTCGCGCCGCAATATACCCTCTATGATGATAAACACGAGGTGTCCGCCATCAAGAGCCGGTATTGGCAGGATATTCAAAACCGCCAGAGTTACGGAAAGTGTAGATACAAAGACCAGAAATGTCGACCAGCCAATTTGAGCAGATTGGGTCGCGCTCTTAGCAATCGCCAACGGACCACCCAATGCGTTCTTAGCCTTCACTTCACCTTTGAAGATCATCAACACCATGTTCACAAATGCTTGAGCATAGCTCTTCATTTGCATAGTTCCAACGCTCAGGGCTTCAAAGAAACCATACTGTGTGGTTTCCATCTTGCCGGTGATGACTGTTTGAATGCTAACGCCGATACGACCGCTTTCGTCCGGTGTACAACTAAGATTAACAGGACCACCTTTTCGCTGAACCACGAAGTTGAGATTCTGTCCCTTATTTGTCTGTACGAATTCCTGGAACTGCTCTGTCGTGTACAATTGCTTTGAAGAAATTTCAAGCACAGTATCGCCGGCTTGAAAGCCCGCAGCAGCAGCGGGACGTGATGCTTCGACCGCAGCTACAAAAGTTCTGCAACCTTCGGGGTACAATCCAAAACTCTTGCGGGACTCCAGAACGGTGGTGACGGCGGCAGCTTTGATAGGCAAATCAATCACTTGTCCGCCACGTTCAATCGCCAGGTTGACATCCTTGCCAATATTATCCAAGAACATATAGTGTTCGAGGTCATCAAAGTTGCTCACTTCGATACCATTCATCTTCAACACTTTGTCGCCGTCGCGGAAACCAAGTTGTTCAGCCGGTGAGTTCTTTGCAACGTGTGATATAGTGCGGGTTGCAAGGACGGTCTTTCCATTTGCGAAATTCAATCCAACCAGAATCGCAATTGCCAAGAGAATGTTCATGATAACGCCGGCAGAGATCATGAAGATCTTTTGCCAGGTTCCTTTTGCTCTGAACTCCCAGGGCTGGACAGGTTTGTTGGCAAAGTCGGCTTCCATACTCTCATCAACCATACCGAGAATGCGCACGTAACCGCCAAGTGGCAATGCTGACAAACGGTAATCGGTACATCCTTCGCCGTCCCATGTATCCGGTAGGTTTCCAAAACTGAAACCGGTTTTACGGTTCCAGCCAAAGAGACGAGGTCCCATTCCAATCGCAAATACATCAGCTCTGGTTCCGGTTAGCTTTGCTGCTAAAAAGTGACCAAGCTCGTGTATCACAACGAGCGGAAAAATCGCGAGTATGAAGTAACCAATGTTGCTGAGAATTTCCATAAATCAAGAATTAGTGTCGTGTCATAGCTGGAGGCGGGTCCGGGCAAGCTGACGAGCCTCGGAATCGCTTTCAATAATACTCTGCAAAGACGGATGATCAATAACATCCATTGCATCAAGTGTTTCGTTGATTACGCGCGGGATGTCGACAAACTGAATTGTCTTCTTCAGAAATGCTGCGACCGCAACTTCGTTTGCAGCATTCATGATCGCCGGCGCCGTTCCACCGCGCTCATGCGCTTGATAGGCAATCGACAAGCACGGAAAGCGCTTGGTGTCAGGTTGTTCAAAGGTCATTGAATTGAACTTGGCAAAATTCAATCGCTCAAAACTACTCTGACTGCGCTGTGGCCAAGTCAGCGCGTAGTGAATCGGAAGATTCATCTCAGGAATGCCCATCTGCGCTTTGATCGATCCATCGGTGAATTGCACCATAGAGTGAATGATGCTCTGCGGGTGAATCACCACGTCAATGCTTGAAATATCCAATCCAAAGAGCCAGCATGCTTCAATAACTTCAAAGCCTTTGTTCATCAATGTTGCGGAGTCTACGGTGATTTTGGATCCCATTGACCAGTTCGGATGACGCAAGGCTTGTTCCACCGTCACATTTGCAAGTTGTTCAGCCGGTGTGTCTCTGAAGGGTCCGCCGGAGGCTGTAATAAACACCCGCTCAATCGAATCCATCGACTCACCAACCAAGCATTGCAGAATTGCGCTGTGCTCCGAATCAACGGCGATAATAGGTACTTCTTTTTCAAGCGCGGTTGGCATAATAACGCTGCCGGCGCTTACCAGTGTTTCTTTGTTCGCCAAGGCAATGGGAATGCCGCGTTCGATAGCTCGGAGCGTAGGCACAACACCGCTGAATCCGACGAGTGCAGACATGAGTATTGAATTCTTGGGCGACGAAGCGGCTTCGCACAATCCCTCTTCACCAACAAGTATCTCGCCCTTGAACTGACTGATATCCAGAAATCTCTTTACAACCGATTCATCTCGAATTGCAACACCATGTACGTTAAAGCGCTGAACTTGCGTGGCAAGAAGTTCGATGTTGTTGTTGGTACTGAGATAGGCGATTTCCGTCTGCGGGTGATGAGCCGCAATGACATTCAATGTCTGCGTTCCAATGGAGCCGGTCGAGCCGAGAATACTAATAGTGTGGTGCATGTCCTTCGGGATAAGTCGCAATTTAAGCGCAGATGGGGTATTTCAGTCCCTCGCACTATCAACACAGGCGTGCTCGTCGTGTATCGTAGCGGAAAGACGCGTTGCCGCAGTTTGCAATAATCGAGCTCAAAGGATGGGAAAAGAGGCAATATTCGTCCGGTCTGAGCTAAAGCTTGATTTTAGGTCGTGGTCAAGAATCTCACGTTCGACGGACCAAAAATCTCCGCAATTCTATCCGCTGTAGCTTCATTGAGCGCCAGACCGAGATTGGTAACATGATATTGAACTAGAGGAGCACCATTGCGCTGAATGTGAAAGGCAACCGAGATTCCTTTGTTTGCGCGATCATCGCACAGTGCTTTCAGCTCTCGCAGTTTGAATTCTTCGGTTGACTCTTCGAGTCGCAAGGAATAACCGCGAGCGAACTTCTGGATGGCGTGGTCGATAGACACGACGTCATCAGCCGTAATCTTGATTTGACCGTCATCACGAAGCTCCGCCTTACCGGTCACCACTACCGGACTTCCATCATAAATGAGCTCGCGGAACTGAGCATACGCTTCGCTCCAAAAAATCACCTCGCCCTTAGCCGTCATGTCCTCGATCATGGCGAAGGCGATTTGTTTTTCGCGCTTATCCAGTCGAGTTCTCACCGCAGACAGCAATCCGACCACACGTGCAGATTTACCAATCATGGGTGAGTCGCTCTTTGAAAGTAGGAGACTAGCAAACGATGATACTTGAAGAGCATATCGTTGTAGAGGATGTCCACTGATGTAGAAGTTCAGATACTCGTATTCCTTCTCGAGACGCTCAGTTTCTGACCACGGCTCGATCTCCGGCAGCTTTGGTTCAACGACCGTCTCTTTGGAGTCTTCACCAAACAGACTATCCATTTCAGAGTACTTGTTGTCGTTGACTTGTTTTGCCCACTCAAGTGCGTAATCAATAACTGTAAAGAGTTGAGAACGATGCCCCTGATTGAGCGAGTCGAATGCACCTGCAGCTACGAGAGCTTCCATTGCACGCTTGTTGACAAGACGAATGTCGACACGACGAATGAAATCAAAGAAGGAGACAAAGGGTCCGTCCTCGCGAGCTTTGATAATCGACTCCACAGCCGGAATACCAAGGTTCTTAATGCCAGCCAAGCCAAACACGATTGTCTGCGGATTAACAGCAGCAAAGGTGACGCCTGACTTATTCACATCAGGTGGTAGAACATCGATCGAAAACTTGCGCGCTTCTTCCATCAAGGCAGTGATGCGCGTCAGATTGTTGATGTCGTTTGTCATGTTCGACGCAAGAAACTCTGCCGTGTAGTGTTTCTTGAGCCAAGCCGTTTGGAATGCGAGGTAGGAATAAGCTACAGAGTGCGACTTATTGAATCCGTATTGAGAGAACTTCTGGAACAAATCAAAGATCTGCTCAGATGTCTTCTCGTCGATATTCTGGTGTTCCTTGGCACCCTGAACGAAGCCGCTTCGTTGTTCGGCCATAGCCTTGGGATCCTTCTTACCCATCGCGCGACGCATCATGTCGGCTTGAGCTAGAGTAAAGCCGGCCAGATCCTGCACAAGCTGCATTACCTGCTCTTGATAGGCGATGATACCGTATGTGTTCTTGAGACGAGACTCCATCAACGGATGGATGTAGCTGATGGGCTTGCGTCCGTGTTTACGTTCGATGAACTCGGGGATGCTCTCCATCGGACCCGGACGATACAGCGCGTTCATAGCTGTAAGCTCTTCCAAGTTCTTTGGACGCAGTGCGCGCAAGTACTCGGTCATTTTGTCCGACTCAAACTGGAACACTGCCATCGTTCGACCCTGCGCTATCATGTCATAAGTAGCAGCGTCGTCAAAGTCTATAGCGTCAATGTCAATATCAACATCATAGTTGCGCTTGATCTGTTCGATGCTACGATCAATAATTGACAAGGTCGCCAATCCAAGAAAGTCCATCTTGAGCAGACCCGCGTCCTCAAGATCTTTCATGGTGTACATCGTTGCTTCAGCCGTGTTCGGTCCCTTGTAAATGGGCACGTAATCCGTCACCGGTCCCGGCGTAATCACCACACCCGCCGCGTGCGTCGAAGCATTACGAGCAAAGCCCTCAAGTACCGTGGCATACTCGAGCATCTGCTTGATTTTTGGATCATCAGTGTCTTTGACCCAACGAAGTTCCGGCAACTTCAACGCATCGGCGATTGGCGTCACTTTTCCTTGGATGACGGGAATCTTCTCCGTAATTGAATTGATGGTGGACAGCGGAATACCAAGTACACGACCAACATCTTTGATCACAGCTCGCGGTGCAAGCGTTCCAAAGGTGATGATTTGGGCAACTGATTCATTGCCATATTTCTCGCGCACGTAGTCGAGCACGACGTCGCGCTTTTCGTCACTGAAGTCCACGTCAATATCAGGCATGGACACACGATCAGGATTCAAAAAGCGTTCGAAGAAGAGATCGAATTTGAGTGGATCGATCTTTGTGATTCCAAGGGCATAGGCAACGAGCGAACCGGCAGCTGAACCACGGCCTGGTCCGACGCTCACGCCACGCTCACGTGCAGCCTTGATGAAATCCTGCACAATCAAAAAGTAACCGGCATAGCCCATTCGCTTGATCACGCTCAACTCAAACTTGGCGCGATCCATAGCTTCTGATGGTATTGGCTTGTAGAAGCGCTCCAAGCCAAGCATCGTCAGTTCTTCCAGATACTCGTCTAGATTCGTTGCCTTCGACTCCGCTGGAATAGGGAAGACAGGCATCTTGAGATCTGACTTCAAGTTCACGGCGCATTTCTCGGCAACTTCCAGAGTGGTTTCGAGAGCAGAAGGCATGTTCTTGAACAGCTTCTTCATCTCGTTCTGGGTCTTGAAATACATCTCCGGAACTTTGTAACGGAGTTGGTTGACGTCATAAGTGCCTGCTGTTGCAGCACTGACGTCTTTGATCATCAAGTGTACGTTGTGCGGGACAGCGTGCTCTTTGCGGATGTAATGACAGTCGTTGGACACGATCATCTTGATACCGCACTCAGCCGCGATACGCGGAACACCTTCAAGCACGGCTTCGTCTTCGGGCAAACCATGATTCTGCAATTCGAGATACCAATCGTCGCCGAATTGTTCCTTGAACCAAAGCGCATTACGTTTTGCTTCTTCGTAGTTACCGCGAACCAGTGGTTCGTTCACCACACCGGAGAGGCAAGCTGACAAAGCAACAAGTCCTTCTTTGTACTGCACGAGTAGTTCACGGTCGATACGAGGCTTGTAGTAGAATCCTTCGGTATGACCAAGTGACACCAGCTTCATGAGGTTCTTGTAGCCAATGTCGTTCTTCGCGAGCAACACAAGGTGATTGTAATTGCGCTGATTGGAGCCCTTCTTGGTCATAACTCGATCAAAGCGCGATCCTGTCGCAAGGTACACTTCACATCCAATAATTGCCTTGATGCCGGCCTTCTTGGCTTTCTTGTAGAACTCATGACATCCAAACATCACACCGTGATCGGTCAAGGCGATGGCGCTTTGTCCGTCGGCAACGGCTGCATGTATCAACTGATCTGGCGTACATGCCGCGTCGAGCAGTGAATAGTGCGTGTGATTATGAAGATGAACGTAATCCGACATCTGGTGTTATCTGATGCTTAAGAGTGTGTCGTGCTGCTTTGGAGGCTTGCAAAATACCTGAGGAGCTGAACTGCTGACCACGAATTTTATCAACATGGACGTGGTGAGTGTAGATGTGATTGCACTATCTCGAGTTGCGAGTATTGAGTTTCTTTCAAGTACCTAGTGTTTTCATACGCAAAGCACAACTCAGACGAATCTCCATGAAAGTACTCTGCTTTCGCACCATCGCTCAAGCCTGAGCGTGGTATATTTGAAGAAGGAACACACCATGAACGCACCACAAACCGACATTATGATTGTTGGCGCCGGCGGAAAAGTTGCCGCCGCGTGCATACATCTCTTTCTTCAAGAAACCGACTGGAACTTGGCGCTGCTGAGCGCACGGGAGATTGCGCAAGCATCCGATTATCCGGATCGCGCACAGGTCATTCAGTGCGGTGCAACTGAGGTCAATGATGTCCGTCAAATCGCACTCAAGGTTCGTCCACGTATTATCATCAACGCCGCAGCCATGACAAACGTTGATGGCTGTGAAAGCGATAAGCAACTAGCCAACACTCTCAATGTCAAAGCAGTTGAAAATCTTGCTCGGGTGTGCAAGGTGATTGATGCGCATTTGATTCACTTTTCGACGGATTATATTTTCAACGGACAAAAGGGACCCTACGCTGAAGCAGACTTACCGGATCCAATCAATTACTACGGCAAGACCAAGCTTGGTGGTGAGAATGCGATCCTGAGTTCTTCGATTTCATCCACGATCATTCGTACCAACATCGTGTATGGCAAAGCCCCCGGAGTCAAAACCGACTTTGTCACTTGGGTTCGCGAAAAGTGTATTGCCGGCGAGAGAATCACGATCGCCGATGATCAATTCGGCAATCCAACAGCCTGCGATGATTTGGCTTTGGCGGTAATGCGTGTGATTGAAAAAGGACGTCGGGGAATCTACCACGTGGCAGGTGCTGACTACTTGGATCGTTACGACTTTGCAAAGCGCATTGCTGCGTTCTTTTCGTTGTCGGACGAAAACATCGTGCCTGTGAAAACAACCGAACTCAGTCTGGCAGCAAAGCGACCACTCCGTGCCGGTCTCATCACACTGAAAGCAGAAACAGAACTTGGAATCAAACCAACGAGCATTGCTCACGGTTTGGAAGTGTATCGAGATTTAGGCAACACAAATCGTCATTTGCCAAAAGCCAGAGTCTAATCTCTGTCCGAAAAACAATGCAATTCATCATCACTCCAGAAAACATGCGCAAGGTCGATCAAGCATCGACGGAGCGCTACGGCATTACATCATTTCAACTGATGGAGAATGCCGCAAACTCCTTTGTAGAGTGTTTGGATCAATTCACCGACATCAACGCAAAGAAGCTTGTGATTCTGTGCGGAAGCGGAAACAACGGCGGCGATGGATTTGCAATCGCTCGTTTGATACATAAGCGTTGTTCACTTCGCGTGTTTTGGACCGGTAAGGCTGAATCAATGACAGAGGAGACCTCGCTTAATAAACGGAGATGCGAGGAACTGGAAATTGCGCTGGAGCATTGTCAAGATTTTACGACAAGTACTTTGGCGACAATCCACGACGCCGACATCATTATCGACGCCATACTCGGTATCGGAGCACACGGTGCACTGAGAACTCCAATTGTGCAAATGCTTGCCTGGGCAAACGCACAAGATGCGGAGCGCATTGCAGTCGACATCCCCTCAGGCCTCGATGCGGCGACCGGCGAAGTGCAAGAACACTGCTTCAGAGCCGATTGCACTGTTACGATGGAAGCAATAAAGTGCGGAATGCTCTTGGCAGAAGCTCCCAAGTATTGCGGACGGGTCATGCGTGCAGCAATCGGAGCACCGCAGGAATTGGTGGGTGAATTTTGCAGTCTTGATGCTATAGAGCTTGAAGACATTGCACAGCTTCTTCCTCCTCGTAAACGAGACTCATCGAAGTTCGATTACAAGCGCGTCTGCATCATTGCCGGATCGAGAGATATGCCCGGTGCTGCAGCGCTGTGTGCTAATGCAGCACTGAGAGCCGGTGCAGGACTTGTGGAGTTGTGCAGCGTTGCCTTTCATCCGAGTCTGGCTGCAGAAGTTTTGCAACGGCATTGTCCGGCTACGTTGAAAGGAACTATTGCCGCGAGTGCGTTGCCGTTGATTCAAGCAGCTATCGAGAAAGCACAAGTAGTGGTTGTGGGTTGTGGGCTTGGAGATGATACCGAAACGCTGAGCCTAGTTCGGACGATTATTGATGCAGTGTTGAGTGACAATTCAAAGCAAAAATTGATTGTGGATGCAGATGCTTTGCGTGTACTCGATCCTGCGCGACGATACGGTGAACGACTCGTCATAACACCGCATGCCGGAGAGTGTCGACGTCTCATTGGCTCTGATCTGTCTTCGGTCGCGCTTGATACAATGGTACTGAACATGAGCTGTCATCTCATTCTCAAACGCGTCCCCGTCGAGATTCGTTACCAACATTTGAGTCGTTGGAACATAGGTGGTAATCCGGGCATGGCAACAGCAGGGAGTGGAGACGTACTTGCAGGTATAACGGCGGCGATGCTTTGTCGCATCGAGAATACTCACGATGCATGTTCTGCTGCAGTGCACATACACTCTCAAGCCGGAGACTACGCTGCAGAAATGTTGTCGCAGGAATCAATGATCGCATCTGATATCATTGCCTACCTTCCGGCAGTCCTGCGAGAATGTGAACAATTGCGAGACGGAGAATGAAGAGTAGACTCGTTTGGACTCCATTGATAGCCTACAGCATTCTTATCTTCTGGGAGTCAGCTCAATCTCGTCCACCGGTTCCGGATTTAGGTTTCTCCTGGCAAGACAAATTCTATCATTTCATTGGCTACGCTTCGTACGGTATCACGATACTTATTGCAATCTCGCAACTCTCGCTACGTACCAGCAAGCGCATTCTCATGATGTTTATCATCGGCGCTCTGTTTGCAGCCAGTGACGAGTTGCATCAGGCTTTTGTACCCGGACGTTCCTGTGATCTGCTTGATTGGATCGCTGATTGTTGTGGTCTTCTGGGCTCAACCATTCTTCTCAAACGCATACAAGGATTTCTTCAATGAATTCTCAGGCGAGTTCAGGTAGTCCCTTTCAACTTCAGGCTGAATGTCCGAACAGTCAAGCACGTGCAGGAGCGCTTAGGACAGCTCATGGCGAAATTCATACGCCGATCTTCATGCCGGTAGGAACCCAAGGCAGCGTGAAAGCCATGAGTCCGCGATTGCTCAAAGAAGTTGGTGCTGAGATTATTCTTGGTAACTCCTATCACTTGTATTTACGTCCAGGACTCGAAACTCTTCGCGAAGCAGGAGGCTTACACCGCTTCATGAATTGGGATCGTCCGATCCTTACCGACAGCGGCGGCTATCAAGTCTTTTCACTTCGTGATTTACGCACGATCAATCCTGACGGTGTTGAGTTCCGCTCGCACATCGATGGTTCAAAGCACAGCTTTACTTCCGAGTCTGTCATTGCTATTCAACGCTACATCGGCAGTGATATCATGATGTGCTTTGACGAGTGCACGCCGTATCCATGCTCGCGCGAAGACGCCAAGCGCTCGATGGATATGACGCTGAGATGGGAAGAACGTTGTTTGATTGCGCACCGTAACCAAGACTATCTCTACGGATTCCCGCAGTTGCTTTTTGCAATCGGACAAGGAAGCATCTATCAGGAATTGCGACAAGAGTGTATGAAACGTCTGACCGAATTCGACTTCGATGGATTTGCTATTGGCGGTTTGGCAATTGGTGAGCCGCTCGAGCAACTTTACGACATCGTCGAATGTTCAACAGCCGTCATGCCACGCGACAAAGCCCGCTATCTCATGGGCGTCGGCACTCCTCAGAATATCCTCGAAGCAATTGACAGAGGAGTTGACATGTTTGATTGCGTCATGCCAACGAGGAATGCCAGAAACGGTACACTCTTTACCACGAAGGGAAAGATCAACATCAAGAATGCTTCGTTGAAGGGAAACAACGATTGCATTGATCCCGGTTTGGACAATGAAGCAAGCTCGCAGTTTAGCTTGGGCTACCTTCGACATCTCTTCGTCGCCAACGAAATCCTTGGACTACAACTCGCCTCCATGCAGAACCTCGCGTTCTACCTTTGGCTTGTCCGAACAGCCCGTGAGAAAATACTTGAAGGCACATTTCGTTCTTGGAAAGAATCTTTTTTAGCGGAGTTCTATCCAACTCCGGTCAAGACCTTGTAACACACGAAACAGCACTGCCTAGAGCGCGCTTTGTTGACGTCGCAATGACACACAAAGATTTGAAGTGCATCAATGAGTGCTTTTTTAGCTGATTTGAGCAGCTCTTAGGTGTTGAGTGGAAAGAATTGACAAATTTTGTAATGCTCAGGGTACGAGAAGAGGATGAAAGACGGGTCGGCAACGAGAATTGCTTTCGTCGGAGTCACTTCAGCGTACAGTTCGAAAATCATACTATCAATATCAAACTACTATGTACACGCTATTTGCATTTATGCCGCCGCAGGGTCAGGGTGGCGATCCTGCAGGACAGATGACATCGACTCTTGTGATGTTCGGAACCTTGTTCCTTGTATTCTACTTCTTCATGATCCGTCCACAACAGAAGAAACAAAAAGAGCTGAAGAAGATGTTGGACTCAATTGGCAAGGGCGATAAAGTCATTACAGCTTCGGGCATTCACGGCTCCGTAGCCGATGTTGATGATGAAAATAAAACGGTCACCTTAAACGTTTCAGACAGCACCAAGATAAAATTCGACAAGGCGGCAATTGCCGTCGTTGTCACCAAGAACTCTTAAGCCATGGCGGAATTTAGATTTGACCGAATAGAAGACGCGATCAAGGATATAGCCGAAGGAAAGTTCGTAGTAGTTCTCGATGATGAGGATCGTGAAAATGAAGGTGATCTGATTTGTGCAGCCAAGCTCTGCACACCGGATCATGTTACCTTCATGTCTCGCCACGGTCGTGGATTGATTTGCACTCCTATCAGTCGTGAGCGAGCAGAGGCGTTGCAATTGGATCTCATGGTTGCCAAGAACACGGCTTTGCACGAAACCAACTTCACGGTGTCCATCGATTATGTCCATGGCACTACAACCGGTATATCTTCACCGGATCGAAGCGCAACTATTCAGGCTTTGGCAGATCCAAGTGCAAAGCCGGAAGATTTCGGTCGACCGGGACACATTTTCCCGATCGTAGCAGCAGAGCAAGGTGTGTTACGCAGGACCGGTCACACTGAGGCAGTTGTTGATCTCTGTCGTCTTGCAGGACTCGGCGAAGCCGGTGCTTTATGTGAGATCGTGCAGGAAGACGGAACCATGGCGCGTGCACCGCAGCTATTTGAATTTGCGGCTCAGCACAATCTGCGCATCATCACCATTAAGGATCTCATCGCCTATCGTCTCAAGAGCGAGCAATGCATTGCCTTGAGTGCAGAAGCAGAATTGCAGACAGAGTTTGGTCCTTTTACTATCAAAGTCTTCAAGAACTGTGACGACGGTAAAGAGCACGTTGCTTTGGTTAAAGGTGACATCTCGAGTGACGAGCCGGTGCTTGTTCGTGTTCACAGTGAGTGCATGACCGGAGACATTTTCCATTCGTTGCATTGTGATTGTGGTCTGCAGTTGTACGCAGCCTTAGATGCAATTGAGAGAGAAGGTCGAGGAGTGCTTTTGTATATGCGCCAAGAGGGCAGAGGTATTGGTTTGATCAACAAGATCAAGGCTTATCAGTTGCAAGCTCAGGGTCTGGATACCGTCGAAGCCAATCTGCACCTCGGCTTTAAACCCGACGCACGTGAGTACGGCATTGGAGCACAGATACTGTATGATATCGGTGTTCGTAAAATGAGATTACTCACGAACAATCCAACAAAGCGTGTAGGACTTGCGAGCTTTGGTTTGGAGATCGTTGAGCTTGTTCCTATCGAGGTTGAAACCAACCGAGTGAACGAGCGCTACATGCAGACGAAGAAGGAAAAGATGGGACACATTCTCACTCGAGTCTAATTCCCGCGCAGTGCTTGCACTGTAAAAACACCTTGATCGGTAGCGCCTTAGCAGCTATTTTAGAATTGAGTTATGGAACAAAGCTGTCGTTCATCGGCGGCTTTGATTTTTTTTGCGCACCGGCGCCGTGCAAGACGAGCACATTAAAGCAGCATCCCTTTACCATTTGATCTATTGGAGATAGCCATGTCAGCAGTGTACATGACCAGAGAACGTGTGAAAGAACTCGAAGAAGAAATTCGCGACATGAAGACTCGCGTGCGCAAGGAGATTGCGCAGAAGATTGCGGATGCAAGAGCACACGGCGACTTATCTGAGAATGCCGATTATGAAGCAGCAAAGCACGAGCAGGAGTTGTTCGAAATGAAGCTGGCTACTATGGAGCGTACTTTGTCAAACGTTCAGGTCATAGATCCAAAAGATCTACCTGACGATGGCACGATCTACATTCTGTCGACCGTAAAGCTTCTCAACACCAAGGTTAAGAAGGAAGTCATCTTCACACTGGTCAGTGCGGAAGAAGCAGACTTCGAGAAGAATACTCTCTCGGTAACGTCCCCGCTGGGCAAAGCACTGCTCGGCAAAACTGTTGGCGACGTTGTTGAAACCAAGGCTCCGGTCGGTATGATTCAATACAAGATCCTCGAAGTAAAACGTTCCCTCTAAAAAAAACTACAATTGCAGATTGAGCTGCTGTGTCGTCTGCATGATGATACCTTCGTCTTGTCGTGAACCTCTTCCGCTGATAAATCCGGGCTTCGCGTTTTTGAGCTGAGCTATGCTAAACCCTAGTGTTTATGCGCTTTCCAGGCTCTGTGGGCTAATTCTTATTCTTCTTTGCGAGAGTTGCGCGGAGTCCTAAAGATGTAAATGCTAGGTCGTGGAGACTGCTTCAGATCAGGTTTTGCGGGGAGGGGCTTCCTGAAACCCGCACCAAATCTCGCTTCTGTGGAAAAGTACTGTTGCAATCATCTGGAGCACGTGCTAAGTTTGCGATCACAGTTAACTATTGTTGGTCTACTTTATGGGGTTCTGTCATGAATAAAGGTGAATTGGTTGAAGCTATCGCAAGTGGCGCTTCCTTGTCGAAGTCACAAGCTGAGAAGGCTCTCAACACAACTATTGAATCAATCGCTGCTACTCTTGCTAAGGGTAACACGGTTTCTCTTATCGGTTTTGGTACCTTCAGTGTTTCGCACCGCGGCGCACGTAAGGGAAAGAATCCACGTACCGGTGAGACAATCAAGATTGCAGCTCGCAAGGTTGCAAAGTTCAAAGCTGGAAAGGGTCTTTCTGATACAGTAAAGAGCGGCAAAGCAAAAGCAGCTGCTCCGAAGAAAGCAGCTCCTGCAAAGAAGGCTGCAGCCAAAGGAAAGAAGAAATAATTCGAAGCCGTCCTGAGACAATCGGGACGGCTTTTTTTTTGACTTGTAGCGATTGTGAGAATGGGCGAGGATGGAGTCGCAAAGAAAGCGATTCACCCTCCGAGACAAAGAGTGGCGTTTTAATAACGATTCGAGCGCTTCAGTCGAACCTGATTAAAGATCAAGCTCACGGTGCAAAAGAAAGCTTCGAATACATGAGTTTATCATCGTAATTTTGCCGAATTCTACTTCAGACGACGTGAGTTTTCCGCATACGAACATTATCTCTACTGAAAATCTGAGCCGTCTCGATTTTCAACACATTCTCGACAAAGCGCGTGGGTATCGCGCTTTTTTTTCGCGCGAAAGCGTCGCTGACGATTTGCGAGGATGTGTCGTTGTTAATGCCTTCTTCGAGAACAGTACACGAACCCGCAGTTCATTTGAAATCGCGGCCAAGCGATTGGGGGCTGAGGTGGTGAACTTTAGCGCTACGGGAAGTAGCGTAGCTAAGGGTGAGAGTTTGTTTGATACTCTGCAGACTCTTGAGGCGATGGGACCGGACGTTTTTGTGATTCGTCACCCATCCAGCGGCGCAGCAGAATTCGCGACACGCACAGTGCAGCCGCCGGTTATCAACGCCGGAGATGGCACGCATCAACATCCGACGCAGGCATTGTTGGATTGCATGACCTTGCTGGATGTGTTTGAGATTTTGGAAGGACGTCGCATCGGGATCGTGGGCGATCTCCTGCACAGCCGAGTTTTTCGTTCGAATTACTACTTGTTGCGAGCCCTAGGAGCAGAAGTAATTGTGAGTGCTCCAGAAACATTGTGTCCACACGACATGTCTGCTTTTGACTGTCAGAGAGTGGACAACGTCCGTGAGCTTATACCGCTTTGCGATGCCGTCATGACGCTGCGCTTGCAGAAAGAGCGCATGAATAGTGGCTTGATTCCGTCATTGGGTGAGTATGCCAAGCAGTACGGACTGAAGACAAGTGATTTTCGTGATCGATCAGGTGTCTACGTCTTGCACCCCGGTCCAGTTAATTACGGAGTTGAGATAGAGTATGAGTTAGCAAACAGTACGCAGTCGCTAATCCGACGTCAGGTAGCCAACGGCGTTTTCATACGCATGGCGTGTCTGGCACTGCTGTATAGCTCTTGGTCAAAAGACTAAGGCTTGGCGCGGACAGGGTTGCCGCGCAGGAGGCAGGGCAATTGCAGGCGGCGAACACAATTAATAACTGAACATATGCCACGCAGAACAGATATAGAGTCGATACTTGTCATAGGATCAGGACCAATCGTAATTGGTCAGGCATGCGAATTCGATTACAGCGGAACCCAAGCTTGCAAGGTTCTGAAGCAGGAAGGTTTCAGGGTGCTCTTGGTCAATTCCAATCCCGCGACGATCATGACAGATCCGGGTATTGCTGATGCGACCTATATCGAGCCCTTGTCGGTAGAGTACGTGGAGGCAATTATCGCGAAGGAGCGACCACATGCAATTCTGCCAACCATGGGCGGTCAGACTGCTCTTAACATTGCCGTCGACTTGCATGAGCGAGGAGTATTGCAGAAGTACAATGTTGAGTTGATTGGCTCGAAGATCGAATCGATCAAGATGGCCGAGGATCGCGAGTTGTTTTTGGATGCGGTGCATCGTTGTGGACTCGAGATGCCGAAAGGTGAGTTTATAACAGATTATGAAGAAGGATTGAAAGCTGTGGAGAGCATTGGCTTCCCGGCTATTATTCGTCCGTCGTTTACGCTTGGTGGTACCGGTGGCGGTATTGCCTACAACATGGAAGACTACGCCGACATGTTGCGAGCAGGACTCGTGGCTTCGCCAATACACCGCGTGCTCGTAGAAGAGTCGGTTTTGGGTTGGAAAGAGTACGAGCTCGAGGTTATGCGTGACGTCAAAGACAACGTCGTGATCATCTGCTCTATTGAGAATTTTGATCCGATGGGTGTGCACACCGGTGACTCGATCACCGTTGCGCCGGCACAGACGCTTACGGACCGTGAGTACCAAAGCATGCGTGACGCTGCACTCAGAATCATTCGCGCTATTGGCGTTGAAACAGGAGGATCCAATATCCAGTTTGCTGTTAATCCGGCGAATGGTCGGATGACGGTGATTGAGATGAATCCTCGTGTCTCTCGTTCGTCAGCTCTGGCATCGAAAGCAACCGGATTCCCGATTGCGAAGATGGCTGCGAAGTTGGCGGTGGGATATACACTCGATGAAATTCAAAACGACATCACCAAGAAAACGCCGGCATGTTTTGAGCCGAGCATTGATTATGTAGTTGTGAAAATTCCTCGCTGGGATTTTGAGAAGTTTCGCGAAGTGGAAGACACGCTTACGGTACAGATGAAGTCGGTTGGTGAGGTCATGTCATTTGGTCGCACCTTTAAAGAAGCTTTGCAAAAAGCTGTTCGCTCGCTCGAGAAGAACCGAGCAGGATTTGGCTTTGACAAAGAAGAATACCGCAACATTGATGAGCCGACCTATGCAGAGTTAGATCGATTGCGTTACTTCCTGCGTAAGCGCACCTCGTCGTCGTTGTTTGACTTGTGTGACGCACTGCGTTACCGCATGAGCACAGAGGAGATTTTCTCGCTCACACACTATGATCCTTGGTTCGTTGAGCAATGTCGTGAGATCGTCGATACAGCTGTAGACTTCATTCGCGATACCCAGGGCAGCAGTGGATCACTCTTTCTCAGCTCATTAGATCCCTTGCGCATTCGTCGTATGAAGCAAATGGGATTCTCGGACAAGCAATTGGCCGTGATGAGCGGATCGACGGAAGACCAGATGCGGGCGTATCGCAAAGAGAATGGCATTATCCCGGTTTTCAAAACCGTAGATACCTGTGCTGCAGAGTTTGAATCTGAGACACCATATCACTACTCGACTTACGCAGATGAGAACGAAGCGGTTTGCAACACGAAGCGCAAAGTGATCATTCTGGGTAGCGGACCAAATCGCATCGGACAGGGTATAGAATTTGACTATTGCTGTGTGCAAGCAGTCTATGCCGCTCGCGCTCGAGGATGGGAAGCAATCATGATCAATTGTAATCCCGAGACAGTGTCTACGGATTACGACACCACGAGCAAGCTCTACTTCGAGCCCTTGACTTTCGAAGACGTGATGAACGTAATTGATTTTGAGAAGCCGGATGGTGTAGTGGTTTCCTTTGGCGGACAAACTCCGCTCAAGCTTGCACAGCAACTCGTCTCTGCTGGTGTTCAGCTCATGGGTACGCAGCTCGACGGGATCGACGTTGCTGAAGATCGCAAGCGCTTTGGTGAGATGATTGACCTGCTGAAGATTCCGTGTCCGCCGTACAGCACTACAGTCGACGAAGACGAAGCAGCTGCCATTGCTGAGCGTATTGGATACCCCGTCTTAGTGCGTCCCTCATATGTTCTTGGCGGACGAGCTATGGAGCTTTGTTATCGCGAAGAAGCATTGCGTAAGTATGTGCAAACAGCGGTGCAACGTTTTCCGGGACGACAAATACTCATCGATCATTTTCTAGAGAATGCATTTGAGTTTGACGTGGACTGCGTCGCGGATGGAGATGACGTCGTGATTGTCGGCGTTATGCAGCACATCGAAGAGGCAGGTATTCACTCCGGCGATTCTTCATGTGTTCTTCCGCCGTACAACATGAATCTCGAGCAATACGAGACCATGCTCGAGTACACCCGCAAAATGGCGCGAAAACTTGGCGTGGTTGGCTTGATGAACGTGCAGTATGCAATCCAAAACGGAAAGATCTTTGTTATCGAAGCGAATCCTCGTGCATCTCGCACTGTGCCTTTTGTAGCGAAGGCAACCGGAGTTCCTCTTGTGGAGATTGCGATGAGAGTGATGTTGGGTGAGAAGTTGAAAGATCTGGGCGTCAAGGACTTTTCCTTAGAGACCGATCGCATCGCAATCAAAGAACCTGTGTTCCCATTCACCAAGTTTCCAAAGGTCAACATTTTCTTGGGTCCGGAGATGCGTTCTACCGGCGAAGTCATGGGAATGGATCGCACCTTTGGCGATGCCATTATCAAATCGCACATCTCATCAGGCAACACGTTACCGCTTGAAGGTTCGGTGTTCATTTCCTTGCAAACTCGCGACAAGACCCAGCGCGCAGTTGAGATTGCTCGCGGCTACAAAGAACTTGGTTTCAAGATCTACGCAACACGTGGTACTGCGCAGTACTTGACTGAGCACGGAATTGAAACCGAAGCTGTGCTGAAGCATTACGAGGGAAGACCGAGTATTGTCGACAACATCAAGAATGGGGAAGTACAGATACTCATCAATACTCCGCTTGGAGAGAATGCTCGTTACGATGAGTATGTGATGGGACAGACGGCAATGCGCTACAAGATTCCGTTCTTTACGACATTGGCTGCCGCTGACGCATCGCTTGAGGGAATCAGAGCTTTGCGTCATGGTCGCATTGAGGTTCGTTCCTTGCAGGAGTATTACGCGTGAAAAGTTTTGTAGAGTGCGCTTGGACAACCGATATGAGTGGAGTCCTTCATGAGTGAGACAGCTCGAGCAGAGCGGACATGGACGGTTTTGCAGCTCATTCGGTGGTCGACGGAGTACTTTGAAAAGAACGCCGTTGATTCGCCTCGCTTGTCGTCAGAGTTACTACTCTCGCACGTACTCGACATCGATCGCATGAAGCTCTACATGCAGTTCGAGCGATTGCTTTCAAAAGCAGAGTTGTCACAATATCGAGCTGTGATCGAGCGACGGGTTAAAGACAGGGAGCCGTTGCAGTATATACTCGGTACGCTGCCGTTTTACCACTGTAACCTTCGGATTGATTCGCGTGTTTTGATACCGAGACCGGAAACCGAGCAATTGGTTGATATGGTTCTCGAGCGAATCAAGTCAAGGCAAGTACATCGGGTATTGGACATTGGTTGTGGAAGTGGATGTATCGCAATAGCGATTGCTAAGCATGCTCCGCATGTCCAGGTCGATGCAATCGATGTTTCAACGGCGGCGTTGGAGCTTGCGCAGGAAAATGCAGTTGCTAATGGAGTAGAGAACATTGGCTTCAAACACCAAGATTTTCTCCAAGCGTGGCATGCTGAGCACAAGTACTCGATGATCGTTTCGAATCCGCCGTACATCTCGTTGGCTGATTATGGACAATTAGATCCGGAGTTGCTCGCTCATGAGCCACGAGAAGCATTGACGGATGGTGAAGACGGTCTTGTAATGTATCGCAGGATGGCGACGGTGTTTCCGGAGCTGCTTGAACAGGGAGGCGAATTTTGGTGTGAGATGTCGTATGGAGCGGAGAGTGATTTGGCGTCAATATTCGTCCATTATCATCCTCAATTCCACAAAGATTATCAAGGAAACACGCGTTTTGTACAGGGTCATGTTAGCTGATCATTACACGTCGATTTCCTTTGGTCTATACTTCATCTTTGTTGTAACTTCGTTGTACCCTATGCAAATCCTACGGTCCGAAGAGGGAACGATCGGCCCATTCACGAACTGATTGAGGAATTTCTATGTTTGACCAAATCAAACATCATACAACTGATGGTATCGATGTCCTTGTTCTTCGCGGACAGTTCATTGGCGGTGAGGAAACCGACAATCTGCGTACTGCTCTCAACCAAATTGCTGAGCAGCAAGCAAACAATCTGGTTGTCAATCTTGCCGACGTATCGTATTTGAATTCAACGGCTTTGGGCGTATTGATTTCAGCTCATGCCACATTTATCAAGCGCAATGGTCGCATTGCCTTATGCGCGATTGGAAAGTCGATTGAGAACATTTTCGTGATCACAAAGCTCACAATGGTCTTTGAGATATTCCAAACGCAGGACGAAGCACTTAAAGCATTTACTCACTCTTAATACTTGAGGTTCGGTTTATGAAAAATATGTTCAACATGATCGTCATGGTGGCGTCAGTTGCAGTCGGAATTATCGTTTGGCATTTCATTTTCGGAGCAGCCGGAAATTTCAATTCAGATGGTACACCGAGCAATTTCATGGGACAAATCAACACAGGGGGTCCTCTGGTTGCTTTGCTGCTTGCTTGTATCCTGATTTCGATTACCTATGTGTTTGAGCGAATTCTTTCTATCAATAAAGCACTTGGCAAGGGCAACACCCCAATGTTCGTCAAACGCTGTGCTGAATTGCTTATCAAGGGTCAAACCGATGAAGTATTGAAAGAGTGTGATGCACAAAAGGGATCGCTAGCAAACGTTATGCGTTCAGGTATTGAGCGTTTCAAGGCAGTTGAAAACGATCCTGAATTCGATCAAGAAAAGAAGATTGCTGAAGTTCAACGTGCAATCGACGAAGCAACCAACCTTGAAACTCCACTCCTTGAGAAGAACCTTGTTATCCTGTCAACAGTTGCTTCCATCTCGACCATGATTGGTCTTTTGGGTACAACGGTTGGTATGATTCGTTCCTTCCGCGCACTTGGCGAAAAGGGAGGAACAGTTTCTGCACAATCACTTTCGGTAGGTATTTCTGAAGCTCTGTATAACACGGCCGGCGGTCTTTTCGCTGCTATCGTGTCAATTATTGCTTTCAATGCATTTACAACACGCGTGGACAACATCGTGTACATGATCGACGAAGCGATTTTGAACATGATGGAAATCCTGACAGTTCGCGTTAAGAAATAACCATAACGAGGGAAACAGACCGTGCCCAAAGTCAAGAAAAAACGCGTCGGCTTTGCCATCGACATGACACCGCTTGTTGACGTGACCTTTCTGTTGCTGACCTTCTTCATGTTCACCGCTAAGTTTAAGAGTGAGGCGGAGTCTGAAGTGAAGTTCCAGATCAAGCGTCCTGAAGCATCAGCGGACACATCGAAGCTTCCCGATAAAGAGTTGGCGACAATCAAGATTGGTATCGACACTGTTGCAGGCGACACCGCCTATTATTACTCGCTTATCGATGAAGTACAGCGTGCGAAAGTGTATCAGAATTTGAAGTTTGACGAAGAGCAATCTCAAAAGGCTTTGGTAAAAGCTAATCTGGAGATGCTCGACAAGTTGATTATTGAGACACGTAGCACCAACATCAAAACCCAGTTTGCTATCGATTGCGATAAGCGTGTTCGCTACAAGTGGGTAGAAGACCTCATTGATGTCATGCGTAAGTACAAAGCGACGGCTTTCAAGTTTGTAACTGAAAAACAACAGTAATTCTGAACTGCTCTGTAACCATTGAAGACCTATTGGGGTCTTCTTCTACAGACGCATCTTAAGGAGATCACAATGGCTGGTGGTGGTGGAGGAATGGAAATACCGCAAAGAGTCAAACGCGGTTCCAAAGCACACAAAAGAAAGAAAAAGCATCGTTTGGGTTTTCGTCTTGACATGACCCCATTGGTAGACGTTGCCTTCCTTCTCCTGACATTCTTCATGTACACAACAAGTCTGATTACACCTCAGATCATGGAGATGACAGTTCCAAAGGATGCTGAAGATGTAAAGGTTGACGAAAAGAACCTCTTTACTCTGCAAATCGCAGGTAATGGGAAAATTTTCTGGAAGCAAGGCGCTCACCAAGATGAAGATCCGTCTTCTATTGATATCAAAGCTCTAAAGGCTAAAGCCGTTGAGTTGAATATGATGCGTCGCAATCAACTTATCACATCGTTCCAAGCATCACCGGATGCGCCCTACGGCGAAGTGATTAAGGTTCTTGACGTACTCAATCAAGCAGAGGGCGAAATCATACAAAAGATGCGTTCCGATAATCCCAACGAAAAGCGTGCACGCAAGTTCGCCTTTGTAAAGTTGAAACCTGAAGACGATGAAAAACTGAAAGGGATGGCACAATGAGTAGCGTAGCTGCAGTTCCGGCGACTCGTCCGATTTACGGAGCAAAAGAATTAAAGGTCTACATTCAGAAGAATACCTACCGGAGCTTTATGATAGCTTTGGGTTTGATTCTTTTGTTGATCATCATTTCATTTGTCATCAATTACTTTCAACAGCGCAATCTTGCTCTCAAGACATCGATTCCGGTTGTTAAGATCAAGGCAATGGACCTACCTCCGCCGCCTTCGGATGATGCGCCTCCGCCGCCTCCGCCGAGCCAGCAAGTTGTGGCTCCAACGGTAGCAGGTACGCCGATTCCGGTTCCCGAGACGATGCTTACTCCCGACATGAAGGAGTTTGCGGCATTAGATGAAATGAAGAGCGCTCCGGCAGTTGCGACTGAAGGTCCGGTTTCTACCGAAGTTCAAATCGACGCCGGAACTCAGGTCGTCAAAGAAGCAGAACCTGCTCCGGACGAGTTTATCCCGGTTGAAAAGGAGCCTGCAACGGACATGACTGAGCTTCAAAAGCGCGTTGTCTATCCTCAGATGGCAATCAAGCAGAACATTGAAGGTAAAGTTGTCATTCGCGTATTGGTTGGAAAAGACGGTAAACCGAGAAAGTATATCATCGACCAGTCTGTTTCCACCTCGCTTGATGAAGCGGCTGCAAAGACCGTTATGTCAAGTGTGTTTACACCTGCTATTCAAAACAATACACCTGTTGATTGCTGGGTGTCCATCCCCGTAATCTTTAAACTGCGCTAAGACAAGGCATTTAAACGTCGGTTGTGGAATGGACCATTCTGCAACTGACGTTTTTTATTTCCACCATACAGATTGCATGCCTCGTTTGCTTCTCGACATATTGAACTACGGGTTACGAGCAGCAATCATCGTTATTGGAATTCTCTTTGTCGGAGGATGGGCGATGCCGGTTCCAGGTGCAGAGGAGTTTACGCTATGGATGGGCTGGACATTTATTGCCTTCGGCACTTATCGTTTGATACTCTACACCATTCGCTCACGTCAAGAGACAGAGCCGGAAAACGATGAACAGAACTAACATCTTTGCGCTGCTACTTTGTGTGTTCGTTCTCGGCGCATGCGATTCCGCGCCGAAAGATCCCAATCGTGAAACTCTTACGAAGGGCAACTGTGACTTGTGGATGGACGCTGAGTCTGCGCCGCTGATTGAACCTCTGCTCAAGAAGTATCAAAGTACTCACCCTGAAGCAATTGTTCGACTCCACACTGCGGATGCTCGAAACTGTCTTGCTGAGTTACTCGCAAAGCATGCACGTATCATCGTCATGAGCCGTGGCTATCGTCCGGACGAAGATTCAATCCTCAAAGCCTACAAAGTCAGTCCACACCGAAACCTCAGTTGCGCTGTCGACGCGCTCGTCTTTTTTACACGCAAAGATTTTGCAACGGACACTCTCTCTGTTGAAGCGCTCAAAGAACTGATGACAAACGGCACGTCAATGCAAAAACGCATTGTTGACTTGCATTTCGATCCATCGTTTGCTTTGCCGTCGAACCAATCAAGCACGGTCACAAACCTTGAGCATTACTGCGCTCAAGATCGTGATATCAACAAGACTGTTCCACGACGTTACTTTTCGAGCATTGACTCTGTCAAAGCTTATGTACGCACGAGCGAGAAGGTCATCGGCGTCGGTTATTTATCCCAGCTCATTCGCGACACAAGTGAATTCAAGTTGTTGGGAATAAAGTACACAGACGCTGATTCCAATCGACGTTCGATGCATGTGGATCAAAGTGCTGTTTATCGTGAAATGTATCCTTATCCGGTCAAAATAGTGTCGTACTTACTGGAAGATCTTCAGAATCTTCCAATGGGAATCGCGGCCTATTTGGCTTATGAGCCGGAGCCCCAGAAGTCTTTTTTAACCAATGGAATCGTGCCGACTTACGCCAAGATTCAACTCATCGAGGAACCATAAAACATGAAACGCCTCTTTTACAGTATTACACTTTTAGCGCTCTTCACTTTTGTTGCGGTACAGAACACCTATGCCCAGGGTGCTCTCGACAATGCTCGAAAACTCTATTCAAGTCATGATTTGGAGGCAGCAGCTGCCCAAATACAACTGGCTCTAAAGGACTCACCATCTAATGTTGATGTGTTGAATCTTGCCGGAGATATCTATCGTGATCTAGAGCAAGGTGACAAGGCGATTCTGTATTTCAAGAAGTCCTATGAGTCGAACAACAGCAACAACGTCACAGCACGTAAGTATGCTATGGCTTTGTCGGCAGCAGACAAACACGATCAAGCAATAGAGATCATGCGCAAGGCCGTCAAGAACGACAAAGCAGACGTGTACAATCAACTCGTCCTTGGTGAAGTACTCGTCAATGCTGATTCTCTCAATGCTGCCGAACTCATCCTCACCAAAGCACGTGAAATGAATCGCAACATTCCCGATGGATTCTTGGCCCTGGGTAGTCTCTACTATCGTCAGCACATTTACGAAGCAGCTCGTGATAATTATGAGCAAGCGATCAAGATTGACAGCACCAATGAGACAGCATTGGAGCGTCTGGCGACTATGTACTTTCGTCAGGCAAATGCAGAATCAGACGCAGCTCTTGCCGGCGAGTTCTATACTCGTTCGTTGCAGCAGTGGGCGAGTGTAATTCGCATCAACCCAAAGAACGCTCGCGCTTACTTTGAACAGGGTAAGATTCTGTACTATGCTCAGAAGTTCCAAGCGGCGGCTCCTTCGTTGGCGCAGTATCTACGTCTACGTCCGGATGCCGACAATGCCGCTATCGCACACTGGTTCCTTGCGCAAGCCTATACACGCTTCCAAGCCTGCGACAGTGCCGCACCACACTTCCGTTATGTGATCGAGAAGATCGATTCGGTGAAGTCGAAAGCCATGCTGCTTTTTGCCCGCTGTAACTTCGACACCAAGAAGTACGCTCAAGCTGCCGAGCTATTCGGTGACTTAGGCAAACTCAACGTTGCGTTGGATGCTGATGATAAAGAACGCTATGGCTATTCGCTCATGTTGAGTGGAGATACGGTGCATGCTATTGAGCAGATCCGCGGCGCGATAGAGCTCAATTCTACAAAGTGTAAAACGATGGAGCGCTTGGCAAATCTGTATTATGATCGTAAGATGTACGACGATGCAATCACGCTGTACAAGAAGATTTTAGCATCGTGTCAGAACATTCAAGCGTCGCGTATCAATGCCTTCATCGGACGAAGCTTCTTCTCAGCCAATCAAGCCGATTCTGCGGCCATTTATCTGAATGCTGCCATTGCTATGGATTCTACCCAAATGTTCGCTCGCTCGCTGGCTGTACGGTCCTACGTCAGTGCGGCGCACATCGACGACGCAATCAAGATCTTTCAGGGCGCGTTGAGCTATGCGGTTAAAGATGCAGACAAGTATAAGACCGATATCGAAGGTATGGCTCGCAGCATTTGCGGTGCTTTACTGGAGAAAAAGGACTATAAAGAGCTCAAAAAGGTAGCTGCATCGTGGGCTGAATTCGACAAGGGAAATGAGTGGCAACACCTCTTTATGGCCATTTCCTACCAAGGTTTGGGCGAAAAAGACGGCGCGTGCAAGGAATATCGCGACGTGCTGAAGATCAACCCTGCGAACAAGGTCGCAAAAGACAATATCAAGGCCCTGGGATGCTAAACAGCATCCTTGCTAATAGAACAGCCTTCTATTTGCTTAAAATTCCCAGAACTGCTATATTTGTAATCTGTTTAGCTTTCCTTGGGTTTGAATCATGATTGAGATCCCGATTCAGGGAATGAAAGACGGTGAGCAACACTTGCATTTGGAGTGTAATGCTGAAGAGGTTCGTGGAGCTTTTAGCGAGTTCCATGGTCCTATTTCCGTTGAAGCGCGAATCCGTAAAGTCGGAAAGCGAATCAACGTTGAACTTCAGGCGCAGTGTGCGGCTCTTTTGACCTGCGATTATTCTCTCAAAGAGTTCGACGAGAACATCATTGCTGAGCTCAGCATCAATTACATGATTGACACAGAGTTGTATCTGCGTCATCGTGAAGAGGGAGCTGAAGAAGTGTATGATGTACACGCAGTTCATGAGGAGTCAAAAGTAATTGACATGACATCGGAGATCATCGAGGAGTTGGCGGTGCGATTGCCATTGAAGCGCATTGCTCCCGAGTTACGCGACAAGAATCTAGAGGATTTAGTCGACAAACGTTTTCTCGATGATAGTGGCGAAGATCATATGTCGACGCCGGATGCATGGGCGGTGCTTAAAAACCTAAACATAGAAAACAACTAAAGATTTAACGGAGAACAGTCATGCCAAATCCAAAACGCCGTCACTCTAAGCAACGTACAGCTAAGCGCCGTACACATTACAAAGCCGTTCCGGCAACAACAATGGCATGTCCAAACTGTGGCAGTGCTAAGTTATCTCACGCAGCATGTCGTGAGTGCGGCTACTACAATGGCCGTCGCGTTCTCGCTGGCGTTTAAGAAGCTGCTTCACCGATCATCATCCCGGTTGCGTGGATAAAAAACTTCGCATAGCCGTTGATGCCATGGGCGGCGACTTCGCCCCGCACAATGAAATCAAAGGTGCCGTGCTTGCTGCACAACACTTTGCCGCCTCGACCGCGGTTGAGTTTGTGTTCGTAGGTAAGGAAGATCTCATCCGCAGTGTCCTGCAGACTATTGACACCACCTCCTTGAACTATTCGATCGTGCATGCTGATGAAGTAATCAGCATGCATGATGAACCAGCCCTCGCTCTTCGCACAAAAAAGAATTCCTCCATTGTTGTCGGCATGAACCTGCATCGCGATGCGAAAGTAGACGCGTTTATCAGTGCGGGTAATACCGGTGCGGTGATGAGTGCGGGGACCTTGATTATGGGACGTATCAAGGGACTCAGTCGACCAACCATTGCATCCTTTTTCCCAACAATCACAGACCATCCAACACTCGTTGTCGATGTGGGTGCCAACGTTGATTGTAAAGCAAAATTCCTCATGGAATTCGGCATCATGGGTTCCATTTATGTGCGCGAGATTCTCGGTATTAGCGCTCCAAAGGTAGCACTCTTAAACGTTGGAGAAGAAGAGACCAAAGGCAATGCACTTGTTCTCGAAGCTTATGAACTGATGAAGAACAATAAGCAGTTGAACTTTGTTGGGAATACTGAAGGTCGCGACATCCTCATGGGCAGCGTCGACGTCGTCGTGTGCGATGGCTTTGCCGGCAATATCGTCTTGAAGTTTGCAGAGAGTTTTGTGACCATACTTCGCGCCAAGCTCAAAGACTTCAGTCAACGGAGTTTGCTCAACAAGATTTCGGTTGCCTTGATGGTGCCGACATTGCGTAGAGTATTGAAAGAATTCGACTACCAAGAATACGGCGGAGTTCCACTCCTTGGAGTCAATGGAATCGTCATTATTGGTCATGGCAAATCGTCACCACTGGCCATCAAGAATATGTTGTTGCGTGCTGTTGAAATGATTCAAAAAGACATCAACAAGCGCATAGAGGAAGCATTAGGAAGTATCAATAACGAGCGCGGGGAAGCATGAGAGCAACGATAAGTGCAATCGCACATTATTTGCCACCGGATGTTTATGACAATCATTGGTTCGAGAGTTTCTTGGATACGACCGATGAGTGGATCACATCACGCACCGGTATTCGGGAGCGTCGCTTTTTGAAAGAAGGCGGTACAAGCGACATGATCGTTCCTGCGGCTCAGGAAGTGTTGAAGAAGAGGGGATTGACGCCTTCCGACATCGACTGTATCATCGTTTGTACAGTTACTCCTGACAACTTCTTTCCCTCAACTGCCGCAACTGTTCAACGAAAATTAGGCGCAAACAAAGCGTGGGGATTTGATCTCAGCGGCGCGTGCTCAGGATTTCTCTATGGACTCTGGACCGGCGCCAAGATGGTTGAAGCAGGCGGAGCTCGTCGTGTACTCGTATGTGGTGCAGACAAAATGAGCTCTATCATTAACTTCCAAGACCGCGCAACCTGCGTGCTCTTTGGTGATGGTGCGGGCGTCGTTTTGCTTGAAGCCTCGGCGGATGATTCCGTAGGTATCATGGACGCTATTCTTGCCATGGATGGAAATGGTGGTAAGTACTTGTACATGCCGGCAGGCGGAAGTCAAAAACCACCGTCAAGCGAAACAGTAGCGAACAAGGAACACTATGTCGTCCAAGACGGACAGAACGTGTTCAAAGCTGCAGTTGTTGGTATGGCAGAAGTATCAGCTGCTATCATGGAGAAGAATAATCTTCATGCAGACGATATCTCATGGCTTATCCCACACCAAGCGAACTTGCGCATCATTGATGCGACGGCGAATCGCATGGGATTGGACAAGGATAAAGTCATGATCAACATTACCCGTTACGGCAACACAACTGCCGCAACAATTCCTATCTGTATCTCCGAGCTTGATGCACAAGGCAAGTTGAAGAAAGGTGACAACTTGATTCTTTCGTCTTTTGGAGCCGGTTATACCTGGGGATCAATTTGGCTCAAGTGGGGATGCGACGTTGCATAATCATTGTGCGATCGTGCTTGCTAACACAAGCCTGACTAAGCCAAGTGCAGAGATGATGTGAGTGAGACAAGTAGATGCAAATCGTTCACATCACTGGAAGAAGTGATCAAAGAAAATCAATCAACGATACGAGCGAGCATAGAACGGAGTTATGAGTAGAGCATTTTTATTCTCAGGACAAGGTTCACAATACGTCGGAATGGGTGCAGATTTAGTTGCCGCATATCCGGAGGCTGCTGAGATCTTTAGTAAAGCGGATGCAATTCTTGGTTATTCAATCACGGACTTGTGTCAGCAGGGTCCGGTTGAAAAACTTAAAGAGACCCGCTATACCCAACCTGCACTCTTCGTGCATGAAGCTGCGATACTTGCTGTGCTGGCATCGCGTTTAGAAATCAACGCAGTTGCAGGACACTCGCTGGGAGAGATCAGTGCGTTGTACTGCGCATCAGTACTCAGCTTTGAAGATGCATTACGACTTGTAGCACGTCGTGCTGAGTTGATGTTTCAAGCCGGACTCGAACATGCAGGAACGATGGCAGCTATTATTGGTTTGAATGACGACATAGTTGAGAAACTGTGCGGTGAAATAAACGACGGAGTTGTTGTCGCAGCCAATTACAACGCTCCGGGACAAGTTGTTATCAGTGGCGATGCCCAAGCAGTTCGTGATTCTTTGTCACGATTCAAAGAAGCCGGTGCACGTATGGTAACTGAGTTGCAGGTGAGTGGGGCATTTCATTCGCCTTTATTGGCGTCCGCTCAGAAGTCTCTTGCCGAGGCCATCAACGCAACGACTTTTAACGAAGCAAAGCTTGATGTGTATTGCAACGTTGATGCAAAGAGCTATCGTGATCCTGCATCGTTGCAGAACAATCTGATTCAGCAACTCGTCAATCCTGTTCGTTGGACTCAGAGTTTGATGGCAATGTCTGCAGCCGGTATTACTGAGTTCGTTGAGATCGGACCCGGTAAGGTGCTCCAGGGCTTAGTCAAGCGCTGCGTTCAAGGAGCAAGCATCAGTGGTTTTGATACTGTAGCTGATATTCAAAAACTATAACAAACATCAATAGGCATATGCATAGACGTTTTGAAGGTAAAGTCATCTTAGTCACGGGCGGTTCTCAAGGTATTGGTGAATCGATCGTTCGACGATTGGCCCTCGAAGGTGCCACGGTGTTTTCCATGTATGTTGGATCCGGTGATAGAATCCCGACGATCCAGCAAGAACTTCAGGCGCAGAATGCTGTAGCGCATTTTTCGGTAGGTGATGTGACCAACGAACAGCATGTTCGCGAATGGATTGATAGCGTGGTTGCTCAGTGCGGACGCATTGATGCCATCGTTAATAATGCCGGCGTTACCCGCGACGGATTGCTCATGCGCATGAATGAGTCGGATTGGGATTTAGTGATGAACGTCAATCTCAAAGGCGTCTTCACGACCACCAAAGCCATTGTGCGTCAGATGATGTCGCAGCGACACGGACGCATCATCAATATCAGCTCAGTGGTAGGCTTAACAGGTAACGCCGGACAGGCCAATTACAGCGCTTCAAAAGCAGGTTTGATCGGCTTTTCTAAGTCAATTGCCAAAGAATTCGCGTCTCGTAACATTTTAGTAAATTGCATTGCTCCCGGTTACATAGTCACTGATATGACGAACAAGCTAAGCGAGGAGCAGCGTAAGGCATTCACGGACGTAATTCCTCTCAAGCGCGGCGGCAGTGGCGATGATATCGCAGGCGTCGTCAGTTTCTTGATTTCGGATGATGCGTCATACGTCACCGGTCAAACCATCTGCGTTGATGGTGGAATGGTGATGCAGTAGTAGGGAAGAGAATTGGGGAATAGTCAGGCGAACCCAACCAAGTACTGTGGTCATCATTTTTTCTTCAGATCGTAAACAAGTTCTACAAACGAGCATTCATTTTTCATACACCTTTTCGGAGTTAATTCATGTCAAATACAGCAGAACAAGTCAAGCAAATCATCGTGAACAAGCTTGGTGTCGAAGAGTCACAAATCACACCAACAGCATCGTTTACAAACGATTTAGGCGCTGACTCACTTGACACTGTCGAGCTGATCATGGAATTCGAGCGTGCATTCAACCTCACAATTGAAGATTCAGACGCAGAGAAGATCCAGACAGTTGGAGATGCAATTAGTTATCTCGAATCCCGCACAGCGGCTTAATTGATTGTTCGAAGGCACCGGTTCATACAATCGGTGCCTTTTGACCTACCATTTCTATCATGCCTACTCGCACTATTCCACGCATCGTTATCACAGGTGTGGGTGTTGTTTGCCCCATCGGAAACAATAAGGATGAATTCTGGTCGAGCATGATGAGCTCTCGAAGTGGAGCTGCCCCCATCCAGTCTTTTGATGCCAGCCAGTACGATACCACCTTTGCTTGCGAAGTAAAAAACTATGATCCTTTGCTCCATCTG
The DNA here is from genome assembly GCA_044228685.1 of Chlorobiota bacterium. Classification (GTDB taxonomy): domain Bacteria; phylum Bacteroidota; class Ignavibacteria; order Kapaibacteriales; family NICIL-2; genus JBBATK01. The sequence goes on from JBGAUL010000007.1 coordinate 147,319, forward strand.
AGTCGAAAGGACGTGCAGCGTATGGATCCCTTTACGCAGTATGCACTCTCTTCGGCCGCTATGGCTATTGAAGATTCCGGTTTGGATACATCATCGATAGATTCCGATCGCGCAGGTGTTGTGTTTGGTAGTGGTATTGGTGGAATGTGGACTTATCATCACCAACAAAAGACCTTGCTGGAGCGAGGTGGAAGTCCGGATAGAATTTCGCCCTTCTTCGTGCCTATGCTCATCAGCGATATCGCTGCCGGACATATTGCGATTCGTTGGGGATTCAAAGGACCGAACTACGGCACAGTCAGTGCATGTGCAACGTCATCGCACTCTATTGCGGATTCATTCATGATCATGCAACGCGGCGATGCAGACATCATGCTTGCCGGTGGTAGTGAAGCTGTTGTGTGTCCGATGGGTATAGGTGGCTTTAATGCCATGCGTGCATTGTCCACTCGCAACGACGCGCCCGAGAAAGCTAGTCGTCCATTTGATGCCCAACGCGACGGATTTGTGATGGGTGAAGGTGGCGGTGTCATCGTCATGGAAACCCTCGAACACGCTCTCAATCGCGGCGCGAAGATCTATGCCGAGATTCGTGGTATTGGTCTTACCGACGATGCGTTTCATATCACAGCGCCGGCTCCTGGAGGAGAGGGAGCTGTACGATCGATGAGATTGTGTTTGAAGGATGCTGAAGTGGAATTGGATGAAGTCGATTATATCAACGCACATGGAACCTCAACACCGTTTAATGACCGCAATGAGACGGCAGCGATTAAAACTGTGTTTGGTGATGGTGCGGCAAAGATTGCAGTTAGTTCAACAAAGTCCATGACCGGACACTTACTTGGTGCTGCCGGTGCGGTAGAGGCAATTGCTACTGCTTTGGCTATCAAGAACAGCATGTGTCCGCCGACAATCAACTATGAGTTTGCGGATCCGGAATGTGATCTCAATTACGTCCCTAATGTTGCCCAAGCGCGCACCATTCGCGCTGCTATCAGTAATACCTTCGGTTTTGGCGGTCATAATGCCTCAATCTGTTTTAAGGCATTAGAAAATGAATCGCTTTTGTATCGCTAGTGTTAGTTCTGAATGTTTCACCAACTAGTTTTTCCATAAGGCTGTGGTAACGTCTGCGTTATTAAGGTAAGGTTAACGTTAGCACCCGCCAGAAAACTGACTCCTATGTCACAAAACGAACGCGAGAACTTCGTCAGCGGCTTCGTACGCAACATCTACTCCGGCATCGTCAAAATCGCTTTTAAGAAACGTCCTGTTCGCATGAAAGAGCGCGAACAGATGTTCCAATTGTCTGAATCGCTGCGCGATGAACGACTGAAGGATTTTGAGAAGAAGATTGGCATTCAGGTGCATAAGCCTCAATACTTCGAACAGGCTCTCACACACCGCTCTTATTTGCAGGTCAAGGCTAATCCCTTACGCTTTTCAAATGAACGTCTGGAATTTCTTGGTGACGCTATTCTAGGTATGATCGTGGCAGAGTATCTCTTTGATCACCACGGAGAAGTTCAGGAAGGCGAATTGACAAAAATGCGCTCCTGGCTCGTCAACAAAAAGTCGCTTGCTCTCTGCGCTCGCAAACTCGCTTTAGAGAATTTTATGCTCTTGAGTTTTAGCGCAAGTCAATCATTGTCAAAGGGTAATGAGTCTATCTTAGCAGACTGTCTTGAGGCGGTATTAGCAGCCATTTATCTAGATTCCGGCTTGCAAGTAGCACGACAGTTCGTTGAAGATACCTTGATGCCGATTATGATCTCTGAGAGTCTCATGCAGGATACCAATTTCAAGAGTATTTTGCTGGAGTATGTTCAGGCTCAGGGCAATATTTCGCCACGATATATGGTTGTGGACGAGGTAGGACCTGACCACGATAAACAATTCACAGTTGCTGTGTACGTCGGAGATGAATGCCTGGGCATTGGCGTAGGAAAGAACAAAAAGGAAGCCGAGCAACAAGCTGCCAAGAAGGCATTAGAAATGAAAATGCGTGCTTAAACATTGCGTTTAGGTCATTGTATTTCAACACCATAGATACTCAATTGAACCCATGATGAAATTCAGATATGTTTTCGCAGTTCTCGCAGTTGCGGTTGTATTCGGTTCACAGGCACATGCCGGTCTTTGCGGCAAGTTGGATATGTCCGATACGAAGATTGAAGTTCGCGACAACATCGACTTGAGCTACGAGCCAGGAATGTTGTTGGAGCGTAATAACGGTCCGCTATATGCCTTTGTCTACGTGTTCAACGAGCGCGAAACCTATCCGCAGGCAATGTCCTTTGAATTGAAGAAGAAGGGATCCAAGTGGAAGGGAAGCATTGAGAAGTTGCCGGAAGGTACGGTCTTCGGACTGGTTAAAATTGGCGACGGACGTCTGTTCGACTGCAACAACGACTTCATGTGGGACTTCAGCATCAAGTCCGGAGGAAAAGCAGTTCGTGGTGCTTACATGCGTGAAGCCCTCAGTTATCTGGGTAATATCGTTCCAACTTTACATCGCAATACAGATCTCGATAAGGCTAAGCACTGTCTTCGATTGGAAGTCCAGAACTACCCTGACAACGTTCAAGCCAAAGTTGGTTTAGCTTCAACTCTCTTCGAAACCAACGAAATCGACAAAGCGGAGTTTACAAAGCGCGTTGAAGAACTTGTGTTGCAAGGCTACGACAAGAACAAGGAAAACGAAGTGCGTGCTGTATCGCGTGCATTGCGTGCAATTGGACGTCCGGCCGATGGCGATGATCTCGAGAACGCCTACATTATGTCGCACCCTACTTGCGATCTTGCTGAAGAAGTACTGCGCTCGAATGCTTACAAGTCCCAGACCCGCGAAGAGTTTGAAGCAAATATCACGAACTACGTCAAAAAGTTTAAACTGACGATGTACAGCGATCGAATGTACATCGACTTGATCAATTCCTATTTGCAAAAGGGCGACGGAGATCAGGCGATTCGCGTTGTACGTTCATATCCTTTGGAACCGGGCGTTGATAACAATCCACCTCCGGCAATTCTTAACATGCTGGCGGTTTCACTCATGCGTCAAGACTCGCTGATTCCCATGGCGCGTCAGTATGCCGAACGAGCTATTCGAAGCGCTGAAAAGCATAAAAGTGATCCATGTCCACGCTTTATGGCGAAGGAAGAATTTGACTTTTCGAATCGCGAAATCGAAGGCATCGCGCACGACACTTACGGTTACATCCTCCGCAGCATGCAAAAGCCAGCTGAGGCTGCAGTCGAGTTTCAAAAGTCTCATGAGCTACTCAGAGATGCATCATCAGCAGAAATGATGGAGCATTTGTCTGAGGCGCTCGCAAGTTCAAATCAGACGCCGGCGGCTGTAGAAGTCATGCGTGAAGCGATTCGTACGGCTCGCTCGCTGCCGCAAACAGATCAGCGCTTTGTTCTGATTGCATCACCTGATCAAAACAAGAACAAAGAAGAGCTCAACGCTTTGCGTCAAGAAGCGAAGGAAGCGAAGCAGCTTGCCTTGCGATTGGGCATGATGAATTATGACATTCAAAGCCTTGTCTTCTCTCGTCAAGACGGCAGGAGAGTGCGTATCAATGATTTCAACCTCACGACTCTCGAAGGTAAAAAAGTTAAGCTCGAAGACCTCAAGGGCAAAGTTGTTGTGATGGATTTCTGGGCGACCTGGTGTGGACCGTGCCGTATGTCCATGCCCTACATGCAGAAAGTCTATGAGAAGTACAAAGACAACAGCAAGGTGCAAATCGTGATGGTAAATGTGTGGGAACGAACTTCTGATTCCACGGATGCACAGCGCATTGAGTCACGCAAGAAGATTGTCAACGACTTCCTTGCCAAGAACAAAGACTACAGCTTTCCTATGATGCTCGATGGCAACGATGCCATTGTGAGTCTGTTCGGTGTAACCGGTATTCCAACGAAATTCTATCTGGACAAAGATGGAAAAGTTCAGTTCAAGGAAGTTGGCTTCCCAGGAGCTGATGTTTTCGTCGAAGAAGCGAGCGAGAAAATCAACGCGCTGTTGGAGTAAGATGGAATTCGTTGAAGTCTTGAGTGATCAAGTCTTTGATCGGTCTGAGACCAGTTAGCAAGCGTAGCATTCGCCGAGCTTTGGATCGCATCTAAAGTGATGCAGCAGTTCATAGACCAAGAAGGGTAGAGTTCTATGGCCGAAGAGAAGCAGACGGTGAAGATCATATCCAAAACAGTTTTGGCATTGTCCTTTGTCAGCCTCTTCGCTGATGTTGCGAGCGAAATGCTCTATCCTGTGGTTCCGGTTTATCTCCAGTCAATTGGATTTTCCTTTTTCCTCATCGGACTCCTCGAAGGCGTCGCCGAATGCACTGCCGGTTTGAGCAAGGGCAGTTTTGGTCAGTGGTCTGACCGTCTTGGCCGCCGAGTACCCTTCATCCAGTGGGGCTACGGTCTCTCCGCCATCTCAAAACCCATGATGGCTCTCTTTATCGCTCCATGGTGGATATTCCTCGCACGAGTTATTGATCGTCTTGGCAAAGGTCTTCGTACGGCGCCGCGCGATGCCATACTCGCCCTGGAATCAACTCCGCAGACCAAGGCTCGGGTTTTTGGATTTCATCGCTCTATGGACACAATAGGTGCTGTCGTCGGACCGAGTATCGCCCTGGTAGTCTTGCACTTCTGGCCGGAATCTCTTCGATCAATGTTTCTATTCGCCTTTGTGCCGGGAGCGATTTCTGTTGTCTTGACGCTCCGACTTCGTGATGCAAGCAAGGCGAGAAAAGACGCGAATGTCGATTCGTCTCAGTCGACGAAACCTCCGGGATTCCTGTCCTATTTCTCGTATTGGAATCAAGCCACGCCGAACTACAGACGCGTACTTGCCGGCTTGACATTGTTTGCCTTGATCAATAGTTCGGACATGTTCTTACTCCTGAGAGTAAAGGACATTAGCGCCAGTGTACAAATCCCCGTCTTGGTGTACATTCTGTATAACATCGTCTATGCTTCTGCAGCATATCCACTTGCAAAGCTGGCGGATCGATTTGGTGTATCACGTGTCGTGGTTGCGGGACTAGTTCTCTTTGCCATCTGCTATGCGGCAATGTCGAAAGTCGCGACGGCTGAAGAATGCATTGCAGTTTTCGTCCTGTACGGATTCTCAATGGCTGCAATAGAAAGCAACGCAAAAGCGTGGTTGTGTGGCTATGCTCATAAGGAAACTATGGGTACAGCGGTTGGTTTGTACGTCTCAACGCAAAGTCTGGCACTGCTTTGTGCGAGCTCTCTTACCGGATTGCTGTGGAGTGTTATCGGTGCTGAACGCACGTTTCAACTCAGTGCTGTCGGCGCTGTACTCAGCGCTGTGCTTCTCGTGAGTTTTATGCTAATGAGCAGGAGAGAGAATCAACTTCGCACTTGAAACGAAAGTTGACTACGATTGAATTCTCTCAGCTTCCAACGACATCAACACCTCCTCTTCAGCAAGCAGTTCTTTGTTGCGTCGCTTCATCACTGTACGTGCGATTGAAAGTGCTTTGCGTAAAGGCATATGACGTGAATCTGCAATCGCTCCCCACGCAAAGGAAGGAATCTCGGTTGGAGTATATCCTGCACCAATCACATTCGCATGAATGCCGCATACTGTTCCGGTGTTAAACATGGTGTTGATTCCGGATTTGGTGTGGTCGCCGCAGAGAAGACCTAGGAACATACGTCCGCTGTCGACTTCTTGTCCGCGTCGAGTAATTCGAATCGGACCATAGGTATTCTTCAAATCACTGGTGTTGGTATCAGCGCCTAGATTAACCCATTCTCCAATATGTGAGTGACCAAGAAATCCCTCGTGTTGTTTGTTGGAGTAGGCGTGAATGATTGAATTCTCAACCTCACCTCCAACTTTCGACCACTCACCGATCACAGTGTTGGGATAAATCTTGGCACCGGCTTTAATGATGCTGTTGTGTCCGATGTAGCAGGGACCGTAAATCACACTATGTGCCATGATGCGTACGCCATCTTCAAGTATGATCGGACCCTTAGTGGCATCCAGCAACACAAATGGTTCAATATGCAAATTCTCAGCACGAATAATATTCTCGGCGGCAAGAGCAATGACTCCGGTTGATGTTAGTGGTAGCGCGTCAGATTTACTGTAAATCGAGTAGTAGGCATCATCTATAGAGTGTGCTACTTCATCAAGACTCTGCCACAATTCATTCACCCGATGACAAGCCAGATCTATTCTAGGCCAATCCAAAGTTGAAGCTTGTTCTGCGGTTGGAATGCGATTGTTGGTGCTATTCCACGAGGATACAGTACAGGATAGGCCAACGATGTCGTCATTCAACACATAAAAGCAATCACGATCCGCTGATGATTCTATAGCTCGACCTGCACTTTTGGACGGTACAAGTGATGACTTTAATATCACTGCGCGATCGTCGACGACTGTAGAATTTTGGTATTGAGGAAATCGAGCAAGGAATGAATCGACGAGTGATTTGTCAGCTACAAACTCGTGAGTAGTTGGAGTGAGGAGTGCTGTCCAAGCATCAACGACGCGCATAGGACCGCATCGAAGTTCCCAAGGACAGTGCAGAATACTGAATGGATAAAGTCCGCTCGAGTTGTCATCAACAAGGACTAAATGCATCACTCAACCTTTACAAGTTCAACATAAAACACCAGCGTCTCGTTTGGCGCAACTCCGTTCGATGGATTACCTTTCTCGCCATAACCTAAGCTTGCCGGAATACGAAGTTGACGTCTGCCTCCGCAGCGCATGCCTTTAACACCAAGCTCGAGTCCGCGCATCACTTCATTAGCGCCCATGGTAAAGCTGAATAACTTCTTTCCACAGAACGATGTATCGACAAAACGACCATTAGCATGTTCACCAAGAAAGCGCAGAAAGTGCAGTTTACCTTCCATTGCCGAGTCACCCTTGCCGAGCGCATAATCGATGTACACAAATCCACTTGGATCTTTGATCTCGCGCATTGGTCCCATGACTGCCTTGTTTGTATCAAAAGGCGTCGTGAAGAAGTGAATAAAGGTCTCGCCGGTCGAATCAATGTTTGCTTGAGCGAAAAGTCCGGTAGAGAATAACAAAATGATAATGATGGTACGAAGTATCATGTGTCAATTGGCAATTGTTGGCGTACAATATACATAGCGAGACTATCTAAGCGTAAGTTCTACCGAAGCCCACGTTTGCGTCGTTTCATATCGGCAATAATGTTCAGTTCGAACTGTAGATCATTATCGCCCGGATAAGGACGCACATGCTCGATCTCATCGTTCCACAATTCCGCCGGTATACCTTTAGGAAAGGCATCACAGCGTTTTCTGGTTCGCTCGCGAAGATGAACGCACTGCTCGCATTGACGACTGGTGGACTGATAGGGCTGAAAGCTTGAAGGGTTCATCTAGTGAAACTGGATATCGTGTACGAGGTCTGCCTTCAGTTCCTCATTGAGTTTTTGCTGTAATTCTTCTTTCCTCAATCGAAGCTCACTTCTCCAAACGGAAGAATCGATATGCACGTGCAGCATCTTGTTCTCCAGTTTGATTCGAGTGCAATGTCGTGCTGCTTGGGCACCAATCAATGTGCGCCAAACATCCGGTATACTCGATTCAACAACCGCGTGCTCAAGACCTCGTTCTTGGAGGTATTGTTTGAGCACTGATGCCAACGATTGTGCCGATTGATCCATTGGATGAGGTATTGAGAAAAGACTGTGGTACTGCTTGAAATATACAACACGAGTTTGAAGCAGCTGGGCGGAGAATTTTTCCCCGTAGCTCTGTGATGCTAATTAGGCAGGAACGATGTCGAAGTGACGTTGGACAGAACCTTTGTCAACCTCAAAAACACGACACTGCTTTGCCGAGCCAATATCATGACGAAATCGCTCGAACTCTGTTGTTGTAATAAAGCACTGTCCGGCTTGTGCTATAACCGTATCAAAAACCCGCGCCGTTCTATGCTGATCCAACTCACTGAAAATATCGTCGAGCAATAGAATTGGTTCCTCGGCTTTTGCAGCCCGCAGATACTCAAACTCAGCCTTTTTCAAGCTTATCAGAAGTGACTTGTGCTGTCCCTGAGATGCAACTTCGCGCGCTCTGGCACCGTGAATGCGGATGTCAATATCATCCTTCTGCGGACCCCACAAGGTCAATCCACGACGCAGTTCTTCTTCAACACACTCATCAGCCTGCTTGCGAAGGAGCTCGCGAAGTTGGTCACGACCAAGGCTATTGAGCTCATTTGACTCAATGGCAAAGTCGGGCTCATACTGAACAGTGATGTGTTCTTGTGAATGCGTTAGCATTGCATAGGCGTCCAAGCAGAAGGGCTGGAATTCACGGATGAAGTCGCGACGACGAATTGAGATATCACAGCTCAACTCAATCAACTGCTCTGTCCAGGCATTGAGAATAGCGCGATCCAAAAATCCATTCTTAGCTGAGAGTAGGGTATTGCGTTGTTTGAGTACTCTGCGCAAGTCGCTGAGGTCTTCGAGATATCGGGCAGAGCACTGTGACAAAAGTCGATCAAGAAAGGAACGACGATCGGCCGGACTACCAAAGGTGATATTCTTGAAGTCGGGTGAAAGCACAACCATCGGCATGCGACCAATCACATCCTTTGGACGAAGATTAGCGCCTTCATTTGATTCGATTTCTTTGCGTGAATTGGCGTGTAGCTTAACACTGATGCGATAGGGTTGATCACGGTCACTGATAGCTTCTGCGTAGACCAAACTTTCATCAGCCCCAAATCGCATGAGGTCTGCATCAGATGTCGGCAAGAATGTTCGTGTGAACGCGCACATAGTTAGCGCTTCAAGAACCGTCGTTTTGCCGGCGCCGTTGGGTCCTTGAAGTATGTTCAATCCCGGACTGAACTCGAGCATCGAGACTTCGTGATTGCGCAGATTAATCAGCCGGAGAGAACGAATGTGCACGCTATCGGATCCTTAATACGCGATGAAGATAACTTGACTCGATGATCAATTAATGTGAAGTACTGCGTTCTTCTTCAGTCGTTTCCACGCTGGTTGTCGCTGACTGAGTTGGTGCGGATTGACGAGCCTGCATTTCTTCAAGACGCTTTTGTTCGCGGCTTGCAGAGCCTGCATGACGTACTGTTGCGAGCACAAAGCCAAAGACCATGAGGATCACACCAGTCCACACAAGGTTGATGAGTGGCTTCACCGAAACATCCGCGACAAAGACTTCACGTGTCATGGTTTCAGGACGCTGTGTATCCATAAAGGCAAAGGTCGCTGTTGACTTGTCCGGGTCTTGCTGGTTACGGTGAATCTTCATCACAGCTAGCTTCTTCGTCGACAGCGGAAGTGAGTAACTGATCGGAACGAATTCAGTACCATTCGTGTAGCAGTACATCTTCTTGTCGTAGCTGGTGTCGGGAGATTGAATATGAGCAATCACCGCCAACTTCAAATATCCTTCCATGTCACTTTGCCGAGCTTCAGACATGTCAAAGGCAAGCAGTTGTACGCTGACCGAACTGTCGAAGGGGAATGAAGCAGATGTGCCTTTCACAACTTCGCGTTGTGGTGATTCGCCATCGCGCTCGATTGCTTTCGGGCTCACATAGAGATCACGTCCAATCGTCCAGGCAATACCAGGTTCTAAGAACGGCGCTTGACGTTTGTTGAAGTCGCTGTAATAGAGCACCGGATAAACCATGCTCTCGCGACCATCTTTGTTTACGCTAATGTTGTACTCATACTTCTCACGATCATGATAATTGAGGTCGACCTGCTTCTTACCAATGAACTGCAGTTGGTATCCCAGCACATCAGTCTTCTGTCCTTCAACCAATCTCGCATGAGTTGTTACTGAATAGCCGGCTGTTGCAACGATACCAAGTATCAAAAACGAAATTCCGGTGTGCGAAATGTAAGCGGCGGCTTTGCCGGGTGATGACAAAATGATCTTCCAAGCGGTATCCAAGTTGATCAGTAATGCAAGCCAGGAGAAGAAAATCATGGCAAGCCATTCCGGTGACTGAACTGACATGAAAAAGGCCACAATCGTCACAACGAGTGCCAGCGAAGCTGCAATCACACTGCGATTTCTAAACTGCTTCCATGAGGTTCTTTTCCAAACCTGCGAGATCGAGATGGAGTTTAGTATAAAAATCACAACCATGAGCGGAATGTGCATTTGGTTGTAGAAGGAAGCCTCTACCGCGACCTTTGGTTTACCCATAAGCTCCGCGAGCATTGGATAGCTTGTTCCCAGTGTTACGACCAGTGCGCTCGCCATGATAGCAGCAGAGCCCAATGATAAACTGAACTCTCGAGACGATGTGTCGAAAGCGTCGTGAATTTTCTTGATTTCTTTCCAGCGCCAGACAATCAATCCAACACCAATGATGCAGAAGGTGACGAGGAAGCAAAGAAGCAGAACGTAGATGAAGTATCCCGGTTCTACAAAGGCGTGAACAGATGTGTCACCGAGCACGCCGCTACGCGTTAAGAAAGTCGAATACAACACTGCTAGAAAAGCAAGCAGAGCCAAGCTAATGTTGGTTTTCACCAAACCTTTGGTTCGACGTTGCACGAGCATCGTGTGCACTAAGGCCACGCAGACCAGCCAAGGAATGAGCGATGAATTCTCAACAGGATCCCAAGCCCAGAAGCCGCCCCAACCAAGTGTTACATAGGCCCAGAAACCACCGAGCATGATACCGAATCCAAGCACACCGCAGGCGAATAAAGCCCATGGGAGTGCGATGCGGATCCATTGTTGATATTCTCGTTTGATGAGACCGGCCATGGCGAACACAAAGGGAACCGACATGGCGGCGAAACCGGTGAAGAGTATTGGCGGATGAATCATGATCCACCTGTTCTGCAATACCGGATTCAAACCTTTTCCGTTGTATAAGCTCAAATCAGAACGTATTGATTCAATGTATGCCTGCGTCGTGCCGTCTTTGGCATAGGTCTCCCACAAAAGCGAGAAGGGATTCTTCGCAACCAACATCAGCATCAAGAAGCTGAGGATGAGGGCGTAGAAGAACATCACCGGCGCTTCGTATCCATGTCGTCGCACATATGGCAGAAGGAAGAGTCCTAACAATGCCGTCAGTATCGTCCACAGCATGAAGCTTCCTTCTTGTCCTGCATAGAATGACGCATACAAAAAGGGAGATGCTAATTCTCGAGATGAGTAGCCGTAGACATAGCTGATGTCAAAATTGTGATTGACAATATTGATCATCTGAATAGATGCTACGACCAGCAGATTGACGACGATGGCGTAATAGACCCACCGTGCTGCCGGTATGTAAACCGTGTAGCCACGCAAGGCCAGGAAGTACGCACTCATACACCCAAAGCTCAAACCGAACAATAGGTGAATCAGAAGTTGAGGAGCCATAATAGTAAAGATTGATTCACAGTCCGAAGCACCTGCTTAGGGCTTGTGATTCTGCTCGTTTAGATTAGTCGAGCCTTCGTATTTCGAAGGACATTTCGTCAAGATATCTGAAGCTTGAAATACGCCGTTGACCAAGGTGCCCTTGACAACAACACTTTCTGCCAATTCGAAATTGTTTGGCTTTGCGCCGGCAAAGACTACCGGTATTGTTTTGAGACTATCATCTTGAAGGACGAAGCTGAACTGATTGTTTTGCGAATCATACTTCGTCTCACGTTCACGCAGCCACTTACCTTTGACCGATACGCGCTTTTTCAAATCTGCAGCTGTCGCAATATCAGCATATTGGACGCCACCGGTACTCAATAGCCAAAAACTTAGCACGAGGCAGGCGAGACCAATGATGGCTCCAATTGTATATCGAAGCTTCATGAGTGTGTACTTCCGCTAATTGGTGGAAAACGACGCTCGAGCTCGTCGACTTTGCGATCGAGACGGGCCAGATACCATGCGATACCGGCCCATACGATCAATGCAATGACGAGTACGAGGTACAATGCGTTGTGAACAAAAAAGTCAACCATAAAGAGCTTCTAAAAAAGTACCACGACTCAATTCAAATGAAAAAATGGTGGATACGCGAGATCGAGATTAGGCACCAACGCGTACACACAGATCTGCGAGACGATTGGAATAGCCCCACTCGTTGTCATACCAACCAACAATCTTCACTAAGCTTCCCATCGACATTGTTGATTGAGAATCAAAAATGCATGAGTGTGCATTGCCAACGATATCGATGCTCACGAGAGGATCGGTGCTGTATTCAAGAATGCCACGCAATGATGTCTCCGAAGCTGCTTTGAATGCTGCGTTGATTTCGTCTTTTGTTGCTGGCTTTGCCAATGTAGCTGTTAGATCTGTCAATGATCCATCCGGAACAGGAACGCGTGTTGCAAATCCATCGAGCTTGCCCTTCAAATGAGGAAGAACCAAGCCAACTGCTTTTGCGGCGCCGGTTGTTGTTGGGATGATGCTGACGCCGGCTGCGCGCGCACGACGAAGATCCTTGTGCGGCAAATCCAAAATGTTCTGATCGTTTGTGTATGCGTGAACTGTTGTCATGTAGCCTTGAACAAGTCCGAAGGAATCATCAAGGACCTTAACCATTGGTGCAAGACAGTTTGTCGTGCATGATGCATTCGACAAAACACGTTCTGAACCTGTGAGTGTTGAATCATTTACGCCGAGCACAACCGTTGCATCGAGCTCGTCCTTTGCGGGTGCCGACAACACGACCTTGCGTGCGCCATGCATGAGGTGCTTCTCGAGATCAGCACGTGAGCTGAACTTTCCGGTAGATTCAATAATGACATCCGCTTTACCATTCCACGGAAGTGCTTCGATTTGCTTTTCAGCAGAGATGGAAATTGCTTTGCCGTTAACGACGAGGTTGGAACCATCGACGTGTACTTCACCATCAAAGCGACCATGAACAGAGTCGAATTTCAGGAGGTGGGCAAGAGTTTTTGCATCGGTAAGATCATTGATAGCTGTGATTTCAACTGAAGGATGATTTTTCAAAAGGGCACGGAATACCAGACGACCAATACGTCCAAAACCATTGATTGCGATACGAAGCGACATAGCTCAGTTCCTTTGTAGAATGTTGAAACAGGGTGAAGAACAAAATTACGAAATGCAGAGGCGTAAAGGAGGAGGGAAATGCGCGTTGTGTCTATGAAAGATTGAGGAATTTGTAAAGGAATTACTCTTCAATCAGCATAGGCTTCGCCGCCCTGTATCGTGTCAGATGCTCTTACCGAGTGACGGCTGAGCAGGCTATATGTTGAATCGACTGCTAACAAAAAAGAAAGGACGTTCTTTCTAAAAAAAACGTCCTTCATACTAGCGGTTTTTCTTCTTGTGACGGTTCTTGCGCAAGCGTTTCTTTCGCTTGTGCGTCGCCATTTTATGGCGTTTTCTTTTTTTGCCGCAGGGCATAGTAACCTCCGATTATGATTGATTTGCGAGTAAGTGTATCAATTTACTGAATTTTTTACTATTTACCACTCTTCAATTGCTCTAAAGCCTGACGAGCCATCATGGCAATTTGGGAGCTCGAGTCGGCCTCAAAACACTGCTGCATCCAAGAAATCGCCTCTTCTCGCTTGTTTTCCTTGTAGCTCATAGCCGCTAGGTTGTACAAAGCGATTTGATTTCCGGGTTGTTTTTTTACGACCTTGATGGTCCGTTCGCGACCTTCTGCACGCTTTCCGCTCTCAAACAAGAGATAGGCATAATCGGTTTGTGCAGCCAAATTCTCAGGATTTACCTTCAAATAACGCTGATACACATCCACTGCTCCGAGCGTATCACCGGTTGCAATGCGTGCTGAGCCAAGCGCTAAATAGATCGAGGTATCGCTAGGATTCTTGGCAAGTGAATCACTCAAAATTTGAGCAATCTGTTTTTGCTGTTCTCGATAGGCTGCTTCTTGAGCTGATTCATCCTGAGACGCGTGAGCTTCGTGCTGCTGAGCTAGACGCTTTGCATCACCAAGCTTCTTGTCTTCGTTGATCGATCGTTGGTGAACTGCAAAGGAAACAGCTGCTAAGACGAGGCTGACACCAAGAATAACAAGGGCAGCTCGAATGAGTTGCCCGCGAGATTGATCTTGAGTCGTTATCGGTGCTTCTGCAGTCAATTGTCCACGGAGGCTCTTAAGCCTTATCCATGTTTGCTTTGATATTCGCGTCTACTTCCGCAATGAAGTCGTTGGATGCCTTGAATACCGGGGCAAAACGTGCTTTGAGTTCGACGCTGTCGCCTGTGCGAGGATTGCGTGCGATTCTTGGTTTGCGGCTCTTTACTGAAAAGACTCCGAAACCGCGGATCTCAATACGACGACGTTCTGACATGGAGGTCAAGATGCCGTTGATGAGTCCTTCAACGACTGCCTTTACTTCTAATTTCGTTAATCCGGTCTGTTCGGAAATCTTGTCAACCAATTCTGCCTTGGTGACATTGTCCGATTTTTTCTCTCGTTGTGCCATGAAACTGTATGGTCTGGTGTGCTGGTTAAAAATGTATAGGGCTACAAAGATACGAAGCACAATCAAATAGTTACGGCAT
>JBGAUL010000008.1:0-140150 GCA_044228685.1 Chlorobiota bacterium
ATATCTGCGGAGCGACAAACTCGCCTAACTTTCCTCGCAATACCGGTCGAACTCCTGCAGGAGTTGATGCATTCGTCACTCTGGTTGATGATATCAATCCGCCGCGAGTCAGGAAGACCTTTGTGTTTGGTAGTACGGGTAACGATGCTGCAATCTCGCTAAGCTATGACGCCCATGCTAATCGCATGTTACTCACCGGTAGCGCTGAATATGGCAACATTCCAACGACAACTGTCATTCAGCCAAATCAAATTACCGGTGGCTTTGTCGCAGCACTCGATACAGGAATTACGCGCATACAATTCCTAAGTATGCTTGGTACAGGAATCACACCAACTTCAATAACTGCGAAATCAAACAGTACTGTGTACATAGCAGGATATGTTGTCGGTACTGTGCCTGTGACACCAAACGCACTGCAACCAAATTCTCGAGGAGATCTCGATGGTGTCCTGATTTCGTTGGACTCAACGGGATCTAAAGTTCGATACGGCAGTTATATAGGAGGTAGCTCGCCCGATTACTCTGCTGCCAAGGTTCTATTGTTCGAGAGTGGATGTATTACTCGTGTCATTTTTGGCATCACTACTCACTCAACGAATTTTCCTTCAACAAGTGATTCTTACCAACCTCAAAAACTCAATGGGGCTGAAGATCAAGGTGCACTTGTTTTGTTTAGTTCCATGGCCGAAAGTCCGCTTAGCATGACTACGAAGAACTGCGCTAAGGAATACACTTTCAATGTTAAACCTGCTTGTCCGCCTTTGGATGTGATTTGGGACTTTGGTGATGGAACAATCATCCGCGGACAATATCAGCAAACACACATGTTTAAAACTGCCGGTGTGTATCACGTTAACATCAAGTTGATTTATGATGAGCCTGATACTATCATCGTCAAGCGGGATATCAATGTTGTTGGTGCACCTGGTGTTGATGCAGGACCGGATCAAACCATCTGCACACCGGGACAACGTGTTCAGCTTCGAGCAAGCAGAGGAACACGATACTTCTGGTCACCGGGCAAATTATTCACCGATTCATCGCTTGCGGCTCAAGACGTATATCCTAAACAGACAACAACCTACTACGTTCACTCACGTGATTCCAGTGGCTGCGAATCGAGCGACTCAGTTACCATCAACGTCATCGACGTCCATACCGTCAATCGCATCGACACCTCAATCTGTGAAGGTCAATCAATCATTATTCATCTCAATACTACTGCACAAGTGCAGTGGTTACCCGCGTCGGGCCTGGGCTCTGGAAGCGGAAACAACGTTGTTGTGAACCCCACTCGCAATCAACTATACACCGCTGTCATCTCTCAAGGTATATGCTCTGATACGGCGCTTGTCATGGTGACGGTGCATGCGCAACCACACCTCACGATACTTCCTGTTAGCACATTGTGCTTCAATCACAGTGCAACGATCCAAGCACAAGCGTTTGGACAATATGCAGGCGATACCGTCGGAATGAAAGTGCAATGGACTCCACTCATCAACATTGCGAATTCATCGACGCTTCGTCCGACCGTCAATCCAACAAAAACTCAAACCTATAAATGCACGATTACAACCCGACATGGTTGTACGCGCACCGACAGCGTCAGAGTGACGGTTCAAAACTCAAAACAGCTCCAGGCCATCGGTGATACGCTTGTTTGTTCTGGTGGCGGCATTAGACTTTGGGCGACGGGCGGTGTGAGCTTTCGATGGACGCCTACGGCTGGTTTGAGCAATCCAAATAGTGCGTCACCGATTTGTACTGCAACACAATCAACGAGGTACACGGTTATCTCTACAAATGGCGTTTGCACCGATACAGCATCTATGATGGTAACAGTTGGTCAAAAACCGGCTTGTAAAGCATTGGGAGATACTACAGTCTGCGAAAATCAGCGAGTATGCTTGCGTGTGAGTAATCCTGATGCCAGTCTGAACTATACCTGGTCACCGGCAGCTGACTTTGAGAACGCCATCGGCACGACTGTTTACGCCAAAACAAGATCGAAAAAGAACTACATCGTCACGGCACATAACGCGACCGCGTGTGTAGCACTTGATACTGTGAAGGTCACCGTGAATAACAGTCTACCGCTTAGTGTCTCGACCGGACCGAGTGTATGTGAAGGTGATCAATCAGTCATTCGTATCACATCTGCGCATGATTCAACCTATCAGTTCAGCTTTACTCCGAACGACGGGGTCTATTCACCAATCGACGGAACCTACACGGTGGTTGCGCGACCGAATCGATCCTATATCATTAGAGCTCAACGTGAGACCTGTGTCGGTACGACTGTCGTTAGTCTTCCGGTACGAGCATTACCGCAGTTCAGCCTGACTCCGGATACTGCCGTTTGCAAAGGCAGCAGTATTCAACTTAGAGCACGCAGCTCGAGCAATGCGATACGATACTCGTGGACAGATGGCAGCACAAACCACGCTTACTTGGTTGGAAGTACAACCAGTTCATTTGTACGAACTGCTCAGCTTGATAGCGATCATGTTTTCACGGTGATAGCAACAGAGAACGGATGTACAACAACGAAAACTGTACGCGTTCACACACTCGAACTCCCTCATATCATCATCCCGCAGGCATCACCTATTTGCATTGGCGAAGGCGTGGCTTTGAAAGTCAGCGCCAAGGGAATGAAGACGGTAAGCTGGAGTCCAAGCGTCGGACTATCGAACACACATTCAAGCACCGTTATTGCCTCTCCCTTTTCAACGACGCAATACACGGTGAGCGTTCAAGACAGTGCCGGTTGTAGTAGTGATGAAACAGTAACGGTCGTGGTGAAGCCAAATACACCAATCAGTCTGTCAGTTAGTTCGTCATATTCGCGAGCCGGTGATACTGTTGCGCTGACGGTTAGTGCCATGTCTTCGATACCGGTCAAAACAGCACTATCAATGGACGTTGTGTGTGAAGCAGGGATATTTGTGCCTGTTGATTTGACGAAGCACCAGATCGTACAAGGTCAACGAGTGATGCATATCGAGACGCCCGAAATTGACCTCAACGCCAAACCCTTAAGCATTGCTGTCATATCCGGTTCCACCATGGTCGAGACTTCAGCATCATCAGTGGTGTCAATAGAATCATCAAACGTTTTAGCAGACGTTTGTCCGCTGGTAAAGAAAACGCCGGGCATTATAGCAGTAGCATCGTGCTTTTACAATGGCCGCTCTGTTGCACTCTTTGATTCTCTACGTGCGACTGTGAGTCCAAATCCGCTTGCGGATCACTCGACGCTTCACATCCATGCATCTTTGAAAGGAAGTGTTGGCATCGAGCTGTATGACGGTATAGGTCGATTGATCAAACAATGGACTCATGATCACAATGCACTCGACACCTCGCTGGAACTGGACCTTACAGACTTAGCTCAAGGTATATATACGTTTAATATTCACTCTGCGACGGAGCTGTTTAGTCTGCGATGTGCTCGTTAGCGCAACTTGTTGTTTTGTCGTGGTGTTGGTGCCGTTGTTCTCAGCTATTTTTGTAGACACTAACGAGAACACACGCACATGACTTCAGGATTTTCCACTCGCGCAATACACGTTGGACAAGAACCGGACGAGCTAACAGGAGCAGTTACTGTTCCACTGTATCAGACCTCGACTTATGCCCAAGAGGAAATCGGCAAGCATAAGGGTTACGAGTATGCTCGTACACAAAATCCAACGCGCTTTGCTTGGGAGAAGAACTTAGCTAACCTCGAGGAAGGCGTTGCAGCTTACGCTTTCGCAAGTGGTTTGGCAACAATCGACTCCGTCATGAAGCTTCTCCGCAGTGGCGATCACGTCGTGATGGCTGAGGACATGTATGGCGGAACATTCCGTCTCTTCGACAAAATCCTGCGCAATTTTGGTATTGAATTCACATCAGTTGACATGCGCGATGAAGCGGCAATACGCGCTAGCGTTCAGCCGAACACAAAGATGTTCTATACGGAGACGCCCACGAATCCAATGATGAATATCACTGACATTCGCATGGTATCTCGTATTTCTCGTCAGCACAATGCAATGCTGGTAGTCGACAACACCTTTGCTACTCCCTTCTTCCAGCGTCCATTGAGTTTGGGAGCAGATATTGTCGTTCACTCCGCAACAAAATACTTGGGCGGTCACTCAGACTTGATTCACGGCATCGCGGTCACAAGTTCTCCCGACATTGCAGATCAACTGAAGTTCATTCAAAATGCTGCAGGCGCAGTACCAGGTCCTTTTGAATGCTGGCTCTGTTTACGATCAATTAAAACCCTTGCAGTTCGCATGCGCCAACATGAAGACAATGCGCTTCGTATTGCTCATGCATTAGAACATCACAAAGGTTTGAAAGCCGTTCACTATCCAGGTCTCAAATCACATCCGCAACATGATTTGGCTGCGTCTCAAATGAGTGGCTTTGGTGCGATCATTACTTTGGAACTGGGTTCATTGAACAGAGCCCGTGCCTTCACGAGTGCACTTGAAGTGTTTACCTTGGGTGAATCACTCGGTGGTGTTGAGTCGCTTGTATGCCATCCTGTGAGTATGACACACGGCTCTGTCCCTGTCGAGAAACGATTGAAGCTTGGAATCACCGAAGGTCTTGTGCGATTGTCTGTCGGTATCGAGGACGAGGAGGATCTCCTGCGCGATGTCGAATTGGCTCTCGATGCCGTGTCGACTATCGACTAATTGATCGGCACCTAGCGCTTTCAGCAGCCAAATAAGTCAGCGATCTTTGGTGAATTTGTGCGCTTAGCGCAGGATGAAATCTTCTAGCGGTACACGCCGCGTTTTGAAGTCTCGATAAAGGTGATCATGTCTTCGACTTCAGCAATGGGCGTCGGGTAGAGTGCACGATATGTAGCGATCCCATCGCTCATATTCTTTCCTGAGAAGAAGACGGTATTGACGAACTCGTCGATTGAAGCAACGGTTTCTTGACTAAAGCCACGACGTGACAAACCAACTTTGTTGATGCCTTCAACTTTTACCGGACTTCTTCCGGTCAGCACAAAGGGTGCGACATCTTTGGTAATCATTGCATCTGCTGCGACCATGACGTGCTTTCCGATTCTGCAGAACTGGTGGACTTTCGACACGCCACCGAGTATAGCCCAGTCTCCTACTTCCACATGACCACCAAGTTGGGTTGCGTTTGCAATGACGACGTTGTTGCCGACTTGACAATCATGTGCAATATGTGTATATGCCATGATAAGACAGTCTGATCCAACTCGCACTGCATCGGTATGGGAGGCGCGATTGACTGTAACGCATTCACGCAAGGTTGTGCGATCGCCAATAAAGACCTCAGTATGTTGACCATGGAATCTCAAATCCTGCGGTGCAGCGCCTATCACGGCACCGGGATATACTAGGACAGATTTACCTAAGCGGGAGCCGGCAAGGATCACACCGTGAACCATGATTTCTGTGTCGTCACCGATAATGACATCATCATCAATCACAGCAAAAGCACCGATTCGAACATTAGTGCCCAACTGTGCTTTTGGTGAAACAACCGCGCTTGGATGAATCTGTGTACTCATTAGGCCTCCTTATCAACAATTGCCGCTGAGAGGTCAGCCTCTGCAACAAGTGTCTCACCTACATAGGCTTTTGCCTGCAGTGATATCGTATTAAATCTCCTACCAACCATTCGCACATCCAATACAAGCTGATCACCAGGAATAACCGGCTTTCTAAACTTCGCATTGTTGATGGCCATGAAGAACACCAGCTTGTTCTCGGTAAACATGCCATCAAGATTAAGCAGTAGCATGCATCCACATTGTGCCATTGATTCCAATATCAACACACCCGGCATAACCGGACGGTTTGGAAAGTGTCCTGGGAAAAATGGCTCGTTAACCGTGACGTTCTTATAACCCACAATTCGATTGTTTTCCGAATCGAATTCAATGATACGGTCAACCATCAAGAATGGATATCGATGCGGCATCACTTTCATGATGGCATTGATGTCCATAACAACACCGTCAGCGTACTTCGGTTGCAAACGACGCAGTGACTTCTTTTGCAAATAGTACTTGCGAACCTTGCGAGCGAATTCAATGTTTGATGCGTGACCCGGACGAGCCGCCAGAATCTGTCCCTTCATTGGAAATCCAACCAAGGCCAAATCACCGAGCATGTCCAGTAGTTTATGGCGCGCAGGCTCGTTTCTGAAACGAAGAACCTTGTTGTTCAGGATTCCATTCGAACCAAGTACAGCGTTTTCTTGAATTCCTAATTTCTCGAGCAGTTTGTTGAGATCTTCTTCTGACATTTCGCGGTCGACGATGACGACAGCGTTATCGAAGTTCCCACCTTTGATCAAACCTTGATTCCAAAGCGTCTCAACTTCGTGCAGGAAGCAGAAGGTGCGGGCTGATGCAAACTCAGAAACGAATTCCTTCTCCATGTTGAACAAACCTGTGTGCTGGGAGCCCAAAGCAGGATTGTTGTAATCGATCATCACTGTCACACGGAAATCGTCGTTCGGCAGTGCAAGAATATCTGTTCCATTCTTGTCATTGACATAGCGCACTTGCTCATCAAAAACCAAATAATCACGCGGAGCTTTTTGCTCAATAATTTCGGCTTTGAGCAACACTTCTACGAATGGCATTGCTGAGCCATCGCCGACCGGTGGTTCGTTGGCCGTGAGCTCCATGCGACAGTTGTCAATCTGCAAGCCGACCAGCGCTGCAAGAACGTGTTCAACGGTGTGAACTTGCGTTCCGTCAACAGCTAAAGTGGTTCCGCGAGAGATATCGACGACGTTGTCGACTAGTGCCGGTATTTCCGGTGAGTTCGGTACATCGCTTCGAACAAAGCGATACCCGTAGTTCTCAGGTGCAGGGTGGAAAGTTATGGTCGAAGCGTTTCCTGTGTGAAGTCCCACTCCCGAAAAGCTGACCGATTCCTTGATCGTACGCTGTTTTTCTATCATGCTGTCTCGTGTATCCTTCGAAGGTCTTCAAAAATACCACGAGAACGCGAGTTCCGATGTAGAAAGCTATGCACAATGAGGAAAATCGCGAGAAAAAGGGACTATTGCGCACACTTATTCGCGCTATTAGGCTTAAGAGCATCGCGTATTGAATAAGGTGCTCAACGAGATGAGCTGCAGATTCTTAAGTAGACTCTGTGGATCTTATGAGTCAAGTGTCAGTCGACGAAGTGCGGCTTCTTGACGTAGTCTCTGACGAAGTTCAACCGCGGGTGAACCGGAATAGATACCGGCTTGGTTAATAGACTTCGACACGCCTGATTGTGCACCAATTGTAACGTCATCTGCGGTTGTCATATACCCCACCATTCCCACTTGACCCGCAATGCGATTACGCTTTCCAATCTTTGTTCCCCCCGAGATACCCGTCTGTGCGGCGATTGCAGTGTTCTCACCAATCTCTACGTTGTGAGCGATGTGCACCATGTTGTCAAGCTTGACTCCTCGTCGCAGAATTGTTGATCCAAGAGCGGCTCTATCAATACACGATCCTGCGCCTACCTCGACTTCATCTTCAAGAACAACATTCCCAATTTGAGGGATTTTGTCGTACGAACCATCGGCATTATCGAGATAGCCAAATCCGTCGGATCCAATCACTGCATGAGCATGAATTATGCAGCGCTCACCCACCACACACTCGTCATAAACAACAACATGCGGATACAGAACTGATCCGGCTCCAATACTAACATTTTCGCCGATGCAGACATTCGCGCCGAGTCTGGCACCTGCTTCTACTCGAGAATGTGCTCCGACAACAGCTCCGGCTTCGATAGTTGCATCACTTGCTATGACGGCCGTTGGATGAACATGAGCAGAAGCGTCAACACGACCGCCGTTTTGCGAAGCTTGATTGATCGTGTTGATCAGTTGAATCAGGGCACGATGCGGATGTTGAACTTTGATATATGCGCGACCATCTACTGAAGGCGCATCATAACTCATGCTAACCAACAAGCAGCTTGCCTGAGTGCTCTCCAGATACTTGGCAAATTTCTCTGATGCATAGAAACTCAATTCACCTTGAACAGCGCTTTCGAGTTTATTGAAAGCATGAATGCGAAGCGAGCCATCGCCAATGACTTCGGCCTTGAGAATTTGGGCTATGTCGCTGACACTAAAATCAAATTTCTTCATGGTTGTAAAGACAATGGCAACCCGTTTTCGAGTTGCCATCGTGATTAGTTTATCGAGGTATTTCCTGCGTCGGTGCCGGTGGATCCGTCGGTTTGGTATCCTTGGTCTCCGTCTCGGTCCGCGAACGCTTTCTCGGCGTCTGTGGTTGTTCCCGATCTTTCTTGTTCTTTGGATCTTCTTCGATCGCTTTCTTTTGTTTTTCCTCTAAGTCATCAGCCGGAATATTAAGCTTCTTCATGACTTTGACGGTGAGGTCAAACTTTGGATTTGCGTAGGGAATTGGTTGCGTTGACTTGTCGAGAACCATATCAAAACCTTCGCTTGCTGCAACATCTTGTGTTGCTAAGTAGAGCTTTTCTTCAACTGGTTTCAAAACAGCCAGCGCTTGAACATCATACTCCCCTGCCGGATCAAACTTCTTATGAGTAAAGTCCTCGCGAGTAGCTTTCTTCTTCGCGAGTTCAGCTTCTTTGAGAGCCCGTTCGTCTGCAGACCAAATGAGTCGGTTCTTGCGAATCTCAATTTCGAGATCGTCAATCTGCTGCTGCATTTGTGAAATCTCACGCTTCCAATCATCAACAAGAGATTGAATGCGCTGCTTGGCTTGAATCATGTCTTGCCAGCGCTCACGAATGACATCGGAGGCGATGTAACCGACCTTCTGCGACCAGCCCATGGTGCTCGAAAGCACGATGACGGCGATCAGAACGAGAATCCTTCTCATAAATAACCTGAAAGTGAAGATGTTTACTTACCGCGCTTCATACGATCAATGATCTTATGCGTGATATCAAACTTTTCGTCTGCATAGACCAATACTGCTGTTGCACCCTTGTCGAAAACCATTGAGAATTGATCTTCCTTTGCAACTTGTTGGATTGCATCTTGTATCTTCTGGAGAATTGGCTGCAACAACTCGTTGCGCTTGCGAACCAATGTTCCTTGATTTCCGAAATTGTCTTCTTGAAATGCCGTGTACATGTTGCGCAAATTCGTCAGTTCATCTTCTTCCTTCTTCTGCGCATCAGCCGTCATCATAGCCTTGTTCTTCTGATACAAATCAAACTTGGCTTTGAATGTTGCTTCAATGGTCTTCATTGAATCAAGATATTTGTTTTTCAGCTCAGTCAGCTTTCTGTCGGCTTCAATTGCCTCAGGCAATTCCTTTGCAATCTTCTCTACGTCAACAACTGCGACGCGCAGTTCTGCCTTCGGGCCACCCGCTGATTTAGCTGCTTTACTTCCTTGTGCTACCATGTTGCTGCTACCGATTACGAGCAACAATACTGTAGCTAAACTGAAAAAATGTTTCATGGATAAATGATAGTGTAAGTGAAGAGAAACCATGTTTTGATTAACGACCAAATTGGAAATGGAAATGCCAGCCACTCGGTTTTGTATCTCCCGGCGCCGGATCGAAACCATAGCCATAGTCGAAACCGATAAGACCAATTGGATTGAGTAAAATACGCAATCCAAGACCTGCCGAGCGTTTTAGGGTAAAAATATCTGCGTTCTTGAAGTTCGACCAGGCATTACCGGCTTCAGCAAATGCACTTGCGTAAATCGGCATTGGATTGAGTGAAATAGCAAAGCGCAACTCAGCAGTTTGCTTGAAGATCAAACGACTTGCGATATATCCAGATGCGTCACGAACAGCCAGAATGTTGTCTTCGTAACCACGCAAAGGAATAACATTGATACCCGCAAGAGCATTACCACCCATACTGTAAAACTCAAGCTGCGGTACAAATGAGCTCTTGTTGCTGATATTGGTTACATCGCCGATCTCAGTATTGAGATACATAACAAGACGATTGAACCCGTCGATTTGCACAAGTGGGTTTACAAACTCGAACTGGAGTTCGTTCTTCCAGTAGGTTGAGTTTTCCGGACTCATGAGTACAAGACCAAACTTGGTCAAGTAGCGCGCACGTGAACCACTCGATGGGAAAATCAAGTTGTCAAAGCTGGTCCGAGAAATACTCTGTGTAAACGACAAGTCAGTGTAGGTCGTAGTTGCGTCGGCAAGTGTAACACCGTATTGGGTGTTGTGCTGACCAACCAACGACCAGTCGCCACGGAAATAATCGTCAGGGAAACGAAAACGACGACCAATATTGAGCTGAGCACCTGTTCGACGTCCACTCGAATTCAAATAGTACTGGGTATCATAAATATTAAAACCAGCTGATGTTGGCTTTCCAAAAAGCCATGGCTCTGCAAAACCTAAACTGAAAGTGCGCAGACGATTGGCAGTACCGAAATCCCATTGAAAACTGAAGACCTGTCCGGCACCACCTCGCAGCGGATCACTGATATCAAAGTTGTTGAAGGTTACGCCGACACTACCCGTGAGACCATAAGTACCGGCATAACCAACCGATGCATTCAATACGTCGGTGGATCGTTCCTCTACTTGATACACGAGATCCACAGTGTTTTGTGAAACACCACGAACATCCGGACGCAGTTTTTCGGGATTGAAGTAATTCAGTACGCCAAGACCCTTTACTGAACGAATGATAGAACCTCTGTTGAAGAAATCACCAGGTTGAGTAAAGAGCTCGCGACGAATGACCTGATCTTGGGTTTTGGAGTTTCCGATAATGTCCACACGGCGAACCAAGAATCGATCGCGTTCGAAAATCTGGACTTTGAGGTCGACAGAGTCCGTGGCTACATAATCGAAGTTGTGTACGATTTGACACTGCAAATAACCATTGTCCAAATACAATGAACGCACATCGGTCTGCTCTTCATTTGCATTGAGATTCTTCTCAATACGATCGACATCTACCGGCTTGCCTCGCGTAATGTCGAGTTTGCGCATCAAAGCTTCTTGAGTGTACACTGTACTGCCTTCGAAATTCACGTTTCGTAGGAAGTAACGTTGACCTTCGTTTACGCTTACTGTAACGTCAACAACACCATTGGTCTCGTCGAGGGTATATCGAACGGAATTCTTTGACGCGTTCAGAAAACCTGAGTTGTGGTAGTATGCGATAACGCGTTGTACATCGGCAGTGAGTTTAGTGGTATCAAATTTGGCCGAGCGCCAGATCTGCCACCACTTGCTTGGTTTTGTGTCGTCCATTTGCGCAACAAGATCTGCGCTGTTCATAACACTATTGCCTTCGAACTTTATCGAACGCACAGTGTACTCTTTGCCTTCGTTGATTGTCAGTCTGACTCGTATGTAGCCGGCTGTATCTGTTGAAATAGTGTCAGCTTTGACAGTAGCAAAGAGCAAACCTTCCTTCGCATACAAACCCTTTACTGAACGAGCTATTTCGTGTACTTCGGTTGCAGGCATGAGCTCACCACGAACACGGTGAACACTGTCCTGAATGTTTTTGATTGAGATCTTTTGATTACCAACGATTTCTATCGAAGAGAAACGTGGATTCTCGCGAACGATGATCTTGAGAAAGATGCCTAAGGCTGTTACTTTATCAACGACAATTCGGATGTCTGAGAACTGTTTACGAAGCCACAGTGCACGAACTCCTTGAGGAATCACGTCGCTTCGTGGGTTTAGCTCCTCGCCGACGCGGAGTCCGCTGATGGATATAATCGTGGCAGCGTCAACGACATTATTACCTTCAACGCTAATCCCGGCAATGTTCTGACGAACTTCACCCTGTCCACTCATCGGGATCGACACGAGCGCTAGCACTACTGCTACACACCAACTCAAATATTTAGCGCTTGGAAAAAGCATTGACAACCCGTTGAAGATATGATGTTTGTTGATCTGTGTCAGAATTGACTTGTGCTGATGTCATTCCGAAACGACGCTCTCGTCCGGCATATGCCGACAGCGCATCGTATAAGTCTTGTCTGTTGAATTCCGGCCAGCACTTGTTTGTCACAACGATTTCAGCGTACGCGATTTCCCACAAAAGGAAGTTTGAGATACGCATTTCGCCACTGGTTCTGATGAGCAAGTCCGGATCCGGGATTTCGGCAGTGACGAGGTATGAAGAAAAGAGCTCGTCGGTGATATCCTCAGGTGAGAGTTTACCTCTGCGAACATCAAGAGCAATGAGTTGAGTGGCTCGCACAATATCCCAGCGAGAACCATAACTCAAGGCCAAGTTCAAAGTCAATCCGGTATTCTCTTTTGTGCGCTCGATGGATTGCATGAGAATACGATGCACACGACTCGGCAAAGCGTTGAGTTTTCCGATTGCTTGGATGCGCACGTTGTTTTCATCAAGCTCATCAACTTCTTTACGAAGGTAGTGCTCGAGCAAGTGCATGAGGGCGTTGACTTCGGCTTTGGGACGTTTCCAATTCTCGATGGAAAAGGCGTATAGAGTGAGGTAACGAACGCCAAGTTGAGATGAAGCTTTTACGATATCACGAACGGTTTCAATACCCTGCTTGTGTCCGGAAACACGGGGTAATTCACGACGGTGAGCCCATCGACCGTTGCCATCCATAATGATGGCAATATGTTTAGGCAGCTTTGCTTGATCACGCAAGGTCTGTTGTATAAGTACATCAGACTCTACTCGCTCTTCGTTCCAATTCACTCCCACCTCACGCTACAGTGTACAAATAGGACAATGTCAGCCACAAAGATACACCTGTCGGGATTTGTAGACAATGTGGACTGTTAATGCTTAACTACGGTAGCGAGGAATCGAATAGGCAAATTCTGCTGTTCGTGTGCGTGATTTGACGCAAATGCTGAAATGATATTGTTTGCTATTGATTACGCTTCCCTGCTTCGTCAAATTGACTTATGCTCTGCGCAGCCGCGATTCGATGATCACGTCGCAGACTAGCCAATTGTCGCATGTCAACTACTCTGTCAGCCTCATCCACGATCTCGGCACCGAGAATCGTCTCAACAACGTCTTCCATAGTGATCAGGCCTTCCACTCCACCATACTCGTCAACCACGATAAAGAGATGCTGACGTCTCTTAAGGAACTCCTCGAGTGCCTTATCCAAACGAACATTTTCGGGGATGAAATGCACATCGCGAAGGAGTGTACTGAGTTGAGCTTGACCCCTTCCGTGCAACGCCGCTGAATAGATATCTCTCGTCAAGCAATAGCCAATAACTTCATCCAATGATTGCTCGGAGCTAACGGGTATGCGCGAGTAGGTTTGCAACTCAGGACGCTCCACAACGGAGCTAATGAGCATATCGGAACTGAGACTAAAGACCACGTTGCGTGGCGTCATCACGTCACGTACAGTCACTTCACTAAACTGCATAATATTGGTAAGAATACGGTATTCATCCGCATCCAAGGTACCGTCACTCACAGCCTCGTCCATGATTGCCGTGATTTCGTCCTCCATCTCCTCGCGCGCTTCTTCCTCGCTCTGTTTTCCTGCGACGATCTTCGATAACTTTTCCAGCAATCGACTGAATGGATAGGTCAGCACATTGGTAATCGTGACGATCTTGGTGCTGAATTCCAATAACTTATCTGCGTAGCGTTCACCTAAGGCCGAAAGTAGAACGCGAGAAATGCTGGCTGTCAAAGCAACGATCACAAAGCCATAGGATTCGACCGCAACCGATGTAAAAAGCACCCAAAGATGGGAGCTGAGGAGATAGAAACCGACGCTGAAGGATAAGAGCTCGACAGATGCCAGAGCATAGGCTTCCGGACTACGGCGTTGACGCGCTCGAAGCACGATGTCGTAGTGGTCTGATTCGTGGTGTGCGGCGGTGCCTAAATCTACATCGTCATGTTTTGGAATGTCTGCGACGGTAATAGCCGCACGCACGAGTGTCAGGACTGCGCTTATAAAAAAGGCAGCGACAATACAGCATTCTACGATGATGTCAATTTGCGTCATTCCTGTTCCATCAGAGAGTTTGCAGCTGGGCAGCATTACATCTGCACCGAGTCTGAACTCTTAGTTACGGAATTCCTTATCAATCACTTGGATTCTTCCCGGATAGGTGATAGCACCGAGCGGCGTATCAACCGTTGGCTTGCAGTCAAGAGTAAGTCTACCGGCACTTCCGCTCTTGCCACCAATTGCCAATGCGAGGTCCAGAAGATCCTCATAGCTCTTGTCTTGGAAATACTGCATGAGATCCATGTAGATCAACACCGGAACGGTGGTGCTTTGACCTGTAGCCGGAACTTCAACAGGTTTTCCGATATCACCATTTATCGTTGGTTTGCCGTCGATTAGGAGTCTGAAATCCAGTCCCTTGAGCGTGGCATTCGTGTTTTTGGATCCTGCTGTTCCATCGTTAGGATTGTGCACATCAACGTTGACCATAAAGCTGGCAACGAGTGAACGTGATCTGTAGGCATTGAGGAGGTTGAGACCGTCACTCAAAGGACTAAAGTCACTGATCGACGACTTGTCGCTCAAGGAAATGTTAGCAAGCTTGAAAAAAGCAACATTCTTAAGCTTAAACTCAAGGCGCTTGAGTCCGGTAAGAGTATCGCTAATTGTCTTCAATTGGGAACAACCATTAAGAACGAGCATGGCTGCCATAACGAAAGGAAGAAGTATTCTCATGACGATTTCGATTGATTTGAAAGATCTATTAAACGTAATTGGGGAGTTTTTAGCTCCAGCCAGTAATCGAATTAGCTCCAATTTAGGCAAATGAGTACGGAGAACGGCTATAAACAGAAAAAACCGTCAACCACACAGGTCAACGGTTTTCTTGAATTATCGTCGTGTTTGCTTATGCAAGACTGCGGTATTATTATACAGCAGCTTCTTGTTGTTTTTCCAAACGTTCTGCGCGCGCACGTTGCATGCTCAAATTTGTCAACAACTTAACCTTGGCAATGAGGAGCTTTTCTTCGATTGGCTTCGACAAGAAGTCATCTGCTCCGCTTTCAATTGCCTTCAATTGGTTGGCAACATCGTTGAGAGCTGTTACGATTACAACCGGGATGCGTGCTGTATCCGGGTTTTCGCGCAATCTCTTCACTGTTTCGTAGCCATCCATGCGGGGCATCATAACGTCAAGAACCACTGTGTCCGGCGTACGAACAGCAATTTTCTCTAAACACTCGATACCGTCGTATGCTTCTGCAGCCTCGAAACCATTGGCCTCTAGATAGCGGCGAAGAAGTTTGGTCGTGATGCGGTTGTCATCCACAACCAGGACATAGGGTTTTTCCATAAATACTCCTGCAATATGCTGATAAATGTTAGTGGCGTCGTTGTAACTACTGGTACAATCTACGTTAAGCAATGAGTGTGCCAGACTTAATCTTCTACAGTGATTAGGTAATGTTCAGCTGCCTCATTGATGGCAATAAGCCGAATAATTTCGCCTAATCCAACCAATCCGACTTCACTACAGACGTATATCGGCGAGAGTTTTCGTTCCTGTAATAGTTCCTCAGGAAAGATCATGGATACACATTCTCGCCTGCGTTGCAATCTCTCGTCGATCTTTCTTTTTAGAGCAGATTGGGTCTTTTTTCTTAGTGTATCGACCTCTTTCTCTACAGATTTAGACATCGCTCCAATGGCCCCTTGTAAGGTCTTGTCTACAGCAAGAAGCTGCGGCGTTAGGCTCTCAATCTGCGTCTCGACCTGTGACATAAAGGTCGCGAGAGCACTCTGAATTTCATCTGAACCACTTTGTCGTAAACACTCGGCTTCGATCTCTGACCATGGACGAAAGAGCTCCTGCACCGACATTCCCTCTTTATCCAAGAGTCGCTGCGTGCGCCGAGTCAGAACAGTTGCTCCGCTCCGCAATACCAGAGTTGGCATCGGCACATCAAATGCCTCGTAGGCTTCTCTGAGTTGTGCTAAGTATGCCAGTTCAGATGGACCACCCACGTACTCACTGCTGCCCAACACAAAATCTTGAACGATCGGTCGTAGTAAGACGCTTGGTGAGAACTTAGAGTGCAACACATGATCTTCTACTATCTGCTTCATTGGAATGCGTAGATCTCCGCTTACTAGCACTACCTCATTCTCAACACTTTGTACTTTTAGACGATCATCGCCTTCGTGATAAAAGAGATTCACCGGAGACGCTTTTGCCTGAGCATGAAAACCTTGCTCTAGCAGCAATACATTTGCCTTGTCGACACAGTTTTGCAATAAACCGGGATGATTCAATTCAAACTCAACGATTGGCCACATTGCAGAATGTGTGCGAACAAGTGATGCGCGCAGAAGCAAGAGACCGTGCGATGCAAAGAGCTGTTGAAGCAAGTGCACAAAAGATTCAGACCACAAGCGACCCTCATGATACATGTCTGCCAAAAGCTTTTTGGCTTCTCGAGCGGTATCTGAATCGCCCAGGAGATCGACAATCGATTGAACATGACTCATGTCTTGAGAGGCTAGATGCAGACTACTCACCACCGGACGTGAAGCGCTCTCATCCAATGTTCGCAAAGAATAGTCAACGATACCCTGCTCTTTGGTAAACCATCCTCCCTTGGCTGCTTCTTCGACGTCGTGGTCGTTGTCCTCGATCCAAAACACACTGACTGCTTTATAACCTTCCTGAATGGCTTTGTCACGACGACTAATGGTAGTTGCCGCTTTGTAGAGATTGTACAATGCGCCGCCAAGAAAGCCGACTTGTTGTCCGGTGACGATAACATCCGCGCCGTTCTCCAGTTCAACTAGAGCTTGTTCTTGTTCAGCACTCAGAGAACAAGAAGCCATGGTTTCCCGAACAAGATCAACCGCAATGCTACGATCTGCACGTCGGTGTGCGTCACGGAACTGCAAACGTTGATGAAGCCAGGAATGGTTATTGCGCACTTCGCTTACAAAGCGAGACTGCTGTATTGGGAGCTCAATTTTCTGTATCGTCATGCTGCATTGTAGGTATTGCGCAAAAATAGCATCTCGCGGCTCACGATTCGTTTCCAAGTCGGTTTTAGCTTTTGAGTATTTTTGTAATTCATAACTCATCACCATCGGAAAACAACGTGGCAACATTTAAGAATTACATAAACAGTAGCTGGGTCGACGCACAGAATGGTCGTCAATTTGACAACCTTAATCCTGCAGACAATTCAGACGTCATCGGACAGTTTCCCTTGTCCGGTGCAGATGACGTCAACGCTGCCGTTCAAGCTGCAAGCGATGCTTATCGTCGTTGGCGCTTGATGCCGGCACCAAAACGTGGCGACATTCTCCGTCGCGCCGGTGCAATCTTCGAACGTCGCAAGGAAGAACTCGCTCGCATCATGACTCGCGAAATGGGCAAGCCGGTCTTTGAAACAAAGGGTGATATTCAAGAAGCAATCGATACAGCCTATTACGCTGCAACGGAAACACGCAGACTATTCGGTTACAACACGCCATCGGAACTCAGTAACAAAATGAATCTTTCGTTCCGCATGCCTATCGGCGTGTGTGGAATCATCACGGCATGGAACTTCCCTATCGCCGTTCCTTCATGGAAAATTCTTCCCGCACTTGCATGCGGTAATACCGTCGTGTGGAAGCCATCAGACGACGCACCACACTCAGCCATCATCTTTGCTGAAATTCTGGAAGAAGCAGGTCTGCCACCGGGAGTATTCAACGTGATCCATGGTAAGGCCGAAGCAGGCGAAGCGCTCGTTGAACATCCGGATGTCCGAGTGATCGGCTTCACGGGTTCAACCACAACCGGTAAAGCAATCGCTGCTCGCTGCGGTGCGCTCAACAAGAAAGTTTCGCTGGAGATGGGTGGAAAGAATGCAGTAATCGTCATGGATGATGCGCAATTCGATCTTGCTCTGGACGGAATATTGTGGGGAGCTTTTGGTACAACAGGACAGCGCTGTACTGCTACCTCACGTGCAATTCTTCACAAAGACATCTATGATGATTTTATCAACCAACTCTTGACCCGTGCATCGAAGCTTCGTCTTGGTCCGGGATTGGAAGAAAGCACAGAAGTCGGACCGGTCATCAACGAACGTCAATGCAACAAAATTCTCGAAGCCATTCGCGTTGCTCGTGATGAAGGCGCATTGTGTATTCTGGGTGGTGATCGTATTACTGAAAACGATTTAGGTAAGGGCTTCTTTATCAAGCCAACAATCTTCATCGACGTAACTCCGAACATGCGACTCTTTCGTGAAGAAGTGTTTGGTCCGGTCTTGTCGATTTCTAAAGCCGACTCATTCGAGCACGCAATTGAACTCGCCAACGACTGTGCCTACGGTTTGTCGTCGAGCATTTACACCGGAAACATCAACAACGCTTTCAGCGCTATGCGTGATATCGAAGCCGGTATCACTTACATCAACGCTCCGACGATTGGTGCTGAAGCTCATATGCCGTTTGGCGGAATCAAAGGAACCGGAAACGGACACCGCGAAGGTGGCTGGACTGTGTTTGATATCTTCACCGAATGGAAATCTGTCTACGTCGACTACAGCGGATCATTGCAACGCGCTCAGATCGATAACTACTAGAGAAGGATTGACGGGAAGGTTCAACAGCGTGGAGAGTAATTCAAAGGATGACGTCGATTCGTCATCCTTTTTTTATGTGCTGTGCAAAGCCAATAACGCAGCACCAATCAATCCGGCTTGATGCTCAAACTGTGCTCGATGGACTTGCACCTCATCAGCAATTGATGCGAGGGTGCGCAGCTTGAGTGTTTGATGAATACTCTCGAGGAGAATCGGATGTGAGCGTGAGATTCCTCCGCCAATTACGACGTGACGAAGATCGAGTATGCTCAAAGCAGATGCAATACCCAATCCAAGACGATGACCAACAGTTTTCAAAACATGCAGAGCACAGGCATCGCCATTCTCCGCAGCTTTTGATATATCAGCAACGTCGCGATTGACAATGTCGATGGCATGAAGTGATGAGGTAGGAAATGAAGGCAAGCTTTCATTCAAAGTGCGAAGTATTCCCTCTCGTCCACAATACTCTTCCATGACGCCGGCTCTAAAGGCTCTGTGCTGAGCAATCATCGTCTCACTGGGCTCCCAGTGCATGTCAATAATTACATGTCCAATTTCACCGGCGCCGCCTCGCTCACCGCGATACAAATTGCCGTTGGAGATTATTGCTCCTCCAATACCTGTCCCAAGAGTGACATATAAGAAATGCGGAAGAGACTTCGCAACACCCAGCTTAGCCTCTGCCAACGCTGCAACGTTAGCGTCGTTGTCAATAACAACCGGCAACGAACAACGCTGCTGCAGAAATTCAAGCAAATTGAAATTCTGCCAGCCAGG
This sequence comes from Chlorobiota bacterium, assembly GCA_044228685.1. Lineage (GTDB taxonomy): Bacteria > Bacteroidota > Ignavibacteria > Kapaibacteriales > NICIL-2 > JBBATK01. Next base: position 19,347 of record JBGAUL010000008.1, read on the forward strand.
CATATTGGGTGGAATGTACACGAGACCGCTACTAGGATTGACAACCGCAGGAAAGCCGATACCGATAGCGCTCATATGTGGATATCGAGCGCAGAGCTGGTGAATGATCTCAACGACTTTATCGAGCACGGCCGTCGGACCCTGCTGAGCATCTGTTTTTAGAGAACTTTCCGATTCGAGTCGCTGGCCATCGATCAAGACACCAAACTTGATGTTGGTGCCGCCGATATCAATGCCAAGAACGCAGCTCACAGTGCTTAGGAAATACGCATTGGCATGACGAGCATGAGAAGAGTCTCACGTTCTGCAACCGGCTTCAGCAATACCGCACGAGTTGGCGTGCTGAACAACAGTTGCACTTGATTGTTGGTGGTATCGTCAGCACTAATGTGTTGCAAAGACTCTTCGATGTACTTGTAATTGAATCCAATTTCCATTGGATCACATTCAAATTCAGCCGGAACAATTTCCTTAGCCTTGTTGCCTGATTCAAAATCTTCAGCTGAAACATTTAGCACTCCGTCTTTGAGAGCAAAACGGATTTGGGGTGATACGACTGAAGTAAAGAGCGACACACGACGAATTGCGGACAGAACTTCTGATACCTTGATGGTACAAGTCTTGTCGTTGTCCTTTGGAATAACATTGTCGTAGTTCGGAAATTTCTCATCAATCAAACGCGTGACAATCGTCGTTGAATCACTGCTAAACCGTGCATGGGTTTTGTTGATTGCCAGGACGATATCGGAACTAGCTTTTGCCAGGAGATTCACTGCACGTGCAGGAATAATTGCCGTGAGTTGTGATGGGAAGGTCTCGCCATCGGCGAAGGTCGTCAGCTTAACCAAGCGATAGCCATCCGTAGCGACCGAGATCAGCATCTCATCGTTGAATTCAAAGTAGACCCCTGTCATTGCCGGACGATACTCTTCGCTCGACACAGCGAATGTTGTCTTTGCGGCGATACGCTGGACATCTTGCTGAGACAAAGTAACTGAAGTACCTTGAGGAAACTCCGGAATGACCGGAAACTCTGCAACGTCCATTCCCTTGATGAAGTACTCACCAAAGCTTGTGCGAAGTGTGACTTGCATGCTCTTGTCGTCGACATGCACATCAATCATTCCCTCGTTACCAAGTGACTTCACGAGCTCTGACAGCTTGCGGGCAGGGATCAATACTTCACCATCTTCGGTACTCATCACCGTCATCGTGGTTGAAATCGACAACTCCTGATCCGTAGCAAGCAGCGTCAATGAACCTTCCACCAGCGAACAATGAAGATGCTCAAGCACAAAGAGCGTCGATTTTGGTGGAATTGCAGGGATGACTTGTTGTATTGCTCTGGAAAATTCGTTTAATGCAATCGAAAACTTCATGAGGATCTGAGATGCAGTTGATGAAAAACAGGGACAATTGAAATCGACTATTTCCTAACTTCGTGCTTGCAAATTACGCACAAGCATTGCCCCACACCTGCGAGAGACCGCGGTGTGGAAAAAATGTGAATGCGTTTATGGTTCCAAATCTTCGACCTCAAGGTATCTATGTTTTCAAAGTACGGAACGGACAATCTGATCATTTTGGTGATTAGCAGTTGCGCTATCATCATACTGGCAGTCTGGTTGTCTCGTCCTTGGATTAGTATCACACTTTGCACCATCGGTTGTACTCTTTTACTTCTCAGTCTGTGGTTTTTCCGCGACCCGGAGCGGGTCTTGAATGCCGAAGCAGGTCAATCCGATGCCGTGATAGTTGCTCCGGCGGATGGAAAAGTCGTGCAGATTTCCAGTGTGGAAGAGAAAGAATACATCCATGGACCGGCCACGCAGATCAGCATTTTTCTCTCTCCTCTCAACGTCCACGTCAACCGTTATCCGGCAAGCGGAACTATCGGATACGTGCACTATTATCCCGGAGAGTACTTGGTTGCATGGCATCCGAAGTCGTCAGAGTTGAATGAGCGCAGTGTTTTTGGACTGCAGACTTCGAAAGGTAAAATCGTCTTCAAACAGATAACCGGATACCTTGCCCGAAGAATTGTGTTTGATACCAAAGAAAATGATACTGTAAAGGCCGGAGATAGGTTTGGAATGATGAAGTTTGGATCAAGAATGGACATTATCGTTCCTCCGGGAACGCAAATTTCCGTTCGTGAAGGAGATGTGGTAAAGGCAGCTGAGTCTGTAATTGCCAGAATGAATGATCGCTGAGGACGCATCGTTGGCTATTCGCATAACACGTTCGGTAGTTCCCAATCTTTTTACGCTCGCGAATCTCTTTTGTGGGTTTTCAGCTATTGTCTTGTTTTCACGCAACGACTTCGGCAATGGCGCGTTGCTGATACTTTTCTCAGCCATTTTCGACATGCTCGATGGCGTCATGGCGCGACTAACACACTCTGCAAGCGAGCTTGGTGTTGAATTGGATTCTTTGTGCGATGCGGTGTCCTTTGGCGTCGCTCCGTCGTTCATGCTCTACATGGTCCACTACCACAACCTTGAGCATATCGGTATCCTCATGGCTTCCCTACCGGCAATGGCGGGGGTTTTTCGATTGGCACGATTTAATGCGCAACTGACCTCGTTAGAAGACAAACAGTATTTCCGCGGCATGCCTATTCCAGCAGGAGCACTCACCGTAGTGAGTTTCGTGATCTTTTTGCTTAACGATAACAAAATCCACGAGCAATACCGGAGTCTCTCCACTAATTTTGTAACTATTGCAACCGCGTTGGCGATGGTGAGCACGATCCGTTACGATAATCTGCCACGACCAAGCCTCCGCAGTTTGCGCGAACGACCATTCATTTTCATCGCAGTTCTGCTAAGTCTGATCCTCTGCATTGTCACAAGAGGTGAAGCAACGTTTTACTGCATGCTCGCCTACATGCTTTTTGGTGCCTTCCGACATGCCTTGGATTGGTGGAAAAATATGCGAGAGATTGACGATGAGATGGACGATGATGAAGAAGATGACGACGACGATAATTAATGACAACCAATGATCACAAGCCATTGTATATGAAGACCTTTAAAACTTCCGTTGATATCACACTGCGACCAGGTATTCTGGATGTGCAGGGCAAAACAGTAGAGCATGCACTACACGCCATCGAGTTCCCAACTATTCACAATGTGCGTATGGGAAAATTCGTTGAGTTTGATGTTCAGGCAGAAAGCGCTGATGCTGCTCAAGCCATTGCACAGGCTGCATGTGAAAAGTTGATTGCAAATCCGATTATGGAAGACTTTCACATCCATATCACGGAGGCAGCGTGAACTTCGGCGTTGTAGTCTTCCCTGGTTCGAATTGTGATAACGACGCCTTGTACGCCACGGCTTCTATCCCCGGCGCGCAATCGCGCTTTCTGTGGCATAAGGATACCGCAATACCATCTGATATCGATTGTGTCATTCTGCCGGGCGGATTCTCTTACGGTGATTATTTGCGAAGCGGAGCTATTGCCCGTTTCTCACCCATCATGCGAGAAGTTGTAGCTTTTGCCGCCAAAGGTGGCTATGTGCTTGGAATTTGCAATGGTTTTCAGGTCTTGACTGAAGCTTCTCTATTACCCGGAGCATTGGCTCGAAACAATCGTCAGTTATTCTCCTGCAAAACAGTGCACTTGCGCGTTGAGAACAACGAAACAGCCTTCAGTACGTCTTATAAAAAGTCCCAAGTTCTGGCGATACCCATTGCGCACGGTGAAGGCTCGTACTTCGCCGATTCAGATACTATTCAGCGCCTAGAGGATAACAACCAAGTTGTATTCCGCTATTGTGATGCAAAGGGTGAACGCACGCCTGGCTCCAATCCAAACGGATCGCTGAATGATATTGCAGGTATTATTTCCGAACGTGGAAACGTACTTGGACTTATGCCACACCCGGAACGTGTCTGCGATCCACTTCTTGGTGGTAGCGACGGTCGTGGAGTGTTCGAGTCCTTGGTTCAGCACTTGGTTCATGCGTAACATCAGTGAGCATTTTGTGTTCTTAACAACAAGTGCAGCATTGTCAGTTTGCTCGGTTTGCTAAGTTTTTTGATCGGTATTTCAAGGCAGCAAATGCTGTTTAGTTTTTTATTACAGACTCTGAGGTTCACATGCCTTTTGGAATAGGTTTACCTGAATTGGTTCTTATCATCGTCCTTGTAGCATTGTTGTTTGGTGGCAAAAAGATCCCTGAACTGATGCGTGGTCTTGGTACGGGTATCAAGGAATTCAAGCAAGCCGCTAATACTGATGCGGACAAGAAAGACGACAAATCGGACGTTAAGTAAGTCAGCCATAGTTTTTAAGGAACACACCCATGTTTGATGTAGGTGGCGGTGAACTCCTGCTTATCGTAATGGCTGTACTTGTGCTCTTTGGACCAAAGAAGATCCCCGAAGTGGCTTCCATGGTTGGCAAAGGCATGCGAAAAGTACGTCAGGCACAGGACGAGTTCACTCAACATCTTCGCGACTTATCGACGGAGTTGGAGAAAGAAACAGACGTTTCACACATCGCTAATCCGGCAATCGAATCGCTGCCTGAAGCCACAGTCGTGTCCGAATCTGAACATATGTCGGATGGTCCGCTAATTCAAGAATCTCTCCCGGGACTTGGGCAAGACGAAACAACTGACACCGAAGCTGCCGCACCCGTTATTCCAAAGCCACCTCAGCCATCCGTCGGTTCTGTGTCTCGCTAATCCGCTGTAATCCCCACGCATTGCAATGCCTTCTGTCCGCGATTTGCTTCAATGTGCTATCTTCGTTGCTGCAGAATTCTTTCAATTCCCATGAAATCATACAGTCAATTCCGTCAAGAACGTCTTAGCAACCAAACTCGCTGTGTGGATGAGCTCGAGCGCTGTCTCAAGGCTTCGGATAGCCGACAGGAACTCAACGTCTTTCTCCAACGCAACGACGAACAAGCACGCCGTGACGCAATGGAAAGCGATCGTCGTTTCGATGAAGGCAATGCGAGAGCGTTGGAGGGAATGATTGTCGCAGTAAAGGACAATATCTCTGTTCAAGGACTCTCACTAACCTGCTCTTCGAAGATCCTTGAGAATTTCAAACCGGTGTATGACGCGACGGTTATCCAACGACTCAAAGATGCCGGTGCCATTGTCATTGGTAAGACTAATTGCGATGAGTTTGCAATGGGTTCATCGAATGAGAATTCTGCCTATGGTCCGGTTGGACATCCAATCAACCCCGAATTCGTACCCGGAGGATCTTCCGGAGGCTCAGCTGCAGCTGTAGCGGCCGGAATGGCGCATTGCTCGCTTGGTTCCGATACCGGTGGATCCATTCGTCAGCCCGCAGCATTTTGTGGCGTGTATGGTCTTAAACCCAGCTACGGTCGTATCTCTCGTTATGGTCTCGTCGCATTCGCTTCTTCCTTGGATCAAATTGGTCCTATGAGCGCGTCTCTTGATGACGTCGCAATGATCCTCGACGTGGTCAGTGGCAAAGACGATCGCGATGCGACCTCAGCACAAATGGAAGCAACGAGTTCAGTACGAGCGCTTGCACATCACGACGACGAAACGACGATTGGTATCTTCCCGGATTCACTTTTAGAGGGATGCTCGAGTTCAGTCCTGGACCGCTACAAACACTGTCTTGAAGTCATCCGCTCCATGGGAATGAAAACCGTTGAAGTCCAACTTGCCGGTAAAGAAGCCTGGATCCCAACCTATTACATCCTCGCCACCGCCGAAGCCTCAGCAAATCTTGCTCGCTTTGATGGTGTACGATATGGCTATCGCAGCAAGAGCGATGAAGAGAACATGATGGCTGTCACACGCTCTGAGGGATTTGGAGCAGAAGTGAAACGCCGTATTATGCTTGGGACCTTCGTGTTGTCGAGTGGTTATTATGATGCCTACTACAAAAAAGGACAGCAAGCACGTCGCTTAGTGTTTGATGGTTATCAAACGATCTTTTCGCAGTGCGACGCTCTGTTCCTGCCAACGACTCCGACGCCTGCATTTCGTCGAGGTGAAAAGTCGTCAAACCCAATTGAGATGTATCTCAACGATCTCTTTACGGTTTCCGCAAACCTTGCGGGTATCCCGGCGATCAGTTTCCCTGCAGGCAATGATGCTGACGGCTTCCCTATTGGAATGCAGCTGCAGTGCGCAATGAATGAAGACGAACGCTTGCTTCGTTTGACAAAGCGCATCGCTGACGCTTGTCTATAGTTCAGACGTAGCTCTCAACGAGCAACTCTTCGCATAACTGTTTCTGCGTATTGAGCGCGCCAAGCTTCTTCTGAGAAATTTGAAGCTCACCACTTTTTGTCTCTACAGTGCTAAACCACTCGTTCATTGTTGAATGAGCTTCGAGTAATTGCGCCTCGAGTGTTTCCAAACGCTGTCTGTCTTTTTGCTGTTGACGGCGTCGTGATCGTAAAGCAATCGACCGTGAGACGAAGAATCCAAAGAGCAAAGCAAATCCAACAGCAAAGGCAGCCAAGATCTTTTGTATGGAGTCCAATAAATCCGCAGTTGGCTGGAATTGTTGTAGTAACTCCGGAGCATACCATGCACTAGCACCAACTAAGAGTGTCATGACAAATGCGATTCGAGCAGCAGCTGCGTCCTTATTCATAGCCAGAGGTGGCGTTGATTTTCGTAGAGGCAGCGCTTGTTGCTCAAGATCCATCACATGACCTTGGGCATTTCGCAGCTCAGATTCAGCTTGCTCGTGTTCTGATGTGAGTCGAACAATTTCTCGTTCGGTGCTTTCAATATCTACCACATGTCTGTGCAACTCGGCTTTCAGTTTTGCTTCACGCTCTGTCCATAGAGTGGCAACTTTTTGTTGGGTTTGAGCGTGCGTAGTGCGATCGTAGATGGCGTTGAAACGCTGCAAGACTTCATGCAGATCAGGACTCAAGCTGTAACTATGCTTGTGACGAACAAATAAGTCCTTGGATGTGCTGAGTAAGCGCTCGATAATATCTACATCATCAGACCACAAACTCGCCAAGGCATCTGAGGTTATACAGTGACGCAGATAAGCTACATGCCGTAAGGCGTCTGATTCTTCAGGTTGATAGACTGAGAGCAGCGTGCGAACGCGATAGGCGGTTTCGACAATGCGATCGTACTCTTGAGCTACTTCCGGACTCTCTTGTCGCACAGCCGTATTAATGCTCTCACGAACAATCGGCAGCAGTTCCCACTTTCCTGGGTTGCTCGCACTCTCTCGACTCAATTCTGTCATCTTTTGTAAGTACACAAAAGCATCTGTTGGTCGTTCATGACAAACAGGAAAACATCGCAGAATATCCGCATCAAACCACTCGCAAAACGAGGCGGCAGTAATCCAGCCTACTTGCTCTTGAGACTTATACCAGAAAATTCTCTCGCGCGCATGAACGGCAATGTTTTGATCTGCTCCTCCGTTGTCTTTGGAGCGTTTGGTATGCGACCATAAACTCAATAGGTACGGAAGTCCTTCTGTTGCTTGCATAACGTCGTCAACACGACTACTGGCATCCATTCCTTCCGACTTCAAGTATTCTCGCACTGTTTCGGCTTTAAACTGGTGCAAGCCAATCTCAAGCAATGTTTGTTGCCAGCGATCCCAGCGTCGCTCCATGTCGGTGCTCCGCAAAGGCTCTCGCCCTGCAATGATGAAGCGAATGTCAAAGTACTGTCGTACAAACAAATCAGGCGAGAGATAGGGTGAATTGTAGCTACGGAAATCACCAAATCGTTTGATGTAACAATACAACAACATGTGCTCTAACAACCAGGTGTTTAAGACCGTGGTCATTTTCTCATAGGTGTCGACAACGATGACAATCTTGCGCTGCTGAATTGTGCTCCGACCCGAGGCATCGCGCGTGTCTGCGGAGCCGCTTACGGACAAGGGGAAGAAGGTGTTCATGAGATCCACAATAAGGGTCTCGCACATAACTGCGCCTGTATCACTAAGCAAGCGACGATCATCCGCATTTCGTCCTTTGAGTGCTACGCTTGTTGAATCAGTTGAAGCTGAGCTTGCCGCCGGACCTTTGACTTCCGCAGCTTTAGTGGTAGGGTCAGACTCCTGGATGAGCTCATAGTATCGCATCCATCTCGAGTCAGTTTCATCGCTTTTGAATCTTGGAATATTCTCTTTACAAGCGCGAAAGGAATTCACGAGTTGGTACACGAATTCCGGCAAGTGGCGAATGTGCGCGTCCTCGTTAGAATACAAGAGCGCGTCGACCAGGTGGTCCTGTTGTAATTGCGCAATGACCTCGCGCAATAAGGTCGATTTCCCTACGCCAAAAATTCCATTGATTGCAATGATGCGTCGAACATCCCCCGCAGTCGGCGGTTTCGCAATCTCTTGCAGGATGCGTTCCAGTTCTTTATTACGTCCTATCAGCATGTGTTTCGTTGGTTTGTACAAAAATACACTTCGAACTATGCGGAGACGCGCCTGCCCGTATCTTTGCATCCTACAATGCAGCGAGAATCAGGTCATACCGGAACAATTATCCCCTACGGAACGCATACACCGCGCATCCATCCGAGTGTATTCCATTGCCGTGGATCTATCATCCTGGGCGATGTCGAAATCGGAGAAGATTCGTCAGTGTGGTACAATGTCGTCATCCGCGGCGACGTACACTCTATCAGAATCGGAAAGCGTACGAATATCCAAGACCTGAGTATGCTTCATTGTACCTTTAAGAAATACTCTTTGACTATTGGTGATAACGTCACCGTCGGCCATAGCGCTATCCTTCACGGCTGCGAAATCAGAGAAAACGTTTTGATTGGAATGGGCGCAAAGGTCCTCGATAATTGTGTAATCGAGCCCTATACGCTAGTCGCTGCCGGTGCTGTAGTTCCTGAAGGAGCAAGACCTCCGGGAGGAGTGCTTCTTGCCGGCGTTCCAGCCAAGGCCATTCGACAGCTCCGACCGGAGGAATACAATAAACTGGAACAGTCAGCACAGAACTATGTTGACTATGTTGCAGAGTATCGCCGTCAATTTTCTGAACCTATACTCTAACACCATTTCATGGCATTTCAACGAACAATACTTCTCCTCGGATCCGGAGAACTTGGAAAGGAATTTGTCATTGCTGCACAGCGTCTTGGTCAACGCGTCATAGCCGTCGACTCCTACCCTGATGCCCCTGCCATGCAGGTCGCACATGGCAGTCATGTTGCAAACATGCTCGACGGTGATGCCCTCGACGCAATCATCGAAAGCGTCAAGCCAGATATCATTGTGCCGGAAATAGAAGCGATTCGTACCGAGCGCCTATACGACTACGAAGCACGTGGTATCCAAGTCGTTCCCAGTGCGCGTGCAGCAAATTTCACCATGAATCGCAAAGCCATTCGTGACTTGGCGGCTAAGGAACTTGGTGTCAAGACCGCTGCCTACCGCTATGCTCAAAGCTTGGAGGAATTCAGAGCAGCCGTGGAAGTGATTGGTCTACCATGCGTAGCTAAACCACTGATGTCATCTTCAGGCAAGGGTCAGAGCACACTTCGCACAGCGGAAGACATCGACAAAGCATGGAACTATGCACTCTCCGGAAGTCGCGGAGATTTGGTTGAAGTCATCGTTGAAGCTTTTGTGCGCTTTGATACAGAAATCACCCTCTTAACCGTGACGCAGAAAAACGGTCCGACGCTGTTCTGTCCTCCCATCGGACACCGGCAAGAGCGAGGCGATTACCAAGAAAGCTGGCAACCATGCGCTGTTCCCTCTTCTGCTCTTGCCGTGGCACAGTCCATCGCTGAACGCGTTACCAAAGCACTCGGTGGCGCCGGTATTTGGGGCGTAGAGTTCTTTCTTGCAAGCGACGGTGTCTATTTCTCAGAATTGTCGCCGCGTCCACACGACACCGGCATGGTAACTCTCGCCGGCACTCAGAATCTTAGCGAATTCGAATTGCATTGTCGCGCTGTACTTGGTTTACCCATCCCCGCAATCACGTTGCGCGGTGCAGGTGCAAGTGCTGTCGTGCTCGCTGATGCTGCATCGACGCAAGCACCCGATTATTCGGGTATAGAACAAGCCATGAGTGAATCTGAAATTGATGTGCGCGTGTTTGGCAAACCCACAACAAGACCCTATCGTCGCATGGCTGTTGCACTCGCCTATTCATCCGACGGCTCAGCGGAAGCTGCTGATGCGTTGAGAGGCAAGGCTAAGCAAGCAGCGGATAAAATTTCTGTACGAGTACAATCGTAGAATGCTCACAGCCGAAACCATAGAACGCTATCTGAGTCAACAACGCTTAATAAGCGGAGATTTGTTGTACGCAGATAGTGATCCCAATCTCGATGGCGACGTCTCTGTGCAACAAGATGCCGTGTTTAGCAAGAACAATAGTGCTGAAGTTGAAACAACTCTTTCGACCGTGCTACAGAAGCAACAGCCGGATGTATTGCAGAGCTCGGAAGCAATCACAGAGCAAGAATCCTCACCAATTGAACTTGATATGGGCCGAAGTCCTGCTTGGAAGAGTGTAACAACACTGGAAGAACTCAACTCACGCATTTGCAATTGTCAGAAATGTGAGCTGGGCGCTACGCGCAACAAGTTCGTCTTTGGCGTTGGCAACCGGAACGCTGATATCGTAGTGATTGGCGAAGCACCGGGAGCTGATGAGGATGCGTTGGGCGAACCATTTGTTGGTCGCGCAGGACAACTCTTGACGAAGATTCTCGAGTCCGTAGAGTTTTCACGTGAAGAGGTCTTTATCTGCAACATCCTCAAGTGTCGTCCTCCGGGCAACCGCACACCTCTAGCGTCTGAAGTAGATCAATGTGAACCTTATCTATACAAACAGCTTGAGCTCCTTAAACCGAGCTTCATTTTGGCGTTGGGCTTAACAGCTATCAATACTTTGATGAAGTCGAAGTTTCGGATGGCAGATGTGCGTGGCAAGTTTTTGAATTACCAAAATGTCAGAACCTTGGTGACCTATCATCCGGCAGCCTTGTTGCGCAATCCGGAATGGAAGAAATCTACTTGGGAAGATGTGAAGCTGCTTCGTCGAAGCTATGATGCTTTCAAGGTGAATGGACACTTACCCGATTTCGATACAACAACCGTAGTCTGATTATCACGCTTCCTCATTCGCCCAACAGAGAATAACAAACACGATTTACTTTACTCTACTAGCAATCCTAGGAATATGAATATCGCAGTTATCATGGGAGGTAATTCTCCTGAACGAAATGTATCTCTAACAAGTGGTGGTGCAGTTGCAACGGCATTGATGGCCAACGGACACAATGTTCGGTGTATCGATCCGGCGCTTGGTGCATCGTGTGTATTGGATATTGCCACCTTGGAAATTCCAAATCGTCCTCCAAGCGACGAGGAGCTGGCTGCTCTACCCCTTCGCAACTATCTTCTTGCAATCAATTCTTCGGCATTCGATGAGATCGAAATAGTCTTCTCGGTGCTTCATGGTAAGAATGGAGAAGACGGAGTTATGCAGGCTTTACTCGAAGCTCGGGGTTTGAAATACACAGGCTCTAAAGTCTTGGGTAGCGCGGTTGCTATGGACAAAGTTGAGTCGAAGATTTTAATGACGGCAACGAATATTCCAACTCCGCAGTGGGCTGTTGTTAAGAAGAATCATGTGGACGACTTCGACCTACTCAAGGAGATTCGCGATACATTTCGTTCGGGAATGGTAATCAAACCGAATGATCAAGGCTCTACGGTTGGTATGACGATTCTGGAACACGGCAATCTCGATGACGTGCAGAATGCGATCAAGGAAGCGTTGAACTACAGCAACATTGCATTAGTGGAGAACTATATCCCGGGTCGCGAACTCACCGTAGCCGTCGTCGGAGACGAAGCATTTCCAATCGTGGAAATCGCTCCTGAAGGTGGTTTCTATGACTACCAGCACAAGTACACAAAGGGAATGTCGAACTACATTTGTCCGGCGGAGATCGACGAAGAGCTGACAGACTTTATACAGCACTTAGCCGTCACTGCTCATAAAGTTTGTGGTTGTCATGGATACTCGCGCGTCGACTTTCGTCTCGACGAAGACAACCACCCATGGTGCCTTGAAGTCAATACCCTACCGGGCATGACCTCAACGAGTCTAGTGCCAAAAGCTGCAGCTGCTGCCGGTATTGAGTTTGGAGAATTATGTGAACGAATTATAGCACTTGCCTGATATGACTAAAGACTTACACGTAGTAGCCCTAGGAAACGCACTTGTTGATATTGAAATCAGCGTAAGTGATGAAGAGTTGCTCAAGACAGGATTGCCCAAGGGCGGCATGACCCTCGCATCGGCTTCCGAACAGAAAGCAATTCTCGACAGCTTGAATCACAAGAAAACAAGCATGAGCAGTGGCGGCTCAGCAGCCAACACGGTCATAGCCTTTCGTCAGTTTGGCGGACGAGCAGCTTACAAGTCGCTCTTAGGCAATGACGATCTTGGAAAATTCTACGCCTCCGAGTTTTCAGACTTGGGATTGGAACTGTTCGCAGATCTAAGCTCTGATCACCCAACAGGAACATGCGTCGTGCTCATTAGCTCGGATGCTGAACGTACAATGCAAACCTCACTCGGTGTAAACACAAACTTCTCACGATCACATGTCGACGCCGACGTGATCGCTCGCTCAGAGTGGCTATACATCGAAGGTTATAAGTTCACTGATGAGAATGGTGTTCAGGCTATTGAAGAAGCGATTTTCCACGCGAAGAAGAACGGTACAAAAGTAGCCGTGACTTTTTCGGATACCTTTATCGTGAACGTATTCCGCGACGTGCTCAATCGCGCTGCAGCTGAGGCAGATCTCATCTTCTGCAACGAGTTCGAAGCAAAGGCTTATGCCGAAAGTGATTCTATCGAAGATGCATATAAAAGCTTGGCAGCCAACATGCCGAATCTTGCGCTTACGATGGGTGCAGGGGGCTCGCGAATCAAGGTTGGTTCAACTGAACTAACAATTCCTGCTTTTGCAACTACCGTCCTGAATACAAACGGTGCGGGCGACATGTACGCCGGAGCCTTTCTCTACGGTTTGACGCATAACTGGGATCCTCAAAAAGCCGGTGAATTAGCGTCCTATGCCTCATCCCGAGTGGTAGCACAACACGGTGCGCGTTTGCAATCTTCGCACATCGATTTGCGGGATTTCATCCAAAAAAAGTAGAGTATCCTCGCCTCTTAACGCTGACCTGGGCACCGCACAATCGACTCCGCGGTGCCTTAACCAGCACTTAACAGCATTTAACCTTTGAAGTCAGCGAATCGCTCTAATTTCGTCCAAGAAATTTGGAGTGATTCATGACATTGTCTTCCGTTCTCGCCTTTCAACGCACCACCACCAACGACTTGGCGCAGGCACTTATTCGTCGTCGACAACAGCTAGTTCTGGTTGTTGCCTGTGCTCTTGCGGTCACTCTGTCTCTCTTCCATCTCACAAAACAAGAAAACACGAAGCAGGATTGCTATCCATGCTCGAACAAGATGCATAAATCCACATCGCCTCACAATCAAGATCCGCGATGTTGATTGAACTCAACAGTTCTTTACACAGCTAACGTTTTAGCTTAATCGTCCTAGCTTAATTGTTCAATGCGCTCCACAGAGCGCATTTCTGTTTCTGGTTGGATCACCGCATTCAGTGATGATTGATGTATCGGTTTGAACTCGACGATAAAAGTTGCACCCTCACCTAGTTTGGATTCGCACCAAACTTTAGCTCCAAACATGTCCGCCATCTTCTTGACGATTGACAAACCTAAACCACTACTGTGTTCGCCAGCGGTTGGCGTGGCGCTGAGTTTTTGAAATCGACCGAACAGCTTCTTGTGGTCTTCTTCCGACAAGCCCGGTCCTTCATCGCGCACACTAAAGCGTGCGCAAGCTTCCTCCTGCTCCAATCTTGTACTCGTCCTAATCCAAACATCTTTGCCCTCAGGTGAGAACTTGAGCGCGTTTGATACGAGGTTGTCGACGATTTGCATGAGAATGTTTTCGTCTGCTTTGCACAGACACGGTTGAGGATGAATTTCAGTGCGCAGTCGAATCGACTTCTTTGCTGCTCGTTCGCTGTAATCCGCAACTACGCTGTTGAGTATCTGGTTGAGATCAACGCTTCGAATATCGATCGTAGTGCGTCCGTTTTCTATTTGATTGACATCAAGGAGATTCACGATTATGTCTCGCATGCGCGTTGCTGCCTTGTCAACGTTATCCATCACTTTAATGACATCCTCACCCGACATCCGCTTCAGATAGCGTCGCACGTTCGCCACGCTCATGGAAATACCACTGAGTGGGTTCTTTAAGTCATGCGCGGCAATGCCAAGGAATTCGTTCTTCTCGCGGTTGAGATAATCCAGTCGGACGTTTTGGAGTTCCAGTTGCTCGTTTGCTTTGCTGAGTTGTTGCAGAGATTCATTCAACTCAAATTGCTGCAGCAGAATGAGCTCTTTGTCTTGCTCGATGACTTTGCGTTGAATGAACTCACGACGCTCAGCGCTTTCTAATACATAGCAGGTACAAGCACCAATGACAATCGATGAGAGCATGACCAACGCAACGTGAATCTGAGAAACAACATCGCCTAAGCCGAGCGGTCTAACGTCAAAGATGACGCTCGTCGCCACAAAGATTGCAGTGAATCCAACACTTACCGTTAGAGCTGTGTGCAGCTTTGGTTTTGCAAGGAAGACGGTAAAGATGACCATTGGGAAGGACAACATGTATCCTCTATGACCATAGTCTTCGTGGGGAGTTATTGCGATAATTGCCGAAACGGTATTGGCAAGTAAGAACAGATACCAGCTATAAATGTCGCGAATATTTCGGTAGACAAAGCTCCTCTGTCGTAATGCATATATCAGCAACAAGGGAACAATCGAAACCACTCGGATGATGGCAATGGTGTGCAGCTGTTGAGTGAAGCCGAAGTGATCGGCGATCCAAAATGCCATCAGAATTGCAACGCCTGGTAGAAGTCCCCAACGAGTGATAAAAGCATGCGCCCGTGGATTATAGAAAACCTCCTGGAATTCGCGCTCTGTTACATCAGAAAAACGGCCTTTGTTTGCCTCACTATAAAGTGACGCAGTCTGTTTTTCGACCAAGACGGAATCCATGTATTGCGGGACGGAGCTCACCCACTAAGTATCGGATGAGAATAGTATGATTTGAAATGGGATTCATGCTTTAACATCTCAGCGCCGTGATCGTACTGAAAACGCAATCGGAGTTCAAGACCTGAATACTAAATCAGTATCTGAACTCCGATTGAAGTGTTTTGGTATTACTATGCTGACCAGGGATCAAATGCCTCGCTGAGTATCGCTGCTTGTTCTTTGGCGTGAATCTTCGCAGAACCGGTCGCGGGACTAGCACTTTCCGTTCTACCCACGTAACGTAGCTTCTGCTTCGCATTCAACAGCGGCAATATTCTCTGGAACACGAATGACCATGCGCCCATATTCTTTGGTTCCTCCTGAGCCCAAACGATTTCACTTGCGTTTGGATAGCGAGCTAAGATTTTAGCCAAGGCATCAGAGTTGAATGGGTGTAGCTGCTCGCAACGAATAACTGCCGTCGTTTGATTAGCGCGTTGAGCACGCGTTTGTTCGAGCTCATAGGAAAACATTCCACTACACAGGATACACCGCGTTACAGCCTTGGCGTCAACTGTATTATCGTCAATCCACTCTTGGAATGAGCCTTGAGTGAGTTGCGAGAGCGGCGAGCTTACTTTTCGTAAGTATCCCTTCGGACTCATGACGATCAATGGCTTTCGCCACGGAGCCAGTACTTGACGACGCAGCATGTGGAAGAGTTGTGCAGGTGAGGATGGGAAACACACGATCATGTTGTCTTCGGCACAGAGCTGCAGGAAACGTTCTAACCTTGCACTTGAGTGCTCGGGTCCTTGACCATCAAAACCGTGCGGCAACAAGACAGTTATGTTTGACAACTGCGACCACTTGTCTTCTGCCGACGAAATAAACTGATCAAAGACGATCTGAGCGCCATTGGCAAAGTCGCCGAACTGAGCTTCCCACACAGTAAGTCCACTCGGACGAACCACACTGTATCCGTACTCAAATCCCAGAACTGCATATTCAGACAAAGGCGAGTTAAAGACGTGCAGTGATCGTTGTCCGGCTCTGATGTGATTGAGCGGAACGTACTCCGTTTGATTTTCGATATCGTGAAGTATAGCCTGACGATGATTGAAGGTACCGCGGCCACTATCCTGTCCACTAAGGCGAACCGGATGATCTTCAAGCAACAAACTTCCTAACGCAAGAGCTTCGGTCAAACCCCACGAAAGAGATTGTGCATCGCCTTCCATTTGTTTTGCTCGACGAGTCACTTCATCTAGCACCTTAGGGTGAATGTGGAAGCTTGGCGGAACTGTCGTAATTGCAGTTGCAATCTCGCGCAACATTGTTTCGCTAACTGCTGTTGCGACTGGATCAAAACTGAAATCGGAACGGGTAACTTTTGTGCCTTCCGTTGAACTGGCTGGTCCGCGATTGTCAAATGCTTGATTCAAACGATCCGCATATGCAGAACCAATTGCATCAGCTTCATCGGCCGTCACGACTTTCTCTTCGATAATGCGTTGACGATACAAGGCACGTACTGAGAGATGCTGTTTGATTTTCTTGTACAACAATGGCTGAGTTGTGGTCGGATCATCGCCTTCATTGTGACCGTACTTGCGATAACACAGCATGTCGATAACGACATCTTCGTTAAAGGTATTACGATACTCAAATGCGAACTGCGCCGCTGTGATACATGCTTCCGGAGAATCACCGTTCACATGCAGTATAGGCACTTGCAGGAACTTCGCCATATCGCTGGCGTAGCTTGTCGATCTTGAATCTTCCGGATTTGTTGTAAAGCCAACTTGATTGTTGATGATGATGTGAATCGTTCCGCCGGTTTTATAACCACGAAGATTAGCCAAATTCAAGGTCTCTGGTACCACGCCTTGTCCCATGAAAGCTGCATCGCCGTGAATAAGTACCGGCAACACACTCGTATAGCTACGGTCATTAATCTCATCACACCAACCGCGCGCTGTTCCCTCGACAATAGGGTTCGCTGCTTCAAGGTGAGAGGGGTTCGGGACTAAGAAAATCTCAACTGAGGATCCACCCGGAGCTTGATACGCTCCACGCGCACCCAAGTGATACTTCACGTCACCACTTCCCTGCACCGAACTCTCGTCAATCACACCTTCAAACTCGTTGAAGATTTTCTCGAACTTCTTGCCCATGAGATTAGCAAGAATGTTCAATCTGCCTCGGTGTGCCATACCAAGAACAACACCGTGGAGATGTTTCTCGGATGCATTCTTGAACAGTATTTCAACGATTGGCAAAACCGATTCTCCACCTTCAACGGAGAATCGCTTCATACCAATAAACTTGGTGTTGATGTAGTTCTCGAATGCCTCAGCTTGCATGATCTTTTGATAGATCAATTTCTTCTCTTCTGACGAGTAGACTCTCGTACTCTTTGTGAGTTCGGATCGATTCTGTACCCAGAACTTCTTCTCCGGAGACTGAATGTGCATGTACTCCACACCTAACTCGTCGCAGTAGGTATCTCTGAGGATGTCAATAATGTCTCGAAGTGTAGCGCGCTTAACTCCACCCAATCCACCTGTATCAAACTCTCTGTCTAAATCCCAGAGCGTGAAGCCATAATACGACGGTTGAAGTTCAGGATAGTAGTATGCCTGCAAGCCGAGCGGATTGACGTTTGCCATCAAGTGTCCGCGAACACGGTAGGCGTTGATCATCTGAATGACCTTTGCTTCTTTGTCGACGCTCTCGAGTTCGTTTTGCGAACCAAATGGACTAAGTCGATTATCTACAGACCAGCTTACCGGTTCGTAGTGCATCTGAAGCGATGCAAAAATCTGATCGTAGAAATTGAATTCACCGAGCAAGAGACGTTGCATGTGCTGCAAGAATTCTCCCGACTCTGCACCTTGTATGATACGATGATCATAGGTGCTCGTGAGCGTCATGGTTTTACTCACTGCCAAGGTGGAAAGCACTTCCGGCATGACAGCTTGGAATTCTGCTGGATACTGAATAGCGCCGGTAGCAATTATCAAACCCTGACCATTCATCAAGCGCGGCATTGACATTGAGGTACCAATACCACCGGGATTCGTCAGCGATACGGTCGCTCCACTTAGATCGTCAATCGTCAGTTTGTTCGTTCTTGCCTTACTTATCAAAGCATCGTACTCAACAATGAACTCAGCAAAGCTCAATGCCTGCGCGTTCTTGATTGAAGGAACAACTAAGGTTCTGGATCCGTCTTTTCGTTGAACATCGACGGCTAAGCCAAGATTAACTGCCCCACGTCGGATACGACTCAAGGCACCACTTTCATCAACAGTGCACGCATCATTCAACTGCGGATATTTCGCCAGTGCTCTGACGATTGCCCAAGCGATGATGTGCGTGTAAGAGACTTTTGGCTTGCGCTGCTTGGACAAAAACTTGACCATCAGCTTACGGTTTTCATCCAGTACTTTCACCGGAACCGAACGAACCGAAGTAGCAGTTGGAACGGAAAGTGACTGAGCCATGTTTTCTGCGATACGCAAAGGAACACCGCTCAAAGCAATCACTTCATCATTTGCTCCTACAGGAATCTTTGGAGCAATGGATCCTTTATTCTCTTGTACAGGACGAGTTGGAGCTGAGGAACTCGGCGCTGATGGGACTACTGCTTGCGCTACAGATCCGGAATCCGAGCTTCGTGCTGCCGCGGTTGTGACAGAACTACCGTTGTGGGCAATACCGTTCTTTTGGAATTCGCTTGATCGAAAGTAGTCTTGCCACTCCTTCGAAACAGAGTTGGGATCTCGTAAATACTGATAGTAACTCTCTTCGACATAAACGTCGTTTGGATTCATAAGTGCTTAAGCATATGACATAAATCGAAGCGCGAATCTACGGACATTTTGAGCTGTGCTCATAGCGTCGAGATGTCACGTACGTGTAGTGACGAACATAAATCGCCTCGCGTGTCTGAAATATCGTCCGTTCAGCTCTGAACCTTTTGCAGCTAGAGGCTTCATTCTTCGGCAACAACACAACTTTTTTTACGCTTTTTCAAAATCCCAAGTGCCAACAAACACGTAGATTTGCAGTCCTATGTTTCAACCATCGCTACAGAACAGAATGAAGACAGAATTCAGCTTAGGAACGACTCGTTCACAGAAATCAGACGGTATTGCAGTGTTTTTCTTCGAAGATGAGGCAGCGTTTCGTCAAAAGAAGCGTGAGATCATTGAGAACTATCCTCAATCCGCCGGTGTTCTCAACAGTTCTGACTTCAAAGGTTCAAAGGGAAGCGTAAGCGTTTGTTATCATGGCAGCGGAGCCACACAACAACGCGTTTTTCTGGTTGGACTCGGTAAGAAGGATGCCGTCAGCGCCGAACAAGTTCGTCGCTCATCCTCAAAGGCAGCACGCAATGCTCAATCGATGGGCGTTAAGCGTCTTTGTTTTGAATTCACCGCCGTTCACGGTCTCAGCACACAACAAGTTGCCGAAGCAGTGATTGAAGGTTCAGTTCTTGGCGTCTACAAATTCGACAAGTACTTCACCACGAAGAAAGACGCTTCGTACATCACATCAATCTCAATCTGCTCTGACAAGAAAGATCTCCAAAAGGAAATTAGCGCAGGTATCAAAACAGCCACCGCACTTTGTGAAGGTGTGTATTTGACTCGTGATTTGGCAAATGCACCGAATAACGAAATCTATCCGGAAACTCTTGGTCAACGCGCCAAGGCTGCAGGCAAAGAGTTTGGCTTTAACGTTCAAGTGTTTGACAAGAAGAAAATCGCATCACTCAAGATGGGTGGACTCCTCGCTGTAAATCAAGGAAGTGTTCGTCCACCGGTCTTTATCGTTATGGAATACAACGGTGCTAAGAAGGGCGATAGTCCGGTTGTACTCGTCGGCAAAGGTATCACCTTCGACACCGGTGGTATCTCAATCAAGCCAGGCGCAGGAATGATGGAAATGAAACTCGATATGCACGGTGCTGCAAGCGTAATTGGCGCTATCAGCGCAGTTGCAAAGATGAAGCTCCCTATCAATGTTGTTGCCCTTGTTCCATCAACCGAAAACATGCCAAGCGGCAGTGCTTATGTTCCGGGTGATGTTATCACACACATGAACGGCAAGACATCAGAAATCGACAACACCGATGCAGAAGGTCGTTTGGTTTTGGCTGATGCACTCACCTACGCCGATCGCTACAAGCCAAAAGCTGTTATCGACATTGCTACACTCACCGGTGCATGTATGATTGCACTGGGTAGCGTGACAACAGGTTTGATGGGTATTGACAAGAACTTGAATACCAGAATCAAAAACGCAGCAGACAACACAAGCGAGTATGTTTGCGAGTTGCCATTGCACGAAGAATATGAAGAGCAAATCAAGAGCGATGTAGCTGACGTGAAGAACTCCGGCGGACGTCCGGCAGGCGCTATCACAGCTGCCCTCTTCCTCAAGAAGTTCATCGGAAACTATCCATGGGCTCACTTGGACATCGCCGGAACAGGCATCACACCACGCGAAGGATATTACACACCTAAAGGTGGTTCCGGAGTTGGTGTACGTCTCTTCGTCGATATGCTCCGCAATTGGTCGAAATAATCGAGCTTACAAAACAGCAAACGTAGATTTACTACAATAGCTTAGTAATGCAAAACATAAAGGAACTCGTTGTCATGCTTCGAGTTCCTTTTTTTTGAATTCTTTAACAACTCTAGCTAAACGTTTTTGAAAGAGTCGCGGTCATGATGCAGTGCATTTTTCTGTACGATCGTGTTTCAAAGTAGTTCGTCATTTGAAGTTGTTTTCAATTGTCAAACTGACTCGCTTATATCATCGATTCGAAATTTCATTCCTATGATTCGTATAAACACTCGAACTGCAACCGGCCTTGGTCTGCTTGCACTTTGCTTTATGCTCAGCTCGTGCGTTTTTGCGCCGCGTCTCGACTACGAGTTTCTTGGTCGCTATTCCAAGGGTACTCCGCGCGAGCGTGTTCAACGTGAAGCGGTCGTCGCACCTGAACACACTATCAACTTTGCCGACAGTTCAATCGTTGGATCTATACAGGTCGATCTCTATCGCATGATCGTGTCCAGTACGAATTCCAATCGCTTTCCTGAATCGCTTTTTGATCGAGTTCGCTACAGCTACATCGCATTTGCCTTCGTGGATGAGCGCCTTGTGTTCTGCGGAACTCCGGACGATTTCACGAAGAACACTAGAGCTGATATCAATCAGATTGGAAATCGCATCAATAGCTACTTGCAGGAGAGTCGATAATGAGAAATTCTAAACATCTTCTTTTTGCCTGTGTTGTGGCCTTGTGTCTTGAACTTGTTGCCTGCTCGACGCCAACGAATGCTCGACTCAATGATTTTGCATTCTTACAGAAAGGCATGACTGTTTCTCAAGCACAGGACGTCTTTCGAGATAGACGAGTTGTTTTCGACTTTACGTACAATCTTCCGTCTGTTCCCTACCAAGTCATTACTACTCGCGTCATGGTTGAGAAAGCGGATCGTGATTCGACCGTGCACTATTCCGCCACCTCCGGAAGCGGCACCAGAAATAGTCCTATTGGAATTGCATCCGATGCAACCTATCGCGTCAGCGAGTCCTTCTTCAACAACTTTCGATTGGTCTTCAAGGAAGGCAGACTGGTATTCTGGGGCTATGATTATGAGATGCGTATGAGCGAAGATGCTGAACTGCGCCTGATAGTAGATGCCATTCAGCGACATGATTTAATGGAGGGACGATGAATACGAAACTGAACGCAAGCTTACTTGCTATTTGCTGCCTCTTCTTCGCAAGCTGTTCGACCTTTGTGGCTGAGAAACTGCTGACTATCAAACGTGGCGTATCGGTGAGCGAGGTCATCCATGCCGATAGCGATTGTCAAACCGCAACAGACATTGCTCTCAAAATTCCGGGACTCGCCTCAAACAATGCGCGCTACTCTTTGCTCGTGTCGACTATGGCTGGTCCGGATAACGACGAGTTTTGGATATACGTTTTCAAGAACGGAAAACTTCTCTATTGGGGCTATCCTTACCAGTTCCTAAGAAATGAAGACACAGAGATTCGCTTAGCAGGTGAAGAAGGCGTGCGATATATGGTCAGTCATAACATCATGAAATGATGTGACGCGGAGCTCGATGGTTGATGTGAGCTCAACAGATCAGACCTAAATGCAAGTTTTGCTTGAGTCTCTTCGTGCGACTACTCTTCAAGCGTGCTGATGTCGCCTACGTCAAGACCTTGTGCTCGTGCCTTGAGCACGCGTCGCATGATTTTACCGCTTCTTGTTTTGGGCAAGCTGTCCATGAAATGAACTGTCTCCGGTCGTGCTATAGCACCAATCTCCTTAGCCACATGCGTCTTCAACTCGTCTTCCAGATGAGGACCGGATTCAAAGCCGTGTCGCAAGATTACATAGGTATGAATTGCATTACCCTTGAGTTCATGCGGCAATGCAATGGCTGCTGCTTCTGCAACGGCTGAGTGACTCACAAGTGCACTCTCGATTTCTGCGGTACCCAAACGATAACCACTGACTTTGATGACGTCGTCAATTCGTCCAATAACCCAGATATAACCGTCCTCATCAATACGCGCCGAGTCCCCTGCTTTGTACCAACCCTGCTCTCGATAGGTTGACCAATAGGTATCAACCCAACGATCGGGATCGCCGTAGATAGTTCGAGCCATTCCCGGCGAAGGATGTGTGATAACAAGAGATCCTTCTTCACCCGGAGCAACTTCCACCCCTTCTTCGTTTACGACTTTTATCTCATTTCCAAAGAAGGGCTTTGTCGCAGAACCGGGTTTCAGCGGAGTGATAGGTAGCGGTGTGATCATGAATCCACCGGTTTCCGTTTGCCACCAGGTGTCCATGATCGGACACTGCGACGAACCCACAACTTCATGGTACCAACGCCATGCCTCGGGGTTGATTGGTTCACCGACGGAGCCGAGCAAACGCAATGAACTGATATCATGACGACGCACCCAGTCACTACCGAATCTCATCAAACCACGAATAGCCGTTGGTGATGTGTACAGTATGGAGATACCATACTTCTCAATCATTTGCCACCATCTATTTGGGTAGGGATGATTCGGTGCTCCTTCATAGAGCATGATTGTAGAGCCGTTGATAAGCGGAGCGTATACTATGTAGGAGTGACCCGTAATCCAGCCAGGATCAGCTGCACACCAATAACGATCTTCATCTTTGATGTCAAAAACCATTCTGTGTGTGGTCGCTGTGTACACTGCATAGCCGCCGTGGGTATGCACTAGACCTTTGGGTTTGCCGGTTGTTCCTGAGGTGTAGAGGATAAAGAGCATATCCTCGGAGTCCATGACTTCCGTTGTGCACTTTGCAGATGCGATGGGAAGAGCTGAGAGATCGTGATACCAGAAATCACGATCATTTTCCATGACGACGGGCTGTCCGGTACGCTTGACGGTAATGCAGACTTCAATCGTAGCCGAACGCTGCATTGCTTCGTTAGCAATAGACTTGAGATCGACAATCTTGCCGCGACGCCATCCACCGTCAGCTGTGATCAACACTCGACTTCGTGCATCAGCAATACGTGCAGCAAGAGCCTCGACGCTAAAACCACCATACACAACCGAATGCGCAGCACCAATCTTAGCGCATGCAAGCATGGCAATTGGCAGTTCAGGAATTTGGGGCATGTAGATCGTCACGATCTCACCCTTCTTCACGCCCATGCTCTTCAGAATGTTGGCAAACTTGCTTACTTCTCGATTGAGTGCGTGGTATGAAAAGGTTCGAACATCGCCTGGCTCTCCTTCCCAGATCATGGCCAACTTGTTGCGTCGCCAGGTTTTCAAATGACGATCAATGGCGTTATGCACGATGTTGATCTTGCCATCTTTAAACCACGAGAAGAAGGGCTTACGAGAATAATCGAAGACCGATGTCCATGGCTCAAACCACTCCAAGCGTTGGGCCTCATCTGACCAGAATTGCTCTCGGTTTTGGATGGAGTAGTTGTAGAGCGACTCGTAATCCTTGACGGTAGCGTTTTCAAGAATACTAGCAGGTGGATACACAAAGTTTGATGACTCTGGTGTCGTGTTCATGGTGTGGAAGTATAAAGAGTGGTCTAGGGTCTTAGAGCTCTACAGCAAATTGCAATTGCCGCACAACGTCTGGTGGCAGCTGTGGCACTCGATCCGGTGCCAGCAAGTAGCTGCTCAGTGCTGCGATATCTGTAAACACTCGGTGTTGTGTTACGGTGCGCATGAGATAATCCGCACCGCTGGAGCCACCTGTGCCAACGCGCATGCCGATCATGCGTGAGACCATTGTTGCATGACGGAAACGAAACACACCAACGAGTTTATCGGCCTCGAGAATTGCATCAAGCAATCGATATGGTGTTTGCAAGAGCGGATAGTCGGCATATACTGAAATGAACAAAGCAGCCAGTGTTGCTCGCTGTGATAAACGTTTCTCCCCTCGTTCCTTCAACTCAGCAAACTCCTGCTCGCCAAACAATGCCTCGAAGTTTTTTTCAAGTGAGTAAATCTGCTTTTCTTGATGGGAGCGCTGTTCATCTGACAAGGACAGAACTTTGCTGAGTTCAGCGCGATCGTGATCGAATATTCCGTGCACAGCTTTGCGATAATCATCCCAGAAACTGTATCCCTTATGCTCCATGAATGGCATTTTCTCGAGCCATCGTTCAACGACGCTGAAGAGCGAGTTTGCAGAGAGCGCTGCATGTACTTCGTTTTGGTGCTCAGGCGCTAAACGTGAGATGTAGCCTTTCTTGTCCAGGTGTAAACGACGCGCCTCATCAACCCCGAAACGAATTTCAAACAAACGAAACTGCCACGATTGAAATCCGGAGGCAGGATTGAGATAATCTCTGAACTCCATAAAGGAGCGAGGCGTCATGGTTTCAAGGATACTGAACTGATCTGGCAGTAACGATAAGATGCGATTGACTCGCTGGATACGGGCCAAGCATTTTCCTACTTCAGCTTCAGGGACGTAGTCTTTTTCCAAGGTTGCAATGACATCCGACAGCTCGTGCATGATCTGTTTGAACCACAACTCGAATGCTTGATGGACGATGATAAACAGCGTCTCGTCGTGTGCTTCCTTACCCGCCTTTCGACTTTCCGGCTCCTGTGCACTTAGAATTTTGTCAAGCTGTAAATAGGATCCGTAATAGACTTCGCGAGATGCCATGTCGAGGAACAAAAAAGTGATAGGTATAACTGACTGAACAGGACGTCAACTGAGTTCTTAGGCTGCGCTTTCGTGTGCTGCGCTTAGGGCCGGTAGATCGTCGTTGCGAAATACTGCCGTCTTTGCAAACATGTCATGCAGAGCAAGACGTCGTTCACCAAGACAGAAGAAGCATCCAACAAAGAAGACCAACGATACCAGGGATGCAATCAGAACTAGCACCAGATTCGGACTAAAACTCCAAGCGATAAAGAGCACAGAGCCGATGTGTTTAAAGGTCCATCGCTGAGCCAATGCTCCTGCCGAAGCTTTGACACCGACGGCATCACGTATACTAATTCCAAGAAGCATCTTAGCCGGTGTTGCTGCAGCAAAAATCTCCATCAGGCTGACGATTAAGGTCACGAAACCTGAGAGGTAGCTAGTTGTCTTGATAATAAATCCAATACCTTCGGTTTCGATTGTTTGCTCAGGCATTGATGGCATGAGTTCACGCATGAACTCCTGACTGCGTTCTTCATTGGCAACAACAAGCGGTGCAAATTGCTCAGTGAGAACTGAGGCTGTTACCATACAAAGCACCCAAATAATAACCCAATCGAGAAGCGCAGCTCCTAATCGCAAACCGAATCCTACCCGACGTTCATTAATCGGGACGTGCATTTGAGGTTGTATAAATGCAGGTACGTTTAACTCATCCATGGCTTTTCCCCGGAGTTAATTCATAATCTTTGGGCAAATCTACGCACAATGCTGAAGCAGATGCACACTACCTGAGGACCGAAATTTTTCCCCGAACTCAGTGGATACCGGAACGCTGCAGAATCTCAACAGCCATGTCGTATTTCTTAAAGGGAGGCATAAGATAGACACCGTCTACCATAGGACGCGCCTCACGAAGGAACTCAACCGAAATGTCTATTCCCTCTTTGGAAGCCGCTTCAGTACTACTGCCGGCAGAACGAATACGTTCTCGAATTGCATCCGGAACCGTCATACCAGGGACTTCGTAATGCAGGAACTCCGCGTGACGCACCGTACGAAGTGGAATAATTCCCAAAAGGAAGCGGATTGGAATGTGCTGCGTCTTGGCTCGAAAACGCTCGAGCAGATTCAATTCGAACAAAGGCTGTGAAAACGCAACCTGACATCCTTCAGCGGCTTTCTGAGCTAATCTGGCGATTTCGTGATCGAGATCTTCAGCTGCCGGATTCACCGCACAGCTAATACAGAAACTGGTTCGAGAACCAAGTGAGTTTCCGGACAAGTCACGTCCGCCATTCATTCGCGACAAGGTTCGTATCAATCCAATCGAATCAATGTCGTACACACTTGTTGCTAAGGGGAAGTCACCAATGTGCGCCGGATCACCGGTTACTGCCAAGATATTCCGAATTCCCAAAGCGTGCGCTGCCAGCATATCACTTTGCAGCGCGACCATATTGCGGTCTCTGCAGGCGATGTGCGTCACACATTCGATACCACTTTGCTGCTGGACAATGTGAGAGATCGTAATGGGATTCATCCGCAATCGCGCCCGCGCACCGTCACTGATGTTCACCGCATCTACACCATGACTTTGCAAGTATTGAGCTGCTTCGACCAAACCGCTCATGTCGGTTCCGCGAGGAATATCTAACTCGACCGTCGACAAAAACTTCTCGCCGATATTCTTCTCAAAACTTGAACGAAGATCTGGATATGAAGTCGTCGCTTCCTTTTCCGGTTTAACAGCGACAGAGACCGGCTTGGACGCCACACCAACATCTTTGACTGCCTTGACAATGGCCGCGATATGTTCGTAGGTAGCGCCACCATCAGCGCCGATAATACTAACTCCCTGCTCCACCAATCGTCGAGCAACACTGGAGACGTAGTTAGGATCGGCGTGGTAAACCGGACGTCCACGAACAATGGTTGGAATACCGATGTCGGGAAGTGCACAAAGAGGTCCCGATTCATTACCAATTGCTTGAATAATCGACACCATACGCTGTGGACCTACAGTTCCATTGGATCCGAGAGCTAACACGTTTCGCGATCGTAAGCGCTCCGCTATCTCCTTTGGATAGGCAGTTGCCAATACAGAACCGTCCTCGGGAAAGGTTTTCAGTGCGATGATGGGAACATCCGACTTCACAAAGTGAGCCGCATCGAGAGCAATTTCGAGTTCTTCGATATCGATAAAGCTCTTGAACATGAGTACATCGGCGCCGCCATCGATGAGAGCGACGATTTGTTCAACAAAGGCTTGGTGTGCTTCTTCTTTTCTAAGTGTACCGACCGGTCGCAGCATTCTGCCGGTGGGACCAATCACGCCGGCAACGTAGGCTCTATGAAGAGCTACCGTTCGAGCAATCCAAACGCCTTTGCGATTGATCTCATACACTTTATCGCTTAAGCTTGCGGACTCCAAAGCGTATCGATTGGCAAATCGCGTGTTGGTTTGAACGAGCTCAGCTCCGGCATCTACAAAAAGACGCTGGATTTCTTCGACGACGACGGGGTTCTTGAGGTTGTAAATGTCAGGAGGACCTTCATGCAGACCACGGCGAATGAGTTCGGCGTGTACCGAACCATCGGCCACGACAACTCCCTGCTCTAAGCGTTCACGGAAACTTTGACGTTGTTCACTCTTCATTATTCTGTCACCAGAGGTTGCTCGGCTACCATAGCTTCGCTTGTATTATCATTTTTTCGGATGTAACTCTCCAAACTCAACATCTGGCTAGGAAAAAAGAAGATTTGAAGGCATAAAAGGAGATATGCGCCGTCTTCGACGAGTTTTTGAGGTCCAATTGGCTCAGGATGGGCTGAACAACCACAATCAATCTGCAGATTATTTGCAAGTGCGTAGCTGATAGCCATCAAAAAACTCACAATCATGAGGGCCGTAAGCATGCTGGCAGCACGAAGGCGTATGCCAAGAATGAGCATCAGACCGCAGATGACTTCGATCCAAGGCATAATCAAGGCCATGATATTTACCCATTGATGGGGCAACATTTCATAGTTCATGATGTTGTGGGCGAAATCCTTGGCAAGTACGATCTTTTCCATACCGTACCAAACAAAAACTCCTCCGACAACGAGCCGGCTAAGAAGGGTCAAAACTGGATGAGAGACTATGCTGGAGAACTTCATATCTGTTGTTACAGTTCAAAGACTGGTTATAATATAGCTAATGACTACCAAAAGCGCTGATACATCAGTTTAATTGCGATGGCGTAGAAGTTTGAGGTCGAAGCTTCCTAACAGAGACTCAAGATTTTGCATCAGGATACTGTGACACAGTTCAAGTACTTTGGTTTGACACACTGACCGAATAAGTTGAAAATTCTTAACACGTTAGTCTCCTATCTTTAGCTAAGTTTCACTCTGCAATTCAACCACAATTCACACCTGGGGAGATCTTATGAAATGGAAAGTCCTGTTAGTCTGCACACTTTGCTTTGCCATCGTCAGCTGTGGTGAAAAAGCAAAGGAAATGAAAGAGGCAATGGACAACGTGAAGGCATTGTCCGAAAACGCCGACAAGATTAGCGACCAGTCCAACGAACTGGAAAAACGTCGTAAAGACCGCGCCGCTAAAGGCGATACACTTGCAATTCCCTACCAAGAACTTGAGAAGTACCTTCCTGAGAATATCGGTGGATACAAAGCTGAAGCTCCTAAGGGAGAATCAGTTTCAATGATTGGAATGTCATATTCTGTCGCACGTCGCAACTTCACAAAAGACAACGGCGACAACGTAGAGATTGAACTCTTCGATTACAATCAAACACCTATGCTGTATCAAGGCATTGCTATTACAGCAAACATGAAGGTTGATAACGACAACGAGACCATGCAGGGTTATGATCTGAAGCAGCCCTACTCTTCTGCTATTGAGCATTTCTACAAGCAGGACAAACGTGCTGAAATCACTGCAGCTCTTGGTGGACGATTTATCTTGACGGTGAAAGCCAACAATCAATCTAGCACCGATATGGTCAAGGGTGTTGTGAACTCGATGAAGCTTTCGGATATGGCAAACAAGTAAGGCACTAAGGCCTTCACAGTTATTAGTTAGGTATCGGTCATTCACTCATTTACAAAGGGGAGTTATGAATGCACTAGAAAATGCCTTGGCTGGATTGTTCTCTAGCTTTCCGCCACTGCCAGAAAATTCTCGTCAGATGTTGAAGACGATATACCCGTGGTTGTTGATTATCACGTCGGTTTTCGGAGCTCTCGCTGCACTTCCTCGTCTAGGTTGTGCCGCTGTTAGTACAATGTTTGATCCTGTGTACGGCACATCGTTCATGCTGTATGCGATATTGTTAGGACTTCGTGCAGTGCTCGGTCTGTACGGTGGTCTTCGAATGCTGAACGGCTCTCGTCAAGGCTGGGTCTTTGCTATGTACGCATGCTTGGTTGGCATAGCAGCCTTTATAGTCCATTTTTCTATTGTATCAATCATCTTTAGCCTTCTGTTATTGTATCTGTTGTTTCAGATTCGCTCATATTTCAGTGATAATGATTCACAGAGTTCGATGAGTTGATTGTGTTTTCGCAGTCGTAGCAAGCGGTTTGGCTATGCCAGACCGCTTGTGTTTTGTAGTGTGTTGTCGGTGAATGTGTGTAGTTAGAAAGAGACCTTAGAAACGATACTGTCGGTACTGCCCCATGTCCTACCAACTTCTCATTGTAGACGATAGCAGCGAATTCAACGAGCTCGTCGAGCTCGCACTGGAACCCAAGGTTCGCAGTGGCGAGTTCAGCTTGCTATTCGCCCGTGACGGAGTAGAAGCTCTACAGTGTATTGCAGATCATCCGGCTATTGAGTTGGTAATCACGGATATCTCAATGCCTCAGATGGATGGACTGACCTTATTGGACCAAATCAATACCTACAACCCGCACATCAAGAGCATCGTTATTAGCGGTCACAGCGACTTGCATTTTATACGACGAGCGATGAACGCCGGAGCAAGTGATTACTTGGTAAAACCAGTTGGCTTGGATGACTTACTGCACGCAATCGATAAAGCCGCCTCTAGAGTCGACATCGTGCGCGAAGCACTTCGGTCTCGTGACCAATTGAAATTCTATGAGCGCGAGTTAAAGATTGCCTACGACATCCAGCAAGAAATGCTCCCGCGCAAGTTCCCTGCTTTTCCTGAGCTGAGTGAAATTGACATTGATGGTGGCATGTTGCCCGCACGTCATGTAGGTGGCGACTTCTATGATTTCTTTTTAATAGACGACGATTACCTGGGTTTCGTGGTCGGCGATGTGTCGGGTAAAGGCGTTTCCGCCGCTTTGCTCATGGCACAAGTTCGAACCCTGATTCGCTCAACTGTTTTGCAAGGTTGTTCAGCCAGCGAAACACTTGCTATCGTTAACAACATGATTGCGGCTGAAAATCGTCAAGCAATGTTTGCGACCGTATTCCTAGGCATTCTCGAGTTAAGTAGCGGTGTAGTTGAGTATTGCAACGCCG
Organism: Chlorobiota bacterium; assembly: GCA_044228685.1. Classification (GTDB taxonomy): domain Bacteria; phylum Bacteroidota; class Ignavibacteria; order Kapaibacteriales; family NICIL-2; genus JBBATK01. Next base: position 50,162 of record JBGAUL010000008.1, read on the forward strand.
CCCATGTTAATCCTATTCAACTCTATCGTAACAACTCCGTTCGAGAGTGCGAACCAACTAACAACATGGCTGTCGGCATGATTGCCAACATGCCTTATGATACACGCCGAACAGTACTCCAACCCGGTGAGTCAATGGTTGTCGTTACTGATGGAGTAACTGAAGCCATGAACGCTCAAGGACAAATGTTCGGCATGGAAGGTCTGTTGGATGCTGTACGTACTGAAGGTGTACATAATGCTCATGAGATCATGATGCATGTAGTAGAACGAGTGAACAAGTACACTAGCGGAACAATTCAATCGGATGACATAGGGATTTTGGTGATTCAATACAGAGGACGAGAGTCATGACTAAGAATGGACAATTTGTTTGGCTAGATTTGACCGTCCCAAATGCGGATGAGGTCAGCTCGTTTTATTGTACAGTTCTCGGATGGAAGCGAGAATCCCTGCTTTTTGAAGACAGTGATTTCAACATTTTCAACGGCGAGGACAAGGATCCGATTGCAGGTGTGTGCTATGCTCGTGGAGTGAATGCTGACGTTCCGCCGCAGTGGTTGAACTATGTTCAAGTTGAAAACGTCTATGAATGTGCTGAACGCTGCAAAGCCTCCGGAGGTGAGGTTGTTAATGGTCCACGAAAAATGGGAGGTCACGATTTCTGCGTTTTACGTGATCCCGCAGGTGCTTACATTGCAGTCATAGCGCCAAGCAAAGACGTTTAGCAACGTTCTTCTTATTAAAGACATTTTACTCATTATACTTCAATCAACATGAACAACTTGAAACGTATTGCTGTGGTTGCAATTCTGGCACTGAGCTGGACTATGATCGGCTGCAGCGATTCTTCGACCACCGGCCCAACCACGGTGAAGAACTATCTGCCGCTGTCTTCAGGCAGCTATTGGATTTACAATCGACAAACCATCGACACTGCTACTCACGATTTTTCGGGACCTGTGCACGTTGACTCAGCATATGTCATGGATTCGGTATCTTATCATGACAAAGGCACTTTCCGCGTTGTCTATGTTCAGCTCGATAGTAACCGTCGCGATACAACCTATTTGTCAAAAGGTACTAACGGCGAAATCTATACTTACTTGGATTTCAACGTCGCACAACTCAAAGCTCTTGCCCCAACTCTAGTGGCTCCTGCGACATGGGTAAAAGTCAAGGGATCTTCTTCAGAGAGCTCATGGACTAGTGTGGATACAACTATCGCAAATATTCCTTTTACAATTCCGGGACTTGGTCCTGTAACTCTTACGCTGAAGTTCAAAGTCAGTGGAGCCACAGGCACTACTAAAGACATCACTGTTGCCGGCAAAAGCTACACTGCAACTGAGTATGTGCTCACGTTCTCAATCACCGACACAGGTGGTTTAGCAAGCTATACTCAGAAGCAACACTTCTGGTTTGTTGAAAATGTAGGTATCGTGCAAAGTCGCACTGATGATGCACAAATGGCAAGTCTTGCTGGACCATTGTTGAAGGTTAACGGTACACAAAGTGACTGTCAACGATTCAGTATCAAATAGCAAAAGTCAAGTGAAGAGTTTCTACTGAAACATCAAAGCCCATCAGCCGATGGGCTTTTTTTATTTGCGTGCTCGATAAAGATCCAGTCCGCCTTTGGAGCCGGGTCTGTTCGACGAGAAGAGCATTTCTCCATTCGGCAGCACACAGCAGTCGCTCTCGTCAAAGGCAGTATTGATATCACTCAAAGGAACCGGTGGTTGCCATTCTCCGGCAACACGGACGCAAAAGAATAGATCGTAACCGCCACTACCACCCAGACCATTGGATGCAAAGAAAAGAGTGTCGTCACTTTGAAGAAAAGGCGTGATCTCGTTAAGGTTTGAATTGATGTGCTCACCAATATTCATAGGCGTGTTCCAGTCTGATCCACTCTTGGTGCAAATCCAAAGATCAGTTCCTCCAACGCTACCTTCTCGTTCACTACTAAAAACTAGAGTAAGTCCTGATGGCGAGATGCTGGAATGAGCACTGAAGTTATCAGACTTCAGCGCCTCAACAAAGTCGGCTTCGCTCCATACTCCATTAGTGCGGTGCGAAGCGGAGATGTTTAGTACCGGTTGTCGGTCCAGTTGACGAAAGGAGCTGAACACAGCTTCACCGTTTCGTGACATGCTCAAGTATGAACTCTGAGCTGTTCGAGGGACAATCTGCGTGAATTCTCTCACTGAGCTGAACCGAGCGTCGGTTTGATAACAGTGCGATTTACCACTTCGCGTGCTGTAAAAAACTATTGAAGAGTCGTAAGGATTCCATGCCGGCGCAAAATCATCGCCGGTGCTATTGATCGATTCAAGACTTCCTACGTGTGTCCAATGAGATTGGGCAAGAAGCGAGAGCTGGCCGCTGCCAATGCTCATTAACAAAAGGAGCAAAAGACGCTGCAAGCACAAGCGGGTGATACGTAGTTTTGGGCTGTTCATTCTATATCAAATATATGAAGTCAATCACCGCCGCACTTCTCGTACTCGTGTTCTTTGTCGGATGTACTGACCACAAGACGAGTGGTCCGCAATCTGTTCCAACCTTTTCCGAACTGCCCGAATGGAAAAACAGAGCGCACCAAACCTTTCTTTTGGATGTGGATCACGACGGACGAATGGAGGCGATTGTACGACTTCAGGATACAACAAAGAAGAGTGCTGCGAGAGATTCAATTCTGTACTATCGTTTTGACACCGCTACCCAAAATTATGTGCTCAAGTCCGGCATTGGCGTCGATGATTGCGTACGCATGGACACTCTCACCAATACTGCGAATGGATCGAGCTTCATTATTCTTTCGACAAATGGTGGCGGCTCGTCTCGAACAGCAAGTTGCGGCTTGGTCTTGTGTCAGGCTGATTCCAATTCCTTACATACCATCTTTGAACGCACTAGCGGCGCACCGGAATTGAAAGTGTCAGCTTCTCAATATGTCATCTATCACTACGACACCTTTGCACCATTTTTCGCGCGCTCTGAGGCCGTCGATTTTGTTGATTCTGTCATACTCATCCAACCGACCATCCCTGTCGACCAACAGAAACTCATAGTACAGACAGTGTTTGAAGATATGTACAAGCATTCTACTCAGAGCTTAGATAGTCTACTATCGATTAATAATCGCACAGCGTCTCATTCACGAGAAGTCTACCAATGTGCGGTACAAATACTGAGTAGTGCTCAACGCTGCGGAAAGCGGGTTGAGGCAAAGAAGTTGACGAAGACGATTACAAAGCGATTACGCTCATTCCCCGCCACACTTGCATCAGCATTGGACGAGTTTGATCTCGAGAGCATGTAATTGCTCCTTATCGCGACGAATCGCGTCGAATGTATTGGAGAATCTTTGTCCTGGCTACAACTACTTAGCCGGCTTGATTACTGCTTTACTATAGCGATAATGTCCCATTATACCGGTTCGTGCAAGGAAATGCTGAAGCGATACGCTGAGTACGCCTAGACCGTACTTAACGCTTCGACGGAAGTTGATTGAGGAGGCTTCTTCAAAGTACTTGGTTGGACAAGTGACTTCAGCAATTTCGAAACCAGCGTAGATGATTTGTGATAACATCTCATTGTCGAAGACGAAGTCGTCGTTGTTGATACTGATATCAATTCGATCAAACACCTGACGTCCGAAGGCACGGTAGCCGGTGTGATACTCGGATAGTTTTTGACCAGTAAGAATATTCTGCGACAAAGTCAGCAAGCGATTAGCGATGTATTTGTACATCGGCATTCCTCCGCGCAAAGCTCCCTTTCCAAGGATACGAGAACCCAGCACAACCGGATAGACATCATTGGCAATGATACTTGCCATGGCGATGATAAGCTTTGGTGTGTACTGATAATCCGGGTGCAACATGATGATGATGTCGGCACCGAGCTCCAGAGCTTTCGAGTAACAAGTCTTTTGGTTACCACCGTAACCTTTATTGTTCTCGTGCTTGATAATGTGCTTTAGCCCAATCTCTTTGGCTTTTTCAATTGTGCGGTCCTTGGAATTGTCATCGACGAGCACCAACTCGTCAACCACATCCATTGGAACTTCCGCGATAGTTTTTTCGAGTGTCAGTTCAGCGTTATAGGCCGGTAAGACAACGACAACTTTTTTACCATTGAGCATAGTTCTTCCTCAGAAAATACGATTGACCGGCAATCGAGTGAATCATCCATGATTGCCAGCAAATTTAGATATCGGCAGCTTTGCGGAGTTGTTTACTATTCCATCGGACGGAATCTTACACGTCATTGTCCGGATATCAGTCGATTTGAAACTGCTCCGGAGGGTCGAACCGGGAGGCCGGCAACCCACAAAGCACTAACGGTGGACAATTTTCCCCTCTATTTCATCTCTTTTACGCGAATTCCTCATCAGTCTATGCCCTCTTCCGCGTAATTTTGTAAACATCAAATGGATCTGGAACTAATACTCGAATTCAACTCATTTCTCACTCAATCGAAAGGCTTGCAATGATTGTCGGCGTTCCCAAAGAGATAAAAACCAACGAAAACCGCATTGCGCTCACACCGGGTGGTGCGGATATGCTCGTTAAAAACGGACATACAGTACTTGTTGAACATAATGGTGGTGTTGGCAGCGGATTTACCAACGAGGACTACATCAAAGCCGGAGCGACCATTATCCCAACGGCTGCTGAAGTATTTGCCAAGGCAGATATGATCATGAAGGTTAAGGAACCGATTCGTCAAGAGTACGACCTTATTCGTCCGGGACAAGTGGTCTTCACCTACTTCCACGCTGCAGCTTCACGTGAGCTGACAGAAGCAATGGTCAAGACCGGATCGATCTGTATCGCATATGAAACCGTTCAAAAAGCTGATGGTTCATTGCCACTCTTGATCCCCATGAGCGAAGTAGCTGGTCGTATGGCTCCGCAACAAGGTGCTAAGTACCTCGAACGCGCAATGGGCGGTCGTGGTGTACTGCTCGGCGGCGTACCAGGTACAGCTCCCGGTAACGTTCTCGTTCTTGGTGGTGGTATTGTTGGTATCAACGCAGCAAAGATTGCAGCCGGTTTCGGTGCTCGCGTTACCATCATGGATAACAATCTCTATCGCTTGCGCTACTTGGACGATGTTATGGCTAAGAACGTGATGACCATGATGTCAACACCGGCAAACGTGCGCAAGGCTGTAACCGAAGCTGACGTTGTTGTCGGCGCGGTTCTCATCCCTGGCGCAAAGGCTCCGTACCTCGTTACACGTGACATGCTCCCAACAATGAAGAAGGGTGCTGTTTTGGTTGACGTGTCCGTTGACCAAGGTGGTTGTATCGAAACAACAAAGCCAACAACACACGAAAATCCAACCTATGTGATCGATGATGTTGTACACTATTGCGTTGCAAACATGCCAGGCGCAGTACCTTACACCTCAACGATCGCACTCACAAATGCTACACTTCCCTATGCGATCCAACTCGCAGGTATGGGATGGAAAGAAGCCGTGAAGGCAAACCACGAACTGTGGCTTGGTCTCAACTTCCTCGATGGTCACATCGTGTACGAAGCAGTTGCTGAACCATTCGGTCTGCCATACACAGATCCAAAGACTCTGGTGAAGTAATTTCACCGAGTGAACGAAGAGCTAGTGCAAAGAAAAAGGGTCGAATACTACATTCGACCCTTTTTTCGTTCTAACGGGAAAGCCTATTTAGCTCTCAGCTCGCGAGCCGTGTCGATGTATGCGCAGTGCTTTTGAATTCACTTCAAAGTTCAAAGCACGAAAGGCATCTAATCCGGCCTCCTTCACTTTCTGTGCGGCTACAAATCCGATCATCGCGGCGTTGTCCAATGAGTAGGAAATGCGGGGTGCAACAACTTTGACATCGGACTTAGCCGCTTCTTCGGCGAGCTTGGCTCTCAATCTCGAATTCGCCGACACGCCACCTGCCACGCATACGGCGTGCACAGCATATTCGCGAACAGCACGCAAGGTCTTTGTCACCAACACATCCACAATTGCTTCTTGCACAGTCGCACACAGCATCGCCAAAGTCTTCTCATCAAAGCCATCCGGATGATGCTCGCTCAGATAATTTCGAACTGAGGTTTTTATGCCGCTGAAGCTGAATTCGTAGTCAGAAGAATTCATCAGAGCACGTGGAAACTGGACTCCGTTTCGTCGTGACAAATCTGCCAAGCGATCGATGATAGCACCACCGGGATAACCAAGCCCCAACAGCTTCGCAGCTTTGTCAAATGCTTCACCTGCGGCATCGTCGCGTGTGGAACCAATGACCTCGAAGTGGCGGAAGCTTGTGACGAAGAAGAGCGACGTGTGTCCGCCGCTTACTACCAATGCGATAAAGGGGAACTTCAGATCAGGATCTTCAAGAAAGCCGGAGTACAAATGACCTTCAATGTGATTGACCGGGACGCATGGTTTTGCGAAGCGCAGCGCGAGTCCCTTTGCATAGGATGAACCAACGAGCAAAGCTCCTAAAAGTCCTGGATGTGTTGTGCAAGCAAAGCAATCAATCTCATCCATACCTATCGATGCTTCACTCAGAGCTGCTGCAACAACATGCGGCATGTTCTCCAGATGCGCGCGGGATGCGAGCTCTGGTATGACTCCTCCCCACTGGTTATGAATCTGTTGTGAGCTAATCACGTTGCTGAGAACCTGGGAGTCGCGTGTGATCGCAACCGAAGTGTCGTCGCACGATGACTCAATAGCCAATATGATTGGTGCACTCTTTACCATTTGTTGCGGATTGTGTAGCTGACGGTTTTCGTCTCACCCTTTTTCAAATTCAAATTGAACTCGAGAGTGTGAGCGCCACTCTTAAGCGCTGGTTCAGTCGCACTGACGATTTCCCAGTCATTGTTTTGAGCTTGACGAACCACGATTTCAACGTCGCTGTCCTTATGGTTACGCACTTGTACCTCAAAGCGCATTTCGTTCGAGTGTTCTGACAACTTCTTGTATGAAACTTGTTTTACCGTTGCATTGATGTCAAAGGCTTCACCAATATTGAGTTTTACAACTTCGTCTTCGGCCGTGTGCGCAAGAGCATCTTCACCTATGAACTGCAGCGTGCCCTTGGAGTCGCGTTTGTATAAACGCATTATACCTTTGGGCAAAGCAAGGCCAAGATTATTCGATTTTGAATTAGGAAACTCTACGATGATGGTCGCGCGTTTCTCTTCACCAGGACCGAAATCCTTGCTTTCTGCATCTGCGTAGAACTGATTCATACTCGCGTCGATCACGAGTTTACGTTTCATTGATACATCTTTTTTAGAAAAGAGCTGGATCTGTTTGATCTCGTTATCTGCGATTGTTGTTTTCGATTCGAGAGTGTAAAGATGATACTCGAAGAAATTCTCTTGACTTATCGCCGGTGCCTTGTTCGCGGCCATAGTCCAACGCAAGTCAGCATAGCCTGCCGATTCTACCGGCTCTTGAACACGTTTAACAACGCCGGCAACGAGCTGCAATTGAGAGTTCTTAAAGGAGGTACCGGACTTGTTATCGACTGTAACCCAAGCATCGAGATCGAGCTTCTTATCGACACTTGAAATATTGACTACATAATCAGCTTTCCAACTTATTCCTTCGCTAATGTAACTCACTTCTGTTTCGTGATTAATGGACTTCGAAGACTCCACTGTCCATAGCATTGAAGGAAAAGGAATCAGACCGGAGGGAACTTCATCAAGCATTGCCTCACCTCGTGGATTGAGGATGACCTTGCCGTCCTTTGTTCGAATGACAAGATCATTGTAAGTGCTTGTCATCTTCGCGTTGCCGTTATCATCAACACTAACTATCGATGAGGGAGGATTGAGCAGAGTGCCCTCAACAATCTCTGGCTGACCATTCATTCCTTCACGACGAAATCGTATGGTCTTACCCACAGACTTGTTCAGAATTGACAATGGATTCAACAAATCATACTGATAGTTCTGTTCTCGAATTTGCAATGCATCTGGGTTGTTTACTGAACGTATGCTCAGAGAACTGGGAATGATTCTCGCCGCCACGTTTTCATAACGCACTAGATTCACACCCTTCTTCAATTGCAACTCCCTTTGCTCACGAATTAGTGCGAAGCCATCATTGTACACCGTGATGGCACAGTCCTTTGTGCTTGCGGAAGTTGAAACGATGGTCTCTTGAGCACATACAATACTTGTGCTCAGTACGAATGCCAAGAGAGTGGAATGGAGTGTCATAAGCGTATTGGTACCGTGAAACCTTGGTCAATGCGACCTGAGAGTCATATGCACATGAAGTTCAAAATGTCTTCGCTAGTAAGATCAAATCATGTCAATGCGTTGGTCGCCGCTTGGGTCAAGCCTCTAGCTACTTCATGCTCAAACTCTCATCAAACAAAAAGACCACGACGAGCGTGGTCTAGAATGTAGTGTACGATTGTTGTTGAAGTCAATTGTGTTAATACACTTCGGCAACAACATCAATCTTAGAGTCCTTCAAAAACAGCAACGTCTTTTACTTTGCGAAATCCAGTAGAACCGCCATCGCGACGTTTCATCGCAACCAAAGCTGAAGCATAGATTTCCTTCCAGGTCAATCCAAACTTCTCCATGAGTTCTTCAGGTTCTCCGCTGCCGCCAAAGCTATCTTTCACGCCAACAAATTCCATTGGCACAGGAGCGTTTTTCACAACCACTTCAGCTACTGCGCTGCCGAGTCCGCCATGCACTTGGTGCTCTTCCGCAGTCACGATACAACCGCATTCACGTGCTGCTGAGGTGATTGCTTCAACATCGATCGGCTTGACTGTGTGGATATTGATCACGCGGGCATTGATTCCCTTCTTCGCAAGTTCAACCGCAGCAGTTAGGGCTTCCCATACCATTGATCCATTTGCAATCAACGCCACATCATTGCCTTCGCGGAAAGTTTGCGCCTTTCCGATGACGAAAGGAGTTACGTCGGTGGTAAACAGGGGCACCGGTGAACGACCGAAGCGGATGTAAGCCGGACCAACCATTTCGCCACTTGCTATTGTTGCCTTCTTAGCTTCCAAGTAATCGCAGGGTACGATCATCGTCATGTGAGGCAGCGTACGTAGAAACGCAACCTCTTCCAAGACTTGATGCGTTGCACCATCAGGTCCAACGCTGATACCGGCATGACCTCCACCAATCTTCACGTTAGCCTCATTATAGCACACGCTGATACGCAACTGATCTGCATTGCGCAATGCACAGAATGCACCGTAGCTGGCGAAGAACGGGATCTTACCGCTCAATGCTAAACCCGCTGCGATCGTGGTGGCATTTTGTTCAGCGATACCAATGGAAAAGAATCGCTCAGGGAATTTTTCCTTGAAATAGCTGGTCATTACTGAACCGGTGATATCACCACCAAGCACAACGACGTTGTCATGACGTTCGCCTAATTCCACAAGACCTTCGCCGAAGCCGAAGCGTGTGGGTTTCATTCCGAGTTTCTGGATTTCCTGCATTGTATTCTAAAGTCTGGTCTAATATTCAGTTGAAAACTACGTTAGGACATCACAAGCGCGAGAAGCTTAGGCACTCAATTCATCGAGGGCTGTCTTGGCTTGTTCCCAGTTCGGCGGTTTGCCGTGCCATTCGAACTTGTCGTTCATAAACGACACCGGATTACCCATGAAGGTTTTTGCAACAATTGCCGTTGGCTTGCCGCTTCCTGACTTCTGGTTCTCGAGGAACACGTTAAAAGCACGAACCAGATCGGCATGATCATGTCCGTCGCATTTTACAACATCAAAACCAAAGGATGCGCATTTCTCCGCGATTGGATAGACGTTCATGACGTCCTTAATGCGACCATCGATCTGACAATCGTTGTTGTCAATAATCCAACAGAAGTTGTCGAGCTTGAAATGCGATGCAGCCATAGCAGCTTCCCAAACGCTACCTTCTTGTAACTCACCGTCGCCAGTTAGCGAGAAGACGCGATGATCGTTCTTATCGAGAAGCTTATCCGCCATAGCCATACCCACCGCAATGGAAATACCCTGACCAAGCGAACCGCTCGATGTTTCAACACCGGGTAAGCCCATATCGCGACCGGGGTGACCCTGAAGGCGTGTATTAAACTTGCGCAATGTTGCAAGCTCCGTCTTAGGGAATGCGCCAATGTTTGCGAGAGTGGAGTACATGACAGGACACATGTGACCTGCGCTAAGCACAAAGCGATCGTGCGGCGAACCGAACCAATCAGCTGTATTGTAGCGCATGTAGCCTCCGCAGTACATAACCGCGAAGATATCGGCAGATCCCAGCGGACCTCCCGAGTGACCGGAACCGGCAAGAACCAGTTCCTTGACGATGTCACGTCGAATAGATGTTGCGATCTCTTTGAACTCACCGGCCGGACGTCGCTTGTTATCAAATACCCGTGAGTCGAATTCTACTGCAAATTCACCAGCCATAGTGTGTAAAAGGAGATGAAATGAACGTGCAAAAATAAGAGAAAAAGACTGCCCCATCTTGATTGAATTTAGATCGATGCCATGAAAGTGTTTTTGATCACATTACACCTGTGAGTTAACCGCAACAGATTTTTTTTCACCAACGCCTCAGGCCCTGTTTGATTGAAAACACTTTGCGTATTTTGATACAAATGATGAAATAAAGATGTTTTTCTATAAATTTTTAGGGGAAAGAATGAAACGAACATGGAGATGGAGTTGGCTCGCCATTGTTTGCCTTTTGTTAGGCAACAATGCACTGGCGCAATTAGTCAAAGCGCCAAGTTTGAATGGAGCCAAGCCGACTTCTCAATGGATCCTAAACAATGGTTCGCAAGGCAAAGAGTTTGTGTTTTGTTTGCCTCTGAATGACTGTCCTACCTGCCAAGTAACAGCTCGCGAGATCTACGTTACTTCATCCAAAAACACTTCATTTTACTATGAAGTACCGGCAACCGGATTCAAGACTAGATTGACCGTCCAGGCTTTTCAAGTTCGGGTAATCGATGGAGCTAGCGGGATGTTCCCAATGCCGGAAATCTCTTCAAGCGAACAGGTTTCGGATCTGGGAATTACCATATCGGCAGATGACAACGTGAGCGTCTATGTTTACAATGGTAAAGACGTATCCTCAGATGGTTATTTGGCTATACCTGTTGCCTCTTGGGGTAAAGAGTACATTGCTCTTACCTACCCTGACTTTAGCGAGGTACGTGCATGGAAGGGTGGATTTGCGTTCTTTGCGGCAGAGGACAATACAGAATGCGAGATCTTTTTACGCTCGCCCAGTGTTGGTGAGTATGCAACAACCGGATTTAACAAACGCACTGAGGGTGGTCATAAATATGGCGACCACTGGAAGGTTACGTTGAATCGAGGTCAGTGCTATTTGATTCAAGGTGACGGTACTAGCCGGGGTCAATTTGACTTGTCAGGCTCCCGGGTCATTGCCACGAAACCAATTGGTTTCATTTGCTACCATCAACGAACGATGATTCCATCGTTTAGTTTGGGAGGAGGTCGAGATCACATTTGTGAAATGATTCCGCCTACGTCCCAATGGGGTAAAACATATGTTTCCATTGAGATTCTTCGAAACAACAAGGGCGATCTATATCGTGCTGTCGCCCTACAGGATGGAACAACGATCGTTTACTCTGCATACGACTTTAAAACGGGATCGAGGAACAGAGGTCCGACAGGTGTCTTCAACCTGAAAGCCGGTCAAGCTGTTTCCCTTCCAAAATCTCCTGAAGAAGCCGTTACGGGACCAAACGATGCACACGGTATTGTCGGAATGGGTGTTTTCAATGCCAACAAACCATTCCTGTTGATGCATGAATGCTGCTCGGCAAACTGGGATGGCAGCGGTGATTATGATCCATTCACGGTCTACTGCGTTGCTGCTGAACAATACACCAAAGGAACGATATTCCAGTCGCCGCTTAACTCGAGATATACCAACCACTTTTTTGGTTTGATTGCGATTGGCGATACTAACGATCCTTCTGCTAAGAAGTTGAAATCAATAAAGTTAGACGGCAAATATGTCTTTACAATATCTCCTAGCTTTCTGGGTAATCACATTCCAGGCACCAACTTTTACTACGCACGTTTGAACGTTAGCAGCGGATCTCACTATATCCTTGGTGATACTCCATTTGGCGGTGAGATTTACGGCTATGGTCAATTCGACTCATATGGTTGGCCAGCGGCAACAGCCTTCCGAGACCTAAGTACCTTTGATACTCTACCACCTGTTCTTGTTAAAACAGAAGAATGTGGTGACTTTACCTTTCAAGGCACAGAACTCCGCAATTTCAAAGTAAACGATACTCTCAATCACGTCGAGACTGGAGTAAGGGAGATTGATTTTGTTGATTCACTCGACGAGCGTAGTTACAATTACCGCATCAATGTTATCAAGTCAGACGGTAAGGATGTTTACGACGGCAAAGTTCCTGGATCGTCAAAGAACGAACGTATCACTTTTAGACTTGAAGTTATTGATAAGTCTAAAGATGCCTACGCCAAGTTCTTTGTCATGGATCGTGCTCTTAACATCACCTATGATAGTGTGCGTTGGAATGCTCCGAAGATCTTCCTTAATCCAGATCCTGTAGATTTTGGAAATGTTCGAATAGGATCGTCCAAAACCATGAAGGTTTGGATTAAGAACATGAACGATTCAGCACTTTATATCAAGGATATTCGATTAAAGACCGGTGCCGTGTTTAGCCTCAATGCCGACCCGATTCCGGATACTGTCGGCTTGCTGATCAAGGCCAAGGACTCATTGCTGATCACTATCACGTACAAACCGACCGCAGAATCAACCAGTCCGGCAATTTTTGATTTCGATTCGCTGCTTGTCAAGGAGTTTTGCGCTCCTTTCCGCTTCTACGTTCGTGGTCGCGGAGTGCAACCACACATTCAAGTAGGCGACTTCAAAGCTGGTCTAATTGGGGTTAACGAGAAGGTTTGTAATAGCTCGATACCGGGAACTATCACGATCCAAAATACCGGTACTGACACTTTGCACGTGACGGGTATTGATGAATCGAAGATTGTTCCGCCATTTTCGATCGTCAAGCCGACCACTCCGCCATTTACAATTGTGATTCCTCCGGGCGGAAGCGTCTTGTTCCATGAGGCTTGTTTCCAACCAACTGACGAAAACTCGTTCACGATAGATGTTCCTTTTATCTCCGATGCTCCAACATCGGCTAAAGATGATCCGATTTCAACATGGTCAGGAAGTTCCAACTCTCCTGGTCCATATGTTATCGGAAACAATTGGGACAGCGTCCGTCTTGGCGTCACGAAAACACTTCCATGCTGGGTCGGCAATAGCGGCACTCAGCAGGTCAAGTGTTTGAATGTTGATACCAGTGGCACAACTGAGTTTAGAGTTAAGAAGATCGAACGCGATCCTCCGTTCTGGGTCTATCCAAATCATGCAGACTCAGTTCGCGTGGATGTTGATTTCTTGCCGACAATCGAAGGACCAAAGTCACCCTATATCGTTGGTACTTTCGAGAACACGGGCTCAAAACGCGACTTCTTGAAGGGCTTTGGCTATCTCGAGAAGATCAAAACAACCGGCGCTGAGTTCAAGGATACCTTGCTTGTTGGTACGGTCGTCAATTCAACAAAGACCGGTGAATTCGTCGAGATATCAAACACAAGTACCTCACGGTGGTTGACCATTCATAGCATTGACTTCATCAAAGAAGCTGACGACGATGTCAACTTCATTTATCCAAATGATTTTGCTTGGGTTCGTCCATTACCGACAGACACTATAATGGAAATCGGTGGAGCGACCCTACAACTCCCTGTTCGCTTCTCTCCTTCCAAATCTGGTCTGGAAAAAGTTCGCGTTCGTATCGTTCACAATGCAGAACCTATTACTGCTAATCCTAGCGGGACATGGGCTGATACAGTCTATGTCATAGGCCACGGAACAATTCAAAATCCTCCGTACATCAAGGGATACAACTACGGTTCAGTTCTCGCGTGCGATCCTAAACTGGGATTTGTAACTGTTGGTAACAGCGCTATTGCCGGTTCGAAGAATGCTAACCGCATTTTGGATTCATTGTGGATTGACGGACCGGAAGCTGCGTACTTCAAGCTTGTAAGCGTTCCTTCATCAACAAATCCTGTTGTTATTCCTCCGGATACGGCGTTCAAATTCTCGATTGCTTTCCTTCCGGAAGCTCTTCGCAATCGTACATACAAAGCTGTTGTCCATGCTCGCTTCAATGACGGTGTTGTACTCAGCGATTCAGTCTTGGCAAGTGGTTACTTTGTCAGCATGGATGTCGCAGTCAACGAGCCGACAAAACTCGTAAACATGGCGGAGTCCGGTTCACAAGTCGCAATGAGCCTCAGTGCTTCATCAGCAACTTGGCCGGATGTTGGTTTGACGCGCTTCACGGCATTCATTCGCTACGGATTGTTTGATCTTCAGTACGTACAAGGTAGCTGTAAGATTGGTCAAGCCTTGGACAACACATGGAAGATAGATTCAGCGCGACAAGTTTCAATTCCAGGAACAGACTCAGCGATGCTGATTATAACTGCATCTGGTCAAACTCCGGCGAAGATCAACGGTAACCTTTGCACATTCAGCATGCAACTGTTGATCAACAGCACCCGCGTATCGGAGTTCCATACCGATTTGCGTTTCTTGCCTCAGAACAATACACCGGATACAACTCGTGAAGAGTGCGTTGTCGTTAATCCTAAAGGCAATGTTACCTACATCACCGGTTGCTTCTTGAATGGCCGATTTATCAGTGTAGGTGAGACAAACTTCGCACTGCATTCAGTAGATCCTCATCCGGCAACCGATGGCGTCACAACCATCGATTATTCGGTTGGATTTGAAGCAAAAACGACAATTGAAATCGTAAATTCAATCGGTGAAGTTGTAGCACGTCCGCTGAGCGAAACGCAAAAAGCGGGCAATTACAAACTGGTAGTTGATATTCGTTCATTGTCATCCGGCATGTACGTCGTGAGAATGAACTCTGCCGACAACCTCTATTCTCTGCCACTGGTAATCTCCAGATAAAGAGTTAGAAGTCCGGATTCCGCAGTTTCAAGGCGACTGAGCGAAAGTTCAGTCGCCTTTTTTCATGCGATTTGAGGCTAAAAAAGGCATCTTTCCCTCCTTTTCGTTTTTGCTTCGAATTCTTGAGTTTTTGGCATAATTATTACGCTTATGTGGTCTCAGTAGCACGGATGAGTAAACAGAACGGAGTCACTATGCGGATCAAGAAATTCCAAGGCCGAAACATGCGCGAATCTCTCGAGAAAATGCGCCTCGAGTTGGGTGAAGAAGCGGTTATCCTCTCTTCACGTGAGCTAAGCGACGGAGCCGGTATTCCGGTTATCGAAGTCGTTGCCGGAATCGAGCCCGAAGATCTTGCCGCTCATCGCGAACAGCGCGCTAAAGTGCCTGCATCGATTACACATGCAGCCGGTGAACAACGCAAAGCCGTGTTTCCAACCGTTCAAAAAATGCCCGATTCAGATTTGATCCGCAAAGCGCAATTCGTTCGCGGTTCAAGTGCAGAAACTCCGGCTTCAAATTCAAGTCTTCAAGAAGAAATCGAGCGTCTCAAGGATAGCGTTAATGCAATGCTGCATATCCAACGCTATCGTTACTCACCTTCATTGCCAACTCCCTATCGTCGCTTGTATCAAGAACTACGCTCATGCGGTTTTGATGATGAACAAGCAATGGTTTATGTCGGACAGTTGAGCTCAAATGGATTCGTAAGCGACTACAACGAACTACGCACACAATGTCGCGAACTTTTAAGTCAATCTGTGAAATGCGTTCAACCAATTCGCTTGGGTGGCTCACGAAAGGTTATCGTACTCGTCGGACCTCCAGGTAGCGGCAAAAGCTGCGTCATTGCTCGCTTGAGCACCAGCTTCGCCCTCACTGTTGATGCTCAATCGACAGTACTGAGTGACAGCGTTGTACCGCAAAGTGTTCGGTCGCAGCATGATTCTGTGAATACAATTGACAATCTACCGGCGGCACAGTGGGCCGAACAGCTTGAAGCTCATGACGAAGACGACTTCGTCTTTGTTGAACTTCACTGCGATGCTCGTGATCCACTCGCTTCCCTCTACATTCAAGAAAGCTGTCGCGTACTCGACGCACACGCTGTGTTGCTTTGCATTCCGGCTGGTTTGCAGGAACGTAGCATTGAGCGCTGGACAGAGATGTGCAAGGATATTCCACAGACTTCGCTTGTAATTACGAATCTGGACAGTCAGACGCTGTACGGCGACTTCTTCAGAATTCTGAAGGAGCAAGAGTTGAGCGTCGCGTTTGTCAGCGATGGATCAATTCAACCGCAAAGCATTCGTGCAGCACAAGCTGAGATGCTGGTGAAGACTTTGTTGCCGGATGATCAAAACGCGACGAAATCGCAGTCTGGCACAATCATTGAGAAACCTTAACAGTACTGAGGAACTGATACGCAAATGGCACAAAAGTCAAAAAGGGATAACGAAAACGCAGCCAAGGACTTGGCCGCACGGTCACGCTATCCAATTGGCTTGCTTTTTCAAGTCAGCACCTTAGCCGGTTGCATAGCATATCTGATTTTTAGCGTGAGTGGAGGAATATCATGGATGACAGCCCTCTACCGTGCTTTGGTCGTCTTTATTGGTTTTGCGGTGTGCATTGGAATTGTATTAGTCACCGTGATTTCCGTCCTTCACCGCGTGAAGATGCGTGAAGCACAGGAGCGAATCAAGCAAATGCACGAAGAGCAAATCGCAGAACAGCAGTTACTCGAGGCTCAATTACGTCAAGCTCAACTCGAACGCGAACAGCGTGCTGAGCAGTTCTTGGCGATAGGTCCCGGCACACACGAATAACATCGTTCGCGGGATTCGTTGATGGTGAATTGGAGAAACACAACACAAGGATACAGACATGGTCGAACAGGAAATAGTTGTAACTAAACCTGCACAGGGAGTCGACGACACGGAAGTCAGAGCTGCCTGGAAGGAATTTCATTCGAAGCGGAGTTCTGCTGCACGGCGTGCAGAAGCAAAGAAAAAACTCATGCTAAACTATATGTGGCTTGTGCGCTACACCCTGCACACAATGTCACTTCCTTCAAATGCCATTCTCTGCGATGAAGATTTTCTTCATGTGGGAATACTCGGTCTGAATGAAGCGATCGATCGCTTCGAAGCAGATCGCGGAATCAAGTTTGAAACATTTGCAATGCCTCGAGTACGAGGAACGGTGCTCGACGAAATGCGTCGTCTCGACTGGCTCTCTCGCACCGCTCGTAAGAAAGCACATGAACTCGTAGCAGTATCTGATCAACTCCGCAAAGAAACCGGACGCGAAGTCAGCGAAGAGGAAATACGCGAGCGTCTCAATGTCACTCTCGAAGAGTATCAAAGCTATCTCAGCGCTGCTGCTGCCGCTGTTGCATCATTGTCGATGAATGAATCGAAATCATCGCTTGGTTTGTCAGATGATGGCGACGAGCGCGACCTGCTGCAGGAAATCCCTGATATGGATTATGAGAATCCCCTCACGCGCATGGCGGACGAAGAGCGCATGGCCTTTCTCATGAACTATTTGAAGAATCTTCCTGAGCGCAAACGACTTGTTGTAACGCTGTATTACTATGAGAATTTGACTTTCAAAGAAATTGGTGCTCTGCTGTCTTTGACAGAAAGTCGCATCTGTCAGATTCACACGCAAGTATGCAACGATCTCAGAGACAAGCTGAATGCATTCGACAATGCCTAGTGTCTGCGCTTTGCTCAACACTGTCTTTGAACATTAGAAAAATGGACACGCACAGCTACACCAACTGTGCTTCTAAGGTAGGAATTGAATTTTCTTAGAAATTCTAAGAGTTCTCGGGGACTAATTCGTAGATCTCATTCTCACCTATTCCACCACCACCACAATACTGCACGCATCGGTAGGAGCATCGTCATGCTTTAGAGCTTCTCTTCCGTCAAGCGCAAGATCTCATCCAGCGTTTCTTGAAGCGTCTCTGCTTCCCACTTCTGATCATACTTTGAATGCGCATAAATCAAATTGCGCATCATACGTGCTGTGATGCTGATGTTCGACGACTTATTCAGCATCGAGTCCGAATAAGCAAAACCTGATTGACGGATGAACTGCTCGCAGTCAGCGCGCGAGATAAATGCTCCGTGATTGAAGGTATCAATGAAGACATTCAAAGTCGGATGAAAGACGAGAAAATGCAGTGGCATTCCAATTCCGTGCAATTCAATTCCAACGCGTTCAGCAACCAGCATGTAGACGACTGAAATTGAAATCGGGATTCCCCTCTTCGTTTTGAGCAACTGACATAGGTAACTATTCTCAGGCGCGTAATAGTTCTTCGTCGCACCTCGAAAGTCCTCTTGCTCGAAGAACACTGTGTTGAGACTCATCAGCAATGTCAAATCCGAAGGGTTCTTCATCTGGATGAACACGCTGTGCACTCTCAGTGCAATTCTGTCCAATGCTTCGTGAAACTCGGAATCATTAAGCTCCGGGAAACCGAAACTTGAGAGTAGCAAGGAGGCTCGCTCAAGATTGATGTCCTTGCCTTCAAAATGCGCGTCTATGACGTTGGCCATAAGACTTGCCAATGCTTCGGTTTGCAACGCTCGAATACAGGCGCGGGCATTGACTATGACGGGGTTTTCTTCGTTCTGGGTGAGCTCAAATTCTCTTGTGATTACATCGCTGAGAAAAGGAACAACGTTGTGACCGTAGCTGAGCAATTTGTTTTGCACAGCGGTAGTAACCGTGGTGTCCGTGTCGTCCAGCAACGCCAAAAGCGGCCGAATCTCGGTCCTTAAATCCTCACTATTCAGTATCGTCTGGGGCATGCCCTAATTAAAGAATGTCCGGAAGTCCATGAATCCTAACGAGTTCACTCCGCAAGTACTCAAATGCTTCCTGCGGGGAATTCACAAACTTGAATAAATTCAAGTCATTGCGATCAATCATATTCATATCGGCAAGATATTCAAAATTGATAACGCCTTTCCAGAATTTTTCGCCATAAATACATATCGGCATTTGCTTGCGGATCTTTTTTGTCTGTACTAATGTCAGCACTTCCATAAGCTCATCCAAGGTTCCGAATCCTCCCGGAAACACTACCAGAGCTTTCGCGAGGTAGATGAACCAGTACTTTCTCATGAAGAAGTAGTGGAATTCAAAATTGAGATCCGGGGTGATGTAGGGGTTTGGATATTGTTCGAATGGTAAGGAGATATTCAAGCCAATGGACTTACCACCGGCAGCGTGTGCACCCTTGTTCCCTGCTTCCATGATTCCCGGTCCACCTCCGGTGCAAATCACAAAATCCGATCCATCCGGCAACTTCATCGACCACTCAGTCATCAATCTGGCAAGCTCTACCGCATCTTCATAATACTCGCTCATTTCACGATGCAGTGCCATACGCGCAAGTTTTGCTTCTGCCGCTTCTCGTTCTGCACCAACACTTGAATCGCGATGTAACTCCAGAGCTTCACGAAGTTCGTGATGCTGACTTTTGGAATGTATTCGCGCCGAGCCGAAGAAGATGATGGTGCTGTGAATATCATTCTGCCTGAAGTGCATATCCGGATGCTGATACTCTGCCATCATGCGAAGCATGCGCGCGCGAGGTGAATGGAGAAACTCGCGATTGTCGTATGCCTTTGGCGCGCGCTCTAGACGCTCGGGCAGTTCTTGATTTGGATCCATGGTCTTAGTGTTGAAAAGGTAATTCTTGAACAGTAGCCGCGATTGAGGTCTCGGCATTTACGAGTTCGATCTGCTGGTCCGTCCGCGCAAAGTCTGTACGAATATAGCCAAGCGCTATTGGCCCATGCAGATCCGAGATTGTCGTGCTGCACACCGTGCCTTGTGCTAGACCGTCGACGTTGATGACGGCACCAGCGCTCATCGCTGTGTTAGACCGCAATCCAACCAATCGTACTTTTACTTTGTTGTAGGAGTCGAGTCGTGCAATGACCTCCTGACCGATATAACATCCCTTTCGAAAATCAACGAGATGTAAAAGATTAGCCTCAAGGGGATTGTGCTCTTCATTGAGTTCAAGTGGTGCCGAAGGTCTACCATGCAGTATGCACCACTCCGTCCATTCAGCATCACTGCAGCGATGCACTCGCCGCACAAACCACTCAAGCAATACTGATGAGTTATCTGCCTGCGATGTCTCGAGAATTACAAGGTATTGCGGATCCATGATTGATCCACGTTGCACGATGTGTAGTTGACCTTGAACCAAAGCGCTTGCGGTTTGAGATGTCGCATTTGACACCTCCGCTCTCAATTCTTCTATGACTTGATGGGAATTGTCACCTTCGACGCTAATAAGCGTTGTGTGAAGTTGCAACGGACGGAACTTTGCGTCATCCATAACGACGTATGTCATGCAATGTCGGAGTACTTTGTCGCGATACAAGGTCGAACACACCAAGCGGTATTCGGATTCCTGAGCATAGACATGAACTGTGTCGACAATACGACCTTTATCGCTACACAGAACTGTTTCGACCGATTCTCCGTCGCGTAGCTTGAGAACCGAATTGGTACTGATTCTGTGTAAAAAATCAACAACATCAGATCCGCTTGCCGAGATCAGGGTCAGATCCTCTCGTAATCTCCAAACTGCTTTTTGTGCGCTTATTGCTTTTTGTCCATCCGACATAGTTGTCTCTATTGAAATGAAATGTATGTTCGTGTGTTTATCTCAAACACAAGCCAATAGTACTCGAGCAATTTACACGATATAATGACAAAGAAGAGATTTAGACGCATACTCATTCTCAGTTGCCTGTTGATCATTGGTCTTTGGACTGATAGCATGTCCGCACCAGACACCTACCGCGTGTTCCTTCAAAACAAAGGCATTTCTCCCTTTATCAAAGGAAGTGAACTATATCAGCAAACAGAAAAGCTCTTCACCCAACGCTCTTTGAAGCGCCGAGCCAAGGTTCTTGCTCAAGACTCGCTTTTTAGCATTGTAGATGCTCCGTTGTACCAACCATACCTTGACGATATCGAGCGCATTGGAGCTAAAATCCTACTCAAGCTGCGCTGGAAGAATTACGTGGTAGTGTCCTGCGATTCAACCGTACTGACCAAGCTGAAAGCTAAGCCCTACGTCTTAGGAGCTACGAGCACGGGAGAACTCTTCAAGACCTTTGGACATGAAGATGGAGAGTTAGATGCTGATCCGGTGGAGACAAACTTCTTTACACTTGATAGCGCCTGCGGTGCCTTCAACTACGGACCCTCACTCACGCAGAATCTCATGCTGCATTCGAATGAGTTTCACTCAATGGGAGAGTTAGGACAAAACACACTGCTTGGAATTCTCGACAACGGCTTTCGTTGGCAGGCTCATGATTGCTATCAGCGTTTGCGCCGAGTAGCAGAATACGACTTCGCTTTTCAAGATTCGGTCACCGCCAATGATAGTCTGGACGTTCCCAATCAAGACAATCACGGGACGAATACTCTGAGCGTTATCACAGGCTTTTTTCCGGACTCACTCATTGGCATTGCTCCATATGTCAACGTTGTACTCGCGAAAACAGAGGACATGCGTTTTGAACGTCGCATTGAAGAAGACAATTATGCTGCGGCAATCGAGTGGATGGATATACTCGGCGTCGATGTAACATCTTCGTCAATCGGATATGGTCAATTCGACTCAACCCAAATCTCCTATTCGTACAGTGACTTGGATGGACACTCCACCATTTGCGATGCCGCCCTCAATCGCGCCACTGCAGTTGGAATGGTATGCGTGACTGCTGCCGGAAATTCCGGAGGAACATCTCGCACATTGATTTCTCCGGGTGATGCGGATTCAGCCATCACAGTCGGAGCTTATGACAACGACTCCTTAGTGGTCGCTGGTTTTACGTCCAAAGGACCCAATGGCGCCGGAACTCTGAAGCCAAATGTCGCAACACTTGGAACAGGCGTCATCGTCTGTGGACTCGAGAATCGTCATGCCATTGGTCGTGCTACCGGAACATCCTTCGCAACACCGGCTGTTGCCGGAGGAGTTGCGCTGCTACTCAGTCAGTTCCCTGCTCTACGTCCTTATGAAGTTCGACAACTCCTTCAAGCAAGTGCATCACAGGCTACGTCACCCGATTCGAGCGTCGGATATGGTTTACCTAATGTCATGAAAGCAGCTGAGACATATGGAATTCTATGTTCTCCTGCGCTCAGCTATGCGTCCCCTCGATATCAGTATTTCACTGTGTATTTGCGTTCAATGTTCTCAATTCAGAAGGCATCATTGTTCGCACGAATTGATGGTGGTGCATTCCAAGAATATCTCTTGCAGCCAACAACGGTAGCGCATCAGTTCGTTTGTCGCGTGCCCTTTGGAAACAAAGGACAGCTGATCGAATATTACATCAGTGCAGATGACGGTCAGCGACAACGACGCCAACCTGCGCAAGATCAAGACAGCATACTTGCGGGCGATGAACGCATTCCCTGTGGTCTCAATCCAACGGATTTTGCCAGCTCTGTTCCCGACCTCAGCATTGAGAATAACCAAAGCTCGCAGGCAGTCGCCTTTGGTACTCCCTACATTCAGTTACACAGCGACCATTCAGAGATACAAGAAGTGCAGATGTACAACAACATTGGACAAGTGCAGTCAATTCAACATCCGGATGTGCAGGCACCGCGTGTGGATTTGTTAGGACTACAGCCAGGATTGTACTTCTTGACCTTGAAACGTCATTCGGGAAGTAGTTACCACACTATTCTCATTTACTGATGAACAAGAAGCTATTAGTCAGTGGCGCTGACGGACAGTTAGGACGAGTTGTTTGCGCTTATGCAATTGAACACTCCTGGGATGTTGTCGCCTGCTGTCATTCGGAGTCTAGCGCTGATATCATGCGCAAGCAAGGATACTCGCATGTGCTTGTGTGTGATGTAACGAAGTCCGACGATGTAGAACGACTCTTTCAGCAACACCCAGACGTCCATGGCATAGCGCATTTGGTTGGTGGCATCAAGGCTGGGAGTCCAATAGACACGATGTCTCCACTCGACTTCAACTCAATGCTTCAAATCAATCTTGTGAGCACTTTCATGATGCTGCGTTACGGACTGGACAGTCTGAAGCGCAACGGCGGCTCATTCATTGGATTCGCAGCAAAGTCAGCGATCATTCCGCAGGCCAATCGAGCTGCATATTCAGCTGCTAAAGCCGGTGTGTTATCTCTGTGTCTAAGTGCAGCCGAGGAGTGTCGCGACAGCCTGGCGCGGGTCAACGTTATCGTTCCCAGTACCATCCGCACACCAGCCAATTTAGAATGGGCAACCAATGGAGAAGAAAGGGCTTGGGTCGATCCCATCGACATTGCAGCCTGCATTCTCAACCTTTGTTCAGACGAGATGAAAGCCCTAAACGGCTGCGTATTGCCACTATATGGCGGCGTTAGTAGTTAAACCCAAGGTTCCGTATTAGTACGTATACCCTTCTGCATTTCCCAGGAGCTATCTTTGTTTGTAGGTAGTTTGTTTAGTAAAGAGTTACTAAGTATTTGCCGCATCATTTACACCACGTTCAGCGAGTATTACATTAGAGTTATGACAGCAACATTAAAATTCTCATTCTATTCACGGACCATTGTACTTGGTCTTCTGTTTTCACTCTTGTCTTTTGCTTCAAACGCGCAATGGAAACAGTGCAATGGCACGGCGAGTTTGACCGTAAAAGCAATCGCATTGAATGCCTCAAACGTGTACGCGGGTACGAGCGCGAATGGCGTCTTTGTTTCGAGTGACAACGGTCAAAACATGAGCGCTGCGACCAACGGTTTAAGCAATCTTCGCGCCTTTGCCTTGGCGGCCAACGGTAGTAGCGTGTTTGCTGGCACCTATGGTGGCGGAGTTTTTGTTTCAAACAACAACGGAAGCTCGTGGTCGGCGGTAAACGAAGGTCTGACAAATACCAACGTTACCTGTATGATCATGAGTGGATCAAACATTTTCGTTGGCACTTCGACATCGGTTTTCGTTTCTAAGAACAACGGTACCTCATGGAGTCAGGTCACTAGCGGTATTCCAAGCACAATCATCAACGCACTCTGTGTGTTCAACGGAAAGATTTTCGCCGGCACACAAAGCGGACTCTACGCAAGCGCTGATCAAGGAGCTTCGTGGGTTTCGGCTAACAGTGGTCTTGATGACAAATACGTAAGCTGCTTCGCAGTTAACCTCAATGCAATTTTCGCCGGCACACCGTATGGCGTTTTCGTTTCTCGTGATGCCGGTTCAAGCTGGCAAGAGTTCAGCAATGGTCTGACAAACAAGACGATCAATGCCATGGCAGTAAGCAATCAGATCGTTTTCTGTGGTACTGATGGTGGTGGTGTTTCTATCACCGGTGACCAAGGGGCGCACTGGACGCCTGCAAATGACGGATTGGTGTTTACCGATGTTCGTGCCTTCGCAGCTTCAAGTTCACGCATGTTTGTTGGCACCTCAGGCGGTGGAATGTACTACCGTGAATTGCCGGAAATGATCGTTGATGTTCCAGAAGACAACGGCGCAGCTGCTTTGGTGAGTCTTTCTGCTCAACCTAATCCATTTCACTCAGCCACACGCATTGCACTCTCTTCCAAGAACGATGGTGTCGTGAGTGTTGATTTGTTTAGTCTCGATGGACAGCACATTCGCGAGATCATGCCCGCGCAATATCAACCTGCAGGTACCCTGAATATTGGCGTCGATGCAGTGAATTCAAACGGTCAAGCTTTGGCTCTTGGTACCTATCTCCTTCGCGTAGTCAGTGCCGGTCAAGTTCGTACGCTTCTTCTGCAAATAGAATAGGCGCGGTCCTTAAGAGAACAGCGCCTACGCTTTCGACAAACTCATTTTCATATTCAAGCCCACATCGGGGATCGATGTGCGCTTCTGTGCTAAGGCAATTAGCGGTGAGCTAAACTTGCTTTCAGCATTTCGCGGTTCATGGTTGCGATGTACTCAACCTTGATACCCTTTGGACATGCTGCTTCACACTCGTAGTGATTGGTGCAGCCGCCAAAACCTTCTTTGTCCATTTGTTCCACCATGTTCAACACACGCTCCGTGCGTTCTGTTTGACCTTGCGGAAGCTTGAGCAAGTGGTAAATCTTTGCTGAGGTGAAGAGCATTGCTGAAGCATTTGGACATGCTGCCACGCAGGCACCACAACCAATACATGCTGCTGCATCAAACGCTTGGTCAGCATCAACTTTTGGAATTGGAAGTGCATTTGCATCCGGTATTCCTCCGGTGTTGACGCTCACGAAGCCGCCTGAGCCAATGATGCGATCAAATGAGGAACGATCGACCACCAAGTCTTTGATGACCGGGAAGGCAGTCGCACGCCATGGTTCGATATCGATGGTATCACCATCTTTGAACTTGCGCATGTGCAGTTGACACGTGGTCGTAAGACTCTCCGGACCATGTGCAGCGCCGTTGATCATCATGCCA
This sequence comes from Chlorobiota bacterium, assembly GCA_044228685.1. Lineage (GTDB taxonomy): Bacteria > Bacteroidota > Ignavibacteria > Kapaibacteriales > NICIL-2 > JBBATK01. Next base: position 75,708 of record JBGAUL010000008.1, read on the forward strand.
CAGGAACCACAAATTCCTTCGCGACAATCGTGCTCAAACGCAACAGGTTCATTTCCTTCAGAAAGAAGTTTCTCATTGAGTACATCGAGCATCTCAAGAAAGCTCATGTCCGGACTTACATCGTCCAGCGCATAGCTTTGCATAGAACCTTGTTGCTGAGCGTTCTTTTGTCTCCAGATATTTAATGTCAGCTTCATATATATCGTCGTTGATTCGTTTTCGTTGTTACTTGTAGCTCCGCACTGCCAGATGCACGTTTTCGAAATTCAGCGTCTCTTTGTGCATGATCGGACTTGCCTTTTCGCCCTGATACTCCCATGCACCGACATAACTGTATTCGTCATCATTTCTCTTGGCTTCACCGTCTTCAGTCTGGTATTCCTCACGGAAGTGACCACCACATGATTCGTTGCGCTGTAATGCATCCTTACACATGAGTTCTGAGAACTCCATGAAGTCTGCAACACGACCGGCAACTTCTAAGTTTTGGTTGAGTTCTTCGCCACTGCCGGGAACAAGCAAGTTTGACCAAAACTCCTCACGCAGTTCTGGGATTCTCTTCAGCGCTTTCTGGAGTCCGTCGGCATTGCGCGACATCCCGCAATTATCCCACATGATCTGTCCGAGCTCACGATGGAATGACATAGCTGAGCGCTTGCCTTTAATCGACAAGAGATTATTGATACGAGCCCTTACCGCATTTTCGGCTTCGTTGAATGCATCGTGGTCTGTACTGACATTGACCTTCGGCGTCGACGCGAAGTAGTGTCCGAGTGTGTATGGAATAACGAAATATCCATCCGCCAAACCCTGCATCAACGCACTTGCACCCAAGCGATTTGCACCGTGATCGGAGAAGTTTGCCTCACCCAATACGTGCAGTCCAGGGATATTGCTCATGAGATTGTAATCAACCCAAAGACCACCCATGGTGTAGTGCACAGCAGGATAAATACGCATCGGAACTTCATACGGATTCTCAGCTGTGATGCGTTCATACATTTCAAAGAGGTTTCCATAGCGCTCTTCTACGACGTGCTTTCCGAGACGTCTGATAGCATCAGCGAAATCCAAATACACGCCTAATCCGCCAGGTCCAACTCCTCTTCCCTCATCACACACTTGCTTTGCAGCGCGCGAAGCGATATCGCGAGGCGACAGGTTACCAAAGCTTGGATACTTTCGTTCGAGGTAGTAATCGCGTTCGTTCTCGGGAATATCAGCTGCGCTCCGTGTGTCGCCTTTCTTCAAAGGCACCCAGATACGTCCATCATTACGAAGCGACTCAGACATGAGCGTGAGCTTCGATTGATATTCACCACTCTGCGGAATACAGGTTGGGTGAATCTGTGTAAAGCACGGGTTTGCAAACAAGGCACCGCGTTTAAATGCGCGATAGGTCGCTGTAACGTTGGAGTTCTTTGCGTTTGTAGACAGGTAGAACACGTTGCCATAGCCACCGGTGCAAAGCAGTACTGCATCAGCTGCATGACGGGAAATCTTGCCTGTAACCAGGTTACGACTGATGATACCTTTGGCGTGTCCATCGACCAGCACCAAGTCAAGCATTTCTTCGCGGTTCCATAGCGTTGCTTTGCCCAGACCAACCTGACGCATCATTGCTTGATAAGCGCCGATGAGAAGTTGTTGTCCTGTTTGACCACGAGCATAAAATGTCCGCGATACCTGTGCACCACCAAAGGAGCGGTTATCCAACAATCCACCGTATTCACGAGCAAATGGTACACCTTGAGCGACGCATTGATCAATGATGCTGACGCTGACCTGAGCCAAGCGATACACATTGCCTTCGCGTGCGCGGAAGTCGCCACCTTTGACTGTATCGTAGAACAAACGATAAATACTATCGCCGTCATTCTGATAGTTCTTCGCAGCGTTGATACCACCTTGTGCAGCAATCGAGTGCGCGCGACGTGGTGAATCGTGGAAGCTAAAGACATGCACGTTGTAACCCAATTCAGAAAGCGTAGCGGCAGCTGAAGCACCGGCGAGACCGGTACCTACAACAATGACCTTGAACTTTCTCTTGTTTGCTGGGTTAACGAGCTTGATCTCTCTGCGATGTCGATCCCATTTCTCCTGAATCGGACCAGCGGGAATTTTAGAGTCTAATACCATCTTTACTCCGGTTTCTTTGTTTGATTTTCTTAGTGTATGAAGCCTGCCAAAACGCTGATCGGAAGGGATACGAAGCCGAGCCAAAGTACTGTTGACAAGACTCCACTGAGACGCAGGATAAGCGGTGTGTAGCGAGGATGATTAAATCCAAGAGTTTGCATTGCGCTCTGAATAGCGTGCTGCAAGTGCAAGAACACCACCGTGACGGCAATGACATAGGACAAGGAAATCCACGAAACATTAAAGCCCGCAACCGTCATTTTATATGCATCATGCACTGCTCTACCGTCCAGCAATATCCACGTTCCGGTGAACGCATCCGGTTGAACCTTACCCCAGGTAAAATGCAGCAAGTGAAAAAGTACAAAGCAGAGGATGGTCAAACCCGTCCAAAACATGGAACGCGATGCCATAGTCGACGCCAAGTGTGCTTTGGTGTTGTAGTTCTGCGGTCTCGCTGAAACGTTGATATTCTTGAGCCTGATCGTCAGTACTATGTGAGCGATGAACGCCACTAACAATCCCCCACGAGCCACCCAAAGGAGCGAACCTAAATCTCTGAGTGTTTGAGCGTACTTGTTGAAAGCCGCCGGACCCGAGTAAAGAAGCAGGTTACCGAGTAAGTGGACTATAAGAAAGGCTACGACTGCCAGTCCACTAAGTGCCACGATGTACTTCATCATGACTGTTGATTGAAAGACCTTCCGTTGTGATGCCATAAGTAAACCGAGTTGTGAGACTATCGGCATGATGCTGAGTGCTTCTGAAGTGTATTCGGGAGCACGTGTACTGAAGTGCCGATTTGCAAAATTACGGAATGAATGACTTGAGTACATCGTTTAATCAGAACAACTTGTCCACGATTGAAAGAGGAAGTTGCATGGATTGACGGATTAACACTGTGCCCATCTCGTGAGAAGTCGCGCTATTTCAACGTTATAACACTGATTGAAGCTATCAAAGGACTGTTTCGAGTTGTGTTCAAAGAGACATTCTGAGTGTATATTGCGACGAATGAACCTTCTTTAACAATCTAACGGGGAGTTATGATTTCCATATTTCGAAGTTGCCTGGTGGCTTTGTTCGTGCTAAGCGTTTGCAGTCAAGCCGCAACTGATGACAGTACGAAGTTCATCAATATCTATGTTGGCGCGGGGGTAGCGGGTAAAGCTGGCGTCAATACAAAAGTTGCTGATGGTTTTAAGTCGGACGTGAACTTTAATAGCGTTCCTGAGCTCTACGCCACTGCGCTCTTTGCGTTTGGGAAGCGAAACAACATTGGATTAGGTCTCGATGTCGGTATGAATTCATTGTCCTTTATTTCGAAACCGGATGTCAATATCCGTGCGGTTACCGATGATAACATCATTAAGGAACAATACAGCTATATAGGGATCTTCCCTCACTTGTTCTTCTCCGGTTTCGTCGTTGGATGTAACATTGGATTACCTTCCAGTGCTTCGACAGTTTCAAAATCGGGTACAGATGTAAGCGTGTTGTATCCTGGCGTTCCAATGAATCCGCCGGCTATGAAAGTGGATTACTCCAGCTTGATGAACACGATGTTTGAATTGAAACTCGGTGGACGTTTACCGGTTTCTGACGATGCCTTGGGTCGGCTTAATATCGACGTTATGCTTGGTTACTCGCTCACACACATCTATGCAGATGGTCACAATTACTACGGTAGCTACAATAATGACGGTAAAGGCACCGTGATATACAATAGCGATGACAACCCACTACCTGTCTCATTGAGCCTTGGAATTTCATACCAATTCCGCTTTGCGATCAGTACAGGCAAGTAAGAGAATCAAAGTATGCAGTAAAGAAAAAGGTGACCGCATTGGTCACCTTTTTTTGTTTCATCTATATCAGTCATTGAACGAGAACTACTTCTTAGGCTCGCTGAACTTTACGCCACACAAAATACACGGGCACGCCAAGCAGCACGATTACTAGTCCCGGGAAAGTGTACATCGGCTTTTCAATCAACAAGACGCATGATATGAAAGTCGCCATTACAATGTACAGTATCGGTAAAAATGGATAGCCCACGGCTTTTACCGGTCGCTCTGCATTCGGAAGCTTACGACGTAGAACAAAGATCCCGATGATAGTTGCGATATAGAACAGAAGTACAGCAAAGATGACATAGTCTAATAGATCGCCATACTTACCTGAAAGACACAAACAACTAGCCCACAAGCATTGCAACCACAAGGCTGTAGCTGGAACGGCCTTGGTATTGAGTTTGCCTACGCTTGTAAAAAAGAGTGCGTCTTTGGCCATTGCATAGTAGCATCGCGCGCCGGCTAGAATCATCCCGTTGTTGCAACCAAAAGTCGAGACCATAATGGTGATTGCCATGAGCATCGCACCATATTCCGGGAACATGGCTGCAGCGGAAGCTGCACCGACACGATCTGACGTCGCGAATTGAATGCCTTGGGCCATTACTCCTCCACTCGGATTTCCCGCTACCGGAAGTGTGATGAGGTATGCAATGTTGACTGACAAATACAACACAGTAACGATGATAGTTCCGAATGCCAGAGCGAGTGGAATATTCTTTTTAGGATTAACAACCTCGGCCGCTGCAAAGGTCAAATTGTTCCATCCATCGCTTGAGAATAGGGATCCAACTTGTGAGACCGCAATCGCTGTTACAATTGAGAAGCCGGTGAGCTGAATAACCTGCGGCACCGTACTTCCTTCTGTCACAGTGACTGAGAAGGCATGCCAACAATCACTGAAGTTTCTTGCGACTACCTCGTGATTGTAACCGACAAACACCGCAAGCAAGACCAAACCGATCATCGAGCCAATCTTAGCAAATGTGAAGACGTTTTGGATCCACTTCCCCGTTCGAACACCGCGCGTGTTGACCCAAGTAAGGAAGACGATCATGGCAATGGCGAAGACTTGCTGACGTGACACCGTGAAGCTTGCTATGCTTAGAACTTTATACTTCTCATCTAAGGGTTCGATTAGGACGGCGGAGTATTTAGCGAATGCCATGCCGACGGCAGCAATAGAACCGGTTTGAATGACCATGAAGCAGGTCCAGCCATAGAGAAATGCTATGAGAGGATTGTATGCTTCACGCAAATAGATGTACTGTCCACCCGCTTGCGGAAAGAGTCCGCCTAACTCACCGTAGCTAAGTGCACCAATCAAGGTTATAACGCCGGTGACGCCCCATACGACTAACAGCCATCCGGCAGAGCCGACCTGACGGGCAATGTCGGCACTGACTATGAAGATACCGGAGCCGATCATGATACCTACTACGATCATTGTTGCGTCAAGCAACGAAATGTCGCGTTTGAATTCTGTGTGTTCGCTCATAGTTTGTTCCTAAAACAACAAACGCGGCAAGACCGCGTTCGTTGATGTTGAATTTCATAAGAGGTTATTTTCCTTCGGCTTGTCTGATTTTGGAGTGCTTCACCGAATACGCATAGTAGATAATCATTCCAAGTGCCAACCACACCAAGAGACGTATCCAGTTCACCCAACCTAGACCGTAGATCATAGCCGAGCAGACAATCATACCAAGAATTGGAACCAGCGGCACCAAAGGTGTTTTAAACTTACGCTCAAGTTCGGGGTTCTTGACTCGCAATACCCACACTGCAGCGCAGACAAGGATAAAGGCGAACAGCGTTCCGATACTAGTCATATCACCGACAATGTCTTCCGGAATAAACGTCGCGAAGAAACCTACTAAGATCAAAAAGAGAAGATTTGACTTGTATGGGGTTCTGTATTTCGGATGCAGGGCTGAAAATATCGGCGAAACTAGACCATCACGACTCATTGTAAAGAACACTCTCGACTGACCGAGCAACATCACCAAAATCACAGATGAGAATCCAGCAAGAATTGCCACAGTTACAAGGTTTGATAACCATTCGTATCCGTGCATGCTATTAGAAATTGCCATCGCGACCGATGCCTCCTTTCCTTCATTTCGGAAGAAGTCAACCGGTGCCAGACCCGTCAATACGTGAGCAAACAAGATGTAGAGAATGGTACAAACGACCAATGAACCTAAGATTCCAATCGGCATGTCGCGCGATGGATTCTTGGCTTCTTGAGCTGCCGTTGAAACAGCATCAAAACCAATAAAGGCGAAAAACACGACCCCAGCCGCCCCAAGAATACCCATGATACCACCGAAATTGTGGTCCACGCCCTTGGCATCCACATAAATCGTTGGATCCGGGATGTATGGTTGATGAAAGGCCGGATTGACAAATGACCATCCGAGACCAATGATCATGAGCACAATCGCAACCTTAGTAATAACAATGAGACCATTAACAAAGGCAGATTCTTGGGTTCCTCGAATCAAGAGTAAGGTGAGCAAGAAAACAATAACCAGTGCCGGAATATTCATGAATCCGTGCTGCAAGACAACATCACCGGGCCCTAATATTTTATCAAATGGCGAATGACACCATTCATAGGGTATGCTCCAGTTAAAGAATATGTGCAAGAATCGATTGAAATACTCGCTCCAAGCGATAGCCACCGTTGCCGCTCCAATAGCATATTCAAGAATCAAGTCCCAGCCAATGATCCAGGCAAGTCGCTCTCCCAAGGTTGCATATGTGTAAGTGTAAGCACTACCTGCGATAGGAATCATGGATGCCAATTCGGCATAGCAGAGTCCGGCAAATGCGCATCCTAGTCCGGCTACCACAAAAGCCAGCGTAACGCTTGGACCCGCGTTATTTGCGGCTGCGGCGGCAGTTCGTACGAACAAACCGGCACCGATGATAGCGCCAATGCCGAGCATGATGAGATTCAGTGGACCCAGCGTTCGCTTCAAAGAATGCACGCCGTCCGCTTCTTGCGTCAATTCCACAATAGATTTCTTGTATTGAGCCATAGCGTCAATAAGATGATAAAGAGTGTTCTACTTCCCCTAAACTGCCGTTGAATGGGATCCTGTTTTTAGGACTGTGCAAAATAGCACGACCGAAGTTTCATGCAAGCAAAATGATGAATACTGTCGCTTGGCGTATTTTTGTACACTGGTTTTGCAACTTTCATTCATCTCATTTCACAACGGAGTTTTCATGTCTCTTTCAGTTGGCGATCGTTATATCGATTTTACACTGCCTAACAGTGACAAACAACTAGTTCAACTCAGCTCAGTCGTTGGTTCAGAAATCATCGTATTAGCTTTTTTCCCAGGTGCCTTCACAGGCGCTTGTGACCGCGAAGTTTGCGCATTACGCGACGGTATGGGTCGTTTCGGTGAATTAGGAGCTGCTGTTTATGGTATCAGCGTTGACAGTCCTTTTGTGCTCAAAGAATTCTCCAACAAGTACTCTTTGAACTTCACCCTCTTGTCAGACTTCACCCGCAATGTCATCAATCAATACGGCGTACTCTTCCACAACCTCGGTGGTGTGCAGGGATATGATGTTGCCAATCGCGTGGTGTTCATCATTGACAAAGAAGGCGTGATTCGCTACACATGGGCTGCCTCACCGTCGCCTGGCGTAGAACCGAACTACGATGAATTGATTGCCCAAGTCGCTGCACTCAAGGCCTAATAGGCTGACGGTTCTTTGTAATTTGCGGTCAATCAAAGAAACAGCATAATACATGCACCTGTCCGAGCTTGTTGGTTTTGTAGAAAAGGTATTGCCGTCAGACACGGCAATGAGCGGAGATCGCATTGGCATCCATGTCTTGTCAGAACGACAAAGTGCTAAGGCAATTCTCCTCTGCATGGAAGTCAATGAAGCGGTTATGAATGAAGCAATTGCTTCAGGTTGTGATTGCATCATAAGTTTCCATCCTCTCATCTATAAAGCACTGCAGCAAGTGGGAACAGATGAGCGTGTTGATCGCTGTGTTCGATTGGCTATCAAGCACGACATTGCAATCGTGGTTGTACATACTGCGCTAGATGCACATCCGCGAGGCACCAATTGGGTACTCGCAAAGCGTCTGGGTTTAGATGTTATCAATCCCCTTGTTGCAGACACGAATCGTCCGGACTTCGGTATGGGCGTTGTGTGCACAAGCACAGGACTTCGCTACCTCCAATTGATCGACAAGATCAAAGAGGTATGCGGAAACGCTCCACGATATTCTGCAGTCGATGATTTTGCGCTTGAAAGAATTGCAATTGTGGCAGGAAGCGGCTTCAGCTTTTTTAGCGATGCGCTTCGGAGAAAAGTCGATGTGTTTATCACGGCTGATGTGAAGTATCATGACTTTCACGCAGCCAGTGGAAAAATGGCATTGATCGATCCCGGTCACTACGAGATGGAACAGTTTGTTGCGGATTCGATGATCGAGATTCTGAATCAAGCTTTTGCTCATGTTCCGGATCGTCCACGATTCCAGGCAACTACTGTCAATACCAACCCGGTTCGAACGGCACGGTAACGACGACCCGAAAGAGAAACTAGAAAGTATTTAACACTATTCATCAACCAGGAGAACTAATGGACACAGATGTTCAACGAATCGCGGCTCTTGCTCATATCGACGAAAAGCTGGACGCCATGCACGAGGAGCTCGGTGATTTGCCGAAACAAGTCAAGAAACTTGAGCTCACCGTTCGTGAATGCACGGTCGCTGTCGAAGGCAGTCAGGCAGCTCTGACTGAGATCGAGAATTTCCGCTCACGTTCGCACATCATTCTGCAGGAGTTCAGCGACAAGGAAGTTCACATGGCGGAAAGTCAGCGCTCGGTACGTAACAACAAAGAATTCGATGCTATCACAAAAGAAATCGAGTTCATACGTACAGAACGAATCCGCATTGACACAGAACTCGCTCAACAAGCAGTGAAAGAAGAGAATCTCAAGAATATGCTGGTTGATCAACAAGCACAATTACTTGAAGCGCAAACCAATCTCAGTGCGAAAGAAAAGGAATTGGAAGATCTTTCGAACGAGCAAAACGACGAATTCAAGACCCTGCAAAGTCAACGCAAGAAGGCAATTGCCGGTTTGAACTCCGATTGGTATAACGAGTACGAACGTATCAGAACTTTCCACAGCGATGCTGCCGTACACGTTCGCAAGGGTTCATGCAGTGGTTGCTTTAGTGCAATTCCGCCTCAGAAACAAGTCGAGATGCGTAACAACAAACAAGCATTCTTTACGTGCCAGATTTGTGGACGCATACTGTATCCGGAAGAACTTCGTGTTGAAGAAGAAGTAATGTAGAAGATTGAGGTTCTGTCACTCGGTATCGAGTGACAGAACAGCAGTTGAATTCGAGAATGAGGAAAACGGGCAGTCGCGTTACGGTTCGCCGTGATGAGGAAAGTCCGGTCACTACAGAGCAGCGCGCTTGATAACATCAAGGCGATGAAGGATGTAAATCCTGAGTCGACGGACAGTGCAACAGAAAGTAAACCACCTTCAGCTTGCTGATGGAACGGGTGAAAGGGTGCGGTAAAAGCGCACCGCCGTTGAAGTGATTCAACGGGCATGGTAAACCCCGCGCAGTGCAAAACCAAATAGGACATCGGTTCGGCGCTTCGGCGTTGAGACAAGCTGCTCGTTTGTTGGTCTTCGGACTCCGTTGTCGGGTAGGTTGCACGAGGTGCACAGTGATGTTCATCCCAGATAAATGATTGCCTCTTTCGCGCAAGCGAAAAAGACAGAAACCGGCTTATAGTTTTCCTCTCTCTTTTTTTTGTCATTCATTAGGTGTAAAGCATGGATGGAATTGTCATTCCAGACGATCCAATTATTCTCGATATGTTACCGGATTTTGTGGAGTCTTGGCGACGTGACATCTCCTCTCGCTATAACAGCGCGGTGGAACGTCAAGATGCCGAAGAGCTTTTTCGCTTTGGTCATACTCTTCGCGGTTCCGGTCGTCAGTTCGGTCTCTTGAGCATGTCCGAAATGGGTATGCAATTGCAAGAATTTGCCCGCGCCAATGATTTTGCTTCTATGCAAGCTCTCGGTACGGCCATGTCAACTGAGTTAGATCGAATTCAGTCATATCTCATTGAGAAGGGTTTTGCTCCGGCTGACCGTTTCTCAACTCTCCCATCTAATCTATAAGACCATGAAAGCCCTCACCACATCACTTGTTATTGCCTGCGTATTCTGCGTAGGACTCTTTGCACAACCTCGCGTAGCTGTGCTCCCTGTTCGTAATATGGATGGCAATCTGTCGCTGAACACCTATTGCTATAAAATTGCAGACTCTCTTCGTACAGCATTGACCATGTCGGAGTTGAATGGAAAGCAATTCACTGTCGTTTCTTCCGATACTGTCGACGCTGTTCTTGCCGAGTTAAACCTCGATCCGAACAGTCCGCAGTATGAATCAGACTTGTGGAAGTCAGTCGCGAAGCTCAACTGCCAGTACGCTATCACAGGCACGTTCAATGTCAATGGTGGTCGTATGCTGCTCAACATGTATGTCTACAACGTGAGCAGTAAAATGGCTGACCCCACGAATGCAGCAAAGAACATCTTCAAAGCTCCGGAACGTATTCTGGAGATGATCTCGGTTATGCGCGACAAGCTTATCCCGGGTCTGAAGTAAACGACAATCGCGGATCGGATTCTGTTTGAATTAGTATTTCTCTTCACAAATCGTTGTGTATCTGTAGGACTATGACTGTACTGCCCCTTCGAAAGAATTTTCTGGCTATTGAAAAGCAATACTCGAGTTACGAGAACTCAGCAATAGCAATCGTTTCTGCTCCACTTGAAGCCACTGTCAGCTATGGCGGCGGAACAAAGAATGGTCCGGCAGAGATCCTAAAAGCCAGTGCCTACGTCGAGTTCTACGATGATGAGTTTGATCGCGAATTGTGCTTCGAGAAAGGCATCGCAACCCTCACGCCATTGAAGCTAGATTCAATGTCAGGTTTGCGTGCCGTTCAAACCATCAAAAAGCAAGTCTCGTCGGTTCTTGCGGATGGAAAGTTCTGCGTCACTCTTGGCGGCGAACACACCTTGTCGACCGCTCCTATCGCCGCTCACTTTGAGCGCTATCCCAAAATGAGCATCCTGCACTTTGATGCACACTCGGATCTGCGTCAGAGTTACGAGGGAACACCGTGGTCGCATGCATGCTTTATGGCACGTGTAGCTGAGTTCTTCCCTACCAAGAACATCACACAAGTTGGCATCCGTGCTCAGTGTCGAGAAGAAGCTGAGTTCATTCGTGAGAAGAAAATCAACACGTTCTACGCTTCCGCTATTCGCCGAGGATTGCACGGCGTGAAGTGGCAAAAGAGCGTGGTAGATACCTTGGCAAAGGATGTGTACATCACCTTCGACGTTGACTACTTCGATCCAGCGATTATGCCGGCAACCGGCACACCGGAACCGGATGGATTTCTCTATGCTGAGACCTTGGAGCTATTCCGTCTTGTGCGTGCTAGTGGACGTCGTATTGTTGGATTTGACGTGGTAGAACTTGCTCCAATGAAAGGACTATCCCATCCAAACCTTACAACCGCACGTTTGATCTATAAACTGCTCAACATTGCCATGAGTGATTCAAAACCATCGAAGGGTCGTCGATGATGCTGCGAGAAAAAATCGAACAAGCCCTCAAAGACGCTCCGGATCAAGTCGCTGCAGAACAGCTCATCGCTGAGTTTCTGCAAGCGCTCAACGACGGTAGTATTCGTGCTGCAGAGCGAGGCGCTGATGGACAATGGACAACCAACAGTTGGGTGAAGCAAGGCATACTTCTCTGCTTTCGCTATGGTCGCTTGGAAGATCGCTCCAATGGCGATCAACACTTTTTCGATCGACACACACTTCAGCTTCATCCCTTCTCGCTGGACAGCAACGTACGTATTGTTCCCGGTGGTTCAGCAATCCGTAGCGGTGCCTATGTGGCTCCTGGAGTCATTTGCATGCCACCTATGTATATCAACATCGGTGCTTATGTCGACACGGGAACGATGGTTGATTCCCATGCCTTGGTTGGTACCTGCGCACAAGTGGGAAAGAACGTTCACATCAGCGCAGCGGCGCAAATTGGGGGCGTTTTGGAACCGGCAGGTGCACAACCGGTGATCATCGAGGACGATGTTCTGATCGGTGGTAATTGTGGGATTTACGAAGGTGTGATGGTACGTCGTCGAGCAGTGCTTGCCAGTGGCGTGATTCTCACTGCTTCAACGCCGGTGTACGACATCGTTAACAATCGCATCATTCGAGCCGAGGCAAACAAAGCTCTTGAGATTCCAGAATCGGCGGTTGTCATTGCTGGAAGTAGATCTATCAAATCTCCTTTTGCGGAAGAGCACGGTTTAAGTTTGAGTACGCCGATCATCGTCAAGTACCGCGACGAAAAGACCGATGCCCGAACTGCATTGGAGTCAATTTTACGCTAGTCTCTTTTTATAATTGAATTGAATCATGTCCATACGCGATAATCTCGAAAAAGCTAAACGCTACGTTGCCGGAGCTAATTTCCTTTCAGCATTCATCATGCTGCTTACCTACTTCTATTTGCACATCCGCTTCCCGGAAGTTGAGAGCATTTGGTTGTTGGTTGCAGGACTCATTTTCGCATTCGCCGGTCTGATCTTTATCTGGTTTGTAAAAAGATTGCAAACAAGATTAGACAAAGCCAACATTCATTAGCGATATGACATTACACGAAGCGCTGCCGCCATTTCGAACAGAGATTGAAATTGAACGCGTTCAATACGAGTCTGCTGAGGTAATAATCCTTCGTGATCCATTGGGCATCAGTGAGGAGAATCTGATGCTCGACGCAGGACTTCTTCCCCTGCTTGATTTACTCGATGGTGAGCAAACACTTCAATCTCTCGTGGAGATTCTCAAAACCGAAAATGGCGAGGATGTAGCCGTCGGAGAATTAGCCGCATTGATCGAAGCACTTGATGACGCCTGCTTGCTCAACAGCGAGAAGTTTTTTGATACTAAAGTCTTTCGCGATTCCGATGTACGACACGCCGTCTGCGCGGGCAGTGTGTATCCAGCGGAAAAAGAAGAACTGCATCGCTATCTCGACAACGTTCTTGCCGCCAATCCTTCACGAAGCTACCCCGCAAACGCGAAAGCTATAGTTGTTCCTCATATTGATTTTCGAGTTGATCCGGCTATTTACGCTGCTCCCTTTTTGGCAATACGCGAGAGCGACTTCAACTGTGTCATTCATATTGGCACCTCGCACTATGGTTGGCAGGATCGTTTCATCCTGAGCGATAAAGATTACATGACGCCTCTCGGTATGCTGCGCTGCGACAAAGCCTTTGTCTCTGAGTTGCGAGAAGGCATGAAACAGAGTCTTACGACAAATGACATTGCACACATGCCGGAACATTCGCTGGAGCTGCATCACGTCTTCTTGCAGCACTTGTTCCCCGACCGTGACTTCACCATCGTCCCAATTCTCGTGACTTCATTTCACGATTTGGTGAATGCACAGCGCGAACCAAACAGCGACAAGAAGATCAAGGAATTCTGTGATTTGCTTCGTGAATTATCGACTGCGAATGGACGTCGTCCGCTCTGGCTTGTCAGCGGCGACCTTGCCCACATCGGCCGACGCTTCGGCGATTCTTGGGACGCACACGAAATGCTGGATACGCTGCGAAGTGAAGATTACGAAGTCATGGATGCAATGATCAAGGGCAAAGCAGATCGTTACTTCTCGACTATTGCCACAAATCATGATCGTCGTCGGATCTGTGGACTGCCTCCGGTCTGGACGATGCTCAATGCTCTCAAGCCCGGATCCGGCACTGCACTCGATTACAATCAGTGGAATGATGCTCCTACAGGAACTGCAGTGAGCTTTGGCAGTGCTGCTTGGTGGTAATCAGGGTCGAAGCGAAATCAGATTAGGTCAACGAACTTCGCGCCACATCATGACTATTCTCCCTCTTCCTTTTCATGCTCCGCACGAATCTCAATGATTCTGAGTTCTGCTTGAGAAAGCAACTCACGCGTGTCTTTTACCAAAGCCATTCCCTCTTCGTACAACTTCATCATCTGTTCGAGTGGAATTGATCCATCTTCGAGTTGCTTTTGAATGTTTTCCAGACGTTCTAGTTGTTCGTCTAAACTGCGTGTTTTCTTTGCCATGTGGTGTTAGGATATATTCAATAATTCCGGTGACAAGCTCTGTTCGTAAATCGGCAGCACTATTCTTCTTTGACGACCTCGACGACAACTTCGGCGCGTTCCTTTTGTCTGCGAATAGTCACGCGATCGCCAGGAGCAAGCTGTTTGTCATTAGCAACAACATGACCATTCTTCTCCAACAAGGCAAAGCCTCGTTTGAGCGGAGAAAGCGGCTCCAAAACCTGGATCGTATTCTCCAGAGATCGAAGGCGCATCGAGACCAGCTGTGTAGCGTGTTGTACAGTTCGTGTCATCGAATGTTGGATGCGCTTGATGTTTTCTGCGCGCGACTGCAATACCTCAACGACCTTTTGTGTCACTTGTCCGCTTGTCCACTCCTCGAGCAATTCTCTATACTCCGCCAATCGCTGCTCCAGGGCGTCTCCAAAAAGATCTGAGAGTCGGTCGAGTTCAAAGCTTAACTCATCTGCCCTAATCGGCGTGCACAGCACTGCAGCGGCAGTCGGCGTAGCAGCACGAACATCAGCGACGAAATCGGCAATACTCACATCAGTCTCATGTCCCACAGCCGAAATGATTGGCGTACGGGCGTTGTATATTGCATCAGCGACAGCACGTGTGTTGAAAGACCACAAATCTTCGATTGATCCACCGCCGCGTCCTATGATGATAACATCACAATCATGGGCTTCAAGGGCAGCGATTGCACGAACGATGTCTTGGGCTGATCCTTCACCTTGAACGAGGGTTGGACGAAACACAACGGTACTTGCCGGCATGCGTTGCTGAAGTGTAGACAGAATATCTCGAACAGCGGCACCCGTCGGCGACGTCGCAACACCGATTCGTTGCGGTATCCGCGGTAATGGCTTTTTACGAGCTTCGTCAAAATACCCGCTTTCGCGGAGTTCATTCTTGAGCTTTTCGAATGCAACATATAGTTCACCCAAACCTGCTGGCGTCATTCCAAAACAGTCGATTTGGTAGTTGCCTTGAGATGGATACAAACTCAGTCGTCCGGTTACCACGACCTTGAGTCCGTCGCTTGGTTGCATTGAGATACTTCGCGTACGCCACATAACACAGCGAATCTGCGCCGTATCATCTTTGAGGGTAAAGTAACGGTGACCGGAGCTGTGGTGTTTGTAATTGGAAATTTCACCTACAACGCGCACAAAAGGAAACTCGTTTTCGAGAGTTTCTTGGATGATGCGAGTGAGTAAAGTGACTGATAGCGCGTCGTTATTCATACGCTGCAAACATACTGCTCGAGAAACTAGGTGTAGGTTAAAGTGCATGAGTCTTTTTCCACCGTTGAGAGATTTATCAATCAAAAGTGGACAACTAACAATCTTCTTATGGTAGGCTTCGGATATGATGTGCATCGACTAGCAGAAGGCGAAAGTCTGATCTTGGCCGGTGTGCAAATAGAATCAAATCTCGGTACAGTCGCACATTCCGACGGTGACGTGTTACTTCACGCAGTATGCGATGCCATTCTTGGTGCAGCAGGACTCGGTGATATCGGCGAGCATTTTCCCGACACGGATCAACAATGGAAGAATGCCCCATCATCTCACTTTGTACGCGAAGCAATTCGCCTAGTTATCGAGAGGAATCTCTATTTGGTCAATCTCGACGTCGCATTGGTTCTGGAAGCTCCCAAGCTAAAGAAGTACAAAGAAGCAATGAGACTGGAGCTAGCATCTATGTCAGGCTTGAGTCCTGATCGCGTCAATATCAAAGCCACAACCTCAGAAAAGTTAGGCTTTGTTGGCAGAGGCGAAGGTGTTGAAGCCTTTTGCGTGTGTGAACTTCAGTCGAAGAACGCGTGAAACGGCTTATTACCATAGCCTGCTTGTTCGTTATAGGTCTTGCATTGCATGCTCAGCCCTACGCGCAGAACTTGACGGTGGTACAGAAGTCGGACTTCCCCAGTCCGACCGTACGTGCCTATGATATGCAGGGCCAAGTACAAAGCCGACTCAGCTTCCAACAGCGCGAACAGACAATTGATCTCAACCTCGAAGAACAATCGCGTCTCTTTACCTTGCAGCTTCGCTGTGATTCACTAGTGTGGATTGGCTTTCATAGCAAGAAGTGGAACCTTCTAGGACGTCAGGGAGATTCACTCTCGCTCTTTGAGATCAGTGACGGACAAGTCGTCAAGCAACAGTTATTGCTTCACACATCCGAAATGCAAGCGATTCGTAGTGATGAGCTGCACTTCTGTTTCCAGAGCGCTGACACTGTTACAGTAGTCGGTTATGATTCTCCTGAGATTCAGAATTTGAATGTACGTCACTTCACTCCCAATCAGCGATCGATCAGATACGTCTACGCTCGTGCAAACGAACTCGTCATTTTCTCGGACATCGGCAATTCGATGTTGGCAGTTGAAGAGCAGAGCGATGCGCAATCGCAATCGGTTGGCTTGATATCGTCTTTAGGTTCGCTTCATACTTGTACCGGATCGCGTGTGTACTCAGTTGGCGCTTCTGCAGGACGCTATATACTGCATAGCCTGGATGTGCATACAGCAGATCACCAACATCGTTCCTTCGGCATTCCATCATCCTTTTTCGAACCCTATTGCTTGAGCGTCTCCAACGACACGGTCGTTATTGTGTTCAAGAATGGTCTCGTTCGATTCGACTCGCGCGGCATCATATCCGCCGATGAAATCTCTTTTTTTGAATTTGGCGACACACAGTGTGCTATCAATGTTTTGTCAAACAAGCTTGTCATCCAGAACACTGATCACGAGATAGTGCTGGATGTGCATACCGACTCTTGGCATGCAGTCCGCGTTGCAATTACTGCCATTCAAACCTATGCGCCTCCAATTCTCATCGCTCTTTTGTTGCTTGTCGTTTCGCTCCGCATGTTGCGCTACAGACGTCAGCTTCGCGACGTGTTGGAATTGGGTTCCAGTGGAATATCATTCGTCGTTGACAAAGGCATGAAGGTTCGTCGTATGAACTCACGTGCACGTGACTTGTTTGAAATGGACGCCAGTACGCCACTCCGCAGGGTCTTGAAATACTATTGCAATGGCGAGTCACAACGCGTCGTTGAGAGTTTTGTCGCAAGCGCCATGGCTGTTCGCGGCACTCAAACTCAGAAATTGATGATCAAGCATGAAGGCGGCGATAAGGAAATCATTTTTACAGCGCAGGCCTTGCATTCTCTTAGTGGTGCATTTGATGGTCTGGTAGTGAGTGGTGTAGACATCACAGAAGAGCTTGAACGTAAGCGTATAGTTAACTGGGCGCAATTAGCTCACGACATGCAGACCAATTTGTCAATCATCAAGCTCAATGCTCAACAGATGAGTGGCGCAGTGGCACCGGATCACGAAGATCAGCGCTTGCGTATTGTGCACCAAGCAAGTTTGTTGCTTCAACGCGTGCGGGATATTGTCAGTATTGGACGAGACGAGCAGCTACACGTAGAAGACATTGACCTAAGCGCATTGTTTTCAGACGTCGTCCGAGAATTCGACGACGAGTCGTTCGGCGACATACGATTCGTCCAACCTCAGCATCCGATTATATGTCGTATTGACCGAGCGAAAATGTTGCGAGCGGTTAGAAATGCCGTAGAGAATGCCATCCGTGCATTGCGAACCAAAGGTGGCACAATCGAATTGAGTGTTCAGCGCAGTAGAACCGAGTGTATTATTGCAGTGCGCGATGATGGTGCGGGTATGGATGAACAAACGCGATTGAATTTCTTCCGTCCCTACTTCTCTAATTACCGTCAGTTCGGCGGAACCGGAATTGGGACCATGATTATGCAGCGCGCGGTTGAGTTACATAGTGGTAGTATTGAAGTTATTACGGCACCTGGTGAAGGTACAACGATTCAATTCAAATTACCCCTGGCTGTGTATGTCCGCGGATGAGATTCGTGCAATTATCAAAGGCAAGCGTATAGCGTCATTCGACTTCGGAATGAAGCGCATTGGCTGGGCGGTCTGCGACGAGATGCACATTACAACCTCGCCAAAAGGGGTTTTATATAGAACTGAAGATGATTTCTGGGAAATGTTGCTGGCAGGACTCGTCCGTGAACGAGTATCAGCCTGTATTGTAGGCATTCCCTATCGTTTGGATAGTCAGCAAAGCAAAATAATAGAGGCAATACGGACGTTTATAGAAGAACTGAAGAAGCGAAGCGGTCTGGTTGTTCTTGAAGTCGATGAAGCATTTTCATCCCGTAGAGCGGTCGAGACGATGATTCAAATCGGCGTGCCTAAACTAAAGCGACGTGAAAAGGAACGCACGGATGAGATAGCGGCGGCGATAATACTGAGAGATTTCTTAGCGGAGTACGAATGAGAGTTTTATGCATAGTGTTGAGTTCTTTGTTGCTAGCGACAGTGGCAAAGGCACAAGTACCGCCACAAGCAGTAGCACCTGCTCCGCGAAGTGATTTCTTTTGCGATGCGAGTTTCACAACGACCTCCGGAACTTCTGAATTGCAGGCACTCGTCGTGTTTCGATTAAGCAACGAGCTCTTGAATTTTATCACTGAAACTCGTTCCGGCACTTCACGCTATCAAGCTCCCTATTCGATCGTTATTGAGTGCACTGATACAAGCGGCGTAATTCGTCAAAGTCGACAACTCTTCGATACTATTCGTTGCGACAAATTCGATCAGACCAATTCAACTGCGCTCAATGCGCTTCGGAGCATTTCCCTTGCCTTGAACTGGTCGGCTTATACCATAAACGTAGAAATTGAACAGCGTGAAGTTACAGTAGCACGCTGGCGCTCACGACTGTTGCGTCCATCACCTATCAACCAACTTCGTCTTATGGCTCCGCCGCTCTTCGCAAAACAGGTCGCTAGCACTAGTATAGATTTCGTTCCCGGTAGTGGCGGCTTTGAGTTTCGTTCTGAGAATGTAAGCGCGGTGTTCAGTTGCTCTGACATTTCTTCATCCGACAAATGGCAGTTTTCCTGCAAACGTATTGGCATGAAGGATGAGTTTTTTAGCTCGAGCAGCTCTGAGTTCAGCGGTAATTGCTCGATCAAGCGACATGTTTTGATTGCGCCCGGTGATCATGATCGACTTACGCAAAATTGCAGCTTTGCCCTATCTGATGCGCCCCAAGGAGTCAATGCTGGACTGATCATAGCTGACTTAGAAAGCGCGACCTTAGCACCCGGTAGTTATCAATTGAAATTATTCAAGAGCGGCTCGAAAGACACGCTGACTACGGATGTTGAATGTCGTTGGATGAATATTCCGCTGAGTTTTCGCAATATCACTTATGCCCTGCACCTCATGAGCTACATCGCGTCTGAAGCTGACTGCGACAAGCTTAGCGACGGAAGTGAAAAAGAATGTCGCAAGAAACTCATTACTTGGTGGAAGAAGTTCGATCCAACGCCCAACACTCTCTATAACGAAGCAATGATGGCCTTCTTTAGAAGGGCTGATGAAGCACGCTTGAACTACATGAATGCTGTCGAGCCGGATGGATCTCGTACAGAGCGTGGTAAGGTCTACATCCTCTACGGCAGTCCGACTTCATTGGAAGTAAAGCAACAGCCAGGTGGTGTTTCAAAGGAAGTGTGGACCTATCAAAACAAGGTGAAGAAGAAGATTACCTTCGAGACTGATCATAATAATGTCTTTCGCGTCGTCCGAGTTGATATTTTGTAAGGTCTCGCTTATTTCAGCTTGACTGACCTATACGTACCACCCGATTGTGTGCGTTGTGTGAATTGACGCAGCGCAATCATCACCAGCAGACCCGTTGCTCCCAGCGAAATGGCATAGAGCAAAATGCTCTCAACTGTGCCAAGGTCTTGATGCAAGCAGCGTGACATACCAAGACTATATCCCGAATACAATGGAATCCATTTCAACACTGACAAGACAGGTGATGCGTGCTGGGAAACCGTACTGAGCATCAACGTTAGTGGTATAATCAGCGCCAAGGTGGTTAGAGTAGATGCACTCTGCGCGCTTGCCTCAGTTTCAATCGAGGCTGCCAACAAGAGATAGAGTGCGCTGAAAACAAGGAAGCAGAGAAATGCGTGTATCGCAACAACAATCGCGATAGATGTAAACTGCAAATCAAAAATTTGGGTTGTGGCAATACTGATGACGGTGATCCACAGCACACAATGCACTATACCGACGGCTACGATGCTTAAGTACTTACCGAAGATGAATTCAGCCGGGGATGATGAAGAAACGACGACATCCAGCAAACGACTCTGACGCTCTTCGAACATGGATCGTACCAGGAGTTGACCGGTACCACTACTCATCGTCATGCTGAGAATGTTTAGCGCAATGAGACTCAAGAGCATGAGCACTTGCGACGACTCGTCTTTACCCTCTTCTGCTTTCTCAATGCTCTTCACTGATTCAGCATGAATACTTGTACAGTAGTCAAGAGCGGCTGCAGTTATGGCACCAAGATCTTCATTCTTCGTGCTGTTGCTCAATACCTGTACGACAACGCTTCCGTTCACTCGTCGAATGTCGAGCAAAGCGTCAAAGTGATGATTATCGAGCAGCTCACGCGGCTGTATCGGCACATAGAGAAAACGCGCCTGTCCGCTTGGGCTGTTATAGTGCTCGGCGAAGTATCTCGACAACGAAGCGCCGTACATTTCGGTATAGTCGACGAAACCGATGGTTTGTGTTTGATGCTCCGACGTGGACTTGTGAAGAGAATGACGAAGCGGATAGAATGTCGTGACGATTGTCAGGAGTGGCGACAAGACCAACATGAAAACCAGTACCGGGGAGCGCATCCGCTGCCTAAACTCAAATGACGCAATGATCCCCAGTCGGCGTAGGTTCATGAACGTGGTTCCCAGTCTAATCCCTCGCAAGGAATGTATTCATTCGTCACATGCTCGTCGTAACGAAAACAGGTCTGACCAGTGCGATTGAAATGCTTGCATTGTCCGCAGAGGGTGCTTAAGGTCATTTCCTCAATATGCTCATTGAACACATGATACTGCCTGTAAGCAGGATAAGCAACATAGCCCCAGAGCATGATAAGTGTAATGAGATAGGTGCTTTCATCGCCACGCCAATTCCACAACAAGAAACCAAAGACGATGGTGATGAGTGCTCGCATCAGCGCGCCACTCACAATTGAGCCCGTGGTAAATCGCGGAGCTCCATCGTTGTGTTGCAGTCCTTGGCGAAGGAGTATTTGATCAAAAGTAAAATCGAGCATGTTCAGCACCTCAGTGATACAAAGATAGAAACTGTTAGGAGGCGCAATTGCACGATGCTATGCCCGCCTTGGCGACAAAGACCTCACGATCTTCATTCTTCTCGTCGATCCTGTGATGTACGAAAGAGTATTTTTGTACATCACTAGGGGAAATGTCTATGAAAGCAATACTGTCTGCTCTTCAAAGCTGTGTTATAGTGCTTGTCGTTGCGATCTGCAGCACTGCGACTCCAAAGCTCTATGCTACTGAGTTCACGGTCAAAGTCGACAACGACGTCGCAAACGGACACAATACCGCTTGCCTTACAGGCTGGGAAGAAACCATGATGCTCTCTGTTAATGCACCATGTCTCATCAAAAAAATCAGCGTGTACTATGACGGCACGACTGCAAACGATGACACACTCTGGATTGTTGGCGATCCATCCGAAGGAGCAGTGCCTCCGTCGAGTTGGGTATGGCCATACAATGTACTGGGCTCTGCGCACGTAGTTCATTACGACGGAAAGCCCGGATGGCGCGTCATTGACGTGAGTGCCGATAGCATTCGAAAAGACGGATATGACAGACTTGTCGTGCAACATCGTGTGCAAGAGAACGGACCCTGGTTTGGCATCGATAATAATGGTCGCGTCTCCCCTTCTTTCCTGCTTGACCCTGCGCCAAATCCAAACTTTTACAACATCGCCGGAACCTTGTACTATTACTCTAGCGGTGACTTTATGGTACGGGCAATTGTTGAGTATGAGCAGCAGAAGTCAGATGGAAGTCCGGCTGCCCAACCTGAGCCAACTCTTGTCGATGTTACCAAAGAGGTCGGTATGATCAACGCAAGCAACGCTGTTTTTGGATCAGCGCGCGTTAGTGTCGTTGATTACGATAATGATGGCTGGGACGATGTCATGGTTGGAAGTACACTCTACCACAACAATCACGGTGTATTCGAGAAAGTTCAGACATCGATTGTTGCCGGCGGTGGAAGTGTTTGGGGAGATTTCGACAATGATGGTTATATCGATTGCTACGCCGTCAATGGAGGCGCAGGAGATAAAATCTACCGTCAGCTTCCGGATCACAGCTTTGTGGACGTTACAGCATCGACCAAGATCACAAATCCCGCACCAACAGTCACTCCGATGTGTATTGAATTCAACAACGACTCGAAGCTTGACCTCTTTATTGCTAACGGACGTACAGCAGACTCTCAAGGAAACGAGACCTACTTTGATGACAAATTGTGGTTGAATAACGGAGACGGAACGTTCAAAGACATCACGGTAAGCAGTGGCATTACTGCAGCTGAACACAAGAACTACAACAACAGTCCAATGGACTGCTGGGCTGCATCTCCAGGAGATTATAACGGAGATGGCTTGGTGGACATCTTTGTCGCTGACTACCGTCTTATGCCCGACCGACTCTACAAGAACAACGGAGACCTTACATTCAGCGATGTCAGTGAGTCAACAGGTACTATCGGCGTACCAACTGCTCAAGCCGGTTACTTTGGTCATGGAGCTGGTTGTGATTGGGGTGATTTCGACAACGACGGAGACCTCGATCTCATCGTTGGCAACCTTGGTCATCCTGACTCTCGGGGCGCAGTTTCAAATCCCTCTCTGATCTTTCGCAACGATGGAAATGTGTTTACTGAAGTGCATCAGAAAATGGGTCTGAAGTTTTTTGAAATGAACTTCGGCGCAATGTGGCTCGATCTAAACTGCGATGGCTTCTTGGATCTCTTTCATTGTCAATATGCTTACAACGCACCGGCTCAAGACGGCGCCTATCGTCGATCACGCACTTATCTCAATCAAGGTCCGTCGAAATCCTTTGCTATGAAGGACATCACCTGGTCCAGCGGCGCGGCAATCCATGGTGCGTGGACCTGCGCGCGACTAGACTATGACAATGACGGCGACGAGGATATCATTGCTGCTTCCCCTACCGATGCCATCCGGGTATTTCGCAATGACATGAAACGTGAAGGACAATGGCTTGAACTTTCGTGGCCTCCAGCGCCATCGAGCTCGGCAGTGAACTCCAACATGTACGGCGCACGTGTGACGGTGTATTGCGGCTCCGATCATTACATGCGTGAACTCTCCGGTGGCGGATATGGTTCAACAGCTTCGCAGAACTCCAACGTATTGCACTTTGGTTTGGCTAATCATCAGACTATCGACAGCGTCGTGGTTCGTCGTGGCGCAACTGTCCTTCAACGTTGGAATGCTCTTCACGTTAATACTCGCTATGCACTGCCGCTAACACAAAGTCAAGCTCCGGTCGCGATTCTCACGACCCCACAGCTTCAGTTCCCAACGAACAACTCAATTTCAAATCCACAACAACTGCAGTTGAACTGGACGGCTTGCGGAACAGCTGCGAGTTATCAGATCCAGCTTGCAGATAACGCTGCTTTAAAGGCTTCGTTGGTATTTGAGAATAACGACGGTAGTATTACGTCCAGTCAGTCGCTGATCAACGGTGCGACCTATTTCTGGCGAGTACGAAGTTGTTCTGTAAGTCCCTTTGACTCAAGCAAGGCAAGTCCGTGGTCAACCACATTTGCATTTAGCGTTGGCATCCCCAAACCATCGGTTCCTGTACTGCTCTCACCTGCTAACGGCACCGTCAATTTCAAACCAAAACCACTGGGACTCTTGAACTGGAATTCATCTGTGTACATTTCAAAGATTCAACCCGAGCTTCGGTATCACGTTCAAGTTTCCGAAGACTCTACGTTCACAATGTTGTTCCGTGATACCAGTGGTCTTAGCGCTCGTTCACTTTCAATGAAAGGCGCTAAAGGAAGCACCAAGTATTGGTGGCGCGTACGAGCCGAGAATGATGGTGGTGCAACTGATTGGAGTAGCGTGTGGACGTTGACCACAATTGCAGAGGTCAGTGGACTGGAGAATGGAAGTACTGATGAGGCTTCATTGCAGGTCTACCCTCTTCCTGCTTCAAACATCATACACATCAATGCAAGCTGCGAGTCTGGCGTTGCATCACGTCTCGAGATACACAGCGAAGACGGTCGTTTAGTCTACAAACGAGATTTCAACGACTGTGCGAATGCAAGACTTGAGCTTGATGTTCCGGTTGCGAGCTGGGCTACAGGATTATACACTTGTAGCGTTCATTCTAGCAGCGAAACACGATACAGTAAGATTCAGATCATTCACTAAACACTGTCCTACACAGAAATCACGTGGAGCCTAGTCCTCTCTTTCACGAAATATCTCGCTTACGCACCGAGCTCAACAATCATCGCACCACAGCGATTGATCGTATGTCGACCCAAGGCATATTGGAAACGATCAATGAAGAAGATGCCTTGGTTGCATTGGCTGTTCGAGAGGTTATACCAAACATCACAATAGCAGTTGATGCTATCGTTCAGTCGTTTCGTTCGGGTGGACGACTTTTCTACGTTGGCGCGGGTACCAGCGGACGTCTTGGAGTGCTGGATGCCTCAGAGTGTCCGCCTACTTTTGGCGTAAGCCACACAATGGTTCAAGGCATTATTGCAGGCGGCGATGCTGCTATGTTTCGAGCGCAAGAAGGCGTTGAAGATTCTCGCGAATTGGGTGCGAAGGTTATTGAGGAGCATGGCTTGACCAGCGCAGATGTACTCTGCGGAATTGCCGCATCGGGTCGTACACCATTTGTACGTGCTGCGCTCGAGTCCGCAAAGAACAACGGCATTTACACCATCCTCGTTACGACGAATCATCCGGAACAAGTGAAAGAACTTGGCGTTGCTGTTGACTGTCTTATTGCACCGCAGACCGGACCGGAAGTCATTGCCGGGTCTACTCGCTTGAAGTCCGGTACTGCCCAGAAGATGATTCTAAACATGCTCACCACTGCCTCAATGATTCGTATCGGCAAGACACTTGGTAACGTGATGGTTGATCTGCGATTGAGCAACGATAAGTTGGTGGAACGCGCGCGAAAGATCATTATGACGACCTGCGACGTGAATTATGCGACGGCAAGCAGCACGCTACAGCAAGCCGGTGACAGCGTCAAGGTTGCGATCGTTATGCTAAAAAAGTCGTGCGATGCTGATCATGCCAAGCGACTTTTGGATGCATCGGACGGATTTATCTACAAGGCAGTTGAGACCACTCAATAGATCATAGACAGATTGGTGTGATTTCTTTTGTATTAGCCTCAATGAGTGCGGACTTCATCCGTCAACTGTTCTTTATTGCGACAATTACCTCAGATCATGGCAAAACGACGACAACACGATGATAGTCCTAAAGTCAAGCTAAGCTTCGGTCAACAGCGTAGCGAGTTCCTCTTCATCCTCTCCTTCTACAAGCAGTACCGATGGAAGGCTTTGATTGTGTTGCTCATCATGTTGATTTCCAACTCTATCTCACTGCTCTTTCCCAAGTTCATTGGCAATCTTCTTGACAGCATGAAGAGTCCGTCGATTACGCCGGACGTATGGTCATTGGTTAGCCTGCTGCTTGGATTGTTCTTGGTACAAGCCGTCGTCAATTACTTCACCACAGTATCGCTTGCAACAATCACTGAAAACGTACTTGCTAAGCTACGAACCTCACTCTTCCAGCACATCCTTCGTTTGCCCATGAGCTTCTTTGGCGAGAAGCGCGTTGGTGAGTTGATGTCGAGGGTTAGTTCGGATGTCACACAAATTCAAGAGACATTTACATTCACCATGATGCAGATGCTCCGTCAAGGCATCTTCTTGGTAGGGGGGATTGTGTTCATCGTCATGCGTAGCATCCGATTGACGACTCCGGTACTCATTACTTTGCCAATATTGATTGTTATTGGTCTCGTGTTCGGACGTCGTTTGCGCGCATTGAGTACGCGCGTTCAAGACGTATTGGCTCAAGCAACGACAATCATCGAAGAAACTTTTCAGGCTATAGAGAGTGTGAAGAGTTACACCAATGAAGACTACGAAACGAAACGCTATTCAACGCAGATTTCTGAGTACGTTCGGCTTGCAATCAAAGGCGCTAAGCTGCGCTCTATCTTCTTTTCCTTCATCATGTTTGCCATGTTTGGCGGCATTGCAGGAGTGTTGAGTTATGGCGTGTACTTGGTGCACAACAATGAGCTCACAATTGGCGATCTGTTGTCGTTTATACTATACTCCTTCTTCGTTGCCGGAGCACTCGGTTCATTTGCCGAACTCTTTGGTCAGATTCAGCGCACACTCGGAGCGTCGGTGCGGGTACGAGAAATCCTTTCTGAAAAGGTCGAGACGAACAGTGCAGATGTAGTGCAACTGCAATCTCCAACCCTGCGAAGTATTGAACTGAAGAATGTCAAATTCAGCTATCCATCACGTCCGGATATCTGGGCTTTAGACAATGTTTCCCTTCAAATCCAAGCCGGCTCGCGCGTAGCCTTTGTGGGTGAAAGCGGTGCTGGCAAGAGTACCACAGCAGCACTTTTGCAGAAGTTTTATAAACCCAATGAAGGTTCAATTTTCTTTGACAGCTACAATTCAGAAGAATTGAGTTTTGAAGAAGTTCGACAGAACATTGGAATTGTACCGCAGGACATCGTGCTGTTTGGATCGACGATTGGTGATAATATTCGCTATGGCAAAGTCGATGCGACCGACGACCAGGTATGGGAAGCGGCGCGACTGGCCAATGCCGAAGAATTCATTCGACAATTTCCGGAAGGATTGGAAACAAAAGTTGGCGAGCGTGGTGTGAAACTCTCCGGAGGCCAACGTCAGCGCATTGCCATTGCACGGGCGATTCTCAAGAATCCACCTATTCTCATCTTGGATGAAGCCACTTCTTCCTTGGATTCGCAATCAGAGCATCTTATCCAAGAAGCTTTGGAAAATCTCATGAAGGGTCGAACGACGATTATCATTGCGCATCGCTTGTCGACCATTCGACGTTGCGATAATATCTTTGTGTTCAGCAAAGGACAGATAATTCAGCGTGGTACGCATGAAGAATTGCTGATGCAACCTTCGTCACTGTACGCACGTTTGTGTGAATTACAATTTGGAGCGCTGTCCGTAGTAAGCACTAAACCTTAAACGCTCGAGTAGTGTCTTAGGAAACAATGAACCGGACGTCAGAGAACTTGAGTCGAGTTTCCAAAACACATAAAGAACAGTCGATACAAAACATTATCGCCAACTGTTAAGCGCACGAATAATTTTTACTTGTTTCACTTTTATCACAATCTATGAAGTACCTACTTGCCACTCTTTGTTTGGCTGCCGTATTAGGATTCTCGTCCTGCAGCAGTTCAACAACACCAACAACAAATGCGGATTATTTCAAAGGACTTGACAAGCTGGGCAATTACTGGGTTTATATGAATTCAGAAATTGATACCAACGGCGTCATGAGTTCAATTTCGTACACTGACTCGACCTGGGTCAATGGAACTCAGTTTGTCGACGGAAAAACCGCAACACAAATGATCACGTATTCAGATCCAGGTACGGGCCCGCAGCGCGACACTAACTACATTTATCGTGATGGTAATAAAGTCTATGCATACATAGACGCACAAGGTCTCGATATGCTGGACACAGCTGCTCCTACCCGACAATGGACGCTCGTAGCAGACCTCGATGCAACAAAGCCTTGGCTTGTGCTCGATACCATTCACATCAATCAAGAACAAGATCTTGGAACAACCACTTTGGTTGTAAAAGCAAAGATTTATGCAACATGCTCGAAGGCCGCTGATTCGACAATCAAGCTCGCAAGCGGTACATCTGTTTCAACTAGACACTTCACACTGAATCCGATGATTAGTGGTACGGTTGCACCAAAGGGTATTCCTCTTTCAGCTCCTATCGGTATGAGCGGTGGAGGACGTCATCAGTTCTATGCTGACGGTATGGCACTCGTTGCAGAGCGTGTTGAGCCAAGCACTTTTTCAGTTGGAGATGGTAGTTTCTTCCCGCCAACAAAGTCCCCAGGCAGCTATCGCGTTCTCGTCCGTTCACATATTCAATAGTCGAACGCTCCACAGTAAAGAAAACAAAAAACCTTCGGTTGCATATGCAGGCGAAGGTTTTCTTTTTGTACTGACTCTAATTCGTCAAGAGTCGACTACGAGTTTGCAGCCGGTACGTGTGCCATGAAGTCTTGGGCGAAACGCGGATAATAATTCGCCAACAATTCTTCCACGCGCTCAGGATCTTTGGAGCGAATAATCAAGCCTGCATAGTTCTTCTTGTTTTGTACCCAACAAATTTCAGGATCGTTATAACCTGACATGTCAGGATGTTCGATACGACTCAAAGTAAAGATTCCGCCGCCGTACATATTCTGCGCTTTAGAGCAAGTGAATGTGCCAGGGTCCATGAGTTCCAGTCGTGCCCATTCGTGCCACATACAGACGCCGGTTGCGTGCCAAACGATATCCGGGATGCGAGCACCACCGACGCGACAACCAGCTTCGAGGAAGTGGAATGATCCGTCTGCTTTGGATTGGATATACTCAATGTGCGTAGCTCCTTGCTTCAAACCAAAGCTCTTGATCACTTCAGCGTTCATCTTCTTGAGAGCTTTTTCTTCCGCTGTTCCCTTCTTGATCATGCGTGTTGTAAATATCCCCCCGGATGTGTTGAGATCCAGCATTGGCAGACCGTACTTCGAGATGCTTGCAAAAACCGGCTTGTAATCGTAGACAACAGAGTCAACGTGATAGACGTCGCCGGGGATGTACTGCTCTAGCAAGAAACGACTCTGCTTATCACCAAGCTTCTCGAGTTCCGTCCACAATTCATCGGGATGAAAAATCTTACGCACCTTGGCGCTGGACGCACCCATGCGTGGCTTGAACACCCACGGAGCCGGGATGCGATCCATAAACTCCGCGACTTCTTTGTGATTAAGAATGCGAACAAAATCCGGCACTTGAATTCCATCCTCACGAGCCTTCATGCGCATCGCAAGTTTATCGCGGAAATAGCGAGCAGTCGTCTCGCCCATACCCGGGATACGCGTGTTCTCGCGGATTGCAGCTGCTACTTCGATATCAAACTCTCCAAGACCAACGATACGGTCGAAGCGAATGGTCCGCGCCAAGTAGTTCACAACGTTGCGTACAACAGTCTCGTCGTACAGATCCGGCACTGCAAACACATCTTCTAGATACTCCCGTTCCCAAGCT
Organism: Chlorobiota bacterium; assembly: GCA_044228685.1. GTDB lineage: Bacteria > Bacteroidota > Ignavibacteria > Kapaibacteriales > NICIL-2 > JBBATK01. Next base: position 105,301 of record JBGAUL010000008.1, read on the forward strand.
TCCTTGAGATATCTCTCCTCGGTCAATAAATACACCTTCCAACCAAGTCGTGAAGCTTCAGATATGAATGGTCTTCCAAACAGCGCACCGGCAATGCAAAGCACTGATTTCTTTTCCATGATTTCCCCTTGTTCAGTCAAATTGTAGTAGTGGTCCTTTGGCATCGCAGACCGTCCCGGTTTGAATAACCATGTGAAGCTGCGGTGCATTCTTCATGTCGGCTGAGCGGAAAATTTCTCCGCGGTTCCACCAATAGGAAGGCGATTGAGCGATGACCGATCCAAACACGTCCGGAAAACGCAGTCCTGTTTTGGTCGCAAGCAAACCGCCAAGTGAAGCCCCGGTTACGCAGGTCTTGTGTGGATCCTTGCTCAATGTCCAACCTCTCTTCGTCAACTCGCGCTGCGCAAAGGGTAAGATTTCCTTCGCAGAGAAATCCATGTAGTGCGGGTTGGTGGCGTACTCTTCATTTCTCATCTGCGGACTAACAAAAAGCGCAGCCACAGGAGGAATGATTTTCTCGGCAATCAGATTATCAAGGATGCGATGAAAGCGTCCAAGACGAAGAGCCTCAGCTCCATCGTGAACAATAACCAAGGGCAATTCCAAGCCTTCAGTCTTCGCGACTGCAGGTTGGTATAGAAATGTTTCGCGATGAGAATGCAGTATCTGACTCTCAAACAACAAGCGCTCCACGTTTCCATGTGGAACTTCGTGTCCGATACTGAGCATTGACTCGTCGATGTAGGACGGCATCCAGAACTCTGAGTTGTAGCCAAAACCCTCTGCTTGCACGCGGGAGTTACCCGGATCATTCATCCAGTTACCATCAATGATGAACTTATACTGCAATCGAGCGTCCGGTGGGAACTGCAGGATCACGTAGAACAGATCCGTGTGTTGAATTTTTTTCGAGAAATGATGCCGGTTGCCAGTATGACCAGTCTCCGACGATTTCGACGCGCTCAGCTTGACCGTGGTAGAGAAAGAGTGCGCGATTGTCGATAGTGACAGGTTGCGCCTGTGAGCGACCAACCTCAGCCCACAGCTGTCGCGCCTGCTCAGCACGTCGCTGCGCATCAGGTTCTTTGAGGAGAGCAAACAAACGATGCTCGACGTCTGAGTAATTGATCATGTGGTGGCGCACAATGGTTCCTGCAAAATTACGAAGTATTTGTCCCTAAGCCTTTGCAACAACCGTGCAAAAAATGTTTTTTGGGAGGTAAACATCAAATGTTATCTTTGTGGCCCGTTTCAAGCGGAGGGCTTATAGCTCAGCTGGGAGAGCGCTTGAATGGCATTCAAGAGGTCAGGGGTTCGATCCCCCTTAAGTCCACTGAAAACAGTGTGACGGCAGAAAAACGAAGAATTTGAAAATGGAATCGTAGCTCAGCTGGTTAGAGCGCTGCCCTGTCAAGGCAGAGGTCGCGGGTTCGAGCCCCGTCGGTTCCGCATTAAAAAGCTGGCTTATGCCGGCTTTTTTTGTTTCTGGATGATCGAACGAATAATCGGAAATGCGTGTTCCCTGCCGTTTTCGATAAAAATGTTCCAAACCTTGGAACCACAGAGCACAGAACCTGCCAGGTAGATGTTGGGAATCGAAGATTCGTAGGTCTCGGGATTGGACTTCGCAACGAGATTTGCTGGATTGTATTCTAAGCCAAGTGATGTAAAAAGAGATTCGTCCGGACGATAGCCGATGTGCGGAATGACGAAATCTGTAACAAGTTCCCATTCTTGATTGTCAGCGAGATTTCTCAGCACAACTGACCGTTCACGTATTTCAACAATAGTCGTGTTGAAATCTGCACTGATCTCGCCCGCTTTTATGCGGTTTTCGATATCCGGCTTCTGCCAATACTTAACGGATTCCGCTATCCCCGGTCCTCGATGAATGATGTGTACCTTCGCCCCATGACGCCACAAATCCAACGCCGTTTCGACCGCTGAATTTCGTCCACCAACGACCAGTACTTTGCAACCACTATAGGCATAGGCATCGGTGTAATAAGGATGCACATGAGCCATATCTTCTCCAGGCACGCCAAGACGATTTGGAGTGTCGAAGTAACCGCTGCTTAGGACAATGTTAAGGGCTCGATATTCTCCACGTGTAGTACTTACAACAAATCCTTTTTCGGCTTTGGAAACACCGAGTACACGAGTGTAAAGCGCGAGATTGAGCTTGGCTCGTTGCGCGCAGAGACGGTAGTATTCGAGAACTTCCAGACGGGTCGGACGAGCCGCAGGACAACTGAAAGGAATTCCTCCGATTTCCAAGAGCTCTGTTGTTGAGTAGAAGGTCATGTCGGTTGGAAAACGTCTGATGCTGTCGCAGATCGCTCCTTTGTCAACGACAATCGCACTTAATCCACAACGCTGTGCTTCCAAAGCACAGCTCAATCCTGCCGGTCCTGCGCCAATAATCAGGACATCATAGAGTTCATTTTTCATAATGCAATATACCGGTCGTCTGGCCAGAACTAGGGCTTTGTATTTCACACAGTACTCAGCGCAAAGCCAGATGTTATTTTACTTCTATGCAACTGCGCATCATCACAATTCTGGTCTTGCTGATCGGACTCTGCTTTGGCTCATGCTCGTCTCACACTCGAAGCACGACGCTGCGTTCCATCGCCGGAGGAATGTATGCCGGCGGCGAGTATCGAATAAACATGCTGCGCGGAAATCCCTCCGGACTAGATCCGGTGATCATCTCCTCCAAACTTGCTGATGACATCGCACTGCAACTCTATGATCGACTCATCAGCTTTGATTCATCGCTGCGCGTACAACCGGAGCTGGCAAAGAGCTGGGAGATATCGGATGATGGACGTGTCTACACTTTTCATTTGCGAAGCGATGTGTTCTTTCACGACGATGCGTGTTTCGAGGGCTCACGAGGACGTCGCATGGTTGCGCGCGACGTGGTGTATTCACTAACTCGCTGCTGTGATCCTCGCACACGCTCTGTTGCCTTTTGGGTTTTTAAAGACAAAGTGCTTGGTGCCGACAGTTGCTACAACATGCTTCGTCGCAGCGGTCCTGAGGTTCAAGCTAAAGTAGAAGGACTGCAATGTCCAAACGACTCCACTCTCAAGATCATACTCACTCGTCCCTATTCACCCTTCCTCATGCAACTCTCAAATGCTCTCGGTTGCGTTGTGCCGGAGGAGGCAATTATCTATTACGGAAAAGATTTCTTCCGTCATCCTGTGGGCACGGGAGCTTTTGTGTTTGATCATTGGGACGACGACCGCGAGATCGTCCTTAAGCGCAATAGCCATTACTGGAAATTCGATCAACACGGAAATCGTCAACCCTATTTGGATCGTGTCGTTATCTCGTTTCTTACCGACGACAAGATTCAATTCCAAGAATTCCTCTCAGGCAATCTCGAAGAGAGTTTTACGATCCCTACTGAGATGTTCCCTGTGTTTTTCAACCAAGAAACAAAGCAGCCTCGTACACACTTTAACTTCATTGTTCAGCAACGTCCGGCTCTTTTGAGTTGGTTCATAGACTTTCATTGTGGACGCTATCCATTCAACAACGTGGACGTGCGACGTGCCTTTGCATGCGCCATTGACAAGGAAAAACTCGTTCACTACGTTCTGAGAAACGCACCTTACGCTGCAGCACACAATGGAATCACACCACCGGTACTTCCGGGCTACGATATCGATGATATTCCGGGATACCATTTTAATCCCGCCAAAGCTCGCGGCTATCTCGCAGCCGCCGGCTATGCAAACGGCAAAGGCTTCCCCGTTGTTGAGCTTAGCGTCTATCCCGAGCCCCGTCTTTTGCAGGTTGCCGAAAGTGTACAGAACATGCTGCGGGAAGTGCTCAACATCGACGTGCGCATTCAGGTTTTGCAATTCGCCCAACTCTTGGATAAATCAGAAGCCGGACAACTGAGCATGTGGGGCACGCGCTGGTACGGCGACTATCCGGATGCCGAGAACTTCGTCTCACTGTGGGACGGCTCACTTGTGCCCGCAGATTCTACTCAACCCAGTTATCCAAACAGCACGCGCTACAACAACCCAGCCGTCAACACAATGATTGAGCAAGCGTCGAGATCGACCGATAACAACCAACGACTTGCTTTGTACAAACACGCTGAGTCTCTTGCCTCTGTTGATGTACCTGCTCTCATGCTTTTCTACGAGATGCACTATCGCTTCATTCAACCCTATGTGCGCAATTATCCGTTGGACGCATTGAATAGAATTCAACTCAAGGATGTTTGGTATGATGCTACGAAGATGCCTACAACAGGATTGACGATTGTAACGCAAGGAGCTAGTCAATGAGCGACGCATTGCTAAAAACCGAGCACTTAGATGGGATCAATGATCAAAAAGCAGCTTTGTCCAGAGCGGTTGAGCTCTTGACTTCGGGTGAGATTGTAGCTTTCCCCACTGAAACTGTCTATGGTCTTGGTGCTCGTGTTTATGATCCGGTACAGATTGCCAAGATCTTCGCGGCTAAGCAGCGTCCTCAAGACAATCCACTCATCGTACACATCAGCTCCCTCGAGCAAATCCCTGATATCGTTGCCCAATCACATCCAAAGCTCGAACGCTTAGTACAGCACTTCTTTCCAGGACCATTGAGTCTCGTTATGAAGCGCTCTCAACGTGTACCCTCGCTTGTAAGTGCCGGTCTTGACAGTGTTGCCTTTCGTATGCCAAGTCATGATTTAGCTCGAGCTTTGATCGAAGCTGTTGGCGAGCCATTAGTTGCACCGTCGGCAAATCGTTCCGGACGTCCTAGTCCGACCAAGGCTGAACACGTGCACAAAGATCTCGACGGTAGAATCGCAGCCGTTCTTGATGGAGGAAGCTGCACCATCGGACTAGAATCAACCGTGATTAGTCTCTTGGAACCTCAGATACGTCTACTGCGACCCGGCAGCATAACCCAAGCGCAGTTAGAAGATGTCCTCGGAGAAAAGCTCGTCTTGAGTACAAGCTCAGACCAAGACGCCCGGCACTCTCCGGGAATGCGGCACAGACATTACGCGCCGAGCATACCGGTTGTACTTGTTGAAAATCTCTCTACAATAAGCGACGAGACAAAGAAGCGTCGATTGATTCTCAGCACCGAGCACATTCAAGGTACATTGCACGGCCACATCCTGAAAGACTCGAACTTCTACGACGAACTCCGTTGGGCTGAGGACCACGGTTACGAGGAAATCGCCATCTTCCTGACAGAAGATCTGGAAGCAAATACAGCACTTTTCAACAGAATACTGAAAGCAGCATCAGGTGTATGATGTGATAAGATTGAGCTATTTACTTAGTATTGATAGACTTAAGTCGTGATTATGTACGGTCGGTCGTAGGATTGTAGCGTCTGAACCTCCTTCAAACGACTGCGCCATTGCATGCTAATTCATTACTTTTTCGGCAAATCTGTCGACAATTTGTTAGAACAGACGAAGTGCTGAAATGGCTCCGCTTTCAAAAGAACTTTACCAGAAGTCTGCCGGATATATTTTTGCGCAGCAGAACTAATCATCTCCATGCAAGAACTCACATTAGTCATACGCAATCGTGCCGGTGTTCACACCAGACCAGCCGCTATGATCGTCAAGTTGGCAGCGCAGTTCAAGTCCAATATCTTCTTGACGGGTGACAACAACATGCGCATCAATGCAAAGAGCATCATTGGGGTAATGACGCTTGCAGCTGCACAAGGAACAACCCTCATCCTCAATGTTGAGGGTAACGACGAAAAAGACGCTGCCACACAGATCAGCGAGTTGTTCGAATCAGGTTTCGGCGAACAGATATAAATAATTGGCAACACATTGCTTTAGTCGATTTAATCTCCTATATTTCGTCAGGAACGTCATCTCTTGAACCATGCCACATCAAACGGCCGAGCCAGAACCTGCTGGTCGAGCTGCCGACATTGTTTGTCTCGACTCTGAGGTAACATATCGCGGAATTCCGGCCTCCCCCGGAATTGCGATGGGCGTTTGTATTGTGATGAAAAGTGAAGGTCAGGACGTGATTTCCCTGCGCCTTCTGCCCGAAGAATCTCGCGTACGTGAACTTGAACGCTATCAATCCGCAGTGCAGACTTGCCTAGAGGAGTTACGTGCAACCTATCAGATCGCCGAAAAAGAGATTGGCAACGTCGCTTCAATCTTAGAATCCTATCAGCTCATCCTCTCCGACTTCAGCATTAATGAAGCAATATCCCAACGCATTCTTAGTGGCTTTCCGGCAGAGAATGCAGTCTTGGCGGAGTACGATGAAAACAGGAATATTCTCAAGTCGGCAAAAGATCCGATGCTGCGCGACCGCGCGTCTGACCTTGATAACGTCAAAGACAGACTCGTTCTGGCGCTGCACAATCGTCAGTCGAGTCATACCATCGCTCGCAACTCAATCGTCATCACGCCCTCAATCATTCCTCAAGATGTCATCTTGTTTAATGAGAGTGAGATCTTGGCCTATGTGACGGAAGTCGGTGGCCTAGCCTCACATTCCAGCATTCTCGCCCGCTCGCTGTCCTTGCCGGCGGTTATCGGCGTAAAGAACATCACATCACAAGTGCAGAGCGGAAGCGCTGTCATTGTTGATGGAGATGAAGGTGTGTTGATTCTTCATCCTAAAGCTGAGACAATCGAGCGCTATGAGCGGTTGATTCGCGAAGGACAAGAGCGCACCATGCGACTGGCGGAGATGAGGTCCTTGCCAACTGAAACTAGCGACGGACACCAGCTCACGCTCATGGCGAATATTGATAGTCCGGATGAAGTCAGTCTTGCGCTCGCCAACGGTGCCGAAGGCATCGGTCTCGTGCGCACCGAAATGTTGATTCTGCGAATCGATCGATTCCCCGACGAAGACGAACAAACGGAGTGGTATTCTACTCTCGCTGAACGAAGCTATCCCTACCCTCTTACACTTCGTGCCTTTGATTTGGGAACGGATAAGTTCATCTCAGGATTGCCTCACGAAAAGAACCCCGCATTGGGTATACGCGGCGTTCGCTTTCTGCTCAATCGACCTGACATATTCAAGCGTCAGATTCGCGCCGTACTTCGTGCCTCACAGCACAAGAATGTTCGATTTCTCCTGCCAATGGTGACTCGCATCTCGGAAATCGAGGACACAATGGCCTTGATCGATGAAGCCAAGAACGAACTCGCGACGCAAAACATTGCCTTCGACGATTCGATGAGTATTGGCATCATGATCGAAACTCCGGCGTCTGCTCTGCTTGCGGATAAGTTTGCGGAAATGGTGGATTTTTTCAGCATTGGCACTAACGATTTGACCCAATACACGCTTGCTGCTGATAGAAACAGTGATCTGGTGAGTGGAATTTTCGACTCATTCAATCCGGCCGTCTTAAGGCTCATGAAACAGGCAGTCGAAGCCGCCCAAAAACGCGGTATTCGCGTCAGTGTATGTGGTGAATTTGGGGGCCATAGTGCGGCAACTGAACTCCTGATCGGAATGGGAGTCGACACCATCAGCGTCAACGCACCGCTGCTGTCGGAATTGAAACACCGCATTCTTAAATCCTCTTACTCGTCTTCGCGTCGTATTTTTACCGAAGCAATGGAGTGCTTACGTCCAAGCGATGTTCGTAAGAAAGTATCCGTAATCAAACACCGATCCTAAATAATCAAGCCTATGAGTAAAGTTGTTTCTCTTACCCGTCTCAGTATCGTCAATGCTCAATTCTATGCCTATCACGGCGTTGGAAACGAAGAAAAAGAATTAGGTGGACAATATCAAGTTGATCTTGATGTGGTTTATGATTCAACCAAAGCTGTACTCAGCGATGACGTGAATTCTGCAGTGAACTATGAAGAACTGATGTTCTGTATCGACGAAGTGATTAGCGGTGAACCGAACAATCTCATCGAGACAATGACCTATGAAATTGCCAACATGGTCATGGAGAAATTCACATCTGTTCAAGAAACGACAGCACGTGTTCGCAAGATGAATGCTCCGATTCGTCACTTGATTGACAATGTGGAGTGCGAACTGACCATGCAACGCACTGAGCAACATTGAGCGTGACTCAGGTATTACTTTCACTGGGTGCTAACCTAGGTGACCGTGACGGAACTCTCCGACGGGCTATAGAAGCTATTTCTGAACGAGGTCTGCTTGAAGCAATCAAAGTTTCCTCGTTGGTTGAGTGTCCTGCACTCGGCTACACGCAGCAACCTGACTTCCTCAACCTCTGCGTTGTCGGTCAAACACGATTCGCAGCTCACGATCTACGCGCCGAGTTGTTTTTAATCGAGAATGAGTGCGGTCGATTGCATCGCGAACAATGGCACGAGCGAGAGCTCGACATTGACATCGTTCTGTTCGGTGCACAAGTAGTTCACGACGATGTCCTGCAAATCCCTCATCCGCGGATGAGTCAACGTCGTTTTGTGTTGCAGCCCGCTGCCGAGATAGCCGCATCAATGCTGCATCCTATCGAGAACAAGACAATCGCTGAGTTGCTCGATGAGTGTACAGACAGTTCGCATCTGCATATGTATCCGCGCAGTGATGCAAAGCTTCCTGAGACCATCGACTTTGATCCCAACATCTGAATTCAGTCTCTGCGTTCCTCATGCACGTCCCCGAACATATCATCGAAGAAGTTCGAACACGCAACGACATTGTTGATGTGATTGGTGAGCACGTGCGCCTGCAAAAACGAGGTAAGAACTTCCTCGGTCTTTGTCCTTTTCATAACGAGAAAACTCCCTCCTTCAACGTCAATCCCGATCTCGGCATTTATAAGTGCTTCGGATGCGGTAAAAGCGGAAACGTCTATCGCTTTTTGATGGACCAACAGGGTATGTCTTTTCCCGAAGCTCTGCGTTTCCTTGCTCAGCGAGCCGGCATTAGTCTGCCTGAGCAAGAGCAGAACGCAGACGACCGAGAAGCGGCATCACGCGCAGACTTGGCGCACAGATCTTTGGCCGCAGCGGCTGACTTCTACGCGGCATGCATGCACTCTCCTCGTGGCAAGCGCGCTCAGCAATATTCTCATCGCCGAGGTTTCAGCGAGGAAATAGAACACGCGTTCATGATGGGCTATTCGCCCGATGAATGGCAAGCCACCACAAACGAGCTTCTTCGTCAAGGCTTTACTGAGCAAACGCTTGAGGATGCGGGATTGATAATCAGACGCGAAGACGGAAGCATCTATGATCGTTTCCGTGGACGCTTTATGTTCCCCATTCAAGATGTAATGGGACGAGTAATAGGATTTGGTGCCCGTCTGTTGCAAGATGAAGCAACTCAAGCGAAGTACTTGAATTCACCGCAGTCATTGGTGTACGACAAATCATCTGTGCTGTACGGCCTTTTTCAAGCGAAGCAGTATATCCGTCAGCTTGATAAAGCCATTCTCACAGAAGGCTATGCCGACACTGTCTCTCTACATCAGTACGGCTTCCGAAACGTCATTGCCTCTTCTGGCACATCGCTCACAGACGAACAGCTCAAGCTGCTCAGTCGATACACGCGCAACCTGGTGTTGTTGTACGACGGAGATGCGGCCGGAACGAAAGCTGCTATGCGTGGTGTGGAGTTGGCACTCAGAGCAGGATTTGAGCTCAGCATCGTGACGCTTCCAAACAACGAAGATCCCGACAGTTTCGTTCGTAATCACGGAGCGGATGCACTGCATTCATATCTGCGTGACGCTCGTTCCTTCCTTGACTTCCTTGCCGAGCAAATGCAGAAGCAAGGAGAATTCGATACTCCGAAATCGACAGCAGATGCCATTCGCACCCTAGTCTCGCACGTCGCTCAAGTTCAAGATGCCCTGCAGCGTGAATTCATGCTGCGATCACTGGCACAGAAATACTCGCTACGCGAAGAGCTTCTCTACGCTGAATTACAAAAGCTCGATAGTTCTTTCAAAGCTGTTCCACAACGTCAACAGCAGCGCTCTTCTCCTACACAACACTCGGCTGTTGCAGCAAACAGTACTGCGTCGGAGAAGAGCACGATAGCCATCAGCGCTGAAGAGCGAGCACTGCTTCGACTCATACTCTTGAAGCCGGATATTTTTAGCCTCATGGAGTCGGAGTACGGTATTGCTGCAGAGACCTTCCCTTCGGATTTGGCTCGACGAGTTTATACTGCACTCGAGCATGCTCTGCATGAGGGACACGAAATCTCCGCTGTATTGAACGAAGCATATGGTTTGAGTGAAGACGAGAGGTCGCTCATCACTGACATTCTCTTCCGCGTCGAACAACCAAGTTCTAACTGGGAGAATTACGATATCACCATCGTTGAAGCAGCACCTGCGTTGCTTATCCAAGATGCCCTGCTTCGTTTGCGTCTGGCGGCTCTTGTTCGTGAGCAGAAGGACTTGCAAATGCGCATTAAGACAGACCCGGAAGATGTGGCTGCACTGCAACGTTTTCAAACCCTTAACGCTCTTCGATTGGAACTCGAAGCTGAAATGCGTCAGATAGAAAATGACGAGGAAGAAGACGACTAAGCGCCTGTCGCAATTTTCAAATCATGTGTCATGCCGAATCGGATCCAATGACGCTGTCAGTTCCACAGACTCTGTCAACTCACATGAGCACAAGCATGATTAAATTGAGGACATACAACAATCACATTTCATTTACCCACTGAAACCAAGCCATGAAATTTCGCGGAACCGCAACTGCACTCGTCACACCCTTCAACGCAGACAATTCAATCGACTTTGAAACCTTCGGTCGACTCATCGATCACCAGATAGCTGCCGGCGTCGAAGGAGTGGTTGCTTGTGGTTCAACCGGCGAATCTGCGACAATGAGTTCTGACGAACGCGAAGCCGTCATTCGCTTTACCGTCGATCGCGTCAACAAACGCATTAAGGTTATTGCCGGCACAGGTTCAAACGATACTGCAGCAACAATTAAGGCAACACAAAAGGCAAAGTCATTAGGTGTTGATGCGGCGTTGATTGTTGGTCCCTATTACAACAAGCCAACACAATATGGCTATTTCGAGCACTATCGATCAATTGCTGACGCAGTAGATCTTCCTTTGATTATTTACAACGTACCGGGTCGCACGGCTTCATCAATAGCACCGGAAACTCAGTTGCGACTTGCCGAGTATTCGAAGAACTTCATCGCTACAAAAGAAGCTTCAGCTAATCTGGATCACATTCAAGAAATTATTCGCGCTGCGCCCTCGCACTTCGGAGTGCTAAGCGGTGACGACTCACTCACTTTGCCGATCGTTGCTTGTGGCGGTGTTGGTACCATAGCAGTCATATCTAATTATTACCCCAAGCGATTTAGTGATTGTGTTAGGGCTGCGCTCGCCGGCGACTTCGCCAAAGCACGTGAGTTACAGTATTCGATGCTGCCTATGATGAAATTGAACTTCATCGAATCAAATCCAATACCTGTTAAGTTCATCGTAAGTGAACTGCTCGGTAATTCCAATACGCTTCGTCTGCCACTGACGTCGATTACAGAGCAACATGCTGAGATAATTAGATCTGAAATGGCTGCTTGTCAGCTAACGGCAATCTCGTAGGAATAGTTAGCAACGAAATGCCAAGCGGAATAGTGAGACATTCAAAACACTAGGCTGTCATCAAGCCAAAAAAGAATAGATTTCCGGAGTTCGTGAGAATACTTATCGGGGGAATTATGCTCAGAGGCATTTCTATAGTAGCGTGTGTTGTACTGTGTTGTTTGACATCGACACTGTTTGCTGCGAATAACACTGCGGTTAATACGCCACGGGCGAATGCAAGTGTCTTTGTGGCTAACAAAGGACAGTGGCCTTCACAGGTCCGCTTTCAATGTCAAACAAAAGAAGCCACTGCCTGGATCTGCGACGACGGACTGAGAATGGATTATGCAGTGCGCTTCTGCTCTACTCCTCTCTGGAAATTCAATCCCGAGGGTGAGCGCAGTCCGATTGACTCGATCCACGGTCATGTCGTCTCCATCCGCTTTACTACCTCCAACTCCCAACCCACAACTCAAAGCACCTCGAGCACAATACAAGGTCAAAACCAACTTCCCGGCGTGCACAATTACTTCCTCGGAAATGATGCCTCAAAGTGGGCTACGAATGTTCCACTCTACGCAGAAGTTGAATCAAAGAATAACAACACAGCAATCACGACGAGATATTATGTTGAATCAAATCGACTGCGCTATGACGTTGTGCTGCAGCCAGGCGCAGACCCGCAATCCATTTCAATGCACGTTGATGGAGCAACTGCTCTTCGCGTAAACGCTCAGTACGAATTGGAAATGCAGACATCGATAGGAACGATCGTTCAACGAAAGCTATTAGCATATCAACAAGTCGGATCGACCAGACGTGTTGTTCCATGCGCATTTAACGTTAGAGATGATGGTACCGTAGGTTTTAAACTTGGTTCGTACAACCGACGTCGTCCGCTTGTGATTGATCCCTTACTGTGGGCTACCTACATCGGCGGACAATCCATGGCTATCGGATTTACAAACAATCATGGAACCGAAGAGTGTTTAGATGTGGCCTACGATGCGGCGGGAAATGCAGTAGTCGTGGGGACAACAGAAACGAATGACTTCCCCACGACCGTCGGTGCCTATCAACGTACGAAGCTTAATGTTGGTCCGAAGATTTCAACCAGTGACATATTCGTTGCAAAGTTCAATGCTTCAGGAAGTGCACTGACCTTTGCTACTTATATCGGCGGAAAACTCCAAGAGATTGGACGAGCAATAGAGCTCGATGCATCGGACAACATCTACGTTTGTGGCGCTTCTGCTTCCGGAGATTTTCCTACAACATCCGGAAGCTATCGCACAACAATGTCAGGTAGTGGAGATGGTGTGATCTGCAAACTCAATCCCACGGGAACCACGCTTATGGCCTCGACCTACATTGGTGGTGTCGAGTATGACATGCTCACCGGACTCAAGATCAGCGGCAACTATGTCTACGTGTGTGGTAATTCCTGGGGCGGTGGATATCCGGTTACGGCAAACGCATTGCAGAATTCTAACAATCTGGACTATGCCTCAGTAGTGTCGGTGATCTACACATCTCTTCAAACCCTCGACGCCTCGACCTACTTCGGAGGAATTGCTGTTCCAAACGATATGGTAATTGATGGCTCGGGCAATATGTATGTTACCGGAGTTGCATACGATTCATTGATGCCAACAACGACCAACGCTTATAGTCGCGTTCGCAATGGTGTGTTCGGTGATGTTTTTGTGACGGTGATAAATCGCGCATGTACCACACTTCTGTACGGAACCTACTTCGGTGGCGAAGTCGAAGACATTGCCTATGGCATAGCACTCGATGCTTCGAACAACATTCTTGTATGCGGACGCACGATGTCACCTGACCTGCCAACGACCGCCGGCGCATACGATCGCACTTACAATCGCTTGAAAGGAAGTGCTCGTACGGGAGATCCTTACGACGACATTTTCGACGGATTCGCTTTGAAGTTCAATTCGAGTTATCAATTACAGTGGAGTACGTTTCTTGGTGGACGTGCCTCTGACTGGTTAACACATGTTGTCGCAGGAGCGAATGGAAGTTTAGTGATGTGCGGCAATTCCTATTCACCTGACTTCCCTGCTACGTCTTGCTGCATTGACTCGACGCAGAATGGAGCGTCAGACGCGATCGTGACTATCCTTGGTCCGAATGGAAATGCAGTTCTCTACTCGACCTTCCTTGGTGGCGGTGGAACCGAACTTGCTAACTCAATTGTTAGAATGTCGAATGGACAGTTGTATGTCTGCGGAGCTACGTACGAGCTATCGTTCCCTGTTACTCCAGGTGCTTATCAAACAACACGAAAATTGACGGATGGCTTTGTGTTAAAAATGGATCCGACCTCTGGCTTTACTGTCAATGCGGGTCTTGATCGCTTGTATTCATGCACAGGCTTCGGAAGTCCGGTGTATTTCCAGGCCGTGCCAAGTTGTGGGGTGGCTCCCTACACTTATCTCTGGACACCTGCCACAGGACTCAGTGATCCACGAAGTGATCGTCCGATAACTACCACAACACCTACCGGCATGGAATACACGGTGACAGTTACCGACGCTTCCGGTGCAGTCGCGGTCAATACCGTCTCTCTTGTTCCTATGCTTCTTCAAGTAACGCCGGGTTCAGACACCACGCTGTGTTGGGGACGGAATGCACGATTGAACACAAAGGTTAGCGGTGGAATGGGACCAAAGGTCTATTCCTGGTTCCCTGCTCGAGGACTCGATGATCCCTCTTCACCAAACCCAATGGCAAATCCTGACACAAACATTCGATACATCCTCATCGTCACTGATACCGCGGGTTGTGCTAAAGCAGATACCATCGATGTTCGAGTGTCGCATGCCGTGATGAAGGGAAATCGCGACACGACTTTGTGTGGCATAAAAACCGTCAAGCTTGCACCGCGCATTGAAGGTGCAATTGCTCCATTGAATTTTAAATGGACGACTGTTGGTAGTAATGTTCTGTCGACGAGCGCCACGCCCACGTTCACTGTCGATTCTACAACAACCTTCTATTTCACTGTGACGGATTCTCTGAATTGTACCGGACGAGATTCAATCACGGTTCGCTACAGTCCACCTTCTGCTCTGGTCCTTAAAGGTGACACGCTTGTTTGTAGAGGCAGTAGTGCCAAAGTCAATGCTACATTCACTGGTGGCTTTGCGCCATTTCGCTATCGTTGGAAACTGAGTGATACAAGCAGAACATTTGATCGATCTGATAGCATTGCCGTCGCAACGATAGTCAAGAACACGACCTTCAGCTTGAGTGTTGTTGATTCACTCGGATGCGTGACACAAAAAGACTTCGTCGTCAAAGTTGACGACGCGTCGCAACCCCGAATACTCACTGAACAAAACAAGAAGGCAATCTGCAATGGAGCATCACTGCAACTCGATGCCGGAACATTTACAGGAGCCAGCTACACTTGGAGTACAGGCGAAAAGACACAGAAAATCAAGGTGAGCAAAGAAGGCTGGTATACTGTTCGCGTTAAGAACAAAACCGGTTGTGAAGGCGTGGACTCGGTCTTCATAGCGGTTCAAAGTGCTCCTACTCCTAAAATGTTGACGGCGAACGATACGACGATTTGCGAAGGTGGAACAGCAACTTTGCGTGTTCCGGATAACTGGAAAACATATCGTTGGAACAACGGCGCTGCAGGTCCGGTGAATGTCGTTGCAAACGAAGGAAGCTATACTGTTACAGTGACTGACAGTCTAGGATGTACCGGTTCGTCGGATACTGTGCATGTTCACATTGCTCAGATGCACGCAGTGCTGAATGGACCAAACTCCCTATGTGCCAAGACAGTCGGCGTCTTTAAAGTCGATAGCGCCAATAACTGCACCTTCCAATGGCGTGCGGTACACGGTATGAATATCGTCGGTGGACAGTCCACGAGTTCGTTGTCCGGATCGTGGGATGGCGAGGGAACGGATACAGTTTATGTGACGGTCACTGACAACAGAACTAACTGCAGTACGATACGATCCATTATCGTAAGCATCAGCTCCACACTACGTCCACACATTCGGGCTTCGGGAAGTACTGTGTTGTGTGGCAGCTCGAGCGTTAATCTCATTGCACCTAGTGGCTATGACAAGTACACTTGGTCGAACGGTGAAACGACGCCTACAATTACTGTAACAAAGCCAGGCAAATACTCTGTCGATGTTGTTTCCGGCGGATGTAGCGGAACAAGTGATACAATCACGGTCACGACAGCACCGCCGATCAGTGTTTCGATTCAAGGAGACTCTTTGATCTGTCGTGGTCAGACTGCTGCACTTCGTGCATCAGGTAATTTTCTGCAATACAAGTGGTCGAATGGCGACAGCGTCGCAACTACTCAAGTTCAACAAGCAGGAACTTATCGTGTCGACGTACTGGATAGCAACGGTTGCACAGCATCGTCGCTCTACACAGTCAAGTACCATTCAGGTGCTCTTCAATCAGCATCCGGATTGAACTTTGGTTCACAACTCATCAAGAAGAGCGCGCAACTACAACTTAGTTTACCAAATACGAGTCCGGAGTCGGTGCTGGTGGATAGTGTTTTCTTGCTTTCTGCAAGTCCTGAATTCCAACTTGGCTCCATTCAGCCAAGCTTGAAAGCACTCGTGAACTCAGGCAGCTCTTTGCGCGTGAACGTCCAATTCGCACCAACACTAGAGCAGAGTTACGATGACACCTTGGTTGTCATCGTCTCACAGCCTTGTCCTGATACCCTTCGATTGCCACTCCAAGGCGTTGGTGTGGACTATAAGCTAAAAGCGACCATTAGCATGAATCACGTCGAGGCAATCTTTGGTCAGACCGGAGTCAAACTCCCCGTCTTCTGCACCTTCGAACCAACACAGAATTTCAGTGATGTTTCCGCAACACTAACGGTGCGATTGTTGTCGAGTCTGTTCTCGGTGCAAGGTACCTCGCGTGGTACTATAGTTTCTAATACGGTAAACGCAGGCATTCGAACGGTTGTGATTGACCTCAGCCACATCGACGTGCGAAGTGGTGATACACTGTGTTCACTCATTGGACTTGCGCTCATCTCAAACATCCCATCAACAAACACAACACCGGAGTTGATTTGGACAGATGGAGTTGTGGCACAGACAGTAAACGTACCAGGAGATCTCTACATCAAGGGATGTGCGATTGATTATCAAGAGATTCAACTTGGATCTGCATTCAATTTGACCCTAAGTCCGAATCCAGCCTCAGGTGAAGTACTCATTCATGTTCAGACATGGATTCGCGGCAAACACAGCGTATGCATCTACAATTCCATCGGCCAATGCATACAGCAACGTGAGTTTGTAAACACCGTAAACGCCGGCATGCACGATGCGAGCTTCAACAATCTTGAGTCAGGTGTCTACACTGTAGTTGTTCAAACAGATGGCGGCGTGCAATCGATACCCTTGGTTGTTATTCAATAAACAAATGGCATCGTTGTCCTAGGGGTCGCGAGTAAATGATCAATACTCTTCGCGGATCAGAAGCAGTATGGCGTTTTGCGGAACGATGATGTACTTCTCTGTCATATACTCGATTTCGTAGGCGGCGTTTTGCAGAAAAATAGCAAGGTCGCCTACTTGAGCCTGCAATGGTATATAGCGTATCGGCTCCGTTTTTTCTTTCCAGATTTCATCTGCGTCACTGACACTGGGAATGGGATATCCGGGTCCTACTTTAATAACATAACCCGATTGAACCTTCTCATTTTCCTTCACACCGGGAGGAAGAAACAAACCGGTCGGCGTTTGTTGCTCGTGAGATTTTGCTCGAAGCAATACTCTATCTCCAACAACAATGAAGTGATCTGTTGAATGTGTGATTTCGTCCATAACTCAGATTGCAAGGTAGATAGTCTTCAACGGGCTGACTAGATTTGTTATCAACCGATATCAGATGAGAGTCGCAATTGTATAGCAAAGCCAAGAACATCCGTACGCCAAAACAAAGGTGTAGGAAAAGGCAATTGCACTCCATTTCCATGATCCCGTCTCTCGGCGAATGACGGCAATTGTTGACATACATTGCAGGGCAAAAATATAAAAGGCGAGTACTGACAGCGCCGAGGCAAAGCTCATGGAATGCGATAGCGTCTCACGTAAACTCATGGAGTTTTGCTCGACATCCAAAGCGTACATCTGTCCCATAACGGACACAAATGTCTCACGCGCCGCAAAGGACCCAATCACACCGACCGTAATCTTCCAATCAAAACCTAGAGGCGCAAACATCGGTTGAATAGTCTTCCCTAACTGTCCTGCCAGCGAATTCTCAAGTTGATACTGCTGCGCCTGCAAGGCCGTCATTCCTGGCTGTGGCACTTGGTGAGGAAAGGTCGAAAGCACCCACAACAAAATCGAAATACCAAGTATGATTGTACCGGCTGTCTTGAGAAAGTCCTGACACTTCATCCAAACGGTTATAGCAACGCTCTTCAACGATGGCAAGCGATAGGGAGGAAACTCCATGAGGAAGTGTAGCTTATCAGCACGGAATACGGTGCGACGCATCAAGAGCGCGATGAGCAATCCACTAAGCAGACCAACGAGGTAGAGTCCGGCGAGAACCAGAGACTGCAAAGGAAAAGCTCCCCAAATGATTTGTGCCGGAATGAATGCACCGATAAGCAATGTGTAGACCGGTAAACGCGCGCTACAGGTCATCAACGGCGCTACAAGTATGGTCGCCATTCTGTCCTTTTCACCGGGGATGATTCTCGCAGACAGAATTCCGGGAATCGCACATGCAAAGGATCCCAGCAGAGGCACAAATGAGCGTCCTTGCAATCCAAACAATCCCATCACGCGATCCACCAAGAACGCCGCGCGGGCTAGATAGCCACAGTCTTCGAGTACAGTAACAAAGACCATCAACAGAACGATCTGGGGCAAGAATATTACGACCGATCCAACACCGGCCAACACTCCCCTACAAACAAAATCTTGGAGCAGCTCATTGGGAATCAGTGCTGCGAATTCCGACTGTACTGCACTGACGCCACGTTCGATTAAACTCATGACGGGCTCAGCCCAGGAGAATATTGCCACAAAGAACAAAGCCATCACGGCAAAAAACGTCGCATATCCGGCTACCGGATGAAGTAGCCACGCATCGAGCTTGGTTGTGAGGACGTCGTGTGTTTGATTGTTCAAGACAATGCTCGTGATATCACGGGCCCACTGAACTTGTGCTTCAATAGAGTCAAGATTCTCAATATTCTTCGGAATTCGAAACACGTTGCTCTGAGCCAAACTCTCCCGCAACTCCTCGACGCCGGTTCCCTTTGATCCAACGACGGTGAGCACATTGACGCCTAGCTTGCGTTGAAGGAGAATGTCATCTAATACCGTTCCCTGTGCCTTGAGAGCGTCAATCATCGTCACGACGACAAGAGATGGCAGCTGGAGCTTTGCGTACTGTGCGAAGAGACTAAGGCCCTTCTCGAGATTCGTACCGTCGATGACAAATACACAGGCATCCGGACGAGCCATCTTTTTAGACTCTGCGCGCAAGACTTGCACGCTGAATTCTTCGTCGGCGGATCGAGGCTGCAGTGAGTAGAGTCCAGGTACATCGATGAGTTCCAGACTCCGTCCTTGCGACACAACCGTTCCCCGCTTTGGTTCAACAGTTACACCCGGAAAGTTGCCAACTTTCTGACGTAATCCGGTTAAACGGTTAAAAAGCGTTGATTTGCCGCTGTTAGGTGTACCTACGAGGCTTATCGTATGAACTTCTGACGGTGAAGTAGTTGACATTGATGAGCAGATGTGAGATAATCGTGATCTGCGTCAGGCCAGAGTTTCTACCTGAATGTCAACATTGTGAAGAGGACGCATGGCGATACGCGATTGACCAAAGCTGATTTCGATTGGTCCGCGGAGTAGAGCACGACGCACAAAGGTGAATGTCGTGCCAGGAACGAAGCCCATTTCGCACAAACGACGCGTAAAATCGTTGTCTGTACTGTATCCGACCACCCGGGCGGTGGTACCAGCCTTCAATTCGTGTATACTCTGTACCATGTTCTTATTTGGATTTATTCCAAATATAAGCATTCGTGGAGGAATTGGTCAAGAATCTCTTTGTGCTACTGAGTATTTTCGTCCTGCTCTTCATTCTAACGCGAAAAACCATGGCTGAACTCGCCGTCAATATCGATCACATTGCAACACTTCGTGAAGCGCGAGGTGGGACCGAGCCGGATCCGGTGACGGCTGCCTTGACTGCCGAACTTCATGGCGCGGTGGGCATCGTTTGTCATTTGCGAGAGGATCGTCGTCACGTCAACGACCGTGACCTCCGTCTGCTTCGTGAAGTCGTTCAAACCAAGCTCGACTTGGAAATGGCGGCTAGTGATGAGATCATTGCAATTGCATTGGAGACGCTTCCGGACTTAGTGACGATAGTCCCTGAGAAACGTGAAGAGTTAACTACTGAAGGTGGTTTGAATGTAGCAGCAGATCCAGATCGCTATGCCGACTTGGTTGATCGTATGCATCAAGCCGGTATCGAGGTCAGTTTCTTCGTAGATCCAACGGTTGAGCAATTGGATGCAGTCTTACAAACCGGTGCTGAGATTGTTGAGTTACACACGGGTGGCTACGCAAATGCGCGCAATGCTGAGGATATCGAAAGGACTTTGATTGAGATAGTGAGGGCGGCAAACTATGCCCATGCAGAAGGACTACGCGTTACTGCCGGACACGGATTGAACTATGTGAACATTAGTCCAATCGTAAGTATTCCTTCAATCGTTGAAGTGAGTATAGGTCACGCTCTGATGGCGCGTGCGATGATGGTCGGATTACCTACCGCAGTTCGAGACATGGTCGAACTTGTTCACCGCGCATAAAGCAGAGCTTAGTGATACTCTGCAATGCGCTGACGTGTAGTTGAAATTGCCTTGACAGCCGGAATCGTAAGAAGAACGACGTTTCCATCCACGCCAAGGGATGCAATTGAGACGCTGCAGTTCATACGACGGAATTGCGATGCAGCAACGCCTAATCGGAACATGATGTTGTCCTGATCCAGATGCAAATCGTCAATCAGATTGTTGAGTGACGAGTTGTACTGCTCGATCATCGATGATACATGCTCATTAGCCGGAGCGAGCAATTGTAATTCAAGCACACCTTCTACAGTATTCTCTTCCGCAACAACTTCAACGGTCGGTGCGACTGATCCCTCACTCAATGCCGCAATTACATTCGTAAATGCAGTTGAGAGAATTTCAGGATCTACTGCTACTGCTTGATCTGATTGCAAGCCTGTAGTAATAATCGATGCCGCACGTGCGCTTGATTGTTCGCGCAAGTTATGCTGGGTTTGCTGCAAGCACTGAATAACTGTCGCACAGTGCTGATCAAATGAACCTGCAGTACCTCTAGCAACTTCCAGCAAGTCACTCACGATGTTGTACAGCTGATCCGAGCTCTGATTTGCGAGTTTCAAGAACTGCAATTGATTGTCGTCGGTGAAATCCATATTCGAAGAAATCTTATGCAGATTCATCAAAGAATCTGCCAAAGATCCACGCACACGATCAGTGAGCTTGATCATGAATGTTGATTTGAATTCACTCGCTTCAACCGCTTGTTGTTCGGCAATTGCAAGTTGCTTTGATTTCAATTTGATTTGTTCTTCTGCTGCACGAGCATCGGTGATGTCGCGACCATTGCAGTAGATGTTTTGTTCTGAGGGGACGGATGTAAAGCACCAGCTAATCCAACGGACTTCCCCGCTCTTAGTTTTCATTGCAACGTCAAAGTTTACGTCACGTTCTGTATCTGATGTAAGTAGCTGCGGCAACAGCGTTTCAAACTCAGCGTTGTTAACGAAGAACTGAGAGATATGTCTGTTCTCGAATTCCTCGGTTTCATAACCTAAGATGGTGTACACCGCAGGATTCACTGCTTGCCATACACCTTGTTGACTCATGGTAGCGATGATATCGCGTGAGAGCTCAAGGATACGACGGTTGCGTGCGGTGATGTTGTCAGCCAATTGCATTGCGCGGTGATGACTGGACACGACTGAGAACAGGAATCCAAACAAAGCCAAGCTCAGAAGCAAACCTGAAGCAAGAGTAATCCATCCAAGATTTGATTGGAAACCATTTCCAAGACTAGGAGAGTTGCGGAAGCTGACGATGTAACTCTTGTCACCAAATCCAAACGTGCGCTCTGTTGAGAGCAGCGCCGGACTTGACAGAGAACTAGCATAGTTTGGTGACTGATACACGCTTTGCGCCTGACCGTTCAGGTCAGCGGTTTTGAATTCGTACACAATATTCTTATCACTACCTACCGTGTCACCAATGATTCCATGCATGAAGGCTTTTACGTCTAACTCGACGTACACAATTCCGTCGAAGCGATCACCTGCTTTGCTCATGAGCATGTCTGCCTCTGAAGACATAGCCGAAGCTGACTTCTTCTTCTCAACCGCCTTCATCAAAACCAAACTCGATGTATCGCCGCCGCGGAACTTGAATGTCGGCGTTGCTGCAAATCTGTTGTTTGCATGCGCGCGAAGAATTGCATCTGCGAAGTAGGGATTGGACAAAAGATCAAGACCACAAATGTGTTTGTTCCTATCAGCAGGAACCACATACGAAACCGGTTCATAGACCGAGCGCTGACCAAGTGGATGAACCTGATAGTTCATGTATCCTTCGCTCTTGTTGTAGAGCACAAGATCAGAGAGTTGAGATTGCGATACACGATTGGCATAGGCAATACTCAAAATGCCGGGCTCAGAGTTTGCAGGGATGGTGCTATAGAGCTCAAACACGTCACGTACGACCTGCACGCTGGCTTTGAACAAGCCATCGAGGTTGTGCAGCACCTGCTCCTGTTTGCTGAAGCCAGATTGAGCACGACTGTACAGCGAATTCACTGACTTGTCGAACTCCATCTGAAGATCAGCCTGGACTTTATAATCCACGAGCTTTTTGGCTGTGATGCTTAAACCCACGCCAATCACTAAAACAATGAATGGTAAAACCAAACGGCGAATCGGAATTCTCCTCATCAAAGATTTGGTCGTTGGATCGTGGTCTACAGATTGTGCAGTATACATGGGTCGCTTAACATAGTTCAGACACTATGCTGCATATATCGACCTCTACAGAGCGAAGTGAAGAAATTTTTCCACAAAAAAAAACTGCACCGGAGGTGCAGTTTTAAATAAATCGATTTCGAGCCTTAATGTGGGGCTATTGGACGATCGTGATTTCTACACGACGGTTAGCCGCACGTCCCTGCTGGGTTCGGTTGTTCTGAATTGGCGTACGAGCGCCCATACCGGAAGCTAAGAGACGATCACGTGAAATACCCTGACGAATCAAGTAGCGTACAACCTGCAGCGCACGTTCGTCGGATACTCGTTGGGTTTCTGTTGGTGTACCACCGAAGTTGTCGGCATGACCAACAATACGAACCTCTGCGGTTGGGTTCTTTCTCAAGTAGTCAGCAATAGCATCGAGATATCCCTTGAGTTTGGGACTGAGAGCCGTGTCCAGCGGATTGTTGTAGTTGCTGAACATCTGCATTGAGTTCGGGCTAATACGACCCGTGAACGGAATCTTATTAACCGGAGTGGCTGTCTGAGTCGGGTTTTGCGTCTTCGATGCATCTGGCTGAGCATCAGCAACACTTGGCGTACTTGGTGGCTGCAACATCTCGATGTTGAGTCCTCTGCTCTCCGGCATCACGATATCCAAACGCTCATCAGCACGCACAACAACCGGAACTTGCGGCGGTGTTGCTTGAATGTCACGCTTGACTGTTTCTTCGGTGATCACATCTTCGCTAAAGGCTAAGGCTACACCAAACTGACCGTAAGCAGAATTCCAGTTTGAGCCATTCTTTGAATAAATGTTCGAACCGAGGTGCAAAGCCGCAAACGGCGTAAGGGTCATGCGATACGATCCCAACACACCTGCGAACATGTCCCAGCCAGCTCCAAATGAACCGCCAAGACGAAGATTATCTGCTTCGAAAGGAATGTTGCGAACGACTGCTACTTGTTCAAGATCATAGTGCGTTGTCCAGCGCTGCATTGATTGCGATACTTTCACATCAATGTCTGCACCAATGGTCACGTGTAAGCCAGGATAAGCTGCAATGTTATAGCGAGCCTGCGGCATAAAACTGACGTAGCCAACAGAGACCTTGGAGATGATGGTGTTATCAGCAACATAGCTCGGACTAATTGGAGCGCCCGGAATACGTGTGTAGGTCGTTGTTGAGCGATAGTCAACAATATTGCCTAGGAAGGTCAAACCCCAACGCTCACCTACCGGTTGATATGTGAACTGAACTCCGCCACTGATTCCGCCGCCACCCATCTCGCCGCCATCGAGGATGTAGAATCCATCGCAATCATACTGCGGATTTACCGGCATAACCAGCTTACCGAAGTGATAATGGAGTGTTCCGCTGATTGCCGGACCAATGCGCCAGTCAGAGGGCGAGCGCTTGTACACGACGGTATCTCCATCGCGATTGACAAGGCGAATCGTCATGACTCCATGCGCATCCTGAGCAAGCATTGAAGTGCCTGTTACACACAGCGTGCAGAAGATGAGTATGAGTGTATAATATGTGCGAATGCTTCGCATGAAAGTGATCTCGTTTCGTTCGTTATCGCAAGAGCATGATTTTCACCACGGCTCTTGACATTTCTATGCTCGTATCGTCAATTGGATACGCTGTAAATACTACAAAGTATGATCCTTGAGCTGCTTGGTCAGGTCTTGACCAACCGACGCTGTACGTATCTTCTCCTCGTGCATCCAACCACGACTTGGTTGTTACACGACGATTGTGAACTTTCTTATCCATCAATGTCTGGAGTTCCTTACCCGTCACGTCATAAACCTTCGCCGTGATGCGCACTCCGTCCTCAACCATGTATCGAATCGTCGCGCTATCCGTAACCGGATTCGGGAAAATGGCTGCCTTGAGAATTACAGAGTTTGGAACGTAGACTTCAGCGGTGTCGAGATAACGACGTTCTCCGTCAAAGAACACACCTGACAATTCATATTCATAAACAAGGTCACGGAACTGGGTTGTATCCGGGACTGATAAATCATATTGGAAGCCCAAGGTGCTACTGCCCTTGGAGAACATTTCAGGATCGAAAGGATTACCAAAGCGACGGATCTCGTGGAATTCAAGTTGGCTTGGATCCAAACACAGACCGGATTTCACACGGCGACGAAGAATGTAACCTTGAACAGCTTGCTCGCAGGTCGTTCTCCAACCGAGATGTACTAGTCGATTGCCGATGTAAAAAGCAGTGAGCGAGTCAATTGCCATACAGCGCGGTGGACGAGCTGCGATCGTGAATGTGTCGCGACGGACTGTGACATTCTCACTGTCAGCATCGCATGGCAAATCACGCATTTCTACATTGTCATTTGCATTGAAAAGTGTCATTGAATTGAGGACACTATCTACTTCAACTTTATAAGCATTTGCTTGATAGTACTCAATTGGCGTTGCCCAAGTCAGCGTATCACGAAGACGAGTGCTGTCAAGCATTGCTACGTGAAAGCGACCAATACGCATGGAGTCATTACGTGGAACGAACTCGCAATCGGCGAATTCATCAGGGCCTGCAACCGTAATAGAAATGCGACCTGGGAAAATTCGCGGTGTAACGGCATAGCGTGTTAGAACACCATTCTTGTAGTTCTGCAATTCCAATCCAGACGTACCAGGTACAAGATTGACAGTCATCTTTGAAGAGTTGTACTCATCATCACGAACGCCAACCAATTTGAGTTGGAAGGTTCCGTTTGCCCATCGTTCCCATGAGTTTGATGTCCGACATACAAAGAGATCGAATTCGATTTCGTTATTGTTTGTCTGTGTGACGTTGTTAATGGTCACGCGAGAGATATACTCCGGCGTACGAGCCTGCGACCAGAGTTCTTCGCTGCTGAACAGCAAAGCACACAACGTCAAAGCGACGAGGAGGCGATGAGTACTAGATGATATGCGATGAATCTTCGTCATTGTCTGGTCTTCTGTTAAGGTCTTGGAACATTGGAACGACGTGTACGATTATTCCACGTACGATTCAAGTCGCGAGTATTCACAATACCACTGAGATCGGTATCACTGTTTAAGTACAATTCTGAGTCGCGTTGGTTGTAGATGGTGTCGTAATCAGTACGATCACGGTCATCAATTACACCATCGCCGTTTACGTCGCCGGCAACCATTGCATAGACAGTCGGTTGACCATTGCTAAAGCACACCGGACGCAGAGCTGAAGGTCCGCCAAGAATGCGGAGACCATCCGTAAGATCCAAAGTCGATGCTGTTGCGTCATCTTCGTCAACCAGGTGCCAGCGCTGTGAAGTCATGACTGACAAGTGATTGCGGTGATGAATGACCACGTAATAGTCGCGAGATTTCAAAGTATCAGGGAATGTGATTTGACCCTTGCCATCCGGATTCACAATCGAACCATCGCTCAAGAGTAAACCTGTCTTTACGAAGTCAGCTTTAGAACTAATATCACGACGCAATTCAATAACGATCCAATCCACAACGTTTGGAGCAAAGATTGCCATAGTGTCTTGGAGTCGAAGCGGATCCAGATTGTATGGGAACATATCCGGAGGAACGATTGGCATCAGATTGCGCTGCACCAAATCGGTGGCCATAGTGCCATTGCGATACGGTCCTTCCATCAACACGCGCGTAATCAAGACCGGTGGAACCGGAGTTGGTAGACCGATTGCGAAGTAACCGGTGCGTGTCACAGAATCGGCAAAGGAGAATGCCCAGTTATCGGCATCGCGCTGTGCTGGAGTACGTGAGGTCTTGATGTTCGCCCACTTCTTGTCATCCCAGCGCTGAAGAATCACGCTGCGAACGTCGAGTCCGTTGGATTCGTTGACGCTTGGACGTGCAGTCTCATCAATCCATGCATAGGCAAAGCGGAAATTCAAACCTGAATTCACTTCTTGACCGCTTGTATCGTGTGCACTGAGAATCAAACGACGTTGTACTTTTTCTGTACCTTTTGCTTGCGTTGGGAATGTCGTTGGACGACTGTCAAGAACTAAGTCTTGAGCACCATTAAACGCGCTTTGGTTTGCGAAACTCAAGGCGGTGTGACGATTGTTGAAGACCATTGGTTGATTCCCTGCTCGCAGACCGAGACGACGAAGAGAACCAATGACTTCTGAACGACCACTGACGTAGATCGGATCGCCGCTGCTTGGGGCAAACGAAAGAACATGACGATTTGCATCATCGAGGTCTGTACGAATTGCGATTGCAGTGGAATCACGACCAACAACCAAAGAATCATTGACTTGAATATCAGTCGCCATGCGCAAACCACCGGTATTGAGAACCGTCATGGTTTTAACGGTGAGAGAATCTGCCGGCACTTCTTTAGCACTGACGATTTCTCGCTCACCTACATACTTCAGCGAATAGCGCTTTGTGTGTTCCGGATGTTCATCCATACTGGATTCGTCACTGCGGGTGACCATCGAGTTAGATGTCAGAACTACGTTGTTTGCAGTTGAATTGTGAAACACACCACGATGGAGATAGAGATTGTTCTCTACCGCAAATCCACCCTTGTTGATCACATAAACGTCGTTGGTATTGTCGAGTTCGAGTGTCTTATAACGACCTTGACCGTCAATACTCTGCGAACGAAGACCTTGAAGGATGATCGATGCATCCGGTCCCTTGTCGTTGACCGATCCATCATGCGTCAATCGTCCATGTGAAATGAGCGGATAACGTGGATGAATGCGTAGGTCAACTTCCGTGCGGGTTGTCATGGTATCCACGCTGACAAAGAGTCCGCCTGAATAGCTTGTGTCGAAGAGTTTCGGACTATGTCCGCGAAATAGGACGATGGAGTGACGGATCTGAGGAACCAATTGGGTGTTGTTCGCGTCTTCGATATACTCGACGTGACCCAAGATTTCTGTCTGACGGATCTCGGTGTTTCCTCCGCAGACCAATACGCCTTCTTTGTTCTCGATACGTGCACCTAAGACGCTCTGTATATTTCCTTTGACGCTGATACGTCCGTTGTTCTCAATACGGCCGCAGGAGCTATTGCTCATGTCTTGAGCCATAGCACCACCACTGGCCAGCATTGCTAGCAGGATAATGAATACTGAAGTCTTTCTCAGTTGCATATTCTTCTCGTCATTTCGGCGCTCTAACCCGGCTTATGCCATTGGTCGAACACAGTTTGAATCAATTTTCGTCACTTTGTACAGAATCTGAATGTAGCTAAGCCAGAAGTCCTGGAAATACCAAGAACTACGGACTTTCACCCAAGAGCTTAGTCGCCGACTTCCAATTCTGAACCATTTTGTATCCAGCCCTGGTTATCGAGTGTATTTACGTGAATCTTGGGCTGAACTTTGCCATCTACCGTGAAAATCACCAGTCCGTGAAGTGGAGCATTTCTTGTTGTAGCTACATTCGCGAACTCATTGAAATCTCTAATACTTGTACCAGCCATCTCACCACTGTTACATTCAATAATTCGCATCGTCGCTCCTCTTCCCGGAAGGGTTGAAGCAAGGTTTGACGTATTGCCAAAGCGGAACAAACCACTGTTTGCCGGAGCTGTTTTATCAAGTCCAAAGACTAGCGCAGCCGTCGTGCGAGAACTATCCGGGGTTGCAATTCGAACGCTGCTACAAAGTGCGTTTGGATAGCGTTCCGGGCTCACAAATCCGTCCCAACCATTGGATTGCGGACGTACAAAGCCAGCCCATACGTTGTGGTTAATGATAACAGAGTCAAAAGGCATAGGTTCGGAACCATCAGACCAGGTTGCGGGGTTCGACCAACGACCGCTCCGCACTGAGCTGATCAAAGCCGGAGCACTGCGCAAGAGGAAGTCTGCTCCATTGGTCAATTGGTTTGGTCCAGTTGAACTAATGTGCTGCGCTTCCAACCAATTGAAGGCGCATGTGCTATCAAGCGAACGACTGTAGTAGTCACCGATTTTACGAACTGTGTTTGCGCTCGGATCATCATAGCTGCGCACGCCGCTCAGGTTTCCACTGCTTCTGAGTTGAGCACACTCGATCTGACGGAATGCAGCGCGAACAGTCGCGTTCCAAGCAAGATTTCCGTTGCGAGGTGATGTGTACTGAACTGTCAATTTTCTGCGTACATCTCTATTTGCATCGAAGTTGTTTGGAAAGCCCAGCGCTTGAGCATTGATTGCGAAACGTTCAGGATAAACAACACTATCGGCAAAGCGGATACGGGTCATGCGATTGTTGAACACAACCCATTCTTGGTTCAATCTTGACGGGAGGCGTTGTTCAACTGTACCAATCACTTCGGATGCACTAAGGCAGTCACTCATACTTGAATCGTAGAGCACCGGAGTAAGTGATGAATTCTCGTTATGGATGACCAGCTTGCGATTATTGTCCATGCGAACGATGTGCGGAGTCGATCCCGTGTTGATGTGTACACCACAGCCCACATGCACGTCACCATTGGCCACTTTTGATCCGCCAAGAGTCTCAAGAACTCCGTAACGGTGTGTTGCCGGCTCAGCACTTGCTTGCATGATCTGGTCGTTCGTGACCGCGATGTAGCGCACGATAGAACTGCACTCGTAGAAAGCATTAAGCAGCGTGCGTGACGTGTTGAGGTACTGACCACCTACGTTCATCGCCGCGAAGGCACCTAAGTGGAACTGTCCGTCGTTTGCAGAGCCTACAACACGAAATGTCGCGCCGATTGGTACTACAAGTGCTGCAGGACGATACTGACTGAACACGTTCACGCTACCGCCATTAAGGCTCTGCATCGTGGAATTGTTTCCAAGGAAGAAATGTGCTTCGTCGTTTCGAACTTCAATACTGCTACCGTTTCCATCAACGTTGAGGGGAGCTTGCGAACGACCGGAAGCCAGAATATTCAGCACACCTTTGTTATTGATAACAAAGCCACCGCTATTCGAAGAGTGATTCGTGAATTCTGTACGAACGGTTGCGGTATCACCACGGAGAATTTTTGCAGAGTTTAAAGCTGCATTGCGAAGCTCGAGTGCATCGTAAGAATTGACGCCGTGTTCTGCAACGACTGTTTGGGGAATCGTTCCGTCATAGTACAACACGCCGGTATAGCTACGATTTCCTGTGCCGTTTGCAATCTGGTACTGACCGCCGATGAAGGTGCTGTCAGAGAGAAATTTCGTACCACCACTTATACCAAGATTGGTGTAAAAGCGTGGCTGAACATACTGTTGAGGAACAATAGCAGACCAAAGAACCAAGCCGCCGATGCGAGCCGTAGCGTTAGCACCGAGCGCGAGCGGACCGGTAAACAGACTTTGGATACCACGAAATTCAATAACACCATTGTTATTGTTCACTCGTGATGGCGTGTTGCTGTTTGAGAAACGAGCATCACGACTACGAAAGCGTATCGTACCGGCATTTGTGATCTGACCACAATTACCATTGTTAAGATTTTGAGCGGTAGTGTCCGTAACGCAGCTGAGTAAAGTGCTAAGCGTCAGACCGACAACCGCGAGTTTGCGAAGATTCATGGAGTAGTACAGTGTAAACAGGTCTACGCGAATCGATCCAACAACAATCGACGCGCTGGTGAAAATGTCTATTCTTAGGGTCCAATCTCAATCGTTGATGAACTCTGATTATTCAGTTCACCATCGTTATTGAGGTCTTTGCCTATTTGCACAAGAGAAAAGTTTGTGAGCATTCCCTTGTTATTCACAAAACCATCAACGACAAGGACGCCCGGACTTTTACGAAGGACGGTGCCTGTCGGTGTTCCGCAGGTTCCGCCGGTGACCAAGTCTTGGCTTACCGTTGCAGTACTTGCTTTGTTTAAGCTTACACTTCCGTTACTCACGTTTAGTGTGCCTTTTACTATGAGTCGCGAGCTATCCTCTGCTACGACCATTCCGTTCGAATTGACGTTAAAGGTGCCACAACAGGTCAACACAGCCTTTGGAGCCATATAGATCAATGTGCCCTTATTTGTCAGGGTTTGAGCATTCGCAGTCCCAACCGCGACGAACAGTGCGCAAAGCACCAGTGTCATCTTGATTGCTCGCGTGAAACTCATTGTATGTGCCATCGTTTGCTTCATCGTTGCATCCTGTATTGATATAAACTACATCCAGTAAACTGCGGTGCTCAATGCGTATAAACACTGAAAAACCTTTTGTCCAACGCTGACCTTCTCGTGTCTTTCAACACAAACTGTCTTATTGAACACGAGTAAACTTCAAATACGAATTCTTCTTCAGAGTTGTAGAGTTGATACTCGAACTGTTTTGTGCCCATTTGAGACGGAAGTCACTTGCACTTGAACCCATCTCAACGATACCATGAAGGTGAACAACCGAGATTTGTCCTGCACCAACTTCAACACTGGAGCTTGTAACTCCTGTGTTCACACCAGACGTAAAGCTTGTCGGTGAACCGTTGGTTGCGGTATAACTGATGTTCACCGTAGCGCCACTTGGATTACTGAATCCAAATGCTGCATCGGGATCAACACTTGCCGATGAGAATTCAACCATACCATCGATCTCATACACTTGGTTTGCACCGAGGGTCATTCCCATATCAGAATCATCCTGAAGAGCGGTACTGTTAGCAATGCTCTGATCTGATGATTTACGCTTTACCACAACTGTCGAGTTAGCGCTCACCGATGAAGAAAGTGGCAACCAGCGTGTTGCATCGTGATACCAGAATCCTTCTTCGCTTGAAGTTGTGACGAATACCATAAGTCCTTCTGCCGGTGAAGCGATCGCATCGCGCTGAGCTGAGCTCATACGTGGGATCAGGATACCTTTTGAAGTCGAGAAAATGTCTGTTTGTGCAGAAGCAGCAGGAGCATTGGTGCCAATTCCCACACGACCATCAGCTGTGACGCGCATGCGCTCAGCGCCATTGGTCACGATCGGTAAAGCTGTATTTGAGGTCGTACCCAAGCCTTGCTCAGTAGCGATAGAATTGCCGCCTTGCGCCCAAACAGTGTTACCGAGCACTTGTGCAGGACTTGCCCATTGCGGTGCAGATGAAGAGCCTTGGGAAATTAAAATTTGACCTACGTTGCCCGGACCGAATCCACCACTTTGTTGCGATGTAACCAACTCACCGCTCAGGTTAAGATGGTGTGCATAGGTGCGGTTCGGATTGCCATTTGCAAGAATTGAATTGCGAAGTGCCGGAGGTGTAAGAGAATCAACTTGACCCAGATAAACATCGCCGCCATTACCAACCACAACACCATAGTTGTTTGAACCGGATGAAGCGATAAAGTATCCTGCAACGTTTGTGGTTGAGGTCGTTTGCTTTGAAGCTTGCAATGCCATCGTGACTGTATTTGCACCACCAACGACGCCACCGGAAACGATACCAAGAGCTGCATAATTGTTCGATGTGGAGTTGTCGTTGATTTGGATCTTTCCATAGGAGTTATTCAGATTGGTGTTTGCACCCATCACAATTCCTCCATCACTACGCAAGCGAATGCGCTCGAGATTGTTCGTGCGGAAAGCCATGGATTGATTGTCGGTGGTTCCAAGGAAATTCAGGTTTGGTGAATTTGGATTAGTACCGCTGTTTCCGTTCAAAGCCCATGCAAGAGTATTGACTCCGGTCCAGCTTAAGGTATCACCCGCATTCCAGCTTAGGAATTGTCCGTTGCTACCTGATGCTGCCGGCCATGTATAGGTCAAATTGGCAGCTTGCGCTTGTGCACGAAATGCTGTGTAATTGTTACCCGCACCTGATGGTTCGTACCAACGCAATTCTGAAGCGATGTTATTGTTGTTCGTCAGACTAAGATTGCCATTGCTTACTTCCAGACGTGAACCCGGATTTGAGGTTCCAATACCAAGGTTATTGGTTGTTGAATTGAAACTCAAGAGAGTTGAATTCGAGAGGTTGGTTGTTGAACTCCAGAACGCTAATGTTCCGGTAGTTCCTGTTCCACCTACACCACCCAAAGCTGAGATTGTGTTCCAACCGAGGTTGCCAGCACCATCGTTCGAAAGAACGGTGTTTGCTGCGCCTTGATTTGCCGGTAGAGTATAGTTCACATCAGCCGATTGATCCGCACCCTTGAAAATGGTATGGAATGTTGGAGAATTTCCTCCTTCGAGAATTCCAAGACTACCTTCAACAGCGAGTTTTTGTCCCGGATTTTGAGTGCCGATACCAATGTTTCCGTTTGCGTTGAAACGCATGACTTCGGCGTTGTTGGCACGAACAACCAGAGGCTGATTATCCGTTGTACCGATGAAGTTTGTAGCTGCTGATGTTCCGGCATTACCACCTGTTGACCATCCGGTTGTATTCGTTAAAGCATTTGTCCAGTTTAAGTTGCCGTTACCGTCAGTGCCCAATACCTGACCATTGGTTCCACCCGAATTTGGCCATGTGAAATTGAGATCTGTTGCTAACAATGGAGCTTTGAAAGAGATGTAATTGTTTCCACCTGAAGACGGTTCGTACCAACGAATCTCACCCGCCGTACCGTTGTTGTTGGTAACAGCTATGTTTCCGTTGTTAACTGTGAGACGTGAAGTCGGATTGGAAATTCCAATTCCAAGAAAGTTATTGACGGTATCAAGTGCCAACAATGATGTTGAGCCTAAGGATGTCGGTGAGGTCCAGTATGCAATCTTTCCTGTGATACCACTTCCACTCACACCGGTATTTGCATTCACCCAACTCATTGCACCTGAACCGTTTGTGCTAAGTACTTGTCCGGCGCTTCCGTCAGCAGCCGGTAGTGTGTAGGTCACGTCATTTGCAAGTGCAGGAGCCTTGAAGGCAACGTAGTTGTTGCCGTTGATTGTTGGCTCGTACCAACGTAAATCCGTACCACCAAGCAATGACACGCTTGAGCTAAATGACTTGTTACCACCGATAATTTGATCGCCCTTTGTCATTACGAAGTACGCTGTATCGCCTACTTCCGGGATGATGTACACGCGATTGTTATTGAGGTTTTGTACACGAAGGTCTACGTAATTCGTATCACCGTCGTAAAGATTCAGAAAACCTTGTAGGTTCTTTCCACCGATGTTAACGGTGTTGTTGTTAATCGTTACGCCGGGGTTTGTTACCCAGTTCGTTCCGTTCCAGATCAATGTTGAGTTAATGTTCGTTCCACCTGAAGGCAACTCGATAAGAGATTTCCATGTGAGGTTGCCGAGAGAGTCTGATTGTAAGTACTGAGATTGACTGGGAGCAATCAAAGGCCAACGATACTTGATGTCCTTGAGTTGTTCGCCTGAGCTGAAGCTGGACGCAAAAGTTCCGGCAGGATTAACGAAGGATAGCGATGAAGCTCCGGTGGTCTGACTCAAACGAAGATCTCCGGCGAGGTCTAAAGCTGCTCGTGGATTAGCCGTGCCAATTCCCACTTTTCCATCAGCTGTGAGACGCATACGCTCAGTCGCATTGGTTTTAAAAATCAAGGCGTTAGAGTCAAGACTTCCCAAAAAGTTGAGTGAAGTCAGACCAGTATTACCGCCGATATTCCAAGCGAGTTCGGAGGAGATTCCCGACCATATCGGATTCTGCGGGGTGCCTCGATTATACTCAAAGCTGTTCGCTGTGGCATTAAAAATAAGCAAGCTCTTTGCCGGCAAGACTATGGCATCGCGCTGTACTTGAGATAGTCTCGGTACTAAGAGACCCTTATTCTGCGACACAATGTCGAGTATGGCAGAAGAATCAGGTGTTTCGGTTCCAATACCAACATTGTCGTCGGCCTTGGCAATGAATGCCGCTGACACGAAGAGACTTAGAACCAAAGAACATCGAACTACTAAGGATCGAAACATCATAAAAAGCCAGTATACGAATGAATATGCGGTGAATTTGACAATGCAATTGATACCACTTGGCACCAACGCCACGATTCAGCACACCAGGAACATCTTAAAAGGTGCGACGGCTGTTATACTAAGACTAACTGCAGCCGGTTTCCCTGAAGTTGTACACATGTGAATGAAGAGATACGAACCGACTCCTTCACTCGATGCACTGCACTCATCTGGAAGTTCTGCTCCCAGATGTTTCAATTTAGAACCACTTTCTGACTAGCTTCAATACGTACTTATCCGTAATTCGTACACAGATTTGAGTCGCCACGAAGCAAATCACAAGCTCAAGAACATAGTTCTTGCCGTATCGTCGGTTATCGACAGCAGTTTTGAGTTCAGTAGTATTCAATCAGAGAAAAGGTTGATTTTCAGCTCTCA